>CAWCKZ010000007.1:0-376355 GCA_963796305.1 uncultured Solirubrobacteraceae bacterium | reverse complement strand
GAGCGAGCTCGCCGGCTGACATCTCGCCGCGGTCGTCGAGCTCGATCAGGAGCTCGAACTGCGCGTGGCTGATCTCGCTGCCGGCGAGATGCGTGTCGCGGCCGCGCATGCGGCTGACCGCCCGGTACAGATGCCTGAACGCGAGCCCGAGCTCCGTCAGCTCGGGGGCCGGATCGACGCCCGCAGGAGCGCCGGTCTGCGCCTCGACCATCCCGTTCCGCCGCGATCTGTCCGTCGCCGCCATCGCTAGATCCCCGCCTCGATCGCGCTCTCGTGGCGCAGCAGCGACTCGGTGTCCTCGTCCCGCGCCACGGCCTCGGTGTCGGCTGGGCGCTCGGCTTTCAGCAGCATCAGGCACGGCAGCAGGGACAGCAGCGCGATCCCGAACGCCCACCAGTAGGTGTGCGCGAAGGCTTCGGCGAGCTGGGCGGTCGTGTGGGCGTCTGCCGAGCCGCGCTGCAAGACCACGGCGAGGATCGCCACGCCGACGGCGCTGCCGAGACGCATAACGACGTTGATCTGGGGGGTGGCGTCGGAGAGCTGCTCCGGGCGCATTGCGGCAAAGGCCGCCGTCATCGCCGGCATGAATCCGAGCCCGATGCTGATCCCGCGTACGAACAGGACGATCGAGATCGCGACGTAGGAGGTGCTGTCCGTGACGAAGGCGAGCGGGATCGTGCTGAGCGCGAGCAGCGAGACGCCGACGATCGCGATCCGCCCCCCGCCGTAGCGCTCGGTCAGCCGGCCGGCGATCGGCATCGCGATCAGCGCGCCCAGGCCCTGAGGTCCGTTGAGCAGGCCGGTGTCGATGACGCTGAGGTGGCGAACGGTCTGGTAGTAGAGCGGCACGAGGATCATCGCGCCGAACAGCGCGGCGCCGAGCCCGAAGGTCGTGAACGACGCCCCGGCGAAGACCCTGTTCGAGTACAGGCGGATGTCGAGCAGCGGGCGCGGGATCCGCAGCGCGTGGATGCAGAAGACCGCGCTCAGGGCGAGCCCGGCGATCAGCGGCACCAGCACTTCGGTCGAGCCGAGCGGCGCACCGGAGCCGAGTTTGCTGATCCCGAAGATCGTGAGCGCGCCGCCGGCGGGCAGCAGCGCCAGCCCGAGCCTGTCGAGCGGACCGGCCTCGCCGGAGTCGGTGTCGGGGAGCATCCGCCAGCCGAGGTACATCGCCAGCGCGCCGATCGGGATGTTGACGAAGAAGATCCACGACCAGTGGAGGTTCTGCAGGATCACACCGCCGATCACGGGGCCGAGGATCGGGGCGAGCATCGCCGGCATCGAGACGACGCCCATCACCCGCCCCATCCGCTGCGGCCCGGCGACCTGGGCCATGATCAGCTGTGCGAGCGGCATGATCATGCCCCCGCCGATGCCCTGGAGCACGCGGAAGACGACGAGCGCGACCAGCGTGTTCGAGAGCCCGCAGGCGACCGATCCGAGCGTGAACAGCACCAGCGAGACGAGATAGACCCGCTTGGCGCCGAAGCGGCGCGCCATCCAGCCCGTCACCGGCATCACCGCCGCCAGCGCCAGCAGGTAGCCCGTCACGACCCACTGGACCTGCGAGATCGAGCTGTGCAGTTCCTTGCTGAGCGTGTCCAGCGCGACGTTGACGATCGTCGTGTCGAGGATCGACATGATCATCCCGAGGATCACGACCCCCGAGATCACCCATACGTGGCGCTCGATCTTCACCCGCCCTGCCGCCGCTGTCGCGTTCGCAGAAGACATTCGGTACCGAAATGTTAGGTACCAAACTATTCATTTGCAAGGGGTCCGGCCGAACCGTCGTCCCCGCCCGCCACACGGCGGACCGCATCTTGACGCCCGCCCCGCGGCGGCTCAGACCGCCCGCGCCGCGTAGGTCACGAAGCGCCGCAGTCCGGGTCTCAGCCGGCACAGCAGCTCGGCCGCGGCGTGCGGTTGTCGCCCGCGGAACAGCAGCGCCTCCGGGGCGAAGCCGATCCGCGCGAGCAGCTGGCAGACGTCACCGGGGGCGTACTCCCTGACGTGGCCCATGTGCCCCACCTTGGCGAGGTTCTGGTACTCGTCGTAGATGTCCCCTTTGAGCGCATAGCTGCGGCTGTGGACGAGCAGGTTCCAGAGGCCGTTGAGCGATCGCAGGTTCGGCGTGGACAGCAGCAGCAGGCCGCCCGGCCGCAGCACGCGGTGGGCCTCCTCGAGCGCGAACACCGGGTTGATCCGCAGGTGCTCGAGCAGCTCGTTGAACAGGAGCGCATCGGCGGAGGCGCTCGCGAACGGGAGCGGCTCGGTCTCGATGTCGCAACGCTCGACCCGCAGACCGTGCTCGCTGATCGCAGCGCTGAAGCGGGAGGGATCGATGTCCACGCCGACCACCTCGAAGCCCTCGGTGGCCAGCGCCAGCGTCAGCAGCAGCGGCAGCGCACCTACCTCGACGATCGCCGAGCCCGGCTCCACGAAGCGCTTGACGATGTCGACGTCGAGCGCGAGCCGCCCGGTCTGACCCGCCGCGTAGGTTCTATACCACCCTTCCAGGCCTTCATCCGGGCTGATCTCGCGGGCGCAGCGGCGGATCAGCTCGACGCTCTCCCGGGTGGGCGAACGTGGGGCCGCCCGGCTCCGCATCCTGCCGCTACTCCTCGCCGGTGCGGAAGGCGGCCAGCGCGTACTCCTCGGCGACGCGCATGAAGCCCACCAGCCGGTAGGGCTGGTTTTCGAGGTTGTGGCGGATGCGCAGTTCCGAGCCAGTCGGCCCCGTTATCTCGACGATCGTTATGACCGCGCCGATTTCGTGCTCGTCGCTGTGGCCGTAGTCCTGTTCGATCGCCTCGAGCTGCTCCGCGATCACCGTGCCGACCTTCGAAGCGTCCATCTCGCTGCTCCTCTCAGACGGCGCGAGCCGCGACCCGCGACCCCGGCTGGCGGCTTCGCCCGCGTCGAGTGCGCGAGCGCTACCAGCGGTAGTGCGCGAAGGCCTTGTTGGCCTGCGCCATGCGGTAGATGTCGTCCTTGCGCTTGTACGCACCGCCCTGCTGGGACTGCGCGTCCATCAGCTCGTTGGCGAGGCGCTGGGCCATCGTCTTCTCGCGGCGCTGGCGCGCGAACTCCACCAGCCAGCGCACGGCGAGCGTGCGCGCGCGCCTCGGCGCGACCTCGACGGGGACCTGGTAGGTGGCGCCCCCGACGCGGCGGGATTTGACCTCGAGCGTCGGCGTGAGCGTCTTGATGGACGTCTCGAGCGTCTCGACGGGGTCTTTGTCGCTGCGCTCGGCGAGGATCGCGAGCGCGTCGTAGACGATCCGCTCGGCGGTTGACTTCTTGCCGTCGAGCATGACCTTGTTGATCACCTGCTGGACCAGCTTCGAGCGGTGGATGGGATCCGCCTCGACCGGGCGGATCTGGGCGGCTGCACGGCGTGGCACCTGCTACCTCTTCTTCACGCCGTACTGCGAGCGCGCCTTCTTGCGGTCGCTGACGCCGGCGGCGTCGAGCGTTCCCCGCACGACCTTGTAGCGCACGCCGGGGAGGTCCTTGACGCGGCCGCCGCGGACGAGCACGACGGAGTGCTCCTGGAGGTTGTGGCCCTCGCCGGGGATGTAGGCGGTGACCTCGATCGAGCCCGAGATGCGCACGCGTGCCACCTTGCGCAGCGCGGAGTTAGGCTTCTTCGGGGTGGTCGTGTAGACCCTCGTGCAGACGCCGCGGCGCTGCGGGGCAGCGACCTTCTTCTTGCGCCCCTTGCCGGACTTCAGGCCCGGAGTGGCGAGCTTCTTCTTGGGCGCCACGCGCCCCTTGCGCACGAGCTGCGAGGTGGTCGGCATCGGCGGGGAATGCTAGCAGCAGCGCTGGGCCGTCCGAGCGGTGGCGGACGGGCTAGCTGCGGGCGGGCGCGTGCCGGTGCTAGGCCCGCGCGGTGGCGGGGGTGCCCTGGGAGCTGAGCGGCACGGGCAGCATCGCCGAGGCGACGATCACGAGCACGAAGGCGAGCGCCTGCACGACGACCCCGGAGGGGCTGCCCGCGAGCGGGTCGCCGAACACGATGATGCCGCCCGCCACGCCGGCGATGTTGGCGGCGGTGCCGGTGACCGCGATGACGGGCACGGCGTCGCCGTCCTGGAGGGCGCGGGCGGAGGCGTAGAAGGCGACGATCGAGGCGAGCACCGCCACGGCGAGCCACGGGCTGAGGGCGAGGCCGACGAGGCCGTGGGCGCCGGTGATGCCCGTGAGGGCCTTGATGGAGGTGTCGGAGACGCCGAAGAGGATGCCGGCGGCGGCGGCGAGCATCACGCCGTGATGCTCAACCGGACCGCCGATGCGCGGCCCCATGATGAGCAGGCCGCCGAGCCCGAACAGGCCGGCCTCGAAGGAGATCATGGCGGCGCTCGAGAAGTGCGAGTGGGCGCCGTGCATGGCGGGGAAGGTGGCGGCGAGCAGCACGAGGCCGGCGGCGGTGAGGAACAGGCCCATCCACTGGCGCCGGCCGACGCTGATGCCGAACAACTTGTCCGCCATCACGGCGATGAACACGACGCCGGCGGCGAGCGACACCTGCACCACCGACATCGGGGCGAGCGTGAGCGCGCCGACGTGCAGGCCCCAGCTGCCGATGGCGGCGAGCATGCCCAGCGTGAACCATTTGGAGGAGTACAACGCGCGCGCCGAGCGCCACGGGTGCAGCACCTGCACCTTCGCCACCTCGTTTGCGCCGCGGTACTTGAGGAAGAACGCCAGGTTCGCCACGAAGGCGCAGGCGAGCGCGAGCAGTATGCCGAGATCCAATGTCATAGCGGGGGAGGGTTCGACGGGGAGATCCATCGACGGAGGTCACACGCTGCTTTACTCCGCGAGAGCAACCTAGGCGGATCAACCGTCCCCGGAAGGGTACCTGGTCCAACCTGTATGCAAGCTAAATACCGTCTGGGGAACCACGGGGAGGCCGTCGAGCGGCCGATCCTGCTGATCGACGTGGACGGCGTGATCTCCCTGTTCGGCGGCGCGGGGCTGCCGCCGGAGGGGGACGTAGAGGGGTCTTTCCACTCGATCGAGGGCATACCGCACTTCCTTTCGGCTACCGCCGCCGCTCACCTGCTTGCGCTCGCAGACCTGTACGAGCTCGTGTGGGCGAGCGGCTGGGAAGAGCGCGCCGACGAACATCTCCCCCACCTGTTGGGCGTGCCCTCCGGCCTGCCCCACCTGCGTTTCGCGCGCGCGGTGGGGGCGCGCAGCAACCACTCGCTCGCGCACTGGAAGCTCGAGGCGATCGACACATATGCGGGGACGCGCCCGCTCGCCTGGGTGGACGACGCGCTCGACGGCGACTGCCGCGGGTGGGCGGCGCGCCGCGAGGCGCCGACGCTGCTCGTGAAGACGGCACCGGAGCTCGGGCTCACCCGCCCGCAGGCGGAGCTGCTGGAGCGCTGGGCGCTGGGCCTGGCGCGGAGCTGACCGGCACCGCTGCCGCCACCTGCAGCGGTTCGGAGACGGTGGCGCCGGAGCCTCCCGGTACCGCCGCGCAGAGCGCCCGCAGCGCGATCGGACCGGAGGCGGCGGGGACATAGGCGCCCGGGGCGCTCCATTCCCCGTGCGCGCCGGTGACGGCCTGCGCGAGCGTCTGCTCGATCACCACTTCGCCCTTTGCGCTCACCGTGCGCGCCTGCACGAGCACGGTTGCGCCCGCGATCGGCGTGCCGTCGAGGAACGCGAGCGTGCCCGCGGGCGACTGCGCGGGCGGAGCCGTGACGGGGGCGGGAGCGCTCGCCCCGGGAGGACTCGATGCGGGGGCGCCGGGGGCCGGCGGCGGGACTTCGGCCGGCGGGGCGAGCGCGAGCGTGAGCCTGCTCGGGCGCCCCGCCCGCGCACGCACCCGCCCGCGCGCGGCGGGGAGCCCGCGGTAGAGGCGATCCCCGGGGCATTCGGTGGAGTCGGCGTCGCGGTGCCCCGCGATCCGCGGCAGCGACACGATGGCGTTCGCGGGGAAGCGGCTGTAGCCGGCGCCCGCGGGGTTCACCTTGACGGGCACCCTGCCGATCGCGGGCACGCCGTGGAGCGTGAGCTTCCACGCGAGCAGGCTCTCGAGCGCCGCGAGCGCCGACGGCGAGGCGGCGACGCTGCTGAACGACCCGAGTACCGCGATACCCGTGGAGACGTAGTTGTAGCCGCCCGCCTGGGCCCCCGTCACCGGCTCGTCGATCCCGCCGGCGCGCGCCTCGAAGATGCGACCGTAGAGGTCGACGACGAAGTTGTAGCCGATGTCGTCCCAGCCGTTGACGAAGCGGTGGAAGGCGTAGATCGCGCGCAGCATCGCGGGCACTTCCCCCCGGCGGTAGCCGTTCGCGTTCTCGGTGTGGTGGACGAACCCCATCCGCACCGCGCCGTATGCGGGGGCGACCCTCGGCGGCGAGGCGCCGCGCGCCCAAGCGCGCCTGGCGATGATCGGCGGCTGACCGGCGCCCGCGGCGAGGCGGGGCGCTGCGAGCGGGAGCGGCTGGGCTGCGGCGAGCGCCCCGGCGGCTCCCCCGTGCAGGACGCGCGCCCCGATCCCCTCGCTCACGTCGACGAGATGAAGTCGGGCTCCCACGAGGCTCCGCGCGGAGCGGACCTGCACCTCGTTCGTGCCCCCCGTCCACACCGGCTCGCCGACGACGCGCTCGCCGACAGGCCGTTCCGGGCCGTGGCCATGGCTGCCCGCGGGAAGCCACGGGCTCCAGCCGCCGCCGGGGGCGCGGAAGCGGAGCATCGGCTGCGCCCCGGCGGGGGCGGTCCAGTCGACGCCGACGAGGTCGGCGGGCCGAGCGAGCACGAGCGTCCTCGCGAGCGGCCCCACCTCGCCCACGTCGCGGGCGCCGAGCCTCGGGGGCGCCGGAGCGCCGAGCGCCGCGAGCGCGGCATGGGGGCGCAACAGCCCCCCGAGGGCCACCCCTGCGCCCCCCGCGAGCAGCGACCGGCGAGTGAGGGCTCGCTCGCTCATCAGCGACTACAACAGCACGCACGGCGCAAAGGCGCGAGCGCCGCGCAGTGAGAATCCGCTCATCGCCGACGCGCACGGGTGGCCACCCCCTCGCGGGTTCCCGGGACGGGGCGCCTTCAATCGCTGGACCGCGGCGGGAGCACTGGGCCCCCGCCGCCGCCCGGCAGGTCTACTCCTCCTCGGCGGGGTCCTCCGGGATCTCGAGCTCGGCGAGCTCCTCGGCGAACCCGGGGTCGGTGCCGCCCGCGCCGATCTTCTCGAGCGAGGCGAGGTCGGCGTCGAACTCCTGGCCGTAGCCGCCGTTGAAGGCGTCGCCGCCGGCGAGCCCGAGCTCCGCGGCGATCTCGTCCTGGTCGAGCAGCCCCACGTCGTCGATCGCCCGCGGGAGCGGCTCGGCGGGCTCGATCTCGATCCGCCGGTAGCGCTTCAGCCCGGTGGCAGCCGGGATCAGCTTGCCGATGATGACGTTCTCCTTGAGCCCGTTCAGCCGGTCGATCTTGCCTTCGAGCGCCGCATCGGTGAGCACCTTCGTGGTCTCCTGGAAGGACGCCGCCGAGAGGAACGAGTCGGTGTTCAGCGACGCCTTCGTGATGCCGAGGATGATGTCCTCGAACTGCGCCTGCTCGCCGCCCTGCTCGCGCACCGCGTCGTTCACCTTGGCGAACTCGAAGCGGTCGACGAACTGACCCGGCAGGTAGTCGGTGTCGCCCTTCTGCTCGATCCGCACCTTCTTGAGCATCTGGCGCACGATCAGCTCGATGTGCTTGTCGTTGATGTCCACGCCCTGCGACTTGTAGACCTCCTGCACCTCCTTGACGAGGTACTGCTCGGTCTCGGTGCGGCCGCGGATGGCGAGCAGCTCGTGCGGGTACACCGACCCCTCGTTGAGCTGCGTGCCGGCCTTGATCTTCTCGCCCTGCGTGACGAACAGGCGCGTGCGGCGCGGGAACGCGTGGCGGTGCTCCTCGCCGGCGCTGTCGGTGATCACCACGTTGAGCGCCTTGTCGGTCTCCTCGATCGACACCGCTCCGTCCTGCTCGGCGATCTTCGCGAGGCCCTTGGGCCGCCGCGCCTCGAACAGCTCCACCACGCGCGGCAGGCCGTGCGTGATGTCGGCGCCGGCGACGCCTCCGGTGTGGAACGTGCGCATCGTCAGCTGCGTGCCCGGCTCGCCGATCGACTGCGCCGCGACGATGCCCACGGCGTCGCCGATCTGCGCGAGCGTGCCCGTCGCCATCGCGCGGCCGTAGCACGCCTGGCAAACGCCGCTCGGCGCCTCGCACTTGAGCACCGAGCGCACCGGCACGGTCACGTTGGCGCCCTTCGCGTGGTCGTCGTGGAACGCCTGCGCGATGTCCGCCAGCTCGCCGCGGCCGATTTCGGTGCCCTGCTCGGCGAGCATGCGGCTGCGCTTGGTCTTGATCGGCAGCGCCGCGATCCGCCCGACGAGGCCTTCGTTGGGCTCGCCGTCGCCCTTGAACACGGCGAGCTCGATGTAGTCCTCGGTGCCGCAGTCGGCTTCGCGGATGATCACGTCCTGGGCGACGTCCACCAGGCGCCGTGTGAGGTAGCCCGAGTCGGCGGTGCGCAGGGCGGTGTCGGCGAGCCCCTTTCGGGCTCCGTGGGTGGAGATGAAGTACTCGAGCACCGACAGGCCCTCCATGAAGTTGGCCTTGATCGGGCGCTCGATGATTTCACCCTTCGGGTTCGCCATCAGCCCGCGCATGCCGGCGAGCTGGCGGATCTGCTTGAACGAGCCTCGCGCACCGGAGTTGGCCATCATGAAGATGGGGTTGAGCTCGTCGAGGTTGTCGATCATCGCGTCCGCCACCTCGTCGGTGGCGGCGTTCCACTGCTCGACGACCGCCTCGTGGCGCTCCTCCTGGGTGATCAGCCCGTCCTCGTACTGGCCGGTGATGTCGCCCACGAGCTTTTCGTAGCGGTCGAGGATGTCCTGCTTCTCCGGCGGAACCACGACGTCGTTCTTGGAGATCGTGATCCCCGCCTGCGTGGCGTACTTGAACCCGAGGTCCTTGAACGCGTCGAGCACGAGCGAGATCGTGGTGGCGCCGTAGCTCTGCACGAGCAGGTCGATCAGGCGGGTGGTGTCGCGCTTCTTCATCGACTGGTTGACGAAGCTGTACTTCGAGGCGTCGAAGTCGTCGCCCAGCGCCTGCGCGAGCGCCCGCTCGATGCGGTCGTTGTAGATGATCCGCCCGATCGTCGTGAGCACGTGGCCGCCCTCGCGCCCGTAGGGGCGGAACTCGGCGAGGTCGTGCAGCTTCACGACGCCCGCCTCGTATGAGAGTTCGGCCTCCTGGGCGGTCCTGAACACGTGCGGCCGCGGCTCGTACGTCGCGCGGTCGATCCCCACGAGCTCGTCCGCCTCGGGGCCGTAGGTCAGGTAGTAGGCACCCAGGATCATGTCCTGGGTGGGCGTCGCCAGCGGCGCGCCGTGGGCGGGGCTGAGGATGTTGTTCGAGGAGAGCATCAGGATCCGCGCCTCCGCCTGCGCCTCCGCGGAGAGCGGCAGGTGCACAGCCATCTGGTCGCCGTCGAAGTCGGCGTTGAAGGCGTGGCAGACGAGCGGGTGGACCTGGATCGCCTTGCCCTCGACGAGCAGCGGCTCGAACGCCTGGATGCCGAGCCGGTGCAGCGTGGGGGCGCGGTTGAGCAGGACCGGGTGCTCGTGGATGACCTCCTCGAGCACGTCCCACACCTCGGCGATCATCGAGTCCACCATCTTCTTGGCGGCCTTGATGTTCTGCGCCGACTTGCGCTCGACGAGCCGCGCCATGATGAACGGCTTGAACAGCTCGAGCGCCATGATCTTCGGCAGCCCGCACTGGTGCAGCTTCAGGTACGGGCCGGCGACGATCACCGAGCGCCCGGAGTAGTCGACGCGCTTGCCGAGCAGGTTCTGGCGGAAGCGCCCCTGCTTGCCCTTGAGCATGTCCGAGAGCGACTTCAGCGGGCGGTTGCCCGGCCCGGTGACGGGGCGTCCGCGGCGGCCGTTGTCGAACAGCGCGTCGACGGCCTCCTGGAGCATGCGCTTCTCGTTGTTGACGATGATCTCGGGCGCGCCGAGGTCGAGCAGCCGCTTGAGGCGGTTGTTGCGGTTGATGACGCGGCGGTAGAGGTCGTTGAGGTCCGACGTCGCGAAGCGGCCGCCGTCGAGCTGCACCATCGGGCGCAGCTCGGGCGGGATCACGGGCACGGCGTCGAGCACCATCATGTCCGGTCTGTTGCCCGACTGGATGAACGCGGAGACGACCTTCAGCCGCTTCACCGCACGGGCCTGCTTCTGGCCTTTGCCCGTCTTCACCTGATCCTCGAGCTCCTGCCTTTCGGCGTCGAGGTCGACCTGCTGGAGCAGGTCGCGGATCGCCTCGGCGCCCATGCCGCCGCGGAAGTACTCGCCGAAGCCGTAGGGCGAGCCGAAGCGCTCCTTGAGCTCGCGGAACGTCGACTCGTCGTGCTCGATCTGCTTGGGCTCCATCGTCTTGAAGAGCTCCCACACGTTGCGCATCCGCTCGGCTGCGTCCTCGATGTAGGCTTCGGTGTCGGCGATGTCGGCCTCGAAGGCCTTGCCGAGTTCCTTGCTCTGCTTCTCGCGCTCCTCGTCGGAGACTTTCGAGATGTTGAGGTCGAGCGAGTCCGCCCAGAGGTGGTCTTCGTCGTTGAAGTTGGTCTGTTTGCCGTTCTGCAGGTACTTCTCGCGGCGCGCCAGCGACTCGCGCAGCTCGAGCACGCGCTCCTCGCGCTCGGCGGCGTAGGAGTCGAGAACCTTGTTGACCTCCTTCTCGAGCGAGTCGACGTCCTTGGCGCGCGCCTCCTCGTCCACCCACGTGACGATCGAGGCCGCGAAGTACAGGACCTTCTCGAGTTCCTTCGGCGCCATGTCGAGCAGGTAGCCGATCCTGCTGGGCACGCCCTTGAAGAACCAGATGTGGCTCACGGGGGCCGCCAGGTCGACGTGGCCCATGCGCTCGCGGCGCACCTTCGAGCGCGTCACCTCGACACCGCAGCGCTCGCACACGATGCCCTTGTAGCGGACCCGCTTGTACTTGCCGCAGTAGCACTCCCAGTCCTTGGTTGGACCGAAGATGCGCTCGCAGAAGAGCCCGTCCTTCTCGGGCTTCAGCGTGCGGTAGTTGATCGTCTCCGGCTTGGTCACCTCTCCCGAGCTCCAGCTGCGGATCTGCTTGGAGGAGGCCAGGGAGATCTCGATGGCGTCGAAGTTGTTGATGTCGATCACTTGTGGTGCCCTTCTGGCTGTGGGTGTGCGGCGTGATAAGTGGGGCTGGCGAGCTGCTCCGGAAGAGCCGGCTGCTCGGGTACGTCGATGTCGTTGGCCCTCCGGCCGGGGCCCGGCCGGAGGCTGTCGGGGGTTGGTGGCTGACGGTCAGGACGGCGGCCACTACTCGGCGGACACCTCGCTGTCCAGGTCCTCGAGGTTTATGTCCTCGGCGCCCTCGAGCAGGTCGTCCATCTCGACCTCCTTCTCGTCGTCGCCGTCCTTCGCGGCTGCATCCGTGTCGTCGGAGCCCTCGAGCTCCTCGTCGTTGGACTCGCCGGCGATCGCGCGCACGCCCGAGAGGTCGATGCCGAGCTCCTCGGCGGCGCGCAGCAGGTCGTCGTCCTCGTCGCGCATCTCGGCACGCTGCCCTTCCTCGGACACCACGTTGACGTCGAGCGCCAGCGACTGCATCTCCTTGAGCAGCACCTTGAACGACTCCGGGATCGACGGCTCGGCGATGTTCTCGCCCTTGACGATCGCCTCGTACGCCTTGACGCGCCCGACGGTGTCGTCGGACTTGATCGTGAGCATCTCCTGGAGCGTGTAGGCGGCTCCGAACGCCTCGAGCGCCCACACCTCCATCTCGCCGAAGCGCTGGCCGCCGAACTGGGCCTTGCCGCCCAGCGGCTGCTGCGTGACGAGCGAGTAGGGCCCGGTGGAGCGGGCGTGGATCTTGTCGTCGACGAGGTGCAGGAGCTTGAGGATGTACATGTACCCCACGGTCACCTGTTCCTCGAACGGCTCGCCCGTGCGCCCGTTGAAGAGGGTCATCTTCCCGGACGCCTGCTCGCCCACGCGGCGGGACTTGTCGATGTCCATGCGGATGCGCCCCTCGTGGGCGTCCTGCCACTTCACGAGCGCGCTGTCGACGTCCTCGACGGTGGCGCCGTCGAACACGGGGCTGGCGACGTAGACGCGGCCGTTGCCGTTGTTCGAGTGGGCGTGTTTGTACGCCGGCGAGCCGTCGTCGTACCAGCCCTGCGCGGCCGCCCAGCCGAGGTGCGTCTCGAGGATCTGCCCGACGTTCATGCGCGAGGGCACGCCGAGCGGGTTGAGGATCACGTCCACGGGCGTGCCGTCCTCGAGGAACGGCATGTCCTGCTCCTCGACGATCTTCGAGATCACACCCTTGTTGCCGTGACGGCCCGCGAGCTTGTCGCCCTCGGAGATCTTGCGCTTCTTCGCGACGAACACGCGCACGAGGTCGTTGACGCCCGGCGGCAGGTCGTCGCCGTCGTCGCGCCGGAACGTCTTCACGTCGATCACGACGCCGCCCTCGCCGTGGGGCACCTTCAGCGAGGTGTCGCGGACCTCGCGCGCCTTCTCCTTGAAGATCGCGCGGATCAGCTTCTCCTCGGCCGTGAGCTCGGTCTCGCCCTTCGGCGTCACCTTGCCCACGAGCAGGTCGCCCGACTGCACCTCGGCGCCGATGCGGACGATGCCGCGGTCGTCGAGGTTGCGCAGCGACTCCTCGGAGCGGTTGGGGATGTCGCGGGTTATCTCCTCCTCGCCGAGCTTCGTCGTGCGCGCGTCGATCTCGTACTCCTCGATGTGGATCGAGGTGAGCTCGTCGTCCTGCACGAGGCGCTTGGAGAGGATGATGGCGTCCTCGAAGTTGTAGCCCTCCCAGGACATGAAGGCGACCATCAGGTTCTTGCCGAGCGCCATCTCCCCGCGGTCGGTGGAGGAGCCGTCGGCGAGCACGTCGCCTTTGGAGACGTTCTGCCCCGTCCGCACGATCGGCTTCTGGTGGATCAGCGTGCCCTGGTTGGAGCGCATGTACTTCTGGAGCGCGTACTCCTCCTTCTTGCCGTCCTTGCCCTGCACGACGATCCGGTCGGCGTCGATGTAGTCCACCGAGCCGGCGTTGTTGGCGAGGAGCACGTCGCCGGTGTCGAGCGCCGCGCGGCGCTCCATACCGGTACCGACGAGCGGCGCGTCTGCTTTCAGCAGCGGCACCGCCTGGCGCTGCATGTTCGAGCCCATCAGCGCCCGGTTGGCGTCGTCGTGCTCGAGGAACGGGATCATCGCCGTCGCCACCGACCAGATCTGCTCGGGGCTCACGTCGACGAGGTCGACGTCCTTGGGGCCCACCGTGACGTACTGGCCTGCCTGCGTGCGGCAGAGGATCTCGCCGCCCTTCAGCTTCCCCGTCTTCGGGTCCACCGGCGTGTTCGCCTGGGCGATCACGAGCTCCTCTTCCTGGGTGGCGTCGAGGCGGCGCACCTGGTTCGTGACGACGCCGTCCTTGACGACCCGGTAGGGGGTCGTGACGAAGCCGTACTCGGACACCTCGGCGAACGAGGAGAGCGATCCGATCAGTCCGATGTTTGGTCCCTCGGGTGTCTCGATCGGGCACATGCGGCCGTAGTGGGTGGGGTGCACGTCGCGCACCTCGATCGGCGCACGCTCGCGCGTGAGGCCACCGGCACCGAGCGCCGACAGGCGCCGGCGGTGGGTGAGCCCGGCGAGCGAGTTCGTCTGGTCCATGAACTGGCTGAGCTGCGAGGAGCCGAAGAACTCCTTCAGCGCCGCCACGACGGGGCGGATGTTGATGATCGTCTGCGGCGTGATCGTGTCGGCGTCCTCGGTGGTGAGCCGCTCGCGCACGACGCGCTCCATGCGGTAGAGGCCGATGCGGAACGCCTCCTGGATCAGCTCCCCCACGGTGCGCAGGCGGCGGTTGCCGAAGTGCTCGTACTCGTCGAGGTGATCCGCCACGGGCTCGCGCGGCATGCTCGTCGCCTCAGCGGCGTAGTCCTTGATCTCCGTCTCCGGTTCCTCGGGCAGCCCGAGGCGCTTCGGCAGCGAGACGAGCTCGCGCACGAGGGCGATGATGTCGTCGTGCGTGAGCGTGCGCGTGTCGATGTCGACGTCGAGGTCGAGACGCGAGTTCAGCTTGTAGCGCCCTACGCGTGTGAGGTCGTAGCGCTTGGGGTCGAAGAACAGCTGGTTGAGCAGCGCCTTCGCATTGTCGACGCTCGGCGGCTCGCCCGGACGCTGCTTCTTGAAGAGCTCGATCAGGGCGCCCTCTTCGGTGCGCGTCACCTCCGTGTCCGCGTCGATCGTGTTGCGGATGTAGAGCGAGTTCTCGAACAGCCGCAGGATCTCCTCGTCGGAGGCATAGCCCATCGCGCGCAGCAGCACGGTGACGGGGAGCTTGCGCTTGCGGTCGATGCGGACGAAGACCTTGCCCTTCTTGTCGATCTCGAGCTCGAGCCAGGAGCCGCGGGCGGGCATCAGGTTGGCGATGAAGACCTGCTTCTCGCGGTCCTTCGGTTCCATCAGGTAGGCGCCCGGCGAGCGCACGAGCTGGGTGACGACGACGCGCTCGGTGCCGTTGATGACGAACGTCCCGCGGTCGGTCATCCACGGGAAGTCGCCCATGAACACCGACTGCTCGCGGATCTCCCCCGTCTCGCGGTTGATGAAGGCGACGGTCACCGTGAGGGGCCGCGCGAAGGTGAGGTCCTTCTCGCGGCACTGCTCGAGGGAGGCGACGGGCTCGTCGAAGGTGAATTCCCCGAACTGCACGGCGAGGTTGCCCGTGTAGTCCTCGATTGGGGAGATGTCGTCGATCGTCTCGCGCAGGCCGCCCTCCTTCGGGTCGGTGAGCCAGGCGAACGAACGGCGCTGTATGTCGATCAGGTTGGGGACATCAACGGTCTTGTCCAGGCGCGCGAAGCTACGGCGCGTCCGGAGAGCATCTGCAGCAGCCAAGAAATGACTCCTTCGGAGGGCGATACACGGGCAGAGGAGGGCGCCGAAGCGCGACAAGAAAAGATAGCACAGGGAAGCGCTACCCCTAAGGGCCGCCGGCGCTCACGGACCCCGTCCCGACGTTCGCGTATGTGGCGCGGCGCCTATCTCGGACGGCTGCGGCTATCGGCCAGCGGGGGCACTGTACCGGAAAACGCGAAGAATTGTTAGGGGTGGGCGCCATCCTGGCGCCCTGCGCCCACGCCGCACGGAGGCCCGTCCGCGCGGCGCGCGGCGCCGGTCAGGCCGCCGCGTTCCCCTCGGCGCCGAGCTCGCTCGCCAGCGGCGTGAGCGCGGAGATGACCTGCTCGATCAGCACGTCGAGCTCGACGCCCAGCGCCTCGGCTCCGCCGGTGACGTCCTCGCGGCTCACGGCGGCGGCGAAGCTCGGCTGCTTGAGCTTCTTGCGCACCGACTTGGGCGTCATCCCGTGGAGGCCTTCGGGGCGCACGTAGGCACAGGCGAGCACGAACCCGCAGAGCTCGTCGACGGCAGCCAGCGCGAGCTCCATCTCGCTTTCGCGCGCCACGCCCAGATAGTCGGCGTGGGACGCCACCCCGCGGACGAGCTCGGCCGGATAGCCGCGACGCTCGAGCTCCGCCATCGCGTGGCGCGGATGCCCGGTGTCGCGGTCGGGGTAGCGCTCGTAGTCGAGGTCGTGCAGCAGGCCGGTGAGTCCCCACAGCTCCTCCTCGCCGCCGCGGCGCCGCGCCTGGTCGCGCATCGCCGCCTCGACCGCGAGACAGTGCCGGCGCAGGGGCTCGCCCGTCACCCACTCCTCGAGCAGGGCCTGCGCCTCGTCGCGTGAGGGGAGGGCTTCGGTCTGCTCCGGCACCGCCGCCGACGATAGCGCCGCGCAGCGGGTCGCGATCCGGCGCTCGGTCTTAGAAGGGCGGTCGTCCGGCGGGAGGGTTCACCCTATCGGCTTCCGAGGTGACATCCTGGCCGGCCGGGATCACCAGAGCCTCCAGCTCCGGATCGTTCACGACCGCCTCGATGGCGGCGGCGGTGCCGCCGAGGTAGGTCGTCATCAGGTCGACGTCGTTGCCGACGCACCACGCGCGGTCGTCGGGCCACCAGATGCTCGGCGCGTTGGCACCGAAACGGTAGAGGTAGAAGTGGGCGATGTCCGCCACCGGACCGCACAGGAGGTGCATGCGCCGAGCGGGCATGTCGAACGTCGGGGCTGCGCGTACGAACGAGTCTTCGGCATCGAGCTCCTCTTCGCGAACCGCCTGGATCCGCTTCCGCTCCTCCTCGGACACGCCTTCCGGAACCAGCACCATGACGCCCAGGACCCCGGCTGCCACCAACCCCTCCCACACGCCGAACCGGCAGCGATCGGCTGCGCCCGTGTGTCCCGCGAGGATCGTCGCGAGCCGCAGAGCGAGCCGTTCGGGCGTCGGCCCCGTGTCCGGCTCGGTCTCCCACAGCCCTGGCTGCTGCTTCAGCTGCCAGGAGCCTGTGAGCTGACCCCACTCGGCGGCGCCGTGCATCGTGCGCCCGTTCGCGCGCGCGACGTCGGCCCAGCGCACCTCCTGCTCCCACAGCATCGCGGGATGGAAGACCCGCGCGTAGGCCTCGAACACGTCGGGCACCATGGCGTGCACCGTGTAGCGCTCACCCGCCGAGCGCGTCAGCCAATCAGCCGGTCGTGCGTCCTCTGCCGCCTCGATCACCGGGCTGAGGATGACGCAGCGGCTGCGGCAGTGCCTTCATGTAGGACGGTCGTCCGGGAGCCGGGTCAGCCGCCAGGGTGCGCTACACCTGACGGGGGCGAGAACGAAGACGAGGAGGTAGCACCGATGTCCACCGTCAGCGTCCGCTACATCGTCGACGACGTCGACGTCGCCATCGACTTCTATCGCGACCGGCTTGGCTTCGCTGAGCAGATGCACCCGGCGCCCACCTTCGCCATGCTCACCCGCGGCGACCTGCGCCTGGCGCTGAGCGCACCGAGCGGCGCGGGCGGCGGAGGCCAGGCGATGCCCGACGGAACCCGTCCGCAACCCGGGGGCTGGAACCGCGTCATGCTCGAGGTCGACGATCTCGAGCGCGAGGTCGAGTCGCTGCGCGGCGCGGGCACGCGCTTTCGCAACGACGTCGTGACGGGCTTCGGCGGCAAGCAGATCCTGTTGGAGGATCCGTCGGGGAACCCGATCGAGCTGTTCGAGCCGACCCGTCCCGAGGCGCGGCTCGGCTCCGCCTGACCGGCACCCGATGCACGGCTGAGCGAGGAGACCGGCACCGGCGGGCGGCGCGCTCGGCAAAGCGAAGCAGTCCCTCCGGAGGCTGTCACGCGGTAGCGGCCTCCGGAGAGATCTGCGCAGCGCCTACTTCAGCTCGACGGTTGCCCCAGCCTCCTCGAGTTCGGCCTTGAGCTTGTCGGCCTCCTCCTTTTCGATGCCCTCCTTGATCGGCTTGGGGGCCTCGTCCACGAGCGCCTTGGCCTCTTTCAGGCCGAGCCCGGTGGCGGCACGCACGACCTTGATCACCTGGATCTTCTTGTCGCCCGCGCCGGCCAGGATCACGTCGACCGTGCCGCCCTCTTCCTCGGCGGCGCCTGCATCGCCGCCGCCTCCGGCCGCGGCGGCCGGCGCCGCCGCTGCGACGGCGGTCGCGGACACTCCGAACTCCTCCTCGAGCGCTTTGATCCGCTCGGCGAGCTCGAGCACCGAGATGCCCTTGAGCTCCTCGATCCAATCTTGGGTGCTGGTTGCCATGGTGTGTCAGTCCTCCTTGGTGGGATTCGTCTCGGCGTCCTCGGCCTCCGCCGAGACGTCCGCCTGTTTGTCGTCGTCGTGTGCCGGCGCCTCGGCGTCCGGCTCAGTCTTCTCCTCGGCCTCCGGCTCAGCCTCCGGCGCCGCCTCATCCTCAGCCGCGGGCGCAGCCTCGGCCTCGGGGGCGTCCTCAGCCTCAGCCTCGGGCGCCGCCTCAGCCTCCGGAGCGGGCTCGGGCTCGGGCGGGACCTCCGCAGGCGCGGACTCGGCGGCGGGCGCCTCGCCCGCCGGGATCTCGCCCGATTCCTTCTTCTGCTGCACCTGGCCGAGCGCGACGGCGACACCGCTCAGCAGCGCGTTCAGCGAGCGCACGAGGCCGCCGACAGGAGAGGCGACGACCCCGACCAGCTGGCCGTAGAGAACCTCGCGCGAGGGCAGGCGCGAGAGCGAGCGGATCTGGTCGATCTCGAGCTCCTCGTCGCCCATCATCCCGCCCTTGAACGGCAGCAGTTGAGTCGCTTTGGCGTAGTCGGCGACAGCCTTGGCGGCCGTCGCGATGTCACCGCGGACGAACGTGAGGGCGGTGGGGCCGACCAGGTACCCCTTCAGCGGCTCGGCTCCGACCTGGTCGGCGGCGCGCTCGGTGAGCGAGTTCTTGACGACCTTGAAGACGGCATCGGCTTCGCGCAGCTTCGAGCGCAGCTCGGCGATCTGCTCGACGGTGATGCCGCGGTAGTCGACGGCGAAGATCGCCTCCGACTCGTCTATCTGGCTGGCGATCTCTGCGATCGCAGCGGACTTTTGTTCGCGGTTCATTCAGGCTCCTGTCCCGGTCTTAAGCTCACGCCGCCGGGGGTCTCTGGGGCGGATATGAAGGGGTGCCTAGGCAGCTGCGCTCGCCGCGGGCGCCTCCTCGAGGATGTCACGTGTACGGCTCGAGTCCACCTTCACGCCGGGCCCCATCGTGGAGGCGAGCGTGATGCTTCTCAGGTAGCGCCCCTTCGCCGCGGAGGGCTTGGCGCGCACCAGCTCTTCGATCACCGCGGCGTAGTTCTCGAGCAGCTTGCGCTCGTCGAAGCTCGTCTTGCCGATGATCAGGTGGACGATCGCGGTGCGGTCGGTGCGGTACTCGATCTTTCCCGCCTTGGACTCCTCCACGGCCTTCGCGATGTCCATCGTGACGGTGCCCACTTTCGGGTTGGGCATCTTGCCGGCCGGGCCGAGGATGCGGCCGAGCTGACCCACCACGGACATCATGTCCGGCGTCGCGATCGCCACGTCGAAGTCGTCGAAGCCGTCCTGGATCTGCTTCGCGAGGTCTTGGGCGCCGACGAAGTCCGCGCCCGCCTCCTCGGCCTCGCGGGCCTTGTCGCCCTGCGCGAACACGGCGACGCGAACGTCCTTGCCGAGGCCGTTGGGCAGCGCGATCGTCCCGCGCAGCTGCTCGTCCGCGTGACGCACGTTGAGGCCGGTGCGCACGTGCACCTCGACCGACTCGTCGAATTTCGAGCTCGCGAGACCGCGCACGAGCGCGACCGCCTCGGCGGGCTCGTACTCGCGCTCGCGGTCCACCTTCGCGCGCTGCTCGGCGTAGCGTTTGCCGTGGCCGCTCACGACGCCACCTCCACTCCCATCGAGCGGGCGGTGCCGGCGATGATCTTGGCCGCCTGATCGACGTCGTGGGCGTTCAGATCGGCGAGCTTGCGCTCGGCGATCTCGCGCAGCTGCGCCTGCGTGATCGTGCCCACCTTCACGCGGTTGGGCTCGCCCGAGCCCTTGCCGATGCGCAGCGCCTGGCGGATCAGCACCGCCGCCGGAGGCGTCTTCGTGATGAACGTGAACGAGCGGTCCTCGTAGACGGTGATGACGACGGGGATCACGGTCCCCGTTTCGGACTGGGTCTGCGCGTTGAACGCCTTGCAGAACTCCATGATGTTGATCCCGTGCTGGCCGAGCGCAGGGCCCACCGGCGGGGCAGGGCTCGCCTGCCCGGCATTCGCCTGGAGCTTGATCGTTGTCAGAACCTTCTTCGCCATCGTGCTAGAGCTTTTTCACCTGGTCGAAGCCCACCTCGACCGGCGTCTCGCGACCAAAGATAGATACCAGCACCTTGAGGCGAGCCGCGTCCTCGTTGATCTCCGAGATCTCCCCGGAGAAGTCCGACAGCGGACCGGACACCACCTTGACCGACTCGCCGATCGCGAACTGCGCCCGCGTGCGGGTGGCGGTGGCGACCTCCTTGTGCAGCAGGCGATCCACCTCCGTCTGCGAGAGCGGCACGGGCTCCTGCGAGGCGCCGACGAAGCCGGTGACGCCGGGCGTCCCCTTGACGACGCCCCAGGAGTCCTCGTTGAGCTCCATGTTGACGAGCACGTAGCCGGGCATCGTGCGCTTCTCCACCGTCACCTTCTGGTTGTCCTTCATCTCGGACACCGCTTCGGTGGGCACCACCACGCTGCGCACCGCGCGCTGCTGGCCGAGCGAGACGACGCGGTGCTCGAGGTTGTGCTTGACCTTGTTCTCATGGCCCGAATAGGTGTTGACGACGTACCAGCGAAACATTCAGGGTTCCTCGACGGGATCGGTTACGGACGGTGGGTGTGGGCGCAGATGCGCTCGGAGCACGCTCGCGCTACAGGATGTATTCGACGATTTCCTTGGCGACGAAGTCCGCCAGGCCCAGGTAGGCGCCGGCGATCGCCACGAATCCAAGCACGACGGCCGTTGCCTGCACCACCTGCCGGCGGTCGGGCCACTGCACGCGCTGGAGCTCCGCCCAGCTCGCACGCAGGAAGCTGATCGCGCGGTTGCCGCCGCGCAGCGGGGCACCCGACGACGGGCGCTCGGCGACTGCACCTCCGCCGCCGCCGCCCGGACGACGGGGTCCGCCGGGCCCACCGGGCGCCTCCAGCGCATCGGGCGCGGCGAGCTCCTCCTCCAGCTCGTTCTCCGCCTCGACTTCGGCTTCGGAGAGGGTGTCGGGTGGCGCAGGCACTCCGCCCGCTCCGCGCACGAGCGCGGCGTCGAACTCGTCGACCTCTCCCCCGGCGTGCTCGAGCGCGCCGGGCAGGTCCGCGCGGACGGGCTGGCTGGTTGCCGGTGCCTGCAGCGCCTTGGCGCGGCCGCCCGCCGCCGATGCTCCACGTTCGCGTCGCTGCTTCGCACGTTTGCGGTCACGGGCCACGGCGGCGCCCCCGCGCTAGCGGGTCTCCCGATGGCTGGTGTGCCGGCGGCACCAGCGGCAGTACTTGCGCAGCGTCACCCGGTCGGGGTTGTTGCGCTTGCTCTTGTTGGTCTGGTAGTTGCGACGCTTGCACTCCTCACACGCCAGAGTGATAGCGATTCGTACGTCTCCGCGGGCCATTTCGAGAATCCTGCGTCGTGATTGAGTGCGACCCCAGGCGAAGAAAAACCCCGCCCAGGCGCGAGGTACAGCCAGTCTAGCGCGCCGCGGTGAAGCGCGGGTCGCACAGCGAAGCCGCATCGGAGGGGCCGTGACAGGCGGCGTGGACAGGCGCGGCGGGCGTGTACCGTGGGCGGGTGCCAGGGTCGAGCCCACCCCCGCGCGGCGAGCGCCGCAGGGGCGGCCGGGACGCCGCGCGCCGCGCGCAGATCAGGCGCCGCCGGGGCGGCGCGCTCGTTCTGCTGGCCCTGCTCGCCGCAGCCGCCGGGGCGCTGCTGGCGTCCCACGGCCATCACGCAGCCCGGAGCACGCGCGCCGCGGCGGCGCAGCCGCTCCCGCCCGCGCGCGCGAGCCGCCGGCGCGCGTCGGCCGGCGCCGCCCAGAGCGCGCAGCTGCGCTCGCTGATCGCCCTCGGCCACCCGATCTACTGCGCCGGCCCCCGCGGCAACGAGGTGGCGCTCACGTTCGACGACGGTCCCGGCCCGTACACGCGGCTGATGCTCGCGAAGCTGCGCAAGCACCACGTCGCCGCCACGTTCTTCGTGGTGGGTCGCAACATCCCGCTGCTGCCCGGAGCGACGCGGGCGGAGCGGGCGATCGGGGCGGTGGGCGACCACACGTTCACCCATCCCCTGCTGACGGCGCTCGCGCCCGCCGAAGCGGAATCGCAGATCGTGCGCACCCAGCAGGCGCTCGAACGCTCCTCGGGCGAGCCGGTGCGCCTGTTCCGGCCGCCCTACGGCGCCCACGACGCAGCGATCGACGCGATCGCGTCCTCGCATGGGCTGCTCGAGATCCTGTGGACGGTGGACAGCGCGGACTCGCTCGGGGCGAACTACGCGCAGATCGAACACAACGTGATCGCAGGCCTGCACCCCGGCTCGATCATCCTCATGCACGAGAACCACGGGCAGACGATCCGCGCGATGCTTGCCATCTTCGCCGCACTCGAACGCAAGCACCTGCGCGCCGTCAGCGTGCCTCAGCTCCTCGCGGACGACCCGCCGAGCGCCGCCCAGCTGCGCGCGGGCGGAGACGGCTGCGGGCTGCATGGCGGCGTCCGGCTGAGCGGCGGCTAGCACGCGCGCGACAGGGCTCGGGCCGGTACCGTCGAAAGCATGGAGGCCCGTCGCGGGACCATGGCGGCGGGCGGGCCCGCAAGCAAGACCTGGCGCGCTCCAGCGCCGGGAAGGAGAGCGATGCACCTGCCCGAGCCGATCCCGCACATCGTCCACGACGAGACCTTCGCCGGGGTCACCTACCACATCCGTGGCGAGCTGGTGCCCGAGCTCCAGGTGGAGCTCAGCGGCCGCAGCGTGATGTTCGAGCACCACGTGCTGCTGTGGAAGGAGACCGAGGTGGGCATCGAGCTGAAGAAGCTTCCGGGCGCCGTCAAGCGCAAGATCGCGGGGCTCGAGTTCTTCGTGACGCGCACGAGCGGCAACGGGCGGATCGCCTTCTCGCGCGACTCGCCGGGACAGTGCGTGCCGCTGCACCTGAGCCAGGGCGAGGGCCTGGACGTGCGCGAGCACCAGTTCATCGCCGCCACCGACAACCTCGACTACAGCTTCGAACGGATCAAGGGCGCCCAGAACATGCTGCTGGGCGGCTCGGGCTTCTTCATGGACAAGTTCCGCGCCACCGACGGCGACGCGCTCGTGTGGCTCCACGGCCACGGCAACGTCTTCCTCGTGCAGCTCGGAGCCGAAGAGCAGATCGACGTGGAGGCGGGGGCGTGGCTGTACAAGGACCCCACCGTGAAGCTCGAGGCGATCACGATGGGGCTGAAGAGCGGGATCTTCGGCGGCGGCGGCAAGCTCACGTGGAACCGCTTCACCGGCCCCGGCCGGCTCGCGCTGCAGACGATGTTCATCGCGCCGATCGAGGGCATGGACGGGACGATGGGCACGGCTGCCGCGGGCGGCGTCACGGGAGCGCTGCTCGCCGGGCTCGCGAAAGGCTAGAGCCCGGCGGCGGGCCGCTACTCGTACAGCGTGAACGTCGCGAGGATGACGTACAGCGCGACGAGCGCCCAGCCCTCGAACGTGGCGGCCTCGCCGTCGCCCGTCACCTGCTCGAGCGCCAACGCGGTGAGGGCGAGCGCGCCGATGTAGACCGGGGCGAGGGAGAAGGTGAGCGTCGTCGAGAGCGCGAGCGAGACGAGCACGAGCAGCGGGTAGAGGAACGCCGCGATCTGCGCAACCGAGTTCTTCACGACCGAGATCGCGAGCTCGTAGCGCCCCTTAGACGCGAGCACCAGCCCGGCGGTGTTCTCCACGGCGTTCCCGGCGATCGCCACGATCACGAGACCCGCGAACGCCTGCGAGAGGTTGAGCACGTTGATCGCGGGGGCGAGCGCGTCGATGAACCATTCCGAGACGAACGCCGCCGCGGTGCCTGCGATCAACAACAGCGCGATCGTGAACGCGAGCGACAGCCGCGGCTTGGGCCTGAACCCGCCCTCTCCCGCGTCGGGGCCGGCATCCGAGCGCAGGTAGGGCACCACCCACGCGAGATACACGACGAGCAGGCACGCCGCGCCGACCGTCGAGATCGACTTGACGTGGTGGCTCGCGGGATCGTGCGCGGCGAGCGAGAGGCCGAGCAGCACGATGATGAAGACGGTGACGTAGAGGAGCGTCGCCGTGTCTCGCGGCAGCCGCTTGGAGAAGCGCATCACGCCGTCGGGCTCGCGCCTGGCGCCCACCACGATCACGAGCCCGAGCACGAGCAGCGCGTTCGCGAGGATCGAGCCGATGATGGCGGTCTGCGCGACGATCAGCTCCCCCTTCTGCAGCGCGAAGATGACGACGAACAGCTCCGGGAGGTTGCCGAGCGTCGACTGCAGCATGCCCGTCACGCCGGGGCCGAGGCGCTCGCCGAGCTGCTCGGTGCCGAACGACACCACCCACGCGAGGCCCGCGAGCGCGAGCGTCGCCAGCGCGAAGCGCGGCACCGCCGCCCATTCCTGGTAGCGCGCCACCCCGGCGAGCGCGGTGAGTACCGCCACGAGCGGGAGCGCGATGCGCTCCGGTGGGGTCAGGCGAGCCATGCCTCGCTGTGCGGGGCGAGGCCCCCGCGCCGGGCGTGGATCGGCGGGCCTGCCGTCAGTGGCTCTCCAGCACGCGGTCCACGAGGCCGTATTCGAGCGCCTGCTCGGCCGTGAAGAAGCGGTCCCGCTCCATGTCGGCTCGCACCTCGTCGGTGGGCCTGCCCGTGTGCTCGGAGTAGATGCGGTCGATCCGCTCGCGCACGTTGAGGATCTCGCGCGCGTGTATCTCGATGTCCGTCGACTGGCCTTCGAAGCCCGCCGACGGCTGGTGGATGAGGATCCGCGAGTTAGGCAGCACCGCGCGCTTGCCCTTCTTGCCCGCCGCCAGCAGCAGCGAGCCCATCGACATCGCAACGCCCACGCACATCGTCGCGATGTCGGGCTTGACGAACTGCATCGTGTCGTAGATCGCGAGTCCCGAGTAGATGCTCCCGCCCGGAGAGTTGATGTACACCGAGATGTCCTTCTCGGGGTCCTCGCTCTCAAGGTGCAGGAGTTGGGCGACGACGAGGTTGGCGACCTGGTCGTCGATCGGCGTGCCGAGGAAGATGATCCGCTCGTTGAGGAGCCTTGAATAGATGTCGAACTCCCGCTCCCCCCGGGCGGTGCGCTCTATAACCATCGGTATCAGCGGCATTGCCCCACCCTATCGGTCGGCGCCGCCGCAGCCGTACGCAGCCCGAGCGTGGCGCCGCCTCACAGCGATCCTCGCCGTCGCCGCCGCGCTTGCAGCCGCGGGCGCGCTCTCGCCCGCGTGGGCGATGACGAGCCACGCCGGCTGGCCCCCCGACGAGCACCTCGTGATGGACCACGGCCCCGCCGGGCGCGAGCACGTGCTCCGGGGCAGGATGCACCGCCACAACTACCTGCTCGGCGGGTACGGCAACGACACGATCTACGGCGGCGAAGCCGGTGACGTGATCTGGGGCGACTACCACCCCTCCGGGTGGCCGGCCCGGCAGACCGCGGTTATCCACGCCGGCAACGGGCGCAACTTCATCTACTCCAACGACACCGTCAACTACGTGTGGACGGGCACCAACCCCGCCACGGTCGTCCACGCCCACGAGGGCTCGGGCGTGATCCACTGCGAGAACGCGGCGATCATCGTCTACACGAGCCACCACGCCCTCCCCCACTACCGGTTGGACGGCTGCCGGCGGGTGAGCTTCTACTCGGTCGGCTACTAGCCGCTCGCGCCGGTGCGGCGCGCCGCGATCGACCGGACGAGCAGCCGCGCGGGGCGCCACGCTACCGTCGCGGAATGCTCTACATGGTGGCTGAGACGTTCGCCGACCCCCGCGCGGTATACGAGCGCGCCCGCGAGCGCGGCCGGTTGCTCCCCGCCGGGCTTCGGTATGTGGACAGCTGGGTGGATGCGAGCACGCTGAACCGCTGCTTTCAGCTGATGGAGACCGACGACCCCGCCCTGTTCGACGCCTGGGCGGCGCAGTGGAGCGACCTCGGCGAGTTCGAGATCGTTCCGGTGATCGGCTCGGCGGACGCCGCCGAGCGCATCCTCTCCTGACACCGCGGCGTCCCCGGGGCCCAGCCCTAGCGGTTGACCGTCCTCATCCCTTCGGGGTCGTAGCGGTCGCCCGCCGCCGCCGGCACGGCGTCGGCTATGCGCCTGACCTCGTCCTCGCTCAGCTCCACATCGGCGGCGGCAAGGTTCTCTTCGAGGTAGGCCACGCGCTTGGTGCCGGGGATCGGCACGAAGTGCTCGCCCCGGTGCAGCACCCACGCGAGCGCGAGCTGGCCCGGCGTGATCCCCTTCTCCTCTGCGAGCTCCTTCACGCGCTGTGCGAGAGCCAGGTTCTGCTCGAGGTTCTCGCCGGTGAAGCGCGGGCCGTAGCGGCGGAAGTCTCCCTCGTCGAGCTGGTCGGGCGAGGTGAACCTCCCGGAGAGGAAGCCGCGGCCGAGCGGCGAGTAGGGCACGAAGCCGATGCCCAGCTCCTCGAGCGTTGGCAGGATCTCGGACTCGACGTCGCGCGTCCACAACGAGTACTCGCTCTGCACCGCGGTGATCGGGTGCACCGCGTGGGCGCGCCTGATCGTCTCGGCGCTCGCCTCCGACAGGCCCAGGTACCTCACCTTGCCGGCGGCGACGAGCTCCGCCATCGCTCCAACCGTGTCCTCTATTGCCGTGTTCGGATCGACGCGGTGTTGGTAGTAGAGGTCGATGTGATCGACGCCGAGCCGTTCGAGCGAGCCCTCGCAGGCTTCGCGGACATACGCGGGCGAGCCGTCGATCGAGCGGCGCGGCGGATCTGACATCTCGATCTTGATCCCGAACTTGGTGGCGAGGAACACCTCCTCGCGCCGGTCTGAGATCGCGCCACCCACGAGGCGCTCGTTCGTGTGCGGGCCGTACATGTCGGAGGTGTCGAGGAAGTTGCAGCCGAGGTCGAGGGCGCGCGCGATCGTGCGCTGCGCTTCGGCTTCGTCGGTGCGGCCATAGAACGCCGACATGCCCATGCAGCCGAGGCCGATGGCAGAGACCTCAGCGCCTTCGGGTCCGAGCGTGCGCCTGTGCATGAGCTGCTCCTTTCCGGTGGCAACCGATTTCGCATACTGTCAGTGGCGTGTTCCCGCTGAACCTACCGAACGTTCTCACCGTTCTGAGGATCATGCTCGTGCCGGTGCTCGTGGTGGCGCTGCTCGGCGACACGCCCGAGGGAGACGTGCTCGCGGCTGTCGTGTTCGCGCTCGCCTCGCTCACCGACTTCGCGGATGGCTACCTCGCGCGCTCGCGCGACTCGGTGACGACGTTCGGCAAGCTGATGGACCCGCTCGCGGACAAGCTCCTGATCATCGCCGCGCTGATCTCGCTCGTGTCGCTGCAGCGGCTGCCCGCCTGGGTTGCGATGGTGATCATCGCGCGCGAGCTCGCGGTCACCGTGCTGCGGATGGGCGCAACACAGGCGGGCGTGGTGATGGAGGCGACCATGTCGGGCAAGGTGAAGACGTGCCTGCAGATCGCGGCGATCCTCGCCCTGATCGCGGTGCCCTCGCAGCCGCCGTGGGTGCTGGCGCTCCTCTACCTCGCGGTCGCCGTCACCGTGATCTCGGGCCTCGACTTCTTCTTCGGCGTGCGTCGCCGCCTCCAGCAGGCCCAGCGCGCGCCCGCGCGGCGCGACGCCTGACGCTCAGGACGCGGGGCCGCCCGCGTTCAACCACTCCTCGAGCGTCGTCTGGTGCGGCGCGGGCTCGCCCGTCTCGAGCTCGCCGCGCAGCTCGCTGAAGAGACCGTGGCGCTCGGCGACGACGTTGTGCTGGTGGATCGTCTCGAGGTTCTCCTGCCGCGCCGAGAGGAAGCTCGAGCCGTCGAGCGAGGGAAACTCGCGGATCGCTCCCGCGATCATCTCGCGCACGCAGTCCTCCACGAAGCGCGGCCGGCGGTGCGCCTTCTCGACCACCTCCACCTCGTCCGAGCGCTTCATCAGCTCGTAGATCTCAGAGGACATGCTGTTCTCGGCGATGCGCAGCAGCACGCTCGCATCGATGCCGCCGCCACACCCGTTCGGCGCGCCGAGCTCGAGCGTGGCGAGGCCGCGCTGGTTGTGCGTCGCGACGGGCACCGTGGCGAGGATCCGCTCGATCTGCTCCTCGTCGAAGCCCTCCCCGATCAGCCGCGCGCGGGCGCGCGCGGCGACGAGCTCCTGTGCGCACGGGCAGGCGGTGATGCCGGTTGCCGACACACCCACGGTGCCACGCGTGGCGTGCTCGAATGCCACCGCGCGGCCGAGGAGCGTGTAGATCTCCTGCGTCTGAACGCCCGACACCGGCGCCGGCTTGTGCTCCGGGTAGCGCGCCGCGATCGTCACCTCGGCGCGCGCCGAGCCCTGGCGCGAGCGCACGAGCTCGGCGACGTGCTGGGCGAGCGTCTCGGCGCGGAACGGCGACTCGCTCAGCACCACCTCGCCGATCGCCTCGTTCACCACCTCCTCGAAGCGCGACATGTGCGCGCCCTTCTGGCTGCGGTCGAGGTCGACGAAGCAGTCGAGGCGCGCGTGGAAGAGCTCCTCGCGGATGCGCACCACCTTCTCCACGCCCGTCACCCCGACGCGGGAGAGCCCCACCGCGACGCCGGGCGAGCGCGCCTGGACGTCCTCGCCTTCGCGGACGAGAACCGACGAGGTGGGCGAGATGGCCTGCACCGCGGCAAGGGTAGCGCGCCCCGGACGGCGCTCCGGGTGTCTGCGAGCCTCGCGAGCCGCCCCGCCGGCCGCTCATTAAGGGCCTCCGCGGTGCCATTTTCGGCGCGCGCGTCGGGAGATTCCCCGACCGCCGATTCTGGTATCACTCCCGCACCTAGCCGAGCGATGTACCCAGGGGTAGAGGACGGGGCTCGGCGAAGACAACACCATGCACACACGCAACAGCAGGGGAGGCTTAGCGTAGTCAGGGAGGTCGGAGCGGCTGCCGCTCCGATGCGGAGCAGCACGGGTCCTTGGGGAGTCCACGTGACGGAGAAGCTTGAGGGTCTTGCGACCGCCGGCGAGACAGCGGTGGTCGAGCTGGAGGAGTTGCAGGGCGTCATCGCCGACGGGCAGGAGCGCGGGTTCGTCAGCGCCGATGCGCTCGCGGCGGCGGTCGAGGACGCCGAGCTGTCGCCACAGCAGACGCACGATCTCGCCAGCTATCTGGAGGAGCACGGGATCGAAGTCCTCGTATCCGGCGAGTCGACGGGCGAGCTGCATCCCGACTCGGTCGCGCGGGAGGGCACCGAGCGGGACGGCGAGGCGCTCGCCGGCGGCGAGCGCGAGGAGGAGCCGCCGGAGGAGACCGCTGACGGCGACGCCGGGGAGATCGCGGGTCTCAGCGCGCGTTTGGAGGAGCTCAAGCGCCCCGAGGTCGATCTCTCCGTGGAGACGAGCCTCGACTCGCTGCGGCTGTACCTGCGCGCGATCGGGCGCGTGCCGCTGCTGAGCGCCGAGGAGGAGGTGGCGCTCGCCAAGCGGATCGAGCGAGGCGACATGGCAGCCAAGCAGCACATGGTGGAGGCGAACCTGCGCCTCGTGGTGTCCATCGCCAAGGGTTACGTGGGGCGTGGCCTCACGCTGCTCGACCTGATCCAGGAGGGCTCGCTCGGCCTGATCCGTGCCGTGGAGAAGTTCGACTACCGGCGCGGCTACAAGTTCTCCACGTACGCCACGTGGTGGATCCGCCAGGCGGTGACGCGCTCGCTCGCGGACAAGGGCCGCACGATCCGCATCCCCGTCCACATGGTGGAGCGGTTGAACAAGCTGCTTCACGCCGAACGCCGCCTGATCCAGCAGCTCGGGCGCGAACCGAGCGCCGCCGAGCTCGCGGAAGAGCTCGACTGCAACGTGCGCGAGGTGCGCGAGGTGATGCGCATCACCCAGCAGCCGATCTCCCTGGAGAAGCCGGTGGGCGAGGAGGAGGACTCGGCGCTCGCGGACTTCGTCGAGGA
Source organism: uncultured Solirubrobacteraceae bacterium (assembly GCA_963796305.1). Classification (GTDB taxonomy): domain Bacteria; phylum Actinomycetota; class Thermoleophilia; order Solirubrobacterales; family Solirubrobacteraceae; genus Palsa-744. Next base: position 346,729 of record CAWCKZ010000007.1, on the reverse strand, counting down.
CGTCTCCGCCGCGTCGCCTTTCGAGATCGCCTCCGAGTCGCTGCGCCGGGAGAACATCGCGCGCGTCCTCGCCTCGCTGCCACGGCGCGAGCGTGAGGTGATCGAGATGCGCTACGGGATCGTCGGGGGGCGCTCGCGGACGCTCGAGGAGGTCGGCCGCGCATTCAACATCACCCGCGAGCGCGTGCGCCAGATCGAGAACCGGACGCTCAAGAAGCTCCAGACGCTGCCCGACGCCCAGCAGCTGCGCGAGGCCTCATAGCGGCTCGCCGCCGCGTCGCGACCGGCGCAGCCAAGGCCCTACACTCACAAACCGCGGCGGGGTTCCCGAGCGGTCAAAGGGGTGTGGCTGTAAACCACATGGCTCTGCCTTCGCAGGTTCGAATCCTGCCCCCGCCATGAACGACGGTTCTGCGTTCGTGCGATGCGTTCCCGGGAGTAGTAGACCTCCACCCGGCCCCCTTGACATTCGCGGGGGTAGCGAGGAGAGTGGGAACCTCTCTATGGGAGCGCCCCGGTCGGAACGGCTTGGGACGGGACCAAGAAAAGGGGGCTGCTCATGCCCCAAGCCTCGCAAGCCACCTCTTCGGGTGCCGTCGAGTTGTCGTGCGACCGCGTGCACCCGGTCAGCTGCTCAGAGGTCCTGCACGCGAACAGTCTCGTCGGGTTGCTCGCCATAGCGATGGAACATGGCGCGAGTGCTCACGCCTTCACGCCTGCGTGGTACACGCCCGACAGACAACACGCTATGGCGGCGGCCATGAAGCAGCACCTGGAATGAGCTTCCAACGGTCATCTCCCCGACCGTCGGACGGCGCGCAACCGAGTACCAGTCGGTTGCGCGCAAGCACGATCCGCCCCGCGCGGCTACCCTCTGCCGCGCGGGCGGATCGCGCAACCTTCAGCAGCATCCGTGCTCGGGCGATCCGAGCGAGGGCGAATCGCCTGGACCGTCCGTGATAGGAGGGCGGTATGGAGGGCCGTGACCCCGAGCCTGCTGACGACGCGTCGAGCGCGTCCTCCCCGTTGGATGGCGCTCTAAGCCAGGAGATCTCCAACGAGATCGGTCGTCTCTACAAGCAGCACTACGGTAAGGGGCCGCTCAGCAGCCGCACCTACCTGCAGCCCGAGCTGGTGGTGGTCGTGCTGGGCGGCGGCTACACCGCGTCCGAGCAGACGCTTTTCGAGGCGGGCAAGTGGTATGAGGTGCGGCAGGCGAGGCAGCTCTGGCAGGACAGCATGAAGGTGCGCTTCATCGACACGATCGAGCAGTTGACCGGCCGCGAAGTCAAGGCCTTCATGAGCGCCAACCACCAGGACCCAGACTTCGCTGTAGAGATGTTCGTGCTCCAGGCCGCGGAGACGCAGTAGGGGCACCCCGAGCCGGGAACTGAGGATCAGGCTGCCAGCGCGTAATCGCTATCGACGCGGTTGCGCACGGGAGCGCGAGGCGTGCCCCCGCCACGCTCGTTCGTGCGAAGGATCGAGGGGCTCGGCCAAGCTGTGGCCCGCATCTGCCCGGTGCGCGGAGCGCGGTGCTGTCCCGTCTTTACGCGCAAGGGGCGGCAGCGCGCGCTCGCCACAGCCGCGGCCGTCTCGTCGCTAGCCGACCAGGCCCAGGAGCAGCGCCCGGAACGCCTCCGGTTGCTCGAGCGGAGCGAGGTGCCCTGCACCGCCGATCGTCTCGCGACGCGCCTGCGGGAGCATCCGCGCGAGCGCCTCGGCACAGTCGTGGAAGTAGCGCATGTCGTGCTCGCCGATCGTGAGCAGCACCGGTGCGCGCACGCCCTCGAGCAGCTGCGGAGCGTCCTCCAGCGGATCGTCGTCGAGGTCCGGCTCACCCGACTCGGACCGCAGCTCGAACGTGTGCCGCTGCATCTCCGCCACTGCTCGGCGGAGCTCCTCCGAGGCGTCGGGCAGCGTCCACGACGACACCACAGCGTCCACGGCGGCCTCGGTGTCACCCGCCTCGAGCGCCTGCTCCTCGGCCGACCACACCGCCTCCAGCTCGGCAGACGGCTCGACGCCCGGAGCCGAACTCGACACGAGGACGAGGGCGCTCACGCGCTCGGGTGCCGCGACGGCGACCCGCTGGGCCACGTCGCCGCCGAAGGAGTTGCCCACCAGCGTTGCACGCTCGATGCCGAGGTCGTCCATCGTCGCGAGCACCTCATCCCAGGCCGTCCCCAGCCCGGGCGCGGGCGAGTCGCCGAACCCGGGGAGGTCGGGCGCCACCGCACGCACGCCCGCTTCGGCGAGCGGCCCGAGGTGCTCGCGCCACATCCGCCGGTCCGCCACGCCGGCGTGCAGCAGCACGACAGCCTCACCGGAGCCGATCTCGTCACAGGGAAGCGACATTGCGCGATTATCCCCCGACGCGCGGGGCGATGAGTTCCCGCCTTGGCGCCGGTCTACAGGCAATACATACGACGAGAGCGCCGCGGCGGATCCGGGAGATTCCCGGACACCGCGATATCGTGGCTCGACGCGGCCGGAAACGGGAGGAGCGGGTGCGACAGCCGCCCCGCGGGTCCCGCGCGTCGGCACGTCCCCGTCCGGAAGGGAAGGCGATGGCACGAGCACAAGCGAACAGCGAGCAGAACGGGTCGGAGCGGCTGACGCCTCCGATCGCAGCAATGCCCGCGCCCGCCCCGCTCCGCGACGGCAGCGCCGACGGCGCGCCCGCACGCAACGGGATCGCGGTTTCCGCGCGAGGGGTCGTGAAGTCCTACGGCGAGGTGCGCGCCCTCGTGGGCGTCGACCTCGACGTGCGCGAGGGCTCCGTTCTCGGCCTGCTCGGCCCCAACGGCGCCGGCAAGACGACGATGATCCGCATCCTCACGACGCTGCTGAAGCCGGACGGCGGCACCGCCACCGTCGCCGGGCTCGACGTCGTCAGCGACGCCGCTGCGCTGCGTCGGCGCATCGGCCTGGCGGGGCAGTATGCGGCGGTCGACGAGAACCTCACCGGAGCGGAGAACTTGGTGATGGTGGGTCGCCTGTACGGGATGTCGCGCGCCGAGGCGCAGCGCCGGGCGGCGGGACTCCTCGAGCGCTTCGAGCTCACCGACGCCGGCGGGCGCCCGGTGAAGACCTACTCCGGCGGGATGCGCAGGCGGCTCGACCTGGGCGCCGCGCTCGTGGCGGCCCCGCCGATCCTGTTCCTCGACGAGCCCACCACCGGCCTCGACCCGCGCAGCCGCCTGCAGCTGTGGACGACGATCGAGCAGCTCGTCGCGGAGGGCACCACGGTGCTGCTCACCACCCAGTACCTCGACGAGGCGGATCGCCTCGCCGACGAGATCGCCGTCATCGACCACGGCCGTGTGATCGCCTCGGGGCCGCCCGAGGAGCTCAAGGATCGGGTCGGCGGCGAGCGCCTGGAGATACGGCTCGACGACGCCGCCCACGCGCAGGACGCCGTCAGCGCGCTCGATCAGATGGCGGATGGATCCTGCGGCATCGACGGCGACGTGCTCACCGTGGGCGTGTCGAGCAGCACGGGCGCGATCCTCGAGGCTGTCCGCCGGCTCGACGACGCGGGCGTCGGCATCGAGGACATCTCGCTCCTGCGGCCCACCCTCGACGACGTGTTCCTCGCGCTCACCGGGCACGCCGCCGAGGACGAGGAGACATTGTCATGAGGCGCCTCGCAAGCGACACGCTGGTGATCGCCGAGCGCAACCTCGTGCGCCTGCCACGGGCGCCCGAGCTGCTGCTCGCGTTCACGGTCCAGCCGATCATGTTCACGCTCCTCTTCCGTTACGTCTTCGGCGGGGCCATCGTCACGCCGGGATACAGCTACGCCGACTACCTGATCCCCGGGATCGTCGTCCAGAACATCGCCTTCGGCGGGTTCGTCACCGCGATCGGCCTCAACGAGGACATGCACAAGGGGCTGATCGACCGCTTCCGCTCGCTGCCGATGGCGCGCGCGGCGGTGCTCGCCGGGCGCACGCTCGCCGACGTCGTGACGAACTCGCTGTCGGCGGCGATCGTCGTCGGCACCGGCCTGCTCGTCGGCTTCACGTTCCACACTCCTGTCGGCGAAGTGCTCGTGGGCGCCGGGCTGCTGCTCGTCTTCGGCTACGCCTTCTCGTGGGTGTTCGCGCTCGTCGGCATGATCACCTCGACGCCCGAAGGAGCAAACTCCGTGGGCTTCATCGCGATCTTCCCGCTGACGTTCATCTCCTCGGCGTTCGTGCCGGTGGCGTCGATGCCCGAACCACTGCAGGCGTTCGCCGAAGTCAACCCGTTCACGGTGGTGGTGGACGCGGTGCGCTCGCTGTGGCTGGGGGCGCCCGCGGGCAACTACGTCTGGGGCGCGTTCGCCTGGTCGGTGGCGATCATCGTCGTGTTCGCGCCGCTCGCGGTCGCCCGCTACCGCCGCGCAACCGCCGTCTGAGGCCCGCCCGCACCCGCTGCGCGCGCCACAGCACGCCGCGCGCAGCCACGGGCGGTCGCGTCACTTGGCGCTCGTGCGCGCGGAGGCCTCGAGGCGTTCTGCCAACGCGCCCGCTTCGGGTGTGCTCACGAGCAGCCGCCGCAGAGCGCCGTCGTTCTCGATCTCCACGCGCAGCGCCGGCACGCCGCGACGCACGATGAACGCTTCGTCGAGGCGGATCGTACGGGCGACGAAGTACAGCCACGGGATGCGGAGGCCGACTTTGATCCCCGCGCGCCCCGCCACGCGCACCGGCTCGTCCTCGACTCCCGTCGCGCGCACGTCCGCGAGCGGCACGACGATGTCGCCGAGCAGGCCGAGCGCCTTCTGCCACCAGGACAGGCGGATCTGGAGCGAGCCGTCGGCGATCACGATGTGCACGCCGCCACCCTAGCTGCGGCGCGGATTGGCAAACGGCTCGCGATGGGGTACAAGAGGACGAGCGCGCCGCTGCCGCGCGATCCACACAAGCCAGCGAGAGCGAGAAAGGGAGTGGCCAACATGGAGTCCTCCAACGACACCGCAAGAGTGCTCGTGGTGGCGCACAAGACGGCAGCCACGAAACCGCTCCTCGACGCGGTGCGCGAGCGCGCCGCTCGCGGGCCGTCCCGCTTCACGCTGCTCGTCCCCAATGCCGCGCACGGGCTGCACAAGGTCGTCGACCCCGAGGATCAGGACAGCGCGGAGGCCGAGGGGGTGCTCGCACAGGCGCTGCCGCTGCTCAGCGAGGCAGCCGGCTCGGAAGTCGAGGGCATCACGGGGAGCACCAACCCGCACATGGCGATCGAGGACGCCGTCAACCTCAAGGGCTTCGACGAGATCATCATCTCGACGCTCTCGCCGCGTGTGTCGCGGTGGCTGAAGCTCGATCTGCCGAGCAAGCTCGCCGGCCTCGGGCTGCCGGTCACCACGGTCACACCCGCCGACCACTAGCCGCGCAGACGGTTGTCAGCACGTTAGAGTGCTGTTTCCAACTGCCCGGGTGCCTGTGCGCGGGCGGATGGAGGGCCGTGGCGGCGTCGCTCCCGGACGACATGTGTCTGTGGAACTTTCGTCTGCGCGGCACAAGAGTTCGAGCCGATGGAAGCCGTCCGCAAGCAGTTCGCCGCGAACCTGCGCCACCACCGTGGCCGTGCGGGCCTCTCGCAGGAGGCGCTTGCCGAGATCTGCGACCTCCATCGCACCGAGATCAGCCTGCTCGAGCGCTGCAAGCGCTCGCCGCGGCTCGACACGATTGTGATCCTCGCGCGCGGGCTCGAGCTCGCCTCGCCGGCCGAACTGCTCGAGGGCATCGTCTGACGCTGAGCTCCGCAGGCCACGTCGCGGCCTGCCCATACGATGGTCCCCGATGAGCCTCGCGAGCGACGTGATCGCGCGCCGGCTGCGGCTGCCCCGCGCGCAGACGCTCGACGTCGTGTGCGAACGCGACCTCGCCGTGGCGATGGACGACGGCGCCGTGCTCCTCGCCGACCGCTGGGTGGCGCGGGCACGGCGCGAGGGTCCCGCGCCGACCGTGCTGGTTCGCTCGCCCTACGGGCGCCGGCAGCTCGTGGGGCTGCTGTTCGGACGCCTCCTCGCAGAGCGCGGCCTCCAGGTGCTCGTGCAGAGCGTCCGCGGCACGTTCGGCTCCGAGGGCACGTTCAGCCCCTTCGACGAGCGCCCTGACGGGCTCGCCACGCTGCGCTGGCTGCGTGCACAGGCGTGGCACGACGGCCACGTGGGCATGATCGGGCCGAGCTACCTCGGCCTCGTGCAATGGGCCGTGGCGAGGGAGGGCGGCGACGAGCTCGCCGCGCTCGCTATCCAGGTGAGCGCCTCGCAGTTCCACGGGCAGACGTACGCGGGCGGGAGCCTGTCACTCGAGAGCGCCGCCTCGTGGCTCGTGCTCGTAGGGGCGCAGGAGCGGCGGCTCGCGCCGCTCGCGATGGCGCGCGGGCTGCGGCGCCTGCCCGATGTCCTCGAGCAGCTGCCGCTCGGCGAGCTCGATGCCGTCGCCACCGGCGCCGAGGTGGCTTGGTTCCGCGAGGGTCTCGCGAGCCCAGCGCGCGAGGATGCATACTGGGTCGCCCGCGACTTCGCCGCGGGTGTGGCGGAGGTCGCCGCGCCCGTGCAGCTGATCGGCGGCTGGCACGACATCTTCCTGCCGTGGATGCTCGAGGACTTCGTCGCGCTGCGCGCAGCCGGGCGCTCGCCTCAGCTCGTGATCGGACCGTGGACCCACGTCGCCCCGGGCCTGCTCGCGGCGGGCCTGAAGGACGGCCTGGCGTGGCTGCGTGCGCACCTACTGGGCGACCGCAGGATGCTGGCCGCCGCGCCCGTGCGCGTCTACGTCACGGGAGAGCGAGCCGGCGGAGGCTGGCGCGAGCTTCCCGGGTGGCCGCCGCCGGGAACGGGCGAGCGGCGGCTGTGGCTCGCGGCGGGCGGGCGCCTGCTCGCCGACGGTCCCGAATACGCGCCGGAGCACGGCGACAGCTACACGTATGACCCGGCTGACCCCACCCCCTCGCTCGGCGGCCCCGTGCTGCTCGAGCGCGAGCCCGTGCTCGACAACCGCGCGCTCGAGGCGCGCGCCGACGTGCTCACGTACACCACCGCACCCCTGAAGGACACGCTCGAGGCGATCGGGCCGGTGCGCGTCGAGCTGCACGTGCGTACGAGCTCACCCCACTTCGACCTGTTCGCGCGCGTCTGCGACGTCGATCCGGAGGGGCGCTCGCTGAACGTGTGCGACGCGCTCCGGCGCGTGAAGCCGTCGGATCCAGACGCTGATGCGGACGGCAGCGTCGCCGTCGCGTTCTCGCTGTGGCCGATGGGCCACCGCTTCGCCGCCGGACACAGCGTGCGCCTGCAGGTTTCCTCGGGCGCGCATCCCCGCTACGCGCGCAACCCGGGCACCGGCGAGGATCTCCTCACCGCCACCGAGCTCGTGGCGGTGCACGTCGAGCTGCTGCACGGAGGAGACCACCCCTCGGCGCTCGTGCTCCCGTCGGCGGGAACCCCGTGAGGCCGGTCTACGCGCTCGGCGCGTTCATCCCCGTGGCGCTCGCACTGTGGGCGGCAGAGGCGGCGCCGACCGCCGTGTTCGTCACCTCCGCGCTCGCGATCGTGCCCGCGGCGGCGCTGATGGGCGACGCCACCGAGCAGCTCGCAGCGCGCTCCGGCCCCGGCGTGGGCGGTCTCGTCAACGTCACCTTCGGGAACGCTCCCGAGCTGATCATCGCGCTGTTCGCGCTGGGCGAAGGCCTGCAGGAGGTCGTGAAGGCGTCGCTCATCGGCTCGATCCTCGGCAACTGCCTGCTCGTGCTGGGGGCGTCGATGCTCGCGGGCGGCTGGAGCCGCACCCGTCAGACGTTCGACCGCACCGCCGCCCAGACCCAGGCCGGGATGTTGCTGCTGACCGTCGTCGCGCTGCTGCTCCCGTCGGTGCTCAGCCTCGCCAGGCACACGGGCCTGCCACAGCTCGCCGAGGAGCGCCACCCGTTCGGCAGCAACATCGAGCACGTCTCCCAAGCGGTGGCGATCGTCCTGATCGTCACCTATCTCGCGGGCCTGTTCTTCTCGCTGCGCACCCACCGCGACCTGTTCAAGCCCGAAGCGCCGGAGGGCGCTGCCGTCTGGAGCGCGCGGCGATCGGTCGCCGTGCTCGCCGGCGTGGGCGCCCTGCTCGCGCTGCTCAGCGATGCGCTCGTGGGCTCGATCGAACACGCCTCGAGCGACCTCGGGCTGTCGCAGTTCTTCATGGGAGCGTTCGTGGTGGCGGTGGTGGGCAACGCCGCGGAGCACTACGTCGCGGTGGTGGCGGCGAGGAAGGACAAGATGGACCTCGCCGTGAACATCTCGATCGGCTCGGCGGCGCAGATCGGCCTGTTCGTCGCGCCCGTGGTGGTGTTGCTCTCGTTCGTCCTCGGGCCCTCGCCGATGTCGCTCGTCTTCAACCCGTTCGAGATCGCCGCGCTGCTCGCAGCGGCGCTGCTCGCGCCCGCGCTCGTCGCCGACGGCGAGTCGACGTGGTTCGAGGGCGTGCAGCTGCTCGCGCTCTACGCGGTCGTGGGGATCGTCTTCTACGCCGCCTGAACGCCCGCCACGCCGCACTCGCCTGCCACGCGCCCGCCGATGGTTGGCGGTCGGCAGTGGCTCAGGCGTCGGCGTCGAGGTCGATCGCCGGCAGCTCGCGCACCTGCTCCTTCGTGATGCGGAGGCGCGCTCCGTCCGCCATCACCTCCTCGACCGCCCCGATCGGAATTGCTACCCGCTTCTTGCCCCACAGGTGGCCCTCCTCGAGCAGCACGTGGGTCACGTGGCGGTCGGCGGGGTCCACGACGAGGCCCTGCACGCGGCCGATGCTCCCGTCCTTCGCGTGCACGGGGTCGCCGCGGCGCACGTCCACCTCGCCCGCCGGCAACCGCTCGTACGTGAACACCTGGGGAACGCCGCCGACCCCCAGCCTCGCCACGCTGCTGCCGAGCCCGTAGTGGGGCCAGGCGATCACGTCCTCGGAGCCGTAGCCGAGCGCCGCGCCGGTTTCGGAGAGGAAGTGCGTCTCCTCGGCGTCTTCGAGCTCGTGGAACTCCGCGAGCGTGCAGCGCAGGCGGATCGGCTCGCCGCCGCTGCCGGCGAGCTCGACGGGGACCAGCTTGCCGAGCCCGAAGCCCGCCCGGGGCTCAACGACGAGGTGCGTGAGCACGCACCCGACAGGGTCCACGACCACCCGGCGCAGACGCCCGCAGGCGTCGTCGCTGCAGTCCACCGCGGCGCCGATCGTGAACTCGGCGGTGTTCGATCGCTCGGATGTCATCGCCGGGCAGCGTACTCCCCCGCCGCGGAGGGCGGCCCGGCGTCCCCACGACGCCGCCCTCTACTCGAGCGCGTCGACGAACTCGCTGCCCTCGATGCTGATGCCCGGGAGGATCGAGTCGAGCCAGCGCGGCATCCACCAGTTGGCCCGCCCCATCATCACCATCGTTGCCGGTACGAGCAGGCAGCGCACCACCGTCGCATCGAGTATCACCGCCACCGCGAGGCCGACCCCGAACTGCTTGATCGTGGGATCGCCGTTCAGCACGAAGCTGCCGAACACGAACACCATGACCAGCGCCGCCGAGGTGATCACACGCGCGCTCCGCACGAGCCCGGACGCGACCGCGGTGCGCGTCTCCTCGCCGCGGCTGTGGCGCTCCTCGATCTGGCTGACGAGGAACACCTCGTAGTCCATCGACAGGCCGAAGAGCACCGCGAACATGAACAGCGGCACGTAGGAGACGATCGGCACCGGCCCGTCGAGCCCGATCAGGCTGCTCAGCCATCCATATTGGAAGATCGCCGTGAGCACGCCGTAGGCGGCGGCAATCGAGAGCAGGTTCATCACGGCCGCCTGCGCCGGGATCACGAGCGTGCGGAAGGCGATGATCAGCAGCCCGAAGCTCAGCAGGATCACCACCAGGATCTGCAGCGGCAGCTTGTCCGATATGCGCGAGGCGAGATCGACGTAGCCGGCGGTGCTTCCCCCGACGTCGGCGTGCATGTCGGTGCCGTGCTCGGCCTGCGGGATCGTGCTCGCGCGAAGCCTTTCCACGAGCTGCGCGGTCGCGGTCTCGGAGGGGCCGCTGTCGGAGATCGCATTGAAGTACGCGGCGGTGCCCTGCTTGTCGAGCACGAGCGGCGTCGTCGCCGCCACCCCCTTCGTCGCAGCCACGTCGTGCTGCAGCTGCGCGAGGCGCGGGTCGCCGGCGCGCGGGTCGCCCTGGCCGGCGGGCGCCGCGGGCGCGCCGGAGGGGGGCTGCGTGCCCGAGGGCGCCTGCGCCGGAGACCCGAGTGTCACCGCGACGAGCAGCGGCCCGTTCACGCCGGGCCCGAAGCTCTTGGAAAGGAGGTCGTAGGCGCGCCGGGCGGTGGTGGACGTGGACAGCGCGGCGACATCCTGCTGGCCCAGCGCGAGCGAGAGCAGCGGGATGCTCAGCGGCACGAGGATGGCGAGCGCTGCAAGCCCCGCTGCGAGCGGGCGGGTGGTGACGGCGCGCGCCCATCTCCCCCACCGCGTCGTATCCTGCTCGCCTTCGGTCGGCGGCCTGTGCACGCGCAGCGAGAGGATGCGCCCGCCCGTGATCGCGAGCACAGCCGGCAGCAGCGTCAGCGCGGCGAGCACGGCAACCACCACCGCGATGCCCGCCATCAGCCCCATCGTCGTCACGAGCGGGATCCCAGCCACGCCGAGCGAGACGAGGGCGATCGTCACCGTTCCCCCGGCGAAGAACACCGCGCCGCCGGATGTGGCGCTCGAGCGCGCGATCGCCTCCTCGATGCTCAGGCCGTCGTCGAGCCCGCGCAGATGGCGCGTCACCACGAACAGTGCGTAGTCGATGCCCACGCCGAGGCCGATCATCGTCGCGAGCGTGGGCGCCACCGTCGGAACGGTGGCGACGTGTCCGAGCATGCGGATGATGGCGAGCGTGAGCGCGAGCGCCACAACGGCATTGATGATCGGCAGGAGCATCGCCACGACGGTTCCGAACGTGAGCGCGAGGATCACCATCGCCGCGACGATGCCGATCAGCTCGCTCGACTCCGTCGCCGGCTTGGACAGCTTCTGGCCGAGCTGGCCTCCCGTCTCCACCTCGAGCCCCGCCGCCTTCGCCGGCGACGCCGCATCCACCACCGCCTGCGCGTCGTCGGTGGACAGTTCGCCGGGCGGCACCGCAAGCGTCACCGACAGGTAGCCGGTGCTCTGATCCTTGCTGAGCGCGCCCGCGCCCTGAGGCGTGAGCGGGTTCACCACCGACGCGACGTTCGGCGCCTTCGCCACCGCCGCCGCCGCTTCGTTCACCGCCTGCTCGTAACGAGCTTCGGTGAGGCGGCCGCTCGGGGCGTGCAGGACGATCGGGCTCGTCCCGTTGGCCTGGTCGGGGAACGACGCGGCGAGCGTGTTCGTGGCGCGCTGGCTGTCGGTCCCGGGCAGCGAGAGGTTGTCGTTCGTGTTGTCCCCGAGGCGGTGCGAGACGACCACGAGCGCGACCGTCACGAGCAGCCATGCCGCGAGTACCACGAACCGGTGGCGCACGCACGCGTGCGCCAGTCGGTACAGCGCTCCCGTCATCGCGCGCCCACACTAGGGCAATGCGCGGATGCCGGTCGCCCTGCGCTCGAGGCAGGCGCACGGACCGATGCAAGCTCGGTCCGGCGTGACCAGACGGCGTCGCGCCGCGCCGTAGGCTGAGGATCGATGGCCGGCGCCGATCGATCGTGCGTGCCCCGCCCGCGGATACGAGCGGTACCGCTCCTCGCGTGCCTGGCAGCGCTCGCGCTCGCGGGTTGCTCGAGCGGCTCGGGCGCCGGCAGCTCGCAGTCATCGGGCGCGCACGCCCCGGCCGCCGCCAAATCGCTCCCCGCGAGCGGTTGCGAGGGATCCGAGGCGCTGTGCGGTCGGAGCTTCGGGGCGGTGGTGCTCCCCGCCACGCACAACTCCTATGCGGCGTCGGACCAGAAGGGCTGGTACTTCGCGAGCCAGCGCTACGGCATCCCGCGCCAGCTGCGTGACGGCATCCGCGCGTTCCTGATCGACGTGCACATGGGCGTCGCCAACCCGTCCGGCGGGCTCGTGCGCACCGATTTCGCCGCCGAGGGGTCCGACCGCAACAAGGTCGTGCACGCCCTCCCTGCACCCGCGCTCGTCGTAGCCCGGCGGCTCGCCGGCCCGATCGGGGCGGCCCCGTCGGGCACTGCGGAGCCCTACCTGTGCCACACGCTGTGCGAGCTCGGGGCGGAGCCGCTCGTGCGCGAACTGCGTGGGGTGGGCAGCTTCCTGAAAGAGCACCCCGGCGAAGTGATCGTGCTGATCGTCGAGGACTACGTGCGGCCCGGTGTCATCGAGGGGGCGTTCTCGAAGGCGGGGTTGCTGCCCTACGTCGCCACGTTCGAGCGCCACTCGCCGCTGCCGACGCTCGGCGCGCTCGTCTCGAGCGGGCACCGGCTGGTGGTGCTCGCCGAGGTGGAGGGCGGCTCGCCGTCGTGGTACATGCCTGCGTTCTCGTTCATCCAGGACACGCCCCTGGGCGCCACCCGACCGGATCAGCTGAGCTGTGCACGCGCACGCGGCGAAGAGAGCAGCCCGCTCCTGCTCGTCAACCATTGGATTCCCCCCTTCCCCCCGAGCTCCTCGCTGAACGGCACCATCGGACGGGCGTCCTTCCTGCGCGCGAGGATCAGCCGCTGCCTCGCCGAGCGCCACGCGCACGGCGCGATCGTGGCGGTGGACTTCTACGACGGCAGCGAAGTGGTGAAGGTGGCGCGCGAGCTCAACGGGCGCTGACGGCGCCGCCCGCCTGCTCGGCGGAGGCGCCGGCGGCCGGCGCGAGGTGGCGCAGCAGGAACTCGGTCTCGTCGGCGGACACGCGCTCGAACAGCTCGCCGACGTAGGGATCGAAGTGGCCGCCCCGATAGCGCAGCACCTCGCTGCGCGGAGCGAGCGCCGCCGCCTTGGCGGCGAGATCCGGTGGCGTGATCACGTCGTCGTCCGCCAGCACGAACAGGATCGGGCAGCGCACGGCAGACGCGCGGCGGATCGGCCGGTGCGAGCCGACGCGCAGCGTGACGCGTGCCGCGGCCTCGTTCGGCCAGTCGAGGTCGCGCGGGCTGAGCGCCTCGAAGCCGGGCTGCGCGTCGGGCGAGTTCATCACCGCAAGCGAGCCGGGCGGCCCCACCGAGGCGATCATGTAGGGAGGACGGCCGGTGAGCGCGCGGAGCTGGTCGCGCGCGCCCGCCGCGGTGAGACGCAGCGCGTGGCGCGTGCCGAGCCGGAGCAGGTTGGAGAAGCCGTCGACGAACGGCACCTGCGCCACCACGGCGGCGATCCGCGCGTCGGCGGCGGCGGTCTCGATCACGTGCCCGCCGCTGAACGAGCTTCCCCACAGGGCAATGCGCTGCGGGTCGATTCCCTCGAGCGATCGCGCATGGGCGACGGCGGCACGCCAGTCGGCGAGCTGCCTGTTGATGTCGAGCAGGCTGCGCGGCTCTCCGCCGCTCGCACCGAAGTGCCGGTAGTCGAACACGAGCGCCGCCAGTCCCGCCGCGGCGAAGCGCTCCGCGAAAGCGTCCAGGCGCTGCTCGCGCACGCCCGTCCAGCCGTGGGCGAGCACCACACACGCAGTCGCACCCGCGGGCCGGTACAGCCAAGCAGCGCACCGCTCTGTGCCGGAGTCGAAGGTCACGTCGAGGCGCTCGGCCATGCCCGCGATCCTAATCGCGCTCGCCCGCCCGTGGAGCCCGCACCGGCACGCGCGGGCCTCAGGCGCCGCTCACGTGTGCGGCGAGGATGGCGAGGTCGTCACGCGCCCCGTTGCGCAGGTCGACGAGCGACAGCAGCGAGTCGATCGCCCCGCGCGCGGATACCGGCGGGGCACCCTCGAGCTGTTCGATCATCTGCTCCACGCTCAGCACGCGCAACGGCGCGTGCGCCTCCGCGAGGCCGTCCGTGTAGAGCACGAGCCCGTCGCCGGGACCGAGGATCGTGCTCGACTCGGTGATGGTCGGGTCGGCGAACACCCCGAGCAGCGTGCCGCACGCGCCGAGCTCCTCAGCGGTGCCCACCGCGCGCGAGACGAGCGCGGCGGGGTGGCCGGCGGTGGCGAGCGTGAGCTCGACGACGGAGTCACGGAAGCCGAGGTGCGCGAGGATGGCGGTGGCGAAGCGCCCGTCGAAGTCCTGATCGAGCATCGCCTGGTTGACGCGCGCGAGCACCGTGGCGGGGCCATGGCCGTCGCGTGCGTAGGCGAGCGTCGTGTGCCGCAGGAAGCCCGTCAGGACGGCGGCCTCGGCGCCCTTGCCGCACACGTCCCCCACCACCAGCCAGCAGTCGCCGCGGTCGCCGAACACGTCGTAGAAGTCGCCGCCCACTTCGCTGCCCGCCGCCATCGGCTGGAAGAAGCTCTCGAGCTCGAGCCCCGGCACGGCGGGCAGGGCGGCGGGCATCAGGCTGCGGCGCAGCGTGTGTGCGACGTGGGCGCGCTCGGCGGACAGACGCGCGTTGTCGTAGGCGAGCGAGGCGCGCCCGGTGAGATCTTCGATCAGCGCGAGCTCACCGGTGCGCAGAGGCCCGCGCCGCGCGAAGCTGATCGCGCCCAGCAGCCGCCCGCGCGCGATCATCGGGACGACGGTCAGGGAGCCGTAGCCCGCCTCGTGCATCAGGCGCTCGTGGCCGTCGATCGGTGTGGACTCGGCGGCATCGGCGCCGTCCCCGCTGACGCTCGCGCTGCGCGTCGCCAGCGCGATCGCCACGGGGTCGCGCGCGTGCAGGGTGGGCGGGTCCTGGTGGTGCATTTCCTCGACCTGTTCGGAGATCGCCGGGTCTACCGAGGCCGCCACGGTAGTCGTGATCGCGCCGCTGGCGTCCACGAGGTCGATCGTGCACAGCTCGCACAGCGCCGGCACCGCCGTGCTGGCGATGCGGCGAAGCGTCTGCTGCGGGTCGAGTGAGGTGTCGAGGCGCCCGGTGGCGGCGATCAGGAACTCGAGTCGTCCGCGCTGGTCGCGCATCCGCTGCAGCGCGATGTGGATCACTCCTGTGGTCAGGAGGGCGAGCACCGCCCCGACGAGGCCCACCGCACCGAAGTCCGTCGAGACTTCGGCGTACAGCAGCGGCGCGAGGAAGGCGATGAGCCCCGCCGCGCAGACGACGAGGTATCGCTCGCGCGGCTGGAAGGCAGCAGCGTGGCCGATCGCGAAGAAGTAGATGAGCGCGAACGGGCTGCTGGGGCCACCCGTCGAGGCGCACAGCACCGCGATCAGCACGACGCCCCAGAGCTCGGCCACCCACGCGAGCGTGAGGCTCGCGTAGCCGCGGGAGACGCCGAGGATCAAGAGCGTCGCGGTCAGCAGCGCGGTCGCCGCAACCGCCGCCGCTCCGGCGGGCGAGCCGACGTCCGGCAGCAGCGGCGAGGTGGCGATCAGCAGCGCGCCCACCACATAGAGGCCGGCGGCGCTCAGCACCGCTACACGCTGTTCGCCGAGCGGCATCTCCCCGTCGGCATCGCTCCTAGCCCAACGCCGCATCACACAATCGTACGCCCAAGCGGACACTGACTGGGCACCTGTAAACAACTCTGACGCCCCGGCACAAGCCACCGGGGCGCCTTCTCAGGGAACCCTCGGGCACGGTTGCGCCTGCGCTGAGGCTGGGCCCCCACGATCTAGTGCGAGCAGGCATCGCATCAGGAGGTTCCAGCCATGCACATCACCAACATGCTCGGCGCCACGATGATCGCGGGCGCAGTCGAAGGCGACGGGACGAGGGGCGGGCGAACCGCGCCACCGCGGGCGCAGTCGCTCCCACTCGCGCACGGGCGCCGGCCGAGTCAGAGCGCTCGCAGCCGGGCGACGGCGAGGATCACCGCGCTGCCCGCCACCTCCACCCGCTCGGCGCGCTCGGGCGTGCCGAGCACCCGCGCGAGGAGCAGCGAGGGACGTCCGATCTCCTCCCCCTGGCGGATCTGGATCTCCTCGCCGAAGGCGATCCGGTTGTGGCGCGCGAGATGCAGGGCGAGCGGCCCGGCGGCGGATCCGGTAGCCGGGTCCTCGGGCACGCCCAACAGCGGCGCGAACATCCGCGTCCGGTAGCTCGCGCCGGAGCCGGCGAAGCAGTTGGCGTCGATCGGCCCGAGGGCTTCGAGCGCGCGCATGTCGGGCTTCAGCGCGGCCACCTCCTCCTCGCTCCCGAGCGCGACGTAGACGTGGCGGGGGCCGTTGTCGTACAGCTCGACCGGCAGCAGCGAGCGCTCGACGCCGAGCGCCGCGAGCAGCTCGCCGGCCTGCTCGAAGGGAGCGATCGTGGGCAGCGGCTGACGCATCCGCCCGAACGCGGCGCCGTCGCCGGGCGCCACCTCCACGGGCACCTCGCCCGCCCCGGTCTCGAGCACGATCTCCTCGCGAGCGAGGGCGCGCGCCACGACGATCGCCGAGCCGAGCACGGGGTGCCCCGCGAAGGGAAGCTCGGCGGTGGGGGTGAAGATGCGAGCCCGCGCGTGCGCGCCCGTCGACGCCGGGAGCAGGAACACCGTCTCCGAGAGGTTGAGCTCGCGCGCCAGCCGCTGCATCAGCTGCTCGTCGACGCCGCGCCCGTCGGGGAAGACCGCGAGCGGGTTCCCGCCGAGGGGAGCGTCGGTGAACACGTCGAGGACGATGTAGCGGCGAGCGCCGTCCGCCAGCGCCGCACGTTCGCCGCCTGCCAGCGGATCGAAATGCGCGATCGGCTCGAAGTGCTCGCTCATGACTGGAGGCTACGGCAGCCCGCCCCGTGTAGGCTCGCGCCTGCACGGCAACGACCGGGAGGGAACGAGATGGGCGAGGTGGTGCTGAAAGAGGTGCATGACGGCGTGGCGCTGCTCACGCTGAACCGGCCCGACAGGCTGAATGCGTGGACCTCGGAGATGGAGAACCTCTACTTCGACGCGCTCGAAGAGTGCGCCGGGTCCACCAGCGTGCGCGCGATCGTCGTGACGGGCGCGGGGCGCGGCTTCTGCGCGGGCGCCGACATGCAGCACCTGCAGAGCCTCGGCGAGGACGGCGGCCCCAGCGACGCCGAGGCCGCGCGCGAGCGCAGGCCTCAGGCGCTTCCCCATTCGATCCCCAAGCCGATCATCGCCGCGATCAACGGGCCATGCGCGGGGATCGGCCTCGTGCAGGCATTGATGTGCGACGTCCGCCTCGCCGCCGAGGGGGCGAAGCTCACGACCGCGTTCGCCCGCCGCGGCCTCGTCGCCGAGCACGGCATCTCCTGGATCCTGCCGCGCCTGATCGGCCCGTCGCGGGCGCTCGATCTGCTGATGTCGGCACGGGTGGTGCTCGCCGACGAGGCGTTCGGGCTCGGGCTCGTCAACCGCGTGCTCGCGCCGGACGTCCTGCTCGACACCGCACTCGCGTACGCGCGCGAGCTGTCCGGCAACTGCTCGCCCGCGAGCATGGCGACGATCAAGCGCCAGGTCTACGGCGACCTCGAGCGGGGGCTCGCCGAGGCGACGTCCGCGGCCGACCGGCTGATGGTGGAATCGTTCACCGCGCCCGACTTCCAGGAGGGAGTGGCGAGCTTCCTCGAGCGGCGCGACCCGCGCTTCGCGGCGCTCGCGGGCTAGGCGTCCCCGGGCGGCTGCCCGCCCGGATCGCGCCGCCGCCCCGCTCGACCTCGAGCGGCTAGGCCGCGCCGAGCGCCCGTGCGCTGTTCGCCGCGGCGGCATCGAGCAGCCGGATGCGCACGCCGCCGACGGCCACCTCGGAGCGACCGGCACGCACGTCGTCGGGAACCTCCACGGCGATCTCGACGATGCCGGGCTCCGGCTCGGCATCGCTGGCCGCGAAGCGAACCTCTCCGCCCTCCAGGCGCAGCACCGGCTCCTCCTCGCCCGACGCCTGCACGCCGAGGACCGATCCCCAGCGCTCTGCAACCGCCGCGGGATCGGCCACCGCCACCGTGATGCCGGCGAGCGCTCCCGCAGCGGGGGCGGCGATACGTCCCGTCCAGTCAGGGCCTCCCCACCGCCAGGCGCCGTACGGCCGCGAGCAGTCGATCGAGACGATCGCGCCGCGCATGTCGCCGGGGTGCAGGTGCGTCCCGGAGATGTCGGCGAGGTCCAGGCGCCACACAACCCGCACACCCAGGGACTCCGCGCGCTCGCGCGCGGAGTCGAGGTCCTCGAGGTCGAAGATCACCATGTAGCCGCCGTCGCCGCCGTGGCGCTCGAGGTGCCGCCCGGCGGCGGTTCCCTCGCGCGTCGGTGCGACGACCTCGAGGAAGCAGTCGCCGATCGCGAAGACGGCGTTCTCGAGGCCGAACGCGCCCACGCCCGGATCGCGGAACGGCTCGCCGAGCCCCAGCTCGCGCTGGAGCGCGGTAGCGACGGGCTCGAGCTCGCCCGCTGCGAGCACCGCCTGGCGAAGCCTCACGCGATCGCCCTGCTGTTCCATGCGTGCAGCCTACCGCCGAGCGATAATCGCGTGATCGCCAGCGTCCCTCCTCCGCCCCAGGTCCCAGCGCCCGAACCGTCCGAGGGAGCACCCCGAGCCGGGATCTGGAGCATCGTGGGGTGGTTCGTGCCCGAGCACAACCCCGCGGACTCGGTCTACGGGCTCGTGGCGATCGGGGCGCTGCTCGCAGCCGAGAGCGGCATCCACGAGACCTACCTCGACACGGTCCTCTCGGCGGCGATCGCCGCCGTCCTGTACTGGCTGCTGCACGCCTACTCCACCGTGCTCGGTCTGCGCCTGACGAGTCAGTGGCGGATGGGCCGGCGCGCCATCCGCCGCGCGCTCGCGTTCCATCAGCCGGTGCTGAGGGGGGCCGCGATCCCGGTGGCCGTGCTGATCGCCGCGTGGATCAGCGGCGCCTCGCAGGCCACCGCGGTCCTCCTCGCGCTGTGGGGCGTCGTCGTCAGCCTCGTCGCCCTCGAGCTCGCCGCCGGCATCCGCGTGCGCGCGGCGCCCGGGGAGCTCGCGCTCGAGGCCGGGTTCGGCCTCGCGATGGGCCTCGGGCTGCTCCTTCTGAAGATAATCCTGCACTGAGGCGGCGTCGTCCGCGCATACAACGCCGTGACGAACTTATCGATTAATCCGACTGATCGAACTGTACAATTGGCGCCCACCATGCAGACAAAAGACCTCGTCCTGGTTGAGACCTCCCGCGAGCGCGCCACCGCGGCGCCGGAGCGCGCGGCCCCGCTGTACGAGCGCCTGCCCCGCGGCCCCCACCAGCTCGACCGCGCGGAGGTGCTGCTGCACCAGCGCCGGCGGATCCAGGGGGCGATGGTGCGCGCCGTCGCCGCGGAGGGCTACCACGCGACGAGCGTCAGGCGCGTGATCGAGCTGGCGGGCGTCTCCCGCAGGTCGTTCTACGAGCAGTTCGCCAACAAGGAGGACTGCTTCCTCGCGACGTTCGAGCAGATCGCGATCGGCGCGATCGGCGGCGCGCGGCGCGCCTACCGGGATACCGAGGGCTCACTCGAGGAGCGGATGCACGCAGCCTTCGCAGAGCTCGCCCGCACGGTCGAGGCCGACCCGGAGGCGGCGAGCCTCGCGATCCTCTGCTCGGCGACGGCGGGGCGCGCCGGGATGTCGCGGCTGCGCTCGGCGATCGCGACCGGTGAGCGGCTGCTCTCCGGCGCATTCGCACAGGCGCCGAGCGCCGCGCCGATCCCTGCTCCGATCATGCGCGCGATCGCCGGTGGGGTCCATGGCGTTCTCGCCGGAGGACTCGTGTCGTGTGGAGGACGCCTCGAGGCGGACGAGCTCGCGGACGGATGCACGAGTTGGACGATGGCCTATGCCGATCCCGCGGGCGTGGATCTCGGCGAGCGTCTCGCCGCGCGGGTGCGGGCGCGGTCGCGGGCAGCCTCGGCGCGAGGACCCGAGCGGACCGGCGCTCGGGCGCCCCGCAACGGCGCGCCGACGCGCAGCCACCCGCCGGCGCGCAGCCACCCGCCGGCGCGCAGCCACCCCGCTGAGCAGGGCGAGCGCGACGTTCGCGAGCGGCTGCTCGATGCCGCCCTGCGCCTCGGCGTGAGCGGCGACTTCGTCGAGGTGACGGCGCCGCAGATCGCCGAGGAGGCGGGCGTTGCGATCGAGGCCTTCCACGAGCTGTTCGAGCACCCCGGCGAGTGCTACATGGCGGCGCTCGCGATGCTCGACGAGCGCCTGCTCACGACCGCGGCACACGCCGAGGGCTCGGTCGAGGAGTGGCCGCTCGCGGTCCCGCGGGCGATCGGCGCGGTGCTCGAGCTGCTCGCCGCGGAGCCGCTGCTCGCCCACACCCTCGCCTCCGGCGCGTTCGGCGCCGGCCCCGTCGCGGCGCACCGCAGCCTCGACCTCGCCGAAGCGCTCGCGGCGGTGATCGCCGAGCGCGCACCGGAGGCGCCGTCGAAGGCCCTGCTCGTATCGGGAGTGGCGGGGGCGACGTGGCACACGATCGCGTTCATGACGGCGGGCGGGCGCACGCAGCTCTTGCCGCTACTGGTAGACCATCTCACCTTCGTCGTGCTCGCCCCGTTCGTCGGCGCGCGGCAGGCGGCCGAGATCGCCACCGCCGAGCCGCTCGCTAGCGGCGTTTGCGGTTGACGCGCTCGGCGCCGTAGGCGAGCACGATCCCGGCGAGCACGGAGATCGCGATGACGATGATCAGCGGCGCGTGGCCCGAGCCGATGATCCAGTCGACCTTCACCTCGTCGAGGTTGAGCAGCGCGAACACGGTCGCCACAACCGCCAGCGCGACCAGGCCACCGGTGCGCAGCATCTCACTCGAGCTGCGGCGTGTGGCTGGCTTGCTCTCGCCCCGGCCCTTCTGATCACTGGGCGTGGACATCGCAGTCGCCTGATCGTAACCGCTGGGGCGCACGTCCTCGCCCCGCCGGCAGCCAGGATCGACCGCACGGGCGGCGAAATACGATTGGCCCATGATCCGTGCACTCATTGCAGCGACGGTGGCGCTCTGCGCAGGAGCGGGATGCGCCGCGCTCGTCGCAGGCTGCGGCTCGAGCGGAACCCGGACGGTCGTCCAGTCGGGACCTCCGGCGAGCGTCGCGCAGGCGACGCAGCCGGCGACGACGGCGACGAGCCTGACGACCGGTACGACGTCGACGAGCGTCGCGGGCGGGACGGAAGCGCCCGCCACGACACGAAGCGCGCCCGAGCCCGCGTTCGCCGAACACGGTGGCTCGGGTGAAGGCGTGGCGGCGGCGACGGCCGCCGTTCGCGCGCACGGCTACACGCCGAACGACACCTCCGAATACCACGCCGGCCAGACCCTGCACGTGCTCGTGGGCACGCGTACCGGCTCCGGTGACGGCTACGGGCAGCAGGCGTTCTTCTTCGTCAACGGCCGCTACATCGGCACCGACGCCAAGGAATCGAGCGCTTCGGTGAAGGTCGTCTCCCAGGGCGACACCGAAGTCGCGCTCGCCTACCCGCTCTACCGCAGCAGCGACCCGCTCTGCTGCCCCAGCGGCGGCCAGGCGATCGTGCACTTCCAGCTCAACAACGGGCGCCTGCAGCCGCTGCAGCCGATTCCGCCCACGAGCTCCAAGCACTCGCTCAGCCGCTATTAGGGCGAGCGGGAGTGCCGCCTAAGGTGGTGGTACCCCCACGAGAAAGGATGTGCTGATGGCTGTGAAGATCGAGGGCCGCGGCGAGGAGCTGCTGCGGGCCAAGAACTTCTGCAACGTCTCCACGATTCGCGCCGACGGCTCGGTCCACGGCGTCCCCGTCTGGGTGGACGTGGAGGACGGTCGCCCCGTGCTGAACACCGCCGAGGGCCGCACGTGGCCGCGCAACCTCGAGCGCGATCCGCGGATCACGCTCACCGTCCAGAACGTCGAGAACCCCTATGAATACCTGGAGGTGCGAGGGCGCGTCGCCGAGCGCACGCGCGACGGTGCCGACGAGCACATCGACGCCCTCGCGAAGAAGTACCTCGACGCCGACGCATATCCCTATCGCCAACCCGGCGAACAGCGGCTGATCATCCGCGTCGAGCCCGAGCACGCGAAGGTCCGGGGCGGCTGAGCCCGCCGCCCGAGCAGCGGGCGGGCGGCCGCAGCGGCCGCTCCGCCCGCCTGCGGCGGCTCAAGATCCGGGCGCCCCGAGTGCGCGCTGAGGCGGGTCTGGGCTAACCCCCGCGCAGCAGCCGCCGCCACAGCGACGGGCGGCGCGGCTGCGAGCGCAGCCACTCGTCCCTCAGCGGCAGCTCGCCGCGCTCGCGTGCAGCGAGCACGCAGCGCGTGTGGGCGTGCCTGCGCCGCCGCGTGTCGCCTTCGGGCGCGATCAGCATATGCTCGCTCAGAGCGGGAAGATGATCGCCACAGATCGGACAGCGATACGTCGCCGGCTTGCGGTTGCCCGCTCGCCGAACCGTCCACCATGGGGCGGGCGGAAGCCTGGACATCGCTCAATTGTGGCGCCGCTCGCAGCGACGATGGCGGCGACGGTTGCGATGGGCGTCGGGGTGGCGATCGCGCGCGCCGGTCGCGAGCGCCGCGCCAAGCAGCAGCGCGTGCGCAGGCGCGAGTTCCGCCTGCAGCCGGGCGAGCCGCTCGCCGAGGGCCTGCGACGGATCGCGATCGGCCAGGTCGACCTCGCGATCGAGCTGGTTGCTCAGGATGGTGCGAGCGCGCTCGATGAGGACGCGGTGCACGAGACGCGCAAGGCGCTGAAGCGACTGCGTGCGCTCGTGCGCCTGCTCAGGGAAGAGCTCGGCGAGAGCGCGTTCCAGCGCGAGAATGCGGCGCTGCGGGAGGCGGGTCGCCGCCTCGCTGGAGCCCGGGACGCGGAGGTGGTGCTCGCCACGCTCGACTCGCTGATCGAACGCCACCCCCGCAGGCTGCGCGGGCGCGGCGGCGTCGCGAGGCTGCGCAGCTCGCTGCTCGATCAGCGAGAGCGGATGGCGGGCGGGATGATCAGTCCGGCTGTCCGCGCAGAGGTGCTGCTGCAGCTTCGCGCCTTCCGCCTGCGCGCGCAGCACTGGCGGCTGACGGAACGCCGCGGGCTCGGCCTCGTCGAGCCTGGGCTCGAGCGCGTCTATCGCCAGGGCCGCGCGCGCCATGCGCGGGTGCTGCGCGGGAAGGGCAACCGTGCACGGGCGATGCACGAGTGGCGCAAACGCGTGAAGGACCTCCGCTACGCCGCGGAAATGCTGCAGCGCCGGGAGTCCTCGGGCGCGGGGCGGCGCGAGGGCAAGCGCAGGCGCAAGCGCGAGCGCGCGCAGTCGGCGCCGCTGCGAAAGCTCGCGAAACGCGCCGACGAGCTCGGCGAACTTCTGGGCGAGGAGCACGACCTCGTGCTGCTCGAAGAGCTCGTGCGCAGTTGCCCCGCGAAGGCCCGCGGCGAGAGCCGCGGAGGTGCGGGCTTGGATCACCCCGCCGCGCTCTCGCGGCGCACGCGCAAGCTCCTGCTGAGGCTCATCAGGCGCCGCCGCCGCGAGCTGCGGATTCGCGCGCTACGAGACGGGGACCGCCTGTACGGGCGCAAGCCCGCGGGCTTCGTGCGACGGGTGCGGCGGACCTACGCGAGAGCTGCGCGCTGAGCGTGCCGGGAGCGACTCAGCCGACGCTGAGCAGCGTGTAGGTGCGCTCGCCCTTGGGCAGCGCCACCGACACGCTGTCGCCCTGCTCCCTGCCGAGGAGCGCCACCGCGACCGGCGATTCGGCCGACAGGCGCCCCTCGCCGGGAGACGCCTCGCTCGAGCTCACGATCCGCCAGGTCCGCTCCGCGCCCGAGTCGTCGCGCACGACGACGGTGGAGCCGAGGCCGACGACGCCGGCGGACGATCCGCCCACGTCCTCCACGACGACCGCGTGGGCGATCCTCTCGCGCAGCCGGGCGATCTTCGTCTCGAGGTGCGCCTGCTCGTTCTTGGCGTCGTGGTACTCGCTGTTCTCCTTCAGATCGCCCCATTCGCGCGCGGTTTTGATGCGCTCGGCGATCTCCTTGCGGCCACCGCCCTCGAGCTCCGCCAGTTCCGCCTCGAGCGCCTTCAGGCCCTCCGCCGTGGTGAGGTTGCTCGCTTCAGCCATGCGCGCTCAGCGTACCCAACGACCGGGCGCCGCGCCGCTCGCCGGAGGCGCCAGCTGCAGCTAGAAGTAGGTGCTCGGCTTCGACGAAAGCAGCGCGTAGATCTGCACGTACGCGGACTGCACGAGTAGCTGCGCGCCCGCCGGCGAGCCGGCGACGAACAGGTTGTTGTCGAGCCGCTGGTTCTGCCACGCGTAGTCCACGTAGGCCTGCGCAACCCTCTGTCCGGGCGGGTCGTGGGTGACCGAGTCGAGGTACAGCAGGTTGCGGAAGTAGATCGACGGGAAGAACGGGTTCTCTTCTGCCAGGCGCTGCGGGCTGAAGTAGGCGAGCGCCGCTCTTGCCGTCTGGCGCGCGTCGTAGAGATAGGCGGAGTTGTGGGTGGCCTGGTAGAGCAGCGTCCCCGCCCCGATCATCGTGCCCTGGTTGTAGCTCCACAGCGTCGGTTCGACCTGGCCCTGCCGGTTGACGTGGTCGGCGTACAGCCCTTCCGGCTGAAGCAGGCAGCGCCGCACCCATTCGTAGGCCATCTGCGCGAACTGGAGGTACGCCGCGGAGTGCGTCGCGCGGTAGAGCTGCACCGCGAGCTCGGCGGCGGGAGCGGTGGTGACCGTGTTGCGATCGGTGTTGTTGGCGAGGTTGGAGAACGTGATCCCGCCCGGGCAGCCGAGGCTCGGATCGCTCTGCCAGCCTTCCATCTCGAATGCCATGATCCCCTCGGCTGTGCCGAGCGCCGAGGCGCTGTGGGTGAGCTTGTAGACGCGCATCAGCTCGATCCCCACCCAGTCGTTGTCGTCGTAGTACTTCGCCCCGCCGGGTCCCGCGGGCGGAGCCACCGTGCCGTCGAACGCGGGGAGCGTGCTCGAGAAGGTACCGTCGCTCGCCCCGGAGTTGGTGGTGTCGAGGTAGGACTGCAGGCCCGCGAGGCGCGCGTGCAGTTCGCGCCTCATCGAGGGCGCGATCACGGGGACGTTGGCGAGGCTCACGGTGGCTGCGAGCGCGGTCGAGAAGGGCCACAGGTAGGAGAAGGGTTCGCCCAGGTACAGCCCGGAGCCCTGTATGTAGTAGGCCTTCTGCATCGCTTGGAAGGCAACGAGCGCGCGAGCCGGATTGCCGCGCAGCGCGGGCTTGTGCGGCTTCTTGCGCGCGCGGGTCATCCGCGCGCTGCGCCGACGCGCGGCCGCCTGCGCGACGAGCGTCGAGCGCGAGACGACGAGCATCGGCCGCGTCGCTCCGGCGGGGTACTGCGAGGCCGGAGTGCTCGCTCCGGCGGGGTGGTACGAGGCCCGAGTGCTCGCTCCGGCGGGCGTCAGGGCGGGGGCTGCGCCGGCGCCGAGCCCGAGCAAGCAGACGCACACGAACAGCGCGAGCGCCGCGCGGGCGCGCGGGCGCGCGCATGCGAGCGGCAGAGCGCTGCTCGCGTGTGGGGTCTGTTGGCGGCTGGCTGTCACGTTGCTAAGAGGGACAACAGTCGACGAGCGCGTTTGATTTGGTATGCGTGTGCGAGGAGTCGGGGAGCTCCACGGTCCGCGCCGTCCCGGCGCCGCCCCGGGATGGTTGCAGGAGCAGCGCTGAGACGATGGTGGCAGGCTTGCACTTCGACTACCTGACGGTGGGCCACGTCACCGTGGACGTGCTCGACGACGGGACGCGCCAGCCCGGAGGAAGCGCCTTCTACAGCGCGCTTCAGGCCGCGCGCCTCGGGCTGCGCACGCAGATCCTCACATGCGGCGCAGCCGGGGAGATCGAGGCTCTGCTCGCACCCTACGAGGATGAGGTGTCGCTACGCGTGCTTCCGGCGGCGCACACCACGGTGCTTGCGACGAGCGGCGAGGGGGCGACGCGCCGGCAGCGTCTGCTCGCATGGGCTGGACGGCTTCCCGAGCAGCTGAGGCTCGACAGCGAGATCGTGCATCTCGCACCCGTCGTGCGCGAGCTTCCCGAGCGCTTCGGCGGCGAATGGCGCCTCTTGGGCCTCACGCCGCAGGGCCTCGTGCGCGAGTGGTCGCCCGCCGGGGCGCCCGAGCCGCAGCCCGGCACGGAGCTCGCGCTGCCCTCGCTACCGGCCCGCGCGCGTGCCGAGCCTCGGCAGGAGCGGCGCGCGCGCGGCGACTCGGAGCGGATGCGCAGCCTCGGAGCTGTCTGCGATGCGATCGTGCTGAGCGAGCTCGAGACCTCCGCCTGCGAGGAGCTGATCGTGGCGGCGCGAGCCCGCGATGCGCTCGTGGCGATCACGGCGGGGCCCCGCCCGGTGACGCTTTACGTGGGCGAGGTGGCCGAAGAAGTCGGCGTGACCCCGCTTCGACGAGGCGTCGCCGCCTCGGACATGGGTGCCGGCGACGTCTTCGCAGCGGCGCTCTTCGCCGAGCTCGCGGGCGGAAGCGAGCCGCGCGCGGCGGTCGAGTTCGCGGCTGCTGCCGCCGCCGTGAGGATGCACGCGCCGGGAACCGGGGCGATCGCCGACCGCAGCGCGATCGAGCGCTACATGCGGGCGTCCCCGAGCGGCGAGGAGCCGCGGTGAGCGCTCAGCGGCGGGCCAGCGCCGCGTCGATGAGCGCGGAGAGGTCCTCGTTCGAGAGCTCCTGGGCGCAGCCGCAGACGTGTGCCGCGAGCAGCAGGCTGCCCCCGACGGGCGCCAGGTGACCGTGGGACACCTGCGCCTGCGGCGCCCTCTCGAGCACGGCGCTCGTCAGCGGCCCCATGAACACGTCCCCGGCCTCGAAGCCGCCGCCCACGAGCCCCACGGGGAACTCGCCCGAGAGCCCGGTGTGGTCGATCACCGCCACGATCTGCGCCGCGAGCTCGCGCGCGCCGAGCGCGTAGATCTCGCGCGCCACCTCGTCACCGGTGTCTGCCACCGCGGCTGTCTGCACGGAGAAGGCGGCGATCTCACCCTTCGTGAGCGGCTGCGAGTAGACACGGGTGGCGAGCGCCTCGATGCTGGGTGCGTCGAAGAAGGAGCAGGCGGCGTCGGTGAGCGCCGTCGCCGGGCCCGAGCCGTCGCGGTCGTGGAGTGCGGCAGCGATGGAGCGCGTGCCGAACCAGTAGCCAGAGCCCTCGTCGCCGAGCAGGTGCCCCCAGCCCCCAGCCCGCCAGGCGCGTCCGTCGGGACCGAGCCCGAACACGTTGGATCCGGTGCCGGAGATCACGCCCACGCCCGGGGCTGCGCCGGTGGCGGTGGCCCACGCGGTGACGACGTCGTTGACGACGAGCCACGAGTCGGGCTGGGCGGCGCGCACGTGGGCGGCGATCGCCTGGGTGTCGGTGCCCGCAACCGCGAGCACGCCGGCGCCGAGCTCCTCCGAGCCGATACCGGCCCCGGCGAGCGCCTGCCTCGCGGCGCCGAGCAGCGCCTCCACCGCGGCACGCGCCCCCACGGCGTCCTCGTTGCTCGGCCCGCCGTGGCCGAGGTGGATGACCTCCTGCTCGAGGTCGAGCACCGCGGCGAGCGTCTTCGTGGCGCCGCCGTCGACGCCGAGCAGGTAGCGCACCTCCGTGCGGGGCTGCTGCTTCGCGAACACGGGCGGCAGCTCGAGCACGGGCGCGCGGTCCATCGCGGGATCCTCTCAGGAATGCGGGCGGCGAGGTGGCCGCCGCGCGACTAGGATCGCCGACGATGGGGGTGAGCGCGAGGTTTCCCGACGCCCCGCTGCGCGCGGGGATGTACGAGTCGTTCTTCCTGCGCGCCTTCTCTGTAGATGAGCCGCTCGGTGTGTGGATCCGCTATACGGTCCACAAGCGCCCGGGCGCCGCCCCGCGCGGATCGCTGTGGTGCACGCGCTTCGGCGGGGACGGGCGTCCGCTCCAGCAGAAGCTGACGAGCGAGCGGCTCGCAGCACCCGCCGGCGCATGGATCTCGGTGGAGGACGCGAGCATCGGCCCCGGACGGGCCGAGGGCAGCTGCGGCGGAGCCTCGTGGTCGCTCACCTTCTCCTCGGCCGAGGCCGAGCTGCGCCACCTCGATCCGGGCTGGCTCTACCGCTCTCCGGTGCCGCGCACGAAGCTCACGAGCCCGGCGCCGCGCGCCGTCTTCGACGGCGTCTTCGAGCAGCCCGACGGGCGCGCGATCGAGCTCCGCGGCTGGCCCGGCATGGTGGGGCACAACTGGGGATCCGAGCACGCAGAGCGCTGGGTATGGCTGCACGGGACCGGCTTCTCAGAGGCGCCCGAGGCGTGGCTCGACGTCGGCCTCGCGCGCGTGCGCGTCGGCAGCAGGCTCACGCCCTGGGTGGCGAGCGGCGCGCTCTCGCTGGAGGGGCGCCGCCACCGGCTCGGCGGCCTCCTGCGCGCGCGGCCCGCCGTCGCCGAGAGCACCCGCGGGGCGCGGATCGAGCTCGCCGGCGCGGACGACGTGAGGGTGACGGCGAGCGTCGAGTGTGATCCGCAGTCGACCGCCGGCTGGCGCTACGCCGACCCCGACGGCGGCGAGCACGACGTGATCAACTGCTCCGTGGCGGCGCTCGCGCTGCGCGTATCGCGGCACGGCGGCGAGGACGTGATGCTGCGCAGCGACCACGGCGGAGCGTACGAGCTGGGGATGCGCGAGCGCGACCACGGCGTGCCGATCGCGCCGTTCCCGGACGGCTGAGCGGCGACACGCGCGCCCTGTCGGCGCACCGCGCGCGCTCTGTCGGCGCACCGCGCGCGCTCTGTCGGCGCACCGCGCCGGGAGCAAGAAACAAACGAGCGCGGAGGGCGAGTGCCGCCTGAGCGGCCTCGCCCCCCGCGCTCGCGGAGAACTACCTGGCGAGTGAGTCGGCGCTCACCGCGCCGGCTTCACGAAGTCCAGCTCACGGGGCAGGTACGAATTTCAGATTGCCAGCCTTGAGCGTGATTTCTTCGAGTTCGCCTTCCCCTTTACCGTTGCCGAAGTCGACTTCGTTGGTTTCGGGGTTGAATTTGCCGCCTTCTTCACCGTTCTTGTATTCGCAGGTGGAAGTGATCGGCACTGTCGCTTCCATTCCTTTGTATTCCCATTCGATGTCCAGGCGTTCGCGGAATTCGCCGAATTTTTTGATTCCGCCTTTTGTCGTCTGTTTTTCTTTTTCGGTCGAGTAGCTGAACGCTTCGAATTCTTTTTCAGGGTTTTTTTCAGCTGCGCCCGGAATGCGCTGGGACGGGATCTTGACTTCGCAGTAGCTCTTCTTGCCTTTGAATTTGATCGTGGATTTTGAGATTTCCACGCTGCCGCCCCCGCCGGTTTCAACGAAGCCGGCCGAGTGGAACTCCATCCCGAGCGTGAAGCTCACCGCGACCGGTTCTTCGATGCCGCCGCCGAGCTTGCGTTTGGCGACGCAGTCCTTGAACTTGACTTCCTGGAAGAACGATTCGGATTCGCCCGCGACGACGTTGCCTTTGG
This sequence comes from uncultured Solirubrobacteraceae bacterium, assembly GCA_963796305.1. Classification (GTDB taxonomy): domain Bacteria; phylum Actinomycetota; class Thermoleophilia; order Solirubrobacterales; family Solirubrobacteraceae; genus Palsa-744. Next base: position 317,393 of record CAWCKZ010000007.1, on the reverse strand, counting down.
ACTTGAGTTCCTGTTCGCATCCATTGGGGAATTTGTACGGACCGATCGTCATTTCGCTCGCTTCACCGATGCCCTTCGTGGATCCGGACGTACTCGCCACGAATTTTCCGAATTCTTTCGGTTCTTTCACTTTGGCAAATGCCGGGGCGGTGAGGGCACCGAACGCGCACACCACGACGACAAGGCCAAGAATCATCCTGACGCTTCTCATTCTCCTGGGTCCTCGCTTTCGCCTCCGCAAAGGCTGGCTTGATTCCGCTAGATCTGACCTACGGGTTCGTCCGACCCGACAGGTCCAGCGGCTCCCCTCCGCCGTCCCCGGATCGAGGCGGGCAGCATATCATGGACCGCGACGGCCGAAAAGCCGGCCAGATCGGCCCGCGTCGAGCGCCGAGAGGACCGACACGGGGTGGCGTGAGCCGCGCGATGCCTCATGTCCGCGTCCACCGAGCCCGAGAACGATGCGTATAGGCCGGGGGATCAGCCGGATCGCCACATCCGGGAGCTTTCGAATCCGTGGATTCCACGCGGCCGGACCGGCGATCCCCCGCTTAGCCCCGTCTTAGACGGAGTTGGCAAGCTCCTGACCGAGGAGAGCTCGTGAGCAGGCAGACAAAACGTTGGGCGCTTATCGGAGCAGCGGCCGCCGCTGTGGTCGCGGGGATCCTGATCGCCCTCCTCGCCGGCGGCAGCCACGGCTCGTCACGGGGCGGCTCGAGCACCGCCGGCACCGATGCCGGCCCCGTCGCGGCCGCGGCGGGCTACCTGGGCGTGTCGCGACCGCAGCTCCGCCAGGAACTCCAGCATGGCAAGTCGCTCGCGGGCGTTGCAACCGCCCAGGGCAAGTCGCGGCAGCGCTTGATCGAAGTGCTCATGCAGCATCGCGCCGCGGCGATCGCGAGAGCGCTTGCGAACGGAAGCATCACGGCGGCGGAAGAGCGCGCACGGCTCGCCGCTCTGCGGGCACGGGTGACGCGGGCGGTCGACCGCAGCTTCAGGGGCGGTTCGCTCACGCGACGGGATCTCGGCGCGGCTGCCCGTTATCTCGGATCGAGCCGGGCACGACTCGCCGCCCGGGTGCGGGCGGGTCGAACGCTGGCACAGGTAGCCGCCGCCACAGCCGGCAAGTCGAGCGCGGCCCTGGTCGATGCCGTCGCGGCGTCGCGCCGGCGCTCCATCGCCGCAGAGACCGCCTCGGGCAGGATCTCGAAGGCCACCGAGACGGCGCTGCTGCACAACGTGCGCAGCCGAGTGCTCGCCGCGGTGAACGCCTCGGGGGCGAACGCCGTCCCGGCTGCGCCGTGAGCGTGGGAGCGAGCGCTAGGCGAGGACGCCCGGTACCTCGTCTTTCAGGCCCTGCCTGATCTGCTCGCGCAGCTCGGGCGTGTCCTCGTGCCCGTGAGCGGTGACGGCGTGGTTGACGGCGGCGTCGATGATGTGCTCCTCGCTGCCCGCCATCGCGAGATCGCAGTTGTTCTCGCTCGGCATCTCGCGGCAGTCGATGTACTTGCGGCCCATCGTTACTCCTCTCCTCGTGCTGGTCGTTACCGCGGCGCCCACACTACAGCGAGCATGCCGGCGCGGTCACGAGCCGAGGCGAAGGGGCGCTCGGCACGCGGGCCGGAGGGTGACCTACTCGCGCAGCCCCACCGCCTCGAGCGCCTCGCGCCGGGTCGTGTAGCCGACCGCCCGCGTGGCCTTGCCGTCGCGGAACCAGGTGACACCGGCCCAGCGGAACTCGAGCGGCTCGGCGGAGCGGGCGCCCGTGCCCACCACCGAGAACGTCGCGACGACGAAGTCCTCACCGCAGGCAACCACGTCGTCGAGCGAGTAGACCGCCCCGTCCGCAAACACTTCGAACACGTCGCTCATCCATTCGCCCCATCCCCGCGCGCCGTGGTAGGTCTGGTCCGTCACCGCGCTCGCGCGGTTCTCCATGCTGAAGCCCGAGTCGAGGATGTCGGTGGGGACTTCACGGGCGTTCACCGCCGCGCATGCGCGCGCGTGGACGTCGAGGTTGCGTTGGGGCATCCGCGCGGCGGCCTGGCGCGCGGCGGCGCGGCCCTCCTCGATCTCCGTGTACACGGTCAGCCGCCCTATCTGTCCCGCGAGCCACACGTAGACGGGCGCGGAGCGCAGGCGGATGTAGCCGCGGCCGCCGCCATGGCCGGTCTGCAGCACGACCGCCGAGACGACTCCTTCGCCGACGTCGAGCAGGTCCTCGACGCGCACCTCGTACTCGTCGAGGCTGCCGAACCAGTCGTTCAGGAACCGCCTGATCGCGTCACGCCCTCGGTGCGTGCCAAGGCCCCACCGCGACACGTCCCAGACCGACGCCGGCCCGAACAGCTCCATGACCGCGTCGAAGTCCTGCCTGTTGAGGGCGTCGTAGGCGCCGCGCGTGAGCTCTACCGGGCCGGGAGTGCCGGGAGTGCCCTGTTGCGGCTGCATCGCAGGAGCAGCGTAGCCCGACGGCGGCCTCGGATATGCGCTTGCAACGGTTGATACCGACCTAAAGACGGTGTGCGCCCGCGTCGATTCGCCGAACAGGATAGCCGGCCTGCTTGCCGTCGTGCTCGCAGGCGTGATTGGGGTGGGCGCCTACGCGTTCACCGCCAGCAACACGGTTCCCGACCACTCCGCAGGGGCGGGCGCGGCGACCGTGAGCGGCTACGAAGTCTCCTCGCCGACGAACTACACGTTCAGCGCGGATGGTCTGACGATGACCGAAGTGACGTTCAACCTCAACAAGGGGGCCTCGGACGTCAAGGTGGCACTCAGCAAAGCCAATCCGGAACACGCGGACTGGACCGACTGCGGTGCCTCCGAAGCATCTCCCTTCCAGGTCACCTGCAAATTCCCGACTCCCGTCCCGGATGCAGAAGGCCTGAAGCTGTCAGTGGCTGCGGTCAGCACCGGCACGGTGACGATCGAATAGCAGCAACTGGTCAACAGCAGACCTGAGCGAGCGGAGCGGCCGACTTCTTGGCCGCTCCGCCTCCGCCCCGGCCATGCGACCCGCACGCACACGCAAGCTCATCGCCGCCGGCCTCGCGCTGACGGTGCTGGGCTGCCTGTGGTTCTTCTTCGCCCCGGTGGCACTCGGCGGCTCGGCGAGCTACGTCGTCACGGAGGGGGTCAGCATGGAGCCCCGCTTCCACGCCGGTGACCTCGCGCTGGTTCGCCGTGAGGGCAGCTACCACGTCGGCGAGATCGTGGCCTACCGCAGCAACGTGTTCCACACGATCGTGCTGCACCGGATCATCGCGCGCACCGGAAACCGTTACGTGTTCAAGGGCGACAACAACAACTTCGTGGACTTCGAGCACCCCACCTCGAGCCAGCTGCTCGGCGCGCTGTGGCTGCAGATCCCGGGCGCGGGCGCGCGCCTGGAGTCGATCCGCTCGCCGCTGCTCGTGGGAGCGCTGATCGCCGTCGCGACGCTCCTGTTCGCGGGGGCCGCGTTCACGCGGCGCCGGCGCCGGCACCTGCGCGAGCGGCGCAGCGGCGAGTCGGGCTCGCCGCCCCCCGCCAGGCGGCCAAGCGCGCCCGGCGGGCCGGCCGCCGTGGTGCTCGCGGTGGGCGTCGTCGCCCTGCTCCCCTTCCTCGTGCTCGCGCTGGTCGCGTTCTCGCGTCCCACGACGGCGCTCCAGCCCGTGAACGTGCCCTACCGCCAGAGCGGGAGGTTCTCCTACTCCGCCGCCGCCACACCCGGTCCGAGCTATCCGAGGAACCGCGTCGTCACCGGCGACCCGATCTTCACGCGCGTGGTGAAGAGCGTGGACTTCGCCTTCGCCTATCGCTTCGACTCGGCCGAGCGCCACTCGCTCGAAGGCAGCGCATCGCTGTACGCGACGCTCGAATCGACGACGGGCTGGCGCAAGACGATGCGGCTCGCCCCCGCCTCGTCATTCGGCGGTGACAGCACGTCCGTCGCGGCAACGCTGAGCGTCGAGTCGGTGCTCGCGCTCGTCGCCCAGGTGCAGAGGACGCTCGGCGTGAGCGGCTCCTACACGCTCACGATCGTCCCGCGCGTGGGCGCGTCGGGCCGGGTCGCGGGCGCGCCGCTGCACGCGAGCTTCTCGCCGCCGCTGAAGTTCTCGCTCAACGCGCTCGAGATCGCGCCGATCCTCTCCCCCGCCGGCAGCGCAGCCTCCGCGCGACCGGCGGCGGCCGCGTTCTCTCCCGCACAGTCGCACTTCGTGGCGACCCGCAGCTACCAGCCCGTGATGCTCTCGCTGAAGGTGGGCCGCGTGTCGGTGTCGGCGGCGCGGCGGATCGCCGTCGGCGGGATCGCGATCGTCCTGTGCGTACTGCTCACCGTGCTCGCCTTCGTGAGGCCGCGCCCACGCGACGAGGCGGCTGCGATCCGCGCCCGCTACGGCCGCATGATCGTCCCCGTGGAACGCGTCTGGCAGCCGCCGGAGGTGGCGGTGATCGACGTGGCGGACATCGAGGCGCTCGCGCGCATCGCCGAACGCTACGAGCGCTCGATCCTGCACGAGGTGACCGAAGACGGGGATGCCTTCTGGGTGACCGACGAGAGCGGCCACTTCCGCTACCAGTGCGGCGCCGACTACTGGAGCACGCAGCCGGACCTCGACCTCGACTACGAGGACGAGGTGCTGCGCAAAACGCCCACCGCCACGCACTGGCTCCCCGGCGATCAGGCGCCGACCGGGAGCGCGGCAGGCGTCGCGCCGCAGCCGTCTGCGTCGGGCGACTTCGACGGCGGCTGGGAAGGCGGCGACTGGGGCCCGCGCGCGGGCTTCGTGTACTCGCCCCATCCGGACCTCGATTGACGCGCGAGACGCGCCGGCGGGCGTGTGACGCGCGGGAGCTGTGCGGCCGGACCTCGACCGGCCGCACGTCTCACTGCACCCGGCAGTACAGCGTCACCCTCGTCACGCCCCGGCCGACGTGTGCGGTCCGCGAGGCGCACCTCTGGGCATGCCTCGCGTGCGGGGCGAGGAGCTCGGCGGAGACGCGGTAGGCCCCACGCCTCAGCCGCTTGCGCACCTCGCCGTGCCTGGACGCCGCTACCTGCCGGCCGTCGCGCTGCACGTGCACGACGGCGTTCTCGAGCCGCTGCGGCGAGGAGCCTTGCGGCCCGCCGAGCGCGACGGCGGTGACGATCAGCAGTCCGGTGAGCATCTGGAGGGCCTGATATTGCCGAAGCGGGCTGCTCCGCGACGTGCGACCGCCCGGGCGGCGCTCAGCGCAGCGTGAGCGAGGTCTTCAGCGACGTCGCCTGATGGGCGCCTGCGGGCGTGAAGGCGACGGTGAGCGTGCAGCGGAGGCTGTGCACTTTGGCGAGGCGTTTCTTCCCGTTCGATGTAAGCGCCAGGCTGAGCGCGGAGCTCGAGGCCGAGCCGAACACGTGCCGGCCGCTCGCGAGCACGACGTTCGCGTGGCCCGCGCGCACCGACAGCTGCGCCGTGAGCGTGCCCGCGGACGGCGCTTTGAAGGAGACGGAGACGTGGTGCGAGCGGCGCAGGCCGTGGAGCTTCGCCTTCGTGAGGCCTTTGGAGAGGGATTTGAGGAAGCCCGCGACGGCAGCCTGGATCACCGCGGCGGAGGGTCCGCCGTTCGTCGAGCAGGTCGTGCAGGGCGGCGGCGGGGGCGGCGGCCCGCAGGCCGCGGGGTTGCCCGGGTTGCCGCAACCGGGGCGCGGCCCGGGGCTGTCGGCGGCGGGGGAGGCGTCGGGTTCTTTGGCTCCGGGGATCAGGAGCGTGGGACTGCTGTTCGTATGGCAGTCTTCGGAGCTCGCTATCGAGCCCCGCCACACGCCCGTGTCCTCCTGCCAGAAGAGCTGGCTGCCGGTCGAGGAGAACGTCGGGTCGACGAATTTGCCCGTCGATGCGTCGGCTTCGAAGCACCCCTGCCCCACCGTCGGGGGAGCGGGTGGCGGCCCGCTCAGCGTGGCCATCGACAGGTACTGCCCGCTGTCGCCGTATACGACCACCATGCGGTCGCCCGAGGGGGCCACCTCGGCCCCGGCGATGAGTTGGCTGATTCCCCCTTTGTCCGGGGGCTGGAACAGCCCTGTGTTTTCGAACCACATCTGCCCTTCTTTTTCCCCGACCGCGTAGTACCAGAGCGTGCCATTGCTGTTCGGGAGCACGAGCGTGGAGTTGTTGATCCACGACGGTTCGATGCCGGTGTGCGGCCACCCCACTTCTTCGTAGCCCGTGAAGCGATCCGAGTGGCTGATGAGCACCGACGCGGCGACTTCGACACAGAACAGGCATTCGCCGGTGCCCACGAATGTGGTGAACCAGTAGGCGACGAGTTTTCCGTCGGGGGAGACCTTGGAGTCGATAGCCCCCGCGGGGCCGGGGGCGGGAGTGTTGATCGGCGGGTTGAGCAGTCCGCCGCTCTGCGTCATCCGGAAGATCTGGTTGCGCTGGCCGGGGGGCCGGCGGATCGCGACGATCGTGCCGCCGTCCGACTGCGAGGGCGACTCGTAGGGCGAGCCCGCGCTGCCGTCGAACGTCACCTGATACTGGCCGCTGCCATCCGTGTTCGACAGCCATACGTTGTTTTCACGTATGAAGACGAGCGAGTCGCCGGCGGCGGGCGCGGCAAGCACCAGCGCGAGCGCAAGACAGCATGCAAGAGCAACGAGATGATGCAGCCGCAACTAGGTCCTCCTCCCCTGCGGTGCTCGCAGAAGCATACCCGACCGCCCGCCAGCGCGGGTGTTTTTCGGGCTTGCCCAGGACACATACGCGCGCGATATGCCTAGCCATCCGAAACGTATTGGTAATCGGGTTCGGCCCCTGTTAGAAGCCCAGATACACCCTGATGGTCCCTACCCATCCCCGTGGGTATGAGAGGCCCGGCCTGCCCAGGCCGGGCCTCTCAGCTTCAGGGAGGCGCCGGATCGCGCGCGAAGCAAGCGCGCCCCCAGCCGGGTGTGATGCCCGCCGTGCGGCACCGCTCCTCATCGACGAGAATCGCGCGATGGAGGCGCAGGCACGCAACCAGTGCGCGGGCCCGTTCCGCGGGCGTGCCGGCTGAGCGCACCGGCTAGGCGCGCGACCCGGCGGCTCACAGAGTGCGTCGCCGCGTCATCTGCTCGCGCACAGGCGTCTGGTGCGGCGGTACACCGCCCTGGCGCCGGCGATCGGCGCGAGCGTCGCCTCGTATTCGCTCGAGGCGCCGTACCAGGCGTTGCCGATCCCGATGAAGCAGCGGCCGACGGTGAACATGACATCGGCGTAGCGGCGCCGGCCTTCTTCCTGGACTCCGGTGAACCCCTCGGACGCCGGGACGCCGCTCGCGACGAAGCTAGTCGCCGGTTCGGGCGCGGCTCGCTCGGCCGTCGCGTTGGCTTCGAGCTCACGCCTCGCCGCCTTCGCCCCGCCGAGGACGATCGTCACCGACACGCCCGCCGCGCCCTGGTTGGCGAAATCCTCCTGCACGGCCTCGACGAACCCCTCGAACCGCAGGCGCGGCAGGTCCACCCTGGCTTCCGCAGCGGTGTCTTCCGCGCCCTGCTGAAGGAAGCGGGCCGGCGAGGTCCACGCCTTCGTCTCGAATTCGCCGTATCTGAAACCCGGCAGGTCGCTCGGGTGGGCCACCAGCTTGGCGGGCGGGAAGCGCTTGGCGACCGGCTGGTGACTCGCACCGGTCGCACACAGCGCACACGCCAACGTGAGGAGCATCGGTGACACGGGGCGATCGTAGGGCACACGCGTGGTTGCCTCCCCGCTCGCGGACCGCGATCGCTCGGCGCGCTCGTAAGCTTCCTCGTCGTCAAGCGCTGAGCGCGGCGCGCCGCGGCGGCGCGGCGGCTCACATCCCGAAGCAGTTGTCTCCCGGCCGGTACAGGATCGCCGTCGCGTGTGGATCCATGTTGAGCGGCGCCAAGCCGAAGAAGTCGACCTGCTTGAAGCCGTTGCTCGCCAGGAACTCGAGTCCGTCACGGAACAGCTCGGGATCCTCAGTGTTGTCCCACACGATCACTCCGCTCGGCGCGAGGCACGGCAGCGCCGCTCGTGCGCATTCGTTGCGGACGCTTCCATCGATGACGACGATGTCGAAGATCTCCCCGCGCTCGCCGATCGATCGGGCGTAGGCGCCGTCGGACGAGCTCGCGAGTCGCAGATCGACGTTCTCCGGCACGTCTGCCGACACACGGCGATACCAAGCCGCGTCGTCCTCGACCGAGTGAACCATCGCCACCTGGCGCGCCCACCAGCGCGTGGACTGCCCCGAGCCGTACTCGAACACCTTCATCGTCGGCCGAACCCGCGTGCGCAGGAAGTCGATCGCCGGATAGGTGAGCCACGGGAGCGGGTCCCCGGCCGCGTCGACGGGCGCCCGCGCCCAGTTGCTCCGGACCCACCCAACGCGCCTCAGGTACCCCTGGCGCACCCCCCAGTACTTGAGTGGCGGGACGGCGCTGTAGAGCCCCGTGATGAGCCTGAATTTCAGGGTTTCGTGGGGCGGCTTCTTGGATCGCACGAGATTGGGCTTCACCGGAGGGGCGAACTCGGCGCAGCAGTCTATGAACAGCGCCATCTCGTTCGGTTTCTCGCGGAGCGCGCCGCCGAAGGTCGTCGTGGACCACACGGCGGCCGGCAGTGGCTGCAGCTACTCGACCGGCGCGTTCTCAGCGCGGATCCCGGGACCTTCTGCGCACGGCGTCGAGCGTCCAGAACATCGCCCCGCCCGGCGTGATCTTCAACTGCGCGGCAGCGATCCTCGCCTGCGACTCGCCGCCGAACGCCGAGCCGATCGGCGAAGATAGTCGGCATGTCGCAACTTGGTCGCGTCAAGAAGGGCCTGACCAGACGCGCCCGCCGGCTGACCGGCGGCGCGCCGCCCGCGCCGGCGCCGCGCCCCTCACAGCAGCGCGAGCCGGTCGACGAGTCGACGCCGGCGCTGACGTTCGACCTCGACGACGTCGACGCGCGCACGTGGCTGATCCTGTTCGGCGGGCGCAAGAACCGTGTCGGCCTGCCGCCGTTCGAGTTCTTCCGGGTGACGCAGGGGATCGGCACGAAAAGACTGTTCGTCCGCGACCTCGACCAGGCCTGGTACCACCAGGGCGCACGTGAAGCAGGCGCGGACATCGACGAGGTCGCCGCCACGCTGCGGCGCGCGCTCGACGGGCAAGAGCACGACCGCGTGGTCGCCACCGGGCTGTCGGCGGGCGGCTACGCGGCGCTGATGTTCGGCACGCTGCTGGGCGTCGACACGGTGCTGTCGTTCTCGCCGCAGACCGTGATCGATCCGGACGTGCTCGCCGAGCTCGACGACCAGCGCTGGAAAGCGCCGCTCGAAGAGCTCAAAGACGCGGGCCTGCTCGACCCGCGCTGGCTCGACCTACGCGAGTCGCTGCCGCGGGCGCGCAACGGGCAGACGCGCTGCGAGATCCACTACGACGCTTCGTTCACGGTCGATCGTCGGCACGCGGAGCGACTCGCGAACGTCGACGGCGTCGATCTGTACCCCCGCGAGGGCGGCGGCCACAACGTGCCGAAGGCGATGCGCGACAGCGGCGAGCTCGCGGGGGTGCTGAGCCGCGCGCTCGGTGCCGAGGGCGCCGAAGGGTAGCCGGCCGGCCGCGGCCGCCCTCAGCCCTGGTCGTTCTCCCGCACGCGCCCGAGAGGATTCGAACCTCTGACCTTCGGTTCCGTAGACCGACGCTCTATCCAGCTGAGCTACGGGCGCAGAGCGTCGTAGTCTACCGCCGCCCGATCGCCGCTCCCGAGCGCATCGGCGTCCGTCTCGTCGTGTCCCCTACTCGCCCCAGGCCGTCGCCATCAGCGAGCGCCGCCCGCCGCGGTCGCGATGCTCGCACAGGTAGATGCCCTGCCACGTGCCGAGCGCGAGGCCGCCTTCACTGACGGGCAGCGTCAGCGAGGGGCCGAGCAGCGAGGCCTTGATGTGCGCGGGCATGTCGTCGGGCCCCTCGAGCGTGTGCGTCCACAGGCGGCTGCGTTCGGGCACGGCGTCGCTGAAGTACGCCTCGAAGTCCCTACGGACGTCGGGGCTCGCGTTCTCGTTCAGCGTGAGCGAGGCGCTCGTGTGCAGGAGCAGGAGGTGCAGGAGGCCCACGGACATCTCGCTCAGCTCGGGCAGCCCCGCGAGCACCTCGCGCGTGACGAGGTGAAAGCCGCGCGGACGCGGCTCGAGCATGAGCTCGCGCTGGAGCCACATGCCCGCAACCGTAGCCGCCCCTGCGCGCGGGGTCCCCGCGCCCGCCCTCGCCGCTGCGCTAGCGTCCGCCGCGACGCCGCCGCGACGAGCGGGCGGCGCCGGGACGTGCACCGCACCAGCTACGGAACGAGGGGCCACATGACCGACGTATTCCGCACACCCGACGAGCGCTTCGAAGACCTCCTCGGCTACCCCTACGAGCCGCGCTACGTGGAGGTCGCCGGCCTGCGCATGCACCACATCGACGAGGGCGAGGGGCCCACCGTGCTCTGCTTCCACGGCGAGCCGGACTGGAGCTACCTATACCGCCACATGCTCGAGGCGCTCGTGTCCTCGGGTCACCGCGTCGTGTGCCCGGACCTCGTCGGTTTCGGCCGCTCGGACAAGCCCACCGACATCGGCTGGTACACGTACGAGCGCCACGTCGAGCACGCCACCGGCCAGCTCGACCAGCTCGACCTCGACGACGTCACCGTCGTCGTGCAGGACTGGGGCGGAGCGATCGGCTTGCGCTGGGCCGTCGAGCACGCCGACCAGGTCGGCCGGCTCGTCGTGATGAACACCGGCCTGTTCACCGGGCGGGTGAGCAAGGGCTTCATGGCGTGGCGCGAATTTGCCGAACGCACACCCGATCTGCCCATCGGCATGATCATGCAGGGCGCCACCACCACCGAGCTCTCGCCGGAGGTGATCGCGGGCTACGAGGCTCCGTTCCCGACGCCCGAGAGCAAGGCGGGCGCACAGGCCTTCCCGCTGCTCGTGCCGCTGACGGCCGAGGACCCCGGCGTCAAGGAGATGCTCGAGGTGCAGGACGCGCTCTCGCGCTGGGACAAGCCGGCGCTCGTCGCGTTCTCGGATGCCGATCCGGTCTTCCCCTACCCGATCGCGGGCGAGGTGTTCACCTCGCTGCTGCCCACGGCGGGAGAGCAGGTGTGCATCGCGGGCGCCGCGCACTTCCTTCAGGAGGACCGCGGCCCGGAGATCGTCGAAGCGATGCTCGCCGCCTTCGGACGGCCGATCGGCTCGGCGGTCGCTGCCGCGACGTAGCCGCTAGGCGGGGCGCTCGAACACGGCGGCGAGGCCCTGGCCGCCGCCGATGCACATCGTCTCCAGCCCGTAGCGCGCCTCGCGGCGGTCCATCGCGTGCAGCAGCGTCGCGAGGATGCGCGCCCCCGTCGCGCCGACGGGGTGTCCGAGCGAGATTCCCGAGCCGTGGACGTTCACGCGGTCCAGGCCATCGCTCAGGTTCCACTCGCGCAGCACCGCGAGCACCTGCGCTGCGAATGCCTCGTTCAGCTCGATCAGGTCGAGATCGTCCATCGACAGCCCCGCCCGCTGCAGCGCGAGCTCGGTGGCGGGCACCGGGCCGATCCCCATCGTCTCCGGCGGCACCCCCGCCACCGCCCAGGCGACGAGGCGCCCCAGCGGGCGCAGGCCGAGCTGCTCGGCGCGCTCGGGATGCGTGACGATGCACAGCGCCGCGCCGTCGTTCTGCCCGCTCGCGTTGCCCGCCGTCACGGTGGCGTCAGGGTCCTCGCGGCCCATCACCGGCCGCAGGCGTCCGAGCGACTCGAGGCTCGCGTCGGCGCGTGGATGCTCATCGACGGCCACCTGCTCCTCGCCCACCGCCACCGGCACGATCTCGCTCGCGAAGGACCCGTCCTCGTGGGCAGCCACCGCGAGCTGGTGCGAGCGCAGCGCGAGCTCGTCCTGCTCCTCGCGCGGGATCGTGTACTCGCGCCGCAGGTTCTCGGCCGTCTCGAGCATGCCGCCGGGCACCGGATGGTCGGCGCCCCCGGCGGTAACCCGCGACCGCGCCAGCCGGTCCTCGAGACGCGCGCCGCCGCTGCGCGCGCCCCACCGCAGCTCCGTCGAGTAGAGCTCCACCTGGCTCATGCTCTCCGCCCCGCCCGCGAGGATCACCTCGGCCGCGCCGGTCTGGACCTGCAGGCACGCGTTCACCACGGCCTGCAGCGCAGACCCGCAGCGGCGATCCACCTGCATCCCGGGCACCGCCACCGGGAGCCCGGCGTCGAGCGCCGCCACCCGCCCGATCGCGGGCGCCTCCCCGTTGGGGTAGCACTGGCCCATGATCACGTCGTCCACGTCCTCGCCGCGCAGGCCGCTGCGGGCGACGAGCTCGCGGATCACCGTCGCCGCCAGCTCGGTTGCGCCGACGCCGCGGAACACGCCGCCGAAGCGGCCCACGGGCGTCCGAAGCGGCTCGCATATGACAGCCTCGCGCTGCATCGGCGGCATTCTTACATCGAGTCGCCCGAGCTAGCTGCGCGCGTAGCCGAGCAGCGCGTAGTTCTCGAGCGCCACGGCCACCGCCGTCTCGGCCTGGTAGACACGGCTGCGCGCCGCGTCGTAGCTCGCCGAGTCACGCGAGCGCGCTGCCGCGGCGAGGCCCGCGTACGCGTCGCGGGCAGCCTGGATGGCGTGTGACAGCGTCGCCTGCGCTGGCCCTGCCGCGAGCGACGGTTCGAGCACGGCGAGCGCCGCTGCGGCGTGCGCGAACGTCCGCGCCAGCCGCGTCGCCAGGTGAGCCTCCGCCGCCGGGCGCGTCTGCGTCTGCATCGCTTCGCGGAGCTCCACGCGCTGGCGGTCGAGCGCGTCGATCGCCGCCGTCACGCGCTGCGCGTAGGCGGGATCGGGCGTCAGCACCTCGCTGTTCACCTGGCCGACCTGGTGCAGCGTGGAGACGATCTGTTCGCATGTGCGCAGTTCCGCAATCGCTGTCGCCGCCGCCGAGCACGCGAGCACGGTGGTGTTCCCGCCCGAGCGCGGTATCGCGTAGATGACGAGCTGGCGATCGAAGCCGGTAAGGCCGAGATGGGTGTACCTATACGCTTCGGTCTGGGACAGGTTCACCACTTCGGTCACAGGCTGCCCGGCCAGACGAGCCACGAAGTCGCGCGGCAGAGGGCTCGGTTCGCCGCCCGGCAGTTGCCCCGTGAGCAGCGCGATGCGGGTGGGATCGCCCGCGGGCGCGAGGACGACCACCTGGGACACGGCGAGGTGCGGGATCTGCACCGGGGCCGGCGCCGCGCTCCACCCGGCCGGCGATTCGACGAGCACGCTCCCGGCGATCGCCGTGCGCAGGCGCTGCGCGCGCGCCGTCGCCGTGTGGGAGCGGCCGGAGACGTTCTCTTCGACCCCCAGCACGTAGCCGAGGATCGCCGCCGCCACCACCCCCAGCGCGAGCACGGTTGAGAGGCTGCGACTGGTGCGCATGCGCTAGCCCGAGCTGTCGAAGGATGAGCCCCCGCCGTTGGAGGACGGGCTCGCTCCACTGTGGTTCCCGCTCGGTGCGCTCGCGCCGCCTTTGTCTGCGGGCGCCGCCGGCGCGGGCCTCGGGGCGCTCCGCACGGGTTCGCGGCGCACGGGCGGCGCGACCACCACGGGCGCCGCGGGCGCTGCCGGCGCGATGGGTGTTGCCCCGGCCGGGCTCACGCGCACGAGCGCCGGAGCGGAGGGCGCCACGGCCGGCGGCGCCGCGGGCGCGGGACGCGGCGTCGCCGTCGTCGCGAGCGCCGGCGCGCTGCCGAGCGACACCGGGATCGCCGCGCCGGTCGCCGTCACCGCCGGCGTCACCTGCGCTTCGCTGCGGGGGGCGTTCTTCGCTTCCGTGGCACGGCCGATCGCGTAGAAGCCCGCGAACACCGCCGCGAGCGCGACGATCGAGAGGATCACGCGAGGGTTGACCCGGCTCGGAGGCCCCTCGTCGAGCCACAGTTCATCGGGGTGAACAGTCCTCATGAGCTGGGGCACGGCATCGGCTTTGACGTCGCAGAGGTGAGGCACATGTCGGTCCGCTTGGGGAGTTTGCCGCGACGGATCGTAAAGCTTGTGTACTTCCCGATCACTCCTGTCTTCCACACACGGATCACGAGCACAGCTCCCACGTTCAGGGAGCGCTGGAATCGCTTGAACGACACGAGCGCGACGCCGCCTCTCGCGCTCGGGGCGATCACGCGCATTTCATGCTTGGGCGGGCACCCGTGCCCGCGGCAGCTCACCGTGATCGTCGCACCCGAGGGCGCGAGCACCGTCAGCAGGCTGACCTTAGCTCCGGATGCGCTGTCGCTGCCCGCGATCCGCACGATCGGGAACGGCTGCATCAGGCGCGGCAGGGCTGCTCCCACGGGGATCGTCTCGCTCACGAGCGCCGACTGGCCGATCGCATCCGTCACGCGCAGGCGCACGACGTGGTTGCCCGCGCCGGCGAACGATGTCGTCAGGTTGGCGCCACCCCCCACGAGCGGTCCGTTGCCGGCGGGATCCCAGGCGAAGCCCGTTATCGCGGCGGACGCGTCGGTGGACGTCGAGGCGAGCGACACCGTTTCACCTGCACGCGGCGCCGCCGGCAGCCAGGTGAACGATGCCTGCGGCGGCGTCGGCGGCGGCGGCACCGGAATGCTCGTCACGTTGAGCGTCGCCGCGCTCGTCTTCACGGCGCCGATGAGGTTGCTGAACGCGGCGCGATACTGGCGTCCGTTGAGCGCGAGCGGCACCGCCGGGAGTGTGAGCGTGCCGCCGTTCGCACCCGGGATCGCCGTCCACGTCGTCCCGTCCGCCGATTCTTCCCACTGCACCTGCGGCACGGGCTCGCCGCTCGCAGCTGCCGTGAACGTCGCCGTGTCGCCTTCCTTCACGCTCGTGCTGATCGGCTGGAGCGTCACGCCCGGCGCCGTCTGCACGGTCAGCGTCGCCGGGGCGCTCGCCGCTTCGCCCGCCGCGTTCTTGAACATCGCGCGGTACTCGTTGCCGTCCTGGCCCGCCGTCGTCGCGGCGATTTCAAGCGTCCCCGTGTGCACCCCGGAGTCCGTCAGATCCTTCGCCCACGTGATGCCGGAGTCGGTGGACACTTCCCATTGCACCGTCGGCGTCGGCACTCCCGTCGCTGTCGCCGTGAACACGGCGGGCGCGCCGGTGGTGACGGCGAGGCTCGTCGGGTCTTTGCTCACCGACGGGGGCACCTGTTTTTCGCTCACGGTGAGCACCGCGGCGGTGCTCGTCGCGGTGCCCACCAGGTTCGTGAAGACCGCGCGGTATTCGTTCCCGCTCTGGGCGAGCGACACTTTTTTGATGAGCAGCTGTTCTTTGGTGCTACCCGTGTCGGTCGTGTCGTTCGTCCAGGTTTTGCCGCCGTCGATGGACACCTGCCATTGCACGGTCGGCGTCGGGTCGCCGTTCGCGGACGCTTCGAAGATCGCCGTTTCGCCCGCGATCGATCCTGTGTTGGTGGGGTTGAGGGTCACCACGGGCGCGTAGCGGACCGTCAGGTTCGCCGGTTCACTGGGCGTTTCGCCCGCCACGTTCTTGAACATCGCACGGTACTGGTAGCCATCCTCTTCGGCGGTCGTCACGACGCTCAGCGTCGTGGTGTCGTTGCCCGCGTCGCCGACGTCGTTGCTCCAGTGCGCCCCGCCGTCGGCGGAGAACTGCCACTGGACGCTAGGCCCCGGGTTCCCGGCCCCGGCGGCTTTGAACACGGCGGTCTGGCCGGCGGTCACCGTCTTGTCGGTGGGCTGGAGCGTCACGACCGGGATCGTGTGGACTTCGAGTATCGCCGCAGTCGTCGTGGCTTTCCCCGCCACGTTCGTGAACACGGCGCGGTACTGGTTTTTGTCCTGCGACGCTTTCGTCAGGATCGTGAGCGTGGTCGTCGTGTTGCCGGAGTCGGTGGTGTCGTTGCTCCACGTGCCGCCGCCGTTCGTCGACACCTGCCACTGCACCGTCGGCGCGGGGAACCCGGAGGCGCTCGCTTTGAACGTCGCCGTTTCGCCGGCGTTCACGGCTTTGTTCGCCGGGTCGCCGGTGATGGTGGGCGGCGTGTCCACTTCGAGCGCCGCCGCTTCGCTCACCGCTTCGCCCGCCGCGTTCGAGAACACCGCCCGGTACTGGTTGCCGTTCTGAGAGCCTTTCGTCAGCACCGACAGCGTCGTCGTCGTGTTGCCCGAGTCGGTCGTGTCGTCGCTCCAGTGGGCGCCGCCGTCGGTGGACACCTGCCACTGGACGCCGGGCGCCGGCAGGCCCGTGGCGGCCGCTTCGAACGTCGCCGTTTCGCCCGCGATCACCGTCTCGTCGGCGGGGTTCGCCGTCACGACGGGAGGCGTGTGCACTTCGAGCGTCGCCGCTTCGCTCACCGCTTCTCCGGCCGCATTCGCGAACACTGCCCGGTACTGCGCGCCGTTCTTCCCCGCCGTCGCCGTCACGCTCAGCGTTCCCGTGGTGTTGCCCGCATCCGCCACGTCGGTCGTCCAGTGTGCGCCGCCGTCGGTTGACACCTGCCAGTGGATGCTCGGCGCGGGGAAGCCCGTCGCCGCCGACGTGAAGGAGGCGGTTTCCCCGGCTTCCACGGTCTGGTCGGTGGGATCCAGCGTCACCACGGGAGCCGCCTGCACCGTGAACGTCGCCGGTTCGCTTTCCAGCGTTTCTCCGAGCAGGCCTTCCTCGGCCGCCACCGCCGTGTAGACGCCCGGCGTGAGCGGCCCGAGCGCCAGTTCCCACGTTTCCAGCAGGACGTTCGGCGCGGCTTTGCCTTCGAGCACCACCGACCCCGCCGCCGTGCTGCCCTGGTGGACGGAGACCGTGACTTCGCCGAGGGCGCCGCCCGCCGTCCCGCTGAACAGCGGCGTCGTGCTCAGCGTGGAGCTGCCGTTCGCGGGCGTCAGGATTTCGAGCGTGGATGCCGCAGCGCCGGCGGGCGCGGCCAGGCTGAGAGCGAGCACCGCGATCCCCGCGGTGATCACCCGCCGCAAAGCGCTGTTCATCGACCGGCGCCCCCCGCTCGGCCCCATTCTGATCTCCATGCCCGATGCCCATTCCCACGCCATCCATAACGCGTAGATGACTGCCCTTGCGCGGCCGACCTTTCCGCGGTAGCAGGGAGAGTACCGGTGCGCGGCGGGATTCGCCAATCGCGCGAGCCCGCGCCCACGCGGCGGGGCCTCGGAACGCCGGCGCTAACTACGGAGAGGGAGGGATTCGAACCCTCGAACGAGGTTTCCCCCGTTACGCGATTTCCAGTCGCGCCCGTTCAACCGCTCCGGCACCTCTCCGCGCAGCCGTCAGCGGTCGAGGATAGGCGACCGCTGGGCGGAGGGCCGACACGCCCATCGGCGGCGTTGGTAGGCTCCCGCCATGCTCCTCGCCTCGAGCGCAGCGTTCAGCAAGACGTTCGGCCTCCTGGTCACCTTCGTCGGGATCGGCATCATCGTCAACGTGATCGTGATCTACATCGCCGTTCAGGTGAGGGGCGAGCACCAGCGCAACCAGGAGGACAGTCGGCGCCGCCCGCCGGGCACCTGATGGCGCGCGGGCAGGACCGCGCCCGCTAGATGATGTAGACCGGCGTACCCACCGGCGAGACGTCGTACAGCGCGATCACGTCGGGGATGCGCATGCGGATGCAGCCGTGGGAGGCGTTCTGGCCGATCGAGGAGTACTCGCTCGGGTCGATCCCGTGGATCCCGGCGCCGCCTTCGAAGGACATGAAGCGCGCCTTCAGCGGATCGGCCGGACCAGGCGGGACGACCGTTCCCGCGAGCGCTCCCGCCCATGCTTTTTTGGGCACGAGCCACGGCGGATCGACCTGCTCCCATTCGATGTGGTGCAGGCCCGCGGGCGTTTCCAGTCCTTCCATGCCCACGGCGATTTCATACGATTTCGACAGTTTCAGGTGGCTGAAGAAGCGCAGTTTGAATTCGGAGCGGTCCACCACGATGTAGGCGGGGTACTTGTGCGCGAGGTCCGCGATCGACACCGCCGGCTGGATGTGGTGGGTGGGAACGTGCACCGTGCGGCTGGGCGCCTGACCGAGCAGGGCGTGCCGGATCCGTGAGCTGAGCGCGGAGCTCACCACCGCGAGCCCGACGACGCCCGGAACCGGGTGCAGGCTCGCCGCGGAGGGGGACACGGTGGCGTCGCGCGGGGCGCGGTTCACGTCGGCGCGAATGCGCGCCGCGAGTTCGCGGACGGCGTGGTGGGAGTAGCTCACCGCGAGCGGGATGTTGCGGTTCAGGCTCCCGCCGGTGACGCCCCGGAACGTGCGCGTGATGATCGACCCTTCGCGGCTCGCGTCGACCGCCTGCTGAACCATGCCGGCGACGTTCAGCCGCACCGCCGCTTCGCGCGGCCCGAGCGTCCAGTGACGCGAGCCCGACGTGACGGTCACCGGCTCGTTGAGCTGCGAGGCGAGGTCGCGTTCGAGCTTGCTGCGGGCGGCAGCCGCGTGCAGGCCGCCGACGGGCACGCCTGCGATGCGCACGCCGTTGGCGATCACGTCGCGGCGCGAGTGGTCGTAGATCAGCGTCGCCGCGACGAGCAGCAGCAGGAGCACCGCGAGCGCGATCGCGACGACCACGAGCGGACGTCGACGCGCCTCGGCGCCGGCTCGCTCTAGCGACGATACGGCCATCCGAACCTCACACGAGTTCCGTCCAGGTCACCTGCGATAAGCGGATTCTAGCTCCGAGCGCGGGGGCCACGCGCGGGCTGCAAGCGCTCGTCCGGCGGCCCTCCTCCCCCGGGACGGTACGGCGTCGATCGCGATATGGTCGCTGCCGGCGGGCAGATCCGATGGTTCCGCCAGTTGACATGTCTCCCACCACCCGCGATCGCATCCCGTACTCGCTCGCCGCGCGCGAACTGCTGCGCAACACCCTGCTCGACGCCGCGCGCGACGAACTGGAGAGCCGGCGCTGGGCCGACATCACGATGGCGGACATCGCCGGCTCGGCGGGCGTCAGCCGCCAGACCCTCTACAAGGAGTTCGGCTCGCGCGACGAGTTCGCCCAGGCGCTCGTGCTGCGCGAGGCCGAGCGCTTCCTGGTGGCGGTCGAGGAGGCGGTTCGCGCCCATTTGGACAATCCCGCGCGCGCGCTGTCGGCGGCGTTCGACGTCTTCCTCACGGCGGCCGCCGAGAACCCGATTGTGCGCTCGATGGTGCGCGGCGACGGCGCGGAGGGCCTGCTCGTGCTGCTCACCACGCACGGCGAGCCGCTCGTCGCCGGCGCCGCCGAGCGCCTGACGACGATCATCGAGTCCGGCTGGCCGCTCGTCAAGCAGCGCGACGCCGAGCTCCTCAGCGAGTGCCTCGTGCGCCTGGCGATCAGCTACGCGGCCCTGCCCAAAGGGCCCGCCAGCATGTCCGCCGACTCCGTCGCCACCCTGCTCGGCCCCTACATCGAGCGGCTGCTGCAGGGCGGGCGTCGCTGAGCGACGCCGGCGGGCGTCGCTCATCACGCCGCGGGGCCCTCGTGCCGGGCGGCGTCGGGCGCTCGCACGCGATACGAGCCGCCATAAGATGGCGCCCATGCAACTCGGGCTGCTCTCCACGGCGCGCATCAACGAGCTGCTCGTCGCCGGCGCGCGCCTCGCGGAGGGGGTCGACGTCGTCGCGATCGGCTCACGCGATCGCGCACGCGCGGAGGCGCAGGCGCAGGAGCTCGGCATCCCGCGCGCGCACGGCACCTACGAGGAGCTGCTCGCCGATCCCGACGTGGAGGCGGTGTACATCGCGCTGCCCAACTCGATGCACGTCGAGTGGTCGCTGCGGGCGCTCGAGGCCGGACGCCACGTGCTCTGCGAGAAGCCGATGTCGCGCCGTCCCGGCGATGTCGCGCGCGCCTTCGACGTGGCGGAGCGCGAAGGCCTCGTGCTGGCGGAGGCGTTCATGTGGCGCCATCACCCCCAGGCGAACCGCCTCCTCGAGCTCACGCGGGAGATCGGCGAGCTGCGCCTGATCCGGGCGTCGTTCACGTTCGTGCTGGACCGCCCCGGCGACGTGCGCCTGCAGCGCGATCTCGAGGGAGGGGCGCTGATGGACGTCGGCTGCTACTGCGTGAGCGCCGCACGGCTGCTCGCGGGCGAGCCGCAGTCGGCGAGCGCCCGTCTGGTGCGTGGAGGGGACGGCGTCGACGTGCGCCTCGCGGGCGTGCTCCGCTTCGCGGGGGAAGTGCTCGCGAGCTTCGACTGCGGCCTGGACCTCGAAGCGCGCGACGAGCTCGAGGTGACGGGCACCGACGGCGTCCTCTGGCTCGACGACCCCTGGCATTCCCGCGATGCCGGCATCGAGCTTCGCCGCGGCGGCTCGGTCGAGCGCATCGCCGTCGAGCAGCACGACCCCTACGCCTGCGAGCTCGAGGACTTCGCGGCGGCCGTCGCCGGCGAGCGCCCTGCGCCCTACGGGCGTGACGACGCGCTCGGGCAGGCACGGGCGATCGCCGCCCTGTACGCAAGCGCCGAAGCCAACGAACCGACGGAGGCAACACGATGAAGACGAGTCTTGGAATCTGGGCCCTCGGCCCGATGATCACGCGCTTCGTTCCAGCCGGCTACCAGCCGGCGCACGCCTACGACGCCGAACCGGTCGCCGAGAAGGTGCACCGCGCCGTGGAGGGCCTCGGCGAGCTGATCGACGGGTACGAGTTCCACTACCCGCAGGAGCTCTCGCACGAGAACATCAGCGATGTCCAGGCGGCTCTCGGCGACCACGACATCTACTGCATCGCCGGCGGCCTGCACCTCGACCCGCGCTTCGGGCGCGGCGGCCTCGTCAACCCCGACGAACACGTCCGCGCCGAGGCGCGGAGGATCGTCTGCGAGGGCGCCGAGTTCGCCGGCTCGCTCGGCGCGCACATGATCATCTGGCCGGGGATCGAGGGCTACAACTACCCCTTCCAGGCGCCCTATGTGGACTCGTGGCGCTGGTTGATCGAGGGTGTCGGCGCCGCGGCGGAGGTGTGCAAGCGCCACGGCGTGAAGCTGCTCCTCGAGCACAAGAACTCCGAGCCGGCGATGAAGATCCTGATGCGCAACATGGGGATGACGCTGTTCGTCGCGGGCAAGCTGCGCGCCGAGGGTCTCGACAACGTGCAGATCAACATGGACTGGCAGCACCTGCTGATGAACGACGAGCACCTGCCCGAGTACGCCGCGCTGCTGCACTCCGAGGGCCTGCTCGGACACCAGCACGCGAACTCCGGCTGGGGCACGTTCGACGACGACAACATGGTGGGCACCACCGCGTTCATGGAGACGCTCGAGCTTGCGCTCGAGCTGCGCCGCTGCGACTACGGGGCGAACGGCGAACGGCTCGGCCTCGACCTGTATCCCTACACCGAGGACCAGATCGGCGCGGTCAAGCGCTCCGTGCTGCAGTGGAACTTCATCGACTCGGTGGCCGCGCGGATCGACGACGCCGCGCTCGCGGAGGCCCAGGCTCGCAAGGACGCGGTGGCGGCCTACGAGCTCGTCTACGCGGCGCTCGGCGCGTAGCGGGGCGGGCGCGCAGCCGACGTGGTCGTATTCGGGCTCGATGTCGGCACCAGCGGTGTCAAGGGGCTCGCGCTCGACGCGGAGGGCACCGTCCTCGCCGGCGCGGACGCCGGCTACCCGCTGTCGACGCCGAGGCCGGGATGGGCGGAGCAGGATCCGGAGGACTGGTGGCGTGCGGCGCAGGCCGTGCTCGAGCGTCTGCGCGCGGCGGCCGGAGGACCACAGGGCATCGGCCTCTCGGGGCAGATGCACGGCCTCGTCGCGCTCGATTCCGAGGACCGCCCGCTGCGGCCGGCAATCCTGTGGAACGACCAGCGCACGGCGGCGGAGTGCGAAGAGATCGAGTCGACGCTCGGGCTCGAGCGGCTGATCGCGCTGACGGGCAACCGCGCGCTGCCCGGGTTCACCGCGCCGAAGCTCTTGTGGCTGCGGGACAACGAGCCGGATGTCTTCTCGCGGATCGCGCGGATCGCCCTGCCCAAGGACTACGTCAGGCTCCGCCTCTGCGGTGAGCACGCTACCGACGTCGCCGACGCATCCGGGACGCTGTTGCTCGACGTCGCCGAGCGACGCTGGAGCGATGAGATGCTCGCGGCGCTCGACCTCGACCCCGCGTGGCTGCCGCGCGCGCTCGAGAGCCCGGAGGTGAGCGGCGTCACCTCCGAGGGCGTCGTGGTTGCGGCGGGCGCCGGCGACCAGGCGGCGGGCGCGCTCGGGGCGGGCGTCGATCGGCCGGGCCCGGTGTCGGTCGTGCTCGGCACCTCCGGCGTCGTGTTCGCCGCGCTCGAGCGCTTCGCCGCCGACCCCCTCGCGCGGGTGCACGCCTTCTGCCACGCGCTCCCGGGCGCGTGGCACGTGATGGGCGTGATGCTCTCGGCGGCGGGCTCGCTGCAATGGCTGCAGGCGATCCTCGGCGCCGACTACGACGTGCTCACGGCCGAGGCGAGTCGCTGGGCGCCCGCCACCGAGGGCCTGATCTTCCTTCCCTACCTGGCGGGCGAGCGCACCCCGCACGCAGACCCGGACGCCCGCGGCGTGTACGCCGGGCTCAGCCTGCGCCACGACCGCGGCGCGCTCGTGCGCGCGCTGCTCGAGGGCGTCGCGTTCGGCCTGCGCGACTCGCTCGATCTGATCTGCGATCTCGGCGTGCGGCCGTCGCTGGGACGCGTGTCGGGCGGGGGCGCGCACAGCGACGAGTGGCTGCGGATCATCGCCTCGACGCTCGAGCTGCCGCTCGAGCGCGTCGCGGTGGAGGACGCCGCCGCGTTCGGTGCGGCGCTGCTCGGCGGCGTCGCCGCGGGCGTCTGGCCCGACGTGCCGGCGGCGGTGGCGGCGACCGTGCGCCCACACGGGCTGATCGAGCCGGTGCCCGAGTGGATCGCCCCCTACCGCGATGCACACGAGCGCTTCCGCGCTCTCTACCCGGCATTGCGGGCATGGGGCTGACCCCGCCCGCCGACGCGGCGATCTTCGACTTCGACGGGGTCATCATCGACTCGCTAGCGCCGGTGGAGACGGCGATCAACGGGGCGCTGCGCGCGCACGGCTTCCCCACCCGCCCCGCATCCGAGCTCGCGCGCTTCATCGGGCCGCCCACGACGAGAGCGTTCACCGAGCTGACGGGAGCGTCCGAGGGCTCGCCCGAGCTCGCAGCGATCGTCGCCACCTACCACGAGGTCTTCGCCGGCGTCTACCTCGAGCAGACGCGGCTCATAGACGGGATCGCAGACGTGCTCGGCAGCCTCACGGTCCCGCTTGCGCTCGCCACCGCCAAGGAGCGCAGGTTCGTCGCACCCCTGCTCGAGCGCTTCCGCCTGCACTTCGCGGTGGTGAGCGCCCCCGAGCTCGCCGAGCCGAAGGCGGACACCGTCGCCCGCGCGCTGCGCGCCCTCGGCTCCTCCGATGCCGTCGTCGTCGGCGACCGCATCTACGACATCGACGCCGCCCGCGCGAACGGGCTGCGCGTGATCGCGGTGACGTGGGGCGTCGGCGAGGTCGATGAGCTGCGCGGCGCCGACCACATCGTGGAGCGCCCCGAGGAGCTCGCCGCGCTGCTCGGCTAGGGCTCGCGGGCGGCGTCCCTGCCGCGCGACATGCGACGATGCGCGCCGTGGAGCAGAGGGAGATGAAGCGGCTCGGGCGCAGCGTCAGCGTGGTAGGGCTCGGCACGTGGCAGCTCGGCGCCGACTGGGGCGCCGTCACGCCGCAGGCGGCGCACGACGTGCTCGAGGCGGCGGTGGCGGCCGAGGTGAGCTTCTTCGACACCGCAGACGTCTACGGCGACGGTCGCAGCGAGCGATTCTGCGGCGAGCTTCGCGAGCGCCATCCCGACGTCTTCGTGGCGACGAAGATGGGGCGGCGAGCACAGCAGCTGCCCGAGAACTACAACCGCGACGCGTTCCGCGCCTGGAACGAGCGCTCGCGGGCGAACCTCGGGGTGGAGCGCATCGACCTCGTGCAGCTGCACTGCCCGCCCGACGCGGTGTACGAGGACGACGCGGCGTTCGAAGGGCTCAACGAGCTCGTGCAGGAGGGTCACATCGGCGCCTATGGCGTCTCGGTGGAGACGTGCGAGCAGGCGCTGCGGGCGATCGCGCGACCGCGGGTGGCGAGCGTGCAGATCATCCTCAACTGCTTTCGCATGAAGCCGCTCGAGCAGGTGCTGCCGGCGGCCCGCGATGCGGGCGTCGGCATCATCGCGCGCGTGCCGCTGGCGTCGGGGCTGCTCTCAGGCCGCTATGACGAGCACACGACGTTCGCCGCGGAGGACCATCGCAGCTACAACCGCCACGGCGAGGCGTTCGACGTCGGCGAGACGTTCGCAGGGGTGCCCTACGACACCGGCCTGGCGGCGGCGCGCGAGCTCACCGCGCTGTGCGACCCCGGGACCACACTGGCGCAGTTCGCGCTGCGCTGGGTGATCGACCAGCCCGGGGTGAGCACCGTGATCCCCGGCGCCCGCAGCGCCGAGCAGGCGCGCCAGAACGCCGCCGTCGCCGCGATGGCGCCGCTCCGCGCCGACCAGCTCGAGGGCGTTGCGGACGTGTACGAGCGGCTGCTGCGCGAGCACGTACACGCGCGCTGGTAGCCGGGACGGCGCCGTCGCACGCCCTACACGACGGCGTCGAGCGCCTGCTCGAGGACGCCCTGGCCCTCGAGGAAGTCCACGACCGTGTAGCGCGCGCGCAGCCTGCCGCCGTAGCGCAGGCCGGCGCGCAGCATCGCCGCGTCGATGCCCAGGTAGCCCGGTTCCCGCTCGGGGATGCCCGCGCTGCGCAACGCGTCCGCGGTTGCGTCGAAGCCGGCGAGCGACGGCGCCATCCGCGCTCGCAGCGCCGCCCAGCGCTCCTCGTCGTCGGGCCAGCTCGCCGGCACGTTCGCGATCAGCTCCTGCTTCTCGGCGACGGCGGCGCGCACCTCGGCTGTCGGCTCCCCGAGCCACCGGCACGCGGCGTCGTCGAGCGGATCGGCGGGCGGGCGGGGGCGGCGCGCGACGGCGACCCCGCCGCCGAAGGCATAGCGCTGCAGGTTCATCGCGAATCCTGTGGCGTAGCCGACCTGGAGCCCGTGGAGCGCCCGCGGCCGCTCGCCGCGGCCGGCGAGCAGATCCCACAGATGGGACGCGTGGTGCTCACAGCCGCTCGCCGGGCGCGAGCTGCCGACGGCCGCCATCGCGAGCCCCGAGTCGATGAGCGCCCGCATCAGCTCTGCGACGGCGTCCACGTCGCCGCCGAGCAGCGCGCCCGGGTCGAGCCGGGGAGGCGCCGGAAGCTCCTGCCACGGCTCGCCGTAGAGCAGGTGCCCCGCGAGCCAGTCCACGCGGGCGCTCGCCTTGGCGAGGAGGTCGCCGATCCCCGCCCGCGTCAGCTCGGCGGGCGCCCCGGCGGCGATCCGCGGGTCGGCGAGGATCGCCTTCGGCGCGCGCGCGGGGAGCGTCATCTTGACGCCGTCGCGTTCGAGCGCCGCCACGCTCGATGCATAGCCGTCCATCGACGCTGCCGTCGGGACGCTCACGAAGTCGCACCCCGCGCCGTGGGCGGCGTAGCGGACGACGTCGGTGAGCGTTCCCGAGCCCACCGCGACGAGCCCGCCCCGCAGCCGCTCCCGCACCCGCGCGACGGTGTCCTCGGTCGCGTGCAGGTCCGCCTCCAGGCACAGCCCCTCGGCGCCGAGCTCGCGCGCCACGCGGGCGCCGGCGACCGCCTCCGTGTTGGTGTCCATCACCACCAGGGCAGGACGCTCCACGAAGCGCGGGAGCTGCTCGAGCGCGCCCTCCTCGACGAGGATCACTGGCCGTAGTACGCGTGCGGCCCGTGCTTGCGTTCGAAGTGCTTGCGCCGGAGCGCCTCGTCGAGCGGCTCGGCGTCGGGCGCGAGCGTCTCGGTGAGGAGCGCCAGGCGGGCGACCTGCTCGAGCGTCACCGCGGCGTCGACGGCGCCTCGAGGCGAGGCGCCCCAGGCGAACGGGCCATGCCCGCGCACGAGCGCGCAGCAGTCGTGCTCGGTGGTGGCCTCGATGAGCACGCGGCCGGTTGCGCCCTCGTAGTCGCCCTGCACCTCGGCGGCGGTGAGGGGTCGCGTCAGCGGGATCGGATGGTCGCTCAGGTCCGCGTGGGTGGTCCCGAGCAACGGGATCTCGCGGCCGGCCTGCGCCCACGCGGTGGCCCACGGCGAATGCGTGTGGACGATCCCCCCTATCGAGTCATAGGCGCGATAGAGCTCGAGGTGCGTGGGCGTGTCGGTGGATGGGCGCCGCTCGCCCGCCACCACGTTCCCGTCGAGATCGAGCAGCACGAGATCGGCGAGCGTCATCGACTCATAGGGCACCCCGCTCGCCTTGATCGCGACGATCCCGCGCTCGCGGTCGATGCCGCTGACGTTGCCCCAGGTGAGCGTCACGAGGCCGTGTGCGGGCAGCGCGAGGTTCGCAGCGAGCACCTCCTCCTCGAGCATCAGATCTCCTCGAGCTCGAGGTCGAGCAGCTCGGCGAGACGCCGCCAGCGCCCGCCGTGCTCGCCGAGGTTGGTGACGAAGTGGTGCGGCCCTCCGAGGCGCAGCCAGCCATCCATGAACTCCCTCACGCCGGAGCTCGGCCGGAAGTGGAAGTAGGGCATCTCGACGTTCGGCAGCTCGGGGGTGTCGAGCACCTCCCCGTGCCCGACGATCAGCCGGAAGCGTTCGCCTTCGAGCGGCGCCAGCGCGGCGGTCGTGGCGGGCCCGGGCTCGGCGGAGAAGACGGTCGTCGGCGGGTTGCCGAGGCCGCCGATGCCCAGCTCGCGGTCGACGAGCCGGACCGGACGGTCGCTCCGCGCCACCTTCCAGTTCCCCTCGCCCATGTGGCTGACGAGCACCGAGTCGAGATCGAAGTCCATCGCGTACAGCTCGCTGAAGTGCGCGTCGCCGATCAGCGTCTGCGCTGCGCACATCAGCGTCGCGGTGTTCGTGTCCCCCTCCGCGGCATAGCCGTAGCCGTCCGCCATCAGGTTCGAGGCGGCGAGAAGCGGGAGCTGCTCGAAGCGGCCGTCGCCGCCGACGGAGTCGAAGTGCGCCGAGAACGCCCGGTAGCCCTTCTCCTCGAGCAGGTCGCGCAGCGCCACCTCGTAGCGCGCTGCGTACGCATGTGCGGCCGCCGGGAGCGCGGGGTCAACCTCGAAGCGCTCGCCGTCGCGTGCCACGAGCGCCTGGACGCGATCCTCCTGTGCGGCCTGCATCCGCTCGTACAGCCCGCCGAGGTCCTCGGCGACAACGAGCGCGCCGAGCCGCCGCAGCAGCGCGGGAGGGTCGTAGAGGATGTCGCCCATGCCGTTCATCGGGTAGCCGAACAGGGCGATCCGCGTCGAGCGCAGAGCGCTCACCGCGGCCGCCGCGCGCGCCCAGTCGCCGAACTGCGCGGCGAACTCCTCCGAGTCCCACTCGCCCGTGACCACCGAGAACGGAACGCGCGCGCGCACGAGCGCGTTCGCCTGGTCCTGGGCGCCGTGGATGCCCTGGTTGTACGTGAGCGAGGCCATGTCCCAGTCCGTCGTCACGGCCCGGTCGGGCTGGATGTTGGCGAGCATCAGCGGCAGCGGCGTCTCCATCAGCGCGCGCACCGTGCGCATCGCCGGGCCGTAGGTGAGCATCACGATCGCGATCCCGTCGAGCCCGCGCGCACCGTACTCGCGCACGATCTCCTCGACGTCCTCGCGGTTGCGCGCCGGGCGGATGAACTCGACGTCGGCGACGCCGTCGAGCCGCGCCGCGACCGATCGCGCGTACTCGGCCTGGTGCTCGGTGATCCCGGGGAGCATGTCGTCGTAGAGCTCCTGCATGATCCCGAGCAGTCCGATCCGCGGTTTCACGACGCTCTCCTCTCGGTGTAGATGCGCTTGAGGCTGTGCAGCAGCTCGACGTCGGAGCGCCCGAGCTGCTCGTACAGGCTGCGATAGATCGAGTAGACCCGATCGTAGATCGCCCGCGCGTCCGCGTCCGGCGAGTAGCTGCGGGCGACGGCGGGTCTGGTGGCGGCGATCGCCGCGGCGATGTCCGCGAACGCGCCGGCGGCGACCGCGCCGAACAGCGCCGCGCCGCGCGCGGGTATCTGCGTCGAGTCGGGGACATTGACGCGCAGGCCGCTCGTGTCCGCCAGCAGCTGCATCGTCAACGGGCTCTTCTCGGCGATGCCGCCGCAGGCGACTATCTCGTTCAGCTTCAGCCCGTGCTCCTCGAAGTTCTCGATGATCCGCCGGTTGCCGAACGCGATCGACTCGAGCAGCGCACGGTAGATCTGCTCGCGGGTGCTCTGCAGCGTCAGCCCCACGAGCACGCCGCTGAGGTCGGCGTCAGCAAGGATCGTGCGGTTCCCGTTCCACCAGTCGAGCGCCACCAGCCCACTCTCCCCGGGGCCGATCTCCGAGGCGTCACGCTCGAAGGCGGTGAGCTCGGCGCCGGGCGGAGCGAGCGTCTCGAGGAACCAGGCGAGCATGTCCCCCACCGCCGCCTGCCCCGCCTCGTAGCCGAACAGCCCGGGGAGGATCCCGTCGCGCACGACCCCCGTGATCCCGGGCAAGCGAACCTCCACCGGGTCCACCACGAGGTCGCAGATCGACGTGCCGACGACCATCACGAAGGTGCCGGGCGACTCGACGCCCGCGCCCGGCACGGACACGAACGAGTCCACGTTCCCCACCGCCACCGCCACCGAGGCGGGCAGGCCGAGGCGCTCGGCGAGTCGGGGCTCGAGGGTCCCCGCGTTCGTGCCGAGCGGGGCGAAGACGCCGCCGAGCTTGGCGGCGGGCATCGCGAATCCTGGATAGGCGGCGGTGAAGTACGCCGCCGGCGGGAGCCCTTCCTCGGGCGACCACATCGCCTTGTAGCCCGCCGTGCAGCTCTGGCGGCGCTCGGCGCCGGTCATGAACCACACGATCCAGTCGGTGGCCTCGATGAAGCCGTGGCAGGCCTCGTAGACCTCGCGATCCTCGAGCCACAGCTCGATCAGCTTGGGGAAGTACCACTCCGAGGAGATCCGCCCGCCGTAGCGCTTCAGGAACGGCTCGCCGCGTTCCGCCGCCACCTCGTTGAGCCGATCGGCGACCGGCTGCGCGGCGTGGTGCTTCCACAGCTTCGGCCAGGCGTGGCGGTGCGGGCTCCAGCGCTCCTGCAGGCACAGCGGCTCGCCGTCGGCCGCCACCGGCAGCACCGTGCACGAGGTGAAGTCGACCCCGAGGCCGACGACGGCGTCGCGTGCCGCGGGCGCCCGCTCGAGCACCGCCGGGATCGCCTGCTCGAGCACCGCCACCCAGTCGCCCGGGTGCTGCAGGGCCCAATCGGGCGGCAGCTGCTCGCCCGTGCCCGGAAGCTCACGGTCGATGACGCCGTGTGCGTAGCGGACCTCGCTGACCGCGAGCTCAGCGCCGCTGCGTGCGTCGAGCAGCAGCGCGCGACCGGACTCGGTGCCGAAGTCGACGCCGAGCGCGTATGCGCCCTCCATCACTGCGGGGAAGACGACTCGGAGCGCCCAGCCGACGAGCCGGCGGCCCGCGCGGCGGCATCCGCCGCGATCGCAGCCTCGCGTGCGCGGCGGTACTCCTCGACGACGATGTTCGTCAGCTCCTCCACGGAGGTATCGGACGTCTGCTTGTCGAGCGCGATCGTGCCGTCCTGGATCAGGTTCACGCGATCGCAGGTGGCGAGGACGTGGACGTAGTTGTGCAGCACCATGAGGATCGAGACGTTGCCGTCCTGCTTGAGGCGCTCGATCAGCTCGAGGATCATCCCGCCCTCTTTCGCGCCCATCGCCGCGAGCGGCTCGTCGAGCAGCAGGATGTTGGCCTCGCCGTAGACCGTGCGCGCGACCGCGATCGACTGGCGCTGGCCGCCTGACAGGCGCGCCACCGGCACGTCGAGGCGCGGGATGTTGATGCCGATGTCGTCGAGCGCCTTGCGCGCTTCGCGGCGCATGAGCGCGTTCGAGAGGAAGGGGATCGGCGCGTGCACGCGCTCGCGGCGCAGGAACATGTTGTGGTAGACGGACAGCTCGTCGACCAGCGCGAGGTCCTGGAAGACCGTGTCGATGCCCTGTGCTCGAGCGTCGTCGACGCTTTTCGGCTCATACGGCTCGCCGTGCAGGAACATCCTTCCGCTGTCCTGCTTCTGGAAGCCGCAGATGATCTTGATCAGCGTCGACTTGCCCGAGCCGTTGTCGCCGAGCAGGCCGAGCACCTCGCCCTTGCGCAGCGTAAGGCTGAGGTCGCTCAGCGCCGTGGTCGCGCCGAAGCTCTTCGCGATGTGCTCGACACGGAGCACCTCCTCGCCGGGCGCCCCGCCGGAGGTCGCTCGGGGTGCGGGCGCCCCGCCGAGCGCCTCGTCGCCAGCGACCGTCTCGGCGGGCAGGAGGCTCTCGCCGGGCGGGAGCGCGCCCTCGCTCGGTGGCTGCTCAGGCAAGGCCCGACCCTATCCGGACGCGCTGGACGAACACGTTGATCGACATCACGAGGATGATCGCGAGGCCGAGATACAGGTCGAGGTAGTCGGCGCTGACGCCCTTGATGATCAGGCCGTCGTGCAGGATGCCGAGGAACATCGCGCCGATCAGCGCTCCGACGACGGTGCCCGAGCCTCCGCGCAGCAGAGTGCCGCCGATCACCGCCGCGGCGATCGCCTGGAAGAGGATTTCGTTCGAGCCCGAGGGGTCGGGCGTCGCCGTCACGGTGCGCACGGCCTCGAGGACCCCGACCAGGCCCGCGAGCGCCGAGCACATGATGAAGTTGCGGATCAACACGAGCTTCACACGGACGCCCGCCTCGGCCGAGCCGAGGCGGTTGCCGCCCACCGCGACCGTATAGATGCCCCAGCGTGTGAACGTCAGCACGAGCTGCAGGACGATGACGATCGCGAGCGCCCAGATCAGCTCTGAGTAGGTGCCGCCGCCGAACACCTGCGCGAACGTTTCGACGTGCAGCGAGGAGGTGCCCGGCGTCGACACGGGCGCCGAGTGCGAGATCACCAGCGTGAGGCCGGCGAGCGTGAACAGCATCCCGAACGTCGCGACGAACGAGGAGATGCCGACAACCGCGATGAAGAAGCCGTTGATGAAGCCGATCACGCCGCTCCCCAGCAGCGCGATGATCACCGCCGGCACGAGTGGCAGGCCAGCGTTGTTGGCGAGCTTGTAGTAGAAGAACGGCGTGATCAGGTAGACCGCGCCAATCGACAGGTCGATCTCGCCGTTGATCATGATGAAGACCTCGCCCGCGGCGAGGATCGCGATCGGCGCGAAGTACGGAATCAGCGTCTTGAAGTTGTCGCCCGTCGCGAAGCCTTCCGCAGTGACGAGGAAGTAGATGAACGTCGCGATCGTGACGATGATGATGCTGCCCTCGCGCAGCGTGAGGAAGCTGCGCAGCAGCTTTGCTGCGCCCCGACCGAGGGTCCGGCTGCCCGCCGGACCCCCGGTAGGAGCTTGCGCCGAGGCCTCGCTTCCTGATGCGACAGCCACGGCGGGCCGCTACGAGCTCTGTACGCCGGGCTTCGAGGAGGTCCCCTCGAAGCGGCTCTTCGTGCTCACGTACGGCTTGACCGTTTCTTCGGTGAGGAACTTCAGGCCGGTGTTCACGTCGGCTGGGCCGGTGAGCGTCTTCGACACCTGGTAGAGGAACAGCTCGAGGGTCGGCAGGAAGCCCTGCAGGTAGGGCTGCTGGTCGATCGTGAACTGGATGAAGCCCTGGGAGAGCAGCTGCTCGGTGGCTTCGAGCAGGTCATAGCCGCCGCCCTTGACTTTCCCCTTCGCGCCTTTCTTCTGGATCGTCTTCGCGACGCCTTCGGTCGAGCCGGCGTCGACGGCGAACATGCCCTTCGTGTTGGGATGGCCCGCCAGATACGATTCGATCACCGTGAGCTCCTGCGGCACCGCCGCTCCGGTGGCGATCACGTGGGGCGTGATCGACGGGTGCTTTTTCAGCGTCTTCAGCGCGCCATTGATGCGCGGCTGGATGTTCAGCGAGCCGGGCGTGGCGATGAACATCGCCACGTCGCCGGAGGGGACGAGTTCGGCGATGTGTTCGCCCATCTTTTCGCCCGACACTTCGAGGTTCTGCCCGATGTATGCCAGGCGTTCATTGGCGGGGGGTTCGACGTCGGCGTTGTAGGAGAGGACCGGGATGCCCGCGCCGAGCGCGCTCTTGACCGGCCCGTTGAACGCCGTCGGGTCGATCAGCGAGACCGCGATGCCGTCGACTTTCGCCGATATCGCGCTGTTGACGGCGTTCACCATCTGGCTGACGTTGCTGGTTTCCGAGCCGGTCCACGAGTAGCTGCAACCGAGCAGTTTGCAGGCGTCCTGGATGCCGTACTGCGTCGGGACGAAGAACGGGTTCGTCGTGACGTGGTTGACGAACGTGAATTTGTATGTCGGGTGCGACCCGAAGATTTCGGACGAGCTGCCGCCGCTGGATGCGCTCGAGCCGCACGCGGCGAGGATCGTGCTCACCGATCCGGCCGCGACGCCGGTGAGGGCGGTGCGGCGAAGGAACGAGCGGCGGTCGAAGCCGGGTCGTTCGGACTTCTCGTCGTAGTAGTCGAGCCGCTCAACCGCTTCATGAGCCTGGTCGAATTCCGACATCTGTGCTCCTCCTGTCCACGGGTGTTTGCCGGCATCCGTACCGTACTTGCAACGTTAGACACTACCCTCTCGCTTTCCTGGATCGGAGTCAACCTCTCGGGATGTGGGTGAACCGCAGAGTCGTTCAGGAAAAACCCGGCCTTTGCGCGATCGGAAGCGCTCCGGCCGGCGCCCGCCCCGTGGTTACGCCCGTGGCTGCGAACGCTCGTCCGGTCATCGCGCTCGTGGCGGCGCGACCGGTATACCCTCGGCACCATGGCCGTCACACCGGACGGGCCGCCGGCCTCCGAACACCCGTCGCGCGATCCGCGCGCGCCAGCAGCGCCACCGCCTCAGGAGGCACAGGAGTTCGGGCCGCTTCGCGTCGTCCGCCGCGTCAAAGACGACGGACGCGCGTTGATCCTCTACGGGCGCGCCGAGCGTCCGCGCGCGTGAGCGAGCTCCGCTACAACGAGCTCCGCGGCGAGCAGGTCGACTACGCGATCCACCGCCAGGAGCGCACCTTCCTGCCGCCTC
Organism: uncultured Solirubrobacteraceae bacterium; assembly: GCA_963796305.1. GTDB lineage: Bacteria > Actinomycetota > Thermoleophilia > Solirubrobacterales > Solirubrobacteraceae > Palsa-744. Next base: position 284,321 of record CAWCKZ010000007.1, on the reverse strand, counting down.
GCGACCACTGCCCGCTGTGCCCCACCCGGCCCGGTGGCGCGCAGACCGAGATCCCCCTCGAGCACTTCGAGATCGCCGTCTTCGACAACCGCTTCCCCGCCTTCGAGGCGCCGCACGGGGCGGCGGAGGTGATCGTCTACACCGACGACCACGACGCCTCGTTCGGCTCGCTCCCCGCCGAGCGCGCGGAGGACCTGATGTGGGCGTGGCGCCATCGCTACGAGGAGCTCGGCGCGCGCGAGGACGTCGACTACGTGTTCATCTTCGAGAACCGCGGCGTCGAGGTGGGCGTGACGCTCCACCATCCCCACGGGCAGATCTACGGCTACCCGTTCCTGCCCCCCGTGCCGGCGCTCGAGCGGGCGGCGGACGAGCGGCGCGGAGGCTGCGCCGCCTGCGCGCTGCTCGCCGAGGAGCTCGCCGACGGGCGGCGCCTGCTGTACGACAACGGGTCGGTTGTCGTGTATGTCCCCTACGCCGCGCGCTGGGCCTACGAGGCGCACGTCGTGCTGCGCGAGCACCGGCCGAGCCTCAGCGACTGCGACGGCGAGGAGCTGCGCCTGCTCGCCGATGCGCTGCAGACGCTCGTGCGCGGCTACGACGCGCTGTTCGCCCGGCCCTTCCCCTACGTGATGGCAGTGCACCAGGCGCCGACCGCGCGCGCGGCGCCCGGCGCCGCGCGAGGCCACCTGCACGTCGAGTTCTATCCACCGCTGCGCACCGCCGAGAAGCTCAAGTACCTCGCCGGGTCCGAGCAGGGCGCGGGAACGTTCATCTCGGACACGCTGCCGGAGGAGTCCGCCGCGGCGCTGCGCGAGGCGATCGCACGTGCCTCGTGAGCGCACCGCGGCGTTCGCGCCGGGGCGCGTGAACCTGATCGGCGAGCACACCGACTACAACGAGGGGCTCGCGCTCCCGTTCGCAATCGCCGAGGGCGTCACCGTGCGCGCAGACGCGCTGCCCGGCAAGCCCGGCGGCGGGCAGCTGGTACAGGCGCTCGCCGAGGATCTCGGCGAGCGCGACGAGTTCCCGCTCGCGGACCCTGCTCCCGCCGATGGATGGCGGGCGTTCGTGCGGGGGGTGGTGTCCGAGCTCGGCCGCGCGGGGTTCCCGCTCCTGGGCGCCCGGCTTCAGATCCGCGGCGGGGTGCCCGCCGGCGCCGGGCTCTCCTCCTCCGCCGCGCTCGAGGTGGCGCTGTGTCTCGCGCTGCTCGACCTCTGTGCCGAGGAGCCGGTGGCGCAGATCGACCGCACGCAGCTCGCGCGGCTGTGCTCGCGCGTGGAGAACGACTGGGTGGGCGCGCGCACCGGCCTGCTCGACCAGCTCGCCTCGCTGTACGGCGCGCCCGAGCGCGCGCTGCTGATCGACTTCCGCACGCTCGAAATCGAGGAGGTGCCGCTGCGGCTCGACGGCTGGAAGCTCGCCGTGCTCGACTCCGGGGAGCGGCACGCACACGCGAGCTCGGGCTACAACGAGCGCCGCGCCGAGTGCGCCGAGGCGTGCGAGCTGCTCGGCGTCGCCTCACTGCGCGACGCGCGCACGGACGAGCTCGCCGGCCTTCCCGAGCCGCTGCGCAGCCGTGCGGCACACGTGCTCGGCGAGAACGAGCGCGTGCACGCCGCGGTGGGCGCGCTGCAAGCCGATGACCTGGCGGCGCTCGGGCAGCTGCTCGACGCCTCGCACGCGAGCCTGCGCGACCTATACGGCGTGAGCACGCCCGCCGTTGAGGCCGCCGTCATGCTGATGCGCGACGCGGGGGCGAGCGGCGCGCGCCTGATCGGCGGCGGCTTCGGCGGCAGCGTGCTCGGCCTGTTCGCGCCGGACACGCCGCCGCCGCGCGGCGCGCGCGGGGTGGCACCCGGCGCCGGGGCACACGTCCTCGCGCAAGGCTGAGCGCGCGGGACGTGAGGCGCTACAGCCTGGCGGCGACGAGCGCGCCCGCGGTGATCACCATCGCCAGCGACAGCGCCGCAAGCGCACCGTCGAGCGGCGCGAGCATGCTCGCAACGGTGAGCTCTTCCACGCGCCCGTCGATCGCCGTGCGCTCGCCGCTCACCGAACGCGTGCGCCGGCGAAGCTCGCGCGCCGGGCTGCTCAGGCGTCGCTGCGCAATGCTCATGACGGTGCAGCCGATCGCGATCAGCACGCCTGGGAGCGCCACCTTCTCGGCGTTCACGAAGTAGCCGGTGAACGCCGGGAACGCCCCCCACGCGAGCGCGAAGGTCAAATCGCTGTGCAGCCGCCCGCCGAGCAGCTCGAGGTTGTACGCCGGCACGAGCAGCGCGCCCGCCACGACGAGCGGCGCGAGCCACGGGGTGACGACGACGATGCCGCCGACGCCGATCGCGAGCGCGCCGATCATGCCCGCCGCCGCCAGCGCGAGCAGCGCGCGGTCGCTCAGGCCCGTGTCCAGCGGGCGGCCGTGGAGCTCGTCGAGCGCGTGCGCCGCCACGCCGACGGCGAGCGCGAACGCGGCGAGCCCCCACAGCAGGCGGTTCGCATAGAGGTGCGGCGCAGCCGCCGCCCCGAGCGCGAAGTAGCTGAGATGCCACGCCGTATAGGGCGGGTGCAGCAGCGCAACCAGGTCCCCCAGCCGCCCGCGGCCTAGGGCGTAGAAGGCCGGTCGCTCGGGAGCGGCGCGCATCGCTCTCAGCCCGCGCCGCCGCGGCTCACCGGGGGGCGATCGGCGCGCTGGGCGCTCATCACCACACCGCCGCCGAAGCTCATGCGTCGTACGGCGACGGCCTCCAACCCCGCCTCACGCCAGTAGCCCACGATCGCCTCGAGCGGATGGCGCGCGTAGTAGCCGCGGATGCTTGGGCCCAGGAAGCGCCCCACCTCGTACCAGTCGCGCGACACGAGCCTGCCGAGCACGGGAAGGCCGGCGCCTGTGTATACGCGCCAGGCCGCGCGCGCCGGCAGCCACGGCGGGACGCCGAACTCGAGCGAGGCGATCCGGCCGCCGGGCCGCAGCACGCGCGCGAGCTCTCGCATCGACGCGGCGCGGATCCTCGACGTAGCGCAGCAGGTAGGTGAACGTGAGCGCGTCGAAGCTCGCGTCCTCGAACGGCAGCGCCTCCGCCTGCGCCTGGACGAGCTCGACGCGGGCGCCCGCACCGGCGAAGCGACTGCGAGCGGCGGCGAGCATCTCGGGGCTCTGGTCGACGCCAACCACCGTGCACTCGCAGCGCGACAGCAGCTCCGCCGCCACGAGGCCCGTGCCGGTTGCCACGTCGAGCACCGACTCGCCAGCGCGCGGCGCGAGCGCATCGACGAGCGCACGGCGCCAGCGCGGGTCCTGCCAGAAGCTGAAGGCCGCCGAGAGCGCGTCGTAGCGGCGCGGCAGCCCGCGGAACAGCTCGAGCGCCTGGCGCTTGCCGGAGGAGGGGGCGCCTGCGGCGGCGCTGGGTGCCGGGCAGCTCATCTGGGGCCGATCTGACAGGCTAACGCCGCGGCCCGCCCCGGAGGGTCCGCGCGAGCGAACGGGAGGAAACCGATGGCAGACGCAGCAAGCCCGCACCGCGTGATGCTCGTCACCGGCGCCTCGAGCGGCATCGGCGAGGCGGCAGCACGGCGCCTCGTCCGCGAGCCCTCGAGCGCCCTGGTCCTCGTCGCGCGCCGCGAGGAGCGGCTGCGCTCGCTGGCATCCGCCCTCGGCGAGGAGCGCGTGAGCTGGATCGCGGTCGATCTCGTCGACGAGGAGGCTCCGGCGCGGGTGCGCGACCACGTGCTCGAGCGCCACGGCAGGCTCGACCTGCTCGTCAACAACGCGGGCGCCGGCGTGGCGCGCGCGCTTCGCCGACGGCGGCTACGAGAACGTGCGGCGCACGATGGAGATCAACTTCGACGCGCAGCTGCGCCTCACGGAGGCGCTGCTGCCGCTGCTCCGTGCGAGCGCGCCGAGCGCGATCGTGAACGTCGCCTCCACGGCGGGGCGCGTCGCGCGCGCGGGCAGCGGCGCATACAGCGCCTCGAAGTTCGCGCTCGCGGGCTGGTCGGACTCGCTGTGGGCGGAGGAGCGCGTCAACGGCGTGCACGTCGGCCTCGTCCTGCCCGGCTTCATCTCCACCGAGGGCTTCCCGCAGGCCGAGCTCACCGAGCGCGCGCTCACGCGTTGGATCGTCTCGACGCCCGACCGCGCTGCCGAGGCGATCTACCAGGCGGGCGTGCTGCGCCGGCCCGAACGCTACGTGCCGCGTGGCTACGCGCTGGCGGCGGCGCTGCGCGTGCTCGCCCCCGCGCTCGTCCGCCGGGTGCTGGGCGGCGGCGCCGCCGAGGTGATGACCACCGCCACCGGCCCGGACATGGCCGAGAGCCGCAACGGGGCGAGCGCGGCGCCGCGTCATTGACCTGCGCGCTCGTCCTGTTCACGCGCGAGTTGAGGGTGCGCGACCAGCAGGCACTGCGCGATCGCGAGCTGCTCGCGGGCTCGGCCGGCGCCCCCAACCGCCTTGCCTTCCTGCGCGACTGCCTGCGCGACCTCGGCGCCGGGAAGCGCTCCGGCGGCTAGATTCGCGGGCGATGCCCCGCGAGGTGCCGATCACGGGCGAGACGATCAGGCTCGGCCAGCTGCTCAAGCTCGCCGGGGTGATCGACAGCGGCAGCGAGGCGCGCCCGCTGCTCGAGAGCGAGGAGGTCCTCGTGAACGGCGCCCGCGAGACGCGCCGCGGCCGCCAGCTGCACCCGGGGGACGGCGTTCGCGTCGCCGGAGAGGAGCTGCGTATCGTCGCCGCCGGCTCCGGCGGGCCCGGCTAGCGCGCGGCGCGTGCGCGCGCGGAAACGGCGTCCGCCACACGCACGCGCGCCGCGCAGAGCTACATCACCTGGATCGTCTCGTACACGTCGACGCTGCCGCCGTTTGCCAGCACGGGGCAGTCCTCTGCGAGCCTGCTTGCGGCGTCGAGACTGTCGGCGGCGATGACCGAGTAGCCGGTGAGGCCCGACGACGCTCCTCCGTTGGCTGCGCCTCCGCTCACCGCGGCCGACGGGCCGAAGGGGTTGCCGGGGTCCATCACCGCCGAGCCGAGCGTCTGGAACCAGTTGCCCCATGCCGCCATCGCAGCCTCGCGCTCGGCGTCCGTGGACGCCATCCCGCCTCCCTTGTAGGCGAAGAGGTAGTTGCCCATGTGTCCTCCTTGTCGGTTGTTGTTCTGCTCCAGCTCAGGCGGCCTCGCCGGCGCCCGGGAAGACGCGGCGCTCGAGATTCGCCAGGCACGCGTTCCAGCCCGCACCGTGGCGCTCGCGCGATTCGGCGGTGGGGAGGTCGCTGTGCTCGAGCACGAGCCTCGTGCGCCCGCCCTCGTCGCGGAAGCTCACGGTGACGGTGCTCACGTGGCCCGTGCTGCCGTCCTCTTCCACCCACGCCCATGTGTAGACGAGCCGCTCGGGGCGGCTCACCTCGCGGTACTCGCCCTGGACGGTGCGGGCGGTCCCGTCGGGCGATTCCATCCCGATCCGATAGGCGCCCCCCACGCGCGCGTCCACCTCGGCGACGGGCACGCGACCGTCGGGATAGGGGTTCCACCAGCGCCGCAGCACCTCGGGGTTCGTCCACGCATCGAACACGTCCTCCGCCGGCGCATCGAAGGTGCGCTCGATCCGCAGCACAGTGACGTCGGCAACGCTCATCACTTCTCCTTTCGGGTCGTCTTGCTGTCGGGCTCGCGTTCGCGTGCCCGCTCCCGGCGCTCCTCGCGAAGGTATTCCTCCACGACGTCGAGCTTGCGCTCCCACAGCTCGCGCTGACGCGTGATCCACGCGTGCGCGTCGTGCAGCGGATCGCGCGCGAGCGCGATCCGGTGGGTGCGGCCATCGACGACGCGCACGATCGCGCCGGCCTCCTCGAGCACCTTCAGGTGCTTGCTGATCGCGGGCTTGGAGACGCCGAAGTCACTCGTCGCTTCGCCCACGCTGAGCTCGCCGTCGGCGAGCCGTTCGAGGATCCCACGGCGTATCGGGTGCGAGCACGCCGCGAACGTCCGGTCGAGGACAGCACTGTTAGCCATGTGGTTAACAATACACGATTGAGCGCAGATGCGCTTGTTGGAGCGCGGATCCTGGCGCGCACCCGCCGAGGAGGCCCGATCACCCGCGAACGCTCGCTACGCCAGCGGGTCCCGCCACATCTGCCACATCAGCGGCCCGCGCGGGAGCCGGATCTCCTGCACCACGCGGAAGCCGTGGCGCGCGTAGAAGTCGATGTTGCGCTCCTTGGAGGACTCCAGGAACGCCCCCACGCCGTCCGCGTCGCAGCGCTCGAGGACCGGGCGCATGAGCGCCGATCCGAGCCCCTGCCCCTGGTGGTCGGGGTCGGTGCCGAGCATCGCCAGGTAGTAGTGCGGGGGCTGGGGCGGGTGCTTGCGCTCGACGCCCAGCAGCCCGAGCGCGACGAACGGCAGCCGCGAGAGCAGGCGTGGGTGCGCGAAAGGACGCAGCAGCGCCGCGTCCTGGCGCGCCGTCGTCCGCCAGCGGCCGGGGGGCGCCCACAGGGCGGCGCAGGCGCGGTCCTCCGACGTCCACACCTCCTCCTCGCCGAGCAGCTGGCGTACGCGCGCCGCCTGGAAGCGCTCGAGCGCCCCCGGCCGCAGCTCGTCGTGGCGGAACGCCCACATCGCGACGGGGTCCTCGAGGAAGGCGCGCGCGAGCGTCCCGGCGAGCGGCGCCACGTCGGCGGCCGTCGCGCGCCGCACGCCGGGCAGCCCGCTCATGGCCCCGATCCGCTCTGAACCGCCTCGGCCCCGACGCCGCGGTCCCCGCGGAGCGTGAACGCGTCGGCGAGGAGCTCATACGAGCGCCGCCGTGCCTCGTGCGAGTAGGTGACGTTCACGGCGATCACCTCCTCGGCGCCGTACTCGTGCGCGACCTCGAGCACCCCTCGGCGCACCTCGGCGGGCTCGCCGACGACCGTGCGACGCCGCGGACGCCCCGGCGCCGGCTGCCCCGGAGACGCATCGCGGCCGTCCGCGTCCTCGGCGCGGCGCCTCGCATCCTCTGCGAGGAAGCGTTCGGCCTCCTCCGGCGGCGGCACCGCCACGAGCTGCCCGCGGCGCAGCAGCGTGAACGCCATCCGCCCGCTCGCGGCGATCCGCTGCGCCTCCTCGGCCCGCTCGGCGCAGATCACCCACACGCCCACCGCCGTGCGCGGCTCGCGCTCTCCCTCCCAGCGCGCGGCGAAGCGCTCGCGGTAGAGCGCGGCGATCTCGGCACCCTCGGGGTTGATGAAGTCGGCGAACGCGTACGGCATCCCGAGTTCGCCCGCCCACACCGCGCTCTGGTGCGAGGAGCCGAGCAGCCACGTCTCCGGGCGCTCGGGACGGCCGGGCAGCGTCTCGGCGAGCCGCGCGAACGGGTGCTCCGGCGGGACCCTGCCGTCGAGGTAGGCGAGCAGCTCCGCGAGCTGCTCGGGGAAGTCGTCCGGGGCCGCTGTGCGGCGGTCGCGCTGCAGCGCGAACGTCGTCAGCGGGTCGGTTCCGGCGGCGCGCCCCAGCGCGAGGTCGATGCGGCCGGGGAACAGCCCCGCGAGCAGGCTGAACGTCTCCGCCACCTTGAACGGGCTGTAGTGGGGGAGCATCACCCCGCCGCTGCCCACGCGGATCCGCCTCGTCACGGCCGCCACGGGGCCGATCAGGGCCTCGGGGCTGGGGCCGGCGAGCATCGGGCCGCCGTGGTGCTCGGCGAGCCAGTAGCGGTGGTAGCCGAGCTCGTCGGCGAGCTGGGCGAGGTCGAGCGTGTTGCGCAGCGCCTGCGCTCCGGAGCCGCCCTGCGCGACCGGCGACTGGTCGAGGACCGAGAGGCGGAGGGACGTCGGCTCTGGCTCCACGGCAGGCGAAGCTTAGGCATGCCCCGGCGCCGCTGCGTGCTCGCCGCAAACCCGTCGCGATGCCCGCTCAACGCGCGGGGCGAAGCGGTAGCCTGTGCCTCCAACGGGAGGAGTAACAGGGCAGATGCACGAACCAACGCTTTTCCGCGACCGGCCGCGCTCGCAGCAGATCCTGCTCGGCGGGGTGATCCCGGCGATCATCGGCGCGGTCGCCGGCATCCTCATCGGCGTCACCACCGCGGGCTACTGGGCGATCGCAGCGGTGGCGGGCATCGGCGGGTTCCTCGCCGGGTTCGAGCACGAAGACGGCTGGGGCGGCGCCGACCGGGGAGTGGTGGGCGGCGCGATCTATGGCACCTCGCTGCTCATCGCGCACGCGATCGCGGGGACCGAAGCAAAAGTGTCGCTCGGGAGCTTCCCGCCGTTCCTCGCGGTGATCACCGCGATCTTCGGGATGCTGATCGGGGCGGCGGGCGGCAGGATCGCGCGCGCCACGCGCCGGCGCAAAGGGGTCTCCAAGGAGACGGAGGCCACGTGAGTGACGCCGCGCCCGAGGACGAGCCCCCCTATCACCTCTTCCTCGACGACCGCGAGGTGCCGGTTGCGGCGAGTGCGCTGCGCCTGCTGATCGTCGATGAGGCGCACGAGCAGGGCATCCGCGGGCTCGCGCGCGAGGTGCTCGCGGAGCTCGACTCGCCCCCGCCCGAGGGCCACACGCTCACCGTCTCCCTGACCCCACCGCAGATGAAGATCACCTACAGCGCCGTGAAACTGCTGCTCAACGACCTGCAGCGCGGGCAGGCAGAAGAGCGCGAGGTGCTTCGTGGGATCCTCGAGAAGCTGCCCGACGAGCACACGATGCGGGCGATCCAGCTCGACTAGCCGCCGACGCAGTTGCGGGCACGGACGGCAGCTGATAGACCACGCGCGCCCCACGAACAGGAGGTAGGCGGGCGTGTGCCTGGCGATCCCAGGGCTGGTGATGGAGATCGTTGACGAGTCCGACCAGCTCGCGCGCGTCGAGGTGGCGGGCGTCGGGCGGGTGGTGAACGTGGGGCTGCTCGGCGTCGAGGACCTCGACGCGCTGAGCGGGCGGTGGGTGCTCGTGCACGTCGGCTTCGCGATCTCGCAGATCGACGAGGCGGAGGCCGCGGCGACGCTCGAGCTGCTCGAGCAGATGGGCGCGGCGTACGAGGAAGAGCTCGAGGAGCTGAGGGCGAGCGCAGCCGGATGAGCGAGCACGGGCACAGCCACGCAGAGCGCTGCCAGACGTGCGGCGACGTGGCGGTGACGATGCGCGTGCTGTCGTTCGACGAGCGCTCACAGCTCGCGCGCTGCGCCGCCGCGGACGGGAGCGCGGTGGAAGTCGACACCGCCCTGCTCGGCGCGCTGACGCCGGGCGATGAGGTGCTCGTCCACGCCGGCACCGCGCTCGCGCGCGCGGCGGGCGCGAGCGCATGAGGTTCGCGCGAGAGTTCCGCGACGGCGGGCTCGGACGGGCGCTCAGCGCCGAGATCGCAGCGCTCGCGAGCGACGGGCGCCGCTACAAGCTGATGGAGGTCTGCGGCGGGCACACGCACTCGATCTACCGCTACGGCCTCGACGGCGTGCTGCCGGACTCGGTGGAGCTCGTCCACGGTCCCGGCTGCCCGGTGTGCGTGCTGCCGATGGGCCGCGTCGACGACGCGCTCGCGCTCGCACGCCGACCGGAGGTGATCCTCACCTGCTTCGGCGACATGATGCGCGTGCCCGGGTCCGCCGGCAGCCTGCTCGAGGCGAAGGCACAGGGCGCGGACGTGCGCATGGTGTATTCGCCGCTCGACGCACTCGCGCTCGCTCGCACCAACCCCGACCGCGAGGTGGTGTTCTTCGCGATCGGCTTCGAGACCACGGCGCCCTCGACGGCGCTCACGCTGCGGCGGGCGAAGGCCGAGGGGGTCGCGAACTTCTCCTGCGTGTGCAACCACGTCACGATCGTGCCGCCGCTGCAAGCGCTGCTGCGCTCGCCCGCGTTCGAGATCGACGGCTTCATCGGGCCCGGGCACGTGTGCACGGTTGTCGGCGCGCGGCCCTTCGAGTTCGTGCCCCGCGAGCACGGACGCCCGCTCGTCATCTCCGGGTTCGAGCCACTCGACGTGCTGCAGTCGATCCAGATGATCCTGCGTCAGCTGGCGGAGGGGAGATGCGAGGTCGAGAACCAGTACGCGCGCGTCGTGCCGTGGGAGGGGAACGACACCGCCCTGCAGGTGATGGCGGAGGTATTCGAGGTGCGCCCCCAGTTCGAGTGGCGCGGGCTCGGCTTCATCTCCCACAGCGGCCTGCGCCTCTCCCAGGCCTACGCCGAGCTCGACGCCGAGCGGCGCTTCGATCTGCCGGGTGTCCGTGTCGCCGATCCCAAGGCGTGCCAGTGCGGCGAGGTGCTCAAGGGCGCGATCAAGCCGTGGGAGTGCAAGGTGTTCGGCACCGCGTGCACCCCGGAGCAGCCGATCGGCACGTGCATGGTGTCGCCGGAGGGGGCGTGCGCCGCCTACTACACGTATGCGCGCTTCGCACGCGAGCCGGAGGTGGCGGTGTGAGCGATGCGACGCGTGAGCAGCGGGTGCTCGGGATCGTGCAGCGCGCGCGCTCGCGGCGGGCGCGCTTCCGCGACGAGCGGATCACGATGGCGCACGGAGCGGGTGGGAAGGCGTCGCAGTCGTTGATCGAGGGCCTGGTGCTTCCGGCGCTCGGAGGAGAGGAGCTCGAGCGGCTTGCGGACGCGGGCGGCCTGGAGGTGAACGGAACGGCGCTGGCGCTCACGAGCGACAGCTTCGTCGTGAGGCCGATCCGCTTCCCGGGCGGCTCGATCGGCGAGCTCGCCGTCAACGGAACGGTCAACGACCTCGCGGTGAGCGGCGCGCGGCCGCTCGCGCTGACGCTCTCGCTCGTGCTCGAGGAGGGTCTCGACGCGGACGAGCTGCGCCGCGAGCTCGACGCCGTCGCGGGGGCGGCGAGGAGCGCGGGGGTGTCCGTGATCGCCGGCGACACGAAGGTGGTGGAGCGCGGGCACGCCGACGAGATGTTCATCTCGACGACGGGGCTCGGCATCGTCGACGAGCGCGCCCGGCTTGCACCATCCGCCCTGTGCCCCGGAGACCACGTGCTCGTGTCGGGGCCGGTGGGCGAACACGGGATGGCGGTGATGCTCGCCCGGGGAGAATTCGCACTCGAGGCCGACATCCGCTCGGACACGCGCTCGCTGTGGCCGGCGGTGGACCGGCTGCTCGACGCGGCGGGCGGCGAGCTTCACTGCCTGCGCGACGCCACCCGCGGCGGCGTCGCGTCGGCGCTCAACGAGCTCGCGCGCGCCTCGGACGTGGGCGTGGTGGTGCGCGAGGAGGATGTCCCCGTCCAGCCGGCGGTTGCGGGCGCCGCGGAGCTGCTCGGGATCGATCCCATGTACGTCGCAAACGAGGGCCGGCTCGTGGCGTTCGTCGCGCCCGGGGCGGCAGATCGGGCGCTTGCGGCGCTGCGCGCGGTGGGAGGCTGCGAGCGCGCGGCGGACATCGGCGAGGTCGTGGCGGAGCCGCCCGGCATGGTGCTCGTGGACACGGCGTTCGGAGGGCGGCGCGTGATGGATCTGCTGGCCGGCGATCCGCTGCCGAGGATCTGCTGAGCGCGTGCGCAGCGTGCCCGCCCCAGCGCCTGCGTAGCGCCGATGCACGAGCTCTCGATCAGCCGCTCGCTCATCGATGCCGCGAGCGCGCGCAGCGAGGGTCGGCGCATCGTGCGCCTGTCCGTGCGCGCGGGCGTGCTGCGCCAGGTCGTGCCGGAGACGCTCGCCTGGTGCTTCGAGATAGCCGCGCGGGGCACACCCTGCGAGGGCGCCGTCCTCGACTGCGAGCGCGTGCCGCTGCGGCTGCGCTGCGCCCGCTCGCACGAATGGTCGCCCACCGACGGCGAGCTGCTGTTCCGCTGCCCGCGCTGCGGGGACGTGGACTCGGACGTGATCGCGGGCGAGGAGCTGTCACTCGACTGGATCGAGGTGCTCGAGCCCGGAGAGCCTTCGCGCCTCGGCCACGAGCTCCTCGACGAGCCCCGCGACGGCCGCGCGGACGGGGTCTGAGAGCCCTTCACCCGCGGCGAAGTCGCGACCCTCGACGCCGTAGAGAACCGCCTGCGCGGGAAGGCGGCCGAGCGTGCGCGCGAGCTCGATCGCCTCCGCCACCCCTATCGCGTGGGTGGAGGAGGAGCTCTGCAGCCGCTCGGGCACCGGCGCCTGCGAGGCGTCCACGCGGTGGACCGTTCCCGGTGGGGCTCCCGAGCGGACGGCGTCTACGAGCAGCACCGCAGCCGCGCCCGACCACAGCTCGATCAGTCCGAGCGTCTCGCGCTCGTGCTCAAGAAGGACGAGCCACGCGCAGCGCGCCCCGCTCAGGCGCTCGCGCAGCGCACGCACGGCCGCGAGGCCCGCGGCGTCGTCGCCGCGCAGGCTGTTGCCGACGCCGACTACCACCACGCGCGCGGGCGTCTCGCTCGCGGCGGGATCCTCGCGCGGCGGCGCCTCAGCCACGGTCGACGGTGAGCGACAGGAAATGGGTCGCGCAGGAGATGCAGGGGTCGTGGTTGCGGATCGCCTGCTCGCAGCGCAGGGACAGCTGCTCGTCGGGGAGGTCGACCCCGTCTTCGACGACCGCGCGCAGGTCCTCCTCGATCGCCAGCTGGTTCTGCGAGGTGGGCGGCACGATGCGCGCGTCGAGGATGCTGCCGTCGTCGTCGATCTCGTAGCGGTGGTAGAGCAGGCCGCGAGGCGCCTCGCTCGCGCCGTGCCCTACGGCCCTTCGCGGAACCACCTCGACGGCGGGCGCATCGGGCTCCTCGTAGGCGGCGATGATCGCGAGCGCCTCCTCGCACGCCTGCACGAGCTCAACCGCGCGCACGACGATGCTGCGGAAGGGGTTGCGGCAGCGCTCGTCGAGCCCCGCAGCGCGCGCGGCGCCGGCGGCTGCCTCGCCCAGTGAGCCCGACGACAGCGCGTAGCGCGCGAGCGGCCCCGTCAGGTAGGTGCTGCCGTCGCGCATCCGTGCCTGCAGGGCGTTGGAGTGCTCGACGTGCTCCTCCACCACCTGCGCGTCGAATTCCGACGGCGCCGCGTCGAGCCCGCCGTCGGAGGCGATGCGCCCCAGGTCGATGGCGTAGGCGCCGGGCTCCGCGAGCGCCAGCAGCGCGGGCGCGCGCTCGACGTCGGGGAACGGCAGCTCCGCCGCCCACGCGACGGTTCGCAGCGCCGTCTCACGCGCACGCTCGAGCTCCTCCACGAGGCCCAGGAGCTGCGGGCGCGAGGGGGCGCGATAGAAGCCGCCGACGCGCACGTTGATCGGATGCACCTCCCTGCCCCCGACGAGCGCCATCAGCGCGTTGCCCGCCTTCTTCATCTGAAGGCCCTGTTCGACGATCTCGCGGTGGTCGCGCGCCATCTCCACGGCGCCCGAGTAGCCGAGGAAGTCGGGCGCGTGGAGCATGTACACGTGCAGGCTGTGGCTCTCGATCCACTCGCCGCAGTAGATGAGCCTGCGCAGATCGCGCAGCGGACCGCTGTCGAGCGCAACGCCGCACGCGTCCTCCATCGCCCGCACCGAGCTGATCTGGTAGGCGATCGGGCAGATTCCGCAGATCCTCGCGGTGATGTCGGGCGCCTCGGTGAAGGCGCGCCCGCGCAGCAGCGCCTCGAAGAAGCGCGGCGGCTCGTAGATGCGCAGCTTCACCTCCGCCACCTCGCGCCCGTCGAGGCGTACGTACATCGCGCCCTCCCCCTCCACGCGCGCGAGATAGTCGGTGCGCAGTATCCGTGTGGCGCGCGCGCCGGAGTCGCTCACCGCTCGCCCCCGCCGCCCGCGCGTGCGCGCTCGGCTGCCCGCCGGAACGGCGGTGCGTCCGCCTGGAACGTGCGGTACACGCGCACGATGTCCGCCTCCTCGCTTCCGAGCTGAGCCATGCGCTCGCTCAGGGCACTCGTGTTGGGGGCCTCCATCGGGCCGTAGCAGCCATAGCAGCCGCGGTCGTAGGCCGGGCAGATGGCGCCGCAGCCGGCGTGCGTGACGGGGCCGAGGCAGGGGGTGCCGTGGGCGACCGTCACGCACACGGTTCCGCGACGCTTGCACTCGACGCACACGCTGTGCGCACGCACGCGCGGGCGCCTGCCCAGCAGGTGCGCGCTGATCACCTCGAGCAGCTGGCGCTTGTTGATCGGGCAGCCGTTGAGCTCGAAGTCGACCGGGACGTGCGCGCTGATGGGCGTGGAGGTGGCGAGCGTGCTGATGTACTCGGGGGTCGCGTACACGGCGGCGGTGAAGTCCTCGATGTCGGCGAAGTTGCGCAGCGCCTGGACCCCGCCGGCGGTGGCACACGCGCCGATCGTGATGAGCACCCTCGAGCTGCGCCGCACCTCGCGGATCCGCTCGGCGTCGTGCGCGGTCGTGATCGATCCCTCGACCAGCGAGATGTCGTAGGGGCCCTCGACCGTGGCGCTGCTCGCCTCCAGGAAGTAGGCGATCCGCAGCCGCTCGGCGAGCAGCAGCAGCTCGTCCTCGAGGTCCAGCAGGCTCAGCTGGCAACCGTCGCAGGAGGCGAACTTCCACACCGCCAGCGTGGGCATGTCGACCGGCGCGCTCACAGCTCGCGGATCGCGAGCCACGGCTCGAGCTCGCTCCATCGGTAGACGGGGCCGTCGCGGCAGATCAGCGTCGGCCCGAGCTGGCAGTGGCCGCACAGCCCGATCCCGCATTGCATGTTGCGCTCCATCGACACGTACACGCGATCGGCGCCGATGCCCGCCCGCTCGAGCGCGGCGGCGGCGAAGCGCATCATCACCTCGGGCCCGCACAGCAGCGCCGCGGCGGCCGGGTCGAACTCGACGCGCTGTATGAGGCGCGGGACCACTCCGACGTGGCCGAGCCACTCGGGTCCGGCGCTGTCCACCGTCACCTCCACTTCGAGCCCCCGCTCACGCCACGACTCGAGCTCCTCCCCGTACAGGAGCTGGTCGGGAGAGCGCCCGCCGTAGAGAAGGACGAGCCGCCCGTAGCGCGCGCGGCGCGCGAGCAGCGCGAGGATCGCGGGCCGCAGCGGCGCAAGGCCGATGCCGCCCGCCACCACGAGCACGTCGCCCCCCTCGACCTCCGCCACCGGCCACGGCCGGCCGAAGGGTCCCCGCACTCCCAGCACGGTGCCCGCCTGCGCAGCGCAGATGGCGCTCGTCGCGAGGCCCACCGCGCGTACCGTGTGCGCGAGCGGCCCCTCCTCGCCGGGGTCGCCGCTGATCGAGATCGGCACCTCGCCGGCGCCGAACGCCGACAGCATCGTGAACTGCCCCGGCGCGAAGGGCAGCCCCGCGCCCCCGCGAGGCTCGAGCTCGATCGTCCACGTGTCCGCCGTCTCCTGGTGGCGTGCGCGGATCGCGAACGGCTCCGGCACCATTGCCGCCGCCGGCGCGGGCACAGCCTCAGGCGACGCCGGCATGGCCATATACGTCGAGGAGCTGCAGGCGGGTGGCCTGCAGCCGGTCGATCACGCTCGCCGCGAAGCGGCCCATCAGCTGGTAGCCGAGCTCGTGGTCGGCCTCGCACTTTCCCCGCAGGCAGGCGCCGTCGAACCCCACGACGCGCGTGTCGGAGACCGCGCGCCCGTCGAACTGCCAGCGGTAGGGCTCGAACAGCCAGGACCAACCCACCACCTCGCCTCCCTGGAGCGTCTCCAGAACGAGGGCGCCCCGCCCGGGCGCTTCCACCTCGAGTGCGATCGCGCCCTCGCGGATCAGGTAGAAGCGGTCCGCCGCAGAGCCCTCGGTGAAGATCCGCGCGCCGGCGTCGAACCCTTCATTGCGCGCGCAGCCGGCGATCAACTCGAGGAAGCGCGGCTCGAGGCCCGCGAAGACGGGGGACGCACCGATCAGGTCCTCGAGCGTGCGCATCTCAGCCCGTGCCCCTGCTCTTTGCGGCCGCGGGCGCCGCTCCCTCGCCCCCCGCGCGCAGGCCGTCGTCCGCGCGTATCGCCCGCGCCTCCTCGGTGATGTCGATGCCCACCGGGCACCAGGTGATGCAGCGCCCACAGCCGACGCAGCCGGACGTGCCGAACTGATCGATCCAGGTGGCGAGCTTGTGGGTCATCCACTGGCGATAGCGCGAGCGCGTCGTCCCGCGCACGGCGCCGCCGTGGATGTGCGAGTAGTCGACGGTGAAGCACGAGTCCCAGCGCTGATGGCGCTCGACCGACTCGCCCGCGAGGTCGGTGGTGTCCTCCACCGTCGTGCAGAAGCAGGTGGGGCAGACCATCGTGCAGTTGCCGCACGACAGGCAGCGATCGGCCACCTGCTCCCAGCGCGGATGCTCGTAGTTGCGGTAGAGCAGCTCGCGGATGTCGCCGCTGTCGAGCTCGCGGCCCATCTGCGAGGCGGCGCGGGCGTGGGCGTCCGCGGCGGCCTGCCGCTCGCCGTCCGCGGCGGGCTGGTGCGGGAGCTCGGCGAGGACCTCCGCGCCGCGCTCGCTGCCCACCTCGAGCACGAAGTAGTGCTCGGCGCCGTCGAGCACCTCCGTGAGCGCGATGTCGAAGCCCGACTCCGCCGTCGGCCCCGTGCCCATCGAGACGCAGAAGCAGGTGCCTCCCGCCTCGGCGCACTGGACGGCGAGCACGAACGGAGTCTCGCTCGCATCGGAGCGGCCGCGTCCGGAGCCGAGCAAGACGCGGTCGAGCACGCCCATCGCGTGCAGCTCGCACGATCGCGCGCCCACGAATGCGTATCGCGGCGTCTGGCGCGGCTGCTGCTCGAGGTCGCCGAGCGCACCGTCGGGAGCGCGCTTCGCCCGCCAAAGGCGCGTCTCGGGCGGGAGCTGGTAGCGCTTCCACGAGTGGGGCCCGACGTTGTAGCCGAACAGAGCCTCGTCCTCGCGGCGGCGCAGCCGGTAGTGACCGCCGTCCTGCTCGTCTGTCCATCCCGCCGGCAGGTCGGCGCAGCCCTCGATCTCCTCGTAGACGATGGCGCCGTCGCGCACCGTCGGTCCGACGATCGTGTAGCCGCGCCGGCGGAGCGCGGCGAACAGCTCCTCGAGCCCCGCGCGCTGCACCGTGTGGACCGCATCAGGCATCCCCGCGCATTCTCCTGCTGCGCGAGGCGTCGCGCAAGGCGCAGAGCGCTCGGCACGATCGGAGGAGCTGGATTCGGCACACGCTCACAGCGACGGTTGGGGCGATCGCGGTGGCGCCGCCGCCAGACGCACCCGCGCGTCGACGATCGCGGCACCGTCCGGCGAGGCGATGACCGGGTTGGCGTCGAGCTCGGCGATCTCCGGATGCGCCTCCACCATCGCGCTCAGGCGCAGCAGCACGTCCTCGAGCGCGGGGACGTCGGCGGCGGGCGCGCCCCGGTAGCCCTCGAGCAGGGGGAAGGTGCGCAGCGAGCGGAGCATCTCGCGCACGTCGAGATCCGTGAGCGGGGTGATGCGCACCGCCACGTCCCCGAGCAGCTCCGCGCGGGTGCCGCCGGCTCCGCAGGCGATGACGGGACCAAAGCTCTCGTCGTGGACGATGCCCATCAGCAGCTCGATGCCCTCCCGAGCCATCGGCTGCACGACGAGCCCCTCGAGCTCGTGCCCCGCGGCGCGCACGGCGACCTCGATCTGGCGCACGCCGGCGCGCACCGCTCGCGGTCCCTCGAGCCCCAGCACCACGCCGCCGGCGTCCGTCTTGTGGAGGAGGCCGGTGGCGAGCGCCTTCAGCGCCACCGGGCCGCCGAGCTCGGCGGCGGCCTGCACCGCGGCGCGTGCATCGGAGGCGACGATCGTCGGGATCAGGGGCAGCGCGTAGGCGGCGAACAGCCCCGCGAGCTGGGCGGGGCCGATCCACTCTTCGCCCGCCGCGAGCGCCTGCGCGATGATCGCCGCCGCCTCGGCGGGCCGGCAGTCCGCAGGCTGCACGATCCGCCCTTTCGGCCGCGCGCGCCAGCGCGCATAGCGACTCGCGTGTGCGAGTGCCCGTGCGGCATCCTCGGGGAAGTCGAAGGCGGGCACGCGCTCGTCGTCCCCCCCGAGCTCGGACGGCGCGTCGTCGCCGCTCATGAAGACCGCTGCAACCGTGACGCCGCGCGGGCGCGCCTCAGCGTCCGCCGCCGCGCGGATCCCCTCTGCCACGTCGTGGGCCTCGGTGACGACGGGCGGGACGAACAGCACGAGGATCGCGTCGCACACGCTCGCCTCGGCGAGCACCTCCACCGTCATCCGGTACTGCTCGGCCGTCGCTGTGGCGATCATGTCCACGGGGTTGCCGAGCGAGGCCTCCGGCGAGAGGAACTCCTCGAGCCGGCGGCGCACCGGCTCCGGCAGCGCGACAACGTCCAGGCCGCCCGCCTGGCAGGCGTCCGCGCAGAGGATCCCCGGCCCCCCGGCGTTCGTCACGATCGCCACGCGCTCTCCGGCCGGGACGGGTTGTGAGCTGAGCAGGGCGGCGACGTCGAAGAGCTCGTGCATGGTGTCGGTGCGGATCACCCCCGCCTGGCGGAACAGGGCGTCGACGGTGACGTCGGAGGCCGACACGATCGCCCCGGTGTGCGAGGCGCCCGCGCGCGCGCCGGCAGCGGTGCGGCCGCTCTTCACCGCCACGATCGGCTTCACCGCGCTCACCCTCGGCGCGATCCGCGCGAAGCGCCGCGGGTTGCCGAACGACTCCAGGTACAGCAGCGCGACGTCCGTGTGCGGATCGCCTTCCCAGTACTGGAGCAGGTCGTTGCCCGAGATGTCGGCCTTGTTCCCCACCGACACGAACGAGGAGAGGCCGACGCGCAGCCGCCCCGCCGCCTCGATCATCGCGATGCCCAGGCCGCCGCTCTGCGACAGGAACCCCACGCGCCCGGGCAGCGGCTGCCTCGCGGCGAACGTGGCGTCGAGGCGCACGGTGTCAGCCGTGTTCAGCTCCCCGAGGCAGTTGGGGCCGATCAGCCGCATGCCTCCCGCACGGCACACCTCGAGCAGCTCCTCCTGGCGGCGCACGCCCTCCGGGCCCGCCTCGGCGAAGCCAGCCGAGACCACCAGCAGCCCACGGACGCCCGCCGCGGAGCATTCGCGCGCCACCTCGGACACGCTCGCTGCGGGCACGGCGATCACGGCGAGGTCGACGCGCTCGGGCACCTCGCCGACGGTGGGATAGGCGTGTACCGCCTGCACCGTGTTCGCCGACGGGTTGACCGGGTAGACGGCACCCGTGAAGCCGCTCGAAAGGATGTTGTGGAGGATCTCCCCGCCCACCGTCCCCCGCCTGCGCGACGCACCCACCACCGCCACGACGCCCGGCTCGAGGAAGCTCTTCATTGCCGCAATCGCGGCGGTCTGGTCACGCTGTTCGACGCGTTCCCGAGCGGCCGCGGAGAGCGAGGTGGGCAGCTCGATCTCCACGACGCCTTCCTCGGTGCGGCTCTTGACCGAGAATCCGCTCTCGCTGAACACCTTGAGCATCCGCTCGTTGTGAGGAAGCACGCTTGCGATGAACGAGGTGATGCCGCGTTCGTCGGCGGCGGCAGCGAGGTGCAGCAGCATGATCGTCGCAATCCCGCGCCCCTGCCACGGATCGGCGATCAGGAAGGCGACTTCCGCCCGCAACTCGTCGATCCGCACGTACGCGCCGTGGCCGACGATCTCGCCGTCCGGCCCGGTGGAGGCGACGAGCGCGTAGCGGTCGGCGTAGTCGACGTCGGTGAACCACCTCGCCACCGAGTCGAGATCCGCCGCGCCGAAGAAGCGGAACGCGATCGAATCCGGCGACACCGACTGCAGGAAGTCCTCGACGGCGCGACGGTCATCGGCCCTCACCGGCCTGACATGCAGGGTCGAGCCGTCGCGCAGCGCCACGTCGACCTCGTAGGCGTGGGGGTACCCGCGATCGGGCGTGTCCGCCGTCGCGCTCATCGAGCCGGACGCTACACCGCCGGGTGCGAGCGGGGACCGCGCGCTCCGCGGGCAGCCAGCAGGCGATCGGCGGCCGCCGCCACCTCCGCCATCTGATCTCGCATCGGCGCGATCGTGTCCACGACGACCGAGTGCTCCGTGGAGACCTCGTCGATCGGCTCGAACTCGCGATAGTGGCTGCGCACGACCCTCTCGGTGGCGTCCGAGAGCCGTGCCGGGTCCGCCGTCCGCCGCGCCGCCCGCTCGAGGGCCACCTCGAGGGGCACCTCGCAGCGCACCACGAGCAGCTCCGCCCGATCCTGTCGCTGCAGCGCGGCGAGCAGCGGCGCACGCTGCTCGCGAGAGTGGCACGTCGCATCGACGACGACTCCGCGGCCGCCGTCGAGGGCGCTGCGCGCCTCGCGTGCGAGGAGCTCGTACGTGTCGCGCAGCGCCTGCTCGCCGTAGAGCTCGGGCGCCGCCCGCTCGCCGGGAGGCACCCCGGCTGCGGCCCTGCGCAGCGCATCCGAGGAGACGACCGCGAGCTTCGCGCTGCCGGCGAGGGCTGCTGCGAGCGTCGACTTGCCCGAGGCGGCGGGCCCGCACACGACGAGCGCCAGAGGACCCCGCGCGCGCCAGCGCAGGCCCTCCGCAAGCTCCCAGAGCATCTGCGCCCGATCCACTCGCTCCCCTCGAGCGGGTCCCTCAAGCTCGCCCGCAGTCAGGAGCTCGACCTTCGCGCGCACGAGCGCGCGATGGGCGGCGTAGAACGCGATCAGCTCGTCGCTGCCGGGGTCCGGCCCATGCGCGCGGTAGACGTCGAGCAGCTCGCCCGCAGAGGCGGGCTCGCCGAGCGCCTCGAGGTCCATCGTCAGGAAGGCGAGGTCGCAGGCGATGTCGGTGCGGCGCAGAGCGGGGTCGAACTCGACGCGGTCCACCACCCGTACCCGGGGTCGCACGAGCACGTGCTCGCAGCGCAGGTCGCCGTGCCCGTCGCGGACGAGGCCGCGTGCGACGCGCTCGCCCATCTCCTCTGCGTCGCCCGTGAGGAAGGCATCCGCGAACGCGCGCACACCCCGGACGTCCCAGCGCTGCCCCAGGGACGTGGCGGCCTCCTCCAGCTCGGCGAGGTTCTGCGACCACAGCGCCTCTACGTGCGCCGCATCTCCACCATCCGCCGGGCTCGCGCGCTCGTGGAAGCGCGCCACCAGCCGAGCGACCGCCGCGACGTCCTCGCGCCCGAGGGCACCCGCCGCGATCAGGCCCTTCAGCGTGTCGCCGTCGCTGAACGTCCTCATCTCGACGGCGTACTCGATCGCCTGCGGCGCGTCCACGTCGAGCAGCCGGACGCCTTCGCCCGCGGGCACGATCGCGCGCACGCCGAGGTAGATGTCGGGGGCGAGCTCGGCGTTGACCCGCACCTCCTCAAGGCAAGCTGCGCGACGCAGCGCGAGCGTGCTGTAGTCGAGGAAGCCGAACGCCACTGGCTTCTTGACCTTGTAGGCGCGGCTGCCGCACACGTAGACGCGCGAGGCGTGGGTCTCGTGGACGATCACCGGGTCGCGTCCGCCGTAGGTGGCGGGGTCCCTCAGCGCCCGGAGCTGCCCCTCGCTGCGGCGGCCACGCGGCGCGCCGGAGTCGGTGTTGGCGGTGGACGAGTTCATCGCGCTCTCAGACGAGCCGTGTGCCGTGGAGCGTCGTTGCGGACGCCCATCCCTGCATCCGTGGAATCCCGCAGGCGCCGCCCGGTATCGGGACCTCCGCTCGGCGGATCGTCACGGATGCCACAGAGCGACGCGCAGGCAATCGTTGCGCAATCCCGACGACGACTTCCACCACAGCAATCATCAAGCCGTTCTCCGAGCTCAGCAAGGAGGACGTCTCGGTGAGCGTGGATGCCCTCGACCGCACGAGGCGGCTCGTCGCCGCCGCCGAGCGGCGCGTCCTGCTCGAGGGCGCGCGCGAACGCGAGGGCATCGACTGAGGCCGGACGAGGTCTGCGTGTCCGTGCTCGCCGACCGCGAGCATCGGCGGCACATGTGGATATCCCCCGATCGCGCTCAGTGCCCGCGACGGATGGCAGCGCGTGTCGGTGCGGGAAGGATGCGAGCGAAGAGAAACTCGCAGCGCAGGAGGGGCGATGAGAGGCGTGACAGCAGCCGAGCCGAGGCGTCCGCGCGACACCCCGCGCGCGCCGACGCCACCGGACCGAGGGCGCCGGCGCATCCCGGAAGGAGCCGTCGCCGGGACAGGTCGCGTGGAGGAGCGAGTCGAGAACCTGCGCACGGTCGTGCCGGTGTTCGCGCACGAGCTCGTCGTCGCCCGCCGAGAGGCTGCCGCGCTGCGGCGTGAGAACGCCCGGCTGCTCGAGCGCATTCGAGACCTGCAGCGCCGTGGCCGCCTGAGCCGGCGATAGATCGCCGGCCCGCCGCACAAGGGGCTACGGTCTTCGATGTGAGGCACTTCGCGCGCGCCGGTATCGCCGCAGTGCTCTTGGGCGCGGCGCTCGCAGGCGGGTGCGGAGGAGGAGGGTCTCGCGGTGGCACCAAGAGCGCAACGACGGCCACAACCCCTCAAGCCTCGTCGGCCGCCGCAAGCACTGGCGCCGTGGTGGCAGCCGCGGGCGGCGTGAGCGCAGCCATGCACGCGACCACGCATACCCCGCGCGCCAACCGGCCGTGGCCGCTCCGCTTCATCGTCACGAGCGCGGGCAGGCCGGCGCAGGCGAGCGTGTCCTACCAGTTCCTGCTCTCCGGGGCAGTGGTTGCGCGCAGGTCCCACTACCGCTTCCGGGGACACTTCTCGGACATCGTCGTGTGGCCGGACTCCGCCGTCGGCTACCCGCTCACGTTCCGCGCGGTGGTGCGCGCCGCAGGGCGCACGCTCAACCTCGACTACCCCGTTGTGGTGGGCAGGTGAGCGCGCCGGCGGGCGCCGAGGTGGAAGTCGAGCGGGCGAGCAAGTCGTTCGGCCGTATCAGCGCGCTGAAGGATGTCTCGCTGCACGCCGATCCCGGCGAGGCGGTGGCGATCACCGGCCGCTCGGGGTCGGGCAAGACCACGCTGCTCGCGCTGATCGGGGGGCTCGAGCAGCCCGACAGCGGCCGTGTCCTGATCGACGGCAGGCCGCTGTGGAGGGCGTCCGACCCCTCGCGGGCACGGCGCGAGGAGGTGGGCTTCGTGTTCCAGCGCCACCTGCTGCTGGGCGCCCTGTCGGCGCGCGCGAACGTGGAAGTGCCGCTGATCGGGGCGCGCGTGCACCGCGAGGAGCGGCGCCGGCGAGCGCTCGCGCTGCTCGAGGAGGTCGGCCTCGCGGACCGCGCCGAGCACCTCCCGTCGGAGCTGTCGGGAGGCGAGAGCCAGCGCGTGGCGGTGGCCCGTGCCCTCGCCAACCAGCCGCGGCTGCTGCTCGCGGACGAGCCGACCGGCGCGCTCGACTCGGCGACGTCCGAGCGCGTGCTCGACCTCCTCTTCCGGCTGCGCGACCGCTTCGGGATGACGCTGCTCGTGGTGAGCTATGACCCCAGCGTCGGCGCGCGTGCGGACCGCACGGTGAGCCTGGTCGACGGGACGCTCGCCGACTCCGGGGTGGCGTACGGTGGCCGGTGAGGGCGGCATCGCACGATGGTCGCGATCGTAGCCACCAACCTCCTGCGCCGAAAGACGCGCACGTTGCTCACCGCCTCCGGGATCGCGGTGGGCGTCGCGATGATCGTCGCACTGCTCTCTTTCACGCAGGGGCTGAAGGAGACGGCAGCGGGCTTCGTGCACCTCGGCGGGTCCGACCTCGGCGTCTTCCAGGCGAACGTCGCCGACCCCACCGCCTCACTGCTGCCCACCTCGAGCGTCCACCGGGTGGCGGCTCTGCCGCAGGTATCACGGGCCACGCCGCTGCTGCTGATCGTGGAAGGCGTGCGTGGAGAACCGTCGGCGATCGTGTTCGGCGCCGATCCGGGCGGCTTCTTCACCCGCCGCCTCGTGCTCACAGCAGGAGCTCAGCCGAAGACGCCCGGCGAAGCGCTCGTCGGCGACCGCCTCGCGGCGCGCCGGCATCTCGCGCCCGGTTCGACCCTCGACGTGCAGGGTAGGCGGCTGCGCGTGGCGGGCATCTACCACTCCGGGATCCTGTTCGAGGACGCAGGCGCGGTGCTCGCGCTGAGCACCGCACAGCAGATCGCCAATCGCTCCGGCGAGGTCACCGACGTCGTTGCCCAGCTCGCCCCGGGGGTGCGCGCCGAAGCCGCGCGGCGTGCGATCGTGCGCGAGCTGCCCGGCACGCAGGTGATCACCGACCCCGAGCAGGCGCTGCGTGCCGGCGCGAACAGCACGCTGATCTCGAAGGCGATCCTCGTGATCGTCGTGATCGCGCTGATCGTCGGTGCAATCAGCGTCGCCAACACGATGGCGATGTCGATCATGGAACGCCAGGCGGAGCTCGGCCTGCTCAGCACCGTGGGCTGGTCTCCGGTGCGGGTCGCCTCGCTGATCCTGGGCGAAGGCGTCGCGGTGAGCGTCCTCGGCGCTTCAATCGGGTTGCTGTTCGGCGTGATCGGCGCAGGCCTGCTCGTGAGTGCGCTCGGCGTCGACACGTACGTGTCTCCGTCGGTGACGGCCTGGGGACTGGGGCGCGGGCTGCTCGTCGGCGTCGCGATCGGCGTGCTCGGCGGCATCTATCCCGCCTGGCGCGTCACACGGATGACCCCGCTGCGGGCGCTGTCGGGCGGATAGACGGCGCGACCTGAAGGCGGTCCCGTGCGTGGCAACTACGGAGCGGCGAGGCGGCAGCCCCCCGATGACGCGCGCGGACGGCGCACCTAGCCTCCGAGGCAGCCAATCCGAAAGGAGGAAGCGATGCCTCAAGCAGTGACGCGCTGGGAACCGTTCGCTGACCTCGGCGAGCTCCGCAGCCGCTTCGACCGCCTGTTCGCTGACCTGTACGGCGACCGTGAGCGCTCGTGGATGCCGGCAATCGACGTCGAGCGCGACAACGGCAAGCTCGTGATCCACGCCGACGTCCCGGGCATCAAGCCGGAGGAGGTCGACATCCAGGTGGAGGACGACATCCTCACGGTCTCCGGCAAGCACGTGGAGACCAAGGAGGAGAAGGAGAAGGATTACCTGCGCCGCGAGCGCCGTTCGGGATCGTTCACCCGCTCCGTCGCGCTTCCGGCGGGCGTGGACCCCAAGAAGATCAAGGCCAAGACTCGCAACGGCGTCGTCGAGGTGACGATCCCGCTCCCGAAGGAGCAGAAGAAGGAGCCGGTGAAGATCACCCCGACCGCCGCTTGAGCGAGCTCCCCGGGCCGCGCCGCGCACGGAGGCTCGCCGCGCCGGCGCGGCCCATGCTCGCCGCATGCCGGGGCTCGCCCGTCAGGTGGACCTTCCCGCCAGCCGCGACGCGAACCACTCGATCGCCAGGCTGCTCACCCGCTCGAGCGCGCCCGGCTCCTCGAACAGGTGTCCCGCGCCGGGGACGACGGCGAGCTCGACCGGACAGCGCATCAGCGCCTGGGCGCGCCTGTTGAGCTCGAGCACCTGCTCGTCTGCGCCCCCGACGATCAGCAGCGTGGGCGCGCGCACCCCGGCGAGATCGGGTGCGAGGTCGGGGCGCCCGCCGCGCGAGACGACAGCGCCGATGCGATCGCCCAGCCTCGCCGCGGCGCCGAGCGCGGCCGCGGCTCCGGTGCTCGCGCCGAAGTAGCCGAGCGGCAGCGCGCCGACGTCGTCACGGCTCCCGAGCCACGACGTCGCCGCGACGAGGCGGTCGGCAAGCAGCGAGATGTCGAACACGTTCGCGCGCCGGCCCTCCTCGCCGGGCGTGAGGAGATCGAACAGCAGCGTCGCGAACCCGGCATCGCCGAGCGCCCCAGCAACCGCCCGGTTTCTCGGGCTCGTGCGCGAAGAACCGCTGCCGTGGGCAAACGCCACCAGCCCGCGGGCAGCGGCGGGCCGCGCGAGCTCGCCCGCGAGCGCGAGCCCGGGAGCAATCGGTATCGCGACGTCTTCGGGCTGGTGGGAGCGGGCTCCGGCTGCCGCGCCGGCACCTTCGCGGCCCTCCGCCTCCGCGAGCAGCGCCGACACCTGCTCGTCGGTGGCGGGGCTGAAATCGCGGTACCAGTACCCGACCGCCCACAGGTCGGGCGGGGTCTCCACGCAGACGAGCGCATCGACCTCCTCGCGCAGAGCCGCCGCCGCGTCCGGGGACGCGACGGGCGCGGCGAGGATCACGCGTGCCGCGCCGCGCCCACGCAGCGAGCGCACGGCTGCCAGGGCTGTGCGCCCGGTGGCGAGGCCGTCGTCGACGAGGATGGCGGTCCGTCCCGTGAGCTCCACCGGGTCACGGGCGCCGCGATAGCGATCGAGCCGCGCGGCGAGCTCCCGCTCGGCCCGTGCCACCAGCGCGGCGAGCGCGGGCTCTGACAAATGGAGCGCCTGCACGGCGCGTGCGCTGAGGACGTGCACCCCGCCCTCGGCGATCGCGCCGATCGCGAACTCGGGGTTCGCGGGCGCGCCGACCTTGCGCACCACGGCGACGTCGAGCGGCGCATCGAGCGCACGGGCGACCTCGGCGGCAACCGGTACTCCGCCGCGGGCAATCCCAACTACCACCGGCCGCTCCCCGCGCCTGTCCTCGAGCAGCGCCGCGAGCCGGCGACCCGCCTCGCGCCTGTTCGCGAAGACGATCCCGTCGTCGATGAGCTGCGGGGGATCGTCGATCGAGGTGATCGCTCCGGTGGGCCGCTGCGGCGTCCTCTCGCTCATCGCGTGCGCGCCCCGATCCGCAGGCTCATCGCAGCTGTGCCTCCGAGAGCTCGCGGATCTGCACCCGCTCGACGAGCTCCTCGATCTCCTCGCGCTCTCCGGTGCCGAGCCCGTGGCGCGCGGCGTTCACCGCCCCCGCGGAGGTCGCGAGCGCGAGCCACTCGCGCGGGGACAGTCCGCGGGATATGCCCACTGCGGCGGCGGCGGTCATCGAGTCGCCCGCGCCGCGGTAGTCGGCGGGCGTCAGCCGGGGGCCGCTGACTTCGAAGACCCGGCCGTCGACGAGCGCGAGCGCACCCGCCTGGGCGCGGGAGACGATGATGTTGCCCGCGCCGCGCTCGTGCAGCTCGGCGAGGACCGCCGGCAGCGAGGTCGCGTCCAGGTGCTCCTCGGCGAGCGCTTCGTCGCTGATCTTGAGCAGGTCGACGCCCGCTTCGAGCGCACCGGCGAGGGCGCCACCGGTGAGGTCGGCGACGACCGTCACGCCGTTTGCGCGCGCATCCGCCGCAAGCCGGCGGAACACGTCCTTTTCGATCGTGCGGTCGGGCGAGCCGGCGAGCACCAACGTGCCGCTGCGCAGCGCCGCGGTGAGCGTCTTGCCGTAGAGGTCGTCGAGCTCGTGTCGGTAGAGGGCTCCGCCCGGTATCTCGGCGATCGCCTCACGCTCGCCGCCGCGCCGGTCGTGTACGTAGGCACCGTTGGGCTCGGCGCACGACGCCGACTGCAGCTCGCTGACCTCGTGCGCGAGCAGGCCCGAGATGACTTCGCCGGACTCGCCGCCGAG
This sequence comes from uncultured Solirubrobacteraceae bacterium, assembly GCA_963796305.1. Classification (GTDB taxonomy): domain Bacteria; phylum Actinomycetota; class Thermoleophilia; order Solirubrobacterales; family Solirubrobacteraceae; genus Palsa-744. The sequence goes on along the minus strand of CAWCKZ010000007.1, from coordinate 257,051 downwards.
CGCGGTGCAGAGGGTGACGTGCGCCCCGAGCGTCCTGCCCATGCGGGCGACCCACAGCCCCTGCCCGCCGGCGTGGAGGTGCAGCTCCGGCCCGCTGCCCGAGCCCGCCTCGATCGTCACCGTCAAGACGAGCGAAGGCGCGAAAACGGCGAGCGCGGCATCGCTTCCCCCGCCGCCGGTGCTTGCGGAAACCTCGCTGCGGGCGCCCAAGCTCACCGGCTGAGGGTACGCGCCCGCCGCAGGGGCGGCATCGGCGGAATCCTGCATGCATTCAGCACTATTACCCGGATCGCCGGCTCGCGATGAATAAACCCGGGAAACGGGGGTAGAAAGACCTGAGAACCGGCCGGTATGGGCGGTTTGCATGATCGACGGGGAATGGGGTACAACATCATTCGACGCTTCGCCAGTGCAGTTTCGACCCGGAGCGCAGAGGACGGAGGAGATCGAGATCACGGCGGTTGCCGCACCCACATCGAGATCGCGCGTCTTGCCGACTGCAGGGGATGACCCCGGCGAGCTGTTCGCGCGCTGGCAGGGGCATGGCGACCAGGCGGCGCGAGAGGCGCTCGTCGAGCGCTTCATGCCGCTCGCACGGAGCCTGGCGCGCCGGTACGACCGCTCCTCGGAGCCGTACGAGGACCTGCTCCAGGTTGCCGCGCTCGGCCTGCTGAAGGCGATGGACCGCTTCGACGCGGAGCGGGGCACCTCGTTCGCGTCGTTCGCGATCCCGACGATCCTCGGCGAGATGCGTCGCTACTTCCGCGACTCCGGCTGGTCGGTACACGTCCCGCGCGGCGACAAGGAGCGTGCGCTGAAGGTGCGCGACGCCCAGGAGTCCTTCGCCAACGAGCACGGCCACGCTCCGACGGTGGCGCAGCTCGCCCACTACCTCGAATTCGAGGAAGAACAGGTGATCGACGCGCTGCTGGCGATCCAGGCGTACGAGTCGCTGTCGCTCGACGCGCCGCGACCCGGCGCCGACGACGAAGCGATCACGTACGGTGATTCGGTTGGCGAGGACGACGCCCGCTACGAGCTGATCGAGCTCGATGCGACGGTCGTGGCGGTGCTCGACCAGATCCCCGAGCGCGAGCGGCGCATCTTGAGCATGCGCTTCGTCGACGGACTCACCCAGACGCAGATCGCCTCTCGCGTCGGCGTATCGCAGATGCAGGTGTCGCGTCTTCTGCGCCGGTCGCTGGACCAGCTGCGGGCCTTGACGCAGGCCTCCGACGACGCCAACTAGCCACGTCTGCGCGGGCGGTATCGTTTGCGAGGCACCGTGCGAGGTAGTGCTTCGCTGGTTACACACGCGATCACCACGCAGATGGCCAGGCAACCCAACGTCCGTCTCGATCTGATCAACAGAGCGGAGAACGTACTGCTCGTACGCGAGACGCTCACCGGTGTCGCCGAGGCCACGGGCCTCGACGCAAGCGACCTCAACGACGTGCGCACCGCCGTCACCGAGGCCTGCAACAACGTCGTGCTCCACGCCTACGCGGGCGAGGAGGGTCCGCTCGAGGTCGAGATCGCCGTCGATCCGCGCAGGCTCGATGTGATCGTGCGCGACCACGGCGTGGGGATCAACGGCGGCGCTGCTCCGAGCGAGGGCGAGCCCGGCATCGGCATCCCGGTGATCCAGGCGCTGAGCGACGAGGTCGACTTCACCGAGCCGGCGGGCGGCGGCACGGAAGTGCGCATGGAGTTCGCCGCCAACGACGTTCGCGGGCTGCAGGCGCCCACCGGCGAGGACGCGGGGGCGGCCGCGCGGCCTCCGGAAGCCGCCACCGCGATGATCAGCATCGCGCCCGCGGAGCTCGCCCGGGCGGTCGTGCCGCGTGTGCTCTGCGCCTTCGCGGCGCGGGCGCACTTCTCCACCGACCGCATCTCCGACTCGCAGCTGCTCGCAGACGCCCTCGTGGCGCACGCGAGCGACTCGCTCGCCGACGGCTACCTCAGCATCGCGGTCGACGTCGAACCGCGCGACATCGAGCTGCGCGTCGGCCCGCTCGCCGCCGGACGCGCCGAGCGCCTCGTCCTCGACTCGGACATGGAGGGACTCGGGCGGGTGCTGGAGAAGCTCGCGGACAGCCACGGGGTGACGAGCTCCGAGGCCCACGACACGCTCACGCTGCAGCTGCTCGACCGCAGCTGAGCGACGCCACATCGCGTGCGGCGCTCCGCGCGGAGGTTTCCGCGCGGCTCCTAGCGGGCATATCTCCCGCAGCGCGGGTTGGCAAGCGAGGACCGATGGAGGCACACACAGTGCAGCAGCAGTCGCGGGTGCAGTGGGGTGGCCCGGCGACGGCCGGCGGGATGTCCCGCCCGGAGCGCTCGGCGTTCCGTCACGAGGCGTTCTTCCATGCCGGCGACGACGAGTTCCTGTCAGGCGTGCTCCCGTTCATCTGCGAGGGGATCGACGGCGATGAGGCAGTGCTCGTCGCGGTTGATCGCAGGCGCAGCGCGATGCTCCAGGAGACGCTCGGCGACGAATCGCCGCGCGTCGGCTTCATCGACATGCGCGAGCTCGGCGCCAACCCGGCGCGCCTGATCCCGGCATGGGACGAGCTCGTGCAGGAGCAGGCCGAGCGCGGCCGGGCCATGCGAGCGCTCAGCCAGCTGGCATGGCCGAGACGGGGCGAGGCGGAGCTCGAGGAGTGCCACAGGCACGAGTCGCTGCTGAACCACGCCTTCCGAGCCGGCCATCGCTGGCAGCTGCTGTGCGCCTACGACACGGCGGTGCTGGACGACACGACGCTTGCGCGTGCGTGTTGCACGCACCCATTCGTCCGCGAGGGCGGGGCACTCGGTGCGAGCATGCTGTACGAGGCCTCGCCGCAGCCCTATGCCGGCACGCTGCCCGAGCCGAACATCGAGCCGACGCGGCTCGCGTTCACGATCGGGCGGCTCGGCGAGCTGCGCAAGCTCGTGTTCCGGGCGGCGCGGGAGGCGCTGCTCTCCTACGTGCGCGCGGAGGACCTCACGCTGGCGGTGGACGAGCTCGCCGTCAACAGCCTCCTCCACGGTGGCGGCGAGGGGACGCTGCGCGTCTGGCGCGATCAGCGCTCGCTCGTCTGCGAGGTGCACGATCGCGGCCACATGGTCGACCCGATGGCGGGTCGCACCCGCCCCGGCCACGAGCAGATGAGCGGCCGTGGCCTGTGGCTCGTCAACAGCGCCTGCGACCTCGTCGAGATCCGCTCCTGCGCCGAGCACGGCACGACGGTGCGCGTGCGCATGGACCTCGACTAGCGCTCTCGAGGGTCAGGGCCAACAGGGGAGTGCGGGCTCAGAGACCCGGTGCGCCGGATTGGACGCGGGGCCGAGGGGTAGGTGATCGGGAGAGACAGGCGACGGGCACATCCCGTCGGCCGTTACAGAATGGAGGGCGTCCAGAAATGGTTGCTCTTGTTGTCCTGGTACTCCTACTCGCTCTCCTCGGAGGGCTCGGCTTCGCGGCGCACGTGCTCTGGTACGTGCTGATCTTCGCGGTGCTGCTGTGGCTGATCGGCTTCTTCATCGGTCACGCGGACGGAGGACGCAGGCGCTGGTACGGCCGCTGGTGAGCGCGGCGCGCCGGAGCGCGCCGCTCTGACAGCGCGAGCCGGCAGCGCACGACCCGCCGGCATCGCGCCACTCGTTCGCACCGCGCCGGCCCCGCGCATCGTCGCGGCGGCCGGCGGGAGTGCCGCTCGCACCGGCCTGCGGGCACGTGCACGTTTCCTTGCAGCGTCCCCGCGCGGCTCGGGAGAGGCGCCGCCCGCGCCGATGAGGTTGCAAGACCCCAGAGCGCAGGCCTCCGGCCCGCGGCGCGAGCGTCTTCGGCAATTCGTCCACAGCGGCGAAGCGCCGGGACAGGTGCCCGCGGGCGGACTCGATCATCTCGGAGGCGCAGGCGCAGCTGGGAGCGAGTTACCCCGGACCAGATGTCAGACAGCGAATCCCCCAACCCGACCCCCGAGCCCGACGCCGGGGCGAACCCGCCGCCGGCACAAGCCGGAGCGGGCGCACCGCAGCCGACGGGATCGCAGGACGCCGGGCAGGCGCCTGCAGGGGAGGCCGAGCGCGGCACGCACGCGCAGGCGGCGGCAACCTCCGCGGGCAAGGACGGCTGGCGCCCAGGCAGGCGCACGACGTGGGGAGTGGTGGCGCTCGTATGCGTCGCGGCAGGCATCGTCGCATCGCTGATCGCGGCACACTCGATCGCACACAACAACGCGCAAGAAGGCGCGCGAAGCCTACCCGCGCACCGCCGCCACGATCGCCTCGTCGCTGAAGCAGGCAGTCCAGCACGACGAAGACCTGCGCATCAGCGGAAGCACCTTCTTCGCGGGCAACCCCAAGGCGTCGGCGGCGGAATTCGAGACCTGGGTGAAGTGGGCGCAGACGCTGCGCCGCTACCCCGAGCTCGAGCGCCTGGGCCTGATCACGCTCGTGCACGCCCCCGAACTCGCGGCATTCGAAGCGCAGGTGACGGGCACGAAGCCAAAGGCGACCACCACGACCACCACGGCCGCTGCTGCAACCGCGACGAGCGCCAAAGGCAGCAGCACCGCCGCCAAGACCACGAGCGCCAAGACCATCCCGGCGCCGGGCTCCGGCGGGCTGCGGATCGTGCCGGCGGGAACGCGCGATCTCTACTGCCTGCCGTCGGTCGAACTCACGCGCGGTCCGCGCCGGGCCCAGCACGTGGCGCGCGACTACTGCGCGCACACGCCCGCGCTGCTGGCGTCGCGCGACGCCGCCAAGAGCATCTACACGTCGGTCGCCACCGGTCACAACCGTGCGCTCGCGGTCGAGACCCCGGTTTACCGGGGCAACCAGCCGCCCTCGACGGTGGAAGGCCGCCGCGCCGCGTTCGTCGGGTGGCTGCGCGAGGTGCTCGTTCCGGGCATCGTGCTGCAGCAGGCGATGCGCGGCCACGCCGGCTACGCAGCGCGCCTGCGCTACAAGAGCGGCGCCTCGAAAGTCGTGTTCACGAGCGGGCCCCAGACCGCCGGCGCGCCGAGCACCGCGCTCAACCTGCACAACGGCACGACCGTGAGGATCTCCCAGCCCGCCGCCGCGAGCGCGGGCGTGCTCGACGATCCCGACGCACGCAGGGTGCTCATCGGCGGCGTGCTCCTCAGCCTGCTCGTCGGAGCGCTCGTGTTCCTGATCGGCGGCGGCTGGAGGGGCTCTGCCCCGGCGCCGCGGCGGCGTGCTCCGCGCCCGCGTGAGGTTCCCAACGAGGATCTCTACGACCCGCTCACCGGCCTTCCCAACCGCGCGCTGATGCTCGACCGCGCCAACCGCATGCTGGCCCGCGCCTCGCGCCAGTCGGGGCTGCTCGTGGGGGCGCTGTTCATAGACATCGACTGGTTCCAGGACGTAAACGAGAAGCTCGGCGCCGCCGCCGGCGACCAGCTGCTCGCAGTCGTCGCCGAACGGCTCGAGGGCGTGATCCGCGCACACGACAGCGTCGGTCGGCTCGGCGGCGACGAGTTCGTGATCCTCGTCGAATCGAAGGCCCGCGGGGCGCGCCTGGACTCGCTCGCGATGCGCGTGATCGAGTCGCTCCACAAGCCGCTCGAAGTCGAGGGCTTCGGCCCGGGCGTCGCGCTCACCGCAAGCATCGGTGTCGCGTTCGGCCGGTACGCCACCCCCGAGGATCTGCTGCGCGACGCCGAGCTCGCGCTCACCGCGGCGAAGACCGCGGGACGCGACCGCTACACGGTGTTCAACGCGAACATGCGCTCGGTGATCGAGGGCCGCGGGGTGCTCGAGGTCGAGCTGAACACCGCCCTCCAGGAGGGACAGCTGTTCCTCCTCTACGAGCCGATCTTCGACCTCGCGACGCGGAAGATCGTCGCGATGGAGGCGCTCGTCCGTTGGCGCCACCCGGTGAAGGGGCTCGTTTCGCCGGATGACTTCATGCCGCTCGCCGAGGAAAGCGGACTGATCGTGCCGATCGGGCGCTGGGCGCTCGAAGAAGCGTGTACCCGCGCCGCAGCGTGGGGCGTCGCCGGCCAGAGCGCGAGCGTGTCGGTCAAGGTGACCGCGGTGCAGCTGAACCGCGACGGCTTCGTCGTGGACCTGCGCCGCGCGCTCCAGCAGTCGGGCATCGACCCCTCGCTGCTGACGCTCGAGATCGCCGAGTCGACCGTCATGCGCGATGTCGACGCGTCGGTGGACCGCCTCCACGAGATCAAGCTGCTCGGAGTGCGAATCACGGTCGACGAATTCGGCAGCGGCTACGCCCATCACTCCGACCTCCAGCGCATGCCGCTCGACTTCCTGAAGGTCGACCAGGGCTCGCTCGCGTCCTCCGACGACGAGGACTACCGCACGTGGCTGCTGCAGGCGATCCTGATCGTGGGACGCGACCTCTCGCTGCCGGTGGTGGCGAGCGGGATCGAGTCGCGCGAGCAGGTGGGGATGCTGCAGACGATGGGCTGCCCGATGGCGCAGGGCCCGTTCCTCGGAGGCCCGGTGCCCGCCGAGGAGGTCGTGGGCGTGCTGAGCGGCACCGTTCCGCCGGCGCCCGCCCCCGCGCCGAGCGATCTCCCGAGCGACGTCGGCAGCTCCTAGTAACCCGCCGCGAGCCGAATCACTCGGCGCGCACGGGGTTGACGACCGCGCCCACCCCCTCGAGCTCGACTTCGACGGTCTCTCCGGCGCGCAGGAAGCGTCCCTTGGAGGCGCCCACCCCGGCTGGCGTGCCCGTGGCGATGATGTCGCCCGGCAGCAGCGTCATCGTGCGCGACAGCCACGACACCGACTCGGCGACGCCGAAGATCATCGCGCCTGTGCTGCCCTCCTGGAGCAGCTCGCCGTCGATGCGGGTGCGCAGGGCGAGGTCCTGCACGTCGCCCACCTCGTCGATCGTGACGAGTGCGGGCCCGCAGGGAGCGAACGTGTCGATCGCCTTGCCGCTCGTCCACAGCGGGTTCTGTAGCTGCAGGTCGCGCGCGCTCACGTCGTTGAAGGCCATCGCACCCGCGACGTGGGAGAGGGCTTCCGCCTCGGTCACGCGGTGTGCCGCACGCCCGATGACGACGGCGAGCTCCGCCTCGTAGTCGACGTAGTCGGGGTGCGCGGCGGGCAGGACGATCGGCTCGCCCGTTGCGATCAGCGAGTTCGCGAACTTGGCGAACCACAGCGGCGCCTCGGGCGGCTGCTGGCCGCTCTCGGCGGCGTGGTCGGAGTAGTTGAGGCCGAGGCAGACGATCTTCTGCGGGTCGGGCACCGGCGGCGCAAGCCGCAGGCCGTCGAGCGGGAGACGCTCGGCACTCGAGCGCGCCCGCTCGGCGATCTCCTGCAGGCCCACCTCGCCGAGCTCGGCGAGGGCGCCCCGCACCGAGCCGTCGGCGACACCGAGCGCGGCGAGGGGAACGACCGCATCCTCGAGCAGCACGCCTCCGTAGACGCCCTTCTCGCCGTGACAGCTGACGAGTCGCACGCCTCAACCCTCCATCGGGATCTCGACGGGCGGCGCGGCCGGAGCGAGCTCCCCCGCCATCGCCCGCTCGTGTATCTCCTCGAACGCCGCTCCGCTCGCTGCGGCGTCGGCGACACGCTCGGGATCGACGAACTGCCCGATCGGGTTCGCGTGGAACACATCGCTCGTCTGCATCCAGTGCTTCGAGCTCTCCCAGTCGCCGAACGCGTCGCACTGCAGCTCGACGTGGTTGCCATCGGGATCCCGGTAGTAGTAAGAGAACGTCATCCCGTGATCGAGGCACAGCTCCGGGACGATCCCCGCATCGCGCAGCCGCGCGTAGTTCGCATTGAGATCCTCGAAGCTCGCGAACTCGAACGCGCTGTGGTGCATCCCCGTGCGGGTGTCCTTGTCGGGATCGTCGACGAAGCCCGGAAACGCGAGCAGCGCGACCCGGTGGTTGGCGCCGTCGTTGCTGAGCCACGCGCCGCTCGCATCCTGGAAGACGACCTCGGTGCCGACGACGGTGCCATACCAGTCGATCATCGCCTGCAGGCGTGTGGTCTTGAGGTTGACGTGATGGAAGGCGGGGCGTGCGAATGGCGGGCCGTCAGGCATGTGCGTGGGTCTCCTTGTCGATGGTTGCGAGCAGTTCGTCGAGCAGCGGCGGCAGCTCCGCCGCGGTGGCGGCGCTGCCGTACGTGTAGAAGTCGGGGCGCACGAGCACCGCGCACGCGTCGTGATCGGCCATCCACGCGGTGAGGCGGCCGTCGAGGTCGCGCATGCCGTCGAGCGCCGCCACCTTCACGCCCAGCCGCTCGAGATGGCCGCGTTGGGCGTCGGGAAGGCACTCGAGGTCCTCGGCGTGGGCGTTGATCAGCACCACGCCGCGGCCGACGACGTCATCGAACAGCCCCTCGCGCCCACCCGCCGACACGCGTCCCTGCACAGCGAGCGTGCCGGCGAGCGGCTGCGGGCGGCCGTCGCGGGCAGCGGCGGTGACGCCTCCCGTGAGCGGCGCGAGTTGAAGCGGCGGGGGCGCGTCCGCAGCGCGCAGAGCGGCGTCGCGCTCGGCAGCGGCGGCGGGGTCGAGCTCGCAGGAAACCCGTCCCATCTCGACAGCGAGGGCTGTGATCCACTCGTTCTGGGTCTGGCGCTCGGCGGTCACCGTGTCGAGGAGCGAGTCATCCGCGATCCCGCGCAACACGAGATCGAGCTTCCAGGCGATGTTGAGGGCATCGCGCATGCCCGCGCACAGGCCCTGGCCCATGAACGGGGGGGTCAAGTGCGCGGCGTCGCCCGCCAGCAGCACCGGTCCCCGGCGCATCTGCTCGGCGAGCATCGAGCGGAACTCGTAGACGGTGTGACGCGTGAGCTCGCCTTCGTCCGCACGGATGAAGGGGGCGAGCAGCTCCCAGATGCGCCCCGGCTCGGCGAAGTCGTCGGCGCTCTCGCCGGGAAGCAGCATGAACTCCCAGCGCCGGTGCCGCGTGCCGTTGCGCGCATGCATGTGCGGGCGCGCGGGGTCGCACCATTGGCACGCGTCGGGCAGCGACGAGAGCGCGGCGATGTGGCGTGGGAGCACGTCCACGACCACCCACTGCTCTCGGAAGCCCAGGTCGCGGCAGGGGATGCGCGCCTGGCTGCGCACGAGCGAGTTGGCACCGTCGGCGCCGATCACGAAACGCGCCGAGACGCTTCGCTGCTCGCCGCCGCAGACGGGTCGGACGGTGAGCCTCGCGCCGGCGCCGTCAAGCTCGATGCGCTCTACCTCGCAGCCGCGCTGGACCGTGACGCTCTCATGCCGCCGCGCGGCGCGGTCGAGCGCCTCCTCGAGGCACGGCTGGAAGAACATGTAGTCGGGCTCCCACCCCGAGACAGCGGGCGAGGAGCTCTGCAGCGTGAAGATCGGCTCGCCGTCGGCCCCGAACCAGTGGTACTCGCGGATCGGCAGGAGCTCGTCCTCGAGCTCGCGGGCGACGCCGAGCATCTGCAGCAGGCGCATGATCTCGTGGTCGAGGTGGACCGCCCGCGGGAGCGGATAGATGTCGTTGTGGCGCTCGAACACCTGCACGTCGTGGCCCGCGCTCCCGAGCATCGCCGCCAACGCTTGGCCGACGGGGCCATAGCCGACGATCGCGACGTCGCACGTCTCCTGCCCTCGGGCGTCCCGCGCGTGGTGCGGGGCGGCGCCCTCGGAAGCTGCGGAAGGGTGGGGTGCGCGCGTGCTCATCTCCTCCGACGCCCAGCGTACCTGATATCTGATGATTTTGTCAATTATGATTCTTCCATCATCTATCGTGCTACGCTCGAGTCGTGGCGAGCACCACCGGACAGGCCGGGACACGCGGCGCGAAGCGCCGGGCGCGAACCCGGGCAGCTCTGATCGACGGCGCGCGCACCGTCTTCGCGCGCCAGGGTGTGGATGCCACCGCGATCGCGGAGATCACGGCGCAGGCCGATGTCGGCTTCGGCTCCTTCTACAACCACTTCTCCTCCAAGGAGGAGCTCGCCGAGGCGGTGCTCGCCGAGGTGCTCGCCGAGCAGGGCGCAGCGGTCGCCGAGCTCACCGCCGGGCTCGACGACCCCGCGGAGGTGGTGAGCGTGGCGCACCGCTACTTCGTGCGGCGCGCGGGCAGCGATCCCGACTGGGCACGCGTGCTGATCAGGCTCGACACCTCCCTGCGCGTCGCGAGCACCGCGCTGGGGCGACACGCGCGGCGCGACCTCGCGCGCGGCATCCAGAGCGGCCGCTTCCACGGCGCTGACGCCGAGCTAGCGCTGTGGTCCTCGGGCGGCGCCCTGCTCGCGGTGATGCGCGGCGTGCTCGACGGAGACCTGCCGGCCAGCGCGGACGTGGACCACGCGGCGGGGGTGCTGCGGATGCTGGGGGTCGCCGCCGCAGAGGCGCGCGAGATCGCCCGCCGACCGCTGCCGGCCGGAGCGGCGGTATGAAGGTGGTCGACGCCAAACTGCGTAACGCCGTGCGGAGGTGCTACTGAGTATCCGGGGCGCGCCTAGCGTAGGATCGCGCCCAGGTAGGGGCCCGGCAGGAGGGGGGTCCGCCAAGCCAACAACAAGGAGTCAAGTCTTGCTTGCCACCGATTACCCGTTGCTCGAAGTCTTCTGGACGATGCTCATCTTCTTCGCCTTCTTCATCTGGATCTGGCTGCTGTTCATCGTCTTCGCGGACATCTTCCGCCGCAAAGACACGTCCGGGTTCGCGAAGGTGGCGTGGATCATCTTCATCATCATCATCCCCTACTTCGGCGTGTTCGTGTACCTGATCGCCGAGCACAACGGCATGGCCGAACGCTCGCAGAAGCAGGCAGAAGCGACGAAGTCGGAAATGGACCAGTACGTCCGCTCGGTGGCGAGCTCGAACGATCCCAGCTCGCAGATCGCAAACGCGAAGGCGCTGCTCGACCAGGGCGCGATCAGCCAGGCCGAGTTCGACCAGATCAAGCAGAAGGCGCTCGCGGGCTAGGGCGCCTGAAGTCCGAGGCTTGGCGCAAGTGCGAGCGGACGAGCGGGCCGAGCGGCACGCCCCTGCAGGGGGTTGAGCTTGCCGGCCTCGTCCGCTCGCGGCGATAGCGACGGTGCCGCCGCGGCCACCTGGCCGCGGCGCGGCGCGGCGATCCTGGCGCTGCTCGCGCCGATCGCGATGGTGGTGGTGGCGGCGGTGGCGCTGGCGGACGACGTCGCGATCGCGGTGCTCGCCGTCGCGCTCGTGCTCGCTGCGAGCGCCGCCATGTGGGTGGCGCTCACCAACCGCGGCGGCGTGCGCGTGGGCGGGGCGGTCGCGGCGATCCTCGCCGCCGGCGGGCTCGTGGCGGTGCTCGCGACCCATTGGCAGGGGGTGCTCGTGCTCGTCGCGCTGCTGCTGCTGCTCGCCCTCTTCGGGCTCGCCGCTCCCTACGCGCTCGGTCTCACCGGGGCCGCCGCGGCCCAGAAGCTCGCAGCGCAAGCTGCTCGCGTGGGGCCGGCACGCCAGGGCGTCCTCATCATCAATCTCAAGTCGGGCGGCGGCAAGGCGGAGCGCTTCGACCTCGTCGGCGAGGCGCAGCGGCGCGGGATCGAGCCGGTGGTGCTGCGGCCTGGTGACGACCTGCTCGCGCTCGCCGAGGATGCCATCGGCCGCGGCGCCGACGTGATCGGCATGGCGGGAGGCGACGGCTCGCAGGCGCTCGTCGCCACGGTCGCCGCCCGGCACGGGGTGGCGCATGTGTGCATCCCGGCGGGTACGCGCAACCACTTCGCGCTCGACCTCGGCCTCGACCGCGACGACGTCGTGGGGGCGCTCGACGCGTACGCCGAAGGCATCGAGCGGCGGATCGACCTCGCGCGCGTGAACGAGCGCGTGTTCGTCAACAACGCCTCGCTCGGCGTCTACGCGAAGGTCGTGCAGTCCGACGCCTACCGCGACGCGAAGCTCGAGACGTGGGCGCGGATGCTCCCGGACCTGCTCGGCCCGGGCGCCGAGCCGATCGACCTCGAGTTCACGACCCCGGCGGGCGAGGCGTACTCGGATGCGCCGCTGATCCTCGTCTCCAACAACCCCTACCGCCTCACGAGCCTCGCGGGCGCAGGCACGCGCGAGCGGATCGACCTCGGCGAGCTCGGCGTGGTGGCTGCGCGCGTGAACAGCGCGGGCGACGTCTCCAAGCTCGCGGCGCTCGAGCTCGCCGGGCGGGCGGGGCGCTTCCCGGGCCTGATCTCGTGGACCGCCGAGGAGTTCGAGATCCGCTCGAGCGGGCCGGTCGAGGTTGGCCTCGACGGCGAGGCGCTCGTGCTCGAGCCGCCACTCCGCTTCGTCACGATGCCGGCAGCCCTGCGGGTGAGGGTGCCGCCCACGGCGGGCCTCGCGCCGGCGGCGCGCGCGGTGGCGCTCTCCCGGGAGAACCTCGCGGCGCTGCTGCGGGTGGCGGCGGGACGGTGAAGAGGTGCGCACTTCGGCTCGCCCTCGGCTTCGCCGCGCTCCTGCTAGCGGGATGGCTCGTCGGAGAACTGTGGCTGTCGATCGAGGGCTCGTCGGACCTCGAAGCGGTGCGGCAGGTGGCGTCCGCGCGGACCTCGGCGCTCACCACGCTGGCGCGCACGATCACATGGGCGGGCAGCTCGTGGGTGCTCATCCCGCTCGCCGCTGTCTGCTGCGCGGCGTTGCTCCGGCGCGGGATGTCCCGCGAGGCGGCTGCGATGGCGCTCAGCCTCGGCGGCGCGATCCTGCTGTGGCATCTGGTGAAGCTGCTCGTATCGCGGCCGCGCCCGCCGGTCGAGCACCTGCAGTCCGTGAGCGGCTCGAGCTACCCGTCGGGACACGCCACGCAGGCGAGCGCGTTCTGGATCTCGCTCGTGCTCGCGGCGCGCGCGGCAGGGGCCCCGCGCGGGGCGCGGCTCACCGCGGAGGCCCTCGCGCCGGTGATCGTCCTCGCCGTCGCGGCGTCGCGCGTGTATCTCGGAGTCCACTACCCCTCGGACGTGATCGCAGGCATGCTCCTGGGAGCGGGCTGGACGGCGGTCACCTGGCACGTGCTGCGCGAGCCTGAGGCACGGCCCGCCCTCGAGCGCGGGGGCTCCTGAGATGTGGGAGCGGGCGCGCGCGCTCGACCGCCGTCTGATGGTTCGCGCGGAGGCGGCGCGGTCGCCCACGCTCGATCCCCTGCTCGTGCGGATCACGCGGGCTGCGAACTACTCGCGCCTGTGGCTCGCGCTCGCCACCCTGCTCGCTCTCCTCGGCGGTGCGCGCGGGCGTCGTGCGGCGCGCCACGGCGTGTGGTCGATCGCGCTCGCGGCGGCGGCGGCGAACGGGCCGGCGAAGCTGCTCGTGCGCCGGCGCCGTCCCCCGGGACTGTCGCTGCCCGCGCTCATCCGCGTGCCCCGCTCGACGTCGTTCCCGTCCGGGCACAGCGCCTCCGCGTTCGCCTTCGCCGCCGGCGCCTGCGGCGAGATGCCCGCGCTGGCCCCCCTGCTCGTCCCGCTCGCCGCGGCGGTTGCCTACTCGCGCGTCCACACCGGCGTGCACTACCCGAGCGACGTCGCCGCCGGCGCGGCGATCGGGATCGGCTCGGCGGCGGTGGTGGCTGCGGTTGCGAGCAGGAGCAGCGAGGGGTGAGCGCCCCGGCGCCGGCAAAGCGCACGATCGAGCGCTGGCTGCCGGGGGTGCGCACGATCCGCACCTACCAGCACGCGTGGCTGCGACCCGACCTGGTGGCGGGCATCGTGCTCGCGGCGATCCTCGTCCCGCAGGGGATGGCCTATGCCCAGCTCGCCGGGCTGCCCGCCGTCACCGGGCTGTACACGACGATCGCCTGCCTCGTCGCCTACGCCTTCTTCGGGCCGTCGCGGGTGCTCGTGCTCGGGCCGGACTCCTCCATCTCGCCGCTCATCCTCGCCGCGACCGTCCCGCTGGTCGCGGGCGGCGGGACCTCCACCGCGATCGCGCTCGCGGGGATGCTGGCGCTGCTCGTCGGGATCGCCGAGATCGGGCTCGGTCTCGGCCGGCTCGGGTTCGTGGCGGACCTCCTCTCCAAGGAGGTGCAGGTCGGCTACATGAACGGCCTCGCGATCACGATCATCGTGGGGCAGCTGCCGAAGCTGTTCGGCTTCTCCACCGATGCCGACTCCTTCACCAGCGAGGTGCGTGCTTTCTTCGACGGTCTCGACCAGACGCAGGCCACCACGCTGATAACGGGCCTCGCGGTGCTCGCGGTGCTGCTGGTCCTGCCGCGCATCACCACGCGGGTGCCTGCGGTGCTCGTCGCCGTCGTGGGCGTCACCGCGGCGTCGGCGCTGCTGAATCTGTCGGACCACGGGGTCAGCACGGTGGGGGCGCTGCCACAGGGGGTGCCCTCCCCGACGTTCCCGTGGACGAAGGCGAGCGACGTGGTACCGCTCTTGATAGCCGCGATCGGCATCACGCTCGTCTCGCTCACGGACACGATCGCGACGGCGTCGAGCTTCGCCGCCCGCCGCGGCGAAGAGGTCGAGCCCAACCAGGAGATGGTGGGGATGGGCGCAGCGAACATCGCCGCGGGGCTGTTCCAGGGTTTCGCCATCTCGACGAGCGGATCGCGCACCGCGGTGGCGGAGCAGGCGGGCGCGAAGAGCCAGGTGACGGGGCTCGTCGGCGCCGGGCTCGTCGCCGTGCTGCTGCTGTTCCTCAACTCGCTGCTCTCCGACCTGCCGCAGACGGCGCTCGCCGCCGTCGTCATCGTGGCGGCGATCTCGCTGATGGACCTGGACATCCTGCGGCGCTACCTGCGGGTGCGCAAGAGCGCGTTCTGGGTGTCGCTCGTGGCGAGCGCCGGAGTGATGTTGCTCGGCGTGCTACAGGGGATCGTGATCGCCGTCGCGCTCGCGATCCTGCTCTTCTTCCGGCGCAGCTGGTGGCCCCACGGCGCGGTGCTGGGCCAGGTGGACCGGGTGGAGGGGTGGCACGACGTCGAGGACTATCCCGACTCGGAGCAGATCCCCGGCATCGTCGTCTATCGCTGGGAGGCGCCGTTGTTCTTCGCCAACGCGGGCTCCTTCCGCGAACAGATACGCACGCTCGCCCGCAAGCGGAAACCGCGGTGGATCGTGCTGCAGTGCGAGGCGATGACCGACGTGGACGTGACCGCCGCGGAGATGCTCGAGCAGCTCGACGACGAGCTCAACGCCGCAGGCATCCACCTCGCCTTCGCGGAGATGCGCGCCAACCTCCAGGACCTCGCGCTGCGCTACGGCCTGATGGAGACGCTCGACCGCGACCACTTCTACCCCACGCTCGAGTCCGCGCTGGAGGCGATCGCCGCGGAGGATGCGCAGGGGCCGGGCGAACGCTCCCCCTCGTCGCGGCCCGCCGTCTGAGTGGGCGGCGTCAGGCAGGCGCGCGCTCACCCACGCCGACGATGAGCGGTCGCACGATCGGCGGAGCGTGCTTGAGCGTGTCCCGTTCGAGGCTCTTCACCTCGAAGCCCGCCGCTTCGATCTGCTCGAGCGTCGAGCGGTTGCACTGACAGCCGCAGGCGAAGCGCGCGTTGATCGGGCGCAGCCGATCCTGCCAGCGCGCGAGCTTGGGGTCCTCCGAGCGCACGTGCTCGATGAACAGCAACCGCCCGCCCGGGCGCAGCACACGGCGCAGCTCGCGCAGCGCGCGGGGTTGGTCGCCCACCGTGCAGAGCACGAGTGTGGAGACGGCGGTGTCGAAGCTCGCGTCCTCGAACGGCAGCTCCTCCGCGGGTGCCTGCAGGATCTTCGCCTGGGTGCCCTGCTCCTGAAGCCGTTTCTCCAGGCGACGCATCATCGGCTGCTCGGGCTCGGTGACGGTGAGCGTGCGGACCCCGTCGCCGTAGAAGCGCAGGTTGGCGCCCGTCCCGCCTCCGATCTCGAGCACGTCGCCGCCCGCCTCGCCGACGAGCCCACGCCGATGATCCGCTAGCCCCGCCTGTTCGGTCTTCGCAACCATGCGGTCGTAGAGCGACGCGAACCCCCGCCCCCATATCCCCATCTTCAGCCTCCTCGTTGCGGCAGATCGATACGACCCCGACCATACGGCTTGCGCGTGTGCATGTCCACGAGCGTTTGGCCCGACGAGCGGGATTATGATTGCGCCAGGGCCTCAGGACCCGGCTCGGAGCGGGCGGTCCGCCGCACCGCGAGCGCCGCGGGATGAGAACGCGAGGAGGGAGACGGACACGTGAAGGTGGATACCGGAGGGTATGCAGGCAGCGTCGAGGAGGCGGCCCAGACGGCGCAGCGCGCAGAGAGCCTCGGCTACGACGGCTGGTGGGCGTTCGAGACCAAGCACGATCCGTTCCTCGGCTGCGCCGTGGCGGCGGAGCGCACCGAGCGGATCACGCTCGGGACGAGCATCGCGGTTGCGTTCGCCCGCAACCCGATGACGGTTGCCGTGCAGGCCAACGACGTCCAGGCGCTGTCCGGCGGGCGCTTCGTGCTCGGGCTGGGAACGCAGATCAAGCCGCACATCGTCAAGCGCTACTCGATGGAGTGGTCGCACCCCGCCCCGCGGATGCGCGAGTTCGTGCTCGCGGTGCGCGCCATCTGGGAGGCGTGGGCGACGTCGTCCCCGCTGGACTTCCGCGGCGACTTCTACACCCACACGCTGATGACCCCGTTCTTCGACCCTGGGCCGAACCCCCACGGGACGCCCAGGATCGTGATGGCGGCGGTGGGCCCGATGATGACCGAAGCCGCCGGAGAGGTGGCGGACGGGATGTTCTGCCATGCCTTCTCGACGGAGCGCTACCTGCGCGAGGTGACCCTCCCCGCCCTGCAGCGGGGCGCCGAGAAGTCCGGGCGCATCGCTCGAGGGCTTCGAGATCAGCACCCCCTCCTTCATCGTCGCCGCCGATACCGAGCAGGAGCTGAATGACGGGATCGCCGCGGTGCGCAGCCAGATCGGCTTCTACGGCTCCACGCCCGCCTACCGACCCGTGCTCGAGGCGCACGGGTGGGGCGAGCTCCAGGACGAGCTGAACGCGCTCACCAAGCGCGGCGCGTGGGACGAGGTCGGCGAGCGTCATCGACGACGAGGTGCTGCACACGTTCGCCGTCATCGGCACCCCCGAGGAGGCGATCGAGGAGGTCCGCCGCCGCTACGGCGATGTCGCCACCCGCGTGACGCTCGCCACACCGCCCGGTGCCGATCCGGAACGTTGGGCTCCGCTGTTCGCGCGTCTGCGCGAGCCGGTCCCGACCACCGCGGCTCGCTCGTAGGCTCTCAGCGCACGACGACGAAGCTCAGCGTCACAGGCGCGGAGCGGCCGGCGGCGCTGCTCGCGGTGAGCGTCGCCTTGTAGGAACCGGCGGCCAGTGGCCGTCGGCCGATGCGACCACTGAACGCGACCGTGTCGAGGCCCTGGGACTCCGAGGAGCGGGTGAGCGTGCCGAGCCGCAGCGTGCGAGTGCAGCGCTTGGCGTGCGTCCGTCTCAGCCTCGCGGTCGGCGCCACGCAGCTGTGACCGCGGCGCAGCCCGCGCGCCGTGGTGGTGACAAGGATCTGCACCTTGGCGGCGGTCGACAGCGCGAAGCGGAAGCTCGTTCCCAGCGGTGCCTTCTTGGCCGAGGTGGCGGTGCTCTGCTTGGCGACGCGGAAGCGCCGGTGCGTGAGGCTCGCGCCGGAGATGGACGGTCGCGGCGCAGCGGGCGGCGAGGGAGCGGCGCCGGCGGGGCACTATCGTGACCGATCCCGAGGCGGTCGTGGGGTTGCCGAGCACGTCGGCGCTGCTCAGCGACACCGGGTAGGTGCCCGGGGCGGCGTAGGTGTGCGCGACGGCCGCGCCGGTTGCCGAGGTGCCGTCGCCGAAGCTCCAGTCCGTCGATCCGATCGCCGACCACGCGTCGAGCGGCGAGACCGAGAAGGACAAGGGCTGACCGGCCACGCCGGAGGCGGGGATCGAGACGCCTAGCAGCAGCGGTCCGGCAGCGTCATAGCCCGCGCTCTGAGCGATGGTGTGTGTCCCGTCCGAGCGCTGCCATGCCGCGACGGCGTTTCCCTCTTCGTCGACGGCCGTGTCCACTTCGAGCGCATTCTCGCCGAGTGCTGACAGGTTCGCCGGTTCCCCCCAGGCCCCGCTCGCGGCAGGCCGCACGGCCGCCTGGACGATCGCGTTGCTCCCGTTGTTGCGCTGCCACACCGCCACCGCATCGCCGCGCGGGTTGATCGCGATCTGGGCTTCGAATGCGCTGCCTTCCTTAGCCGAGAGGTTCACCGGTTCCTGCCAGGCCCCGCTCGCCGCCGGCAGAAGCGCCGCCTGAATGACCGTTTCCCCGCCGATGTTGTGCTGCCACACCGCCACGGCGTCGCCCTGTGGATTCATCGCGAGCTTCGGCTGCAACGTTTCTGCGCCGGGCGCGGACACGCGCACGGGTTCCTGCCAGATCCCGCTTGCCGCCGGGCGGACGGCGCTCTGGACGACATCGATCGAGCCGTTGTAGTGCTCCCAAACCGCTACGGCATTGCCGTGACCGTCGATCGCGACCTGTGGCGCTTTCGATTCCGTGCCTTTTTTTTGGAACGAGACCAAGAGCGGCGCCCCCCACGTCTGCGTTGCGGCGGGCCGGTATGAGGCGACAACGGCGGATTCTCCTTCCACGATTTCCCGCCAGGCCGCCACGGCGTCTCCCGCCGGGTCGATCGCCACGGCGGGTTCGCCAAACCCCGCTGCAAGCCTGACCGGGGTTTGCCACGCTCCGCTCGCGCTCGGTCGAGTCGCGGCCAGCAGAGCATCTTCGCCTTCCTTGAAGCGCTCCCAGACCGCCGCCGCGGCGCCCGCTTCGTTGACCGCGAGTGCCACCGACTGTGATTGACCGCCTTTGACCAGGTCGACTGGTTTCTCCCAGCTGCTGCTTCCCGCGAGGCGCACCGAGCTCTGGATGACGGTTTCGAATTCTTCGCCGGTCCCTTCCCGCACCCAAATCGCCGTTGCATTGCCGACCGCGTCGAAGGCGACGTCGGGACCGTAGGAGGCGACGCCTTCTTCGGAGAGGGCTACCGGTGCCTGCCAGGCGCTCCCTGCAGGACGGATCGAGCTCTGGACGACGAGATTTTTTCCGTTGGAGCGGTCCCAGACCGCCACGGCGTCTCCCTGCGGGTCGACCGCCACCGCCGGTTCTTTGGCGCTGCGGCCGGTGGCCGAGAGGTCGGTCGGCGGCAGCCATGTCGGCGCGGCCTCGACGGCCGCCGGCGCGAGCGTCAGAGCGACGGCGACGAGCGCGGCTCCGAGGAGCACGCGTGAACTCCTGCCCGCTGAGCCCAAAGCAAAGCTCATCCGACCTCATCATCCATGATCCGGCCTGCATCGGCGGACCGCGTGGACGGATGTGACGCTGGGCTCCGCTCGCGCGCGCCTCGCGGTACCGGACGCGCCGAGCCCGGGCCGGCTCAGCCCGCGCCCTCGACGAGGCGCTCGCGAAGCAGTGACAGCTCGGCGTCGCTGAGACCGTGCCGGCCCAGCCAGTCGCCGGCTCCGCCCTGCTCGTGCAGCGCCCCCAGCGCGGCGGTGATCGCACCCGGCGGTGCGGCGAGGACATAGGGGTTCGCGCGCGCCATCCGATCCACCAGCGAGGCGCCACCGTCGAGCTCGGGGCTGCTCGACAGCCGGGCTAGCACGCGCGGCACATTGGCTTCGCTCAGCACGTAGTCGGCGACGACCTCGGCGTCAGCCGCTCCCACCGCGGACAGGATCGCGGCGACGACGAGCCCCGTGCGGTCCTTGCCGAGGGTGCAGTGGAGCAGCGTGGGGCCATCGGAGCGGGCCACGATGCCAGCGATCGCGGCGAGCGGCCGACCTGCGCGCGCGATGCCCTGCCGGTAGAGATACTCGAGCGGCGGCCGGGGAGCCTCGGGCTCCCCGCCGACGCGCACGGTGCTCGCCCGCGCGAGCAGGGCCATCGCGTGGACCTCGCCAACCGAGGGCGTCAGCGGATGCACGTCCGCCGCCTCCTCGGCGGTGCGCAGGTCGATGACCGTTGCCGGGGGCCAGGCGACGCATGTGGGAGCGGGATCGCCGGCAAGCGGAGCGTCGCTCCTGTACAGCACGCCGGCGCGGATGCGTCCTCCGTCCGACGTGGCGATCCCGCCCACGTCACGGAAGTTCTGCATGCCGGCGCCGCCGTTCACCGCCGCGGCGCGATCGAGGTTGTCGGTCATCTCCCTCACTATGCCCACCAGCCCCTGACGGCGGGTGAAGCCGATGTGACGTTCCGCGGCAGCGCGCTTCGCCGATCCCCTTCAACCACGAAGGCCGCCCTCTCGGGCGGCCTTCGCTCTCAGTCGGCCTCCGGCGGGGCCCCTTTCGGGGTCTCCCCTTCGGTCGGCCTCGATAGCGGGGGCGGGATTCGAACCCGCGACCTTCGGGTTATGAGCCCGACGAGCTACCAGACTGCTCCACCCCGCGTCGCTACCAATGTTGTAGCAGAAGGTGCAAGCGGGAGCCCACCCGGCGAGCCCCCGCGCGCACGCTCGTCTGCGCGCCGTCGCGGCGGGCTAGCATCTCCGCCGTGCGCGTGGCGGTGGTGGACATCGGGACGAACTCCACGCGGCTGCTGATCGCGGATGCCGACGGCGAGCGCGGCAGCGTCGAGGAGCTCGTCCGCCGCTCCGAGGTGACGCGGCTGGGGGCGGGCGTGGACGCGAACGGCGCGCTCTCGCCAGAGGCCTGCGAGCGGGTGTTCGCGCGCCTGCGCGAGTACCGCCGCGCGATCGACGAGCACGGCTGCGAGGCGAACATGGCGGTGCTCACCTCGGCGGTGCGCGACGCGTCCAACGGCGCCGAGTTCGCCGAGCGTGTCCGCGAGGACTACGGCCTCGACGCGCGCGTGCTGAGCGGCGACGAAGAGGCGCAGCTCACGTTCCTCGGCGCGATGTCGGGCCGGTCCGCATCGAGCGAGGCGACGGTTGTGATCGACATCGGCGGCGGCTCCACCGAGTTCGTCGTAGGGGTCGAGCGCGCGGCCCGCTTCCACGTGTCGCTGCCCGTCGGTGTGGTGCGCATGAGCGAGCGCCACGTCCACTCCGACCCGCCCGATGCCGAAGGAGCTGCAGGCGCTCGCGGCGGACGTGCGGCGGACGCTGCTCGGCGGGGCTGCCCGAGGAGCGAGCGCGCGACCGGTGAGCGCCGGGATCGCGGTGGCGGGCACCGCCACCTCGGCGGCGTCGATCGACCAGGAGCTCGACCCCTACGACCCCGATCGCGTGCACGGCTACGTGCTCGAGCTCGCCACCGTGGAACTGCTGCTCGCGCGGCTCGCGGAGATGACCGAAGACGGCCGCCGCGGCGTGGTGGGTCTCAACCCCGACCGCGCGCCCACGATCGTGGCGGGCATGATCGTGCTCGGCGAGGCGCTGCGCGCGTTCGGGCTCGAGCGGGTCGAGGTGTCCGAGCACGACATCCTCTACGGTGGCGCGCTGCGTCTCGCCGCGGCGCTAGGGCCGGAGCGGCGTCAGGCCAGGTTCGAGCGGCGCGGGTAGGCGATCGCGGGGTCGGTGAGGACGTTCACGAGCGCGGGCTTGCCCGCCGCGAGCGCGCGCTCGAGCGCCGGGCGCAGCTGTCGGGGCGCTGCACGAGCTCGCCGTGACCACCGAGCGCCTCCACGACCTGGTCGTAGCGCGTCTCGGGCCGCAGCTCGGCGGCCACCGAGTATCCGTAGAGGAACTCCATCGGGTGCTTCTCGAGCGCCCAGATGCCGTTGTTCCCCATCACGCCCGACGATGTTCACGCCGTGGCGCGCGAGCGTGTCGAACTCCATCCCCGAGAAGCCGAAGGCGCCGTCGCCGAGCAGCAGCACGACCTGGCGGTCGGGGCGGGCGAGCTTCGCCGCGAGCGCGTAGCCGGGTCCCGTCCCGAGGCACCCGAACGGGCCGGGGTCGAGCCAGCATCCGGGCTCGTAGCTGTCCACGACGCGCCCCGCGTAGGAGACGTAGTCGCCGCCGTCGCCGACGATGATCGGCGTTGCGGTCGAGCAGCCCCCCGAGCTCCGCATAGA
This sequence comes from uncultured Solirubrobacteraceae bacterium, assembly GCA_963796305.1. Taxonomy (GTDB): domain Bacteria; phylum Actinomycetota; class Thermoleophilia; order Solirubrobacterales; family Solirubrobacteraceae; genus Palsa-744. Next base: position 235,138 of record CAWCKZ010000007.1, on the reverse strand, counting down.
GACGCATCGGATGGAGCGGCGCGCGATCGTCCTCGAGCTCCGCGCGCTCGGCGTCGCGCCGCTCGCTCTCGCCCGCGCGAAGCGTGCCGATCCACGGCTCGCTCGCCAGCGGGCCGGTGCCGGTGGCGGCGAGCAGGTCGGCGAGCGTCCTGCTGGAGATCCCCGTAGCACTCGGCGGCGACCGCGCGGGGGTGGCGGCGGTCGGGCTCGGCGCGGTCGATCACGACGATCTCGGTGTCCTCGCCGAACGACGCCCCGAAGCCGAGCCGGAAGTCCATGGGCACCCCCACGACGAGCGCCACGTCCGCCTCCTTCAGGCCCTGTGAGCGCGCACGCGAGAAGAACAGCTCGTGATCGGCGGGCACGCAGCCGCGCGCGAGACCGTTGAGGAAGACGGGGATGCGCAGCTCCTCGGCGAGCGCGAGCAGCTCGCGCTCGCCCCGTCCCCAGTAGAGGTCGGTGCCCGCCATGATGACCGGGCGCTCGGCGCCGCGCAGGAGCGCGGCGGCACGCTCGACGGCGCCCGTGTCGGCCCCGCGGACGTGCGCGGCGGAGCCCGCCGGCTCGGGCTCGCCGGGCTCGGCCGCCTCCATGAACACGTAGTCGAGCGGGAAGTCCACGAACGCGGGACCGCTGTGGGGGGCGCAGGCGGCTGCGAACGCGTCGTCCACGAGTCCCGGGATCTCCTCGGTGGAGGTTGGCGTGGCGGCGAGCTTGGCGAGCGGCCGCACGAACGGCACGTGGTCGATCTCCTGGAGCGAGCCCTGGCCCCAGCGCAGCGCGGGCGCGCGCCCGCCGAGGACCACCATCGGCGAGTGGTTGGCCTGCGCGGATGCCATCGCGCTCATCCCGTTCGTCACGCCGGGGCCGGCGGTGAGCGCGCAGGCGCCCGGCTCGCGCGTCACCTTCGCCCAGCCCTCGGCGGCGAACGCGGCGGTCGACTCGTGGCGGACGTCGACGATGTCGATCCCCTCCTCGCGGCATCCGTCGTAGATGGAGAAGAGATGACCGCCCGACAGCGTGAACAGCTTGCTCACGCCGTGCGCCTTCAGCCGCCGGGCGATCAGGCGCCCGCCGTGGAAGGTGTCGGTCTGCTGCGCGCTCTCGGCGCTCTCCGTCGCCATGGGCGCGACTCTACCGCTCGCGGGCGCCGCGGCGAAGATGCCCGGGGTGGGATTCGAACCCACATGCCCCGTTTCGGGCCGTCGATTTTAAGTCGACTGCGTATGCCCATTCCGCCACCCGGGCCGGTCGATAAAGCGAGTCTAATCTCAGTCGTCTCAGGCGCAACCTAGGCCTTGCTACGGTGTCTATCAGGGTGAGGGCTAAGCGATCAGGAGGTTCCGTGGAGGTCTCCGCGCTAGCACATACCGGCGTTATGCCGGGCCTTAAGGGCCCCTCCCCGCTCCTGCGTCTGCAGTCGGACGAGAAGCTGATCGCGCTCACGCGCAGCGGGCATCATGCAGCCTTCGAGGCGATCTGCGGCCGCTACCAGTCTCGCCTGCTGGCCTTCTGCCGTCACATGCTCGCCTCGCGCGAGGACGCCGAGGACGTCCTGCAGGAGGTGTTCGCCGCCGCCTTCAACGCGGTGCTGGCAGACGACCGCCCGATCAACGTGCGTCCGTGGCTTTACCGGATCGCCCGCAACCGCTCGCTCAACCACCTGCGCCGGGCGACCGCCACGGGTGTGGACTCGATGGACGTGCACTTCGCCGAGCACGGCCTCTCCACGAGCGACAAGGTGCTGCGGCGCGAGAGCTTCCGCGAGCTGATCGCCGACGTACACGACCTTCCCGAGACGCAGCGCACCGCTCTGCTCCTGCGCGAGATCGACGCGCTCTCCTACGAACAGATCGCCGAGGCGATGGAGACGACGGTGCCGTCGGTGAAGTCGCTGCTCGTGCGCGCGCGCATCTCGCTCGCGGAGGCCGCGGAGGCACGCAAGCTGAGCTGCGAGGAGGTCCGCGAGGAGCTCGGCGAAGTTGCGGAGGGCCTCACCAAGCTGAGCACCGCCCGCGCGCCGCCACGTGCGCGGGTGCGATCGCTGCGCGTTCTTCAAGAAGCAGCTCAAGGAGAACAACCACGCGCTCGCGATGATCATGCCCGTCGCCCCGCTGCTGCTCGTCAAGAAGGTCCTGCTCGCCAAGCTCGGCACAACCGCATCCGCGGGCGGCGCCCACGTCGCCGGCGGCGCGAGCGCGACGGTGGGTGCGGGCGCCGGGGCGCCGCCGCAGCGGCCGGCGGCTCGAGCGTCGCGGGCGGCCTGATGACCGCCGGCGCCGGCGCGCTCGCCACCAAGGCAGCCGCGGGCCTCGCAGCCGCAGCGATCGTGACGGCGGGCGCGGTCGCCGCCGACCACGCTGCGGTCAGCCATCACCACTCGCACCCGCGGGCACTGCGCGAGCACGCGCACGCTACTCGGCTCCCGAGCCGGTGGTGGTCCGCCAGCACGGGCAGCCGATCACCTCCGGCGCGATCCACCACCTCGCCGCGCTCGCACGCCGCCAAGCAGGCGGCGAAGGCCGTCGCCGCGGCGGCGCCCGCCACGACCCCCACCCCCGCGCCGCAGCCCGTTCCGGCGACCACGCCCACCGTGACGCCCGCGGAGCCGCCCGCCGCCGCCCCCGCGCCGAGCAGCGCGCCGTCGGGCACGCAGGTGACCGAAGTCACCTCGCAGACGACCGAACTTCCGCCTGAGGCGACGAGCCCGCCGCCGGCGACCACGACGCCCACCACGCCCACGACGCCGCCACCCGAACCGCCGGTGGTGGCCGAACCGGTGCCCGTCCCTGAAGCTCCCCCGCCGCCCAGCAGCCCCGCCGAACCGGCGCCGGGCGCCGGCGGGACCGAAGCTCCCACGCCCTAGCGGCTACCCGATCGAGAAGCCGCGCAGCGGCCGGCAGAGCACGCCGGTGGTGCCCACTTCGATCGGCCCGTCCACCTGGCGGCTCGCCCCGGCCGCGGTGAGCATCGCGATGGCAACGCCTTCGCGCACGCCCTTGCGCTGGGGCAGCAGCAGCACGTCGCGGCCGTACATTTCACTGGCCATCGACGGTTCTCGTGTAGAGGACGGCGTAGGCGGGCACGCTGTTCACGCGCGTCTTGCCCTCGCCGCGCAGCACGAGGTCGGGGAAGCGGCGCTGCAGGCGGGCGATGTAGCTGTCGGCGTACACGGGCAGCTCCGCCGCGAGGTCGCCGCTGTACGGCGGGAGCGTGAGCGGGGCAACGGCGAAGGAGTACTGGAGCGCGCCGCCGCCGGCGCGCTTCTACGACGCGCACGTAGCCCCCCGGTTCGGGCTTGGTGCGATACAGGCCGCGATAGCTGAAGCTGAACGGAACGCGGCCGCCGTGGGAGTAGGTGCTGTTGAGCAGTGTCAGCACCGCGGCGGCGAGGAGCACGGCGAGCGCAGCGCTGCAGGCCCAAACAACGCGGCGCGTCCACGGCGAGGCGGCGTGCCAGCGGGGGGCGAGCATCTGCCCGAGCGTGGGCCCGTAGCCGGGCTTCATCGGCACCGCCATCGTCGGCTCAGACGGTCATTCGCCGATTGAGAAGAGCGAGTCGAGGTCGTGGCGCGAATAGGCGGCGAACGCCACCATCGTCTGGGTGCGCGCGACCCCCGGCAGCGAGCCGATCTGACCCGTCACCACGTCCGCGAGCTGCTCGTGGTCGGGCACGCGCACGATCGCGACGAAGTCCCACTGCCCCGTCACCGAGTAGGCCTCGGCGACGCCCTCGATGTCCGCCAGCGCTCCTCCCAGCGACGAGAGCGCGTCCCGCTCGGCCTCGATCAGGACGACCGCGTTCGTCATCGTCACGTCGGCTGCCTCCGCACGGTCTCCATTCTCACAGCTGGCCGGTGGGCCGTACAGCCCGGCAGCGCATCCACGAGCAAGCCCGGATCCGTCCAGAGTCGCCTGCGCGGGCCACTACTCGGCCCGCGACAGACCGCCGAGACCGAAGCCGAGCATCAGGCCCAGCGCTCCGCCGGTGACTCCGGCAAGCCAGTTCGCCTCATACACGGCGAACGGCATCGCCAGCACCAGCGCCGCCGCCGCGCCCGCGCCGAGCAGGTCGCCTTCGTAGTGCTCGCCCCTGCGCGCCGCGCGCAGATCGGGCGCCGCCCACGCCGCCAGCAGCGCGAGCGCCCCCGCGTTGCCGCCGCCGACCACCGGGAACGAGTAGACGGCACAGGCGACGAGCGCGCCGGCAACCCCCACCCCGAGGAACAGCGCGAGCATCACGCCGGGACCGTGGCGGCGCTCCATCAGCCAGCCGAAGATGGCGATCACCATCAGCGTCGTGAAGGCGTAGACGCCGTTCGCGTAGGTGAACTGGGTGGTGATCACGCGCCACCAGTGTTCGTGCAGCGGCCCCACGATCGAAGCCCCCTGCGGCTTGAGCACCACTTCGAAGTGGAGCAGGAGTTTTTCGTAGAGCTCGGGATGCGCGCTCTTCGCGATCCACAGCCCGGCGCTGGCGGCGACGACCGCAATCGTGGCGTAGGGGCGGCGTGCCCTCCCAGCGCCCGGATCCGTACCCGCCGCCGTAGCCGCCGGGCCGTGTCGCCGGGCTGCGCCGGCGCCCGCGCAGGAGCGATCCCAGGCGCGAGCGGCCGCGCCTGGCCCGCGTGGCGGTCTCGGCCCGCGGCAGCTTGGGGGCACGCCGGCGCAGGCGGTTGCCGCAGTACGGGCACTCCGTGATGTACGGGCTCACCTCCGACCCGCACTGCTTGCAAACCACGAAGAGGTCAGCACCCGAGGTCATCGTCGATCCATTCTAAGGACCTACCGACCCCGGCCAGGGCGGCTCTGGAATACTGGGCCCATGAACCTCGGATACGACCAGACGCTCTACATCCTCGCCTTCGACCACCGCGGCTCCTTCCAGAAGAAGTTCTTCGGGATCGAGGGCGATCCGGACGCGGAGCAGACCGCGATCATCGCCGACGCCAAGCACCTGATCTTCGAGGGCATGCTCCAGGCGGTGGCATCCGGGGCAGACGCCTCGGTGTCGGGCGTGCTCGTGGACGAGCAGTTCGGATCGACCGTGCCCGCCGAGGCGCGCGAGCGCGGGCTGAAGCTCGCGATGCCCGCCGAGCGCTCGGGCCAGAACATGTTCGACTTCCAGTACGGCGAGGAGTTCGGCGACCACATAGAGCGCTTCGACCCGGACTTCACGAAGGTCCTCGTGCGCTACAACCCCGACGGCGACGACGAGGGCAACCGCGAGCAGCTCGGCAAGCTCAAGCGCCTCAGCGACTGGCTGAAGGGGCGCGAGCGCAAGTTCCTGTTCGAGCTGCTCGTGCCCGCCGAGGAGGCACAGCTGCAGGCGGTGGGAGGCAACGCCGACCGCTATGACGCCGAGCTGCGCCCCGACCTCATGCGCCGCGCGATCGCGGCGATCCAGGACGCCGGCATCGAGGTGGACGTGTGGAAGATCGAGGGCGTGGACCAGCGCTCGGACTGCGAGATGCTCGTCGCCCAGGCCCGCTCGGGGGGACGCGAGGGCGTGAGCTGCGTCGTGCTGGGCCGTGGCGCAGACGACGCGAAGGTCGACCACTGGCTCACCCAGGCGGCCCCCGTCGACGGGTTCATGGGCTTCGCGATCGGCCGCTCGATCTGGTGGGATCCGCTCAAGGCCTACGTTGAGGGCAAGATCGAGCGCTCGGCGGGGGCCCAGCGGATCGCCGAGAACTACCTTCGCTTCGTGTCGGTCTACGAGCGGGCGAAGGCGCCGGTTCGCTCCTAGCGCAGGCCGGCGGCGTGACCGCGATGAAAATGCGCCAGAGCCTCTCCGAGTGGGAGCAGGCCTTCATCAAAGAGATCTCGCAGGACCGGCGGCGCCGGGACTCGCTCCGCCGCACCGCCGAGCAGCGCACGCTCAAGCGCGAAGTGCAGCGGCGCAAGAAGCGCGGCTCGCTGCGCTTCACGGTGCTCGTCCTCACCCTGATCCTCACCGCCGCGGTGGTGACGGTGGTGATGTTCCGCACGCTCTACATGCTGCTCGGCTAGCGCTCCGCCGCCGGGCAGGAGAGCGCGCCGCCGGGCGTGCACGCGCCTCGCAGCAGCCGCTCGCAGCCGCGCCGCCTGCGGCTGCGCGGCTGTCGCTCAGCTCTCGCCGACGGCGCCGCCGCGGCGCTGCGTCGCCGGCGGCTCCGCGTGGCCGTCGTCGGCGGCGGGCACACCGCCGCCTTCGCGGTGGATCTCGAGGTAGATCTCCTTGCGGAACACCGGAACGCTCTGAGGTGCCTGGATCCCGATGCGCACCTTCTCGCCCATCACTGAGAGCACCGAAACCTCGATTTCATCCCCGATCATGATGCTCTGGTTGGACTTGCGCGTCAGAACCAGCATTGGGTGCACCTTCCTCGTTGCCGACGGGCGACCGGCGCAATCCCCAACCCGCCGGCTTGCCAAGCATAGTCCTACGACCGGGGGAACGCGATACCCAATTGGGAGGTTGCAAGCCCGACTCCGCATCTTGCGGACCGAAATCGGGTGCGGTAGCGGCGTCAGCGGCCGCACCGCGCGCCTGCGCGCTTGCGCTAGTGTCCCGGACCGTCCATGCCCCGCAAATCACTGCGCCCGCACCTCAACCAGATCCGCGCCTGGGTGCGGCAGGGCCGCACCGACGCATGGGTGGCGCACCAGCTCGAGGTGAGCGTGCGCGACATCGAGCAGTTCAAGCGCCAGAACGAGCTCGTGAGCGACGAGGAGGGGGCGGACAGCGGCGCGGCGGACTACCCGGAGGAGATCGACCTGCGCGCGGAGGACGACGCACTGATCGCCGCGGAGCTCGAGGCCGCCGAAGCGGAAGCCGAGCGCGCCGCGCGCCGACGCTGCCACGGAGGCAGAGGAGAGCGACGAGGAGGAGTCGAGAGGGGCCGCGGACGCGCCGGCGCGGGCGCCGCGGCGGACGCGGACGGCGCGCCTCAGCGCGCAACACCGCGCCGCTCGAGGGCACCTTCGATCACGGCGAGGAGGGCTACGGGCTGTGGCTCGACCCCGCCATCCAGGACAACCCCATCTACGCGGAGCACTGGGCGGGCCACCGCCCCGTGGAGGTCGCCGTCGAAGAGGACCGCATCGTCATCCGCCGGGTGGGCGAGGACGACTAGCGGCCCTCGGGCGCCTCGGCGCCCGTGTCACGCCTACCGCCCGCGAAGTCGGCAGCCTCGCGGAGATACCTGGCGAAGGCGGCGTCCACGACGACGCCGGCATCCCACGCCCACGGCTCCCCGGGCGCGACCCTCATCGCCGTCGGCAGGCACCACGCGGTTCCGGCCTGGTAGAGCTCTACCAGCTCGTCGGTGGCGAAACGGCCCCCGAGGCGCCTGCGCAGCTCGGAGACGAGCGCCTCGGTGACGCGCTCGAGCAGCGCACGACGGTCCCCCGGGGCCTCGCGCAGGCGCCGCTCGCCCTGGCGCCACTGGTAGACCGCGTTCTCGTAGGACACGCGGCGAGGCTAGCAACGGCGCGCGCTCGCGCCGCCGGCTCAGTTGTCCGGCAGGCCGCTCACCACGTAGGGCTGCTCGCCCGAGTGCATCAGGCCCAGCTGGCGCGCCTCGGCTTCGAGCGCGGGCTGGCCCGTGAGCGACTGGCGCTGGCGCACGAGGCGGGCGTGTTCGCGCTCGAGCGCGCTGACGGCGGCGCGGTCGTGCCGCGACTGCTGCCAGGTCCCCAGCATCCTCACCCCGGCGCTCACGTACAGGTAGATGAGCGCCACGAGCACGAACAGCAGCGCGAGGCGCCCCACCCTGTCCCAGCGAACCCGCCCCACCTCGAGCACGGCTCCAGGACGAGCGGCGCCGCGCGACCGTGCGGAGCGCGCACGGGCGAGCGAGGGCCTGGGGGCGGATGCCGCTGCCATGCTCCCAGGGCATTCGCGCTCGCCGCGCGGCCTCCTCCCCGTGGGCGATTGCGCTCCTCAGGCGGCGCGGAAGGCGGCGCGCCCGGGGAACTCGGCATCTGCGCCGAGCTGCTCCTCGATGCGCAGGAGCTGGTTGTACTTCGCAACGCGGTCCGAGCGCGACGGCGCGCCGGTCTTGATCTGCCCGCACCCGGTCGCCACCGCGAGATCGGCGATCGTGACGTCCTCGGTCTCGCCCGAGCGGTGGCTCATCACCGCCGTGTAGCCGGCAGCGCGGGCGATCGAGATCGCTTCGAGCGTCTCCGTGAGCGTGCCGATCTGGTTGACCTTGATGAGGATCGAGTTCGCCACGTGCGACTCGATCCCGCGCCGCAGCCGCTCGCCGTTGGTGACGAACAGGTCGTCGCCGACGAGCTGGATGCGCTCGCCGAGGCGCTCGGTGAGGGCGCGCCAGCCATCCCAGTCCTCCTCGTCCATGCCGTCCTCGATCGAGAGGATCGGGTAGCGCGAGGCGAGGTCGGCCCAGTAGTCGACGAGGCCCTCCGCGGGGAGGCTGCGGCCCTCGTGCTCGAGGACGTAGGCGCCGCCGCTGTAGAGCTCGCTCGTGGCGGGGTCGAGCGCGATCGCGACATCGCTGCCCGGCGAGTAGCCCGCGGCCTCGATGCCCGCAATGAGCATCTGCAGGGCCTCCTCGTTGGAGCCGAGGTCGGGGGCGAAGCCGCCCTCGTCGCCCACCGCGGTGGCGAGACCGCGCTCGTGCAGCGTCCGCTTGAGCGCGTGGAAGACCTCGGCGCCCATGCGCAGGCACTCGGCGAAGCTGCCGGCGCCGCAGGGCACCACCATGAACTCCTGGAAGTCGACCTTGTTGTCGGCGTGGACGCCGCCGTTGAGCACGTTCATCATCGGGACGGGCAGCACGTGTGCCGCCTCGCCGCCGAGATAGCGCCACAGCGGCAGCCCCTCCTCCACCGCCTGCGCGTGCGCGGCGGCGAGCGACACGCCGAGAATCGCGTTGGCGCCGAGCCGCGACTTGTTGGGCGTTCCGTCGAGCTCCACCATCGCGCGGTCGAGCGCCGCCTGGTCGGCGGCATCCATCCCCTTCAACGCCTGCGGCGATCTCGCCCTCGACGTTCGCCACGGCGCGCGATGACCCCCTTCCCGTCCCAGCGCTCGCCCCCGTCGCGCAGCTCCGTCGCCTCGAACTCGCCCGTGGACGCACCCGAGGGAACCGCGGCGCGGCCGCGCGCGCCGGAGCGCAGCGCCACCTCCGCCTCAACCGTGGGATTGCCCCGGCTGTCGAGGATCTGACGGGCGTGGATTCGCTCGATCTGGCTCATTCGGCGGGCCTCCCACCCGCAGGCAGCACGATGCAGCCGCGCCGCCGCCTGATGGAGATCCCGCGCCGCGCTCAGCGGGCGGTGGTGGTGGTGGGCGTGGGGGCGCCGGTGCCGGTGGTGGTCGTCTTCGGAGCTTTGTACTCCTTGCAGTCGGCCACGACGTAGCCCGAGCGGCATTCCGTCTTCGACGTCCACTTCGCTTTGAAATTTTTCACGAACTTGCTGAGCGCTTCCTGCTGCTGGGTCGAGGTGAGCTGGGTTTTGATCTGGCCCTTCACCGCCGACAGCGGCTGCTGGTTGCCCGGCGTGACGCTCTTGACTTCGAAGATCACGTAGCCGAACGGCGTCTTCACGGGTCCTTCGAGCTTGCCCTTTGGAGCTGAGAAGACGGCTTCGTCGAGCGCTTTCGACTGAGTGCCCTTCGTGAGGCCCACGATCAGGCCGCCGTGGGCCTTCGTCGTGGGGTCGATCGAGACGGCTTTGGCGACGCTCGCGAAGCTCTTGCCCGATTCGATTTCTTTCTTCGCCGTCTTCGCGGCTTCTTCGGTTTTCGTCAGGATCTCGGCGACCGTGCGTTTTTCGGGCGTGCCGTAGCGCGACTTGTTCTGTTCGTAGTACTTGGCGACGTCCTGTTCGGTCACCGCGTGCTTCTGCTTGGCGATCTTCTGCTGGATTTTCGTGGAGAGCATGTTGAGCTTCACACGCAGCAGCAGATCGGACACCGTCTGGCCCGAGGACTGCAGGAATTTCTGGAATTCGCCCGCCTTCGGGAACTGGGTGCTCTTGATTTTTTCGAACTGCTTCTTCACTTCCGCGTCGGAGACGTTGACGCCCAGTTCCTTGGCTTCGTTGAGCACCCACTGCGATGAGATGAGGAAGCCGAGCACCTCCTGCTGAAGCGACTTGAATTCCTGTTCGCACAACGCTTTGAGCTGCGAGCGCGTCGGGGCTTTCTTGGGTTTGTTCTTACGGGCGTTCGCTTCGTAGTGTTCGATGCAGGCCGTGAAGTTGGGCGGAACCGGGATCGCGGGGGTCGGTTCCCTGCGCGGAGGTGGACTGCGCCGCAACACCCATCCAGTGTTCGAACGCCGTCTTGGTTATCGGCGTGTTGCCGACCTCGACGACCGCGTTGCTGGGGATGCCACCGCACGCGGAGAGGCCGATGACGGCAAAGAAAACGGCGCCAAGCGCCGGAATGAAGCGGAGGGTCTTCGACACGACGCGAGCACTCTAGCGGAAAGATCCTTGGCGTTCCTTAACGAGCGTCTAAGACTCTCCTAAGCCGCTTCGCGCATCACCGCGAGCAGTGTGTCGGCGGCCTTCACGACGCTCGGAAAGCGCTCGGCGCCGTCCCGGGGAACGCGCATCGACACCTGCGAGCGGCCGGATTCGTACAGCGCCTCGGGCAGCTGCTCGCGCAGGCGCCGGGCGCGGACGGAGTCGAGCTCGATCGGCACGACCGCCAGACGGTCGCCGCGGAAGCTGACGGTCTGCGCTCCGGCCTGGCCGAACTTGATGCGAGCGCGCTGCAGCGCGAGCAGGTTCTCGAGCGGCTCGGGGATCTCGCCGAAGCGGTCTTCGAGCTCGGCGCGCAGCTCCTCCACCTCCGCCACCTCGAGGGCACCAGCGACGCGACGGTGCACCTCGATCTTCGCCTGCTCGTAGGGGACGTAGTCGGCGGGGACATAGGCGTCGACGTTGACGTCGAGCCGCACCGGCTCGGGCGGCACGTCTTGATCGCCGCGCGCCGTCGCCTCCTCCACCGCCTGGTCGAGCATCTGCATGTACAGCTCGAAGCCGAGCGCCGCGACGTGCCCGGACTGCTCGTCGCCGAGCAGGTTGCCCGCGCCGCGGATCTCCAGGTCGCGCATAGCGATCTTGAAGCCCGCGCCGAGCTCGGTGTAGTCCGAGAGCGCTGACAGCCGCTGCGCGGCCTCGGGCGTGAGCGCGGCGGCTGAGTCGTACAGCAGGTAGGCGTAGGCGCGCTCGCGGCTGCGCCCGACGCGGCCGCGTATCTGGTAGAGCTGAGCCAGGCCGAAGCTGTCGGCGTGCTCCACGATCAGCGTGTTCGCCTGCGGGATGTCGATCCCCGACTCGATGATGGAGGTGCACACGAGCACGTCGGCGCCGCCGCGCAGATAGTCCATCATCACCCGTTCGAGCTCTCCCTCGGGCATCTGTCCGTGCGCCACCGAGAAGCGCACGCCCGGACACAGCGCGCGCAGGCGCTCGGCGGTCTCCTCGATCGACTCCACCCGGTTGTGCAGGAAGAACGCCTGCCCGCCGCGCTCGTGCTCACGCTCGATTGCACGCCTGACGAGCTCCTCCTCGTACTCGCCCACGTACGTGCGCACCGGGCGCCTGCCCTCGGGGGGCGTCTCGATCACGGAGATGTCGCGCAGGCCCGCGAGCGACATCTGCAGCGTGCGCGGGATCGGCGTGGCGGACATCGAGATCACGTCCACCTTGAGCTTGAGCTGACGCAGGAGCTCCTTCTGCTTGACCCCGAAGCGCTGCTCCTCGTCGACGATCAGCAGGCCCAGATCCTTCGGGCGAACGTCGCGCGAGAGCACGCGATGGGTGCCGATCAGGATGTCCACGCCCCCTGCGGCGAAGCGCCTGATCGCGTCGCGCTGCTCGGCGGGCGTGCGGAAGCGGGAGACGTGCTCGAGCATGAAGGGGTAGTCGGCGAGGCGCTCGGCGAACGTGCCGTAGTGCTGCTGGGCGAGGATCGTCGTGGGGACGAGCATCAGCACCTGCTTGCCCTCGGCAGCCGCCTTGAAGGCGGCGCGCAGCGCGACCTCGGTCTTGCCGTAGCCGACGTCGCCGCAGATCAGCCTGTCCATCGGCCGCGTCGCCTCCATGTCCGCCTTCACGAGCTCGATCGCGTCGCGCTGGTCGGGGGTCTCGGTGAACGGGAAGCGCGCCTCGAAGTCGCGCTGCCAGTCGGAGTCGGGCCCGAAGGGGTGGCCGCTGCGCCGCCGGCGCTCGGCGTAGAGGCTGAGGAGCTCGCCCGCGAGCGCCTGCGCCGCGCGCCGCGCGCGTGCCTTCATCGTGTCCCAGCGCGTGCCGCCGAGCTTGCTCAGCGGCGGATGCCCGTCGGCGCCCGCGCCCACGTAGCGGGAGATCTTCGCGAGCTGCTCGGTGGGCACGAACACGCGGTCGTCGCCCTGGTATTCGAGGTACAGGTAGTCACGCGTGACGCCCGCGACGGTGCGCGTCTCGAAGCCCGCGAAGCGCGCGACGCCGTGGTCCTCGTGCACGACGATGTCGCCCGTGCGCAGCTCCGTGAACGAGCGCAGCGCCCCGCGCCGCCCGGTCCGGCCGCGCTCGCCCTGTCCGCCGGCGGGGCGCCGGCGCATCAGGCGGTGCTCGGGGAACACGGCGAGCTTCAGTTCGGGGGCGATGAAGCCCTCCCGCAGCGACGCCGTGGCGAAGCGCAGCGAGGGCGCGGGGGCGCCCGCGCGGGCATCGACGTCTTCGCCGAGCCAGCTCGCTTTCAGGCGGCCGAGGTTGTATGCGGTTCGCTCGCCCTCGCCCCGGCGCGGGAACGCGACGACCGTGGTGTAGCCCGAGCGCACGAGCTTCTCGAGCTCGGGCTCGGCTTCGGCGAGGGAACGCGCCGCCGTCTCGGCGCTCTGCGCGCGCAGCTCGATCTCCTGCCCGGAGGCGTGCGAGGAGATCCACGTGCGCGCGCGCTCCGAGAGCGTGTGCTGGATGCTCTCGGGGCTGACGTACAGGTGGTGGGCGTCCTCGTCGGCGAACGCTGCGCACACGTCGCTCCAGTGATCGCTGAGCACCGGCTCGAGCTCCTCCTCGGCGGCGATCATCACCTCCGCGTGCTCGCCCACGAGGTCGAGCAGCGCACCGAAGCGGTCAACCGGCAGCAGCTCGGCGATGTCGGGACGCTCCTCCGTCGTCTGCGACGCGAACGCACCGGTGGCGGCGGCGATCTCCGCGAGCTCCCGGTGCTCGGCGGCGAGCTCCGCGGCGGGAGCGATCTCAACCTCCTCCGCCTCCCCCAGCGAGCGCTGGGTGAACGTCGAGAACCAGCGCAGCGCTTCGATCTCGACGTCGAACATGTCGACCCGCACGGCGCGCTCCTCGGTGGCGCCGAAGACGTCGAGCAGGCCGCCGCGAAGCGCGAACTGCCCGCGCTCCTCGACCTGGTCGACGCGCTCGTAGCCGGCGGCGACGAGCTCCCGCGCGCACTCCTCGAGGTCGAGCAGCTCGCCCACTCGCAGGGTGAACGAGCGCGGCCTGAGCGCTGGATCGGGCACCTTCTCGGACAGCGCGACGGCGCTGACAACCACCACCGGCGGGTCCTGGCTGCGCGCCGTGGCGTCCGCGCCCGCCGCCTCCCCGGCGCCGCCGTCCTTGCCCTCGCGCGAGAGCAGGGCGTCGAGCGCGGCGACGCGCAGGCCCACGAGGTGCGGGGGAGGGACGAGATGTGACTCGTAGGCGACGCCGCGGGACGGGTAGTAGCGGACGCGGCGCGGCGCAAGCCAAGCTGCGAGATCACCGGCGAGGTCGCGGGCGGCGCGATCGTCGCCGACCACCACGAGCGCCGGGCGGGAGCGGGCTCGCTCGTCGGCGTCGGCGAGGGCGGCGATGACGTACGGGCGCAGCGCCGCCGAGACGAACGCGCGGCCGCCTTCGCGCGCGAGGCGCAACACCTGCTCGTTCTCGCCCGCGGCGCCGAGCAGCGCCCGCAGGCCCCCCGCCGCGCCGGGCATCTAGCTCGCCGCCCCGGCCGCCGGCTCGGGCGCTCCGAGCACGACGCTCTCGACACTCGCACAGGCGCGCCCGACGAGCTCGGCGACGTCGTCGGGGCTCTCGCGGAAGCGCCCGAGCACCCACGCGGAGACGATCTCGGGATCGGTGGAGTCGGGCCGTCCCACGCCCACGCGGACGCGCACGAAGTCGCCGCTCCCGAGCTCGCGGTTGAGCGACTTCAGCCCGTTGTGGCCCGCCAGCCCGCCGCCCGTGCGCACCCTCACCTCACCGAACGGCAGGTCGATCTCGTCGTGCACGACGAGCACGCGGTCGAGGCCCACCTTGAAGCTCCCGCGGGCGGGGCCCACCGAGCGGCCCGCGTCGTTCATGTGCGTCTGCGGCAGGAGCAGCGCGACGCGGGGCGCGAGCCCGCCCGGCCCGTCGGTTTGAACGCGGCCCTCCGCCAAGCGCCCGCGGAAGCGGTCCTTGCCCCACCTGAGGGCCCAGCGCGAGGCGAGCGCCTCGACAACCATGAACCCCACGTTGTGGCGCGTGGCGGCGTACTCGCGGCCCGGGTTGCCCAGCCCGACGATCAGCCAGTCGATCGTGCCGCCGCCGCCGAAGAGGCGTCGCAGGGGCGCTACTCCTCGCCGGAGGAGTCCTCGGCGGCGGGTGCCTCCTCCCCCTCCTCCTCGGCGCCGGCCTCGCCGACGAGCTCGGTCTCGGCCTCCATTGCTTCTTCTTCTTCCGCCTGAGCCTGGAGGCGCGGCGGCGACAGCGTCGCGACGACCGTCTCGTCGGGGTCGTCGAGGAACGTGACGCCCTCGGGCGCGCTCACGGCGCTCAGCTGGATCGTCTCACCGATCTGCATCTCGCCGATCGCGTGGACGATCGACTCGGGGATCGCGGTGGGCAGCGCCTGGACGTTGAGCTCGCGCGTGATCTGCTCGAGCACGCCGCCTTCCTTGACCCCCGGCGCGTCTTCGACGCCGGTGAGCTCGAGCGGCACGGTCGCGTTGATCTCCTCGTCGAGCCGTACGCGCAGGAGGTCCACGTGAGTCGTCTCGCCGTGCAGCGGGTTGCGCTGCGCTTCCTTCAGCACCACGGGCGTCGCTTTGCTGCCGTCGATGGACAGGTCGAGGACCGCTCCGGAACCGGCGAGCGCCATGCGCAGCTCGCGCGCGTCGGCATCGAAGCCGACCGCCTCGCCGCCGCCGCCGTAGACGACGCCGGGCACGCGGCCGCTGCGGCGCAGGCGTCGCGCCGCGCGCGATCCCGCCGCACTGCGGCTCTGGACGTTGAGCTTGGGGGTGTCGCCGGCCATCGGGGAAATGACTCTAGCAACCGCCTTCGTTCGGGATTGGCGCACTCAGCGAGCGCAGCGTGATGCTGATCCCGGTTATCGGGTTGCCCTTGCGCTGGACCTCGATGCATTGCACCACCGGCAGCTTGCCGATCACGGTCCACGCGATCCGCGTCTTGCCGGTGGAGCCGGTGAGCGCATAGGCGGTGCCGGATTCGAGCTGCAGGATCTTCACCGCGCCGTTGCGCAGGAGCCGCGGGTTGCGCGCGTTCGCTTCCACGGTGGCCCTGCAGGCGGCGCTGTCGCGGCAGCCGTCGAGCTTGGCGAGCATCCCCGCGACGTCGCCCTTTGCCTCCGCTTCGATCAGCGCCAGGTCGTCGTCGCGCTCGACGTTCTCTACGGAGAGGAAGCGCGCGAGCAGGGCACTCACCACGAGGAAGGCGACGACTGTGACGACTATGAGGACGACCCGTTTGGGTCGTCTGAGGGCGTGCGGGCGACCGGGCAGGAGGCCGAGGATAGCCGTCGCGCGGCGGTGCCGCGCAGGCTGTTCGGGCCAGTGGGTATCAGCCGCGCGTGTCGGGCGAGGTCGCGAGGTCGCGCCCGGCGCGTCCCTGGTTCGAAGGCGGCGGGACTTCCTCGATCGTGGTGAGCAGGACTGCCTTCCCGGCGACGGAGACGAGGTATGCGTTCGCGACGCCCACACGCTCGCCGCCGTCGTGGCGCGCCATCGTGAACCCGACGCGCTCGACGACGCCGGTGCGCCGCACTGCGTCGAGGAGCTTGCGCCGGTCCTCGCTCTCATACCAATCCGTCTGCGTCGAGGCGTGCCTTCCCAGGAGCTGCGCGTGCGTGAGCCCGCTGAAGCGGCAGAACGCCTCGTTGGCCTCGAGCACCACGCCGGTCTCGAGCTCCGTGATCGCGATCGCCGTGGCGGTCGATCGCATGATCAGTTCGAGCAGGCGCTCGGCGTCCGCAAGCCTCGTCTCGGGCAGCTTCGCGACGCGCGAGGCGACGTCGCCCTCACCGAGCAGCCTGTGCAGCCCCGCGATCGGGGAAGGCTCGTCCGAGCGGACGTCGGCGAGCACGCCGAGGAGCACGTCGCGCTCCTCGAGCATCCGCTTGGCGCCCGCGAGCACCGCCGTGCCGGCGTCGGTGAGGCTCACGCCCGCGGAGCTGCGGTTCAGCAGCGGGCGGCCCGCGAGCGCCTCGAGGTTTCCGATGCGCTTCGCCACCGCAGGACGGCTGATCCCGAGCTTGGCGCCCGCCGCCGCGAGACTGCCCTCCATCGCGCAGGCGACGAGGGTCTCGAGCTCATCGAGCTCGGGCGCCCTGATGGGCGCGCGCAACCGAGACATGTAACCAACCCCCCTTCAAAGCGCGGCGCAACCAGAGGTTGCCGCAGTCGGACCGATCCTGGTCTGTCTGCAGAGAGCCTCCACGCCGATACCGGAATGCGACCGCGCGAACGCATCACGAGCTTCGAACCGACAGGCGAACTGTAGCGCGCGCGACGATCGTCGCAGCGGCCCCACGCCCGCCCGGCCGTCCACGCGTGCCCTCGACACGCGTGGACGGCTACCCACGCTGTCGTGGATACGCGCCCACCACACGTGCCGCTCGAAACCGCTGCCGAGCGGCAAGCCGGGGCTTTGAGCGGGTGGTTCCGGAGGGAACTGCGTGGTTCCCGCAGCGTCTGTGCAGCCTTCTCCGGTTGGCCAGGGACACGGGCGGCCGTAGCGTCGGGGCGTCCCGATGCGGCTAAGGACGAAGGTGGCCGCATCGCGGGCTGAAGGAGCAGGGCGTACCAGCTTACGTTCAGTCGATCCGAAAGTGGTGAGTTGATGGCCGAGACAAAACCCCAACGCCGCCCAGCGGCGAAAACACAACGCCGCCCAGCGGCGAAAACGCAACGCCGCCCAGCGGCAACGAAAGAGGTGGCTACTCGCAAACGCAGCGCAGCCGGTGGACGGCACGATGCGCGGGTCAAGCGGCGCGAGGCACGGATCGGGCGGACCACGGAGCTGTCCGACGATGTCATCAAGTCGCTCGACGAGGGCGGCCGGGCCGCGATCGAGGCGGTGCGCAAGTTCGCCGAGACCGCCGACCGCATTCTGCCGCCGCGCGGCGACGGCCCGTCCAGGAGGGAGGAGCTCACCGACTCCGCCCTCGAGATGGCACAGCGTCTGATGCACATCCAGGCTGAGTTCCTCCGCAGGATCGTGGACAGCGCAGGCAGCTCGCTGACCGGACCAAACGACTCGAAGTAGCACGCGGGATAGCGGCCGGCTCCCGAGTCGGCCGCTGTGCCGGTCGCAAGCGATTCGCGTCGGATGCCCTTGCGGCGGCTCTCCTAGACAGCCGCTCCAACACTCAGGAGGTGACGGCGCCGCAAACGGCTCGGCAGAGCCATCTCCGGGCGCCTAGAACAGCTGGTTCTCGCCCCCGAAGACCTCGCTGACGGAGTCGTCGATGAAGATCCGTCTGATCGAGTCGGTGAGCAGATCGGCACACGGCAGCACGCGTACGTTGGTGGGCGCGCCGGGGCCGATCGGGATCGTGTCCGTGACGACGATCTCCTCGAGGCCGGCGGTGTCCAGGTTCTCGTAGGCGTCGCCGGAGAAGATCGCGTGCGTGGCAGCCGCATAGATGCGCTCCGCGCCTTCTTCGCGGACCGTCTTCGCAGCCGCCTTGAGCGTGCCGGCGGTGTCGATCATGTCGTCGACTATCACCGCCGTCTTGCCCCTCACGTCGCCGATCACGTACCCGATCTCGGCCACCTGCTGTGCGGGCCGCTCCTTGTCGAGGATCGCAAGCTCGGCGCCCACCTTCGATGCGAACTTCTTGTTGAGCTTGACGCGGCCCGCGTCCGGGGCGACCACCACGAGGTCGGGCAGCCCGAGGTCGCTGAAGTACTGGGTGAGCATGAACAGCGCGGTCATGTGATCGACCGGCTTCTGGAAGAACCCCTGGATCTGGCCGGCGTGGAGGTCCATCGTGAGCACCCTGTCGGCGCCCGCCGCCTCGAGCATCCGCGCCACCAGGCGCGAGGAGATCGGCTCCCGCGGCGCGGACTTCTTGTCCTGGCGCGAGTAGCCGAACCAGGGGGTGACGGCGATCACGCGGTGCGCGGAAGCACCGACGGCGGCGTCGATCATCAGCAGCAGCTCCATCAGCGAGTCGTTCGCCGTCACGCCGGTGTGCCGGTTGGCGCAGGTGGGCTGGACGAGGAAGACATCGGCGCCGCGGATCGACTCCTCGTAGCGGCAGTACACCTCACCGTTGGAGAAGGTCCTGAGCGTCACCGGGCCGAGGTCCACGCCGAGCTTCGCCGCGATGTCCCGGGCGAGCTGCGGGTTCGCGCGGCCGCTGAACAGCATCAGCCGCTTGTTGTAATCGATCGGCAGGCTGACCCGCGAGGCGAGCTCGGTGCGCGTGTCGATCGCGCTCATGACACCTCGGAGTGTAGAGGTCGCCGCGGCATCGGTCATCGCGCGCCGGGACCACGCTCCACGACCTCCTCCGGGTCCTCATCGCGCGTGCGGGGGCCCCGCTCGGTGTAGCCCTCCCGGTTCTGCTGGCGGGCGCGCGCGATGCCCAGCGCCCCCGGCGGCACGTCCTCGGTGATGACCGAGCCGGCGCCGGTGTAGGCGTCGTCCCCAACCGTCACCGGCGCGACGAGCGTAGTGTCGACGCCGGTGCGAACGCGGTCGCCCACCTTCGTGCGGTGCTTGGCGCGACCGTCGTAGTTGGCGGTGATCGTCGCCGCGCCGAGGTTCGTCCCCTCGCCCACCTCGGCGTCGCCGATGTATGACAGATGTGGGACTTTCGCGCCGGGGCCGATGTCCGAGTTCTTCACCTCCACGAACGTGCCCACCTTCGAGCCGCTGCGCAGCACCGAGCCCGGGGCGCAGGTAGGCGAACGGGCCGACGCCGACCCCGTCCTCGAGCACGCTGTCGACGATGTAGCTGTGACGGATCGTGCAGCCGCTGCCGATGCGGCTCGTCGCCGCGGATCGTCGTGAACGGCTCGATCACGCGTGTCGGCGCCGATCTCGACGTCGACGTCGATCACCGTGGCGCGCGGATCGACGACGCTCACCCCCGCGCCCATGTGGCGCTCGAGGATCGCGCGCTGGGCGATCTCGCGCACGCGCGCGAGGCCGGCGAGGTCGTTGACGCCGAGCACGAGCCCGGGGTCGTCGCATCGCATGTGCGCGCCACGGCGCCGCCGTCCGCCGCGAGCAGCTCGAGCGCCTGCGGCAGGTACAGCTCCCCCTGCGCGTTGTCGCGTGCCCAGACGCGGAAGCACCTGCGCGAGCGCATCCGCCGCGAACACGAACACGCCCGTGTTCACCTCGCGGATCTCCCGCTCGGCCTGCGTCGAGTCGCCCTGGCGCTTCGTCTCGACCACCCTCTGCACCGCGCCGTCGGCGTCGCGCACGACGCGGCCGTAGCCGCTCGGGTCCTCGAGCACGGTCGTCGCCATCGTCGCCTGGAAGCCGCCGTCGCGGTGCGCCTCGAGCAGCTCGGCGATCGCCTCGGGCGCGATCAGCGGCACGTCGCCGCTGAGGATCACGATCGGCTCGCCCCCGCCGGCGCCGCCGTCCTGCTCGAGCGCGCGCGAGGCCCGCGCGGGCGGCTCCGCCGGTGCCGTCGGGGCGCGGCTGCACGGCGAGCCTCACGCCGTCGGGGAGCACGGGCTCGAGCGACGCGCGCAGGCGAGTCCACGACGACCACCGTCCCCGCCCCCGCGCCGCAGCGCCGCGCGCACCGGCCACAGGACCATCGGCAGGCCGCAGAGGTCGTGCAGCACCTTCGGGCGCGCGGAGCGCATGCGCGTTCCCTGGCCGGCTGCGAGGATCAGGACGTTCGCGGCGCTCATCGCACGGATGCTATTGGCTCCCGCGCGCTCCTCCGGGCGGCGGGATCGGCAGAGCGCAGCTGGGGGGCAGGGACTCGAACCCCGATTCTCAGGACCAAAACCTGATGTCCTGCCATTGGACGACCCCCCAAGGGGTAGCAAGAGAGATTAATAGCGGGCCCGCCGGAGCGTCCGGGCCCCGTTACACGGCGGCTGCAGCGGCCCCGGCGCCTTCTGCAGCGCGACATCCGACTCCTTCTGCTGCAACCATTCCCGCACTCTGGCGGGGATCAGCTCGAGACTCCTGGGAAGCCTCGGCGCCGCGCTGGCGGTGTTGCGCGCTCTGCGCGCCGCGCGCCGACGGCGCGTCCGCGCGCGCACCGCGGCCGCGCACGCCGCGGCGCTCGGTCCCATGCCCGGGTGCGACGCTACGGCCCTCGCCTACGGACGAGGCAGCGGTGCAGCGTGGGGACGCTGTGCCTCGTCAACCGCGTGCGCGCCGCCCGCCACCTGCACCGGCTGCACGTAAACCCGCGAACTCGCGCGCGTCGCCGCCGCCAAGGTCTCCTCGATGGTGCGCGGCAACTACTTCGCCGACGTGGGCCCGGGTGGCCGCACGCCGCTCGCGCTCGTGCAGGCGACGCGCTACCCGCTCGGCGCCCCGCGGCGTTGGCGGTCGGGCAGAACCTCGCGTGGGGAACGGGACGCAGACGCGACCCCCGAACGCATCGTCGCGGCGTGGATGGCCTCGCCGCCGCACCGCGAAATCATGCTCGCGGGCGAATACCGCGACGCGGGCGTCGCGGCGACCCGGCGGTGCCCGCCGTCGTCGGCGCCGGGCGGGCGGGCGCCACCTACGCGATCGAGTTCGGCGTCCGCTACCCGCTGAGGCGCGCTCACGGGCGCCGGCCGGAGCGGCGCGGGCACCCTCCCGCCCTCGGCGCCCGCCTCGGTGGCGGGACCGGCGGCGGAGGCGATGCCGAGCACCCGCATCGCCTTCAGTCCGAGGCTCAGCTTCTCGCGCCCGTCGCTCGAGCTGACGTCCAGGCCGGACAGCTCGCGCACGCGCTCGAGCCGGTAGTAGATCGTGTGGCGGTGGGTGAACAGCCGCTGCGCCGTGCCCGCGACGTTGCCGTCGGCCTCGAGGAACGTCTCGAGCGTCAGCAGCAGGTCCGTCTCGTACTGCTCGTCGTAGGCCACGAGCGGCTCGACGGTCTCGGCGTAGAAGCGCTGCAGCTCGCTCGGGTTCTCGCTCATCGCCGAGAGCAGCAGCCGGTAGGCGCCCGTCTGCTCGAACGCGAGCGCGGCGCCGTCGGCGGAGCCCTGGGCGACGTTGGCCGCGAGCAGCGCCTCGCTCGCCGCCCGCGGCAGCTCCGCGGGGTCCTCCGCGATCGCGGCTGCGCCCGAGCGCGAACGTGTAGCCCGGACGAGCGATGCTTCCATCTCGGCGAGGACCGACTCGCGCGGCGCGGGCCGCCGTCGCCTCGTCGCCGCCGGGAACGAGCACGAGCACCTCGGCGCCCGGGCATCCCCTCGCGCTCGGACAGCGCGGCGATCGAGCGGCTCACGACCGCGCGCGCGCCGCGCTCGGCGACCGCGCGCACCCGGCCCGCGCCAGCCCTCGTCGGTGGGCACCTGCGGGTGCGCCCGCGCGACGATCATGCTCGCGCCGTCCTCGAGGTCGAGCGACAGCTCGCGCGCCCGCGCGAGCAGCTCCTCGCGCTCGGCCGAGCTCGCGCCTGCAGGATCGCGCGCAGGAAGTCGGCCGCAGCCGTCTCGGAGACGCGCTCGGGGGCGCGCACGCGCTCGACCTCGGAGGCGATCATCGTCAGCAGCAGGCGCCGCATCGACTCGCCCGGCTCGGTCTTGGCGCGCATGTGCAGCGTCCCCACGACCGTGTCGGCGACGCGCAGCGGCGCGCTGCTCACGCCCTGGCCCTTGGCGAGCAGCGCGCGCTCCTCGGCGGGCGAGCGCGCCGCCACCGCGAGCGTCGCGCCCCACGCGTCGGTCACGGCGAGGCTCGCGTCGAGCGCGCGCGCGGCGGCGCGGACGACCTCGGGGAGCCCCGCCCCCGACTCGACCGCCTCCGTGATCGCGTCGAGCGCCTCCAGATCCGACACGCGGCTAGCCCCAGAAGTAGACCGCGGCGAGAGCGCCGGCCACTCCCACGCCGACCAGCACGGCGAGCACGTACAGCGTGAGCACCGTCGCGGCCAGCCGCTCCCAGAGGCGCGAGTAGGCCGTCCACGCGGGCACGAGGATCAGGCCGCTGTAGAGACCCAGCCCGAGCACGAGGGCGCCGCCGCCCACGAGGTAGTTGATCGTGTCCCTGCTCATCGGTCTAGGCGAGATTGTTGCGCACGCCGCTGTCGCGTCGCGCGTCGCAGCGGCTCGCCCGCCGGCTGCGTGCCCGGCGAAGCGCGGCGTCCGACGGCGCTCGCCACGAGCGCCGCCGGCGTCACGGCCCGCGAGCCGCGGCGGCGGCGCGATGCGGCGGGCGAGCAGCCCCTCCCGTGCCTCGCGGCGCGCCGCGCGCGGGAACAGCCCGAGCACCGTCGGGCCGGAGCCGCTCACGATCGCGAGCGGCGCGCCCGCCTCGCGCGCCTCGCGCAGCGCCTCGGCGATCGGCGGGCACAGCGACACGGCGGCGCGCTGGAGGTCGTTGTGCAGCAGCTCGCTCGCCGCCGGCAGCGCAGCGCCGCCTGCGAGCGCCGAGCGCAGCGTGCTCGCGCAGCTCGGCGAGCTCGTGCCCGTCGCGCTGCAGGCCCAGGCGGTCGGCCTCGGCGTAGACCGCCGCCGTGGAGAGCGCGCGCGGCGAGCGGCAGCACGAGCAGCTCGAGCGCCGCCCGCGGGGTCGGGCAGCCGGGCGAGCTGCTCGCCCGCGCCCGATGCCAGCCAGCGCCCGGGCGAGACCTGCGCGGGAACGTCGGCACCGAGCTCGGCGGCGAGCTCGTGCAGCAGTCGCTGCGTCGCCGAGCCCCGAGGCGCCCGCGGCGAGCCGCAGCGTCGCGGCCGCGTCGGCCGAGCCGCCGCCGAGACCGGCCGCGACGGGGATCCGCTTGACGATGCGCAGCCGCTGCGGCGGGGCGTCCCAGCCGGTGCGCGCACGGAACGCCGCGAGCGCCCGCGCGGCGAGGTTCTCCTCGGGCGCGCCCGGGACGCCCTCGCAGAGGATCTCGTCGTGCCCGGCTCCCTGCCGGCGCGGGCTCGAGCGTGAGCTCGTCGGCGAGCGAGATCGACTGCATCACGGTCGCGAGCTCGTGCCTGCCGTCGCTCGCGCGGCTGCGGCCCGAGGAACAGGCCGAGGTTGACCTTCGCGGGAGCCAGCGAGCGCAGGACGCTCATGGCTCGAGCAGGCGCGCGAGCTCTCTGAAGTCCTCGGGCGAGAGGCGCTCGGCGCGCGCGTCCGCGGGCTGTCCGAGCCGCTCGAGCGCAGCCCGCACCTCCTCGCGCGAGCGCTGCCCTGCCGCCCCGGACAGCGCGAGCGAGCCCGCGAGCGTCTTGCGCCGGTGCGCGAAGCGCGCCCGCCACGAGCTCGCGCAGCGCGCGGGCGCCACCCCGGGCGGCTCGCTCGTCCGCGCGGACCGCGTGGCCGAGCCGCCGCAGGCGCACGAGCACCGAGTCGACGTTGGGGACGGGCACGAACACGCTGCGCGGGATCGCCCGCACGACCTCCACCTCGCATGCCAGCTGCGCGAGCACCGACGGCGTGCCGTAGGCGCCGCTGCCCGGCGCGCGGCGAGCCGCTCGCCGACCTCGCGCTGGACCATCGCCACCCACAGCCCGACGCTCGCGCAGCTCCTCGATCGTCCGCAGCAGCGCGCCCGCGGCGATCCCGTAGGGGAGGTTCGCGACGACCTTCGTCGGCGGCGGGCTCGAGCGCGGCGCAGGTCGATCGCCATCGCGTCGCCCCAGTGCACCGTCACGTTGGCGTGCGGGCCGGTGGCGTCGAGCGAGCGCCTCGCGCAGGCGCTCGTCGACCTCCACCACGTGCACGTGGGCGACGCGCTCGGCGAGGTACTCGGAGAGCACGCCGAGGCCGCCGCCGATCTCGAGCACGACGTCGCCGGCGTCGAGCTCGGCGGCGCGGCCGATCACGCCGAGGATGTTCGAGTCGATCAGGAAGTTCTGGCCGAGGTCGCGATCGGGCCGCACGCCGAAGCGGCGCATGCGCCGCAGGCTCGGCTGCGCCGGGGCGTCCGCCACGGCGCTCACGCCCAGCCGAACACGCGCGCCGCGTTCTCGCTGCACCTGCGCGGCCAGCGCTTCCGCGCTCGTGCCCCTGCGCTCGGCGAGGAACGCGGCGGTGTGCACGACGTAGGCCGGCTGGTTGCGCTGCCCGCGGACGGCCTGCGGCGACAGGTAGGGGGCGTCGGTCTCGACGAGCAGCCGCTCGCCGGGCACCTCCGCGCGCGCACTCGGCGAGCTCCGCCGCGTTCCGGTAGGTGACGTTGCCGGCGAACGAGATCGCATAGCCGCGCGCGCAGGCACTCGCGCAAGCCGCTCGGGCATCGAGAAGCAGTGCATCACGACGCTCACGCCCTCGCGCTTCGGCGCGCGAGCTGGGCGAGCGTGTCCTCCTCGGCGGCGCGGCTGTGGATCACGAGCGGCTTGGCGGTCTCGCGCGCGAGCGCGATCTGCGCCGCGAACGCGCGCCGCTGGTCCTCCGGCGGGCGCGCTGTCGCGGTAGAAGTCGAGGCCCGTCTCGCCGATCGCCACGCAGCGCTCGTGCGCGGCGAGCGCGCGAAGCTCGGCCAGGTCGGCGTCGTCGAAGCCCCGGCGCAGCGTTCGGGTGCCGCCCGATCGCCGCGTACACCTGCGGGAAGTCCTCGGCGGCGGCGAGCGCGGCGCGGCAGGAGGCGCCGTCGATGCCGACCGTGAGCATGCGCGTGACGCCCGCATTCGCGGCTGCGGCGACGAGCTCGGCGTTGGGCGGCTCGCACAGATCGAGGTGCGTGTGCGAGTCGATCATCCTCCCGCCGCCTGCGGCTCCTTCGGGAACAGCGACTCGAGCTCGCGCCACGCGCTGCGATCCGTCCCGCGCCGAGCTCGGCGCCGGCGAGCGACGAGCTCCGGCGCGCCGAGCGCCGCGAGCAGCCGCTCGGCGCTGTCGGGCAGGTACGGCCACAGCAGCACCGTCACCGCGCGCAGCCCCTCGGCGAGCGCTGCGAGCACCGCGTCGAGCTCGGCGGCGGCGCCGTCGTCCTTCGCCAGCCGCCACGGCGCGCGCTCCTCGACGTAGCGGTTCAGCCGCCGCACGCGCTGCCAGATCTCCTCGAGCGCGAGCGTGAGCTCCGCGCGGTCGATGTGCTCGGCGACGCGCTCGCGCAGGCCCGCGAAGTCCTCCGCCAGTGCCGGCTCGGGCGCCGCGCGCGGCACCGCCCCGTCGCGGTAGCGCCTGAGCATCCCGAGCGTCCGGCTGGCGAGGTTGCCGAGCTCGTTGGCCAGCTCGCTCTCGTAGCGCAGCTCGAACGACGCCGTCGAGACCGACCCGTCCTGGCCGAAGGGCACCTCGCGCAGCAGGTAGAAGCGCAGCGCGTCGGCGCCGAAGCGCTCGATCACCGCGAACGGGTCGAGCACGTTGCCCGAGCGACTTGCTCATCTTCTCGCCGTCCATCAGCAGGTAGCCGTGCACGAACACGTGCCGCGGCAGCTCGAGCCCGGCGGCGAGCAGCAGCGCGGGCCAGTAGACGGTGTGGAAGCGCAGGATGTCCTTGGCGATCAGGTGATAGCTCGCCGGCCACAGCTCGGGAACGAGGTCCTCGCCGGGGCGCGCGTAGGAGAGCGCCGAGTAGTAGTTCAGGAGCGCGTCGAACCACACGTAGAAGACGTGCTCGCGGTCCCACGGCACGGGCACCCCCCAGGTCAGCTTGTGGCGGGTGAGGGGCACGTCGCGCAGGCCCGAGCGGATGAACGAGAGCGCCTCGTTGTAGCGCGTGCGCGGGCGCGACGAAGTCCGGCGCGCTCGGCGTACAGCCCCTCGAGCCGCTCCTGGAAGGCGGAGAGCCTGAAGAAGTAGTTGTCCTCCTGCTCGCGCGTGAGCTCGATGTGGTGGATCGGGCAGAGGTTGCCCTCGTCGACTTCGTTCTCCGCCTTGAAGTCGGCGCAGCGGGGGCAGTACCAGCCCTCGTAGGTGCCCTCGTACACGTAGCCGTTCTCGCGCACCCGCGAGAGCACCTCCTGCACCACCGCTTCGTGCTGCGGGATCGGTCGTGCGGATGAAGAAGTCGTTGCTCGCCGCGAGCTGCGGCGCGAGCGCCTTGAAGCGCTCGGCGTTGCGGTCGGCGAGCTCCTGCGGCTCGATCCCCAGCGCGTGCGCCGCGTCGGCCACGGGCTCGCCGTGCTCGTCGGTGCCGGTCAGGAAGAACACCTCCTCGCCGCGCTGGCGGTGGTGGCGCGCCATCACGTCGGCGGCGATCGTCGTGTAGGCGTGGCCGAGGTGAGGCGCCGCGTTGACGTAGTAGATCGGCGTGGTCACGTAGAAGGACATGCGGCATCCCAGGCTATCCTGGCGCTCACCGCGCGATAGAGCTCGTTGGCGCTCAGCCCCGTCAGGCCGCCACCGCGGCTCGCCGCCGGGCGCGCCCGGGCGCCGGCCTCGATCAGCCGCGCGCAGCGCCTCGAGCGCCTCCGCGGCTCGACGCCTGCGGCGGCGGCGCCGCGCCGAGCACGAGCACGACCTCGCCCGCGCGGCGGATCGGCGCGGTAGTGCTCGGCGAGCTCGCGTGCGCTGCCCCTGCGCACCTCCTCGTGCAGCTTGGTCAGCTCGCGGCACAGCGCCACCGCGCGCTCGGGTTCGAGCGTCGGCGAGCAGCTCGAGCGTCGAGGCGAGGCGGTGCGGCGACTCGAACGCGACGAGCGTCTCGCGCGTCGGACGCGAGCAGCCGCTCGCGCTCGCCCGCGCCCGCGCGGCAGGAAGCCCGCGAAGCACCAGCGCGCCGCGGCGAGGCCCGAGGCGACGAGCGCGGTCGCCGACGGCGCTCGCGCCCGGGCAGCACCTCGAGCGGGAGCCCGGCCTCGATGCAGCCACGCACGAGCGCGAAGCCGGGATCGGAGACGAGCGGCGTCCCGGCGTCGCTGACGAGCGCGACGAGCGCTCCCTCGCGCGACGCGCTCGAGCGAGCTCGGCGCGCGCGCTTGCGTTCGTTGTGCTCGTGGTAGCTGACGAGTCGCGCGCTCGATCGCGTGGCGCTCGAGCAGCGTGCGCGTGTGGCGCGTGTCCTCGCATGCCACGACGTCGGCTTCGGAGAGGACTCGCAGCACGCGCAGCGTGACGTCCTCGAGGTTGCCGATCGGCGTGGGACACACGACCAGGCGGCCCGGTGGCGCGGGCTGGGGTGCCATCCGGCAAATATAAGGTCCTGCCGATGCCCCCCGCCCAGGAGGATCCACCCCAGTACACGCGCTACCGCGCGCGCAGGCACCTGCTCGCGCGCCGCGACTCCGAGCGGCCGCTGTCAGACGCGAGCCGGCGGCGCGGCGACGGCCGCGAGCGCGCAGGCGCGCCGGTGCGCCCGCGTGGCGGCGCTGGACGACGCGCAAACGGCTCCTGCTCGGGGCGCTCGCGCTGATCGCGGGCTGGCTGGTGCTGTCGCTGCTGCTGTTCCTGGTCAGCTCGCACTTCGAGCGCGTCTCGCCGCCCGCCGACGTGTCGAGCGTGCTCGACCCGGCGGGCTTCCCGCTCACCTCGGCGAACAACATCCTCGTGCTCGGCTCCGACCGCCGCCAGCACAACAGCAAGGAACCGGGCGCCGAAAAGACGCGGCTTCGGGCGCTCGGACACGATCATGCTGATCCGCACCGGCGGCGGCGCACTCCGCGCGGCTGTCGATCCCGCGCGACACGGTCGTCGAAATCCCCGGCCACGGGCTGCAGAAGATCAACGCCGCGCACGCCTTCGGCGGCCCCGCGGAGTCGATCTCGGTGATCAAGCACTGGCTCGGCATCCCCATCAACCACCTGGTCGAAGTCAACTTCGAAAACTTCCCGCAGCTGATCGACGCGATGGGCGGCGTCGACTACACGGGCGGCTGCGTGTACTCGCGCATGGACGGCGGCTTCAGCCGCGGCGGCTACACGCTGCGGCTGCCCGCCGGGCACGCACCACCTCGACGGCAAGCAGGCGCTCGCGCTCGCGCGCACGCGCGAGAACCTCTGCGCGCCCGCACAGAACGACCTGCAGCGCGAGGAACACCAGCAGGCGCTGTTCAACGCGATGAAGAGCCGCGCTGCTCTCCCCGTCGAGCTTCCTGCGCCTGCCGTGGATCGCCTGGAACGCGCCGCCGGCGATCATCTCCGACATGAGCGGCACGACGCTGCTCGGCATGTTCGCGCGCGCTCGCGATCAGCGGCACGCCGCCGACGCAGGTGCTGCAACCGACCGGGACGCGTCACGCTGCCCGACGGCGAGCAGGGACTGACGGTCTCCGAATCAGCGCGCCGCGCCGCGGTGGCCCAGTTCATGAAGCGGCTGAGCTCGGCCGGGCGCCCGGTCCGCGCTCAGCCCTTCGCCGCGACGCGGTTTCTCCTTCGCCCTTGCGCGGAGGCGTCCGGCCTTCGCCGGCTGTCGCCTCGGACTCTCCCGACGCAGGAGGAGCTTCTCCTCGCCCGAGGACCCGCCGCCGGACTCCGAGGACTTCTCCGCGGCGGCAGCGGTCTCGCGCTGGCGGTTGCGCGTGCCGTAGTCGGTGTTGTAGAAGCCTTTGCCCTTGAAGTGAACGGCGGGCGCGTGCAGACACGCGCTCGACCGGGCACGCCCGTGTCGGGATCGACCGTCAGCGGCTCGTCGCTGAACGACTGCTGCACCTCGAACGTCGTGCCGTCGGGGCGCCTGTACTCGTAGATCGGCATCGGCAGTCGATTATAAGAGCGCCTGCGCGGCGAGCCGACGCGTCCAGCCACGCGGACGCCGGTCAGTCGGTGAGCAGCGCGCGCACGCAGACGATCCCCGCCTCGATCGTCCCGGTGAAATCGCGGTCGGGCTCGCTGAGCATCCGCAGCGCGACGCCGTCGCCGAGCGAGAACAGGATCTCGGCGACCGCCTCGGGCTCGGCGTGCAGGCGCAGCACGCCCTCGCGCTCGGCGGCCGCGAGCATCTCGCGACGTGCTCGCGCGTGCGGCGCATCAGGTCCGCGTACTCGACGGCGATGTCGTCGTTGCGGCGCGAAAGCGTGAACAGCTCGAACACGAGCGTGACGAAATCGGGTTCCTCGGCGACGGTCTCCTGCAGGCTCTGCCGCCATCAGCCCGATGAAGTCATCGGCGGTCTGCGCGGTGGAGAGCTGGCTCTCCAGCCGCTCGAGCCGCAGCTCGCAGTCGCGGCGCACGGCCTCCACGAGCAGCTGCTCCTTGGTGCCGAAGTAGTAGTGAAGCAGCCCGCGCGAGACGCCCGCCTCGCGCGAGACGTGGTCGAAGGTGGAGCCCGCCGAGCCGCGCCGCGCGACGCTGTGGCGCATCGCGTCGATGATGCGCTGCGCCTTCTCGCCCGACAGCGAGCGGCCGGGAACGATCTCCCGGCCGCTGCTCGGCTCGGTGCTCGTGGCCGCGGACTCTCGCGCCGCGACGGCGGTGTCGACGCTCATCGAGCTCGCGCGCGCCCGTCCGGCGGCTCAGCCTCCGGCCACCGCCGCGGGCGCGGGCGTGGCGGGCGCGGTGGTCGAGGTGTAGTCGAACTCCTCCTCGGCGCCGAACAGCATGTCGAGCACCTTCGAGCGGAGGTCGGGGCTGAGCGCGACGGCGAGGATGCCGCCCGACGATCAGCAGCATCAGCGCGCGGCGCGCCGCGACGGCGGCGCCTGCGGCTTGCCCGGGCGGCTGGTTCAGCGAGATCGAGGCGCTTCGCGCAGCGCGTTGGCGGCGTCGATCAGCTCCTTCTGGAGCTTGCGGTCCTCGAACAGCGCGTGCGTGGGGCCCTTGCCGTTGCTCAGGCGCCCGTAGGCGCTGCGCGCCGATGCGGCCGCGCCGAGCAGGCTCGCGCGCAGCTCCTCGTCTTCGAGCAGGCGCTGCAGGTAGCGCTCGCCCTGCGCCGTCCATGCCATCTCGCCGAACCTGCGAGACCTGTCCTTCGCTGCCATCGTTGCCACCGCCTTGCCGAGAGCTTGCTGGTCGGCCTCAAATATACCCCTACGGCGGCTTGCGCCCGCAGCGCGAGCTGCCGTGCTAGGCGTGCAGCGCCGCCTGCTCCTGCGCGGAGGGGAACGCCCAGGCGGCGCGCGAGCGGCGCTCCTGGCGGAACACGAAGCGCAGCTGCTGCGGCGGCTGCAGCTGCGCCTCGGCGGGGCCGGAAGGTCGCGCACGGCTCGGACACGTCGAGCGCGCAGAGCAGGTTCACGCGGAAGAAGCAGTCCTCGCAGCTCACCTTCGGCGCACGCGTCTGGCCGCGCGCGTGCTCTGCGTTCTCGTCGCCGCCACCTGCCCCCGCTTCCCCTTCGTTGACTCAGGACCGCGGCGATCAAATCACCGGCGGCGAGCTCGGCTCAAGGCGGCCTCGGAGCCCATCGCGCAAATCGCAGAGAAAACCTCGCTACCGCCCCGGTCGCGCGCGATGTGGCGTCACTTGCGCGCGGCCATCGGCCGGACCTGGCGCGTGTCGCGAGGTCTCGCGGCGGGCCGGCGCCCCCGCCGTCATCATCTGCGCGGATGCGCGTACTCGTAACCGGCGCGAGCGGCTTCGTCGGCTCGCTGCTCGTGCCCCAGCTGCTCGCCGCGCGGCGAGACCGTGCGCGCGCTCGGCCGCGACCCCGAACGCACGCGCGAGGCGCTCGAGCGCTACATGGACGCCGACGCGGTCGAAGACCTCGACGTCGTCCGCTCGGACGTGCTCATGGGCGACGGCCTCGAGCCGGCGCTGGCGGGCGTCGAGGTCGCCTATTACCTGATTCATTCGATGGAGCGCGCCGCCGCCGGCGCCGCACTTCGCCGAGCGCGACCGCATCGCCGCGGAGAACTTCGCGTCCGCCGCGGCGCGCGCGGGCGTACGGGCGGATCGTGTACCTCGGCGGGCTGTTGGCCGCATCCGGGGGCGGAGCGCCGTCGACGCGATGGCGCCGTCGGCGCCGTCCGCGCCATCTCGCGAGCCGCGAGGAGGTCGAGCAGATCCTGCTCGCCGCGGTCCCCGACTCGGTGGCGCTGCGCGCCTCGATCGTGATCGGCGCGCGCTCGCGCTCCTTCAGGCTGCTCGTCCGCCTCGTCGAGCGCATGCCGGTGCTCACGCTGCCCGCCTGGCGCCGGTTTCGCACGCGGCCGATCGACCAGCGCGACGTGATCGCGATGCTCGCTCGCCTGCGCGCGGGCGCCCGTGGGCGGCCGCGCGCTCGAGGTGGGCGGACCCGACGTCCTCACCTACGGGGAGATGCTCGCAACGCATCGCCGAGCTGATGCTCGTCGGACGGCCCTCGATCCCGCTCGGCGGCGATCCTCGACGAACGTCACGGCGCGCCTCGCGGCGGCGATCGCGGGCGAGGACCCGGATCTCGTGCTGCCGCTGATGGAAGGCCTGCAGGGCGACCTGCTGCCCGCCGACGAGGACGTCGATGAGCTGCTCGGCGTGCACCTTCACTCATTCGACTCGGCGGTCGAACGGGCGCTCGCCGAGTGGGAGGAATACGAGCGGCTGGTGGCGCGATGAGCGTCGTCACGGCACTCGATCGAGATCGCACGGCCCCTCGCGCAGGAGGTCTGGCGTGTCGGCGATGGACCCCCACTCGCTCGAGCGGTGGGTGACGATTCACCGCAAGCTCCTGCACGCGCGACGACGGCGCGCCGCGCGTCGGCTATCGCGATGGACCAGCGCATCCACATGCGCGGGGTGAGCCTCGACGTTCACTGGACGCTCGTCGAGTGCCGGCCGGGCGCAGCTCGCGGTGTGGGAGGGGCGCGGCCCCGCCCGCTCGCGAGCGCACACCGAATATGCGCCTCAGCAGCGATGACGGCTCGACGCGTTTTGACTATCGGAACGATTTCCACGCGCCGCTGGGACCGCTGGGAGCGATCGTGAGTCGTGCGCTCGTGGGCGGCATGCCGGAGCGCGAGGCGCACCGCACGCTCGAGCGGCTGCGCACGTATGTGGAGACGCGCGGGGCCCAACTAGAACGGTTGTAAGGTGAAGCCGTCAGCGATGTGACAGCGAGCACGTCGACACTAAGTGAAGAGGACTGCACCGTGACAGACTTCCTTGACGAGAAGCGCCGAGAGATCAGCGATCGACTGAAAGAGCTGAAGCCCTTGGTCGACGAGTACCACCGCCTCGAGGCCGCCGCATCTGCGCTGCTGGGCGTCGGCGGGACGGCTTCTTCCTCCAAAGGCAGAACGGCGACGCGGCGTCGCGGACCAGGACGGCCCAAAGGCTCAACCACACGCAAAAAAACGGCGAAAGCGGCGAAAGCGGCAACGCGCACGACGCGCCGCACCGCCGCACGCAAACCGGCCGCGCAACCACCAAACGGCGCGCGGGCCGGCGCAAAGGCAGCGGCACGCGCGCCGCGGAGGCGCTCGCGTTCGTCCAGGGCCAGCCCGGCATCACGATCCCCGAGCTCGCCGCGAAGATGGGCATCAAGCAGAACTACCTCTACCGCGTCCTGCCCGGGCTCGAGCAGGAAAACAAGGTGCGCAAGCAGGGCCGCGGCTGGTTCCCGAAGGTCCTAGCTGCCTCGCCGCGCACGCCAACCGCGCTTGCGGCGGGTTCACACATTGTGAGAAGCGGGGGTGCGCCTGGGCGCCGCGCCCCGCTTCTCTGCACATCTGCCGAGCTCGAGCGCCGGCGCGCGCCTGCGAACCGCAGCGAGACAGCACCGTGCTCGGCGTCTCGATCGGGCCGCGTCGGGCGGACTGACTCAGATCATCCCCTGCCCGGCGACCGTGTCGCGCTCGCCCACGAGCTCCGCAACCGAGGCGTCGATCCGCTCGCGCGAGAAGTCGTCGATCTCGAGCCCCTGCACGACCTGCCAGCCGCCGTCGGCGCAGGTGCACGGGAAGCCGCAGATGAGCCCCTCGGGCACGCCGTAGGAGCCGTCGGAGGCGACGCCCATCGAGACCCAGTCGGTGCTCCCGCGCACCCAGTCGCGCATGTGATCGATCGCCGCGTTCGCCGCGGATGCCGCCGAGGAGGAGCCGCGCGCCTCGATGACCGTCGCGCCGCGTTTGCCCACGCCCGGCAGGAACTCCCCGGCGACCCATTCCATGTCGTCGACGGCGTCCACCGCCCGCTTGCCGGCGACCTGCGCGTGGAACAGGTCGGGGTACATGGTGGGGGAGTGGTTGCCCCACACTCCCATCGAGGAGATGTCGGTGACGGGCACCGCGAGCTTGTTGGCGAGCTGCGCGATCGCCCGGTTGTGGTCGAGGCGCATCATCGAGGTGAACCGCTCGCGGGGGATGTCGGGAGCGTTGTTCATCGCGATCAGGCAGTTCGTGTTCGCGGGGTTGCCCACGACGAGCACCTTCACGTCGGAGGCGGCGACCGAGTTCAGCGCCTTGCCCTGAACGGTGAAGATCTCGCCGTTGACGCTCGAGCAGCTCGGCGCGCTCCATCCCCTTCGTGCGCGGCCGCGAGCCGACGAGCAGCGCCACGTTCGTGCCGTCGAACGCGTCGGCGGGGTGGTCGTGCAGGTCGAGCCCGGCGAGCAGCGGGAACGCGCAGTCGACGAGCTCCATCGCCACGCCCTCGAGCGCCCCCATCGCCTGCGGGATCTCGAGCAGGCGCAGGTCGACGGGCTGGTCGCCTCCGAGCAGCTGCCCGCTGGCGATGCGGAACACGATGCTGTATCCGATCTGCCCGGCTGCGCCGGTGACGGTCACTCGTACGGGGTTG
Source organism: uncultured Solirubrobacteraceae bacterium (assembly GCA_963796305.1). Classification (GTDB taxonomy): domain Bacteria; phylum Actinomycetota; class Thermoleophilia; order Solirubrobacterales; family Solirubrobacteraceae; genus Palsa-744. The sequence goes on along the minus strand of CAWCKZ010000007.1, from coordinate 201,241 downwards.
CTCACAAGCTCATCTCCTGGTGCTGTGCGTTTATGTCGGGTGATCAGGCGGTCGCCTGACGCAGGTTCTCGTCGATCGACGCGAGGAACTCCTGGGTGGTCTGCCACGGCTGCTCGGGGCCCACGAGCAGCGCCAGGTCCTTCGTCATCTTGCCGCTTTCGACCGTCTCGACGCATACCCGCTCGAGCATCTCGGCGAAGCGCACGACCTCCGGTGTGTCGTCCATCCTGCCACGCGCCGAGAGCCCGCGCGTCCACGCGAAGATCGACGCGATCGGGTTGGTCGAGGTGGGCTTCGCCGCGCTGGTGCTGGCGGTAGTGGCGCGTGACGGTTCCGTGCGCCGCCTCCGCCTCCACGGTCTTGCCGTCGGCGCTCATCAGCACGCTCGTCATCAGCCCGAGCGAGCCGAAGCCCTGGGCGACGGTGTCGGACTGGACGTCGCCGTCGTAGTTCTTGCACGCCCACACGTAGCCGCCCTCCCACTTCAGCGCGGCGGCGACCATGTCGTCGATCAGGCGGTGTTCGTAGCCGATGCCGGCGGCCTCGAACTCGTCCTTGAACTCCGTCTCGTAGACCTCTTCGAAGATGTCCTTGAAGCGGCCGTCGTAGCGCTTGAGGATCGTGTTCTTCGTCGACAGGTAGACGGGGTAGCCGCGATCCAGCCCGTAGCGCATCGACGCCTGCGCGAACTCGCGGATCGAGGAGTCGAGGTTGTACATCGCGAGCGCCACGCCGCCGCCCGGGAAGTCGAACACCTCGAGCTCGGTCGGCGCTGCCGCCGTCGGCGGGCGTGAACGTGAGCGTGAGCTTCCCCTCTCCGCCCACCACGATGTCGGTCGCGCGGTACTGGTCGCCGAACGCGTGACGGCCGATCACGATCGGCTTCGTCCAGCCGGGCACCAGGCGGGGGATGTTGGCGATCACGATCGGCTCGCGGAAGATCACGCCGCCGAGGATGTTGCGGATGGTGCCGTTCGGGGAGCGGTACATCTCCTTCAGGCCGAACTCCGCGCACGCGCGCCTCGTCGGGGGTGATCGTGGCGCACTTCACGCCGACACCGGCGCGCTTGATCGCTTCCGCCGCCTCCACCGTGATCCGATCTTCGCTGGCGTCGCGGCTCTCGATCCCGAGGTCGAAGTACTCGAGCTCGCACGTCGAGGTACGGGAGGATCAGCTGCTCCTTGATGAACGCCCAGATGATCCGCGTCATCTCGTCGCCGTCGAGCTCGACGACGGGGTTCTTCACCTTGATCTTCGCCATCGCTCGGTCCTTGGTCGGGGGGCGCCGATGCCAGCGGCCACGCGCTTCTCGGCGGGAGCACGCCCTGGCGGCGCCGACCGATCCGAGTGCGCGCTAGCGGACGGGCTTCGCCGTCACACCGCTCCAGCTCGCCTGGGCGCCGTGCGCGACGAGCACGTGCGGCGTGCCTCCGCCGAACGGGACCGTCGCCACGCGCGCGGCGGAGGGCGGGATGTCCTAGCGCGCCCTCGTCCACGAGCACGGTGGATCCGTCGTGCGAGATCCCCGCGCCCGATCAGCTGGCGGCCGGCGACGCGCAGCGGCCGCGCGCGCCGCGGCCCGATGGCAGCGCACGGTCCACGCTTCGCTCGTGTCCTGTCCCTCGAACTCTGCCAGCAGTCGCGATCCGTCGGCGGAGAACGCCACGGGCACGAGTCCCACGAGCAGCGAGGGCACGTGGATGTGGGTGATGCGCTGCGGCGCAGGAGCCGCGCGCCGGGAGCAGCCAGATCTGGTATTCGGGCGCGAGCCTGCGAATGCGCTCGCGGTCGAACACGATCCCGAGCGGTCCCCCACAGCGGGTCGAGGCTGCGCCCATCGCGCGTGATGCGCGTGGTCGCCGGAGCCGCCGGGGGAGCTCGACGTACAGATTCACCGGGAGCGGCGAGCGCTTCCGACGCGGGTGAGCCCGTACACGAGCCTGTCGCTGCCGTCGACGGCGAAGCTCGCGCCCTGCGCCTGCCCGTGCGCGACGGTCGTGACCTTGTGCCGGTGGCGGTGTCGATCACGACGCAGGAGCGAGGCGCCCGCCGCGTTGTGCACGTTGTTCGAGAACACGGCGACGCGAGGTAGCGCGAGTCCGGCGACCACGCGAGCGGCGACGCCGTCCCGGCGGCGCGGCTCAGGTAGGTGCGAGGCGCTGCCGCCGGCGGTCGCAGTAGAGCGCGAGCGCCGGCCCTGTTTCCGAGCCGGGCACGGCGCCCGAGAGCGATGCCGCGACGGTGCCGGCCGTCGGGGGCGATCAGCGGTTGCGACCCGGATCCGAGTCTGCGCGCGCCGGCTCCGCGCACGTCGCCACCCACACGCGGGCGGCGAGAGCGCGGTCCCGTCACGTAGGCGAGCGCCGGCGGCCCCGGTCCACCGACCACTGCCGTGCGCCCGTCGGGGAGCCCGCGGCGGATGCCGGGCGGCTCCACGCGGCGCCCGGGCCCGCCGCTGCCGCGGTGCATGAGAGCAGCGCGAGCGCTGCGATCCTCGCCGCTCGCTTGACCGGGACGCTCATCGCGCCCAGGCTACACGCCCGCAGGGCGCGCCCACGTGCGCCCGTGCGGCGCGGAGCGCCCCCGCCTCCGCCGACTCTGCTTGACTTCACTCATGGCCACCGTCTCGCAGTCATCACGCGAGAACGCGGCGCCGTGGCAGACGCACACGGTCTTCAACCAGGTGCCGGCGCTCGAGGGCCTCGACCTCTTCGCGAGCAACCTGCCGCTCGTCGAGGCCACCGAGCGCGAGGGAGCGGGCTGGGTGAGCGAGCGGGCAGCCGCAGCTCGGACGGCTCGTCGGCGGCGAGCCCCAGCAGCTGTGGGGCCGGCTCGCGAACGAGAACAAGCCCGTGCTGCGGACGTTCGACCGCTACGGCCACCGCATCGACGAGGTCGAGTTCCACCCCGCCTGGCACCAGCTGATGGCAGCTCGGCGTCGAGCACGAGCTGCACTCGCTGCCGTGGACCAGCACCGAGCCCACCGCGCACGCGGCACGGGCCGCCCTGTACATGACGGCGATGCAGGCCGAGGCCGGGCTTCTGCTGCCCGATCACGATGACCTTCGCCGTCGTGCCCGCGCTGCGCGCGCAGCCCGAGCTGGCGGACGAGTGGGAGCCGCTGGTCACCGCCACGCACTACGACCCGCGCATGATCCCCGCCGCCGAGAAGGGCGCCGCGATCGCGGGCATGGCGATGACCGAGAAGCAGGGCGGCTCGGACGTGCGCGCCAACACCACGCGCGCGCGCCCGCTGAACGGCGGCGGCGCCGGCGGCGAGTACGAAATCACCGGCCACAAGTGGTTCTGCAGCGCGCCGATGTCGGATGTCTTCCTCGTGCTCGCCCAGACCGGCGAGAGCCCCGGCTCGCCGTCCTGCTTCCTGCTCCCGCGGATCCTCCCGGACGGGAGCCGCAACGAGTTCCACATCCAGCGGCTGAAGGACAAGCTCGGCAACCACTCCAACGCCTCCTCGGAGATCGAGCTGCACGGCGCCTGGGCGCGGATGGTCGGCGAGCCCGGCCGCGGCGTGCCGACGATCATCGAGATGGTGGGCCACACGCGCCTGGACTGCGTGATCGGCTCGGCGGCGGCGATGCGCACGGCGGTCGTCAACGCGCTCCACCACACCGCCCACCGCAGCGCGTTCGGCAAGACGCTGATCGACCAGCCGCTGATGCGCAACGTGCTCGCGGACCTGTGCCTGGAGTCGGAGGCGACGCACCGCGCTCGCGATGCGCCTGGCGCGCTCCTATGACGAGGCCCGCGCCGACGCCGACGCCGGCGAGGACCAGACCGACGCCCAGCTGCTGAAGCGGCTCGCGACCGCGGTCGGCAAGTACTGGACGTGCAAGCGCACCCCCAACCACGCCTTCGAGGCGCTCGAGTGCCTTGGCGGGGCGGGCTACGTGGAGGAGTCGGGCATGCCGCGGCTCTACCGCGAGGCTCCGCTCGCCTCGATCTGGGAGGGCTCGGGCAACGTGATGAGCCTCGACGTGCTGCGCGCGCTCAGCCGCTCGCCGCGCGCGCTCGAGGTGTTCCTCGACGAGGTGGAGCAGGCGGCGGGCGCGCGACGCGCGCCTGGACGCCCGCGTGCGCGAGCTGAAGGACCAGTTCGCCGACCCCACCACGCTCGAGACCCGCGCACGGCGCGTCGTCGAAGGGATGGCGCTGTGCCTGCAGGGCTCGCTGCTCGTGCGCACACTGCCCCGGCGCTGTCGCCGACGCGTTCTGCGCCTCCCGCCTGGCGGGCGACGGCGGACTCGAGTACGGGACGCTTCCGGCGGGCACCGACTTCGAGGCGATCATCGCCCGCAGCCGCCCGCAGGCCTAGCCACCGCGCGGCGCCGCGGCGCAAGAGGTGCCAGGGCTCGCTGCGCCTACCATTGAACCGATGCGCCCGCGTCGCAACCTCCAGCTCGCACGGATCTTCGGGATCCGAATCGGCGTCAGCGTCAGCTGGTTCTTCGTCCTCTTCTTCCTCATCTACTACCTCTCCGACTACTTCCACAAAGTGCTCGGCGGCTCGCAGCAGACCGCCTACGCGGTCGCCGTCGCGGGCGCCCTCGGCTACTTCGCTTCGCTGATCCTGCACGAGCTCGGGCACGCGCTCGCGGCGCGGCGACTGGGCATCCCGATCGCCGGGATCGACCTGTGGTTCTTCGGCGGCCTTTCGCAGATGCGGCGCGAGCCCCAGAGCGCGGGCGAGGAGCTGAAGGTCGCCGTCGCGGGCCCCGCCGTCACGCTCGCGCTCTTCGGCCTCTGCGTCGGGGCCGGGCGCGGCGGTGGCGAGCGGCGCAGCGCTTCAGCGACGCTCGCGCTCGCGCGCGAAGGCGTCACGACGAGCCCGGCGCTCGCGCTGATCGGATGGCTCGGGTTCATCAACGCGCTGCTGTTCCTGTTCAACATCGTCCCCGCCTTCCCGCTCGACGGCGGGCGCATCGCGCGCGCGCTGATCTGGTGGCGGACGGGCGACCGCAACCGCGCCACGCAGGCGACCGGCGCGCAGGGCCAGGCGTTCGCGATCGTGCTCGGCATCTTCGGGCTGTGGGGGCTCGCGAGCGGATCGTCGTTCGGCCTGCTGACGATGCTGCTCGCCTTCTTCCTCTACCAGGCGGCGGGCGCCGCCGTCGTCCAGGGCGCGCTTGGGCAGCGCATCAAGGACATCACGGTGGCGGACATCATGGACCGCGAGCCGGTGACGATCCCGGCGACACGACGCTGCTCGACGCCCACGAGCAGTACTTCCTGCGCTACCGCTGGCCGTGGTTCGCGGTCGTCGACTCCGCCCGGCACTTCCTCGGCGTGGTCCGCCAGCAGCGCGTCGAGAGCGAGATCGAGGCGGGACGCCCCGCGCTGCCGGTGGCGGAGGTGCTCGAGGAGGACCTGCCCGTGCAGATCAAAGAGGAGGCCCCGCTCGAATCGGTGCTGGGCGCGGAGGGCCTCGGGCGGCTCGGTGCGATGGTGGCGGTGGACAGCGAAGGCGTGCTCCTGGGCGTCGTCACGCTCGCCCAGGTACGGCGGGCGCTCACCCCCGCCGCGTGAGCTCGCGCCGCAGCAACCCGCAGCGGGCCGCCGCGCCGCGCGCCGCGGCCCCCGCGGCCGCGGCGCCGAGGCGCTCGCGGGGCGCCGACGGCAGCCCGGCGCGGCCCCGCGTTATAGAGTCCTCGCCGCAGATCTCCCCCACCCCACCTACCCGAGCCCTCGATCCATGCCAGCCCACGACGTCCTGATCATCGGCGCCGGCCTCGCCGGCCAGCGCGCAGCGCTCGCCGCCGCCCAGGCCGGCGCCATCCGTGGCTGTCATGAGCAAGGTGCACCCCGTCCGCTCGCACTCGGTCGCTGCCGCGGGCGGGATCAACGCCGCCATCAGCGTCGACGACGACTGGCGCTCGCACGCCTTCGACACGGTGAAGGGCTCGGACTTCCTCGGCGACCAGGACGCGATCGAAGTGATGTGCTCGGAGGCCCCCGGCGAGGTGATGCACCTCGAGCACATCGGCGTCACCTTCCACCGCAACGACCGCGGCGAGATGGACCTGCGCGCGTTCGGCGGCGCCTCGATGAAGCGAACCGCGTACGTCGCCGACATCACCGGCCAGGCGATGCTCCACGTGCTCTACGAGCAGCTGATGAAGCACCACGAGACGGTGGAGCGCTTCGAGGAGTGGTTCACGACCTCGCTGCATCCTCGACGAGTCGGGCGCCTGCGCGGGCGTCATCGCCCGTGACGTCCGCACCGGGCGCATGGAGGTGTTCACCGCGAAGAACGTGATCCTCGCGTGCGGTGGAGCGGGACAGGCGTACAAGCCCACCACGAACGGGCTGATCGTGACGGGCGACGGGATCTCGCTGGCATACCGCGCGGGCGCGCCGCTGATGGACATGGAGATGGTCCAGTACCACCCAACCTGCCTCGTCGAGACGGGCATCCTCATCACCGAGGGTGCGCGCGGCGAGGGCGCCCACCTGCTGAACGCCAACGGCGAACGCTTCATGGAGAAAGCGGCGCCGAACAAGATGGAGCTCGCCTCGCGCGACGTCGTCTCGCGGGCGGAGCAGACGGAGATCGACGAGGGCCGCGGCGTCGGGCCGAACGGAGCCGGCATCAACCTCGACGTGACTGTGGTGCCGCGCAAGCGCACGCTCGAGGCGCTGCGTGAGATCGTCAACCTCGGACGCGACTTCGCGGGCGTCGACATCACCCGCGAACCGATCACGATCCGCCCCGGGCAGCACTACATCATGGGCGGTGTGAAGACCGATGTGGACGGGCGCACGCCGATCGAGGGCCTCTACGCGGCGGGCGAGGTGGCGTGCGTGTCGGTCCACGGCGGCAACCGGCTCGGTGCCAACTCGCTGCTCGACACGCTCATCTTCGGGCGGCGCTCGGGCGAACACGCCGCTGCGCGGGCCGCGATCGATGCGGTTCCCGGACATCGACGCCTCGGCGCAGCTGCGGCGTGACGTGGACACGATCGACGCGATCGTCGCGCGCCCGCACGAGGGCCGCAGGGTGTCGGACATCAAGACCGAGCTCGGCGAGACGATGAACCGGCACGCGGCGGTGTTCCGCGACGACGCCGGCCTGCAGGAGGCGCTCGCCACGGTCGGCCGCCTGCGCGAGGAGGCGGACTCCGCGTGGATCGACGACCGCGGCACGGTGTTCAACCAGGACGTCCTCGGGGCGCTCGAGCTCGGCTTCCTGCTCGACTGCGCGGAGACCACCGTCGTGGCCGCGCTCGAGCGCAAGGAGTCGCGCGGCGCGCAGTTCCGCACCGACTTCCCCGAGCGCAACGACGAGGAGTGGCTCAAGCACATCGACGTCGCCCGCGGCGAGGACGGGCCCCTCGTCAGCTACTCGCCCGTCACGATCACGCAGTGGCAGCCCGAAGAGAGGAAATACTGATGGCAGCCGTGCGACGCCTCTACCCACCGCATCCCCACCAGGAGCAGCCACGCTGATGGCCGAAGCCCACGACAGACCGCCTGAGGAGTTCACGATCCGGCTGCGCCGCTACGACCCCGAGTCGGGCGAGGCGCCGTACTGGGACGAGCACACGGTGCAGCTCGAGCCGCACCGCTCGGTGCTCGAGGCGATCCTGCAGGCGCGCGACCGCTTCGACGGCTCGATCGGGATCCGCTGCTCGTGCCGGCAGGCGATCTGCGGGAGCTGCGGGGTGCGCGTGAACGGCGAACCCGCCCTGGCGTGCCACACGCACCTCGATGCAGCGCGCACGGGCGCCGGCGGCGGCGTCATCGAGATCGAGCCGATGGGCAACATGCCCGTGCTCAAGGACCTGATCGTCGACATGGACGCGGTCCACTGGAAGAAGATCCAGCGCGTCACCCCCTGGCTGCTCGCCAAGGAGCCCGTCCCCGAGCGCGAGTACCTCGTGCCGCCCGAGTCGATGGCGGACGTCACCCAGACGATGGCGTGCATCCAGTGCGGGGCATGCGTGTCGGACTGCCTGGCGATGGAGGTGGACCCCGGCTTCATCGGCCCCGCCGCGCTCGCCAAGTCCTATCGCTTCGTCGGCGACCCGCGCGACGCGCGTCCGCGCGAGCGCCTCAACGACCTCGCCCAGGACCCCCATGGCCTGTACGACTGCACTCACTGCTTCAAGTGCGTGGAAGCCTGCCCGAAGGACGTCAACCCGATGGGGCAGATCATGCGGCTGCGCCGGATTGCGACGGCGGATCACCACATCGTCGACCGCAACAACGGCGAGCGCCACGAGGCCGCCTTCGCCGGGCTCATCAAGGACAACGGCCTGCTGTGGGAGGCCGAGCTCCTGCCGCGCTCCTATGGCGGCAACTCCTGGTTCGGGAAATTCCATCCGGCGGCCGCCAAAGAGCTCCTGAGCTCGCTGCCCGCGATCGTCAAAGCGCTGCTGCGCGGCAAGGTGACGCCGATGGGCGCGCTCAAACCGCACCGGATCCCCAGCGGGGACCTGAAGGCGGTGCAGTCGATCTACGACTCGATCGAAGCGCAGGACCGCGACGCGGGTCACCGCTACGAGCTGAACCTCTACGTCGTGGGCAGCGACGAGGACGAAGCGCCGGCCGCCGTCACGAACGGGACGCCGCCCGCGCCCGCCACCGAAGCGGCCGCGGAGGGCGCGCGCGAAGACGCCACCGTGCAGCAGGCGAGCGCCGTCGCGGCGCCCGCCGCCGGCGACGCCGAGAGCGAGCACGACAGCACCGTCCCCCCCGGTGAGACGGGCGCCGCGAGCGAGGGCGCCGATGCCACCGAGGGCGGCGCGGCGAGCGAAGGGAGCAACAGCTGATGAAGGTCGCCTACTGGCCCGGCTGCGTGAGCCGTGGCTTCACCCCGGAGCTGCACGGCTCGATGGCGAAGGTGGCGCCGCTGCTCGACATCGAGCTCGTCGAGCTCGACCGCGCCTGCTGCACGGGCGCCGGCGTCATCGCCGAGCACAACCAGGAGCTCGCCGACACGCTCAACGCGCGGACGTTCGCGCTCGCCCAGCAGGTGGAGGGCGCAGAGCTGATGATGAACATCTGCTCCACGTGCCAGGGCGCGCAGAGCGAGTGCCAGGAACGCCTCGACGCGAGCGCCGAGTACCGCGCGCACGTGAACACGCACCTCGAGCGCGAGGGCCTCAGCTACGAGAAGGGGCTCACGAACAAGAACTTCCTGTGGCTGCTCGTCGAGGAGATCGGCCTGGAGGAGCTGCGCTCGCGCGTGCGCCGGCCGTTGTCGAACCTGCGGGTGGGGCCGTTCTACGGCTGCTACATCGTGCGCCCGCGCCCGCGGCTGGGGATCGACGCCGAGCACCCCCGCGACCACTACCTGCACCAGGTGATCGATGCGCTCGGCGGCACCGTCATCGACTACGCCGGCATGCGCAAGTGCTGCGGCTTTCCCATCATCACGATGAACAAGGAGGCGTCGCTGAAGCAGGCGGGGCGCCACCTCGGCGACGCGATGGACGCGGAGGCGGACTGCCTGGTGACGCCGTGCCCGCTCTGCCACCTGAACCTCGACCTGCAGCAGCCGCTCGCCGCGGGGGCGGTGGGGCGCGACCTCGACATGCCGGTCCTGCACCTCCCGCAGCTCGTCGGCCTCGCGCTCGGCCTCGAGCCCAAGGAGCTGGGCATGAACAAGCACGTGGTGCGCCCGACCTCGGTGATCGACTGGAGCAGCTCGGTCGTCGGCGCGGCCGCCTAGCCCGCCCCCTCCCAGCGAGCTGGGCGAGCGCAGGATGCCGATCGTCGAGGCGGGCGGGATCGAGCTTCACTACCTCGAGCGCGGAGGCGGACAGCCGCTGCTGCTGATCGCGGGCATACCCGCGATCGCCGACGACTGGGATGCACTCGCTGAGCCGCTGTCTGCGAGCCGGCGGGTGATCGCCTATGACAACCGCGGCAGCGGCAGATCGACCGTCACCCCCGGCCCCTACAGCACGCGCCAGCTCGCCGGCGACGCGGTGGCGCTGCTCGATGCCCTCGAGATCGGGCGCGCGGACGTGTTCGGGATGTCGATGGGCGGCATGATCGCCCAGGAAGTGGCGCTCGGCTGGCCGGAGCGCGTCCGCCGGCTGATCCTCGGCTGCACCCACGCGGGGGTCGAGCACGCAGCTCCGCAGCCGCGGGAGGCGGGACGCGCGTTCGCGATGCAGACCGACGACTGGGCCGAGCGCATGCGAGCACTTGCGCCCTTCGCGTTCGCGCCCGGCGTCGAGGAGGGGCTGCTCGCCTCGTTCGTCGCGAAGAAGTCAGGCGACGTGCAGGACCCCGCCGGCTACGCCGCGCAGATCCAGGCCGTGCTCGCCCACGACACCGCAGACCGGCTCGACGCCATCACCGCGCCGACCCTGATCCTGACCGGCGACGAGGACCAGGTGATCCCGGCGGCGAGCAGCGATCTGCTGCGCGAGCGGATCCCCGGCGCGCGCCTGGAGACGATCGCCGGCACCGGACACCTGTTCTTCATCGAGGCGCCCGAGCAGACGCGATCCCTGATCGAGGACTTCCTCGACGGGGACGGCCCGTAGGGTAGGGGCGTGCGCGCGGTCGGCGAACAGGTGGCAGCCATCGGCGCAGCAGTTCTGTGATCAATCGCCGGTTTCGCCGTAGTTAAGGTGTGGCCGTAGCTCTCACCCTGACACCGGCACTGCCGCGCGGGGCCGAGACGCCGCAGCAGCGGCTGGAGGCGCTCTACGCCGGCTGTCGCGACGACGTGTATGCATACCTGGCGTCGCTGCTGGGCGACACGGCCGTCGCGGAGGACGTCACCGCGCTGGCGTTCGAACGCGCATTCCGGCGGCGGCGGTCGTTCAACCCCCGGCGCGGAAGCGAACGCGCATGGCTGTTCGGCATCGCGCGCAACGCCGCACTCGACGAGCTGCGCCGGCGCCGGCGCAGCGCGCGACTCCACGCGGAGCCGGCGGCGCCGATCGACACCGGCGCAGACGACGAGGCCGAGACGGCGCTGCGGCGCGCCGCCGTACAGGCGGCGCTCGCCACGCTCAGCACGCGCGAGCGCGAGCTGATCGCCCTGAAGTTCCATGCCGGGCTGAGCAACCCCGACCTCGCGCGCGTGCTCGGGGTCAGCGAGTCGAACGCCGGCACGATGCTGCACCGAACCATCACCAAGCTGAGGAAGGCGTGCGATGAGCAGGCATGACGAGTGGGACATGAGCGCCGCGCTCGCACCGGAGCTCGAGGCGATCGATGCAGCGCTGCGCGGCGAGCACGTCGGCGAGGAGCACGACGAGCTGCGGCGGCTGGCACTGGAGCTTCGCGCGGCGCGGCCACGGCCGAGCGCGACGTTCGTCGAGCTGCTCGACGCGCGCTCCGCGCGAGGCTTCGCGCGCCCCGCACGCAGCGAGCGGAAGGCGTCAGGCGTCGCCCTGGGACCGAACCGACTCGAGCGCGCCCGCGCCCGTCTGCGGGAAGCGCGCAGTGGCCGTCTGCTGCCGGCCGCCGCGGCCGCGCTCGCCGCCGCGCTCGCCGTCGTCGTGGCGGTGTCGACCTCATCGTCACCGCATCGTGCAACACCGAGGTCCGCGCAGGCGGAAACCGCGCTCCGGGCCGCACCCGCGCTCAGCGCACCGGCGAGCACCGCGGGCAAAGACTCCTCGGCTGCGCGAGCGGCGCAGTCCCCGTTCAGCGCTGCGTCGGCCGGGCCCTCGCAGGCGGAAACACGCCAGGTGGAACGGACGGCGGCGCTCAACGTGGGCGTCGCGCCGTCCTCGATCCAGTCGGCGTCCCAGCGCGTGTTCACGCTCGTCGGCGCCTGGGGCGGCTACGTGCGTCAGTCGAATGTGAGCTCGGGCCCGGCCGGCCAAGGTGGCGCGAGCTTTGACATCCGGGTGCCGAGCGCCAACCTCACCGCCGCCATCGCCGGGCTCGCACAGCTCGGCCACGTGCGCTCCGAGACCGACACCACGAACGACGTCACCGAACAGCTCGCCTCGTTGAAGCGGTCACTGCAGGGTGCGCAGGCGCAGCGCGCCGCTCTGCTCCGGCAGTTGGCGAGCGCCCCCGAATCGCAGCTCGCCGGGCTGAAAGCGCAGCTGCGGGCGATCGAAGGGCAGATCTCCCGGCTGCAGAGCGCGCTGGGCGCCGTGCGCAGCCGTGTCGCCTACACGAGCCTGGCGCTGTCGCTCACGCCCGAAGCCTCTTCGGGAGCCGCGGCGGGCGGCGACCTGACGCCAGGCGGCGCGGCGCGCGACGCGGCGCGCATCCTCGACGCCGCGCTCGCCGTGCTCGTGATCGGCGCCGCCGCCGTGCTCCCGCTCGCGCTCGTCGCGATCGCCGTCGCGCTGGCCGTGGCGTTGCTGCGGCGGCGGCTGCGCGAGCAGGCCCTCGACGCCAGCTGACCGGCGGCGCGCAGGCCGCGGCGGCGTGCCCGCGACACGGCGGCGCCGCCGCACGCGGGCGGCGAGAAGCGCCGGGGCGCGACGCCGTAGGCTACCGGCCGTGCGCGTGCTCACCGTGGTCGGCAACCGGCCCCAGTTCATCAAGGCCGCCGCGGTGTCCGGCGCGCTGCGCGCGCGCCACGAGGAGATCCTCGTGCACACCGGGCAGCACTACGACGACACGCTCTCGCGCGTGTTCTTCAGCGAGCTCGGCCTCGCCCGGCCCGAGCGCGAGCTCGGCATCGGCGGCGGCAGCAACACCTCGCAGACCGCGCGCATGCTGGCTGCGCTCGAGCCGCTGCTCGAGGAACTGCGCCCGGATGCCGTGCTCGTCTACGGCGACACCAACTCGACGCTCGCGGGAGCCCTCGCGGCGGCGCAGGCGCGGGTGCCGCTCGTGCACGTCGAGGCGGGCATGCGCTCGTTCGACCGCTCGATGCCGGAGGAGCTGAACCGCGTGCTCACCGACCACCTCGCGGACCTGCTGCTGTGCTCCTCGCAGACGGCGGCGCACAACCTCTCAAGGGAGTCGGTTGCCGGCGAGGTGCGCGTGGTGGGGGACGTGATGGTGGACGTCGCGCTGCGCTGGCAGCCCGCTGCACGCGAGCAGAGCGAGGTGCCGAGCGCCCACGGCGTCGAGCCCGGCGCCTACCTGCTGCTGACCGCTCACCGCGCCGGCAACGTCGATGACCCCGCCCGCCTGCGGGCGCTGGTGGAGCTGATCGAGGCGCTGCCCGCGCCGGTGCTCTTCCCGCTGCACCCGCGCACCCGCGAGCGGCTGGCGGCGGGCGATCTGCTGGTGCGCCTGCAGGGCGCGAAGGGCGTGCACGTCACCGAGCCGCTCGGCTACGCGGAGTTCACCGCGCTGCTGTGTCAGGCGCGTGCCGTGCTGACGGACTCCGGGGGCGTCCAGAAGGAGGCGTACCTTGCGGGCGTGCCCTGCGTCACGCTGCGAGCGAGCACCGAGTGGGTGGAGACCGTGGAGGCGGGCTGGAACACGCTCGTGGACCTCGACGCCGGCGCCGCGCTGCGGGCGCTCGAGCAACCGGCGCCGGCGCAGCGGCCTGCGCTGTACGGCGACGGCAACGCCGCCGAGCGCTGCGTGGAGGCGATCGGCGAGCTCGCCCATGACGCCACGGCGGTGACGCGGTGAGCGACTCCCGCCGGCCGGTGCGCGTGGGGGTGGTGGGCCTCGGCTACTGGGGCCCGAACATCGCGCGCAACCTCGCCTCGATCGACGGCTGCGAGCTCGCCTGGCTGTGCGACGCCTCCGAGCAGGCGCGCGCGCGCCTCGCGCCGATGTTCCCGTCCGCACGCACGAGCGGCGAGCTGTCCGACCTCCTGGACGACCCGGATCTCGATGCCGTCGCCCTCGCGACGCCGGTGCCCACGCACGCCGAGCTCGCCTCCGCGGTGCTCGAAGCGGGCAAGCACTGCTTCGTCGAGAAGCCGCTCGCCACCAACGCGCCCGATGCAGAACGGGCGCTGGCGGCGGCCGAGCGCTCGGGCAGGACGCTGATGGTGGGGCACCTGCTCGAGTACCACCCGGCTGTCGCCCGCCTGAAGGAGCTGATCGCCGGCGAGGAGCTCGGCGAGCTCTACTACGTCTACGGCAACCGCCTGAACCTCGGCAAGCTGCGTGCCGACGAGAACGCCCTCTGGAGCCTCGGCGCCCACGACGTCTCGGTCGTCCTGCACCTGATCGGCGAGGAGCCCGAGGAGTGCGTTGCACGGGGCGCCTCGTTCGTGCGCGAGGGCGTCCAGGACGTGGTGTTCTGCTACCTGCGCTTCCCTTCGGGGATCGTCGCCCATCTCCATCTGTCCTGGCTCGATCCGCACAAGGAGCGCCGCCTCACCGTCGTCGGCGCGCGGCGGATGGCGACTTTCGACGACATGCTGATCGAGGGCAAGCTCACGATCTACGACAAGGGCTTCGACGAGGACACGCGCTCGTGGGGGGAGTACATAACCCGCTCGGGCGACACGTTCTCCCCGCAGATCCCGAACGTCGAGCCGCTGCGCGTGGAGTGCGAGCACTTCGTCGAGTGCCTGCGCACGGGCGCGACGCCGCGCTCGGACGGGCACAGCGGGCTGCGCGTCGTGCGCGTGCTCGAGCTGCTGCAGCGCTCGCTCGACGCGGCGGGCGGGGCTGTCCTGCAGAGCTAGGCGGTCCGCGCGGAGCGGCGCTCGGGCGGGACGATCCGCGCGGAGCGGCGCTCGGGACCGGCGTGCTGGCGGCTGCCGTCCTCGCGCCGGTCGATCCGCAGGACCGGGCCGACGCTCGAGCCCACGCCGCGCAGGACGTACGCATCGCGCATGTGGCTGTAGCGAAGGACGGGCCGCAGCAGCATCACCCAGTGGCGTGGGACGTACCGCCGTGGTCGTGTCACCCGCTGCATCTGCTCATCCTTCCCGCGCGGTCCATCCTGCCGCGCCGTCCAGAGCCAGGAGCCGCCGCTCCCCAGACCGCTCATTCTCTCACATTCCGCTCCACACGTCACAAAAAATCAGGCTTCCTGCGCAACCTCGCGCAAGGCTGCTTGCACAGAGCGGAGCCGTGCGACACGTATCGGTGGGAGGCGGCGCGCGAGCGGAGCGGCGGCGTGCGGGCCGCTCAGGAGGTTCCGGCCTGGAAGGGCTGCTCCTCCGCCAACGTGTCCTCGCCGGAGAGCTCGAAGGCGCTATGCAGCGCCTGCACGGCCTGCGGCACGAGCTCGCGGGCGATGACGCAGGAGATCTTGATCGGCGAGGTGGAGATCATGTCGATGTTCACCTGCTCGGCGGCGAGCACGCTGAACACCTTGGCGGCGACCCCGGGGTGCGAGCGCATTCCCGCTCCCACGATCGACACCTTTCCCATCTCCGGGTGCTCGTGCAGCTCGCCGAAGGCGTCGCCTTTGAGCGGCTCGAGCGCCCGGCGCGCGGAGCGCATGTCCTCGCGCGGAACGGTGAAGGAGATCTCGGCGCCGGTTCCCGTGGAGACCGGCTCATTCTGGACGATCATGTCCACGTTCACGTTCACCGCGGCGAGCGCGCTGAAGATGCGCGCCGCTGCACCCGGCGTGTCGGGCACGCCGAGCAGCGTGATTCGCGCCTCGGCGGTGGTGTGCGTGACTGCTGTTATGAGCGGCTGCTCCATCATCTCCTCTTCCGAGATCACAAAGGTACCGGGCTCCTCGCTGAATGAGGAGCGGCAGTGGATACGCACGCCGTGGTTGCGCGCGTACTCGACAGAGCGCAGCTGCAGCACGCTGGCGCCGGATGCAGCCATCTCGAGCACCTCCTCGAACGACACCGTGTCGAGCTTGCGGGCGCCGGGGACGATGCGCGGGTCCGCGGAGAAGACACCGGGTACGTCGGTGTAGATTTCGCACACCTCCGCACGCAGCGCCGCCGCCACCGCCACAGCGCTCGTGTCGGAGCCGCCGCGCCCGAGCGTCGTGACGTCGCGACCGGCGCTCGAGACGCCCTGGAAGCCCGCGACGAGGACGATGCTGTCTTCTTCGAGCGCCGCTCGCATCCTGTCGGTGCGCACGTCGAGGATCAGCGCCCTCGTGTGGGACTCGTCGGTGACGATTCCCGCCTGCGAGCCGGTGAGCGAGATCGCGCGGTGCCCGAGGTCGTGGATCGCCATCGCACACAGCGCACAGGAGATGCGCTCGCCGGTGGAGAGAAGCATGTCCATCTCGCGGGGGTCGGGGTTCGAGGAGACCTCCTCCGCCATCGCGATCAGCTCGTCGGTTGTCTTGCCGCGCGCGGAGAGCACGGCGACGACCTGCTTGCCCTGCTCGCGCCTCTCCACGATCCGGGCTGCCGCGCGCTTGATGCGCTCGGCGTCGGCGACGGACGTGCCGCCGAACTTCATCACGATGAGACCCGGCATGAACCGCAGGATATTGCCGTGCGTGTGGCGGCGGGGCGGCAGCAGCGGGCACCGATGTCCGCGGCGCGCCGCCGCTGCGCCGGCTCGGCGGGGTCAGAGCGCGCGGCGGCCGGCGAGTGCCTTGCCGAGCGTCACCTCGTCGGCGTACTCGAGGTCCGAGCCGACGGGCAGCCCGCTCGCCAGCCGCGTGACGGTGACCCCCGGCGCGCGCGCGCGCAGCTCTTCGGCGATGTGCAGGGCGGTGGCCTCGCCGGTGGTGGTGGGGTTCGTCGCGAGCACGACTTCGCGCACGGGCACCTCGTCGGAGGCGACGCGCGCGAACAGCTCGGCGATCTTCAGGTCCTCGGGGTCCACCCCGTCGATCGGCGAGAGCGCGCCACCGAGTACGTGGTAGACGCCGTGGTACTCGTGCGTGCGCTCCATCGGGATGACGTCGCTCGGCTCCTCCACCACGCAGATCAGGGCGTGGTCGCGGCGCGAGTCCTGGCAGATCCGGCAGCGCTGCTCGTCGGTGAGGTTGAAGCACACCTCGCAGAGACCGATCCGCTCCTTCACCTCGCGGATCGCGTCGGCGAGGGCGCTCGCGTCCTCGGGGGAGGAGCGCAGGATGTGAAAGGCGAGCCGCTGGGCCGTGCGGTTTCCCACCCCCGGGAGCTTCGAGAGCTCCGTGACGAGCCGCTGTACCGGCGGCGCGTAGGAGCCGTTCACAGGCCCGGCAGGCCCAGGCCGCCGAGGCTGCCGAGGTCGAGGCCGCCGGTAGCGCCTCCGAGCTTGCGCTCGGCGAGCTCCTGTGCCTTGCGCAGCGCCTCGTTGACGGCCGCGAGCACCATGTCCGAGAGCATCTCGACGTCCTCGGGATCCACCGCGGCGGGATCGATCTGCACCTCCTTCACCTGGAGGTCGCCGCTCACCTTCACGGTGACGGTGCCGCCGCCCACGGATGCCTCCACGACCTCGTTGCGGAGCTCCTCCTGCGCGAGCTCCATGTCCTTCTGCATCTTCTGGACCTGCTGCATCATCTGCTGCACGTTGGGCACCCGCGGCTGCTTGGGCATCACACGCCTTTCTTGTTGCCGGTCGCCGCACGCAGGCCGGGCTCGCCCTCTCCCGCGTCCCACTCGCCGGCGATCTCCTCGGCGTCGAACTCCTCCATGAACCTCCGCACCCACTCCTCCTCGCTCTGCTGCGGGAGGGGGTCCTCCTCCTCACCCGCCGTCTCGCTGAGCTCGTAGGACAGCCGCCAGCGCGCCCCGGTGACGGCGCGCAGCGCCTCCGCCACCGTCATCCGGTTGGCGGGATCCTCGGCCTTCTTCTTGAGGAACGCCGCCGTCGGCGCGAACGCGAGGGTGAGGTCCTCTCCCACCGCCGCCAGCGGGCGGGCTTCGGCGATGAGGGCACCGAGGAGCGCGTTCTCGCCGCGCACGAGCTCGACGACGGCGGGCCACGTCGCGAGCAGCGACACGAGCGCTTCCGGCGGCTCGGCGCCGTGCGCACCGGCGTCCGGATGGCTCACGGCGGCGGGCACCGCGCCCTCCATGGGCTGCTGCGCGGCCGCCACGTCGGCGCCGTGCTCCTCTCGCGCGGGGCGGGCTTCCTGCTGCGGCGCCGGTGCGGGATCGGCCTCGCGGCGCTGCGGCGGGGCCTGCGCCTCTGCGGTGTTCGAGCGCGCGGACGCCGGGCCGGGCACCGCCCTCGGCTCCGCGCCGCCGCCGCCCTGTTCGAGGCGCTCGATCCTCGCGAGCAGGGCTCGCATCGAGCTGTCCACCTCGGGCCGCGCCGCCTTCACGAGCGCGAGCTCGAGACGGGTGCGCGCATCGGCACCGGCCTTCACCGCCTCCATCGCCTCGCCGAGCAGCTCCAGCAGCCGCACAACGGTGGCGTGCTCGACGCGCGCCGCCTGCGCCTGCAGGGCGGCGTCGGCGTCGGGGGTCAGGGACAGCTCCTGCGGCACCCGCTCGAGCGTCTGGACGAGGAGCAGCTCGCGAGCGCGCCCCTCCAGGGCGGAGGCGAACGAAGCGGCGTCGCGGCCCTGCTCGGCGCACGTCTCGAGGGCCCCGAGCGCACGGGCGGCGTCTCCCTCGGCGACCGCGTCCACCGTCTCCTCGAGCAGGCGGGCATCGGCTACGCCGAGCACGGCGAGCACGTCCTCGAGGGCGACCTGCGGGCCGCCATAGGTGACGATCTGCTCGAGCGTGCCGAGCGCGTCGCGGAAGCTGCCCGTCGCCGAGCGCGCGAGCGCGGCGGCGGCCTCCGGCGGGATCTCGATCGAGTCCGCCTCGGCGGCGCGGCGCACGACGACGGCGATCTGCTCGACCGACGGGCGGCGGAAGTCGAAGCGGTGGCAGCGGTCCACCACCGTCGGCGGCACCTTCGCCGCCTCGGTGGTGGCGAGCACGAAGACGGTGTTCGGAGGCGGCTCCTCGAGCGTCTTCAAAAACGCGTTCCAGGCCGCCGTGGAGAGCATGTGCGCCTCGTCGAGGATGTAGACCTTGCGCCGCCCGCTCACCGGTGCGTAGGCGACGCTCTCGCGCAGCTCGCGGATGTCGTCGACGGAGTTGTTCGAGGCGGCGTCCATCTCGATCACGTCGAGCGAACTCGCGGCAGCGATGGAGACGCACGATTCGCACACGCCGCAGGGCTCCACGGTGGGGCCCCGGTCGCAGTTCAGACACGCCGCGAGGATCTTCGCCATCGAGGTCTTGCCGGTGCCGCGCGAGCCGACGAACAGGTAGGCGTGGTGCACCTTGTCGCGCTCGATCGCGTTGCGCAGCGTGCGCACGACCGGCTCCTGGCCCACCACCTCGGCGAACGTGCGAGGACGGTGCCTGCGGTACAAGGACCGCTGCTGCTGCTGTGGCTGCTCCGCGTCCGACACCGTTGGTTTGAGTCTACCCACGGCCCCCCGGGCCGGCTCCGAGTCGGGGCCGGGCACCCGGCGCAGCGGATACCGTCCGCCCGATGAGCGCTTCCACCACGCTCGAGACGAGTGCCTCGACCGCACGCCGGGCCCGCCGCTGGGAGGCGCCGGTGGCGATCGTCGCGGGCGCGCTGCTGCTGCGCGCGATTGCCGGCGTCGGATTCGTCAACTACGACACGCTCTACGCCCTCGCCTGGGGCGGGCAGCTCGAGCGCGGCGAAGCGCCCGCCTACGAAGTGGCGATCGCCCCCACCCCGCACCCGCTGCTCGAGGTGCTCGGGCTCGTGCTCGCGCCGCTCGGCCCGCGCGCCGCCGACGACGCCACCGTGGCGCTCGCGTTCCTCGCCCTGGCGGCGTGCGGCTGGGTGATCTACCGCCTCGGCAGCGAGTGGTTCGGGCGCGCGGCGGGAGCGCTCGCCGCGCTCCTGTTCCTCACGCGCGTACCGGTGCTCTCCTACGGGGTGCGTGCGTACGTGGACATCCCCTACCTGCTGCTCATCCTGTGGGCGCTGCTGATCGAGACGCGCCGCCGCCGGGCGGGAGCTCCCGTGCTCGTGCTGCTCGCGCTCGCGGGCCTGCTGCGACCCGAGGCATGGGCGTTCTCGGGCGTCTACTGGCTCTACCTGATGGACTTCCTGCCGCGCCCGCTGCGCGGCGGCTCCGAGCGCCTGCCGCCCCCTCCGCGCGGCCAGCTGCTGCGCCTGACGCTGCTGGCGGCGGCGGCTCCGCTCGTGTGGCTCGTGAGCGATCTCGCGATCACCGGGGACCCACTGTGGTCGCTCACGAACACACGCCACACCGCCTCGACGCTCGGGCGCGTGAAAGGGATCGCGAACGTTCCCCAGTACATCCCGCGGCGGATCGGCGAGATCCTGCGCCCGCCCGTGCTCGTTGCCGCTGCGCTCGGCGGTGTGCTCACGCTGCTGTGGTTGCGAGGCCGCGCGCTCGCGGGGGCGGTGGCAGGCGTGATAGCGGTGCTCATCTTCGCCGCCTTCGCGGCTATCGGCCTGCCGATCGACACGCGCTACGCGTTCCCCGCCGCAGCGATCCTGTGCATCTTCGCCGGAGCGGGCGTGTTCGGCTGGACGCGCCTGCCGCACGGCGACCGCAGACGCCGCCCGTGGCAGGCGGCGGCGGCGCTGGTGCTCGTGTGGGGGCTCGCCTATGTGCCCTCGCAGTACCGCGCAGCCCACCGCGAACTGGACAAACTCGCGCGCCAGCACCGGATCGAAGGCGACCTGCTGGCGCTCGTGTCCGACCATGCGATATCGCTGCGCTGCGGACCGGTGGGCGTGCCCAACCACGCCCCCGTCCCGCTGCTCGCGCTGTACCTGAAGACGAGCCCCGCGAACGTCGTGAGCGCCGAGCGGGGGTCGATCGCATACGGCGTCTACGTCGATCCGGCGAGCAAGGAGGTGGAACAGGACTACGTCCTCGACCCCCGCGATCCGCACGTGCCGGCGAGCGTGCCGCCGGGCTTCACCGAGCGCCACTCGAACCGCTCGTGGTTCATCTTCGCCCGCTGCCGCTAACGGACCGTGCACCCCACTTCGAGGCTCTGCACGCCGGTGCCTGCCTTCATCCGTGGCTCCGGCCCGGGAGCGCCCGCTGCGCCTGCCGGTGATCGCTTAAGGCTGCTTCCTTCCGGACCTGACCTGGTTCGCAAGCCGACACCGCGCGGGACCCGAGCCATCGACGCCCCGGACGACGGAGCGACCGGCGCCGAAACCCCTCGGAGGGGAATTCAGCCCCGCTAGAGCGGATTGCGGGTGACAGGGCACCGCTACCTCCCCGCCTAGCACGGTCCGCAACCGATGCTACTGCACTCGCACCGCTCGCATCTTGTGTAGGCTGCGCGGCCGTGATCCGCACGAGGCTCCTCCCCACCCACCGCTCACGCGCCGCCGCTGTGCTGGCGCTGGTCGCGCTCGCGCTGCTCGCCGGCGGCTGCGGCACGGGCAGCTCGACGAGCACGATCACGGTGGGCGCGCAGAACTCGGGCGACAACGCACTCGCGAAGGCAGAAGCGTCCACCGGGACGTCCACGACGTCCACGACGGCGACGACGTCCACGACGGCGACGACGCCGACGAGCGGAGAACTGTCGAAAGAACCGAAAGTGCCGCCACAGAGCGGCACCCCTCCCACGACGCTGATAACGAAAGACCTGATCACGGGCACGGGCGCGGAAGCCAAGGCCGGCGAGAACGTCACCGTCAACTACGTCGGCGCGCTCTACAAGGGCGGGAAAGTGTTCGACGCCTCGTGGCGGCGCAAAGAACCGTTCACGTTCGTGCTCGGCAAGCAGCAGGTGATCGCCGGCTGGGATCAGGGGGTCGCGGGGATGAAAGTGGGCGGCAGGCGCCTGCTGATCATCCCGGCGCCGCTCGGCTACGGCTCGAAAGGCGCGGGCGCTTCGATCCCGCCGAACGCCGCGCTCGTGTTCGTGGTCGACCTGCTGGGAACCTAGGCGACCACGGCGGGAAGGCGATCCGAACGCGCACGCCGGGCCGTCGGCGCCCTCGGGCTGCTGTGCGCGGCGGCGGTGGCGCTGGCGGGCTGCGGCAAGTCCGCGTCCGCGAGCCCGGCGGAGCTCGCGCTGCAGCGCGAAGACCTCGTGTTCGTGGCGCGCGCGCTGCAGAGCCTCGAGGGTCAGACCAACTCGGAGGTGGCTGCCACGAAGGCGGCGTGGCCGTCCGTGGCGAACGGCCTGCCGCGCAGGAAGAGCGGCCTCTACACGGCGCACGTGCGCGAAGCGATCGAAACGGCCGAGCACCTGCAGCTACCGACGCTGTTCGACGAACAGCAGGCAGCCGCGCTGACGGGGGCGGCATCCTCGATCGCCGGCCTGTACCGCGCCTACGAGGAGCTCGCGAGCAGGGGCTGGGAGATGGTGGGCTCGAGCATCTACCAGATCGAACACGGCTCGCCCTCCTCGGCGAGGTTCTCGCGGGAGAACGTGCCGCTGTACATCGACAGCGTCTACGACGGCCACTTCGGCCTCGCGCAGATCGGCAAGAAGCTCGAGGCGGCCTACAAGAAGCTCGGCGGCGAGCCCGCGTTCGGAGTGGCGCTCACCCAGTCCGAAGTGGATGCCCTCGCCGCCGCCTATTCCGAAACGCGCGACCGCCTCGAACCCCACGTGACGGTGAAGCTCGGCTCCTGAGCACGGGGCCATAGGCTGCGGCGAATGAACGCGTTCGTCGCCGCCGGGGCCGGGTTCCTGCTGGCGGTGCTGTGGTTCGACCTGATGTTCGACGTGCAGGCGCGCGGACGAGGCGAGGGCGAGCTCCCCGAGGAGACGCTCGCGTCGATCGCCGGCTACTACTCGCGAGTGACGACGCGGGCGCGTCCGATGAACCGCCTCGTGGCGGTGGTGATGGTGGCGACGCTAGCCGCGATCGTCGCCGAGATCGCCGTCGGCGACGTGCGCACCTGGGTGGCATGGGCGTCGCTGGCGCTGGCGGCAACGGCGATCGCGCTCGCCGGCGCGCACACCGTGCCGAGCGCGGTGAGGCTGGGCACGCGCTCAGATCCGCCCGCAAGACAGAGCGAGCTCGCGCGCTCGGTGCTGCGCGACCATCTCGTCTGCCTCGCCGCGATCGCGGCGCTGCTCGTGGTTCAGCTCGCCTTCGGCTGAGACCACACCGGGGCGCCGGCGTGCGCCTCGGAGAAGTCGAGGCGGTCGCGGCCGCACGCCTTGGCGCGGTAGAGGGCGCGGTCGGCGCGGCCGATCAGGTGCTCCGCGCTCTCGCTGCCGTCCCAGCTTGCGAAGCCGACCGAGCAGCTCTGGCCGTCGAGGACCGCCGCACGGATGCGCTCGAGGATCGACTCGACGAAGGCGTGCGACGGGCAGTCGGGCAGCAGGATCGCGAACTCCTCCCCGCCCCAGCGCGCGAGCGTGTCGCCCTCGCGCAACAGCGCGCGAGCATTCGCCGCGAACTCGCGCAGCAGGTCGTCGCCCGCGGCGTGCCCGCGCGTGTCGTTGTAGCGCTTGAAGCGGTCCATGTCGAGCAGCGCCAGCGTCAACGGGTGCTGGTGGCGGCGCGCCGCCGCGAGGTCGTGGGCGAGCCGTTCATCCCAGGCGCGCCGGTTCGGCAGCGAGGTGAGGCCGTCGGTGGTGGCCTGCGCCGCGAGGCGCTCGAGGGCGTCGTGGTGGGCGAGCGCGACGGCCGTCTCATCCGTGAGCAGCGCCACGGCGCGCGCGGCTCGGACGGCGACGTTCTCGATGCGCTCGCTCCAGCACACGCAGAGCACCCCGATGACGTCGTCGTGGCTGAAGATGGGCTGCCACATGATGGAGCGCGCGTCGGTGAGCTCGAGCAGCTCGCGCGAGACGAGCGGATCCTCGTGGGGATCGGCGATGAACATCGGCTCGCCCGACAGATACGCGCGCGCGGTGGCGGACGGCGCCCCGAGCCTCACGTCGATCCCAACCAGGTTGAGCCCCGCGCTCGCGGTGACGCGCAGCCGGTCGGGCCCGGCGAGCTCCGCCAGGTGCGCGCTGCTGGCGCCGGCGATGTCCACCGCCGCCTCCACGATCGTCTCGCGCGCGTCCTCGCCGCTGAGGATGCGCCGCAGCACGCTCGCGATCGCGGGCATGTCCATCTCCGCCTGCTTGCGTTCGGTGATGTCCTCCACGAGCGAGATCACGTATGGCCGCGAGCCGTCTGCGGGCGTGATGGCAGAGGTAGTGAGAGCGCCCCACACGGCGTGGCCCGCGGAGTGCAGGTAGCGCTTCTCCATGTGCCGCACCGCGTTCTTCTCGCCGCTCACGAGCGCGTCGAGCAGGCGCATGCTGAGGTCGACGTCGTCGGGGTGGGTGAGCTCGGCGACGTGGGTGCCGATGAGGCTCGCCTCGGAGCAGCCGACGAACTCGCAGAAGGCGTCGTTCACGCGGACGATCCGCCCGGCGCTCTGGGGAGCGAGACTCACCATCACCATCCCGATCGCCGCCGCGTCGAAGGACAGGCGGATGTGCTCCTCGCTGTCGTGCAGGGCGGCGAGCGCGTGGTCGCGTTCGAGCGCGGCGCCCCTGCGCTCGAGCTCGGCCCCGGCGAGTGCCGCCACGTCGTCGAGCGCGGCGAGCTGCTGCTCGCTCCACTCGCGCGGCTTGAGGTCGATCGCGCAGAGCGCGCCCGCGCAATGACCGGCATAGAGGATGGGCACAGCCACGTATGCCACCGCTCCGAGCTCGGCCGTCGAGGCGTCGGGCGCCTTGGTGTCGTCGCCGCGCGTGTCCGACACCACGACCGGGCCCGAGGCGCTGCTGAGGCGCTCGCGGAAGGAGCTCGTGAGCGGCATCTCGCGAGCCGACGCCCACGGCTCGCCGAGGCCGACGTGGCTGAGCAGGTACTGGCGGTCGCCCTCGATCATGCTGAGGAGCACGAGGGGCACGTCGAGCAGACGGGCCACGAGCCGCGTCAGACGGTCGAACGCCTCCTGCGGAGGCGCGTCGAGCAGTTGCAGACGGCGCAGCGCGAGCGACTGCCCGTACGGCAGGGCCGCCGAAGCGTCGCCGGACGCTCGTGGTTCGGTGAGGTCCACACACGTGCATCGGCACTGCGATCGGCGATCTTTACGAGCTTTCTCGCAGTTTGCGGTGTGGCGGGACCGCGATGAGACATTTACGCCGCCGCGACCCGTCCACGGAGACGGCACCGCGCGGGAGGCAGCATCATCATGCAGCCTTTGGACGCCCACCCGCCTCCCGCCCCGGGGCGCTGCTGCCCCCGGTGCGGGCACGGCGGGTGGATGAGGTGGGCTAGACGCTCGGGGCAGGTTCGCCGGCCGCCGGGGCGCCCGAGTTGGAGCCGTAGCCGGCACCTGGCGGCGGCCCGCCGGACGCTCCGTTGGAGCCGTAGCCGGCGCCTGGCGGCGGCCCGCCCGGGCCACCCGGACCGCCGGGCTGCATCACCTTGAAGGAACGGTCGAGGTGCACCGTCACCTGCGAGCCGTCGCTCTTGGTGACTGTCACCTCGTAGCCGTGGTTGAAGAAGTCGGTGGTCACCTCACCGGCTTTCCCGCCGACGCTTGCGACGGCCGCCGCACGGGCTTTTTCGGCGTCCGCGCCGGTCACGGCTTTCTCCGCCTTCTCGTGTGCCGCCGTCCCCGGCTCCTCACCGGAGGGGAACATCGGCCCATGCGGGCTTCCGGCGGGTGGCGTCGTGCTCGGGTTCGTCGATGTCGAGCCGCCCGAGGAGGAGCCGGCGGCGCCCGCAAGCGCCGAGCCTCCCAGCGCGAGCGCCGCGAGCGCCGCAACCGCGGCGGCCGCCATCATGGCGTTCTTGAGGGGTCTCTTCATGGATGGTCTGCCTTTCCTTGGTCCGGGAGGTCCCGGGCTCGAAGCCACCATGGCGGGGAAGGCTGAGAGGACTGCAAGAGCCGCCTGACGATCTCTGGAGAGGGAGCGCCGCCGGCACGTTGCTCATGTCGGTGTTCGCTACGCCGCGCCGACGCGGCGGTTGCGACGCCGGGCCCGTAGAATCGGGCGTTCAGGGCGCGTAGCTCAGTGGGAGAGCGCTCGCTTCACACGCGAGAGGTCGCAGGTTCGAAACCCGCCGCGCCCATCACCGGAAGGCCCTCCTAAAGGGCTAGTTTCGTCGCGAGGGTGTTGTGCTCGGCCGGCGCCAAGGGGGTTCAAGATGCCCAGCCGTCCAGGCGCCCGGCTGAGTCACGGCGTAGCGCACTTTCTCGCTCCCACGGCAGGCCGCATGGCCTGCCGTGGAGGCGAAACCGAACGACGGTCCGGCTACTTCGAGACAACCAGGTTGTAGGTGGTGTTCTGGACGATCGGACTCCCGGCGTACAGCCCTTCGCCACCGAATGTGATGGTGTGGGGTCCTCGGGTGAGCGGCGCCAGCATCAGGTAGAACCCGTCTGCCACTGCCGGTTCATATGTCCCTTCTGTGATTCCCGGGTTCCCGAAGATGTTTTCGGCCGGGAGGAACATGCTGAACGCCGGTGCTCCGCACCGGGCGTCCGGACCGGCGCACGCACGATAGGGTGTGGTCGCGGGATCCAGGTTCGCGACCGCGACACCATCGATTGAGGCGTGGAGTGCGGAGAACGGGCCGAAGATACCCTCCAGTTCATCCCACGCTTCCTGAGCCGTTTTGGGGGGTTCAACGGAGGGGGTGTTGACGTTGAAAGCATTGACTAATGGGAAGAACAGCGCCTTGCCGGCGGGCACCGTGCACTGGTCGCGGGGGGACGTTGCATCGCCGACCAGGAAGAACACTTTGCCGGACTGCCCGTTGCGGCACCCCGCACCGGTCGGATCGAACAACGGGTTCGAGGAAACCGGCTGCGCCACGACGTACTGCCACCATGCCGCTGACCACGCGCCGTATGTCTTACCGTAGGCGTGGGAGTTGGGCGGCAGCACGCCCGGGTTGACATTGGCCTTGCGGGCCGTGGCCTCTGAAGCCGTCGCTGCCGACACCAGGGCGATGGACAGACCACAAATGACCAACATACGGGAGAGGCTCTTGACAGCGAGGTTCATCTCGCGACCTCCGTCTAGTCGCTTTTGTCGCGCCCCCCGCGTCCACCAAGCGCACATGTGAACCAAGGATGCGCCTTGTGGCGCATACGAACACGACAAGTCAGCGGCGGCAATCCGCAATTTCCCACAGACCGGCGTGCGGCACGCCGCTCACCCGCGCGGTCCCAGCGAAGTGCGTGACGGCGATGACGCGACTTGGCCCGCGTCGATGGACATCGCCCCTGCCAGTATCCCGCAGGGAGCGCGCGGTGGCTACGGGATCGGCAGTGCAGCGGCGCGGCAGAGCCGGCGCTCGTCGCCTGTGGAAGCTTTATGGAAGCGACAAACCGCAACATACGGCAACAGAATCCCCGGTCCTGGACCTCGAAAGGGCCGCGATCGCTGACTCTGGCCACAAACGGCAATACACGGCAACAGATTCGGCAGACTTCACACGCGAGAGGTCGCAGGTTCGAAACCCGCCGCGCCCATTGACGTTTTGCCGGTCGTAGGAGCCGTTTTCGGGGCTTGTGGAAGCGTTCTGGAAGCGTAAAGCGGCGATCGTGCGTTGTGCTGACCCGCTCAACGACAGCGTGCCCGAGCGGGTACGGTTTGGTCATGGCGGGGGAGTAAGGCTCAGGCGACGCCGTCACGAGGTCACTTCGCCAGGCTTCCACTCCGGTTTCGATCGCTGCCCTTCAGCGTCGGGGCGGGCGGCGAAGGAGCGTCGCTGGCGCCCCGCCCGATGGGGCGGTAGGTGGGGCTCCTCGAGGAGCCCCACACCTAACCTTGGATCCGCCTGCCGATGCCCTGCGGGCAACGGCAGGCGGATCACCCTGCATGGGCTAGCTAGCTAGGCTTTGATGACCAGCTTGGCCGCGCCCTTGCTCTTGACGTTGAGAACTTCCTCGGTGGCCGGAGCGTTTTCGAACGGCAGGGCGCCGAAGCCGTCGCTCAGAATCGACTGGTCGCCGCCACCCGGCGTCCAGTTGAGTTCGGCCTTCTTCGAGGCTTTGTTGATCGAGGCAGCGGTGTACACACCCGCGGACTCACCCTTCGTCCTCAGTTCCTCGACACCGCCACACAGGTATTCAGCCTGGTATTCTTTGATCCCGCCCGGAGCCTGCAGCTGGATCCAGACTTCGCCGGCACCAACAGTGCTGCCTTTGTAACCGTCAGCGCTTTCACCTTCGCCAAGCAGCGTGCCGGCAAGCGGTTTGGTGATGATTTCACCAGGCGCACCAGTTACGCTGTGGCACTCGGCGTTGAGCGGAGCACCGGCTTCACAGCCGGTGAAGGCCACTGTGGTTGTCTGCGTTTTCGGACCGGTCCATTGACCGACGGAGGACTGCTTGCTGCACTTGATTTCGCCCGTCGGGCCGAACAGGCGCGAAGCCTTGGCCTTCGTCGCGAACACGGAGTTCGCCGGCGTCGTGCCAGGCGAGAATTCGTACTTGCCTTCTTTGGTCCCGTTCACTTCCTGACAGCTCTTGTCGTTGAAGCCGCCTTTGTACGGCTTCGCCTGCTTGATGCATTCGCCCACTTCCGCGGCCGAAGCACCCGACGCGGCCACAGCCGCCACCGCGAAGATCGCGAGGAGGCAAAGGCCTACGACCTTGATGCGTTTCATCTGCTCACTGCTCCTTCCTTGATGTGGGCGGCTCACTCAGCATGTAGGCCCGACCCGCTGCAATGGCCGCACTTCGATGCCCTTGGCACGCTAGACCCCGCTGTCGGGAGTCGAACCGTAATCCGCCGCACACCCGCCCGGTAGAAGGGCACAAACGCGATTTGGTGCCGCCCGCCAGTTGGCACCCGAGGGGACGCCCGCGTGGGCGACGGAACGACCGGCGTGCTCTGGTGCGATGGCGGCAGAGCACGCGATTCGCGAGTGGATGGACGCCGCTCCGGTCGCTCAGGTCATCCGCCGGCGCTCGTGCGCGGCGCCATCAGTAGGGGGCGAGATAGCGGCCCGCGATCTTCTCGGGAGGCCACCACAGCGGCTTCGCAGCGACCTCCTCGGCGCTACCGGCGGACGCGAGCTGCGTGCGCAGGTAGAGCGGTGCGAGCCCCGTGAGCAGCGTGCCGCGAAGCGTCGGCGCAGGTGTCGTGGGGATGATCGCAACGCCCATCCTGGACGCGATCTCCTCCGCCACGAGATCGGCATGCTCGGCGGCGACACCCACCCTGCTTGGCCGGGAACGAAGCGCCGTCGCCGATGGCATAGACGCCCTCCAGTCCCTCGACGCGGCCCTGGCCTCTCCGACCACACGGCCGGTGAAGTAGCGCGGGGTGGCTGTCATGAACAGCCGACGCTCCACCGGGATCGCGCTGGCATCCAGGATGGTGGCGAACTCGCTCGACACCCTCCCGGTGCAACGGTGCGCCTCATCGGCGACAGAACGGGCCTCGAAATGACGATCCACAAGTAGGATCACAGCCAGCGTACAGCACGGTCAGCAGCGGTCAGATAGTGGCCAACCGTTGGCCGGAACCCCGCCGGATCGTTACAATTTGGCCGGATCTGAACGAGCTAGTACAAGCTTGACGGCACGGGAATCACCACTGTCTATGGGCGATGGAGGCGCCTCGCGGGCGCGTACTGTGAGCGCTTCACACGCGAGAGGTCGCAGGTTCGAAACCCGCCGCGCCCATGCTTACGACGAGGGCACCGTAGTTCGAAACCTGACGGGGCGGTGTGCCGCGGTTCGCGCCGGCGGCTCGCTCCTCGGCGAGGGGAGGGATCATGCAGACGCGAGCAGGCAGCTTCGTGGTAGACCGCGTAGACGCGGGGGGCTACGAGCCCGACATCATCGAGGGTGTGCAGATCGGGGAGTTCCGGGGCCTCGCGCCCGAGGGGGTGAGTCCCAGCCTCGATGCATGCCTGTGGCGCTCGGACCCGGCGACTTATGACTACGTGTTCGAGAACGACGAGGCCTTCCACGTCGTGCAGGGCGCGGCGACCGTGGAGCTGCTCGCCACGGGCGAGCGCATCGAGCTTCGAGAAGGCGACATCGGATACTTCACGAGGGGCACACGCTCGGTGTGGACGATCACGCAGCCGTTCAAGAAGTTCACGGTGATAGCCACCTGAGCCGGCGCGCACAGGTTCACGCGATAAGTGCAGGCCGGTGCGGCGCTCCAGCCGCGGCGGCGAGCGCCCCGAAACTGACGCCGGCCACTTCACATTCTGTTAACGTGCGCCGGCCGCAGGCTCCGCGACGTGGCCCCGAGGGACGGGGACGGGCTACGCGCGCGGCAGCCTCGCGTTGCCTGTGCCCGCACTTGCACATCGGGCCGCCGGATGGTGGCCCGTACTCACGAAAGGAATCCAATGATGAAACGCTTCAAGGCCGCGGCCCCTGCGCGGCGGCTCGCAGTTGCTGCCACCGCGCTCGCCGCGGTCGCCGTGCCCCTTGCCGTTCCCGCCGCCGGCGGCGCAGCTCCGCTGCCGACGCTGACCCTGACGCTCGGTAGCGGAACGGTTGCCGTGTCAGGCTCGACCGTCTCGGGCGCCGTGAACGTAGCGACGACGACGGCCAAGAACCTGAAGGAACCCAGTCCGCTGCTGTTCGCCCTCAAGCCGGGCGTGACGCCGGCCGAATTCGAAGGCTTCATGAAGTCGAAGGCGTTCTCCGACCCGAACAACGCGGACAAGTACGGCACGATCGTGTTCGACGGCGAAGGCCGCCCGGGTGCAACGACCGAAGCCCAGACCGTTCTCGCCCCGGGCACCTACATGGCGCTGAACCCTGAAGGCGAACACCCCTCCAACCCGCCGCACACAACCTTCACGGTGACGGCCTCGCCCGCGCCCGCTTCGCTGGCGGCTCCGCAGGCGGTGGAGCGCACAATCGAGTTCGGCTTCAAGGGTCCGAGCACGCTCAAGGTCGGTCAGCTCGTGCGCTTCGAAAACGAAGGCTTCCTCGTTCACATGAACATCGCCTTCCCCGTGCGCAGCCACAAGGCTGCACTCACGCTGGCGCACGACATGCTCCTCGGCAAGGAACGGGCGGCTTTCAAGTTGGTGTCGGGCAACCCCGTGACCTTCTTCGGCCCGCTCTCGACCGGTGCCTTCCAGCAGGAGACGATCACCGCGGCGCCGGGCTGGTACGTACAGGTCTGCTTCATGGACACACAGGACGGTCGCCAGCACAACCGTCTCGGCATGGAGCGCGTGATCCACATCACCAAGTAGACGCGACGCTCCAGCGTCCCCGGCCGCGCTGGGCCGCGGCCGGGGACGTCAGGGCGCAGTCTTCTTCAGCGGGCGCGCCGTCGAGACGACGCGCCGCTACGCAGCGGCCGTGCGAGCTACCGACAGCGACGGCGAGCCGGCGAGCGTCTGGAACACGACGCAGTAGCGCTCGGTGAGGCGCACGAGGGTGTCGAGCTGCTCCTCGTCGCAGTCGCTCTCGAGAACGAATCGCAGGCGGATGTCCTTGAACCCCACCGGCGCCTCCCGGTCAACCGACAGCGTGCCGCGGAAATCGAGGTCGCCCTCGGCGTGAACGGTGCCCGTGACGTCCATGCCGAGCGCCGTTGCGACGGCGCGCATCGACACTCCGGCACAGGCGACGAGCGCCTGCAGCAGCATGTCTCCCGAGCAGGCGAGCGAGCCGTCTCCGCCGCTCGCGGGATGGAGGCCTGCCCTCACGAGCGCCCGTCCCGTCTCGACGCTGCACGTAACACCGTCCTCGAGCGAGCCCTCGGCGCTCAGCGTTACGAGCGCGGCGTCCGGTTCCTCCCTGTAACGAGCCTTCAGCGGCTCCTGGATGCTTCTCAGATGTTGCTGTTCGCCGGTGGCTCCCACCGCCGTCAGCCTACCTGCCGGGCGGCAGGGACGATGGCCTCGTCTCTCAGGTCATCCGCCGGCGCTCATGCGGCGCCATCAGCGCGAGGTAGGGCGCCAAATAGCGGCCTGCGATCTTCTCCGGAGGCCACCACAGCGGCTTTCCAGCCACCTCCGCGGCGCTGCCGGCGGACGCCAGCTGCGTACGCAGGTAGAGCGGTGCGAGCCCTGTGAGCAGCGTGCCGTGTAGCGTCGGCGCAGGAGCGGTGGCGATGATCGCAACCCCCATCTTGGACGCGATCTCCTCCGCCACGAGATCGGCGTGCTCCGCGGCGATACCGCCCTGCTTGACGGGGAACGACGCTCCGTCGCCGACGGCGTAGACGCCCTCGAGGTCCTCGACCCGGCCTCGATCGTCGGTGACGATGAAGCCCGCAGCATCCGTGGGCAGTCCGCTCACTGCTGGGCCCTCGAGCGTCGCCAGTGCCACGACCTGATCGGCCTCGAGCGAGGACCCGGGCTCGCAGCGCAAGACGCCGTGCTCGAAGCTCCGCACGAACGCTCCCGTCTTCAGCGCGATGCCGCGATCCGCGAGCAGTCCCCGCAGCAGTCGGCCGGCCGGCTCGCCGAACGCTTCCATCGGCTCGGACTCGTCGGTGACGACGCTCAGCTCGACCCCCACCACGCCGGCGTCGGCGAGGTGCCACGCCGTCAGCAGGGCGAGCTCGTAGAGGGGCAGCGACCAGCTGCTCGCAGGCGGCTTTGCGAACGCGAGCCGCCCGGCATCTCCGCGATCGAGGCGGCCGACGAGCTCGCGCATCGCATCCACGTCAGCGGCTCCCCCGAAGTGCAGGGCGCCGGGAAGCCACTCTCGACGCCGCGCGCCCACCGCGACGACGAGCACGTCGTAGTCGAGCCGCTCGCCGCTTGCGAGCACCGCCTGCCGCTGCTCGGCATCGATTCGCTCCACCGCCTGCGCGTGCAGCTGCGCGTTGGTGTCGCGCGCCAGCTCGGCGAGGCCGAACAGGCTCGTCTCGGCGAGGTCGAACGGAGCCGCCACCGAGAGCGGCTGGTGGACGAAGTGCGTGTTCGGTGCGACGAGGTGCAGCTCGGGCGCCTCGCCCGCAAGGGCACGAAGGGCGAGCAGCGTCTCGACGGCACCTACCCCGCCGCCGCACACAACCACCTTCGCCGCAGCCGGCAGCTGCCTGCCGGCGGGGCTGTTCGTGGCAGTTGAGGCAGTGCCAGGCATCCGACGTCGCTCCTTGGCGTGAGGATCGCGGCAGGAGCGCCGCGGGGCAGCCGCACAAAGCCGCCGTCGGCAGGGGCTAACTACTTACGCCTCGGCGGCAGTGTCCAGCCAGATCGCGCCGTCGCGCAGGAGCACGGGAAACGTCTTCAGCGGCCGGGTTCCGGTGGTCCCCTTCACGAAGCCGGCGAGCGGCTTGAACGCTCCCTGGGGACCTCGAGTCATAGCGCCGGTATGTACGTCGTAGCGGGCATCGTGCCAGGGACACTCGAGGCAGCCGTCCTCCGCCACGCGACCCGTCCCGAGCGAGGCGAACAGATGTCGGCAGCGGTTCGACACAGCGAAAGGCTCGCCGCCGCTCATCCCCACGGCGAGCGTTCCCTGCGGCGTCTGAACGGTGGTCACCTGCCGCTCGTCGAGCTCGTCGAGCGAGACAAGCCTGATCGGGGCGCCGGCGTCGCTCACGGCTGGCGCCCCGCGGCGGGAGCGGCGAGCTCCGCCATCTGCTGGAAGGCCTCGAGTGGGTTCATGGGCTCCTGCTCCGGTGCGAGCTCCGAGTAGATCGTCGCGATGTTCACCACGAGCCGCTCGGCGTCGCCCCAGTCCGCCCAGCGATCGATCGAGATCGCGCGTGCAGCCTCCATCGGCGTCATCCCTTCGCGCCGGCACTCCGCCGCGCGGTCGAGGAGGTACTCGAAGTAGGCCTTGAGCTCCGCGACGGCGGCCTTGTCGGCGAGCGGGCCGTGGCCGGGGACGATCACGTCCACCTCCATCCCGAGGATCCGCTCGCACGCTGCGATCCAGTTCGACACGGGTCCCGCCCAGGCGATCGGATGGCCGCCGTGGAAGACGATGTCGCCGGTGAACACCACGCGCTCCGCCGGGAGCAGCGCGAGCGTGTCGCCGCGCGTGTGCGCCGGGCCGACCTCGATCAGGCGCACCTCGCGCGCGCCCACCCGCAGGCCCAGCTCGCCCGTGAAGGTCTCGCCGGGGAGAGCGGGCTCGATCCCGTCGAAGTCGAACGAACCGAAGCAGCGAACGAAGAACTCCCCCACCTCCCCCATCTCCGGTGCCTGTCGCACGAGCGCCGCCATCGCCGCCGGCGGCAGCTCGGGCATCTCCGCCGCGGTCCGCTCGGAGGCGATGATCCGGGCATCGCGCACGAGCTGGTTGCCGTAGCAGTGGTCGCCGTTCGCGTGCGTGTTGACGAGCGTGTCGATGCTCTGCGCCGCGGGCGTCGCCCGGCGCATCTCGGTGAGCATCTGCTCGGTCAGATGCAGGTCGAACAGCGTGTCGATGAGAAGCGAGGAGTCGCCGTCGACGACGAGCCCCGCGTTGCTCCAGCCCCAGCCGCCGTCCGGCTGCAGGTACGCGTAGAGGCCGTCACCCACCTCCTGCAAGCCCTTGGGGTAGCTCTGCCGCACGCTGCCTGACTCTATACGCGCGCTGGAGGCGCACGTCCAGTCCTCTCGCAGGGCACGATTCGCGCCCGCGCCGTCAGTGGCGAGCGATCGTGAACGTGAGGCTGAGCGGAACCGAGCGCCCACCGGCGTTCGTGGCGGTGAGCAGCAGCATGTAGCGGCCCGGTCCGAGCCGCTTGGAGCCAGTGAGCCGGCCTTCGAAGACGATGCGGTCGCGCCCCGCTCGTGCATTCGCGAACGTGAGCGTGCCGGCCGGCACAAGGCGCTTGCAGGAACGGTGGTGGCGGTTTCGCCGATCCGGCACGACGCAGCTGTGCCCCACCTTGCGACCCGCCACGGTGCGGCGGAACGACAGCTCGAGCGTGGACTGAGTGCTGAGCGTGAGGGTGAACGTCGTTCCCACCGGCGTGCGCCGGCGGGCGGCGAGGCGCGCCAGGCCCCGACCTTCGCGCCATGTCCTGCGGCTCTGCGACAGGGCTGACACGACCGGCGGCGGCGGCGGCACGGGCGCGAGCACGACCTGCGCTAGCGGTGGCGACGTGGAGCCCGCGTGCAGTTCATCGCCGCTGAAGGTGGCCGTGATCATGTGGGTGCCGGTGGCAAGGGACGAGGTGGTGATCGACGCGTGGCCGCCTGTGTCCACGGGCACCAGGCCGAGCGAGGAGGTGCCGTCGCGGAGCTCGACGGATCCGCCGAAAGCGGGCGAGAGTGTGGCCGGGAGCATGCCCGCAGGAGCGACGGTGGCAACCAGCGTGACGGCCTGCCCGGCGGGGATCGAGGAGCGCGAGGAGGACACGGCGGTCGAGGAGGGCACGGTGACGAGCTCGAAGGCACCGATGTCACATCCGGTGCCGGGCACCACCGGTCGCGGGACGCCGCGCTCGTCCACCGAGCCGGCCGTCGCGCAACCGGTGGCGGAGCCGGCGCCGATCGCCGGGCTCCCCGCAGCGAGTGCGAGCGTCTGCGGCGGGCCGCCCGCGGTCGGATCGAGGCTCGCGTTGTCGGCGAGCGCTCCGAGCTGCGGGTCGACGCCCAGCAGGTCGCCCGCGGGCGCCGACAGCCCGCAGCTGCTCGAAGGAGCGTCCTCGAGGTTGTGGCCTTCGCTCGTCGGTTTCCCGGAGCAGTTGGCGCCCCCGCCGAACGGGGCGGAGAAGATCGTGTTTTCGACGCTCGTCGCGCCGATCACGACGTCGAGGCTCGCGCCCACTTCGGCGCCGTTCGCGGACAGCGTGTCGTTGACGAGCGACAGGTCGGCGGCTTCGCTCGAGACCGCGCCGCCGCTCCCGGCGGTGTTGTTCGTGAAGGTGCTGTTGACGATCGTCGCCGTGCTGCCTTTTTCGAGCATGATCGCCCCGCCGGGGGCACCGCCGCCGGCTGTGTTCGAGCTGAACGTGCTGGAGCTCAGCGCGAGATGGACTTCTTTCTGGACGAGCACAGCTCCACCCTTGGCGTTGGTGCGCGTGTTGCCCGCGAACACGCTGTCGGAGATCGTGAGGGTGTCCTTCGCCGCGAAGTCGTCGATCGCGCCCCCGCCGAATTCCGATCCGGTGCTGCTCGCGGAGTCGTTGATGAAGCGGCTGTGGCGGATCACGACGTCGCCTTCCCACACCTCGATCGCGCCCCCGGCGCCCCCCGTCGAGTCGCTGTTGGCGATCGTCACGTCTTCGAGCGTGAGCCCGCCGCCAGATTTTTCCGGCGGCTGAGCGTTGATCGCGCCGCCTTCGTCGGCACCGCCACCGTTGTGGGCACCTGTGATCGTCAGCCCTCTGATCGTCACGGGTTCCGGCGCCGGCATCTTGAAGACCTGCGTTTCTCCGTTCCCGCTGATCGTCGTCGATGCTGACCCGCCTCCCACGATCGTGACGCCGCCGTGCACGATGATCGGCTGGGCGAGCAAGTACGGCGAGGCGCTCGCCGGGATCACCACCGTGTCTCCGCTGAGGGCCCGGTCGAGCGCCTCGCGCAGCGAGCAGTCGCCGAGCAGGCCGTTGCACTCGAGCAGGGAGATCGGGTTGTCGGCGGGCGTGTTGACCGTGATGGTCGTGCCCGCGCGCGCCTCTGCCGCCAGGCAGAGGGACACGCCCAGGGCGAGCATGAGCGCCGCCGGCATCGTCCGCCGCCGGAGTCGCCCGCCTGCACGAATTGCTGCTGAAGCCACCCCTGGTCCGTTCGTCTTCGGCGCCCGCAGGCGCTCGCATGCACCCGCATGGACGGCCCGCTGGGTCGCCGATCGCTCCTGCCAGCGAGCGTAGCCCATCGCCCGCGGCGCACACGCCGGTTTGGACGGACAGGCATGTGCATGGATGCGAGCAGCGCCCGCAGAGCTCCTTTTCTGGCGATGCATATTCCTCCGGATTCCGGGTATCGCGCTGGGACTGACAGGGGGTCTGCAGCGCCCAGGGGGTGCGCGGGCTTGCAAAGGGGAGGCCGTGCGGCTGGCATGGCGAGGAGGGGGCACGCACCGTGCATCGCAACCGGGAGGGCTCGTATCGGATCGCGGACTTCGACGGCGAGCACGGCGAACGCGCGGCGCGGGCGCGTCGCCGAGGCCGCCCCAGGAGCGCCGGGCTGCTGGCGGCGCTGACCCTCTTGGCCCTCCTCGCCGGCGCGGTGCTCAGCACCGCCGCATATGCGAGCCCCGACAACGTCTCCCCGCCCACGATCGGCGGCACTGCGCGCGACGGCAGCGTCCTCAAGGCGACCAAGGGCAAGTGGACCCCCAAGCCAACCTCCTATGCCTACGAATGGCTGCGTTGCAACAGCTCGGGCGGCGGTTGCAACCCGATCGACGGCGCCACGCAGCACTCCTATCGCGCCGCCACACAGGACGTCGGGGACATGCTCCGCGTCGCCGTCACCGCCTCGAGCGGCGGAAGCGGCTCGAGTGCCACCTCCACCGCGACGCCCGCCGTCGCAATCGCGCCGCCCCGACGCAGCAAGGCGCCCGCCATCTCGGGAACCCCCCGTGACGGCGCCCTGCTGAGCGCCGTCGGAGGGACCTGGAAGGGGACGACTCCCCTCGCCTTCTCCTACCAGTGGCAGTCGTGTGCCGGCCGGGTCTGCTCGCCGATCCCCGGCGCCACCGGGTCGAGCTACCGCGCCACCACGTCCCAGATCGGGCACAAGCTGCGCGTCGCGGTCACCGCCACGAACAGCGCCGGCAGCGCGAGCGCCACCACCCGAGCGTCGGGGAAGGTCGTGCCGGGTCCGCCCGTGAACATCGGCGCCCCGTCCATCTCAGGCCTCCCGATCGACGGCCAGACGCTCACCGCAACGAGCGGCGAATGGGCCGGCACCGCGCCGCTGGCATATGCCTACCAGTGGATCAGCTGCTCCTCGCTCACCGGCGAATGCACCCCGATCCCCGACGCCACGAGCTCCACGTACGAAGCCGGTCCGCTCGACGTCGCGAACTCTCTCGAGGTCGAGGTCACCGCTACGAACGCGATCAGCTCGGCGTCCGCCACCTCTGTCCCCACGAGCCTCATCGGCGCCATCGTCCCCAGCAACACCGGGCTCCCGAGCATCAGCGGCCTCTTGAAAGACGGCCAATCGCTAAGCGCAGCCGTCGGTAGCTGGACCGGAACCGAACCGATCTCCTACGCCTACCAGTGGCTCCAGTGCAACAGCAAAGGCGAAGCCTGCAAAGAAATCTCAGGGGCAACCGGCGCCACCCTCGGACTCATCTCCACCCTCGTCGGCTCCACCGTCCGCGTCGTCGTCACCGCCACGAACGCAGGCGGCTCCACCGAAGCAACCTCCCCCGCCACCGGCCTGATCAGCGCGCTGCTACCCAACAACACGGAACTCCCTGCGATCAGCGGCCTCTTGAAAGACGGCCAATCGCTAAGCGCCGCCGTCGGCAGCTGGATCGGCACCGAACCCATCAGCTACGCCTACCAGTGGCTCCAGTGCAACAGCAAAGGCGAAGCCTGCAAAGAAATCTCAGGGGCAACCGGCGCCACCCTCGGACTCATCTCCACCCTCGTCGGCTCCACCGTCCGCGTCGTCGTCACCGCCACGAACGCAGGCGGCTCCACCGAAGCAACCTCCCCCGCCACCGGCCTCATCAGCGCGCTGCTACCGAGCAACACGGAACTCCCTGCGATCAGCGGCCTCGCCGAAGATGGCCAGACACTCAAAGGCCTGACCGGAGCGTGGTCGGGCACCGCGCCGATCAGCTTCGGCTACCGGTGGCTGCAGTGCAACGCCTCGGGTGCCGAATGCAAATCGCTCGGCGGCGAAACGAAAGAAACGCTCGACCTGGCTTCGAGCCTCGTGAGATCGACGGTGAGGCTCGTCGTGACGGCCACCAACTCGGGCGGTTCCACGCAGGCGACGTCCGCTGCGACGAACCCCGTGCTCGCGGCGCTTGCGCTCAACACCCTGCAGCCGACGATCAGCGGCATCCTCAAACTCGGCGAAAAACTGCTCGCGCATCCGGAAACGTGGAGCGGCACAGCGCCGATCACGTACACGTACCAGTGGCAGCTGTGCGGGGCGCTGGGGCTCGTGGGCGAATGCAAAGACATCGCGGGCGCGACGAAAGAAGACCTCCTGCTCGAACTCCTCGACGTAGGGCTCACGTTGCGCGTGGGGGTCACCGCGCACAACGAACGGGGATCATCGGCGATCGCCTACTCGAAACTCACAGGCCTGATCGCGGGCCTCGGTCTCTAGCCGACGAAGGGCGCCGCGGGCACGAACGCCGTCGTGAAGGAGCGAGCGGCGTCGGCGAGCGCCCGCCCAGAGCCGCCGCGCACCTGAGACGAGCGCTTCACGGAGGCGGCTGGCGTACCATCGCCGGAGGAGGCCGTCGACCG
The DNA here is from genome assembly GCA_963796305.1 of uncultured Solirubrobacteraceae bacterium. Taxonomy (GTDB): domain Bacteria; phylum Actinomycetota; class Thermoleophilia; order Solirubrobacterales; family Solirubrobacteraceae; genus Palsa-744. Next base: position 162,283 of record CAWCKZ010000007.1, on the reverse strand, counting down.
GGAGGGACCCGTTGCACGAGCGTGCCGAAGCGAGCACCGAGGGCGCTGCCGAAGGTCAACCGCGACCGCGGCACCTCGCGCTCAAGCGTGCCGTGCTCGCGGGCGCGGCAGCGTTCATCGCGGTGAACCTGTGGACCGGGGCGCCGCTGCTCGCGCTGTGGGTCGGCTCGCACATGGTGGGCAAGACCGTGCTGAGCATGCGTGCTGTGTTCATCGTCGTGGTCGTCCTCGCCGTGCTCGTGTTCGCGATGGCGTTCGCGCTCGCGTGGCTGAACGGGGCCTACGACCGGCTCACGGGCCGTGCGCCCAGCCAGAGCCGGCTCAAGTGGCTTCGCAGCTTCAACGTCGAGGACAACGAGCAGGAGGAGGACATCATCGGCTACCGCCCGAGCGCGCTCGAGATCATCATCGTCGGGATCGTCTACGTCGCGGTTGCCAGCTTCGTTGTCTGGTTCCTGTTCTTCGCAGGCTCGCCGCTCCCGCACTGAGCGCCCGCCGCGCCGGCACGGAGCGCTCGCCGCTCCCGCACTGAGCGCGCGCGGCGCCCGCACCGAGCGCTCGCCGCCGGAGTTCGGTTAGCGTCTGCGCTCGACCGAGGGATCCACAACAGTGACGCGAGAGGAGGGCCCTGCATGACGACCGTCCGCGAGGCGACGTTCGATCTGTTCCGCGCGCATGGGATGACCACCATCTTCGGCAACCCGGGCTCTACCGAGCTGCCGATGCTGAAGGACTTCCCCGACGACTTCCGCTACGTGCTCGGGCTGCAGGAGCTCGTGGTTGTGGGCATGGCGGACGGCTTCGCCCAGGCGAGCGGACGCCCCACGCACGCGAACCTGCACACCCAGCCCGGCGTCGGCAACGCGGTGGGCGGGATCTCGAACGCCCAGGCGAACAAGTCGCCCCTGCTGATCACAGCGGGCCAGCAGGTGCGCCCGCAGATCACGATGGAGGCCAACCTCACGAACCGCGAAGCCGTCATGGGGCCGCAGCCGTACGTCAAGTGGAGCCACGAGCCGCCGCGCGCACAGGACGTGCCGCTGGCGCTGGCGCGGGCGATCCACCACGCCGCGATGCCGCCACGCGGCCCCGCCTTCGTGTCGATCCCGATGGACGACTGGGACGTCGAGGCGGACCCCCAGACGACAGCGAACGCGCTGGCACGCACCGTCGCTGCGCGCTCGGGCCCCGACCCCGAGAGCCTCGAGGAGCTGGCGCGCACGCTCCACGACGCGCGCAACCCGGTGCTCGTCGCGGGCCCCGACATCGACGCGAGCGGCGGCTGGGAGGCCGCGGTGGCGCTCGTCGAGAAGCAGCGCATCGCGGTGTGGGCGACGCCCGCGCCGGGCGGCGGCCGGCTCGGGTTCCCCGAGGACCACCCCAACTTCCAGGGCGTCCTGCCGCCCGCGATCGGCGCCGCCTCCGAGACGCTCTCGGGACACGACCTCGTGCTCGTCGTCGGCTCCTCGGTGTTCCCCTACTACCCCTACATCCCGGGTCCGCTGCTGCCCGAGGGCGCGACGCTCGTGCAGATCACGAGCGACCCCGCCGAGGCCGCCCGCGCCCCGATGGGCAGCGCGATCGTGGGCGATGTCGGGCTCGCCCTCGCGCGCCTGCTCGAGCTGCTCGACACCTCGGAGCGGCCCGCACCCGCCGAGCGGCCGCTCCCCGGCCCGCCTGCCGAGACCGAGCCGATGAGCGGCACCGCCGCCATGGCGACGCTCGCCGAGGTGTGGCCGGAGGACGCCATCGCGGTCGTCGAGACGCCGTCGAGCACGATCGCACTGCGCAACCGCCTGCGCCTGTCGAGGCCCGGCAGCTATTACTTCAGCGCCAGCGGAGGCCTCGGCTTCGGGATCGCCGCCGCCGTCGGCGTCCAGCTCGCTGAGCGCGGGCGCCCGGTCGTGTGCGTGCTGGGCGAGGGCTCCGCCCAGTACGGGATCACCGCGCTGTGGACCGCAGCCGCCTACAAGGTGCCCGTCACCTTCCTCGTGCTGCGCAACGAGGAGTACATGATCCTCAAGTGGTTCGCCGAGTTCGAGCAGGCGACCGGCGTGCCCGGCCTCGACCTCGCCGGACTCGACGTGGCGGCGGTGGGGAACGCCTATGGCGTCCCGGGACGCGAGGTTTCCGGACGCGAGGAGCTCGCCGAGGCCCTGCGCGCGGCGATCGCAGTGGACGACGGCCCGCGCCTCGTGCAGGTGCCCGTCGCCACCGGGATGTGGCTCGACTGAGCGTGTCGCTGCTGGGCTCCCATCCCCCGCGATCGCGCTCCCGCCCGCTGCGCCGACACGCTTCCTCGATCGCGCCCGAGCCGGCGCCCGCCCCCGACCGCGCCCCCGACTGGGTGGCGGAGGGAACACCCGAGCGGCTGCGCGGGGAGCTGCTGCGGGAGCTCGGGCCCGACGCGGTGGCGATGCGCGCGCTCGACCTCGTGCGCTACGCCTCCGACGCGAGCCCGTACCGGTCGATCCCCAAGGCGGTGGCGATCCCACGCGACGTCGCCGACGTCGCGAAGCTGTTCGCGCTCGCGCGCCGCACGGGCACGCCGCTCGTGTTCCGGGCGGGCGGAACGAGCCTCAGCGGCCAGTCGCAGACGGACGGCATCCTCGTCGACGTGCGGCGCCACTGGCAGCGCGTACGCGTCGAGGCGGACGGACAGCGCGTCCGCGCGCAGCCGGGCGCCGTCCTCGGCCACGTCAACAGGCGCCTCGTCCGCCACGGCAGGCGCATGGGACCGGACCCGGCGAGCACCGACATCGCCTGCATCGGCGGCGTCATCGCGAACAACTCGGGTGGCATGCGCTGCGGGGTGCACGCCGACTCCTACCGCACGCTGCGCTCGCTCACGTTCGTGCTCCCCAACGGTGCGGTCATCGACACCGCCGAGGAGCAAGCCGAGGAGCGGTTCGCGGCGGCGGCGCCCGAGCTCGCGCGGGGTCTCGCCGAGCTGCGCGAGGAGCTGCTCGCCGATCGGCAGCTGTGCGAGCGGATCGAGAGGAAGTTCGAGATCAAGAACACCACCGGCTACCGCCTGTGCGCGTTCCTCGACGCCGACTCCCCCCTCGAGATCTTCCGGAGGCTGCTCGTCGGCTCGGAGGGAACGCTCGCCTTCGTCGCCGAGGCGGTCTTCGAAACGGTCGCGCTGGGACGCCACACCGCCACCGGCCTGTGGCTGTTCGAGGACATCGACGCGGCTGTCGACGCCGTGCCCGAGCTCGTCGCGGCGGGCGCCAGCGCCACGGAGCTGATGGTCGCCCCCACGCTGATCGCAGCCGCCTGGAACATGCCGGGCACGCCCGAGCGCTGGAAGGAGCTCGAGCCCCACAACGCGGCGCTGCTCGTGGAGCTGCGCGGCGAACACCCCGACGAGCTCGAGGGCCCCGAACGCGGCGCCGAAGCGCTGCTGTCCGCGCGCTCCCCGCTCGATGCCACCTCGTTCACGCGCGAGCGCGAGCACACCGAGATGCTGTGGCGGGTGCGCGAGGGCATGCAGGGCCTGCTCGCCGCGATCCGCGCCCCCGGCGTGACGATGATCGTCGAGGACGTCTGCGTGCCGCCGGCGCGGGTGGGCGAGGCCGCCAAGGACCTCCAGCGCCTGCTCGGCGCGCACGGCTTCCTCCCGGGCGTCGCGGGCCACGCATCGGCAGGCAACCTGCACTTCCTGCTGACGCCGAACTTCGGCGAGCAGGCCGACCTCGACCGCTACGAGGCCTTCATGCACGACCTCGTGGAGATGGTCGTGGGCGACTACGACGGGTCGCTGAAGGCGGAGCACGGTACGGGCATCAACATGGCCCCCTACGTCGAGCGCGAGTGGGGCGCTCGCGCAACCGAGATGATGTGGCGCGTCAAGCGCCTCGCCGACCCCGACGGCATGCTCGCGCCCGGCGTCGTGTTGACCCGCGAGGAGGGCGCGCACCTGCGCAACCTGAAGTCGGCGCCCGTGATCGAGCAGGTCGCGACGCAGTGCATCGAGTGCGGGTTCTGCGAGCCGGTATGCCCGAGCCGCGACCTCACCACGACGCCGCGCCAGCGCATCGCCCTGCGGCGCGAGATGGCGCGCCAGGAACCAGGCTCGCCGGTGCTGCGGAGCCTGCTCGAGCAGTACGAGTACGACGCCATCGAGACGTGCGCCGCCGACGGGTCGTGCAGCCTCGCCTGCCCGGTCGGCATCGACACCGGCGCGCTGGTCAAGCAGCTGCGGGCACGCGAGCACTCGCAGCGCTCCGAGCGCATCGCGCTCGGGCTCGCGCGCCGCTTCGGCGCCGTCGAGCGCGCCGCCCGCGGCGCGCTGCGGGCGGGTCTCGCCGGCGAAGGCCAGCCGGCGCGCCGCCTCGCGGCGCTCGCGCGTGCAACGGTGTCCGAGGAGCTGATACCGGCGTGGTCGCAGGCGATGCCCGCTCCGGCCGCCGCGCGGCCTCCCGTTACGAGCCGCACCGAAGCCACCGCCGTCTACTTCCCGGCGTGCGTCAACCGCATCTTCGGCAACGGCCCCGAGGACGGCGACGCGCTCGACGTGCGCCAGGCGCTCGTCGCGGTGTCCGCACGGGCGGGCCGGCCGCTGTGGATCCCCGACGACGCCGCCGGCCACTGCTGCGGGCTGCCGTGGAGCTCGAAGGGCTTCGCGAGCGGGCACGAGCACATGGCGCGGGAGATCGCCGAGGCAGCCATCCGCTGGACCGACTCCGGGCGGCTGCCGCTCGTCGTCGATGCGAGCTCGTGCTCGCAGGCGCTGCTCTGTGACGTCGCGGGTGCGCTCGACGAGGACGCCCGCGAGCGGTTCCTCGAGATCGAGGTGGTGGACTCGATCGCGTGGGCGCACGACACGCTGCTGCCCGCGCTCGAGGTGCGGCGGCGGGCCGACAGCGTCGCCGTGCATCCCCCCTGCGCCGCGGTCCAGCTCGGGCTCGGCGAGAAGCTCGAAGCGATCGCAAGCGCCCTGTCGGAGGACGTGGTGCTGCCGCTGCCGAGCACCTGCTGCGGAACTGCCGGCGACCGCGGCCTGCTCCACCCGGAGCTTCCCGCCGCCGCGCTCGCGCCGCTCGCCGAGGAGCTCGCCTGGCGCCCGCTCAGCGCGTGCCTGTCGAGCAACCGCACGTGCGAGATCGGGCTCGAGCAGGTAACCGGGCGCCCCTACCGCTCCTTCGTGCTTCTGCTCGAGGAGCTCACGCGGGGCTGATGCCGAGATGGGCGGGCAGCTCGCCCATCGCGCGGAACGTCTCGGCGCCCGCCGCTCGCAGCGCCGCCTCGTCGCTGTCGGCGGCATAGCCGAGCACGCGCATGCCCGCGGCAACTCCTGCCGCCACGCCCGAGGGCGTGTCCTCCACAACCACCGCGCTCGCGGGCGGCGAACCCATCGTCCGAGCGACATGCAGGAACAGGTCAGGGTGGGGCTTGCCCCGCGCCACCGACTCCGCGGAGAACAGCTCGCCGGCGTCGAACAGCGCGTCGAGGCCCGTCACCGCCAGCGAGCGCTGCGTCTTGCTCAGCCGCCCCTGCGAGGCGACGCAGGCGTCGATCCCCGCGGCGCGAACCGCCGCCACAGCTCGTTCGGCTTCCGCCACGGCACACAACTCGCGGCCGAACGCCGCATCCCGCCGCTGTTCGTAGAGCTCCTGCCAGCCGTCGGGTAGCGGGCGACCGAGGGTGTGCTCGGCGTGCGCGACGACCTCGCGCAGCAGCAGCCCCTGGTATTCGCGGCGCGCCTGCTCGGCGGTGATCGCAAGGCCCTGCTCCTGGAGCATCTCCGCGAGGACGCGATTGGAGATCGGCTCGCTGTCCACGAGCACGCCGTCGCAGTCGAAGATCACGAGCTCGTGCACGGCGCGCCTCAGCGCACGTGCTCGTCGAAGAAGGCGAGCATCCGCTGCCAGCCGTCCTCCGCCGCCGCGCCTTCGTAGCCCACCCGCATCGGCGAGGGCATGCGCGCGAGCCATCCCTGCCAGCCGTCCACCTGCGAGAAGAACGAGTGGCCGGCGCCCTCGTACGTCTTCACGTCATGCGGCACACCGAGGGCAGAGAGATGGCTCTCGAGCCGCTCCGCCATGTTGCGCCCCGCGATCTTGTCCTTCGCGCCGTAGCTCCCCACCACCGGGCAGAGCCCGTCGAGCACCGATCGCTCGGCGGGCACCATCCCGTAGTTGACCGCCGCCGCCGAGAAGCCGGGCTGCGACCCAGCGATCAGCGCGAATCCGCCTCCCTGGCAGAAGCCCGCGACGGCGATCCGGCTGTCGTCCACGCCGGGCTGCGCCGGCGAGCGCCTCGCGCATGCGGTGGATGTCGGCGACCTCGCGTGCCAGCGATCCGCGCACCATGTCCACGATCACGCGGCTGAGGCACACGATCCGTCGCCCGTGCGAGTAGAGGTCGGGCGCGAGCGCCGTGTAGCCCGCGCCTGCGAACCGCGAGGCGAGCCGCCGGATGTCGTCGTTGAGGCCGAAGGACTCGTGCAGCACGACCACGCCGGGGTGCGCTCCCGGCGCCCTCCGCCGCGAACAGCTCGGCCCGCAGCGTGGCACCATCCTCCGCGGGAACCTCGAGCACCTGTCCCCCTGGGCTCATCGGCAGGCACCATACACACGGCCGTTTTTCTTAGGATCCCGGTGCGCCCTCCGGCGCGATCCCGTGCGCCCTCCGGCGCTACAACGCGAGGCCGGTGAGAACCGGCGAGGGGGATGAGCAGATGAGCGATCGAAACCGCCGCGTGGTGCTCGCCGAGCGCCCCAGCGGCATGGTGGACGAGCAGACCACCCGCATCGAGGAGACCGACGTGCCCGCGCCCGCAGACGGAGAGGCGCTCGCGCGCGTGCGCTACATCTCGATCGACCCGACGATCCGGACGTGGATGGACGACGCCCCGGGCTACCTGCCCCCGATCGCCATCGACGAAGTGGTTCGCGCGGGCGGCATCGCCGAGGTCCTCGAGAGCAACTGCGATGCGTATTCCGTCGGCGACCTGCTGTTCGGCATGACCGGCTGGCAGGACTACGTGATCGCCGACGAGGGCGCGCGCGCCCTCCAGAGCCTTCCCGCCGGGGTGTCACCCACCACCGCGCTCGGCGCGCTCGGCGTCACCGGCATGACCGCCTACTTCGGCCTGCTCGACGTTGGGCGCGTCAAGGAGGGCGACGTCGTGGTCGTCTCCGGCGCCGCCGGCGCCACCGGATCGACCGTCGGGCAGATCGCGAAGATCAAGGGCGCGGAGAAGGTGATCGGCATCGCCGGCGGCCCCGAGAAGTGCGCGTGGATCGTCGAGGAGCTCGGCTACGACGAGGCGATCGACTACAAGGCGGACGACGTCGCCGCACGGCTGCGCGCGGCTGCGCCCGGCGGCGTCGACCTGTACTTCGACAACGTCGGCGGCGAGATCCTCGACATCTGCCTCTCGCAGCTCGCGCTGCGCGGCCGCATCGTCCTCTGCGGGGCGATCTCCGCCTACAACGACCGCGGCGCTGCAGGCGGGCCGGCGAACTACACGATGCTGATCATCAGGCGCGGGCGCATGGAGGGGTTCCTGATCCTCGACTACGTCGACCGCTTCCCCGAAGCGCAGGCGGAGATGGCGGGCTGGCTCGCCTCGGGCCAGGTGAAGTCGAGCGAGCACATCGTCGAGGGGCTCGAGAACGCCCCCGACGCGCTCAACCTGCTGTTCACCGGCGGCAACACCGGCAAGGTGATCGTCAAGGTCTGACGCGCGCGCTGCTCCCGCCCGGAGTGCCCGTGCGAGCGGGCTCCTCGCGGGAGCAGCGTCCGCGCTAGGGCGCGAGCCGCACCGGCAGCGCCTTGAGCTGGTTGAGGAACAGCGACTCCATCATCACCGGCTCGCCCTCGATCTGGATGTCAGGGTAGCGGCGCAGGGTCTCCTCGATCAGGATCCGCAGCTCCAGGCGCGCGAGCGCGGTGCCGAGGCAGAAGTGCCTGCCGCCCGCGCCGAATGCCTGGTGCTCGGCTTTGCGCCGCAGGTCGAAGCGGTCGGCGTCCTCGTAGCGCGTCTCGTCGCGGTTGGAGGAGACGTACCACATGACCACCTTCTCCCCCTTCTTGATCTTCTGCCCGTGCAGCTCGGTGTCGCACGTCGCCGTGCGGCGGAAGTGGGCGAACGCGGGGAACATCCGCAGCGACTCCTCGACGGCGTCGGGGATCAGCGACGGGTCCTCGAGCAGCAGCTTGCGCTGCTCGAGGTCTTCCATCAGCGCGCGCATGCCGCTGCAGTACGTCGCCTTGGTGGAGTCGTTGCCCGCCGCCATCAGCAGGAAGAACCCCATGACGATCTCGTGCTCCTCGAGTTTCTGCCCATCCACCTCGGCATGCACGAGCACGGATGTCAAATCGTCCGTCGGGTTCTCGCTCCTGTCGGCGATCAGCTTGCGGCAGTGCTCGAAGATCTCAGGGATGTCTTTCTCGACCGCGCCTTCGGGTCCGTCGGGGTTGATGTCGGGGTCTCCCGCGCCGAGCGTCGAGTTCATCAGCCGCGCCCACATCTCGTCGTCCTCCTCGGGGATCCCCATGAAGCTCCCGATCACCCGCGACACCGCCGGCTGCGCGACGTCGTAGACGAGGTCGCACGTCTCACGCCCCTCGAGCCGGTCGAGCACCCTCAGCACGATCGCCCGGATCGCCTCCTCGTGGTCTGCGATCCGCTTCGGCGTGAAGCCCCGCTGGAAGAGCGCCTTCAGGCGGTCGTGCTTGGGCGGGTCCATGCCGATGAACATCGCCCGCGCGAGCTCGATCGGGAATCCCGCGGCGGCCGCCACGACGCCTCCGAGTTCGGAGGAGTAGGTCTCCCAGTCGCGGCTCACCGTGTAGACGTCGTCTGCCGTCGTAACCGACCAGAAGCCCGCCTCCTCGGGGAAGTCTTCGAAGCTGTCGGTCCAGTGGATCGGACACTTAGAGCGCATCTCCTTGAACGCCTCGAGCGGTGGACCGTTGAGCCACAGCTCCTGCTCGGTCAATTCCACGCTCTTGATGTCGCGCCCGACAGTCGCCATCTGTGCACCTCCCAAGCTAGCCCTGGTTCGCAACGGCGGATCATACTGGCCAGCTGGCCAGTCTGTTGTGGCGACCGTCACGGAGCGCGGCGGCTGTACGCTGTCCTGCGTCGGGCGCGCGTTCATCGGGCGAGCAACGAGGAGGGCAGATGGCTGAGGACACGGTGAAGTTCCTGCTGGCCGAGCGCGACATCCCCACGCAGTGGGTGAACCTGCTCGTGGACCTCCCCGGCGATCCGCTGCCGCCGCTCTCTCCCGCGACGATGGAGCCCGCCGGCCCGCCGGACCTCGTTCCGATCTTCCCGATGCGGCTGATCGAACAGGAGGTGTCGGCGGAGCCGTTCGTGGACATCCCACAGGAGGTGCGCGACGCCTACCGGCTGTGGCGGCCCACGCCGCTGTTCCGGGCGCGGCGACTCGAGCGCGAGCTCGGCACGCCCGCGCACATCTATTACAAGTACGAGGGCGTCTCGCCCGCCGGCTCGCACAAGCCGAACACCGCGGTGCCGCAGGCTTACGAGAACGCGCAGGCGGGCGTGCGGCGGCTGAGCACCGAGACGGGCGCGGGGCAGTGGGGCTCCTCGCTCGCGTTCGCGTGCGCGCTCTTCGGCCTCGAGTGCGAGGTGTTCATGGTGGGCTCCTCCTACGACCAGAAGCCCTACCGCCGCTCGATGATGGAGACGTGGGGGGCGACGGTCCATCGCTCGCCGAGCACCCTCACCGAGGCGGGGCGCGGACAGCAGGCGCACCCGACGGGGTCGCTCGGCATCGCGATCTCCGAGGCGGTGGAGGTGGCGGCGTCGCGCGAGGACACGAACTACGCGCTGGGGTCGGTGCTCAACCACGTCCTGCTCCACCAGACTGTGATCGGACAAGAGGCGGCACTGCAGATGGAGATGGCGGGCGAGCAGCCCGACGTCGTGATCGGCTGCGTCGGCGGCGGCTCGAACTTCGGCGGCATCGCATTCCCGTTCGTCAGGCGCGTGCTGCGCGGCGAGTCGCAGATGCGGTTCCTCGCGGCGGAGCCCGCCGCCTGCCCGACGCTCACCCGCGGGGCGTTCCGCTACGACTTCGGCGACACCGCCGGCCTCACGCCGCTGATGCCGATGTACACGCTCGGGCACGACTTCGTGCCGCCGCCGGTGCACGCGGGCGGGCTGCGCTACCACGGCGACGCGCCGATGGTGTGCGGGCTGGTGCGCGCGGGCGTGGTCGAGGCGCGCGCGTACAAGCAGAACGAGACGTTCGCCGCGGCGCTGCGCTTCGCGCGCAGCGAGGGGATCATCCCCGCGCCGGAGCCCGCTCACGCGATCCGCGCCGTCATCGAGGAAGCCGACGCCGCGCGCGAGGCGGGCGAGCCGCGCGTGATCCTGTTCGGCCTCTGCGGTCACGGCCACTTCGATCTGTCGGCGTACGACGCATACCTCGCCGGAGAGCTCGAGGACCCCGAGTTCTCCGAGCAGGAGATGGACGAGGCGCTCGCGCGCCTCCCCGACGCGCCGGCGATCGCCTGAGTCAACGAGGAGGTTCCTGGATGAGCAAGTGGACGAGCGAGCAGATCCCCGACCAGAGCGGGCGCACCGCGATCGTGACGGGCGCCAACAGCGGCCTCGGACTGAGCACGGCGCGCGAGCTCGCGCGCCACGGCGCGCGGGTGATCCTCGCGTGCCGCGACGTGCGGAAGGGCACCACCGCGCTGCGCGCCATCGAAACCGACGTCCACGGCGCGAACGCAGAGCTGGCGGAGCTCGATCTCGCGAACCTGGCGGCGGTCGAGCAGTTCGCGAACGCCTTCACCGCCGCGAACGCCGACTCGGGACTCGACCTGCTGATCAACAACGCCGGCGTGATGGCGCCGCCGCGCCGGGAGACCGCCGACGGCTTCGAGCTCCAGTTCGGCACCAACGTGCTCGGCCACTTCGCGCTCACCGGGCGGCTGATCGGCCTGATGCAGGGGCGCGATGACGCCCGCGTGGTGACGCTGAGCAGCAACGCGCACAAGATGCCCGGAGCGAAGATCAACTTCGACGACCTCCAGTCCGAGCGCCGATACATGCGCTGGAGCGCCTACTCGCAGTCGAAGCTCGCCGACCTGATGCTCGCGCTCGAGCTCGACCGGCGGCTGCGCGCGAGCGGCTCGACGGTGAAGAGCCTGGCGGCGCACCCCGGCTACGCGGCGACGAACCTGCAGACCGCGGCGCCGCCGCTGCTCGACCGGATGGTGATGCGCGTCACGAACGTGCTCGTCGCCCAGTCCGCCGACATGGGCGCGCTGCCGACGCTGTACGCCGCCACCGAGCCCGGCCTCGAAGGAGGCGAGTACGTGGGACCCGACGGCATCGCCGAAGGACGCGGCCACCCCCACGTCGTCACGCCCAGCCGCGCGGCGCGCGACCCGGAGGTGGCCTCGCACCTGTGGGAGACGTGCGAACGCCTCACCGACGTCCACTTCGAGCTCGGCGCCGCCACCGCGGCGTAGCTAGGCCGCCACCGCGGCGTAGCTCGGCGCCGCCACCGCGGCGTAGCTAGGCACCGCCACCGCGGCGTAGCTAGGGCCACCGCCGCGGCGTAGCTCAGCGCGCGCGCTCGAGCACGCGCGCGATCGCGCGCGTCCCGAACTCCAGCGCCTCCGCCGGCAGGCGCTCGTTCGGTGCGTGGATCAGCTCCATGAACGCGAGCTCCGCCGGAAGCTGCATCGGCAGGAAGCCATACGTCTGGATGCCGAGGCGCGAGAAGAAGCGTCCGTCGGTTGCCCCGGGCAGCATCATCGGCACGGGCCGCACCCCCGGGTCGAGCTCGCGCAGCGTGCTCCGCGAGCACGATCGAACAGCGCGAGGTCGGGATCGGCGGCAACCTCGTCGAAGCGGATCACCTCGAGCTCCATCTCGATGCCCGCGAGCGCGCGCAGCTCGGCGAACAGCTCGTCGGGACCATAGCCGGGGAGCAGTCGGCAGTCGAGTTCCACCGCGAACTCGTCGGGGCGCACGTTGATCTTCTCGCCGCCGCTGACGATGTTGGCGCTCGCCGTGTTGTGCAGGAGCGCGTCGAACATCGCCGCGCGCTCGCCCATCGCGTCGAGCACCCCGTCGGTGTCGCTCGGCACGAGCAGTCTCGCGCAGCCCGCGCGCATCGGCGCTCGGCAGCGCGTCGGCGAGCGACTCCACCATCGCGCTCGCCACAGGCGTCACGTGGACGGGCAGGCGCCGTCCATCGAGCCGGCTGAGGAGCTGCCCGAGGCGGGCGCTTGCGCCGTCCTTCGCCGGCAGCGAGCCGTGCCCGGCGCGCCCGGCCAGCCGCGCGCGCGTCCAGCAGATCTGCTTCTCGGTCACCATGATCGGATAGAAGCGCTGGCCGGCGACGTCCATCGTGAAGGCGCCGAACTCGCCGATCGCGAAGCGCACGCCCTCGAACAGATCGGGGTGCTCGCGCACGAGGAACTCGGCCCCGTGGTCGCTGCCCGCCTCCTCGTCGACGAGCACGCACAGGATCAGATCGCCCGCCGGTCGCACCTCGCCGGCGGCTGCGCGCATGAACGCCGCGAGCATCATCGCGACGCCGCCCTTCATGTCGAGCGCGCCGCGCCCCCACACGTAGCCGTCGTGCAGCTCGCCGCGCGAACGGCGGATGCTGCCACTCGCCGCGCGCCGCAACCACGTCGACGTGGCCCTGCAACAGCATCGGCGGCGCCGCTCCCTCAGAGCGCACGCGCGCGACCAGGTTGGGTCGGCCGGGCGCGCTCTCCACCAGACGCGTCTCGCAGCCGAGCTCGTCGAGCAGCTCGCGGATCCAGCCGACGCACTCGCCCTCGTTGCCGGGCGGATTCGTCGTGTCGAAGCGGATCAGCTGCTGCAGGATCTCGACCGGGCGGCGCCTGCAGCGATGCCGTGCGCGTGCGCGGTGCTCATGGCTGCACAGTCTCTCCGATCGGCGCACCCGCACGCCAGCTGCCCCGCCGCGGTGCGCGGCAGCGCCCTTTGCAGCGCTGGTTGGGCTGCCCGCGAGGTGGTACTACTCAGGCATGCCCCGCGCAATGTGGACCGGAGCGATCAGCTTCGGCCTGGTCACCGTACCCGTGAAGCTCTACAGCGCGCTCGATCGCAAGAACGTGCGCTTCCACCAGCTGCCGCCAAGACCGGCACGCGCATCGTGCAGCGGCGCATCGACCCGAAGACCGGCGAGGAGGTCCCCTACGAGGACATCGTGAAGGGCTATGAGATCGCGAAGGACCGCTACGTCGTGATCGAGCCGGGCGAGCTCGAGGCGCTCGAGCCGAAGAAGACCCGCACGATCGAGATCGAGGACTTCGTCGAGCTCGCGCAGATCGATCCGGTGTACTACGACCACCCCTACTACCTCGCCCCCGGCGCAGGCGGCGTCAAGCCCTACCGGCTGCTGCTCGAGGCGATGCGACAGAGCGGCAGGGTCGCGATCGCGCGCGTCGTGATCCGCTCGAAGGAGCAGCTCGTCGCGCTGCGGCCGATGGGCGACGCGCTGGGCATGGCGACGATGATCTTCGCCGACGAAATCCTGCCGGCCGATCGCATCGACGAGATCAAGGAGGCGGCCGAGGTCAAGACGACCAAGCGCGAGCTCGACATGGCCCGGCAGCTGATCGACTCGCTCGCCGGCGACTTCGAGCCGGCGAAGTACCGCGACACCTACCGCCAGGAGGTGCTCGACCTGATCGAACGCAAGGCGCAGGGCGAGGAGATCGCCGTGCAGCCGCCGGCCGAGGAGACGATCGAGCCGGCTCCGGATCTGATGGGAGCGCTGAAGGCGAGCCTCGAGGCGGTCCGCGCGCGGGAGGCGGAGGGCGACGGCGCAGCCAAACCCCGCGCCCGCAAACCCGCAAAGAAGAAAGCGGCCCCCAAAGCGCCCGCCAAGAAATCGGGCTCCAGGCGCGCCGCCGCCAAGAAGTAGCTACTCGTCGATCCCGACGCTCGCGAGGCCCTCGGCGAGCGACGCGTAGACGGCGACCTGCAAGACCATCCCGTCGCGCATCGTCCAGACGGTCGCGGGCCGCTGTTCGACCGCGATCGAGGTCTGGCGACCCTTCGCCGTCACCTCTAGATCCACGACGACGGCGTCGCCGGCGTCCCAGACGCGCGCCGGCGTGAAACGGATCTCATCCATCGCCTCGGCGAACGTCTGCCAGTAGCGCCGCATCCCGTCGATGCCACGGTAGACGTCGGGCTCGGCGGACAGCTCGGGAGGCACCGACACTTCGAAGTCCGGGTGCGTGAGCGCGAGCGTCGCCTCGATGTCTTCGCGGTTGACCGCGTCGAACACCCGCTGGACGATGTCCACGTCCTCCTGTGACACCCGCGAAAAGATACGCTCGGCGTGGATGCCCCGCGCGAGATCCGGCGCCCGCCCTTCCGCCGGCGGCGCGAGCGACGTGCCGCTGAAGCGCTACAGGGCGAAACGTGACTTCGACGCCACCCCTGAGCCCGAGGGGAGCGCGCCGCCTTCCTCGGAAGCCCGGCGGTTCGTCATCCACGAGCACCACGCGCGGCGCCTGCACTGGGACCTGCGCCTCGAGCGCGACGGCGTGCTCGCCTGCTGGGCCCTTCCGAAGGGGCTCCCCGAGAGCCCCGGCGAGAACCGCTTCGCCGCCCACACCGAGGACCACCCGCTCGAGTACCTCGACTTCGACGGCGAGATCCCCCGCGGCGAGTACGGCGCCGGGCGCATCGCCATCTGGGACCAGGGCACCTACGACTGCCTGAAGTGGGAGCCGCGCAAGGTGGAGGTCGCCCTCCACGGACACCGCCTCGACGCTCGCTACGCGCTGTTCCCGATCGACAAGGACGACGATCCGAAGGATTGGATGATCCACCGCATGGATCCCCCCGCCGATCCGCAGCGGGAGCCGATGCCGCAGCGCCTCGCGCCGATGCTCGCACGCGCCGGGTCGCTTCCCGCCGACGACGAGGGCTGGGGCTACGAGATCAAGTGGGACGGCGTTCGCGCGATCGCCTACTCCACCCCGGGCGAGCTGCGCCTCGAGGGACGCAACCTCAACGACGTCACCGACCGCTATCCCGAGCTCGGCCGCCTGAACCGCGCGCTCAGCTCGCACTCGGCGGTGCTCGACGGTGAGGTCGTCGCCTTCGACGCGGACGGCCGCCCGAGCTTCGAGGCGCTCCAGCGCAGGATCGGGATCACCTCCCGCTCGCAGGCGAAACGCCTCGCCGCGAGCACGCCCGTGGCGTACATGATCTTCGACCTGCTGTGGCTCGACGGGCACTCGCTGATGGAGCTCCCCTACGAGCAGCGGCGCGAGCAGCTGCACGCGCTCGCGCTCGACGGCGACAGCTGGCGCACGCCCGAGCACGTCGTCGGGCACGGCGAGGCGCTGCTTGATCGCGAGCTCCGAGCAGGGGCTCGAGGGCATCGTCGCCAAGCGCCTCGACTCCCCCTACCGGCCGGGGCTCCGCTCGAGCTCGTGGGTGAAGATCAAGACGGTGGGCCGCCAGGAGTTCGTGATCGGCGGCTGGGTGCCCGGGAAGGGCAGGCGCCGCGAGACGATCGGCGCGCTGCTGCTCGGCGTCTACGAGGACGGGCGCCTGCGCCACGTCGGCCGCGTCGGCAGCGGCCTCGGCGAGGAGGAGCTCGGGCGCCTTTCGCGTGCTGCTCGCGCCGCTTCAGCGGATGACCTCGCCGTTCGAGGCCGGGCCGCGGCCCCCGCGGGAGGCGGTGTTCACCGAGCCCGAGCTGGTCGCCGAGGTCGCCTTCGGCGAGTGGACCGCGGGCGGCAACCTGCGCCACCCCACCTACGAGGGCTGCGCGACGACAAGCCCGCGAGGCTCGTCGTGCGCGAGAGCGCTCCCCAGCCCGCGGCACCCGCACCCCCGCCGGCCGGCCGCGCGGGCGCCTCGCCGGCCGACGCGCGCGCAAGCAGCCCCGTGCCCGCGAGGCCGGCGGCGGCGCGCCGATCGCTGATCGTCACCGAGCAGGGCGCGCACAAGGGGACGGCGACCGTCGAGGGCACGAGCATCGCCCTCTCGAACCTGGACAAGGTCCTCTATCCCGAGCGCGGCTTCACCAAGCGCGACCTGATCGACTACTACGCGGCGATCGGCCCGACCGCTCCTCGGCCACCTCGCCGGCCGCCCGCTCACCGTCACGCGCTGGCCCGACGGCGTGGAGGGGAAGTCGTTCTTCCAGAAGCAGGCACCCGCGCACCGCCCCGATTGGGTGCGCACGGCGACGCTGCCGAGCGAGCGCAAGCCGATCGACTACATCCTCGCCGAGGATCTCGCGACGCTCGTGTGGCTGGCGAACCTCGCCGCGATCGAGCTGCACACGCCGCTCGCGCGCGCGCGGCGCGATCGACGCGCCCGACAGCCCTCGTGTTCGACCTCGATCCCGGCCCGCCGGCGGGCATGCTCGAGTGCTGCGCGGTGGCGCTGCGGCTGCAGGGCATGTTCGAGAACCTCGGCCTCGCCACGTTCCCGAAGACGTCGGGATCGAAGGGCCTGCAGGTGTACCTGCCGATCAACGCCCCGGGGGTGCGCTACGAGACGACGAAGCCGTTCGCGAGGATGGTGGCGGAGCTGCTCGCCGCCGACGAGCCGGAGCTCGTCGTCTCGCGCATGACGAAGGCGCGCCGCACGGGCAAGGTGCTGATCGACTGGAGCCAGAACGACGCGAAGCAAGACGACGGTGTGCGCGTACTCGCTGCGGGCCACGGCGCTGCCCACGGCGTCCACCCCGCTCGACTGGGAGGAGGTCCGCGCGGCGCATCGCGCCGAGGACGCCGCGCGGCTGTCGTTCGAGGCGCCCGAGGTGCTCGCGCGGGTCGCCGAGCGCGGCGACCTGTTCGCCCCGGTGCTGTCGCTCGTCCAGGAGCTGCCCGGCCGAGCGCGGTGGCGGCGCGGGCGCTACTCGAAGGCGGGCGCGCTCCAGCCGGGCATGACGTCGGGCAGCCCGTCGCTCACACGGTCGGGGAACGACGCGGGGCGCTTCTCGAGGAACGCCGTCACCCCCTCCACCGCGTCCGCCGACTGCCCGCGCGCGACCATCCCGCGCGAGTCCGCCCGGTGGGCGATCATCGGATGCTCGGCGCCGAGCATCCGCCACATCAGCCGGCGCGCGAGCGCGACCGACACCGGCGCCGTGTTCTCGGCGATCTCGCTGCGCCAGCGCGCGCGCCGCGTCGAGCAGCTCGTCGCGCCGGGTGCACGCTGCGCACGAGCCCGCCCTCGAGCGCCTCCTGCGCCGAGAACACGCGGCCGGTCGCCACCCACTCCATCGCGCGGCTGATCCCCACCACGCGCGGCAGGAACCAGCTCGAGCACGCCTCCGGGATGATGCCGCGGCGCGCGAAGACGAAGCCCATGCGCGCGTCCTCGGACGCCAGCCGCACGTCCATCGGCAGCGTCATCGTCGCGCCGACGCCCACGGCGGGGCCGTTGATCGCGGCGATCACCGGCTTCGTGCAGTCGAAGATCCGCAGCGTGAATTCGCCGCCGTTGTCGCGCGCCACCGGGCCCGTCGTGCCCGCGCTTGCGGTAGTCGAACGTGTCGCCTCCCGACGCCAGGTCCGCCCCTGCGCAGAAGCCCCTGCCTGCGCCGGTGACGATGATCGCCCGCACGTCGTCCTCGGCGTCGGCGAAGTCGAACGCCGCCATGCAGCTCGTTCGCCATCGTCTGCGTCCAGGCGTTCAGGCGCTCCGGGCGGTTCAGCGTGATCGTGAGAACGTGGTCGTCCACCTCGGCGATGATCTGCTCGAAGGCGCTCGTGTCGACTGATGTGGTGGCTGAGGAGGTGTTCATGGCGCGCATCCTCTCACGTCTGCGCTCGCCTGCTCGCGCGCCGCTACAGCTCGGAGGCGCGCAGCTGGCGCGTGTAGGGGCCGCGCCCGGTCAGGGCGGCGGCGCCGCAACGGGCGCCGAGCCGGAGCGCGTCCGCGAGCTCCATGCCGCTCGCCAGGCCGAACGTCAGCCCTGCCGCGAACGAGTCGCCGCAGCCGTAGGAGTCCACCGGCTCGGCGTCGAGGGCGACCGTGGGCCAGCGACCCTCCGTGCCCGCGCTCGTGCGGTAGCTGCCGCCTTGCCGCCCTTCCGTGATCACCACCAGATCAGCGCCTCCTCGGCACGTCGGGGCGGCTCGCGACTCGATCGGATCCTCGCCGCTGAAGACGAGCGCGTCGAGGCGGACCCCCTGCCTCGAGCGCTGCGCCGGCGCGAGGGCTCGCGACGAGCACGCGCGCGGCGGCGCGCGCCGCCCGCAGGGCCCCGACGTCGCCGGCGGTGAAGTAGACGCCGTCCACCTCGCCGAGCGCCGCCCACGCCGCCTCCGAGACCTCCTCGCCCGGCTGCAGGCGCGCGCCGAGCGTCATGATCGTCCGCTCGCGCGCGTCGTCCACGAGCGTCACCGCCCGTCGCGTCGGCTCCGAGGAGCCGTCCGCGTGCACCGTCACGCCGAGCTCGGCGCAGGCGCGCCGCCGAGCGCCTGCCGTGCTCGTCGTCGCCGAGCGCCGTGATCAGCGCCGCCTCGCCCGCGAGCCGCGCGAGCTGGACCGCGGCGACCGCGCCGCCCCCGGCGGGCTCCTCGAAGGCGTCCCACGCGTGCACCACCTCCCCGGCGCGCGGCACGTGGCGGACGCGCGCGAACTGCACCCACTCGACGTGTCCCACGACCGCCATCCTCACCCCGCCGGCGCGCATGCGCGCCAGTCTCACACAGCGCGGGCCGCCGCGAGAGCCCGCGCGAGCAGCTGCTCGCGGCTGCGCATAGGATGCGCCGCATGGCCGAGCCGCTGCTCGTCGAGGAGCCCGCCCCGCACGTCCGCCGTGCTCACGCTCAACCGCCCCGACCAGCTCAACGCGATGACCTCGGAGCTGTGCGAGGCGCTGCACGAGGAGCTGCGCCGCATCTCGATCGAGCGCTCCGTGCGCGCGGTCGTCCTGACGGGCGCCGGCCGCGGCTTCTGCGCGGGGCTCGACCTCGCGGGCTACGGCGCCGCGCCCGGCAACGACGGCAGCGACGAGTCGCGCGACCGCCTCGATCAACCAGGAGCACATGTCGCGCCTGATCCTCGAGCTGCGCGCGCTGCCCCAGCCGGTGATCGCCGCGGTGAACGGCCCCGCGGCGGGCTTCGGGCTCGTCGCTGGCGCTCGGATGCGACATCCGCTACGCCGCCACGCGAGGCGGTGTTCCGCGCGGCGTTCCTCAACATCGGCGTCTCCAACTGCGACATGGCGACGAGCTGGCTCCTGCCGAGGCTGATCGGCGCCTCGCGCGCCCACGAGCTGATGCTCACCGGCGCAGGCGCCTCGACGCCGAGGAGGCGCTGCGCATCGGGCTCGTCGCCGACGTCGTTGCGGGCGAGGAGCTGCCCGCGCGGGCGCTCGAGGCGGCGGAGCAGATCGCGGCGCTCGCGCCGTGGGGAGTGCGGCTGACCAAGCAGGGGATGTGGACGCGCCCTCGAGATCCCCTCCGAGCAGGCCGCCGTCGAGTACGAGGACCGCCAGCAGATCATGGCCACGTTCGGGCGCGCCGTGCCCGAGGCGATCGCCGCGTTCCTCGAGAAGCGTCCCGCCGACTTCGCCGACTAGGCGGCGGCGATGAGCGACCTGTTCGAGATCAGGGGCAAGCGCGCGCTCGTAACCGGCGGCTCGCGGGGCATCGGGCTGATGATCGCCCGCGGGCCTCGTGGAGGCCGGCGCGCGACGTGATCGTCTCCTCGCGCAAGAGCGCTGACGTCGCAGGCGGCTGCCGAGCAGCTCGCCGCAGCATCGGCAGCTGCGAAGCGATCCCCGGCGACGTGTCGACGCCCCGAGGGCGCCGCGGCGCTCGCCGCCGCCGTACGCGAGCGCTTCCCGGCGCTCGACATCCTCGTCAACAACGCGGGCGCGACGTGGGGCGCGCCGCTCGAGGAGTTCCCGGCGAGCGGCTGGGATCAGGGTGATGCACACGAACGTCGAGGGCGTCTTCCACCTGACGGTCGCGCTGCTGCCGAGCGCTGCGCGCCGCCGCCGCACCGAACGACCCGGCGCGGGTCATCAACATCGGCTCGATCGACGGCCTGCGCGCCCCCGAGCCTCGAGAGCTACAGCTACGGCGCGAGCAAGGCGGCCGTGCACATGCTCACCCGCCACCTCGCCAAGCGCCTCGCCTCCGAGCACATCACGGTCAACGCGATCGCCCCCGGCCCGTTCGAGAGCAAGATGATGGCGTTCGCCCTCGACGATCCCGGAGACGCGCGAGGCGATCGAGCAGAGCGTGCCCCTCGGCCGGATCGGGACGCCCGACGACGTCGCCGGGCTGACGCAGTTCCTCGCCTCGCGGGCGGGCGCCTACATGACGGGCGCCGTGATCCCGCTCGACGGCGGCATCACCGGCTGCTGCCACGCGCTGATTAGCCGGCGTACCGCGCTGCCAGCGTCGTTTACACTCGCCCGTCTCGATGGGGGTGGATCGACGCAGCGGGCAACGGATCTGCCAGCGCCGCCACGCAAGCGACGGGTCGCCGCCCCGACGGCAGGTGCTCGCGGTGGCCGTGCTCGGCACGTTCATGGCGTTCGTCGACGCGACGATCGTCAACATCGCGGTGCCGAGCATCGCCCACGAATTCTCGGGCTCGACGCTGTCGAGCGTGTCGTGGGTGCTGAACGCCTACAACATCGTGTTCGCCGCGTTCCTCGTCGGCGGCGGCCAGCTCGCCGACCTGCTCGGGCGCCGGCGCGTGTTCTCGTTCGCGCTCGTGCTGTTCACGGGAGCATCGGCGCTGTGCGCGGCCGCTCCCAGCGCTCGGCCTGCTCGTCGCTCGCGCGCGCCGTCCAGGCGGCGGGCGCGGCGATGCTCGTGCCGAGCTCGCTGGCGATCGTGCTCGACGCCCACGGCGCCGAGCGAGCGGATGCACGCGGTGGCGCTGTGGGCAGCGGTGGCCGCCCTCGCGGCCGGCATCGGCCCTCCGCTCGGCGGCCTGCTGATCACCGCCTCGAGCTGGCGGCTCGTCTTCCTCGTGAACGTCCCGGTGGGGATCGTCGCGCTCGTGCTCGCACAGCGCGTGCTCGTCGAGAGCCGCGCGCCGGGGCGCCGGCGGATGCCGGACCTGCTCGGCGCCGGCCTGCTCGCGCTCGCCATCGCCTCGCTCGTGCTCGCGCTCGTCAAGGGCCAGGAATGGGGCTGGGACAGCGCGCGCATGCGTCGGCGCCTTCGCGGCGTCGCTGCTGCTCGGAGGCTGGTTCGCGATTGCGCTCGAGCCGGCACCGCAACCCGCTCGTCGACCTCTCGCTGATGCGCATCCGCGCCTTCGCGCTCTCCAACGGCGTCACGATCGTGATGGCTGCGGGCTTCTACGCCTACACGCTCTGCAACGTCCTGTTCCTGACAGGGGTCTGGCGCTACTCGGTCCTGCAGGCGGGCCTCGCGCTGACCCCGGGGCCGATCACCGCGATCGCCGTGGCGCCCTCGGCGAGCCGGCTCGTGCAGCGCTTCGGGCATCGCGTCGTGGTCGTGCCGGGCGCGCTCGTGTGGGCGGCGGGCATGGCCTTCTTCGCCACCACGCTCGGCGTGCAGCCCCGACTTCCTCGGCGAGTGGCTGCCGGGGATGGTGATCCTCGGCGTCGGCGCGGGACTCAGCTTCCCCACGCTCAGCGGCGCCGCCGTCGGCTCGGTGCCCGGCGCGGGCTTCGCGATGTCCTCCGCGCTGAACTCCGTCGCGCGGCAGCTCGGCGCGGCGCTCGGCGTCGCGGTGCTGATCGCGATCCTCGGCGTGCCCTCTCCGCGCGGACGCGCTGCACGCCTTCGAGCACGGCTGGGTGTTCGCGGGCGCCTGCTTCCTCGTGGGCGCGCTCGCCTGTCTGGGCCTCGCCGTGCAGGGACAGGGCACCGCGGAGGGCGATCTCGAAGGCCTCGATGCCCCGCTCGCGACCGATGCGGCGCACGTCGAGCCGACGGGCTCCGAGCTCCCGCCGCTCGCGGAGGCGGCCGGCGAGCAGCGCGGACGCGGAGCCGCAGACGAAGGCGGAGTTCCTGCGCAGGATCGAGGTGTTCGCATCGCTCTCTCCGCACGTGCTCGAGGAGGTAGCCGCACTCGCCGAGGAGACGAGCCTGCGCAAGGGCGAATGGCTGTTCCGGGAAGGCGATGACGCGGACGCGCTGTACGCGGTTCGCCTCGGACACCTCGAGGTCGTGCGCGAGTCGGCTGCGGAGGGCGCGCACGCGCTCAACACGCTCACCCGCGGCGCGGTGCTCGGCGAGCTGGCGCTGCTGAGCGACTCCCAGCGCAGCGCCTCGGTGCGCGCGCTGCGCGACAGCGAGCTCCTGCGGATCGACCGCGCCAGCTTCGAGTCGCTGCTGCGCTCCGAGCCGGAGCTCGCGATCGGCCTCGCCCGCTCGCTGAGCGACCAGCTGCAGGCGAGCCGGGCGATCCCCGTCACGCGCCGCGCGCAGCCGGTGACGGTGGCGCTCCTGAGCGCCGATCCCGCGGCGCCGCTGATGGACGTCGCGGACGAGCTCAGCCGGGCGCTGTGCGCGTGGGGCAGGGTGGCTGTGCTGTTCGACGGCGAGGGCGACGGGGTCGCTCGTGCCGATGCCGCCGAGCGCGCGCAGACGACAGAGGCCTCGCGCGCAGAAGCGCTCGCGCGCTATGCGCCGCTCGTCGAGCGCTGCGAGCAGGACCACGACCACGTGCTGATGGTCTGCGCCGGCGGCCCGCGCAGCGACGCCTGGGAGGAGTTCTGCATCGCGCGGGCCGATCGCGTGATCGCGGTCGTCGCGGCGAGCGCCGCGCGCCCGCGGACGGCGCTCCGAGCAGCGCGATCGCGCGGCTGCGCGGCGCCGACCTGCTCGCCCACGGCGTCCGACGCCGGGCACAGGCGAGCTCGCGGGCCTGGATGAGCGCGCTCTCGCCGCGCGGCGTGTTCGTCGTCTCCGACGGCGCGGACTTCTCCAGGGACGTCGAGCGCGCGGCACGTCGGCTGGCCGGACGCTCCGTCGGAGTCGTGCTCAGCGGCGGCGGCGCGCGCGCCTTCGCTCATCTCGGCGCGCTCGAGGTGCTGCTCGGCGCCGGGCTGCAGGTGGACCGTGTCGCGGGCGTGAGCCTCGGCTCGTTCATCGGCGGGATGCTCGCCTGCCGGCCACGACAGCGCTGCGATCGACGCGGCGTGCTACGAGGAGTTCGTGCGGCGCAACCCGATCAACGACTACACGCTGCCGCGCCGCGGGCTGATCCGCGGGCGCAAGGCCGCAGTCGATGCTCGAACGCGTCTTCGGCGACGTGCGCGTGGAGGAGCTCGCCGCGCCCGTATCTACTGCGCGAGCGTCAACCTCCGCGGCAACCGCCTGCTGATCGAGCGCGAGGGCTCGCTCGTGCAGGCGGTCGGGCGCGAGCATGTCGCTGCCCCTGATCGCGCCGCCGATCCGCCGCGACGGCGGCCTGCTGATCGACGGCTCGCTGCTCGACAACCTTCCGATCGAGCCGATGAGCGCGACGGGCGAGGGGCCGATCCTCGCCGTCGACGTGAAGGCCGGGCGAGGAACAGCCGGCCGGCGCGAACGCGCACGAGGACGCGCCGGCGAGCCGAGCGCAGTCCCGCTGCTGCCCGAGACGATGGCGCGCATCGCGCTGCTCAGCAGCGCCAACACCGACGAGTCCGCGCGCCGCCACGCCGACCTCACGATCCCGATCCGCGTCGACGGGGTCGGCCTGCTCGAGTTCCACCAGATCGACGTCGCGCGCGCCGCGGGCCGCAGCGCGGCTCTCGCGGCGCTCGAGGACCCGCCCGCATGGCTCCTCGGCGCCAACGGCGACCGCCCCGCCCTCGGGGGCCGGCGCACGGTCATCCACGTATGAGGGCTGTGCGCCGAGCACCGAGCCGCAGCGGCGATAATGGCGCTCGGCTTCCCCGGCCGGCAAACGCCTCGGCGCCGCGGAAGGCGTCACGGCGCAGGTGAGGGTTGGCATGGGCGGTATGCGTACACGGCGACGGAAGATGGTTGGCGCTCCTGGCGGTGGCGGTGCTGGCGGGCGGCGTCGGCGTGCTCGCCTACGCGACGCACCTGCTGCGGCGCAGCGAACTGCAGACGATCGATGCGCGCTTCTCGATCCGCGGGCACCGCAAGGCCGCCGCAGGACATCGTGTTCGTCGCGATCAACCCGCAGAGCGAACAGGAACTCGAACGCGCGCATCTGCAGGCGCGCTCGCCGCTCCCCCGCCGCTACGACGCGCGCGGTGATCGACAACCTGCGCCGCGCCGGCGCGCGCGCGATCGCGCTCGACATCGAATTCACGCAGCAGTCACCGAACCCGCAGGAAGACAACGAACTGATCGAAGCGGTCGCGCCGCGCCCACGGGAAAGTCGTGCTCGCGACGGTGAACGTCGCAGCCCAACGGCGCAACGCCGATCTTCGGCGGCGGAGCGCTGCTGCGCGAAATCGGCGCGCGGCCGGCGGAGGTCCGGCTCACGCTCGACACCGACGGCGCCGTGCGGCGCTTCGAACGCCAGTACAACCACCTCGGCAGCTTCCCGGTGGTCGCGGCCGAAGTGATGACCGGGCGAGCGCATCCCGCCATCCACGTTCGTCGGGCGGCTCGCTCCCGATCGACTACGCGGGGCCACCGGAAACGTTCAAGACGATCTCCTTACGCGAAGGTGCTCGCGGGCGACTTCCCGCCGGGCACCTTCCAGAACAAGCTCGTGATCGTCGGCGCCTCCGCGCCGATCCTGCAGGACCTGCACGCCACCTCCACCACCACCGGCGCGGGCATGCCCGGCGCCGGAAATCTGGGCGAACGCCGCGTCCACGCTGCTGCGCGGGGTTCCGCTGCAGGACGCCGCCGGGCTGGGTGGACGTGCTCCTGATCGTGCTGCTCGGCGCGGCTGTGCCGCTCGGCAGCCTGCGGGTGCGCCGCTGGCGCTCGCTGCTCGACGCGCTCGCGCTCGCCGTCGTGTTCACGGTCGCCGTGCAGATCGCCTTCAACAGCGGCGTGATCGTCACGTACGTGTACCCGCTGCTCGCGCTCGTGCTGGGCACGCTCGGGACGCTGCTCGTCCTGTACGTGATGCGAGGCGATCGAGCGCGAACGCGTGCGCGACGTGTTCTCGCGCTTCGTCCCCGGAGACGTCGTCGAGCAGGTGCTCGCGAGCACCGACGAGAACCTGCGGCTCGGCGGCGTCGAACGCGACTGCACGGTGCTGTTCTCGGACCTGCGCGGCTTCACGAGCTTCTCCGAGACCCAGCCGGCCGCGCGCGTGATCGAGGTCGTCAACTACTACCTCAACGAGATGACCGAGGCGATCCTCGCCGCCGGGGGCACGCTGATCGCCTACATGGGCGACGGGATCATGGCGGTGTTCGGCGCCCCGCTCGAGCAGGAGGACCACGCCGACCGCGCGCTCGCGGCGGCGCGCGAGATGATCGGCCCGCGCCTGCGACCGCTTCAACGCGTGGCTGGCGCGAGCAGGGCTTCGACCGCAGCTTCGAAATGGGCGTCGGGCTGCACAGCGGCCCGGTGATGGCGGGCAACGTCGGCTCCGAGCAGCGAGTCGAGTACACGGCGATCGGCGACACCACGAACACCGCCTCGCGGCTGGAGGGCCTGACGAAGAACAGCGACGCGATGCTGTTCGTCTCGGAGGCCACCCGCGAACGGATGCGCGGCGATCGCGACGATCCTGGAGCAGGTCGGCGAGTTCGAGATCCGCGGCCGCGCGGCGAAGCTCGCCGTCTGGACGGTGCGGGAGCCCGACTCCGAGCCGGCGGCGGCCGAGACGCGCGCCGGGCGCGGCCCACGGTGCGAGCTGAGGACCCTGCGCTGGGCGCTGGTAAGCTGCCGCGCGCTATGGCGCCAGCGCGGCACCGGGGCCGCACGGGCGCTGCGCCCGCAGACGGGCGGCGGATGAGCACGGGACGGGGCTGAGGCCGGGTGCGCGTGCACCTCTGCGGGGTGAGGGGCTCGACGCCCGCTCCCGGCGCCGACTTCGTGCGCTACGGCGGGCACACCTCGTGCATCGCCCTCGCGAGCAACGGGATGGACACCCCGAGCCTCCTGCTCGATGCCGGCACCGGCGTGCGCACGGTGGGCGACGCTGCTCGGGCAGGGGCCGTTCAAGGGCACGATCCTGCTCACCCATCTGCACTGGGACCATGTGCAGGGCCTGCCGTTCTTCGACGCCGGCGACCGCGACGACGCCCGTGCGACGCTCGTGATCCCGGAGCAGGAGAACGGCCAGAGTGCAACCGCGGTGCTCGGGCGGGCGATGTCGCCGCCGCTGTTCCCGATGATGCCCGAGGAGCTGCGCGGATCGTGGTCGTTCGACACGATCGCACCGGGCGAGCGGAGCTTCGAGGGCCTCGAGGTGCTCGCGCGCGAGATCCCCCACAAGGGCGGGCGCACGTTCGGCTACCGCGTCACCGACGGGCACACGACGCTCGCGTACATGCCCGATCACTGCCCCACCGCTCTCGGCGCGGGACCTGACGGCTGGGGCGAATACCACGCCGCCGCGCTCGAGCTGGCGTCCGGCGTCGACCTGCTCATCCACGACGCCCAGATCTTCCCCGGCGAGCTCGCGCAGGACGCCCGCTTCGGCCATGCGGTGGTGGACTATGCGGTCGAGCTCGGCCGCCGTGCCGGTGCCGCGGCGCGTGCTGCTGTTCCACCACCGTCCGGACCGCACGGACGCGGCGCTCGACGCGATGGCGCAGCGGCTGTCCGAGCACGACGGCGTGAGCCTCGCCGAACAGGGCACGGCGATCGACCTCTAGGCCGCCCGCGCGGCGGCGCGGTCGGTTTGCGCAAAGCTCGAGGATGACGAACCTGCGCGTCATCGCGAGGGTGCTCGCGCACCGTGACTTCCGCTTCCTGTGGCTCGCGCAGTCGGCGAGCGTGATCGGCGACAACATCGTGATCGTCGCGCTGGCGCTGTTCGTCGTGGGCAGGACGGGAAGCGCCACCGACCTCGGGATCGTGCTCGCCGCGCAGACCCTCCCGCTCGTGGTCTTCCTGCTGTTCGGCGGAGTGTGGGCGGACCGGCTGCCGCGCCACCGCGTGATGATCGCGACCGACCTCGTGCGGATGGTGCTGCACGGCCTGCTGGCCGCCCTGATCTTCACCGACAGGGTGGAGATCTGGCAGGTGGTCGTGATCGAGGTGCTGTTCGGCAGCGCGGAGGCGTTCTTCCGCCCCGCCGCGAACGGACTGCTGCCGCAGACGGTGCCCGAGGCGGACATCCAAGAGGCGACCGCGATCACGACGATGTCCAACAACGTCGCCGAATTCGCCGGCCCCGCGCTCGCCACGGTGCTCGTCATCGGCGCCGGCGCGGGCTGGGCGTTCGCGCTCGACGCCGCCACGTTCGCGCTCAGCGCAGCGTTCCTGACGCGCGTGCGACCGCGCCGCCGAGGCGGGGAAGCCGTCGAGCGCGAGTCGCTGCGGGCGCGCTCGGTGTGGGCCGACATCCGCGAGGGCGCTCGCGAGGTGCGCGCGCACGCGTGGGTGTGGGTGACGCTCGCCTGCTTCTGCGTGGCGCTCTTCTGCGGCCTGGCTCCCTGGTATGTCCTCGGGCCCGTGGTCGCCGGCGAGCAGTACGGCCACATCGGCACCTACGGCGTGGTGGAGGCCTGCTTCGGGCTCGGGACGATCGTCGGCGCGCTCGCCGGGATGCGCTGGCGCCCGCGCTTCCCAGTGCGGATGGCGCTTCTCGCGATGCTCATGTGGCCGTTCGTTGCGATCCTCTACGCGGCGGGAATCACGCTCGCGGTGGTGGTGCCGGTGGCGATCGTGGCGGGCACCGGCATCTCGCTGTTCGATGTGTGGTGGCTCACCGCGCTCGCCGAGCGGATCCCCGCGGACAAGCTCTCGCGTGTCACCTCCTACGACTGGATGGTGTCGCTCGGCCTGATCCCGCTCGGCTTTGCCCTCGCGGGGCCGCTCGCGCACGCGCTCGGCGCCGTCGAGGTGATGATCGGCGGCTCGCTGCTCGCGATCGTTGCCTTCTCGCTGGGGCTGTTGCCGCACGAGACGCGGATGCTCGAGCGCCTGACGGACCGCGACCCGGAGGCGGCGCTCCCGCCGGAGAGCAGCCGATGCCCGCGCTCGCCGGCACCGCTCGCGACACAGCGCCAAGCGCATAAGCTGCCCGCGTGGACTTCCTGCTCGCGAAGGACGACCTGCACAACTGCCGCTTCGCCGAGGCCGAGGCGCCCGCAGCCCGCCCCCGGCCAGGCGCTGCTCGCCGTGGACCTGTTCGGGCTCTCGGCGAACAACATCACGTACGCGATGTTCGGCGAGGCGATGTCCTACTGGGACTTCTTCCCGGCCGAGGACGGATGGGGCCGGATGCCGGTGTGGGGCTTCGCCGACGTGGTCGAGAGCAGGGCGCCGGGCGTCGAGGAGGGGATGCGCGTCTACGGCTACCTGCCCCCCTCCACCGAGCTGCTCGTCGAGCCCACCCGCGTGGACGAGCGCGGCTTCTTCGACGCCTCGGCGCACCGCGCGAAGCTGCCCGGCTCCTACAACGCCTATGCGCGCGTCGACGGTGACCCCGGCTACGACCCCGCGCGCGAGGACGAGCAGATGCTGCTCCGCCCCCTGTTCTTCACGTCCTACCTGATCGACGACTTCCTCGGCGAAGCGGAGCTGTTCGGCGCCGGCATGGCACTGCTCTCGAGCGCGTCGAGCAAGACCGCGAGCGGGCTCGCGTACCTGCTCGCGAAGCGTGACGGCGTGGAGGTCGTCGGCCTCACCTCGGCTCGCAGCGCCGACTTCACGCGCAGCCTCGGCGTGTACGACCACGTCGTCTCCTACGACGAGCTCGACGCCCTCCCCGAGGGCCGCGCCGTGTATGTCGACATGGCCGGCGACGCGGACGTGCGCGCCGCCGTACACGGCCGCTACGGCGACGAGCTCGCCCACTCGGCGGTCGTCGGCGCCACCCATCACGACCGTATGGGCGCCGTCCCCGACTCGCTCCCGGGACCGCGGCCGACGTTCTTCTTCGCCCCCGACCGCGCCGCCAAGCGCTCGGCCGACTGGGGCCGCGAGGCCTCGAACAGCGGCTCGCCGACGCGTGGCGGCCGTACGTGCAGTGGACGGGCGAGCTGGCTCGAGGTCGCCCACGAGCGGGGTCCCGAGGCGCTCGAGGCGGCCTACCTCGACCTGCTCGACGGGCGCATCGACCCCGCGCGGGCGCACGTTCTCACGCTGCAGCCCTCCTGAGCGTGGCGCCGGGCGCGCCGTCGGTGCGCCGCCGTGAGAGTATGTCGCGCGCCGCCGAGCAGATCCGCCACGGACCAAGGAGCCACCAGAGAGATGCCAGACATCGAGTTTCCCACCAGCGCCGGCACAGCGCCCGGCTACCTCGCCGTGCCCACGAGCGGGCGCGGGCTCGCGACGATCGTCCTGCAGGAGTGGTGGGGCGTGGAAGACAGCGTGCGCTGCGATCTGCGATCGCTTCGCCGCAGAGGGCTTCTTCGCGCTCGCACCCGACCTGTATCGCGGTGAGACGACCACCGAGCCGAGCGAGGCCCAGCAGAAGATGATGGCGCTGTCGATGGCGGAGGCGGAGAGGGACATGTGCGGTGCCGCCGACTTCCTCGCTGCGCAGCCGGGCTTCGAAGGCCGCGGCGTGGGCTCCGTCGGCTTCTGCCTTGGCGGCGGCCTGTCGGTGTGGGCGGCGGCGAGCTGCCCCAACATCGTCGCGGCGGTCACCTACTACTACGTCATGCCGCACGGCAAGCCCGACTTCTCGAAGCTCAAGGGCCCGGTGCTGGGGCATTTCGGCACGAGCGACGAATTCATCCCGACTCGAGACGGCGCAGGAGCTCGAGGCCGAGCTGCGCGAGGCCGGCGCGGACGTCACGTTCCACTACTACGAGGGCGCGGGGCCACGCGTTCGCCAACGACCACAACCGCCTCGGCACCTACGATGCCACGCACACGCAGGCATCGTGGGAGCGCACCGTGAGCTTCCTGCGCTCGGCGCTGAGCTCCTGAGGCGCGCGTTCAGGGACCGGGCGGGGCGCTTCCCCGCGGCGCCGCGCGCGGCCCTGCGCGGCCGTCGTCCGGCGCGGGCGCGCGGCGCGGCTCGCGCGCTTTAGGAAAAGATGAGGCGGAATGGACAGGGACTACGAGCTGCAGACCCACCGCGCCGAGGACCGGCACTGGTGGTATCGGGGGCGGAGAACCGTGATCGAGGAGGTGCTGAGCGGCCTCGAGCTGCCCGCCGCGAGCACGCATCCTCGACGCGGGCTGCGGGAGCGGCCGCAACATGATCGAGCTCGCGCGCCGCGGAGCAGTAACCGGCCTCGAGCTCTCGCAGACCAGCGTCGAGCTCGCGCGCGAGCGCGACTGCGGCGAGGTCGTCGAAGGCTCGCTGCTCGAGATGCCGTTCGCCGACGCCAGCTTCGACCTCGCGGTGAGCCTCGACGTGATCGAGCATCTCGAAGACGACGTCGGGGCGATGCGCGAGCTGCGCCGCACCGTCGCGCCCGGCGGCGCGCTGCTCGTGACGGTCCCCGCCTACCAGTGGCTGTGGAGCGGGCACGACGTGATCAACCACCACCATCGCCGCTACACGCGCGCTCGATGCAGGCGGTTGCCGAACAGGCCGGCTGGCGCCAGGTGCGCACCACCTACTTCAACGCGCTGCTGCTGCCCGTCGCGATCCTGCTGCGCGTGCTCGACCGCGTGAGCACGAGGACGACCGAGTCGAGCCTCGATCTGTGGGTCCCGCCCGAGCCCCTCAACCGCGTGCTCGAGCTCCCGCTCTCGCTCGAGGCGAAGCTGATCCGCCGCGGCGGGCGCATCCCCGCAGGCCTCTCGCTGCTCGACGGTCTTCAACTGACCGCGCCGCCGCGCGTCGGCGTGCAGCGGCCGTTCGCGCTCAG
This sequence comes from uncultured Solirubrobacteraceae bacterium, assembly GCA_963796305.1. GTDB lineage: Bacteria > Actinomycetota > Thermoleophilia > Solirubrobacterales > Solirubrobacteraceae > Palsa-744. Next base: position 131,444 of record CAWCKZ010000007.1, on the reverse strand, counting down.
CTCCTCGCGTCGCCCTCGGCCACCGGCGACCACGTCGTGGTGCTGGACGCGGAAGGTCCACGCCCGGTTGGCGAAGAAGGTGGTGACGGTGACCACGCCGATCGTGAGCGCCTGGGCGACGAGCTCGTCGAGGCCCGCCTCGTGGACGAGCACGTACAGCAGGCCGATGTTGATCGCCAGCCCGATCGATTGCACGATCGCCCAGCGCACGGGCGTGAGCGCGTCGCCGACGTGCTCACGGAAGGTCCAGCGGCGGTTGAGCAGGAAGCCGTTCGTGGCGCCCACGATGAAGCCGATCGCCGAAGCTGCCAGGTACCAGACGTCGAAGCCCTTCAGCAGGATCGTGTAGACGATGAACGTCAGCAGCGTGTTGGAGATGCCGACGATCCCGAACTTCACGAACTGCACGACCACGTGCGGCCGTGCGGGCGCCCCGCTTCCCGCTACGCTTGGCTTGGTCTGCGAACGGACCGTCCTCGGAAGCCATCTCAGACAGGATGAACGATAAATTCATCGGCGGCTTAGCTTCCGCCCCGAAGATGAGCCCTGTCGAGCGCCCTCGACAGACCCCCCGGATCTGACGCGACGATGTCGGACACACCACTACGTGCACCCACACTCCTCAGCGTGGTGGCGCCGATCTTCAACGAGGAGGACCTCGTAGAGCAGTTCGTCGCGCGCGCCAGCGCAGCGATCGCCGACTACGACTTCGAGCTGGTGCTCGTCAACGACGGAAGCAGCGACGGCACCCCGGAACTGCTCGACCGCATCGCCGCCTCCGACCCCCGGGTGCGCGTCATCCACCTGTCTCGCAACTTCGGCCACCAGGCTGCTCTCACCGCCGGACTCGAGCACGCCGTCGGCGACGTCGTGGTGATGATCGACGCCGACCTGCAGGACCCGCCGGAGCTGATCCCGGAGATGATCGCCCAATGGAGCCAGGGCTCGGACGTGGTGTACGCCGTGCGCAAGCAGCGCGAGGGCGAGACCGCCTTCAAGCTCGCCACGGCGTCTTGGTTCTACAGGCTGTTCGACAAGCTCGCCCAGGTCGATCTCGAGCCGAACTCGGGCGACTTCCGCCTGCTCGACCGCGGCGCGCTCGACGCGCTGCTGTCGATGACCGAGCGCTCGCGCTTCCTGCGCGGCATGACGGTGTGGGTGGGCTTCACGCAGACGGCGGTCTCCTATCAGCGAGACGCACGCCATGCGGGCGAGACCAAGTACACGGTGCGCAAGATGCTGCGCTTCTCGCTCGACGCGATCGCCTCCTTCTCGCACCTGCCGCTGCAACTCGCCACCTACGCCGGCATCCTCTGTGCGGGCCTCGCGTTCGTCGCGATCCCGGTCGTGATCGCGCTGCGGATCGCGGACTCCTACCTCCCGGGCTTCGGCTCGATCACGATCGCGATCCTCCTGCTGGGCGGCATCCAGCTGATGGCGATCGGCGTCATCGGCGAGTACGTCGGGCGCATCTACGACGAGGTCAAGCACCGCCCGCTGTACATCGTGCGCGAGGAGCGCAACCGCCCCACCGCCGCCGCCCGCTTCATCGACAGCGCCTCCAGAGCGGGCGGGCCTGCCGGCACGGGGCGTCGAGCGCGTGCGCTAGCTGTAGTTCCTAAGTGGGTTGTTCTAGCTCGGCGAGGCGAGCTGCGGGCGGCTTGTGGCCGAGGGAGCCGTGTCGTCGTGTGTAGTTGTAGTGGGTGAGCCAGCCGGGGAGCGCTCTTGTGCGCTCTGCGGAGTTGCCGTAAAGGGCGCCGTATGCCCAGCGGTTCTGTAGCGTCTGGATGAATCGCTCTGCCTTTCCGTTGGTGCGGGGCCGGTAGGGCTGGGTGCGTAGGTGGCGCAGCCCGAGCTCTCGGCAGGCTTGGGCGTGTGCGGCTGAGCGGTAGCAGGAGCCGTTGTCGCTCATGACTGCTGTGACGGTGATCCCGAGCGCCGCGAACCAGCGGCAGGCGCGTCTGAGGAACGCGGCCGCTGTTGGTCCGCGCTCGTCGCTAAGGACCTCGGCATAGGCCAAGCGTGTGGCGTCATCGACACACACGTGCACGAACTCCCAGCCGGCGGTCCCGAGATAGCGTCCGTCGTTGCCGAGACGAGTGCGACGTGCGCGAACGCTGCGGTTGCCGGTCACGCGATGCCCAGGGATCTGGATTCGGCCCAGCTTCTTGACGTCCACATGGATCAGCTCGCCAGGGCGACGGCGCTCGTAGCGGTTTGGTGGCTCAGCTGGCTGCAAGCGCGAGAGCCTGCCCAGCCCGATCCGCTTCAGCCAACGCGAGACGGTCGAAAGCGCCATCTCCAGGCACTCGGCGATCTCCGCTGCGGTCATCCGCAGCCGCCGAAGCGCCTCGAGCGCACGCACACGCTCAGCAGCCAGCTTGTTTGGCCGGCGCCTGGGCGCCGAGCTGCGATCGTCCAACCCCTGCACACCTTCCGTGCGCCAGCGAGCTAGCCACTTCGATGCCGTGCGCACACTCACGCCGGCAGCCTCGGCAGCGACAGCGACCGGCACCCCTTCCTCATCGATCCGCCTCACCAGCAGGCGACGACTGTTCGGACACGTCCGGGCGTTAGCGTGAAGCTTCATTCGGGTCCTCCTTGGTGCTGGATGGCTTTGACACCCCCAGCCTCCAAGGAGGCCCGGATGAACAACGCTCCGAAGAACTACAGCTAGCGGCGCGACCGGCACGCAATCTCGCGCGTCAGCGGCCTCGAGGGCTCATTGGACCGCGACACGCGCGGCGCAGGCGTGTTGTCATGCCGTGATGGACGTTTGCCGAGCCGATCGCCGTTCGGCGCTCCGGGCGCTTCGCGCCGCGCTCGCGCTGCTCGTCCTGGCGGGCACGTGGGCCTGGCTGTGCGCGGGCCCCGCGCCGGCTCGCGCGGAGGGCTGCGCGGGGAGCGGCTCCGCCTCGTGCCCGTATGTCGCGGCGCAGGTGATCGGCCGGCGGGCGGAGGGCTTGCTGCGCTTTCCCGAGGCGGTTGCCGTGGACACGATGGGCAACGTGTACGTCGCCGACCAGCTCAGCTTCGTCGTGCAGAAGTTCTCGGCGGCGGGAGCGCTCGAGGCCGAGTGGGGCAGCTACGGCGGCGGCCACGGGCAGTTCGGGCCGATCGCAGGCCTCGCCACCGACGCAGCCGGGAACGTGTACGTGGTCGACTCGAGCCACAACCGGATCCAGAAGTTCGACCCCTCCGGCAACTTCCTCACCTCCTGGGGGCATCGCGGCAGCGCGCTCGGGGACTTCAACTTCGGCTCCTCGCTGAACCCCACGCAGCCGCCGGGCGGTGGCATCGCCGTCGCCGGCAACTACGTGTACGTGGCGGACAGCGGCAACGACCGCATCGAGCGCTTCAACCTGGACGGCGGTGAACCGCTGCAGTTCGGCTCATACGGCAGCGGCCCCGGCCAGCTCTCCTACCCCCGCGGCGTCGCGGCGAACGAAGGCGAGGTGATCGTCGCCGACGACGACAACCACCGCCTCGAGACGTTCGACCCGTCGGGCAACTTCCTGCAGGCTGCTGGCTCGCACGGGACGGGACCGGGCCAGTTCGGCTTCCCCTACGGCGTGGCGCTGGACGCAGCCGGCAACGTCTACGTCGCCGACGACCTCAACCATCGCGTGGTGAAGATCGGCCCGCAGCTCCAGTTCCTCGGCGCGTGGGGGGGCTTCGGCTCGAAAACCGGGCAGCTCGCCTTCCCGCGTGCGCTCGCGAGCGATCCCGCCGGCGACACCTATGTCGCCGACACCGCGAACTCACGTGTCCAGGTGTTCGACCCGCAGGGCAACTACCTGCGCACGATCGGCGCCAGCGGCCGCGGACCGGGCCAGCTCACCGGCCCGCGCGGGCTCGCCGTCGATCCGAGCGGCCGGCTGCTCGTATCGGACACCGTCGACAACAGGATCGAGGTGTTCGCTCCCTCGGGCGAATATCGCGACGCAGTGGGCGAGCACCGGCGGCGCCCGCCGGGGCTTCGCCTCCCCGGCGGGGATCGGCGTGGACCCGCGTGGCTCGGTGTACATCGCCGACACGGGCAACGCGCGCGTCGTGCGCATCTGGGGCGACGGCACATACCTGAGCGAACTCGCAGGGCCCGCCGCGATCGGAGGCGCGCAGGTGAGCGCCGTGTCCTCGGCGGCGGTGGCGGCGGGCTCCAGCCAGCTCTACGTCGCCGACAGCGGCCACAACCGCGTGCTCGTCTACGGGCCCGAAGGCGCGCTGCGGGCGCGGCTGGGGGCGAACGGCGGCGACGGCTCGAGCGGCCACGGGCCGGGCGAGTTCAACCACCCCCGCGCCGTCGCGCTCGACGCCGCCGGGAATGTGTACGTCGCCGACACAGGCAACAACCGCATCGTCAAGCTCTCCCCGGAAGGGGCGCAGCTGGCCGAATGGGGCTCGCACGGCACGGGCGACGGGCGCCTGCGCTCGCCCAACGGGGTGGCGGTGGATGCCGCCGGGCGCGTGTACGTGCTGGACAGCGAAAACAACCGCGTGCAGGTGTTCGACGGCGCCGGGCATCTGCTCGTGAAATGGGGCCTGCGGGGCGCGGCCCTCGGAGACTTCTCGCAGCCCAGCGCGATCGCGCTGGGCTGTGCCGGCGACGTCTACGTGGCCGACACGAACAACAACCGCGTCGAGCGCTTCGTCTTGCAGGCCCCCGCCGGGAGCGGCTGCGTCTCCGCCGCCGCGTGGCCTCCGCCGCTCGACGTCGCACCGGTGCTCAGCGTGAAGCTGCCCCGCAGCTCCGGCGTCCTCTCGCGCAGGGCGCTGGCGCTGACGGTGGCGTGCGAACGCGGCTGCAAGGTGCTGGCGAGCGCCACGCTCACGCCCTACGGGCGCCGCGTGGACGCGGTGCCGCTGCAGTCGGCGGCGCGCTCGCTGCCGCGCAACGTCGCCGGCCACCTGCGCCTGCGCCTCGGCCCGCGCTCGCTCAGGCGGCTGCGAGGCGCACTCGGACGCGCGCGGCTGATGCGGGCGCAGGTGACGATCGTCGCCGCCGGACCCACGGGCAGGCGCACGACGCTGAAGAGGAGCTACATCGTCGCGCGCTAGCGTCGATAATGGCTGTGTGGATCCAGAGCAGGAGATCGGCACGCCCGAGCAGAGCCTCGCTCGCGAGGAGCAGGGCGTCGACCGCCGCACCGAGCGGGTGCGGATCGAGACCGAGCGGCTGCGCATAGAAGGCGGGCTGACGCTTGCCCGCGACGGCTTCCGCAGCCGTGTCTCGGATGTGCTGAACGCAGCCGAGCGCGACTTCATCACGCTCACCGACGTCACCGTCGCGCCGCTCGAGGGCGGGCCGGCGGAGCTGCATCCTTACTTGACCCTCGCCCGGCGTCACATCGTGTTCGCGGTGTCCGCCGAGACCACGGCGGACTAGCCCCCAGCGAAACCGCAGCGGCGCCTGCGCCTGCGCGATGAGCGCTCCGCCGGCGCGGGGGCTCAGCGGCGCCGCATCAGCCGTCCGACCGACGCCATCAGCTCCTCCGTGCGCTCCTCGCGCTGGGCGGGGGGTCCCTCGAACACGCACGTGCGTGCGTGCCCGTCGAGCAGCCCGAGAGCCACCTTGTCGAGGGCGGCCTGGATCGCCGCTATCTGGGTGAGGACGTCGATGCAGTAGCGATCCTCGCCCACCATCCGCTCGACCCCTCCCACCTGGCCCTTGATGCGCGCCAGCCGTCGCAGCAGCTCGTCCTTGCTCGCCTGGTAGCCGCGCCCGATCGGCGCCGCGGTAGCGGACGCGGCAGGTGCGGGTTCTGAGCCGGCGGTCGCGGTAGGTGTCTGCGTGCTGTGCGGCATGTCCGCAAGTCTATCACTACCCCGGGGGGGTATATTGGAGGGCGTGGACTCCGTGCTGAGCACCGTCGGCGAAGGTCTCGCGAACGCCTTCCTGATGGCGTGGGCGGTGTGGTGGGCGCTCGTGCTCGGCTTCGCGATCTCGGCGATCGTGCAGGCCTGGGTGCCGCGCGAGCGCATCCAGAGCTCGCTCGGGGCGCCCGGAAGCCGTCCGATCGCGCTCGCCACCGGTTTCGGCGCGATCTCCTCTTCGTGCAGCTATGCGGCGGTGGCGATCGCCAAGTCGCTGTTCCAGAAGGGCGCCTCGGCGGCGAGCGCGCTCGCCTTCCAGTTCGCCTCGACGAACCTCGTGATCGAGCTCGGGATCGTGATCTGGATCCTGATCGGCTGGCAGTTCACCCTCGCCGAGCTGATCGGCGGCCTGCTGCTGATCGTCGTGATGACGCTGATGCTGCGCCTGTTCGTCTCGCCGCGCCTGGAGGAGCGCGCGCGCCGCCACGCCCAGCAGGCGGACAGCGGGCACCAGCACGCCTCGGCGCAGTCGCGCCTGCCGATGCGCCGGCGGCTGCGTTCGCTCGAGGCGTGGTCCGACGTCGCTCACAACTTCCGTAACGACTGGGCGATGGTGTGGAAGGAGGTGCTGCTCGGGTTCGTCATCGCCGGCTTCATCGGGCTGCTCGGCAACGACTTCTTCAACTCGCTGTTCATCGAGAGCGCTCCCGCGGCGCCGCGGCTGCTCGAGAACGTAATCGTGGGACCGATCATCGCCGTGCTGACGTTCGTCTGCTCGGTCGGCAACGTGCCCGTGGCAGCCGTGCTGTGGTCGGGTGGGATCAGCTTCGGCGGGGTCCTCGGGTTCCTCTTCGCGGACCTGATCGTGCTCCCGATCGTGCTGATCTATCGCAAGTACTACGGCGGGCGCTTCGCCTGGCGGATCACCCTGCTGATGTTTGTCGCGATCGTGTTGGCGGCAGCGCTGACCGACGCGATCTTCTCGGCAGCGGGCCTGATCCCGACGAGCAGGCCGAGCCGCGCAGACGTCTTCGGGGAAGTGTCGCTCGACTACAAGCTCTACACGAACGTCCTCGGCCTGATCGTGTTCGGCGCTCTGTTCGCGCTCACCCTGCGGCGCGGCGCCACCGATCCGGTGTGCGGCATGAAGGTGGACCGGGCACGCGCGCTTGCGCTCGCGGCGGACGGCGGCACGCTGTACTTCTGCAGCGAGCACTGCCGCGAGCAGCACCTCGCCGCCGCGAGCGGTGCTGTGCCGTCGGGGGAGAAAGCCGGCTAGCTGTAGGTGTACTGATCGGCGGGCGCGTTGACGGAGCTCTTGCCCTTGCCCACCTGCGCGGTCACATCGACGGTTCCGATGCCCGGGGGCGCTGTCATCGTGCAGCTGGAGCTGCTCGCGCAGACGACGCCCGTCGCTTTCTTTTTGCCGAACCTGAAGGTCGTCGTCCCGCTACCCGGGGCGAACCCGGTACCCGTGACGGTGACGCTCGTGCCGCCGAGCGCCGGCCCGCCGGAGGGCGAGACGCCTTCCACCGCCGGCGTGTACTTGAAGTGGTCCTTGCTCGTGATCGCGCTCGTGCCGGCGAGGTTCGAGACGGTCACGTCGACCTGCCCCGCGACGCTCGGCGGGGACACCACCGTGAGGCTCGTGGCCGGATACGACGGTGAACGTGCTCGCGCTCACCGAGCCGAACTTCACGCCGGTCACGCCGCCCAGTTCGGTGCCCGTGATCGTCACCGACGTGCCGCCGGCGCTCGGGCCCGTCTTCAGCGACAGTTTGGTTATCGCGGGCACCGCCTCGTAGCTGAAGCGGTCGGCGCTCACGGGGCTGCTCGTGCCCGCGGGTGTGATGACCGTGATGTCGACGGTGCCGCTGCCGGCGGGCGACGTCGCTTCGAGGCTCGTCGGACGTGACGTTCACGGGGCGTCACCGAGTTCGCGCCGAACTTCACCGACGCTCGCCCCGGCGAGGTTGACGCCGGTGATCGTCACGGTGGTGCCCGCCGGTTGTCGGCCCGACTTTCGGGCTGACGCTCGTGACGGTGGGAATCGGTTCGCCGTAGGCGAGCATCTGCGTTCCGCCCGCGCTCACGCTCGCCACCTTCGTGATGCCGTTCACCGTCACCGGGACGGCGCTCGGGTCGCCGCTCGTGCCGTCGCCGAGCGTGCCGAATTTGTTGATCCCCCACGTCATCACGCGTGCCGTTGCCGAGCAGCGCGGCGCTGTCCTGGCTGCCGGCGGAGATCGCCTGCACGCCGGTGAGCCCGCTCACTTGGACAGGGGTTTCCTTGGACCCGCTTTCGAACGTGCCGTCGCCGAGCTCGCCGAGGCTGTCTTCGCCCCACGCCATCACGGTGCCGGAGCAGGTCAGCGCGAGCGCGTGGTTGGCCCCCGCCGACGACCGCGGTGATGCCGCTGAGCGAGGTCACCTGCAAGGGCACGTCGCTGAAGCCTTCTTCGGGCGGCGGCACCCCGAGCTGCCCGTTTTCGTCGCTCCCCCACGCCTTGACGGTGCCGTTGGAGAGCAGCGCGAGGCTGAAGTTGCCGCCCGCGGCGACGGCGGTGACGCCGCTGAGCCCTTTCACCGCGACGGGCACGTTGCTCGATTTGGTGTTGCCCGTGCCGAGCTGGCCGAGTTCGTTGTTCCCCCAGGCCATCACCGTGCCGTTGGAGAGCAGCGCGAGGCTGTGGTCGGCACCCGCCGAGACGGACTTCACGTTTTTCAGCCTTTTCACCGCGACAGGCACCGTCCGTTCGCTGGTGTCGCCCGTGCCGAGCTGCCCGGATTCGTTTTCGCCCCAGCTCTCCACTTCGCCCGTGGCGAGCAGCGCGAGGGCGAACGCGGTCCGCCGGCGGAGATCGATTTGACCGCGCTCAGGCCGATCACTTCGACCGGCACGTGGCTCGTGGTGTTGCTTTCGTCGCCGAGCTGGCCGGAGACGTTGCTGCCCCACGCCCTGCACGCTCCCGTCGGCGAGCAGCGCGAGGCTGAAGCGCTTGCCGGCGGAGACCGACGTGACGAAGTGCAGGCCGGTGACGGGCACCGGGCTGTTCGATTCTTCGATCGTACCGTTGCCGAGCTGGCCGAACGTGTTCTGACCCCAGGCGACCGCGTCGAACTTCGTCGCTCGCGACCGTGAGACGCGCGGCGTTGCTCGTGGCTTTGCCCGCGGTGTTCGTGAAGACCGCGCGGTACTCGTTGCCGCTCTGGGATTCTTTCGCGCCCGGGATGCTCAGCTGCGTGGAGGTGGCGCCTTCGATCGGGCTCCACGTGCTGCCGCCGTTCGTGGACACTTCCCACTGAACCGTCGGCGCCGGGCACGCCGCTCGCCGCCGCTTCGAACACCGCCGTTTCGCCGGCGAGCACGGTCGTCGAGGCAGGCTGTTCGGTCACGGCGGGCGGCGCGAGCGACGGTGAGCGTGGCGGCGTTGCTCGTGGCCTGTCCCGGCGTCGTTCGTGAAGACGGCGCGGTACTCGTAGCCGCTCTGCGCGGTCGTCGTCGAGGGGATCGTCAGTGTGTTCGAGGTGGCGCCTTCGATCGGGCTCCACGTGGAGCCGCCGTCGGTGGACACTTCCCACTGCACGGTGGGCGCGGGGAAGCCCGAGGCGCTGGCTTCGAAGACCGCCGATTCGCCTTCGTCGACGGTCTGGTCGACGGGCTGTTTGGTGACGGCGGGCGCCTTGTGAACTGTGAGCGTGACGGCTTCGGTCGTGGCTTTGCCCAGCGCGTTCGTGAACGTCGCGCGGTACTCGTTGCCGTTCTGCGAGGTCGTCGTGGAGGCGATCGTCAGCAGGTCGGAGGTGGCCCCCGCGACGTCGCTCCACGTGCTCGCCGCCGTTCGTCGACACTTCCCACTGCACGGTCGGGGCGGGGATACCGCTGGCGGCCGCTTCGAAGCTCGCGCTCTGCCCTTCTTCGACGGTGTCTGACACCGGCTGCTGGGTGACGACCGGGTTTCTCCCGACGGTGAGGGTCGCCGCCGCCGTCTTGGCTTCGCCGGCGACGTTCGTGAATGCCGCGCGGTACTTCTGGCCGCTCTCCGCGACGGTCGTGTTGGGCACCGAGAGCGTCGTGGACGTCGCTTCAGGGATCGCGCTCCACGTGCCGCCTCCGTCGGTTGACAGTTCCCACTGCACCGTCGGCGTCGGTTTGCCGAAGGCTCGCGGCCGTGAATGTCGCGGTTTCGCCGGTGCTCACCGCCTGCGAGGAGGGCTGCTGGGTGATGGAAGGCGCGGTCTCCGGACCGTCAGAGTCGCGGCGTTGCTCGTCGCCTGTGCCGGCGTGTTTGTGAAGACCGCTCGGTATTTCGAGCCGTCGCAGAGCAAGTTCACGTTCGTGATCGTGAGCGTCGTGGAGGTGGCCCCTGCGACGTTGCTCCAGGTGCTCCCGCCGTCGAGTGAGCGTTGCCATTGGACGGTGGGTTTCGGCGTGCCCGACGCCGTGGATTCGAACGTTGCCGTGGCGCCTACGAGCACCACGGCATCGGCCGGCTGTTTGGTGACTTTCGGGCGCCTGTGTTTCGGCCGCGCTTTCACGGCATCCCCGCCCGTGGAGAGCGCGCCACTCGGGATCGGCGCGAGCAGGGCATCGGCGGATGCGCTCGCGCCCGCGGGCGAGGTCGAGCGCTGCGAGCCCGCCCACGCCGCGCCTCCCATGGCGTGGCGGCGACGAGCAGGCCGGCGAGCGCGAGCACGAACGGGCGCAGCAACGCCGGGCGGCGCCGGTGCGGCGGACGGCCCTCGCCCGCGCCCTCGGCGGCAGAAGCCGCTCGACTGCGCCTCGTCATCCGTGCCATCCCGCACCCCCTCCGTCGACTAGAAGCGCCGCTCGAGCTGGACGCAGCTCGGCGGAGCATTCCCTCCTCGCGCGGGCGCACCGGCGACGGTGCAGCAACCGCACCGATCAGGCCGTGATCCGCCGCGCGAACAGTACCAGCGCCCAGCGGGGCGATCAACCGCCTACGACCGCTTCACGGGCGCGGCAGTGCAAGCGGCACGGCCACGGGCGGGCTCGTCCCCCGCGCCAGGCGCGCCACCGCCTGCAGCTCGTAGGTGCCGCCCGGAGCGGCGCCGATGCTCGCCGGCCAGCGGATCCGGAAGCGGTTCACGCCCGCGCGATCGTGGTGGTAGAGCGAGTAGACGGCGACGGCGCCGGCGCACGGACCCGCCGCGGAGACCCCGTCGACGAGCGCCGAGCAGGGCGTGGCGCCGTCGGGGCGGCGTAGGAGCAGCGTGAGCTGGGTGGTGCCCGCAACCGAGTCGCGGTAGCTCACGATCGCGCCTGCGCGCCGCGAGGACGCCGTGCCCCGGGAGCGCGCGACGGTGGGCAGCGGAACCACCTGCAGCCCGCGTGAGCGCCACACGCGGGGCGATCTGCGCGGCGCCGTCCGGAGCGGGCGCGAGCCCTTCGCCGGGGGCGCCCGAGGGCCAGCGGCCCGACGGGTTCCAGGCGCCGGTGGTGAAGCTCCAGCTGTGGGTGACCGGCGGGATGTCTTCGGTCGCGCGCAGCTCGACTTCAGCCGTGTAGCGGGTGTCCGGCACGAGCGGGTTGAGCGGGATGATGATCGCCCCGGCGAGGTAGGAGCCCATCCCGGGCGTGCTCGAGTCCACCCAGCGAATCGGCACCGAGCCCTCGCTCGAGCGCAGCGAGGCTGACCCGATCCACACGCCGAGGCCGTGCAGCACCCCGCCGAGCGGCGCGAGCGCCCCGATCTCGTAGACGAACAGCTCGCGTCCCGCGACCGTACCGAGGGGCACGCCGACGGCTTCCCCCGGGACGAACGGCAGCTCTTCGGCGCGCTCGGCGGGCGGCAGGCCGCTCGTGCCGTCACCGGGATAAGTGAGGACCGTGCCCGCGGGAACGGGTGGAGGCACCATCCCCGGCCAGGTGGTCATGCAGACCTGCCCGCCGGCGTCATCGATCCCCACACTCGACAGCTCGGGGCTCATCAGCAGCTGGAGGTGGATCGGTGCGTCCTCCCAGGGGTTGGCGGCGGCGGTCCACGGCGACGAGGCGAGATCGCTGCGCTCGCCTGCCCACGCGCCGCCCGGCGACTAGCCGGGCGCCGCGGGCGCCTCCACGTGTGACAGCAGCCCCTGCGCGGCGAGGAAGCGATCGTGCGCAGCGCAGGCTGCCGACCAGTCCGCGTTGGCGCGCACGCCGTCGGGCATGCCCCAGCGGCTTCGCTCGCCGTTCAGATAGCCGAGATCGCGCTCGGTGTTGCTCGCCGCGATGCCTTCGGGCAGGAACGTGGGCGGGAGCGGCAGATCCACGTGCGCGCGGGCGCCCGCGCGCACGTGGACGGTGCGGCTCAGCGGCCCGCCGTCGAGAAACGGCCACGCGGCGGACAGCGTGTGGCGTCCCGCCCTCAGGCGCACGGAGAAACGCCCGCTCGCGTCGGCGAGCGCGCGGGCTCCGTCGGGAGCCACCTGCACCACCGCGTACGGTACGGCCACCCCACCGGCCGCGCTCACGGCTCCCTCGACGATGCCCGAGCGCGGCTCGCCGCAGCGTGCGCCGTGCCCGATCCGGTCAACAGAGCGCCGAACCCCGCGGCGGCTGCGAGCCGCCTGCGTCCCCCACCCATCTTGTGAGCATTGCAGGTGGTGGCCCGTCCTTGCTCCCCGGCCGCGCGCCGGCAGGCGCCTGCCGAGCTGCTCGCGCGACTGCCCTGCCGTCATCGCGCGCCTGCCGGGGTGCTCGCCGCCGCGACGACGGGTGCGCTCTCCTCGCGCGCGGGAGCGACCTTCGCCGCAGCGGCGGGGGTGCTCGCGGGAAGCGTGGCGGGAAGCCGTCCCGCGAGCGCGAGCCCTGCGACTGCTGCGCCCGCCGCTGCGGAGAACGCGATGGCGAGCGACGTCGTCAGCGGCCAGGCGTTGGCGAAGCCTGCGGCGATCGCGGCGCCGCCGATGCCGGCCCCCAGCGCCGTTCCGAGCACGTCGGCGAGGTTCAGCGATGCCGCCGCCCAGCCTTCACGGCCGGCGCGCGCCTCGCGCAGCATCATCAGCGAAGTGGGCGCATAGGCGAGACCCATGCCCACCCCCGCGAGCGTCCATGCCGCGACGGGCGCCGCGATCGGCGCGCCGGGAGCGAGCGAGGCGATCATCCCGGCGATTCCCGCGAGCAGAAGCGCCAGGCCTGCGCGAACCAGCCGGCGGCCCTCGACGCTGCGGCCGAGTCGCACCTGCAGCCACGCTCCCGCGCTCCAGGCGAGCGTGGACGCTGTGATCGCGACGCCCGCCGCGCCGGTGCCGCGATGCAGGACCGCCGTGATCGTGAGCGCGATGAACGAGTCGGCGCCGAAGAACGCGAACGTCAGAAGTCCGCGGCCGAGGATCACCGCCGGCAGGCCCGGGCGCGCCCCGAGCGTCCCCGCGGGAAGCACCCGGAGCAGCCCCGCCACCCCCGCGCACGCCCCCGCAGCCACCATCGCGAACGAAGCCGCCCCGGCACCGGCGCCGAGACCGGCGAGCGCCAGCGCGATCCCGGCGACGGCGAGGAGCGCGTGCCGGAGGCGATGCTCCGCTGCGGGCTTCGAGCGCTCCGGCGCGCCGAGCTCGAGCAGCGCGGGCGCTGCGAGCAGCGCCGCCAGCACGACGAGCGGGAGCAGCCCCAGGAACACCCAGCGCCAACCGAGCACGGATGCCACGGCGGCGCTCGCCGCCGGAGCGATCAGGCCCGGGAGCACCCACGCGCTCGACAGCACAGCCATCATCCGCGGTCTCAGCGACTCGGAGACGGCGCGCCCGACCGCGACGTAGGAGACGGCGCCGACGGCCCCGGCACCGAGCCCCTGGATCGTGCGCGCGAGCAGGAGCACGCCGATCGACGTCGCGCCGCCGGCGAGGAGCAGTCCGGCGGCGAACAGCGCGAGGCCGCCGAGGAACGGCCGCGCGGGCCCCCCGCGATCGGCCGCCTTCCCGCCCGCCACCGCCCCTACCGGGCTCGCGAGCATGAAGCTCGTGAAGATCCAGCCGTAGAGGCGAAGCCCGCCGAGGTCCCTCACGACACCCGGCGCGATCGTCACGACCGCCAGCGCCTCCGCTGCGATGACGGTGGCGCCGAGCACGAGGCCGCAGGTGAGCCCGCGCACCTGCGGGGACCAGAGTCCTTGAGGACGGGGACGCTGCCCGGACGCCGTCTCGACTGCCATCGGCCCTACGCTAGAACCTCAACCAAGGTTCAAGTCAAGGGGGACGATGTGGAACGGTGGCTCACGATCGGGGCGGTGTCCGCGCGAACGGGGGTGTCGGCTTCGGCCCTGCGCTTCTACGAACGCAAGGGCCTGATCGAGGCCGAGCGGAGCACGGGCTCTCAACGCCGCTACAGGAACGACGTGCTGCGCCGCGTCGCCGTCATCCGCGTCGGCCAGCGGGTGGGCCTGAGCCTCGACGAGATCGGCGAGGGCCTTGTCCTCGCTGCCCTCGGAACGGGTGCCCACGAAGGCCGACTGGGAGCGCCTGTCGCGCTCGTGGCGCGCGCGCCTGGAAGGGCAGATCGGGCTGCTCGAAGGCTTGCGCGACGACCTCAGCTCGTGCATCGGCTGCGGCTGCCTGTCGCTTCGGCGCTGCTCTCTCTACAACCCGGAGGACCGAGCACGGGCGCTCGGGTCGGGGCCGCGCTACCTGCTGGGCGACGAGCCGCCTGCATCCGCCTGCACGGCGCGCTGAGGCGGGCGTGTGCCGGTCGGGCGTAGAGTCCTTGGCCGCCACGATGGCGGGAGGCGCTTGATGAACGCAGGACGCATCGGTAGCCGGTACGCGCGTCGCCGGGCGCGCAGCCCCGGCATGGCGGCGGCGCAGCAGATGTTCGACGCCCATGCCGCGTCGGAGCGGCGCGGCATCCCACTCGAAGAGGTCCTCGGCCCGGGCGGCTCCTCCGGCGAGCAGAGCGCCACGGCAGGGCGCGGACACACGCGGCGCGAGCTGCTCGCGGCGGGTGCCGCGCTCGCCGGCGGAGTCGTGGCGGCGACGCAGCCCGCACGGGCGCTTGCGCGCGCGCTGTCACCGGCGGCGGCGAGAGGCGCGCCGCGGATCGCGATCGTCGGCGCCGGGCTCGCGGGGCTTCGCTGCGCGCACGAGCTCTGGACCGGCGGCCCGCCCGGACCCCTCGCGGCGACCGTGTACGAGGCGAACAGCGAGCGGGCGGGCGGGCGCTGCTGGACCCTGCGCGACTTCTTCGCATCCGGGCTGATCACCGAGCATGGGGGCTCCTTCATCAACTCGAACCAGCTGTCGATTCGTGCGCTCGCCGCCCGGCTGGGGCTCGCCGAAGAGGTTGTGAACGGAGGCGACCTGTCTGCGGGCTCCGAGGTGTTCTTCATCGGCGGCGCCTACTACACCGAGTCCGAAGCCACGCGCGACTGGAGCGACGTGGGCTACGCGGCATTCCGCTCGGCGCGCCACATGCTGCACAACGGCACGGGCGAAGAACAGCTCGACGCGATGTCGGTTCCCGAGTGGCTCGACAGCACCGACATCGGCTCGCACAGCCGCTTCGGCAGGCTGATGATGGCGAACACGGTCACCGAGAACGGCGGGGACCCGGCGGACATGTCGGCGCTCGATCTGATCGAACTCACGGCCGGCAAACCCCGCTCGGCGCTCCTGCCGCTGCCCGGGGACGACGAGCTCTACCACGTGGTCGGCGGAAACGACCAGCTCGTCGCGGGGATGGTTGCGCAACTGCCCGAAGGAGCCGTGCGGCACGGCCACGAGCTCGTGGCGCTCCGTGCCAACGCCGATCGCTCGACCACGCTCACGTTCGCCGTCGGAGCGAGCTCGCTGGATGTGACCGCCGACTTCGTCGTGCTCGCGCTGCCGTTCAGCGGGCTCCGCGATGTCGATCTCGCGAAATCCGGTCTCTCGGCGACGAAGAAGAAGGTGATCAGAACCGCTCGGGATGGGCTCGAACGCGAAGATCCACCTCGAACTCGCGCGCAAGACATGGCCCGCCCTCGGCTTCAGTGGAGCGACGTACAGCGAGTGGGACGGGTTCTGCTGCGCCTGGGACGACTCGGTCCCGCTCGGCCCCGACGCGAGCCCGGCGCTGTTCCTGGGCTTCCCCGGCGGCCGCGTGGGGAGGTCCGGGCTGGGCGGCAGCGGGCATTCCGCGGCTCCGGCGGGTGACGTCACCTGGCTGCTCGGGCAGATCGAGCAGGTCTTCCCAGGCACGACAGCCGCGTACACGGGCAGGGCGTACGAGGACCACTGGGCGCTCGACCCGTGGGCGCAGGGGGCCTACTCCTTCTACCGCGTGGGCCAGGCGTCCACGTACGGCGCCCTCGCCGCGGCGACCGAGGGACGCATCCACTTCGCCGGCGAGCACACCTCTATCGCCAATCAGGGCTTTCTCGAGGGTGCTGTGGAGACGGGCGAGCGCGCCGCGCGCCAGATCCTCGCACGCAACCGCTGATACGGAACCCGGGTCGTGCGCAGCGTGGCGGCGTTGGTGCATGCGACTGCGGAGCTCCGCGATCGGCGCGCCTCAGGGCTCGCGAGCCGCTCAGGCAGCCGCGGGAACCCGCGCGGGCGCTGCTCCCGGCGACGCCGCAAGCGCTCCCGCCCGGCTGCGCGAGGCCGCCGCCGGGCGCCCCTCGACGACCGCCGGGACCCCGTGCTTGGGAGCGAGCGTGATCCCGCGCAGCACCACCGGGTCCGGCCGCTCCCGCACCGGGCTCAGCTCGACCGCTCCGAGCACCACGCGCAGCACCTCTGCCATCTCCGCCTGGGCGAGCGCGGCGCCGATGCAGCGCCTGATCCCGCCGCCGAACGGGAGCCACGTGTAGGACTCGGCATCCTCCTCGAGGAAGCGCTCCGGGCGGAACTCGTAGGCGCGGGGGTAGATGTCCTCGCGCATGTGCACGATCGCGATCGCGGGATACACGTTGATCCCGGGCGGCAGATCCCAGCCGGCGACTGTGCGCGGGGCCGTGAGCGTGCGCTCAGCTCCGTCGATGACGGGACGCAGCCGCAGCGTCTCCTTGACGACCGCGTCGAGATAGTCATCGTCACGGCCGGCGGCGATCTCATCGCGCAGCCGCGCGAGCACCGACGCGTTCCGCATCAGCAGCTCGAAGGCGAAGGCGAGGCCTGTTGCGGTCGTCTCGTGTCCCGCCCCGAGCATCGTGAACAGCTCATCGCGCAGCTCGGCGTCTGTCATCCCCCTGCCCTGCTCGTCGCGCGCGCGCAGCAGCAGGGAGAGGACGTCGGTGCGATCGTCGAGGTCGCGCTCGCCACGGCGGCGCTCGATTTCCTCGAGAAGAAGCTCGTCGGCGGCGTGCAGGCGGCGAGCGAACCTCCCGCCAGGGCTCATCGGACCGAGGTCGGTGCGGGCAGTGCGCGAGATCATGAAGATCGGGCTGCTGTCGATGACGGCGACGAGCACCTCGCGCAGGCGCCGCACGCGCTCGGCCTCGGTGACACCGAAGACCGCGCGGCAGATGACCTCGAACGTGATCGCCCGCATCCGCTCGCGCAGCACGAGGCGCTCGCCCGAGCGCCAGCCGGCGAGCTCGCGCTCTGCCACCTCGCGGATGATGTCGCGGAAGGCCCCGACACGCGACCCCTGGAACGGCGGCAGCAGCAGCTTTCGCTGGCGCAGGTGCTCGGGCCCGTCGAGTATGAGCACCGAGTGGGGGCCGAGGACCGGCTCCATGAACGAGTTCGCGTGGCCGGCGAGCAGATCGGACTGGTCGCCGGTGAAGAGCTCGCGAATCGACTCGGGGTCGGCGACGTAGACGCCGGTACCGAAGCCGGTCATCCTGATCGAGAAGACCTCGCCATAGCGCTCATACCAGGCGCGCAGCGCGTCGAGCGGCCGTCGCGCGAAGCGCACCATCGTGAGCGGGGCCGGGCCCGGCGGGCCGGGCGGAAGCGCCATGGTGGTGAGTGTAGAGCCGCCCGGCGGCGAGGTGCGCGCGGCGATCCGTCCGCAGCGTTCGGCATCATCCGCGCCTCGGCATGGAACGCCCAGCGGAAGTCATCCACAGGCTGCGCACGGAGCGCGGCCTCAGCCAGGCGCAGGCCGGCCGGCTCGCCGGGGTCGCTCGCAGCACGTGGAGCGCGATCGAGTCGGGGCGCGGCGAGCCGCTCCCCGCGACGAAGGCGCGGATCGCACGCGCTCTGTGCACGAGGCCCAGCGTGATCTGGAAGCGGCGGCCGCGGCCGCTGCACCTTCACGACGTCGAGGATCCCCGCTGGGAGCAGACGGTGATGAGGGTCGGCCACCGCCTCGAACGAGAGGGCACACGGCAGCAGCGGCTGAGCTTCGGGCGTGGGCTCGTGTCGGTGCTCGACCGCGTCGATCCCGGCTCCCCGGACCACGAGTCCGAAGCGGGGCGCTGGGAGGAGCTCTGGCAGCTCGGCGCCTCGCTCGCGCTCGATCGCCCGCAGAAGCCGATCGCGATCGTGCGCGGGCGACTCGTGGAGCGCGAGACCGCCCGACTGGGGGTCGCCCGCAGTCCTGTGCCGGCGTCAGGCGAGCGCGCGTCGGGGCACGCCGGCGGAGCGCGCTTCACGCGCTGAGGCCGCCGCAGCGCGCCGCGCGTCGCGCGCCGGCCGAGGCAGGCGCCTGTTGAAGGCCGGAAGGCGCCCGCCGCGCCAGCCGCGAGTGCCCGACGCAGCGCGGCGGGCGCTGTACGAGCGGCGGCAAGTCCCGTACCATGCCCCGACGCCCTCGTGTACGAGGGGAGAGCAAGGGCCTTGGAGGGAACCATGAGAGGGAGGATTCGGACCGCGCTGCTGTGCCTCGCGGTCGTGGCGGGGTGCTTGACTGTTGCCGGGTCGGCGTCGGCGATGAGCCCCAATGTGTGCCCGAGCGGATGCGACTTCTCGAGCATCCAGTCCGCGATCAACGCAGCCACGAGCGGCCAGACGCTCACGATCGGCGCGGGCACCTATCGCGAAAACGTCGTCGTCGACAGGCCCCTGACGCTGAAGGGGATGGGCGCCGCGGTGATCGAGCCCGGGACATCCAACCCGATCTGCTCACCCGGATCGCTGTGCGAAGGAGCGGCGAGCAACATCATCCTCGTACAGGCGAACAACGTCACGATCACGAAGCTGACACTCGAGGGCGACAACCCCACGCTCACGAGCGGCGTGGTGGTGGAAGGCAAGGACATCGACGCCCGCAACGGGATCATCACCAACCACCTGATGGGGACGTTCAACAACCTCGCGGTGTCGAAGGTGAAGGTGTCCGATGTGTACCTACGCGGGATCTACGCGTCCTCCGGGGGAACGTTCAACTTCAGCCGCGACACGGTTGAAAACGTCCAGGGCGAAGAAGCGTCGATCGCCATGTTCAACTTCGAAGGCTCCGGCGTGATGGAAAAGAACCGCGTGTCCAAAGCCAACGACGCGATCTCGTCGAACTGGTCGAAGGGGACGCAGTATGTGAAGAACACCGTCACCGCATCGGGCAGCGGCGTCCACACGGACAACAACGGCGGCTCGGGGGGCGTCGCCGATGTGATCGCCGGCAACAAGATCTCGCAGTGCAAGGAAAACGGCTACGGGATCTTCGTGTTCGTGCCGTACGTCTCGGCGACGGTTGAAAACAACCGGATCACCGGCTGCTATGTGGGACTCGCCGCGTTCGGCAGCGCCGTCTCCGGGCAGGGGCCGACGTTCGACAAGAACAAGATCGACGGCACCGGCGCGAAAACGAGCGACCCGGCGGGCACGTTCGGTGCCTACATCACGACCGACCAGCTCGGCTTCGCCTTCGGCGACGTCACCGCGACGCTGGCGAGCAACCATCTGCTGAACGACGGGACGGGACTGTTCGTTACGCAGACCAAGCCGACCGAAGGCCAACCCGAAGGCGGCCAGGCGACGGTTACCGCGTCGAGCAACACGATCCAGGGGAACACGACCGGCGCGAACGGCGAAACCGGCACGGTGGTAGAAGCCGCAGAACAACTGGTGGGGCTGCTCCACGGGACCAAACACGATGAAATGCGACACGGCCATCGGCACGGTGAACTTCACGCCGTGGCTGACGTCGAAACCGTAGCCGCCGCAACCTGAGCGGACCTCGCCGGGGGCGCTGCCCGCGCCCCCGGCGGCCATCGCATCGCCGCCGCGGCCGCGCAATGCCACCGCGCAGCCGACGGCGATCATGGCGCCGTGAGATGTCCGACGTTCGCCGTGCGTGAACCCACAGCGGGTGTGGGATTCGGCTCTACAGCGGAAGGGGGGGGATTCGAACCCCCGAGACGACTCAACGCCGCCTAACGGTTTTCAAGACCGCCGCATTCAACCGCTCTGCCACCCTTCCGCACGAGATGCTACGCGCTCGCCGCGCGCCTGCCGGAGGGCCTCGTCAGCGTCGGCTGCGACCGCCTTCGCCCCTCGCGACACCGTCTAGACTTGGGTGCGCCTGTGCCAGGAGAGGTGGCCGAGCGGCTGAAGGCACTCGCCTGCTAAGCGAGTATGGGGTTACAACTCCATCGCGGGTTCGAATCCCGCCCTCTCCGTCTCCCGTCCGAGTGCCGCGAGCAGGCTTGACCGCTTGCAGCCGCGCAGCGCCGACGGGTCCCTGCGCGGCGATCGCAAGGGGGAGAGCTTGCGACGGTCGTTCGGCAACGCTGCGCAACTCGGCGGCGCTGCTGATCGTCGCTGCGCTGGGTGCGCTCGACTGGCTCTCCCCGGCCAGCGCGCGGGCGTCCGTGAGCCCGATACGCGGTCGCTCCATGTGGATCTGGTACGTGAGCAGATCCGACGGCGCCAGCGCCGCTGCGGTCACCGCCCGCGCACGCGCGGCAGGGGTCGGCACGCTGATCATCAAGAGCTCCGACGGAGGCCACTACTGGTCGCAGTTCAGCCCAGGGCTCGTGCGCAGATGTACTGGCTCGAAATCGGCGTCAGCGCGGACCTCGTCTACCGCCACACCTACACCTTCAACCGCATCTATCGCCGTCCCGTGTTCCCCCTGGGGCCAGACAGCCGACTCCCCGCGCCAGATCCGCGGAGCTGTAGGGTGATCGGCGACAAATTGCTGCCGGCCGCCCATGCCGCGTAAGACGCGCGGCCGCGGCCGCAGAACCCAAGGAAAAGGGGGGATCAGATGATCCGACACATTGCCCGCTGCGCCGCCATGTCGGCCACGCTCGTACTGCTCTCGGCGTGATCGGCCGTCGCAAACCCGGGACATGGAGCCGGGACGGAAACCATCACCGAACACTTCCGCAACGAAATCGCCTTCTCGGAAGAATCGCCGAACCCGTGCACGGGCGCACCCGGCACGCTGACCGCTCTCGCCAAGAACGGCAAAGTCCACGTCACCGAACAGGCCGACGGCGAGCTGTGGGTGACCGGGACGTTCGAGGGCACCGCGACGTTCACGCCGGAACTCCCGGGCGGCGTCTCCGCCTCCGGGCACTTCACCACCTGGTTCGGGTGTCGCTCAACCACAAGAACTCGGTGGAACACAGCACGGGCACATTCCACCTGACCGGCTCGGACGGCTCGACGATCAACGCTCACATCACCGAACACATCAGCACGAACGCCAAGGGCGAACTCACCGTCGCGTTCGAAAAGGTGCACATGACCTGCGGCTGAGGAGGCATCGGCGCCGCGGGCGGCGTTTGCCGCTCGCCAGCGCCTCCCCGTGTAGTTATCCTGCTCGCCCACCGTCGGCTCATTCGAGCGCATACGCCTCAAGCAGTGATCGGGATGTGCGAAGGCTCCGCGGCGACGCGATCGAGCCACGCCACGATCGCCGGGTGCTCGCCCAGGTCGAAGCCCGCCTCGTCCGCCACGTGCGTGTAGGCGTAGAGCGCGATGTCGGCGATCGTGCACTCGTCCCCGACGAGGAAGGCGCTCGTTCCGAGCCCGCGTTCCAGCGCTTCGAGCGCCGCGTTGCCGCCCGCGAGCTTGGCGTTGATCTCGCTCTGCGGCGGTCGCATTCGCGCCACCGCGAGCCAGAAGCGCAGGACGGCGATGTACGGCTCGTGGCTGTACTGCTCGAAGAACAGCCACTGCAGCACCTTCGCCCGCGCGAACCCGTCGCTCGGCAGCCAGGGGGTGCCGTCGGCAAGGAACCAGATGATCGCGTTGGACTCGGCGAGCGGCCGTCCGTCGTCGAGGACGAGCGTCGGCACGCGGAGCGCGGGGTTGACATCTCCGAGGAGCTCCGCGCGATCGGAGCGGTCGACGACGTCCACCTCGCGCCGCTCGTAGTCGCGGCCGAGGTGGGCGAGCAGCAGCCTCACCTTGTAGCAGTTGCCCGACACCTGCGAGTCGTAGAGGAGCATCGCGCCGCGAGTCTACGGCGCCACCGAAAGGGTGCGGCCGCCGCGCTGCGTGATCGCGCGAGCCGATCCTGGCCTGACGGAACACCGGGGTTACCGCGATCGGGCACCCTGGGTTGCGCCATAAGCGACGCCCCATAGCCGGTGCGGAAAGTGGTATCGATAAAGACTCTTAGAACCTCTTTGAAGATGCCATCCGCTGATACGCTCGCCGCCGCGGCCGACCGGTCGTCTTCTGGAGAGCTCTTGGGGGGTCACGCATGGCTTGGGCGTCGGGCGGTTCGAGTGGCGTGTTTGCACGCTCGTTTGTGGTCCTGCTCGCGATCGCAGCCGCGACGCTCGGCTTCAGCGGACAGGCGGGTGCCACCTCCCTCACGGCAGGCGACGTCGTGGTCGAGCGCGATGGCAACGGTGGCGCGGAAGCGCTTACGAGCTCGGCGACGCCGGTCTACCTCAACGAGTACGAACCGGTCGGTGGTCTCGCAGCGACGCTCCCGCTCCCGACAACCACCAGCGGCTCCAACCACCGGCTGCTCGACAGCGGCTCGGCGACCTCAGACGGGCAGCTGACGCTGTCGGGCAACGGCGAATGCCTGCTCACCGTCGGCTACGACGCCGACCGCCGCCCGGCGAGTGTCAAAGTCACCAAAACGAAAGCCGCCCAACATCCGCGCGTAGTCGCGCTCGTCGACGCCCAACGGGGAAATCAACACCACGACGGCGCTCACGAACTTCGCCAACGAAAACAACGCCCGCAGTGCCGCCGCGGCCGAATGCAAAGCGGGCGCCATCTACGCCGGCGGCGCCGGCACCAAAACCACCGGCGGGGTGGTCGAGGCGGAACTCGGCAAATCGACGGGCACCCAGCTCAACGAAGCCGACCACGACGTCCGCCAAGCGGAGGTCGTGGACGGCCAGCTCTACGCCTCGGCCGATCCCACGATCGAAGGGAAAGTGGCGATCGTCACCGTCGGCAGCGGGCTTCCGACCGCCAAAGGCACGGCTTTCACGAGCCTGCCGTTCGAAGCCCTCACCCGAACAGCCCTACGCCTACAGCCTGCTCACGGTCGGGAAGGCAGCCCGAGCACGCCCGACACGCTCTACGTCGCCGACCAGAAACCGGCGGAACGCCGTGGTCAAGTACGGGCTGAGCGGCGGCAAATGGATCGAACACGGGTCGGTTGAAATCCCGGAAGTCACCGGGGTGACGGCCAACGACATCAAAGGCGAGGTGGTCGCTCTACGCGCACCAGCGCCCGCGCCGCGGCGGGCCAAGGGCGGAACCCTCTACCGGATCGCCGACGTCAGCGGCGCGAACGGCACCTTCAGCGGGATCCCGACGGAAATCGGCCAGGCTCCCGCCAACGAGGCCTTCCGCGGCGTGGCCTTCGCGCCCGGAACCGAAATCGGCCACGGCGGCACACCCCCGCGGCACCCACGATCGCGGCTTCTGAAACCGCGCTTCCCGCCGCACTCGACGACCCGACGAACAGATCGCTGTCGATCACCGTCTGGGACACCGCCTACGCAGCCAGCGAACTGACGGTGAGGGCCGCGTCCTCCAACGAATCGGTGGCCGCCGTGAGCGGGATCACCATCACCGGACCGGCAGCGAACGGACGGTGACCGTCACGCCCGGCGCCTCGGCCTCTCAAAGCTCACCGCTCACCGTGGAAGCGCCGAACGGCGTGTTCACGAGCACGCAGGTCCTCTACGGGGTCTCCGAATACCAGGGCGATCCCAGCGACCGCTACTACTCCGGCGCCGGGACGCGGGCAGCTCGATCGACGTCGGGCGGCGGGTACATGCTCGTCGCCGGCGACGCTGGAACGTCCTCAGCCTCTACCACGAGCGCGACCTCGGGGCCGCCCGGTGAAGACGTTCAACTTCGGCAGCCAGCTCCCCTACGGAACGACGGAGGTGAATCTCCACTCGGCCCGCACGGGCGGGCAACACCATCTACTGGGTCGGCTCCGAGGCCAGCACCAACAAAGGCGTCCTCATCGAACCGTCCCACAACACCCTCTTCGCCACCACCATCACGGGCTCGGGCGCGAGCACCGAACTGACCTACGTCGGCAGCTACAACGGGCTGCGCGAAGACCTGGTCGAATGGGACAACTCGAACGGCGGCACGCTGGGGCTGGCCGCCTCCACCGCGCCCGGTCAGGCGGGCGAGGCGCCCAACGGATTCAAGATCCAGGGTGTCGAGTTCGCACCCGGCTCGAGCACCGAAGCGTACTTGACCTTCCGCGCCCCGCTCGAGCCCACCGAAGGGCCCGAAGCCCGCACCCGCGCGCTCGTCATCCCCGTCACGAACTTCTCCTCGCTGGTCACCGACGGCAACCCGGGGACCACCATCCACGCGACGTTCGGCACGCCGCTGGAGTGGAACCTGCTGTTTTGGTCGGCCTCAGCATCCGCCAGATCCGCAAGAACGCTGAAGGCGAATACCTCATCCTCGCCAGCACAGCCAACTCCTCCGACACGAGCTACCAGCTGTGGGGATGGGACGGCGAAACCGAAGACGAACCCGTCCTGCTCAACGCGTCGATCCCGCTGGTCGCCGAAGGCGTGTGGGACTGCGATCACCTCGACGCCGGAACCGATCGCGAACGGCGACGGAGTCGAACTCCTGCAGGACGATGAAAAGACGGTCTGGTACGGGCCCGGCACCAAAGACGCCGAAAAGGGCCTCACCGTGGGCCTTCAGAAGCAGCTCGCGCGCCTGATCTCGGTTCAGATCCCGCTCCCGGGCACACCCGCCGCTCCGCACCTCTCGCAGGGGGCGACGCCGAACCAGGGCCGCTTCACGCTTCGCTGGAAGCCGGCGCCCACCCTGCGCGCGCGCTTCACGCTGCAGCACCAGAACGCCAAAAGGCGGTTGGAGCACCGTCGCGAGCGGCCTCTCGCAAACGCGAATACACCTTCACCGCCCGCAGCCCCGAGGCCGAGGGGACGTGGACCTACCGCGTCAACGAGAGCAACGAAACCGGCGAAAGCGGCTACTCGACCGAATCGGCTTCGGTCAAGGTCGATCGCACCCCGCCGAACACCCCCACCGCGACGCCCTCGCGCCCGGTCGACTTCGCCGGCAACGGCGGCTGGTACAAGGACAGCGTCACCGTGTCCTTCACCGCCAACGGCGACCCCGCGCTCCCCGACGCCAGTCCCGGGAGCGGCGTCGAACCGCTCTCGCTGACGGCGCCCGAGACGTTCGAAACGAGCGGCACCTTCCTAGCCAGCGGCACCGTCGCCGACTACGCGGGCAACGTCTCCTCCGCCGGCACGCTACACGGTGAAAGTGGACGCCACCCCGCCGAAACTCGAAATCGCCTGCCCGAGCCGGTGCTCGTGGGCGAAGCTGGCGTGCACGCCACCGTCACCGCCTCGGACGGGGAGTCCGGGCTCGCCAGCGACCCGAGCGAAGTCGTCCCGATCGACACGACGCAGACGGGCCCGCAGACGGTCACGCGGACCGCGATCGACAACGTCGGACACGAAACGACGAAGCTCCTGCACCACCCAGGTGGTCTACCCCACTCCCGGTGCGCCCAAATTGACCGCCGGAGCAAGCCCCAACGGCAACGGGCAGTTCACGCTCGGCTGGACCGGGGATGACCCGCTGCAGTACTTCACCCTTAGCTACGCGCTGCAGCACCACAACGCGGCGACCGGAACCTGGTCGACCGTGGCCGGCGCCATCGGAGCGCTCAGCTACTCATTCGACGGCGCCGGCGAGGAAGAAGGCACCTGGGTCTACCGCGTCCAGGGGTCCGACCCCACTCACGGCCAGACCACGGAATACTCGCCTGTCTCGGCGCCCGTCGTCGTCGATGAGACCCCGCCGTTCCCGCCCTCGACGAGCGTCTCCCGTGCCCCCGACTACGCCGGCAACGGCGGCTGGTACATGGACAGCGTCAAAGTGTCGTTCAGCAAATTCACCGACGCCACCCTCTCCGACGGCAGTCCGGGGAGCGGCATCGATCCGGCGTCGATCCCCGCCTCTCAGACCTTCACGACGAGCGGCGTGCACACCGGCGTGCGGGACGGTGGCCGACAACGTGGGCAACGTCTCGGCACCGGGCTGTCGGACCGTGCAGGTCGAGGCCACCCCGCCGAGCTCTCGAAATCGAGATGCCCCGCAACGGCTCTGGCGGGAAGCAACGCGACAGCGACGGTGACCGCCTCGGACCCGTACTCCGGGCTGGAAACCGACCCCAGCGGCACGGTCCCGATCGACACCGAGCCACGCGGGAGAACAGACGATCACTCGCACAGCCGTCTCCCACCTCGGCCTCGAAACGACCAAGTCGTGCACGACCGTGATCGAATCCTCGACCCCGGGCGCACCGGCGCTCACCGCCGGGGCGAACCCGACGCAAGGACCGGCCTCTTCACGCTCGGCTGGAGCGGCCCCGACCCGCTGCACGTACTTCGGCCTCAGCTACACGCTGCAGCACCACGACGCCCCAGCTGAAACGTGGTCGACCGTGGCCACCAACATCGGAGCGCTCAGCTACGCCTTCACAGGCGGCGGCGAGGACGAAGGCACCTGGGTCTACCGCGTCCAGGGCTCGCGACTCCGTCGATCGGCCTGACGAGCGGAGTACTCGCCCGCCTCGGCTCCCGTCGTGGTCGACAGGACGCCGCCCGGCCGCGCCCACCGCACGAGCGCCTCGCGCGCGCCGGACTTCGCCGGCAACGGCGGCTGGTTCAAGGACAGCGTCACCGTCTCCTTCACCGCCAACGGCGACCCCGCGCTCGCCGACGGCAGCCCGGGCAGCGGCGTCGAACCCTCCTCGCTCGACTGCTCCCCAGACGTTCAAACGAGCGGCACGCCACACCGCCAGCGGCACCGTCGCCGACAAGGCGGGCAACGTCTCCTCGGCCGGCTCGCTCGCCGGTTCACGTCGACGCCACGCCGCCGACCCTCCACGATCGAATGCCCGGCCACCGCGCGATCGTGGCCGAAGCAGGCGTGACCGCCACTCGTCACCGCTTCCGACGGGAGTCGGGGCTCGCGAGCGACCCCAGCGGCACGCGTCGCCGATCATACACCGCACACGTCGGCCCCGTCACGACGACGCGCACGGCGATCGACAACGTCGGGCACGAAACGACGCCGCTCGTGCACCACGCAGGTGATCGAGTCCCCACCCGAATTCGGCCGCTGCAAGGCGGGCCCTTGGAAGAAGTCGGACGGCAAAAAGATCTACCACGGCGGCGTTCACCAACTCGAACTGCACGGGTCGAAAGCGCCGAGCCACGAAGGCAAGTACGAATGGGCACTCGGGCGTCGTGCGCGACAGGCTTCACCACGACCGGCTCCGGCCAGTCGGCGAACTTCGAAACGGCAGCCGGACCGCAGCTGAGATGCTCGGGCGAGCATGGCAGCGGGACTCGATCGACCACGTCGAAGACGCTCGCCGGCACGGTCGCTCTGCGTTCACCGGCTGCGAAGCAGGCGGGCAACCACTGCACGAGCAAAGGCCACGCCGCCGGCGAAATCGAGACCGAAGCCGCTCGAACGGCGAGCTCGGCTGGATCAGCAAGAGCACCAAGAAGGTCGGCGCTCGCCCTGAACCCCGCCGTGACAACGGGCCCGTTCATCGAATACGACCTGCGGGACGCGCTCGGTCACGATCAGCGGCGGGGTGCATCGTGCCGCTGAAGGCCGACAAGATGCTAGGCGCCGCAGACGCTGAAGTACCCGGGCAAGAAAGGCGTGCAGAAGCCCGAACGCTTCGAAGGCGGCCCGCCCGACACGCTCACGAGCACACAAAAAGGCGGGCGCGCCGAAGCCGACTCGTGCTCGCGGCGATCACTCACGCTCACCTTCGGAGAAGCGATCGAGGTCAACGCCGTCGTCTGATGGGCCGCGGCGGCGACGCTCCCACCGGCGCCGTGCCCCGCGCGATACGATCGCGCCATGGTCCTCTACACGTGCTCGTTCGAGAAGACCGGCGGCGGACTGCCCGGCCCGATCGCACACCCCTGCGGACGCGCCGCGAAGGCGCTCGACGACGCCGGCTACGACTACGAGATCAAGACGGTGAAGGGCGGCACCATGCGGGTGTGGACGCTGCCCAACCGGGCGCGCGACCGCGCCGAGGTGGAGCAGCTCAGCGGCCAGCGGGCGGTGCCGATCCTCGTCCTCGACGACGGCGAGGTGATCAGCGGCAGCGGGAACATCGTCGAGTGGGCGCGCACGCACGAGCCCGCTCGCGCCGGCTGAGCGCCGCAGCCTGCCGCACGTCGTGCCGGGCCGTGCGAGCAGCGGGATCGTTCCCCGCTCGCTCGTGTGGGCGACGGCATCTGGACGTGCTGCCGCCCGACCGGGCGATCGCGCGTCGCGACGGCTTCTTGGCGGTGCACTCGCCGAGCAACCCCACGTCACTACTGGGGCAACCTGCTCCTGTTCGACGAGGAGCCGCAGGCCGGAGACCGGAAGCGCTGGGAGGAGCTGTTCGACGCAGGAGTTCGCAGACGAGCCACGGGTGGAGCACCTCACGTTCGCGTGGGACCGGACCGACGGCGAGCTCGGAAGCGCGCCCGAGGAGTTCGTCGCGGGCGGCGGCTACGAGCTCGAAGAGACCGTGGGCCTCGTGGCGCGCCCCGACGAGCTGCACGAGCACCCGCGGGCGAACCGCGAGGTGACGATCCGCTCGCTCGACCCGCGCGGCGACGGCGAGCTGTGGGAGCAGGTGGTCGAGATCCAGGTAGCCGCGCGCGAGGAGGGCTTCGGCGAGGAGGAGTACCGGCAGTTCAGCCGCACCCGACTCGCCGACCTGCGCACGCTTTTCGCGGGCGGTCGGGGAGCGTGGTACGTGGCACTCGAGCCGGGCGCGCTTCGAGTGGTGGGGCAGCTGCGGCGTCGTCGTGACGAGCGGGCGCGGGCGCTTTCAGACCGTCGACACCCCCGCGGAGCACAGGCGCAGGGGCATCTGCTCGCGCCTCGTGGTCGAGGCGGCTCGGAGCGCCGTCGAGCGCGACGGCGCGAGGCACCTCGTGATCGGTGCGGACCCCCACTATCACGCGCTCGGGCTCTACGAATCGCTCGGCTTCCGCGCCAGTGGAGCGCGTTGCCGGCGTCCTGCGCCAGCCGGGCGCGCGCTAGCGTCCGCCGCCCCTTCGCGCGAGCGCGCCCGAGCAGCCGCTCACTGCTGGGGCTGGGACACACCCAACGTCGCGCCCGAGCCGTCGAGCGCTTCGACCGCCACGTAGGGACCCGGGCCGGGAGGCAGCGCGACGGCTGTCTCGAAGCCGCTGCGAGGCACTGTCGCCACTGCGCCGAGGGCCGTCGGCGAGGGGCCGGCGAGCAGCCGCCACGCGCTCACCTCCGTCGCCCCGTTCCAGCTCGCGTATGCCGTCCCGCCGCCACCCGGCGCCGGCTGGAAGGCGAGCGAGGGGCCGTGTACCGGTCTGCCCGTCCACTGGAAGCGAAAGGCCCGGTAGGACTCGTCGCCGGCCGGGAAGTGGGCGTCGAAGCGCAGCTCCCCTTCCGGGCCGTATTCGGAGAAGAACGGCTCCTGCCCCCATCCGACGAACCAGCCGCCTTCCGGAAGCAGCTGCAGGTTGCCCTGGCTGTCGGCGACGAGCGAGGGGACGTGCGTGAGCTGGCGCACGAGCGTGACGGTGCGCGGGCTGGCACCGAGGCGCAGGACGACGCCGCGCGATTGCCCGTGCACGCCGGGGGCGGCGCCGTTGTCGAAGATGCTGATCAGACCGTTGCCCACCACGCGCGGGTCGTGCTGCCAGGCGGTCTGCGCGTGGGCGCCCTCGCGGAAGGTGCTCCGGCGCCCCCCAAGTCGCCACACGATCCGGCCGCTGCGCGCTTCCACGTAGTACACCGCCCACGTGTTCCTCGCCGACAGCAGCAGGCTGCCATCGGGCGTCGACGGCGATCGAGTTCACGTGGAAGTAGTCGAACGGGAAGGCGAGCGTGCTCGCGGGGTGTTCGTAGGATTCGCCGAGGGCGACGTGGTCGAGGCTCGTCCACTGCATCCGCACGAGCCCGGTGCGCACGTCGATTTCCTGCACGACGCCGTTCACCAGGGCGCCGTGCGCAGGACCGCCCACCGAGGAGAGGTCGCAGAGGATCGGCTGATAGGCGGTTATCAGCGCGGTGCCGCTCGGCGTGAGCTGGAAGTCGTGGAGGTCCGCCTGCAGTCCGTTGCCCGCTTTCACCTGCGCCACTTTCGTGTACGTGTCGTCGACGATCACGTCGGTTCCGAGGCCGAAGCCGTGCACCGAGATGTCGCCCTGCCACCACGTGAGCACCGGCCTTCCCTCGTACTGCTGGACCTGGAGGTTCGTCGCCGTCCACGTGCGCGGGCAGCGGCTTGAACCACACGCACACGACCCGCCGCGTCGAGGATGACCGGCCCCGCCTGCCCGGGTCCGCCGTACGGCGCCGCGAAGACGTCACCCGGCGCCTGCGCTGGCGAGCTCGCGGTGACCGCAACCGCCGGAGGCCGCAGGTCCGGCCGCGAGTGGAAGGACTGCACCTGCGAGGCGTCGCCGGGGCGGATCCGCTCGGGCGTCGAGCTGATCCCGTCCGGGCTCGCCACCGCGAAGACGTCGACGGCAGTGTGCGTGCGCCGTCCGATCCGCAGGCGCACCCGCACCTGCACGCGCTCGCCGGCGGCGAAGGGCCGGGCGGGCACGAAGCTCGCTCCATCGCCCTGCGAGTAGGCGAGCAGGCGCCCGGAGTGGGATCCCGTGGCGCTGCCCACCGCGCTCACGCCCGCGATCTCGCGCGCCGGCACGCCGCGCAGGCTGATCTGCGTCTGCGGCGTCGCGTCGCGGCTGCCGGGCACCGGCGAGACGCTCACCCGGCCCGCGAGCAGCGCCGATCCGTTCAGCGAGGCGGGCGTGCACGTCGGGCTCCGCGGGGGCGCTGCGGACGCCGCGCCCGCGGGGCCCGGGGCGAGCACCGCGGCGGCGCACAGGGCGAGGAGCGCGGCGGACGCCCGCCGTAGGATTAGGGGCCGCATGGACAGCATCGATCCCGGGCACGATAGGAGACTCAGCCGGCGTTCCTTCGTGAAGCGCGGACTGATCGCCGCCGGCGCCCTCGCAGGCGCCGGTGCCGCGGCTCGCGCGATCGCGGGAGCGGGCGGCGCCGACTCGACGCCTGCGCGCGTGGGATCGGTCGCGCGCTCCTCGCCCGCCTACAGCCAGGCGAAGCCCAACATCCTGGTGATACTCGTCGACCAGCTGCGCTACCCGCAGTGGCTTCATCCAGGACCGATGGCGTCGGGACTGCCGCCCAACCTCGAGCGCCTGCGCAACGACGCGGTGACGTTCGCTCGCCACTACACCGCGTCCAACGACTGCACGCCCGCGCGCTCCACCCTGCTCACCGGCCTCTACACGCACCAGACCGGCTGCATGATCACCGGCGGCAGCACGCTCGATCCCGGCTTCCCCACGTGGGGCACGATGCTGCGGGCGCACGGCTACGACACGCGGTGGTACGGCAAGTGGCACCTCACCCACCACGACAACCGCTGGAACGCGCTGCGCGGCCGCCGCGCGCTGGAGCGCTACGGCTTCGCGGGCGGGACGTTCCCCTCCCCCGACGGCGCTCCGGGGCAGGGCTGGCGCGTGGACCCGCGGATCGCTTCGCAGTTCGCCGAGTGGTTCGAACGCGACGGGCGCAGCGGTCCGTGGTGCACGACCGTGTCGTTCGTGAACCCGCACGACATCGCCTGGTGGTACGTGTGGAGCGACCGCGTGCCCGCCGAGGCGTCTGCCGCTGCGCTCGCGCGGAGCCTGCCGCCGAACTACGAGACGCCCGAGCAGCTGATCGCGCGCGGCAAGCCGCGCCTGCAGCGCTCGCTGCAGGCCACCGCCGCCACCTCATTCGGGCCGGTGCCCTTCCACGGAGCCGACGCCGAAAGCAAATGGCTCGAATTCATGAGCCTCTACGCGAAGCTCCAGCTCGAGGTCGACTCGCGCGTCGGGCAGATCCTCTCGACGCTCGGGAGCGCCCCCGAGGTGGACGCGAACACCGTCATCGTCTTCAGCTCCGACCACGGCGAGTACTCGGCGTCGCACGGCCTGCGGGGCAAGGGGGCGAGCGCCTACGAGGAGGGCATCCACGTTCCGCTGATGGTGAGGGACCCACGCGGGCAGCTGACGACGGCGCCCGCGCAGGTGCGCCGCCAGCTCACCTCGAGCGTCGACGTGGCGCCCCTGCTGCTCACGATCGCGACGGGCTCGAACGACTGGCGCAACGACACGCGCTACGAGCATCTCGCCGACCGCCTCGACCTCGCCGCGATCCTCGCCGAACCGGGCGCTCCGGGCCGCCCCTTCGTCCTGCACGCCACCGACGAGGCGGTGACCGAGTTCGCCGTCGAACCCTATGCGGCGGACGCGCCGCTGCACGTCACCGCGATCCGCACCCAGCAGGCCAAGTACGCGCTCTACTCGCATTGGCGCGACAACACGGTCGAGCCGATCGACGTCGGCCAGGAAGCGGAGCTCTACGACTACGGCACGCACGAAGGTCGCCTCGAGCTCGAAAACACTGCCGGCACGGGAGCGATCGAGCCCTCGATGCGGGCGCGGCTCGAACGCGCGACCGCCGAAGAACTGCACGCGCCCCTGCCGCATGCACTGCGCGCGGCGCAGCGCCGCGGCATCTTGGACTACCGCTACGCCGCCAGGCGCTCGGCGAAGGGCGCCGCTGCGGCTCGAAAGCGGCGCTCGGAACGGCTCGTGGGCCCACTGCAGCCGGGCGACACCGGCGAAGGCCGGCGCAACTAGCGCGCGGGCGCCCTGCGCGCCCACGGCGGCTCCGCCCGGGTCAGCCGCTCACGCTTTCGACGCCGGCGAGGTGGCGAGCACCGTGCCCCCGGCGTCGAGCGCCTGCACCGCCACCCACGGGCCCGGTGCCGGCACTGCGATCGTCGTCTCGAAACCGCTCTTCGCGGCGCTCGCAGCAGGCGCGAGGTGTGCCGGATCCGAGCCGGCGAGGACGCGCCACGAGGCCACATCGGTGGCACCGTTCCAGCTCACCGCAACCGACAGCCCGCTTCCGCTCGGGCTCGCCACCACCGACGGCGCCGTCAGCGGGTGCCCGCTCCAGGGCGCGAGGCTGGTGCTGAAGTTCTGCACGTTGTGGCCGAGCGCCCCGTCGAGCAGCACCCTGCCGGAGGCATCGAACTCTGTGAAGTCCGGCAGCCGGCCGTAGCCGAGCAGCCAGTTGCCGCCCGACAGGCTCGTCATGCTCCCCTGGCTTTCTGCCAGCAGCGTACGGCTCGGGTTCGTGAACTGCTTGACGAGCGTCACCGTGTGGGCGGCGAGGTCCGGGCGCAGCAGCAGCCCGCGTGACTGGCGCTCCTTGGGCGGGTCCGAGCCGTTGTCGAACAGCGAGATCAGCCCGTCCGGCTGGAACGCGGCGTCGTGCTGCCAGTAGAACTTCACGCCCGGCCCGAGCCTGAAGCTGCTGTGCACGCCGCCGATCCGCCAGCGGAAGCCGCCGGTGTCGATGTCGACGTCGTCGAGCGACCACGTGTTGCGGAACGACAGCAGCACGTCGCCCTGGCCACCCGGGTCGATCGCGTTGATGTGCACGTAGTCCCAGGGGTAGCTCGAGTGCGGAGCGGGGTTGAACGAGTCGCTCGTGGGGATGTGCCCGAGCGCGTGCCACTCCCACATCACGAGCCCGGTCCTGATGTCGACCTCCTGCACGAGCGAGTCGCTCAACACGCCCTTCGCCGCGCCGCCCGCCGATGAGAGGTTCATCTGCACGGGGTTATAGGCGTCGATCCAGGCGGTCCCTTCGGGCGTGATCCTGACGACGTGGAGGTCCGCGTGGTAGCCGTTCCCGGCGCGGATCCGCGCCAACGTCCGGTAGGAGCTGTCCATCACGAGGTCTTCTCCCAAGCCGAAGCCGAGCTCGGGCACATGCCCCCGCCACCACACCAGCGCCGGACGGCCTTCGTACTGCTGGACGTCTAGGTTCGTCGCCACCTGTCCCGCCGGGAGCGGCTGGAACCAGACGAGGTTGCCGCTCTGGTCGGTGATCATCGGCCCGGGCGTGCCCTTGCCCTGATAGGGCGCGAGCAGCAGGTAGCCGGGGCTCGCGCCGGGCTTTGAGGGCGTCTTGATCGTCACCTTGCTCGGCGTGAGCGCAGGAGCCGACTTGTAGTGCTGGACCGCCTTCGGGTCGCCCGGGTTGTTGGGGAATTCGGTCATCCTGATGGGCGCCTGATGGGCGATCTGGAAGCTCGTTCGCGCGGTGTGCGAGGCGCCCGCCACCGACACGCGTGCGGACACGCTCACGCGCTCGCCCGCGACGAAGGGATGGGCGGGCAGGAAGCTCTCGCCCGTCCCGGTCGAGTAGGCGCGCAGCACCCCGCTGTGCAGTCCGCTCGCCGACCCCCGTACCCGCACCGCCGTGACGGTCGTCCCCGACGGCCCGAGGAAGCTGATCTGCGTGCTCGCCGAGGCGTCCATCGTCCCCGGCAGTGGCGAAACTGCCACTGGGTTCGATGCCGCCACTGCCACCTGCGCGGTCGTCTGGAGCATCGCCGAGCCCACGGCGGTGCCGCCGCCGCAGGCGGCGAGTGCGAGCGCCGAGGCCGCGGAGCCGGCCCCGAGCAAGACGCGCACCGGCTTCATCACCCGGCGACTGACCCTCTCGTCGGCGGCGGCCAGGCGGAGGACGCGCCACTGGGAGGGACGCCCGCGTGCGCTGCCGAGGGCCTGCCCGTTCCGAGCACGATCGCGATCGTGATCCGAGCGGCGGCGGCGACTCCGGGGACGATGTATCCGTACATGCTCATTGCTGGCTGACGGTCTCGCCGCCACGACAGGCGGACGGCCGGCTGTCGCTGCGACCGCGCCTGAGCGTGCGCCCGGAGCAGACCGCCGGCAAGACAATACCGGGGTCCCGTGCGGCTCCCGGCAGATGCCTTCCCAGATTGCGGGCGCCGGCTCGGCGGAGGCCTGCCGGCGAAACGCCCGCGCGCGTGCCGTAGGCTCTCAATCGATGAGGTCGGCCCTCGCGCTCGTATTCGCTCTTGCCGTGCTCGCGCTCGCGCCGGCGAGCGCTCTTGCGTTCGGATGCATCGAGCACCCACGCTTACGTCCAGGCCAACTACCGCCTCGTGCAGACCGCGGTGGGCAAAATCCCGAGCGCGGCAGCCGCCATCTCCTCGCTGCTGGGCCGCATCCGCCGGGAATGCCCGGGGGCGGCGTCGGCGGGACCGCAGGACTCGCAGTCGACGGAACTGAGCAACGAGGTGATCGGCGCGATGGTGACCTCCGCGATGGACACGCGGCCTGCAACCGGTCCGCGAATTCATCCGCACGACGGGCGGTCTTCGCTGGAGCAGCGGCTCGTTGACGGGCGCCGTGCACTCATACGTCGCAAAGCTGAAGACCCTGATCGCGCTGCGGCCGCCCGACGTGTGCGCCGACATCCGCAGCTGGGCGGCGAGCGGCTACAGGCAGCTGCCCGCCACGACCACCGCCTTCGTCTCCCGCTTCATGCCCTCCTGGGTCGCGCTCGGAGAACTGCCCGCCGGCCTCTCCCGCTCCGAGAGCGGTTCGGACCGCTCGCTCGCGCATGCCAGCGGCGAACGCGAAAGCCGGCTCGCCGACTTCGAAGCGAGCGAGGTCGAAAACTGGGGACGGATCATGAACTCGCTCGAACTGTATCCGTAGGCCTCAGCCCCTCTGCTTCGCGCCGTTCGCTCGACGGCGCGCCACTCACACGGAAGCTCACACGCGCTCGGCGGGCTGCGGGCGCTCAGGCCCTGCTCTCGACCGCCGGTAGCGCGCGTTCGATCGAGCGCGTGAGCGAGGCGTGCACGAGCGGCGCCACGCCCGGGATCGCGGAGGCGATGCGGATGTCGTAGACGAAGCGCGTGCCCTCGCCGGCGGGCGCGAACGTCATCACGCCGACGTGCCCGCGCAGCGGGCCGCCCTTGGTGATGCGGTAGACGATCCGCTCGTCGGGGCACGAACTCGGTGACGGTCTCCTCGAACGGCGGCAGCAGCCCCGCCCGCAGCTCGCGCACCGAGCCGACGCCGTTGCGCTCGGGCTCGCCGTCGCGCAGTCGCTTGACCTTCGTGCCGAACACCTCGGCGAGGTTCTCGTGCTCGGACAGGTAGGCGAAGATCCGCTCGGGCGGCTTGGCGAAGACGTGCTCGACGTGGACGTGGAGGGCGCGCAAGGCCGGCGAAGCCTACCGGCGCTGCGCCCGCCGGAGCCCCTCGCCGATAATGCCGGGCATGCCCGGGATCGAGGAGTGGTGGGCGGGCGGCGAGATCGTCTCGCTGCCGCTCGACGGGCGCCGAGCGCGCGATCTTCGTCGCGCCGGATGGGCGCCGGCCCCACCCTCACGCTGCTGCACGGCTTCCCGAGCTCCTCGCACGACTAGGCGCTCCATCGCGCCCGCGCTCGGCCGAGCGCCACGCGCTGCTGATGCCCGACTTCCTCGGCTTCGGCGCCTCGCAGAAGCCGCGCCGAGCACCGCTACAGCCTGAGCGAGCAGGCCGATCTGGTCGAGGCGCCTGTGGCAGCGCGAAGGCGTGCGCGCGACGCGGATCGTGGGCCACGACTACGCGGTGTCGGTCGTGCAGGAGCTGCTCGCGCGTCACGCCGAAGGCGCGCTCGCGGTCGAGCTCGAGGGCGTGCACCTGCTCAACGGCGGCGTCTATCCCGACACTCCACCGCCCGCAGCCGTCGCAGGCTCGCGCTGCTCGACCCCGAGCAGGGGCCGCAGCTGAGCGCGATGATCAACGAGGAGCTGTTCGTGGCGGGCCTCGCAGCGACGTTCGCCGAGCGTTTCGACGCGGTCGAGCCCGAGCGCGCGAGATGTGGCGGGGCATGGCGCGCGAGCGACGGACAGCGCATCCTGCACCTGCTGATCCGCTACATCCGCGACCGCGAAGAGCACGCGCGACGCTGGACGGACGCGCTCGAGCAGACGCGATCGTGCCGCGTCGGCTTCGTCTGGGGGATGCTCGATCCCGTGAGCGGCGCGCACATGGCGGAGCGCATCCGCGAGCGGCTGCCGCGCGCCCCGTTCACCGCGCTCGAGGACGTGAGCCACTGGCCGCAGGTGGAAGCGCCCGAGCGCGTGCTCGCGGCGCTCGCCGGCGTCTAGCGCGCTCGCCGCGCCTCGCAGCGCTCGCCGGGGGCCGGCGTCGCTCGCCGGGACGGCGGCTTCAGGGCGCGATCTCGAGCACGCGCGTACCCCAGTTGCGCAAGCGGTCCGCCGTCTGGCTCGACTTCGGCGGGACGTACTCGGTTGCCAGCCACACGGAGGAGCCCGACGGATCGAGCACGGCGAAGGAGTAGTCGCCCCAGCGTTCGGCTTCGGGGTCGTAGGCGCTCTTGCCCGCAGCCGCCACCGCGATCGGCCCGAACGCTTCGGCGCCGGCGTGCAGCAGCAGCGAATAGGCGGCGCTCGGGATGGCGGCTCGCGCCGGTGAGCGTCATCACCATCGCGCCGGCGCCCGCGGGCGTGACCTGCAGCGCCGGGTAGATCGCGTAGTTGCCCGCCGCCGCGACGTAGCCCTGGCGCTGGAGCACGGCGGAGCCGAGCGTGCCGCCCGGCGAGCGTCGGGCTGCACCTGGAACCAGGCGGCGCCTGCGCGCTTGGTGGAGTCGCCGGCGACCTTCACCGCGGTGGTGAGCTCGCCCCAGATGCTGCCGCCGATGAACTGGGTCTGCTGCATGCGGTCGTCGCCCGAGTCGATCCTGCTCGCGCCGCCCTGCTGCTGGGCGAGGGGCGGCACCGCGTAGCGCTCGGAGGCGAGCACGAGGCTCGACAGCGTCGGCACGCCGCCTTTGGCGACGAGCTGTGGTTCGCTCGAGCGCCCACACGCCGACGCGCTGGTCGGACGTTTCTTCGGGGTCGAGCGCGCTGAGGAAGTACTCGGCGCTCGAGGCTCCGCTCGTGAGCGCGGGCTGCACGGAGTTCGCGAGCGCCCCGCCGATCTTCAGCTTGCGGAAGTGGACGAAGTGGACCGCGGGCTTCAGCGCGACGAGCTCCTTCTTGGCGATCGCGTAGATCTGCGCGCCGTTGAACCGCGGCCCCTTGATCGAGAACTCGTTCGGTGGTGATGTAGAGGTTGTAGGCGTCGATGCCGAGCGTCGGCTGGTCCCCGAAGCAGGGGCAGCCGGGATCCTTCGGCCCACCCGCGCCGCCGGGCGCGGTCGTGTCGATCCGGTAGACGGTCCACGCCGTCCTCGGGATCGCCCGAGCTGTTCACCGCGATGTCCACCGTCGAGGCGGTTTCTTCCTTGTTGATCGCGAGGATCGTCGCGAACCAGGTGTTCGTCGACGCGTCGTAGTAGCAGCGGGGGTCGCTCGTGAATTCGGTGAGCCCTTCGTTGAAGGGCGCCGTTCACGTTGAACGGCCCCGCGAGCGTCGTGCCGTGCGTGTCGTAGACGGTGTACGCGGAGTTCACCATCTCCACGACGAAGCCGTTCCCGGCGCACAGGCCCTGGTCGGGCGGCTCGAACTCGGCGCCGAAGTTGGTTGCCGCGCTGTCGCGGCTGCTCACGCCGTCGAAGTTCACCGACGGCGAGGGCGCTGCAGGCGCGATCGGCGGCGGACGGCGATGCCCTGCGGCAGCGATGCCGTCGCGGGGGCTTCGACGCGCGCACGCCGAGGCGCCTGCGGACGCCGCGCGGCCGGGCGCTCGGCGAGGCCGGTTCGCGCGCGCCGAAGCGGCGCCGGCGCGCGCGCGAGCGTCCCGGCGCTCGCCTCGGCATAGACGGTGGGCGTCGACGCCGCGGCCGCCGTCGCCCCGCCGAGCGCCGCGAGCGCGAGCAGCGAGAGCGCGAAAAGCGAGGCCACCGCGAGCAGCGAAGCGGCGAGCGCCTGAGGCGTCTGGATCCGACTCGCAGCGCAGACTCCTTCCCACGGCTCGACCGACCGGACGGCGCGAGCATAGGCGATCGCCGCTGTCCCGGACGCGGACCGCCCGCCGGCGCGCGGTGCAACGGTCAGCGCGCCAGCGAGCGGCGCGGCGGGCGCATCGGCGACGGGCGTCGAGCCCACCACGTGCTTGAGGAACGCGTTCGCCGCGGGTGGCAGGTTCTTCGATGCGCGCCACACCAGCCCCACCTGCCGGCTGAACGGCCGGGCGCAGGCTCACGGCCACGACCTGGTCGGACGCGGCCTCGGCCACGGCGCGGGAGACCGCCGAGACGCCGAGCCCGCGCGCGACGAGCGCGAGCACGCGCGAGAGCTCGTTCGTCTCGAAGCGCGCGTGCGGCTCGAAGCCGGCGTCGCGCGCGCGCGAGCTCGACGGCGCGGCGCAGCCCGGTGCCCTCGCGCAGGAACACGAACGGCTCCTCGCGCAGCGCCGCCATGCGCACGTAGGAGCGGCCGGCGAGGGGATGGTCGTGGGCGACCACGAGCACGAGCTCGTCCTCGAACAGCAGCTCGGCGCTGAGCCCGGGCGGCAGACCCTCCTCGATCGGCACGAACGCGAGGTCGAGCCGGTCGGCGAGCACCGCCGCCGAGCATCGACTGCGCGACCTCCTCGACGACGCGGATGTCGATCGCGGGATGCAGCGCGTGGAAGGTGGCGAGCGCCGCCGCGAGGTCGTATGGCTCGAGCCACTGCATCGCGCCGATCGTCAGGCGCCCGCGCACGAGGCCGCGCAGCTCGGCGAGCTCGTCGAGCCCCGCATCGAGCTCGGCGAGCGCGCGCTCGACGCGGTCGAGCAGGAGGCGCCCGGCCTCCGTCAGCTCGACCGAGCGCGTCGTGCGGCTGAGCAGCCGCACGCCCAGCTCCGCCTCGAGCCGGCGCACGTGCTGGGAGACGGCGGGCTGGCCGATGTGCAGCTCGGCGGCCGCGCGCGTGAAGTGCCGGTGCCGCGCCACCGACGCGAAGGAGCGGAGCTGCTGGAGATCCATTCCATTCATCATGTCTACATGATGGGTCCTATCTCCACTTCCGTCTTTGGCTTATGTGTGTGCGTGGTGCATACTGGGCTTCAGCACCACGTACCTCCTCCCCAGACGACGGCCCGCTTCGACCCCGAGCGGGTCGTTGTCGTTAAGGGCCCGGAGCGATCCAAGGGCCCGGCGCGATCGCGCCCGCCGGCCGCGCAGCGGCACTCAGATGACGATCTGGGTGCACGAGAAGTTCGCCGCGAGGCGCTCCTCCCGGAACACGCGAACCTGCCACACCTGCGTGCGCGCGCCGACGTGCAGCGGCTCGCCGTACGCGGTGAGCTCGTCGCCCTCGGCGGCGGAGGCGAGCACGTTGATCTTCAGCTCCACCGTCGTGAAACCGCGGCCCTCGGGCAGGTTGCGGAGCGTCCCCCACGCGGCGACGGTGTCCGCGAAAGCCACCCACGCGCCGCCGTGCACGTAGCCCTGCGGATGCAGGTGGCGTTTGTCCACGCTCATCGTGCCGCGCACGTGGCCGTCGGCGATCTCGGTGAGCGTGATGCCGAGGTTTCCGGGAAACGTGCCTGCGAGGCGCTCGGCGCTCAGCTTCGGCGTGACGTCGGGGTTGGTGGCGCGCACGGCGCGCAAGTCTTCCAGAACGATGCCGCCCGAGGGCGCCGCCTCGGCGGTGCGGGTGCGTCGGCGGCGCGCTGTAGGGTTGGCCGCCTTGCGCTTCCGGATCACCCTCCACTCCGGCTTCCGCCCGCCCGAGGACGCTCTCGACCTCCTGTTCGGGCGACTCGGCGGTCTGCGCGACGGCGTGCGCTTCTCGCAGCTCTCGAGCGAGATTCGCGCGACGCTGTCGGATGAAGGCGGCTCGCGCGAACGCGACGAACTCGAGGAGATCGGGCGCCACCAGGTGCTCGACATCGTGAGAGGCGTGTGCGACCGCGCCCCCGAGCTGCAGGCCGACTGGTTCGCGGTGGCCGCCCTGCGCCGCTAGACGGCGCCGGGCTGGCAGCCGCCCGGCGCGCCTGAGATCATCGGCTCGTGCTCGCGCGATTCGGCATCCGCGTGGCGGCCTCGCTGGCGGGCGTGGCGGTGGGCCTGCTGCTGGCTGACGCCCTCCTCAGCAAGCTCTCGCTCAACGCCACGGCGCTCCTCGAGGCCACCGTCATCTTCTGGATCGTGCATCTGGTGGTGCAGTTCCTGGCGCTGCGCGTGCTCATCCGCCAGCCGTCGGTGGCGCTCGCGGGCCTGCTCGCACTCGCATCGACGGTCGTCGCGCTGATCATCGTCAATGTCATCGTCAGCGGTCTCAGCATCAGCGGCGCCTCGACGTACGTGCTCGCGACGCTGATCATCTGGCTGTCCACCGCGCTCGCGGACACGCTCGGCACGCGCGCGATCCGCTCGCGGCGCGACGAGCGCAGGGGCTAGCGGCGCGATCCGCTCGCGGCGCGAGGCGCGAAGGGGCTAGCCCTTGAACAGCTCGTAGCCCACCTTGCGCAACTGCACCTCCTCGCTGCCCTCGGTGATGCGGTAGCGCCGGTGGTGGCGGTAGATGTGCTCGAACGGCATGTGACGCGTGTAGCCGATACCGCCGCAGGTCTGCATCGCGCGGTCGGCTGCTTCGCAGGCGAGGCGGTTGGCGCGGAAGTTCGCCATCGCCACGAGGTGCGTCACCTCGAGGTGGTGGTGGCGGTCGAGCTCGGCGGCGGTCCTGCGCACGAGCCCGCGCACGAGCTCGCAGTCCGTCCACAGCTCGGCGAGCGGGAACTGGATGCCCTGGTTGCGCCACAGCGGCTTGCCCCACACGGTGCGCTCGCGCGCCCACGCGACCGCTCCGTCGATGCAGAAGGCGGCCGCACCGAGGCTCGAGGCGGCCTGGCGGATGCGGTTCTCGTGGACGAAGCGCTGCGCGAGCGCGAGGCCCCGGTCCAGCTCCCCGAGGATCGCGTCATCGCCCACGCGCACACCGTCGAGCGACACCTCGGCGTGGTCGGTGGGCATGTTGAACGTCCACCAGTAGAAGTCGACGCTGAGGCCGGGGGCCTCGCGCGGCACGATGAACGCGGTGATCCCGGTGGGCTCTCCCGGCGAGCCCGACGTGCGCGCGAAGACGAGGTCGTGCGTCGCGCGGTGCATGCCGGAGTTGAAGCGCTTGGTGCCGTCGAGCACCCATTCCTCGCCGTCGCGGCGCGCGGTGGTCTCCAGGTACGTCGCGTCGGAGCCGTGGTTGGGCTCGGTCAGCCCGAAGGCGAGCCCCACTTCACGTTTGAGGGAGCCTTCGACGAACTGCTCGCGCTGCGCGTCGGTACCGAACTCGTGGGCGAGGATCACCGTCGGGAAGTTGCCGATCATCGAGATCTCGCTCTGCGGATCGTTGTGGAGCCCGATGCCGAGCCTGTTGAGGTGCTCGCGCACGACCGCGAGCTCGAAGTTGCTGGCGCCGCGGCCGCCGAACTCCTCCGGCAGCGCGTAGCGCCACAGCCCCGCCTCGTCTGCGCGCTCGATCATGCGCTCGAGCAGCGCCTCCCACTCGGCGCTGGGGATCCCGCCCGCCTCGAAGTCGGTGCGGGCGTACTCGCGGCGGTGATCGAAGAAGCGGGCGTTGTCGTCCTCCTGTTCGAGAGGTCTCACCTGCTCCTCGATGAACGTGTCGATCTCCTCGATCACGTCGGTCAGCTCGGCGGGCACTTCTGTCGGCGCGGCGGGCATCTGTGTCATGGCTCCTCCATGTGGACTGTTTGGTTCATGCCTGCGACGACGCCGTGCGCAGGTAGGCAGGGTTCGCGACCTCGAGCTTCGCCCGCACGAGGACCCGCAGCGCGGCGAGCACGTCCTGTTCGCGCCCGTCGAGGGCACCGTCGCGGATCGAGCGCGCGAGCTCGGCCTCGTCGTGCATGCCCAGCGACGCAAGCGCGTCCCTGCGGGCAGCCTCGTGCTCCTCGGCGTGGACGAGCTCGCGTTCCACCATGCCCATCGCGCGCAGCGACACGCGAAGCTGGAAGGCGGCGCGGCCCTCGAGCTGGGGCAGCACGTCGTCGCCGAGCGCACCCCGCGCGGCGTCGAGCAGCTCCACCGCGGTGGGACGGTCGTGCAGCGCCGCTGCGCCGGGGGCGGCGTCCGCGGCTCGCCGATCCGCCGGCGCGGCGTCGCCGTGTCCCGCGTCGAGCATCTCGAGCAGATCCCACTCCACCTCGCAGGCCCGGCGGCCGATCACCGCGTGCTCCACCGAGCGGGCGGTGCCGCCGAGATGGACGAACGCCTGCATCACGCAGATCAGTCCCCAGCGCAGCGTGCCGGCGAGCTCCCACCAGCGCAGCGCCGCCGGCTCCACATCGATGCCGCCGTGGCGCGCGTAGGCGGCAAGCAGCTGCTCGCGGGTGCCGAGCCCTGCAGCGGGGCGGTCGGGCCGCGAGAAGCGCCACGCCGGCACGCACACCCAGCCGAGATCCTCGATCGGGTCGCCGAGGTGTGTGAGCTCCCAGTCGAGCACACCGGTGAGCCCGCTGGGGCCCACCATCAGGTTGCCCATGCGGAAGTCGCCGTGCACGAGCGTGCGCGCGGCGGCAGCCGGCCGC
Organism: uncultured Solirubrobacteraceae bacterium; assembly: GCA_963796305.1. Taxonomy (GTDB): domain Bacteria; phylum Actinomycetota; class Thermoleophilia; order Solirubrobacterales; family Solirubrobacteraceae; genus Palsa-744. The sequence goes on along the minus strand of CAWCKZ010000007.1, from coordinate 87,895 downwards.
TCACCCCGCAGGGCCCGAAAGGCGAGGTCGAACGTGGGATGCACCTCGCCCAGGCTCTCGTGCATCGCCTCGAGCAGCGCGAGCGGGTCCTCGATCGGGGGCGCGAGCGCGGGATCGGCGGGCATCCGGTGGACCGCGGCGAGCGCCGCCGCGATGCCGTCGATCAGCTCCTCGGCTCCCGGGACACCGTCGCCCGCGAGGATCGCGCGCGGGTCGCTCGTGCCCGCGAGCGCCTCCATGGCGATCCAGCTGTGGCCGAGCACCGCGTCGTCGCGACCGTGGGCAACCACCCGCGGAACCGGCACGCCCGCCTCGGCGGCCGCCTTGCAGCAGCGGCGCCTGCGGCGGCACCGGGGCGAGTTTCTTGCTGCCCCTTTCGATCTGGAGCACCAGCTCGCCGTGTCCCTCGGTGGCGAACGCGAACGTCTCGCGCGAGGCGCCGCTGCTCAGCCGCCTGAGCGGCGCCGTCAACGGCGTCTGGAGCTTCTCCGCCAGGCGCTCGCCGATCTCCCGGGCGCGCTGCGAGCTTCCGCTGCGCTCGGCGGGACGCTCGGCGCCGGGCTTGGCGGGAGCGCTCACGGCGCCTCTTGGAGGCCCTGTCGGGCGCGGAAGTCGGCGGCCGTGTTCTCGTGCGGGAACGGCTCCGGCGGCACGGGCACGCCGAGGGCGCTGCACAGCGGCTCCCAGCCGTCCCCTGCTCGCCACTCGAGCAGCCGCCCGGGCGGCACGGCGCGCCGCACCTCCTCGTTGTGGCGCTCGTACGCAGCCATCGCCTGCTGCGGCTCCTCCCAGCCGGGGGTGAGGCGCTTCGCCAGGAGCTCCCGCACCATCGCCCGATGCCGCTGGAGCAGGGGCTGATCCTCCGGGACCTCCCCCTGCACGGTCGGGACGATCGTGCGCGCCATGCTCCCCCACCAGTCGCTCGCGGACTCGCGCGTGGACAGCAGCACGAGCGCGTCGGGGTTCGCCGCCTCGATCTCGCGCCAGAACGCGGCGGCGGGCCAGTCGACGCATGCACGAAAGCCGTCGAAGAGCGCACCCCAGTCGACGGGCTCGCCGCGCACCGCCGCGTGCCACGTCGCGACGTCCGGCGGTCGTTCGAGCACCTCGAGCATGTGGTAGCAGGGGCCGCCGAGCAGCTGCTCGAGCGCCCTCTTCAGTGAGGCGGTGCCGGTTCTCCCCAGCCCCGCACCCACCACCTGCAGCATTCCATCTCCCCTTGCCCCGTTTGCCAGGCGCGCGACGCTAGCAAACGCGACGGAGCCCGGGCAGCGCCAGCCGCCCGGGGCTGTCACGGCGTCGTTCAGCGTCTGCCGGCGCGCGCCGGTGGCTCGCGTCAGTAGCGCCGGATGGTTGGTTCCTCGACGACGCGTTCGCGCGGCGCCGCCGTTCGCGTGGGACGCCACGCGAGCAGGTAGATGAGAGAGATCACCAAGCCGACGACGCCGGCGATCATGAGGATCAGGCCGACTGTGGCGATGTTGATCCCCGAGACGGACGCGGTGATTGCGTAACGGAGGATCGCTCCGACCGCGATGAGGAATATCGAGGTTCCGATTGTCATACCGAATGCCTACCCATGCGACCCGGCGCGAAACGTGGCCTGTGCGCGAGCTTCTGTCTTGCGGGGCGTCGCGCCGGGAGGCAGGGATCAGGGAGGCGAGCGGGTCTCGCCGGCGTCACGCCACGGCGCGGCGCTCGGCTTCGTAGCGAAGCCCTTTGCGGCCGGCGTGCGCGAGCGTCTCCGCGATGACCGCGCCCACCAGCAGGAACACGAGCAGCGCGATCCCCCAGTTGACGGTGATCGCGCGCTTCGGATGCCCCGTGAACGTGATCAGCCCCGTGAAGGCTCCGGCGAAGAAGTTGGCGCCTTCGTGGATGCCTTTCACGATCGTGTTGCCCTGGTTGGCATCGACATCGCGGAGCACGATGGCGAGCCCGATGAGCAGCGCTATCAGCGCCGCCACGAGCATCACGAGCCGCGCGAGCATCACCATTCCCGAGCCGAATGCTCCGGCAGCCGTGCCGCGCACGCCACGCCTGCCGGCAGGCACCGGTTCGTTCGCCCGCGCCGTCGCGCGGGCTTCCTTCGCGGTGCGCGGCGGTGCTCCAGCTCCTGCGTCGGTGCGAGCCGTGCCGGCGGGAGCAGCGGCGCGGCCATCGGGGCGAGGTGGCTCTTCGGGGCGCCGCCGACCGAGCCGCCAGCGCCGTTCGCGTGGTTCCTGTCGTCTGGTTGTCGTAGGGACTTGCATGAGGTCCGTGCTACCCAGCGCTGTGGGGGCGAAACGTGCCGGTGCTGCGCGGTGCGCTAGCGCCGCATCGTGCCCGTGAGGCGACCGATGAAGCCGCTCCGACGGTGTCCGCGCCCGGGTTCGCAGGGCGTCAGCGTGACCGACAATGCGCCGCCCGTTCGGGCCAGGCAGCGCGGGCAGAGCTCGTCGCAGCCGCGCGCCGGGAGCATCACCGCCATCCCGCAGCGGGGACACGTGAGGCTGTCGAGACGAGCTGCGACGGGAGCGCCCTGCGGGCTCGCGAGGGTCCAATCGCCGAGAAGCGCCATCGCATCGCGTTTCCCGGCGACGAGCCGCGTGAAACATGCCTGCCGGCGTCTACGGAGGGGTGGATGCCGCCTCGCGCTACGAGAGCGTGCCCGGCTGGGCGGCGGAGTTTGCTTCGGAGGTGGGAAGGCGGCGCCGGAGCGCCGTCACGCTGACGGCATCGGCGACTCGAGAGGCCGCCGGCGCCGTGCAGCGATCACTGGTTCTGCGCCCAGACGTTGCCCCAGGAGGCGCACAGCAGATCAGCGAGCAGGTCGTTGCGCTGATCGTCGTCGCTCGCGTCGATGTCTTCGACGACGCGGATCACGAGCGCTGCCTGGGAGACAGGGTCGATCGGCCAGCTAGGGGTTCATGGGGGTTCCATCACAGTTGCCCCCACCCATTGCGCTTGGCCGAGTTGTATAACGCGGCGGATAAAGAGGGTGTGGGATCGCACGATGGCCTCGTATCTTGCTGTTGGCTTGATTCTATGGCCATATAACGCTGAATGCACGCCACACAGTTGCGGTTCAACCGTCCGTCACCAGTCCAAACTTCGTCACTCGTTGTCCATTTGGCTTAGTCCCTCTTGGGACCCCTACTCCACCCCCCGTGCGCCTGCTCCAGGCTACGTCCGGCCTCGTGGCGTACCCGGTCGCCGGCGTCACGTCCGGAGCGGGCGCCGCTAGCGGCTCACGAGCGGGCGCACCTCGACGGCTCCGCCCATCCGCGCGGCGGGTATCCGCGCGGCGAGCTCGATCGCGTCGTCGAGGCTGTCCGCCTCCAGGAAGAGGTAGCCGCCGACCGCCTCCTTCGTCTCCGCGAAGGGGCCATCGGTGGTCAGCGTGCTGCCGTCCTTCACCCGCACCGTGGTCGCGGACTCCGGGGGCTGCATCTGCTCGCCCGGCGTGACGCCCGGGGTGCTGCTCACCTCGCGATAGGCGGCGAACACCTCGTTGCGCTCCTCCTCGGAGAGCTGCGCCCAGCCGTCGTTCTGCGGGGTCGGCGTGGTCCCCTGGTAGATGAACAGCATGTACTTCATCGGCCACCTCCGATCGTGTTTGGTCGCCTCTGAGACGAACGAGCGGCGCCCCGATCGACACCCCGTCTGGAAGGCGCTTGCCCTTTTCGGGCAGCGGGCTTGGACGCGGCGATTTAGCCCGTGAACACGGGCCGTTCGGGGCCAATTGCCCTTTTCGGGCAGCCCCGCACTGGACGCTTGTTCTCCTTTTCGGGCTAGACGCTAAGCCCACCTCGCAGGCGTGCCGATGCTGGGCCCATGAACGAGCAACTCAGCATAGGATTCAGCCGCCGTCTGGCCACCGGGTTCGCAGCGCTGTTCGCGGCGCTCGCCGTCAGCGGCATCTGGCAGGCCGTATCCGCGCACGAAACCGCGCGACTGCTCATCGTCCTGTTCGTCTTCGGCGGAGTCGCCGCCGCGTTCGCGGTCCAGGTTCTGAGCCGCGAGCCGGTGCTGCTCCTCGACGAGGAGGGCCTCACCGACGCCCGTCACGGCCTCGTGGTGCGCTGGCGCGACGTCGAAGCCGCGCACGTGACCGAGCGCCGCGGGAGCTTCGACCGCTTCCACGACCTCGTCCTCACCGTGGCGCGCGAGCAGAGGAGCCTCTCCCTCGACCAGCTGACGACCCGCTGGAGCGACGTGGTGGGCCTGGTGGAAGGCCAGCTCGGCAGGCAAGTGTGTGTCCGGCGCGAAGGGCGTGTGGTCTCCAAGAGATGGCGCCGGGGGTCGCTGGTGGACTCGACCTGAGTCCCCAGCGTGCCATGGGTGGCCGCGGCGGTGGCGCGTGGACGGACGCAGTCGCCGCGGTCGAACCCATAGCAAGCTGCCCACCCAACGGACCCGGCCTTCTCCGCGGGCCGGGTCCGTATCTACTGCGCGAGGATGCGGGCGCCCCGAGGACGGCGGGGCGCCCGTTCATTCCGCGTCGGCGGCGAACGCGCCGCGGGGCTCTCGGATCGCGCCACGGGCGCGGTGGCGCGCTCGCGACCCTCAAGTACGACCTGCGCGCGGGCCGACTGAGACGCGGCAGCCGTTGTGCAAGCGGTCGCCGGGAACGAGAGCCGAGGCGGCGTCGGCGCGAGAAACCGAGATGCCCAACGAACCGAAGATCGAGGACGAGGTCCGCCGTCTCGGCGCCGCGCTCGGGGAGCGCCGCGACGAGGTTCTCGCGCGCACGCTCGCACGCTCGGCCGACGCCGACAAGGACCTCAACCCCGCCCTGCGCGAGCGCTTCGAACTGATCTCCACGAGCTCGACCGCCGCTGTCGCGCAGTGGATGGCCGGCGGCAGTCCCGAGGAGGGCCGCGAGACGAGCCGCAAAGCCTTCGAGACGTACGGCCAGCTCGCCGCTCAGCGCATCGCATCGCTGAACGAAGTCGCGAAGCGCACGCTGCGCTGGCGCGACACGATCGCCGAGATGCTGCGCGAGTGCGGCGCCGAGAACGGCATCTCCGAGCAGGCGGTGCAGCGCGCGGTGGCGATGGTGCAGCTCACCGTGGACGTGACGCTCGTGCGGATGTGCGAGTGCTTCGAGGCCGAGCGCCAGAAGACGGACGCGGAGCTCGCGTTCATGGCGACGCACGACACGCTCACGGGCCTGCCCAACCGCACGCTGATCCTCGACCGCGGCGAGCAGGCGCTCGCGCGTGCCCGCCGGCACGAGACGCCCGTGGCGGCGCTGTTCATCGACATCGACAACTTCAAGGGCATCAACGACACGCTCGGCCACGATGCGGGCGACGAGCTGCTGCGCCAGCTCACGGCGCGCCTCGACAGCGTCGTGCGCGCGACCGACGCGCTCGGGCGCCTCGGCGGCGACGAGTTCGTCGTGATCGCCGAGGACCTCTCGGTGCAGGTCGGCCCGGAGGTGATCGCCGAACGCCTGCTCGAAGCGCTCAAGCAGCCGGTGCGGCTCGCGCGGCGCGCAGGAGACGCAAGCTCACGGTCAGCGCGAGCATCGGCATCGCGGTGGGCGTGCGCCCCTCGGCCGAGGAACTGCTGCGCGACGCCGACATCGCGATGTACCAGGCCAAGCGCGAAGGCAAGAACCGCTTCGTGGTGTTCGCCTCGGAAATGCACGACGCGGTCCAGCACCGGATGGAGCTCGAGATCGATCTCCAGGACGCCCTGCCCAAAGAGCGAGTTCGTGCTCGTCTACCAGCCCACGTTCGACCTCAACGAGATGCGCCCCACGGGCGTCGAGGCGCTGCTGCGCTGGAACCACCCCGGCGCGCGGGGTCGTGCAGCCGGACGACTTCATCCCGCTGCTCGAGGAGACGGGGCTGATCGTGCCAGGTCGGCGAGTGGATCCTGCACGAGGCCTGCCGGCAGGGCGCCGCCTGGCGCAGCGAAGGCCACGTCGATCGGCATGGCCGTGAACGTCTCGGCGCGCCAGCTCGACGGCGACGAGTTCGTCGGCCAGGTCGAGCACGCGCTGCCGAGAGCGGCCTCGACCCCGCGGCGCTGACGCTCGAGATCACCGAGACGACGCTGATGCGCAACGTCGAAGCGACCGCGCGGCGGCTTGGCGGCGATCAAGGAGCTCGGCGTGAGGGTCGCGATCGACGACTTCGGCACCGGGCTACTCCTCGCTCGCGCACCTGCAGCGCTTCCCGGTCGACGCGCTCAAGATCGACCGCTCGTTCATCTCGCGCCTCACCGAGAACCCGGAGGGCGAGACGTTCATCCAGACGCTCGTCCAGCTCGGCAAGGCGCTCTCGATCGAGACGCTCGCCGAGGGCATCGAGCAGCAGCAGGAGCTCGCCGTGCTGCGCGACCAGCAGTGCGACAGCGGGCAGGGCTTCCTGTTCGCGAGGCCGCTCGAGGTGAGGCCGCGGAGAGCTTCCTGCGCGGCTGGCACCCGGACACGGCGCCCAGCAGCGCGAGCGCCTCGAACGGCGCCGCGGGCTGAACGGAGCTGGACCCGCCTCAGCGCACGATCTTGAAGTTGAACGCCGGCGTCCCGAGGACGCCCATCAGCCGCAGCCAGATCGGCAGCAGCATCTCCGCGCCGCGCGCCGTGCTCAGATCGCCGAGGTCGATGATGTCGCGCCAGCCGAATCCGCGCAGCAGCTCGGCGACGGTGTCCTTGGCGGCGGGGTCGTCGCCACTCAGGAAGATCGAGTGGTCCCCGTCGGCGAGCGAGCCCGGCTCGATCATCAGCGCCGCGTTGAGCGTGTTCAGCGTCTTTACCACCACGCGTGCGCGGGAAGGCCCTCTGGATCTGCTCGGCCAGCGAGTCGGTGTCCTTCACGACAGCGTCGGCGGGAAGCCGCCGGAGAAGTCGAGCGGGTTGGCGACGTCGATCAGCACCTTGCCCGCGAGGTTGTCCTCGCCGGCGGCCGTCGAGCAGCTCGAGCGACACGCTCCCCGGAGGAGGCGTTGACGAGGAGCTCCCCGCGCGCGGCAGCGTCACGGGAGAGCGAGCAGCTCGATGTCCGGGGTGCTCCGCCTGCCAGACCGAGTAGGGAGGGTTGCCCATCCGGTCGCTGTCCGTGCGCGCGCAGCGTGGCGTCGGGATCGCGGGTTCCCACCGCCACCTCGTGGCCCAGCCTCGCCGTGCCCGCCGCCAGCGTGCGCCCGACCATTCCGGTGCCGAGGATCGAGATCTTCATGCGAGCTCCTCTCCGACGGTTTCGGGTTGCTCCCGTCACGCTAGCCGTCCGCGCGATCGGGTAGGGGAGTCCGGGCAGCTCGGAGTGACCCGGGCGCAGCGAGATCAACGGAGAAGAGGAGAGATATGAGCGCTCCGCGAGAACGCAGTCGACGTGCTGCGCCGCGGGGAGGGCGAGAGCGCCGACTTCGCGCAGCTCGCGAACCGTTACCTCGTGGAGGGCTGCGCGCAGCGAGGAGCGTTTCGCCGTCATCGAACACACCGTCCCTCCGCGGCGCGCTCGGCGCGCCCCGGCACACGCACAGGGACGAGGACGAGTTCTCCTACGTCCTCGAGGGAACGCTCGGCGTGGAGATCGGCGGGCGCGAGCTCGAGGCCAGCGCGGGCGACACCGTTTTCAAGCCCCGCGGCGTCGCGCACGCGTTCTGGAACGCGAGCGAGCGCCCCGTGCGCCTGCTCGAGATCATCTCGCCGGCTCGCTTCGCCGACTACTTCCGCGACATGACGCGGGTGTTCGCCGATCCGGCGGCGATGGAGGAGGTGCGCGCGCGCTACGAGCTCGAGATGGACCTCGCCAGCGTGCCCGAGCTCGTGCAGCGCCACGGGCTGGACGTGCCGGTGCCCGGACCGCCGCCGCGGACGGCGGCAGCGCGAACGGGTAGGGCGCGCGCGAGCCGGGCGAGCCGCGAACCGGCTCCCGCGCGCGAGCGGCGCCAGACTGTCGCCATGCTCTCGTCGAGTGCGGACGCCAGAGCTCAAGGATCAGCTGCCCCAGCACCGAGAAAGGCCGCATGAGGACTCCACGCGACCGCGCGAGCGATGAACGCTCCTTGCTTGCCTGTGCGCGCTCGCGCGCTCGTCGCGGCGGGCGCGCCGCGATCAGCGGATGCGGCGCCTCGGCGACGCTCGACCCGGTTGCGCGCGCCGCGGAGCTCACGAGCCAGCAGGCGGGCTCCCACTTCACGCTGACGATGCAGGTGTCCTCGCCGATGCTCCCCGGGGGCCTGTCGCTCAGCGCGAACGGCTACGTCGACGAGCGCCGGCGCGCGGGCGAGATGACCATGAACCTCGCCGGGGTACCCGGCCTCTCGCAGGCGACGGGCGGCGGGGACCATGCACATGATCTTCCAGTTCCCCGTCATCTACGTGAACATGCCGCTGCTCGCGAGCAAGCTGCCGGCGGGCAAGACGTGGATGAAGCTCGACCTCGCGAAGCTCGCGAGCAAGGCGGGAATCGACGCCTCGCAGCTCGGGTCACTCAACCAGGCAGACCCGACGCAGTTCCTCTCCTACCTGCGTGCGAGCTCGGGTGCGGTGACGACCGTGGGCAGCGAGCAGATCGGCGGCGAGCCCACGACGCACTACCGCGCGACGCTCCAGCTCGATCGCGTCCTCGACCGGCTGCCCGACTCGCAGCGGGCGGCGGCACGCAGCATGCTCGAACGTCTGGGCACGGGCTCGATCCCCGTGGACGTGTGGGTCGACCAGCAGGGTCGGCTGCGCCGCATGCAGCTCTCGATCGGCGGCGGTTCCGCCGGTGCGCGCCGGCGAGCGCGCTCGCCGGCGTGAACGGCACCCTCACACTCGATCTCACGAGCTACGGCGCCGTTCCACCGATCGTCCCCCCGCCGGCCTCGCAGGTGTTCGACGCGAGCGCGCTCGTCTGCAGGCGGCCTCGGGCAGCTACAGAGCGGCAGCTAGCGAGCCGCAAGCGCCGGCGCGGCGCTTCAGCCGCTGCGAGCGCCGCGGCGGCGCCTCAGCCGGTGTGGCGCAGGCGATCCATCTCGTGCTGCACGTCCGCCTCGGTGATGGGCGGGCGCAGGTACACGTCCCACGCATTAGCAGCAGCCCCACCGACCACAGCCCTGTCACCCATGCCGGCCATGGATAACCGCCGGTCGCAGCCAGATCGCCCACAGGCCTGCGTTGACGACGATGAACGCGGCGAGGTGACCCTGGAAGTCACGGCGCTTCTTCAGGCGTTCGAGCGCTTGCTCGCGCTCGCTGCCGCCCGGGTTCGGCTGATCGGAGTCTCATGCCGCCAGGCTCCCAGGCGGCGGGCGTGCGGCCATCCGCTGATCACCGAGGAACGTTTCGGGTTTTCCACGCAGCCGTGATCGCGTCCCAACCGTCCGACTACGCTCGCCGCCTCGAGGCGATCGGCGAAGGGGGCAACGAGATGAGCGGGCAGGCGCACAGCGAGCGAGCTGCTCCCCTCCGAGGTGCCGGGCTCGCGCAAGCTGATCGCCGCGCTCGTCGCTCGCGGACGCTCGCCACCGCGGTGCTCGCGGCGGCGGCATCCGCGTCGCCGACCTTCTCGAAGCTGTCCGCGGAACTCCTCGAACCGCGCTACACACCCGCGCGTGGCGACGCTGCCGAACGGGAACGTGCTCGTCGCGGGCGGCTACAACACAACGGGAAAATTCCTCAAGAGCGCGGAAGTCTTCGAACCGGCCACGGCAACATTCACAAGCGATCCCTGCCGAACTGAACGTCGAACGCGACGAAGCGGCCACGGTGGTGCTCCACGACGGGCGCGTGCTGATCGTGGGCGGCTACAACGGCACGCTGAAATCGCTCAAGAGCGCCGAGGTCTTCAACCCCGCCGCGGGCATCTTCGAAAAGGTCCTGGCGCCGATGCTGACCGTGCGCGACGGGCCGGCGGCGGCGGTGCTGGCACGACGGGCGCGTGCTGATCGTGGGCGGCGCCGGCGGAAGGCAAATACCCGACCTCGCTCGAAATCTTCGATCCCGGCGACGGGCACGCTTCGAAGAAGTCAAAGGCGTCAAAACGGCGGAACGCTACGAGCCGATCGCCGCCACGCTGCCCGACGGGCGCGTGCTGATCGCGGGCGGCTCGCCCAACGTCGGGCCCGTATCCGAAGACCGCGGAAATCTTCGACCCCGCCACGGGCAAACTCGAAACGCTGACAGGCACCGGCCACGAACTCGCGGTGGGGACCCGCGAAATGGGCGCGGCCGTGCTCCAGAACGGGCTCGTGCTGCTCGTCGGCGGCTAGCTCCGGCGGCGTCGTCCGGGTACCTCGCAACGGCGCAGCTGTTCAATGCCTTCGCCGGCGTCTTCGAACCCCTCGCAGCGACGCTCGTCGAAACGCGCGCGGGCGCAGGCGCGGCGGTGATGGCGGACGGGCGCGTGCTGATCGCGGGCGGCTACAACGAAGCGGGCATCAACCTGAAGACCGCCGAAGAGACCTCGGTGGGGCCGCCGTCCGCAGCGACCGCGGCGGCGTCCGGCGGTCGGCGTCAACACCGCGACGCTCCACGGCAGCGTGCTCGCCGAAACGAACACGAGCGTCTACTTCCAGTACGGCACGAGCACCGCATACGGAAGCTCGACGCCGCGCCAGCCCGTCGCTGCGTCGCTCGGGGGGCTGCCGGCGACAGCGGCCGCTGGGTAGGCCTCGCGCCGGCGACCACCTACCACTTCCGGATCGCCGCCGAAAACGTGGCGGGCACGAGCTTCGGCGCCGACATGACGTTCACGACGGCGCCCGCGCCGCCGACACCCCCGACGATCACCTCCGCCAGCCAGTCGCACAGCCGCTGGCGCACGGGGAGCGCGCTCGCGCGGATATCGCGCCGGCCCGCACGGCCGCCCGTGGGCACGACGTTCACCGTGTCGCTCGACCAGGCGGCGACGTTGAGCTTCACGTTCAGCCAGCAGCTCGCCGGGACGCAAGGTCGGCAGGGCGCTGCGTCGCGCAGACCCGCTCCAACCGCGCGAAGCACCGCTGCACCCGCAGCGTCTCGCGCGGCACGCTCTCCCTCGCGGCTCACGCGGGCACGAACAAGGTCGCCTTCCAGGGCCGGCTCACGCGCACCCGCAAGCTCGGACCAGGGACCTACACGGTGCTCGTGAGCGCGACGAACAGCGCGCGCCTGCGCTCCGCGACGCGGCGGCTCAGCTTCACGATCGTGCGCTAGAGCCCCGCCGCGCTCGGGTGCGCGCTCAGGGCAGCGGCGCGGGCGCCGGCTGACACCGCCCACGAGAAGGCGAGCATCGAGCTCGCCGTGAGGTCGATCGCGGGCTCGACGGTTGTGAACGACTGCACATCGTCGTGGAACACCGCGCCGCTGCCGTCGAAGCGCGCGAGCTGATCGCCCGAGCCGGCTTCCCCGCACGGACGCATCCCTTCCACTTCGCCCGCGCTCGTTTCGTCGGAGGGACCCTCCACCACCGCTCCGGCGAGCACCGGCGGGCTGCCGTCGAGCGAGCCGGCGAGGTTCGCCGACCTGATGCTGGGGACAGTGCGGGAACAGCGACCCGTCGCCGATGATCAGCGAAGCGCCCCATGCGTTGGCGCCGAGCACGTTCCCGAGCCAGCGCCCCTGCTCTCTGTGAATACTGGCCGCTGCCGGCGAGCCAGTCGTACTCCGCCGCCATCACCGCGAGGCCGTCGCCGTGCGAGGCGGTATCCGCTTCGGCCCACGGGAACCCGAACCCGAAGGGTCGTGCGAGGCGGTCTGCCTCGCTTCTTCGAGTTTCGCGCGAAGCCCCGCGAGCAGCGGGCTTCGTCCACCGCGAGCCCCGCGGGCTCACCCGCCTGGCGCAGTGCGCGCACGAGCTCGTAATGCGCGAGCCCGCTCGCGTCGTAGAGGTTGAGCCCTTCCGAGCGACGCGGGTGTTTGAGATAGGCGTGCGCCCATTCGGCGGCGGCGGCTAGGTAGAAGGACGGATCGGTGTGCGGGAGTCCAGCCGGAAGCGCGCCGCCGCTCTGCAGCGCGAGCGCGAGCTCGCCCGCGCCGAGCTCGAGGTCGTCGGTCCACTGCTTCTCCGGATAGAAGCCGAAGGGGATCACCGTCAGCAGATGGCCCTTGGGATGCGTGTCGGCGAGGCCGAACACGTGCTCCCCGGCCTTCAGGCAGCGGTCGGCGAGCGCCCCGTCGCTGCCGTGGAAGTCCTCGTAGCAGAGAGCGAAGGCGGCGGCGAGTCGTCCCGGCGAGGTTGGGGCTCACGGCTTGCGCCCGCGGGCCCTGCGCGGAACACGGGGCGATGGCGGATGTAGCGGTACAGCGGGTCTTCCCCGCCGAAGCCGTCGTCCGCCTGCGGCAGGCGCCAGATGTCGTGGTCGCCCGCGGTGGCGGCGTTTCCCTCGCCGATGCCCACCTGGTAGTAGAGCGTCCCGGTTTCGTCGTCCCACATCCTGCAGCAGCCATTCGATCCCGAAGCGCGCCTCTGCGGCGAAGTCCGAGCCGCCTCGCGCCTGCGCCCATCGCGCCGGGAAGTCGCGGATGCCCGCGAGCATCAGATCGACGGTGTAGCTCGTCGTCTGCACGAACTTGAGGTAGTCGCCCGCGTCCCACCAGCCGCCGGAGGCGTCCACGCTCGCTGCCGAGCGGATGCAGTTCGCCCTTGAAGCGCCCGGCGCCGTTCGTCTTCGGCGGCTGATAGGTCATCGCGCTCGCGTCGTTGAGGTGCGCGGGCGCCGTGCGCAGCGCCGAGGGGATGTATTCGGCGCCGTCGCGCTCGTTCTCGTAGAAGGACAGCGCGTTGGCGAGAGCGCCGTCGTACAGGCTCGCCGCCGGGCCGAGCGCGAAGGCGGGCGAGCTCGCCGGGGCGGGGCCGCCGACGACGACGCGGTAGGTGCCGCTCGCGCCCAGCGCATCGAAGTCGAGCGGATAGACGAACGGGTAGGCCTTGCTCCACGAGCCGCTCGAGGCGCCGACGGTGCCGCTGAACGCCAGCTTCGCCGCCTTCGCGCTGCACGGTGAAGCCCGCACCCGACTCCGCCACGCTCGACATCAGGTAGGCGCGCTTGGCGGCGCCGGCGGGATAGCCGAGCTGGTTCACCCGCACGAACGCTTCGGGAGCGGCCTGTGCGACGCCGTCGAGAGTCGCAGCGCACACGCCCGCCCGCGATCAGGAACGCGAGGAGTCCGCGCCGGAGATCCTCCACGGCTGAGGCTGGAGCCCACCATCTCGCGAGAGTGTGACCGATCGGCGGCTCGGCCGCCGCCGCATCGGCCCTACGAGCGCGCGCTCGTGCGCTCCACGGAGTAGGGATCTTTCGGCGTACGGTCCTCCGAGAGCGATGCCTGCGAGCGGCGACGAGCCGCTCGATCGCGTCCGCCAGGTGGACGGGCGCGATGTTGTAGTCGCCCGCAGCCACGCGGATGCGATGGGCCTCGAGCAGCACGTCGGCGTGGGTGTGGCCGGCGGGTGGCTCGAAGCGATAGGAGGCGAGCTCGATCAGCAGGCCGAGCGGATCGTTGAAGTAGATCGAGTCCATGAAGCCGCGGTCCTTCACGCCGCTGTGGCGGATGCCGCGCTCTTCGAGCCGCTCGACCGCCTGCGCGAACGTCGCCTGCGAGAGGGCGAAGGCGACGTGGTGAACGCAGCCCGGGATCCGTCGGGGTCCGCTCGGGGTCGGCCGTGCGCTCCTCGTTCGTGAACACCGTGATCAGGCGCCCGTCCCCGGGATCGAAGTAGAGGTGGCTCTCCGAGGGGTTGTCGAGGTTGGGCTGCTCGAACACGAACGGCATGCCGAGCAGGCCCTCCCAGAAGTCGATCGACGTCTGCCGGTCGGCGCCCACGAGCGTGACGTGGTGAAGGCCCTGCGTCTGGAGCTTTCTCATCGACTTGAAGCTAGCGGATAGCCCCGCTCGTGCGCGAGAGCGGCGTGCGAATCCTCAAGTCGCATCGCGGGAATGCCGACACGAACCGCATGAAGATGGAAATCGAGTTCGACGACACCGACCCCGCACAGGTCGCCAACGAGCTCGTGCGCATGCTCACCCTCGCGCAGAAGACCGGTATCGACGTCGATGTCAGCGACGGCACCTACCTGGTCACGAACCCGGGCGAAGCAGAATGCGTGCGGCGCTGGATCGGCCCTGACGGCGAGTTCCGCAGGGACGTCCTCGAGCGGCGTTGGGTCGTCAAGGAAAGCACAGACGCCTCAGGGCGCAAGATGCCGATGCCCGTCGAGTGACGGCGGCGTAGGCGGCTCTGACGCGGAGCGGCGCACCGGGCAATGGCGGTGCGAGAATGCCGGCTGCAATTTTGCCGGATCCGCGCCGTGCGAACGCGGGATGAGAGGTTCGGCAGCCGCGCCCACGCTGCGTGATTGGCCCGCCGGATAACGGGAAAACGGCGCGCCGGACGACATGCGCTCGATATGTTGGCGCGCACTTTCCCGCGAATCTGCGGGTCCGCGATGCCGCTCAAGCCGCGAACATCTCCGATACCTCGTGGCGGTCGCCGATGAGCGTCAGCTGACGCGCGCCGCCGCGAAGCTGAACATCTCGCGGCCGGCCCTCTCACACGCCGTCTCGCAGCTCGAATCCGAAGTTGGCTTTCAGCTGCTCGAGCGACAGGCGCGCGGGGTGGCGCTCACGCCCGCCGGCGAGGTGTTCCTCGAGCGGGCGCGTCTGGCCCTCGACGCCGCCGAGGAGGCCTCGCTCGCCGCACAGTCGCTCGCACGCGCGGCGCAGGGCCAGATCGAGTTCGGCTTCGTCGGCGCGCCGCCTGGGCTCGACAGCCCCGGTCCGCTCGCGCGCTTCACGCAGGAGCACCCGGACATCGATATCAGCTACCACGAACTCCCCTTTCCGGGACGATCGTCCACCAGGTGGCTGGCGGAGGTGGACATCGCCGTCACGCATCTGCCTCCCCCGGACGAGAACGTGTGGACCCAGCTCGTACGGGTCGAGCCGCGCGCCGTTCTCGCTCCGAAGGGCCACCCGCTCGCGAAGCGCGACTCCGTGACCGTCGCGGACGTGCTCGACGAGGCGTTCATCGGCTACCACCCCGACGTCGATCCGGAGTGGGCGGGGTTCTGGAGCCTCGACGAGCACCGCGGCGGCCCCCCGCGCGAGCTCACGCCCGATCACGCGGCGAACCCGCAGGAGGTCCTCGCGGCGCTCGCGGTGCGAGGCGCGATAACGACGGTGCCGAGCTCCTCGGCTGCGTTGCTGCTCAACGTGCTGACCGGGATCGCGGCTGTGCCGCTCGAGGATGCCAGCCCCGCGGCGTTCGTACTCGCCGGGCGGCGCGACAGGCCCCACCCGCTCGTGGAGGAGTTCGTCGCGTTCGCCCGCCCGCGCACGCCAACCGGCTCGTAGCGAACGCTCCAGGCGTCTCGCGGTGGCGCGCGCCGAGCCTGAGCGAGCGGCGGCAGCAGCGGCGGCGACGGCAGCAGCAGCAGCAGCAGCGGCAGCGGCGGCGAGGAGCGGTGCCAGCGACAGGCCCGTCCAGCCGCTCTCTGCTGTCAAACGGAGTGATGCCTGCGCTTACCCGCGGCTCGACTGGCTTCGCCTCTGTGCATGTACTACCCGATCCGGAGCGGGTTGCCCGGCGCTCGCGAGGGCCCGCCCCAACCACCCGCTCCACGTCCTCGGTGAGCACCGCCGCCTACGCGCCCTCCGGGCGTTCCTCGCCCGGCCATCTGCCCGTGAGCCGGCTGTAGGCGCTGCGCGAGCCGTGGTCGGCGAGGCCTCGGGTCGCCCGGAAGATCGCGCCCTCGAGCATCAGGGCGGCGATCAGCCTGGGGAATGCGACGTCTCGCTGCTTCGGGTCGGGTGCTCCCTGGTCGTCGAAGATGCCCCACAGCCGCTCGAACGTCTTCTTGCCGATGATCCCGGCGAGGACCCCGCTGAGAACGCTGAAGGGGAGAAAGAGGATCTTGTTCATGCGTGCGCCCTCCCGTGACTCACGTGACTGTGGACATGGCTGCACTACCCGGTAAGCGTCGCGCATCCCGCGCCGGCGCGTTTCGCGATTGAGGATCCGCGATTCGCTTCTAACTTGATGGTGTGGCGAAGACATGGGTTCTCGACACCGAGACGAAGGGCACCGGCGCCCACATGGCGCCCCTCCCCAAGCGCGGGCGGGGCGACGGCGAGCGCGAGCTCGCGCTCGTCGACCTGGAACGGCCGCGACGGCCGCCCGTGCCGGCGCCGGCGCCCGCGCCGCTGAGGTTCAAGGTGGTGGACGTGATGAGCTCACGCGTGCTCGCCGAGGGGGCCGGCGCCCGCG
Organism: uncultured Solirubrobacteraceae bacterium; assembly: GCA_963796305.1. GTDB lineage: Bacteria > Actinomycetota > Thermoleophilia > Solirubrobacterales > Solirubrobacteraceae > Palsa-744. The sequence goes on along the minus strand of CAWCKZ010000007.1, from coordinate 71,726 downwards.
AGGCGGTGGAGGTCCTCGAGGGAATGCGCAGCGTGATCGACGCTCGCATCTACGTGTGGGCGCCCGAGCGCGGCAGGTGGCGGCTGCTCGCGCTCGAGGAGGCGAAGGCGCTGTGGTCGTTCCGCGGCCGTCTCGATGCGCTCGCCGAGGAGTGACGCCCTAGCTGAGTTCCTAACGACGTTCGTCAGTCGTGATGCGGGCGGCTGGTGGCCGAGGGAGCCGTGTGGGCGCCTGAAGTTGTAGCGCTCGAGGTAGAGCGGTAGTGCTGCGGTGCGTTCCTCTGAGGTGCCGTAGATCCGCTCGTAGGCCCACTCGTTGAGAAGGGTCTGGATGAGTCTCTCCGCCTTTCCGTTGGTGCGCGGCCGGTAGGGGCGGATTCTCAGGTGGCGCAGTCCGAGCTCTGCGAGTGCTTGGCGGTATGCGTGAGCGACGTAGGCCGAACCGTTGTCGCTCATCACGGCCTTGATCTGGATGCCGCGCTCTGCAAACCAGGCGGTCGCTCTGCGCAGGAACGCGATCGCGCAGCGCGCCGTCAGCGTCGGCAGGACCTCTGCATAGGCCAGCCGCGAGTGGTCGTCGATCATCACGTGCAGGTACTCGAAACGGGTGAGCCCCCGCAAGACACCGTCGACGCGGGCAGCGACCTGGCTCTTGCGGTCGCCCACCATCCGGTGCCCTGCCCCACGAGTGGAGATGCGCCCAAGCTGCTTGATGTCTACGTGACCAGCTCGCCGGAGCGCGACGATCGTGAAGCTCAGCCGCCGGGGAGCGGAGCGGTTGCCGGCGGCGTCGGTGGCTGCGAGGGTCGCCCGATAGCTCGCCGAGCGCGAGCGCCCGCCGGCCGAGGCGTCCGCTGAATGCGATCTGGCGGCGGCCGGCACCGAGGGCGCGGCGGGTGAGCGTGCCCGCCCGCGCGTAGCGCGTGCACGGGGTATGCGTGCGCAGCCTCGCCGTCGGCGCGCGGCAAGCGCCGCCGACACGCCGGCCGGCGCTCGCGCGTTCGAAGACGACGGTGACGGTGGCGCTCTCGCTGAGAGTGAACTGCAGGGTCGTGCCCGCCTTGGCGGCGCCCGCGTGCTCGCGGGCGGCGGTCGTGGCTGTCGCCTTTGCCGAGCGCCGGAAGCGCCTGTTCGTGAGGGAGACGTGCGAGAGCACGGGGGGCGTGCGATCGCCCGGCGCCGTTCCGCCGCCTGCTCCGCCGGGGGCCGTCGCTCCTTCCATCGGCGGCGAGGGCAGGCAGTTCGGCTTGAGCGCACGCAGGACGACGAGGTCGAAGTCGGGGGAGGGGATCGAGCCCGCCACTCCGGGTGAGGCAACGGGCCCTTCGCGCTCTTCTTCGACGCCCCCGAGCGCCATCGCGACGCAACTCGCGTCGGCGTTCAGGGCGGGGCGTTCGACGGCTGCCGCGAGTGGCGAGCCGTCGCCGCCGCGTCCGATCAGCGACGTGGTGCCGCTGACGCCAGATCGCGTGCGTAGAGGTCGTCCGCCATGTCGGTGTCTTCGGGCAGCAGCGGGTTGGTGGTCACCCATGCCGACCGTGGCGCCGTCTTCGGAGATGTCGAAGCTGCCCGAGCCGAACGTCGGCGAATACGGCTGTGAGACGAGCGTCGTGGTTTTCGCCGCGACGTCGCGCACGAAGATGTCGATGTTCGTGCTCGTGTCCTGCGGGACCAGGTTCGTGGCAGCCGCTGCTGAATGCAACACGCGTGCCGTCACCGCTCACGACCGCGCTGAACGTGCCCATGTTGTTGGGCGCGCCGCCGGCTCCCTGGGTGACGAGCGTCGTCGTGGCGGTGGCGAGATCGCGCTCGTAGACCGACTCGAACCCGTCTTTGTCCGACGGGTCGAGATTCGTGGCTGCGGTACCGAACGTCACGTGCGTGCCGTCGGCGTCGATGCTCGGAGCGAGGCTTTCGGAGTTGGCGGGCGCGCCTTCGGGCCGTTCGCGCGGCTGACGAGCACCGTGTCGCCGCTCTGACAGGTCGTGCACGTACGCCGACCTTTCGGGCCCGCCCAGGTTCGTCGCCTGCGAGGAGAACGCGACCACCTGCCCGTTGCCGCTGATCGCGGGCTCCCTGGAGTCGGACGTTGCCGGCGACGCCGCTCCGCTCGCTGGCGAGCATCGTCCGGCCGGTGACGAGGTCGCGCACGTAGACCTGTTCGATGCCCGCGGGGACCCCGGGGAGGACGGCTTCGCCGCTGACGAACGCGACTTTCGTGCCGTCGCCGCTGATCGTGGGTTCGCGCGCCGCGACCGCCTGCCCGCTCGGCCCGTCGGCGCGCGAGGCGATCGTGATCGATCCTGTCGACGAGGTCGCGCACGAGGACGAGCGAGCCGAGCGGCGTCCCGGGCGGCCGGTAGGCGTTTGCTTCCGAGATGAACACGACGAAGCGACCGTCACGCGAGATGACGCGGCCCGTGGCGCCACCGAGCCCGGAGAAGCCCGCCCCCGCCTGCCAGGGAGCGCCCGCGGGCGGGTGCGAGCGCAGGCTCGTGCTGGTGCCTTCGCGGACGTACACGTTGCTGAAGTCCGGATCCGCTTCCGCACTGACCGCGGGGTCGAAGGTCGTGAAGGCGATCGGGGGCGGAGCGGAGCCGTTCAGCGATGCGATCGAGGGCGCGACCGAACGCTTCGACGACTCGTCCCCGACGGGCCGTCCGCGCGCGAGACGAGCGTCGTCGTCCCACCTTTGATCGAGCGTACGTACGCCCGGCTCCTTTCCTGCGCGAGGCCCGGCGCGAGGTTCGTGGCGAGGCTGTTGAACGCCACCTCGGACACCGCCGCGCGCCGGTCGAGATGGTGGGGTCCGTCGAGGAGCTGTCCGGCGGGGCGGAGCCTTCGGCGTCGGACTGACGGCTGACGAGCACGGTTTCGCCCGAGCCCGTGTCGCGCAGGTAGATGGAAACGAAGCTCGCTTTTTCTTTGACGAGGTCGTCGGCGCTCGAGGTGAACGCGACGAGCTTGCCGTCGTTGCTGATCGCCGGTTCAGAGGATTCCGAGTCGCTCTTCGTCCCGGCAGCGCCGCTTGCTCGGCTGATCAGCGTGGTTTCTACTCGCCGATCGCAGGTACACGTCGACGTTCGTATCCGAATCGGGGTTGCCTGCTTCATCGATGTTCGCAGCCGTGGTGGCGAACGCCACGGCAGTTCCGTCGCCGCTCACCGAGGGGCCCAGCGCGTCGCCGAACGGCGTCAGCGCCGTTGCTGCCGGAGGCGCGACTGATCAGCGTGAGCGCGCCGGTGGCGGCATTCGCCGAGTAGACGTCGTCGTCCGGTTCGGTGTCGGCGCTCGAGAACGTGTTGGCGACCGTCGAGGTGAAGACGACGGTGGAGCCGTCGTGGCTGAGGTCGGGTTCCCAATTCGCTCCGCTGCCCTGCGCGCCGTCGGAGCGCACGCTCACGAGCTTCGTGACGTTCGTGTCGAGGTTGCGCAGGTAGACGTCCCGTTCGCCGTCGGTGTCCTGCGGACTCAGACGTGCGGTGGACGTGAACGCCACCTCGTGGCCGTCGCCGCTGATGACCGGTTCGGTCGAGTCACCTTCGCCGGAGCCACCCGGCGCGGGCACGCTGACGAGCGTGACAGACCCGGTGACACGGTCCTGGACGAAGACGCTGACGAAGCGGTTGTCGTCCGCGGCAGACAGGCTGTCGGCCTGCGAGGTGAAGACGACGTAGCGGCCGTCGTCTGAGAGCTTGCGCTTGTTGTCCGACGGGCCGGAGAGCGTTGTCGTGTTGGCGTTCACGAGCGATGAGTTGTTCGCCAGGCCAGGGAGGAAGGCATTCGCACCAGGCTCGCCGCTGACCGCGAACAGTTCACCCGGGACGAGCGCTTGTGCGGCTGGCGCGATCGTGAGTGCCGTTGCCAGCAGCAGGAGTGCCGCTGCGCTCGCCGCAACAGAGCGACGCCTCGTCACGCGCACAGCGGAGACCGCTGGCCTACCCGAAGCAGACATACGTGATCTGGTAGTTGACGCCCTTGCCCACCCAGTCTCGTCCGACGCCCGTGAAGGCGACGCCGAAGGCGTATTCGTGGCCGGCGCTCACGTCGATCAGGCGCGTGTGCTCGACGGCGGAGGATTCTTCACCCGCCGCCTCGAGCGAGAAGCTGCGGAAGCCCTCCACCGTTCGGGTGCCGTCCTCTTCGATATCGAGTTGGACGAGCGGCCCCATCACCCCCGGTGCGCCCACCTGTTCGGTTTCGGCCTGGGCGGCGACGGTTACGAGACATTTCGCGTTGCTTGCAGGGGTGAAGGTGTGACGCGGAGATGGAAAGCAGATTTCGCTGTTCGGTTCGAGCGTGCAACCGGTCTGGGACTCGGCCTCCCCCGATGCCACGATCGCGAGACCGTCCGTGCCGGGGGCGCCGGCTTTGCCCGGAGCGCCTTCTTTGCCCGGGGCACCGTCCTTGCCGGGGGCGCCTTCCTTGCCCGGCGCGCCGTCTTTGCCAGGCGTGCCCTGCGGCCCCTCCCTGCCAGGCGGACCGGGGATGCCGTCCGTTCCGGCGGCCCCCGCCCGTCCGCGCAGCTCGGCGCGCACCTTGGGGCTGATCTGCGTCGCGGACGTGATCAGGTAGCGCTTTGCGGCGATCGCTCCACCGGTTAGGGAGAACAGGAGCGCAAACGTCGCCACAACGTTGGCGTATGTGAACCATCTGCGACTGGTCGGTGACACGACCGCCTCCTTTGGGCGCGTGGGCCCGGGTCTGCAGATGTCAAACCCCGGATCCGGCGATTCCTTCCCGGACCGTCGGAGATCGGGTCGTCGCAAGATTCACACGTGCGTGTGCCGAATTGGAGAACGTCGTCGCACATGGTTCGTGCGAGCGTCCTTGTGTGACATGTGCCTCACTTCTCGTGGGGAAGGTCTCGACTGGAGCGGCGTCTAGTTGCGCAAGTGCCACCTGCGCGCCAGCGTGGTGGCGCCATATGTGTCGACCCACCAGCGATCGCAGGAGGCTCCTCGTTGCCCTCGTCACTCTCTCGCGCCCTCACCGTTGTATGCGCCCTCGCCCTCGGCGGAGCGGCGCTCCCCGCCTCCTCGGCGGCGATCGCCACGGTCCATCAGACGTCCCAGATCACCTCGCCGAGCGGCGGCGAGCTGTTCATCGACGAGGGTGGGATGCGCTTCTTCGCTCCAAGGGAGCTGAAGGTGCAGGGCACCGCGAGCGGCATCGTCGCAGTGGATATCCGCTGCTATCGCGGGAACGGGGAAACGGAGTTCACGACGGTGCAGGACAACGTCTCCGTCATCTCCGAACACTTCGAAACCGAAGTGTTGCTGGCCGCCATGCCTCCCGCCGTCTGCGAGCTGCGGGCGGTTCCCCACGAATCGACGCCCGTCGGGCTCGGACCGGGCGCCGTGTCGAGCGGTCCCACGGCGTTCGAAGGGCCGCTGTTGGCAACCTCCGTGTTCGCCAGCTTCGCGACCAACTACTTCGGGTCCGCGGCAACGTTCGTGGGGAGTCTCGAGTTCGAGTCTGCGGGTGAGGCGGGCCTCGAATCGGTGCTGTACAGCACGCTCGCCCACCAGGACGAGCCCGTCGCGGCGAGCGACGCGTATCTGCCGCCGATCCTTCCGATGAAGTCGCGAGCGTCTCTGCAGGTTGATGGGGTGAATGGCTACACCCCGGCGGCCGCGGTCGAAGTCGGCGTGGAAGTCGAAGGAAAACCGCCGCTGCCGGGAACGCCCGAAGTGACCGTGAGCAAGTCCTTCGACGAATCGACACATGAGATGACGATCCAGTCGGAAGAGCCGATCGTGAAGTGCGCTCCCGCAAGCGGCGTGTTCCCGCCGAGGAAGGAAAGCTGCACATCGTTCGCTCCGACGGGCGTGACGCTCGTGCGGACGTGGCAGAGCTCGGACGAAAGCCACCTCGCGCGGATGACTGACTCGTGGCGCTCGACCGACGGGACGGCCCATGCGATCGATGTCCGCTACGTCGAGAGCCTGCGTGCCGGCACGCCCGGCACCAAAGAAGCAGGGCTCTACCGGTTCCCGGGCGACGGCTCCTTCGCCGCAACCCACGATGGCGACACGAAGACGCTGCCCTCCGGCGCGGGCGTGATTCTCTACAAGGCAGGCCCCGCGGTGCCCGACAGCGGAGACGGCGTGCACGCTCAAGCGGCGATCGCCTACGACACCGCACCGGCGGAACCGGTCGTGTTCACGACGGGCAGCGCGTCGCCGGGGAGGAGCACGTTCGAAATGCCCTACCGGTGGACCGTTCCCGCCGGGGGCTCCTCTCCGACGCTGCGGATGGCGCTCGCGCAGTCGTTCGTGCTCGGCGACGTCTCCGCCCTGTCTGAAGAAGTCGTCGCGTCCTACCACCCCACCGTGACGATCACGTCTCCCGGCAACGGAGCATCGATCGCCTCGAGCAGCCCGGTTGTCACGGTGAGCGGCAACGCGGGCGACGGCGTAGGGCTCGCCGCGCTGACGGTGAACGGGCACCCTGCGGGGGTGGGCGCGGGAGGTGCATGGTCGATCCCTCTCACGCTCGCGCCCGGCGCCAACGTGATCACGGCGGTGGCGCAGAACCAGTCCGGGCTGTCGAGCACGGCTTCGGTGACTGTCACCTACGTCCCCGCAGCAGCCACGACGTCGAGCCCCGCCGCCGCGACGGCGCGCGCACTCGGTGCGGCGAGCGGATCGGGCGGCAAGATCCACGTGCCGCTCGCCTGCCAGGGGACCGCCGGACAGCGATGCCGGATCGCGCTGAGCGCGACGACGCTCGAGCGGCTCAGCGGCGCGAGGAGCAGCGGGGTGGCCGCGCGACACACCCGGCGCGTCACCGTCGCATCGGCGACGGTGACGATCGCCGCCGGTCACCGGGCGACGGTCACCGTACCCCTCAACCGTGTCGGCCGCGCGCTGCTCGCCCGCTTCGGCAAGCTGCCGACGACGTTGTCGGCGACGGTGCTCGGGGCCGCGGGGCGGCGGTCGACGATCCTCAGGGCCAAGCTGACGATCCGGCCCGCGCGCGGGCATCGCGCCGGGAGGTGAGGCTCGCCGTGAGCCAGGGACAGGGTGCCCGCGGGGCGCGGTCTGCGGCCCGCGCGGGTGTCCCGTCCGATGCGGATGGCTCGAGGGCTGACCCGATCATCGCCGGACACCCCAGCCGGCGGCGATATTTGGCGACTATTTGATTTCATGTTGCCGGGTTCCGGCGCGGTTTGCCCCGCTCTTGACAGCGTAGAGGGGTGTCGCTATACATACTGTTGCCGTTTGCCTCGGTGAACGGCGTGGAAAGAGCTCCTCATCCCTCCGGAGCCAACTTCACGGGCGCTACGGCCGGTGGTTCCCCCGGCCGCGGCGCCCAACGCATGAACCGAGGGAGCGACCTAGGAAGACACGAATGCGGATCTACGACGAGGAGCCAACCGGGCGGGCAGGGGTCCCTAAGCGCCGTCCGATCGGCGACGGAGACGAGCTCCTCGGTGCCGCCTTCCTGGCGATCGGCCTGCTCGCGTGCGTGCTCTTCTGGTCAGGTGTCTACCTCCTGGCGGGAGGGCCGCTGCCCTGAGCGAACGTGCGACGGCCCGGGATCGCCGAGCGGGGCACGCCGAGGCTGCTCCGGTGCGACACGACCCAAGCGCGAGGCACAGGAGTTGGGTGATGGTCAGGGACGATCCGACGGGCTCACTGAGCGCGATCCTTCGCCGGCGGGCCGACGACGGCGACCGTCTCTTCCGCCGAGGCAGGTCTGTCAGCGACCGCACCGGCTTCTGCATGTGGCTCGGCGAACTCCTCGCGTGGCGAGCGCTGACAACCGAGTCGCTTGCCGCTGAGTTCGAGCAAGAGGCGGTCGAGGAGTTCGTGCAGGAGCGCTCCGCCGAGCTCGCCGACGAGAACTGGCATCGATACCTCGGATCCCAACTGAGGGCTCTCCGCAACGAGGTGGAGTTCCTCGACTCGCTGCACAGCTCGCTGATGTGGCAGACCCTCGAGAGGAGATGTCGCTTCGAGCGATCGCACTAGCCGGCGTCTGCGCCCGGCTCGCGCAGCTTGCCGCGGACGAAGCTCCTGGCGTCCTTCGCTCCGAGGAAGGGCGCGAGCACGAGGTGGGTGGTCATCGGGAGCAGCTGCCCGAGCTCTCCCGGCGGGCGCTCGCGGAGGTAGAGCGCGACCGCCTCCATCGTCGACGCGACGATCGCTTCGGAGGTGGACGGTGGCGGCGCTTCGGCCTCGGGACGCGCCGAGTAGCCCTTCTCCAGCAGCACCGTGAAGGCGACCACCGCCTCGTCCGTGCGTGTCGCGATGCTGGAGCCGAGCGCATACGATTCGACGAACGCGAAGTAGGCGAGGCTCGGAGCCTCCAGCGCGAAGCGGGTTGACGCCTGCGCGCCCCTGCCACACCTGCTCCGGCCAGGGCCCCGCCGCCGCGAAGAACGCGCCCGCTGTCGTCGCCATCAGCTGCTCGAACACGAGCTGATGCGTCTGCATGTAGGCCTCCGAGCGGCTGCGGAAGTGGGAGTAGAAGACCTCTCGGGAGACGCCGGCGCCGGCGACGATGTCGGCAACGGTCGTGTTCGGGTACCCCTTCGCGCTGATCACGCGCGCAGTTGCGTGCAGGATGCGTTCCCGCTGCACGCGCCGAACCACATCCCTGGGCAGGCGGTGGCGCCCCCGTCGGCAGCGGCTGCGGCGCCGCAGGCCGGCGGGCCGGATTGCTTCCTCACGTCCATCACGCGACCCAGGCGCGAGGAGCGTCCCGCGCGTCGCTTCGCTCTGCGGCGCGGTAGCGCTCGATCCAGTCCGCGAGCTCGGCGGCGAGTTCGCTGCGAGATCGGCCTCGCCCCTCCTCGTGCGCATCCCGAGCAGGCGCAGCACCCCGCCGAGCAGAACCCACCCGGGCACCAGGAACGGCTCGCGCTTGCGCTTCGCGCGGGCGCGGGGCGTTCGAGCTGGTCCGCGAGCGCCGCGACGAGGCGGTCCCGGCGGGCGAGCGCAGCCGGCCCGGCAAGCCCCGCCTCGTGTGTGAGGAAGTTGAACGCCGCGGGCTCGGCGCGCGCGTAGTCGACGATCTCGCCGACGAGCGCCGCTGCTCCTGTCGGCGGCCGACGCGCGTCGCTCGGGCTGCTGCGCTCGCACACGAGCCGCCAGTTGCCCGGCGAGCTCGTCGTGCGCCGCGAGGAAGCACGTCTCCTTGTCCGGGAAGAGCTCGTAGAACGTCGCTCGCGACACGCCGGCACGGCGAGCGAGATCTCCGATCTTCGCTCGCGGGTAATCCACGTTCGCGACGAGCTCCACGGTGGCATCGAGCAGGCGCCGCCGCTGGTCGGCCCGAGAAGCATCGCGCTCCTTCGAGCCGACCTCGCCACCGCGTTTCGGCGGCGAGGTGGGCCGTGCGCTGTCCGCAGCGATCACGTCGAGCCGGGCGGTACGCGCCGCGTACGCAGACACGAGTGTTGCCTCGACGCCTGGCACCTCCTAAGCGTACACGATCGGCGGGTCGAGAAATGCCGACCGTCACCGTTCATGCGTGCTGCCCGCGAGGAGACCCTGCCAGCGCCTCGCCAGCCGCCGACTTACCGGAAATTCCGCCTATTGCGGTAACGATGAGCCGAGTCGCCGCGGAGGCTTGCTATTGAAGAACTGGAACGTTCATTTCTGCCGCATGAGCAGCCTTGAGCTGCGAGATCCGCGCCACCGCCTGCTCGGGCCCCACGAACGGCGCGATGGCGATGTAGGTGAGCTCTGGAAGGCGCTGTGCGAGGCCCGCCCCGTCGCCGCGGGCGACGTGGCGCTGGATGATCTCGAAGATCGCCGCCCGCTATCGCCTGCGAGCTGAGGTGCGGCAGCTCCCGCGCCTGCGGCCGGTACCCGTAGCCCTCCTCGAGGAAGATCGTGAAGGACCTCGTGATCTCCTCCGCGCGGCGGATCGCGTCGGGTCCCGCCGCGTAGCACTCCACCAGCCGCAGATGCGAGATCGCAGTGTTCGCGACGACCATCTCGAGCAGTGCCGCGAACGTCCGCCAGATGCGCTCGGGCCAGTCCTGCGCGCTGAAGTAGGCGGCAGCGCAGGTGTCGAGGATGTGCTGTGTCGGATGCTGCTGGGCCTCGAGGAACGCGTTGTGCTTGTCGGTGAAGTGCTCGTAGAACACGTCCCGTGACACACCCGCCGCCGCGACGATGTCCGCGACGGTCGCGTTTTCGTAGCCCTTGTTCATCATCACCTCGGCGGTCCCGTAGATGATGCGGGTGCGTTGGCTGCGCGCGATCACGCCGGCCGGCAGGCCGTGCCTGCCGCGCGGAAGGCGTCGCGGCGCGCGCCGGACTGGCGGGAGCGGCGGCTCGGGCGCAGCGGGCAGACGGGCGTCGGGCCCGGTGCTCCATCGCTCCCGCCGTGCGGGTATCGCGTACGAGCGGACCCACTTGATGCCGTCGTCGCAGAGCGAGATCAGTTCATCCTCTCTGTGCGTTCTCAGGTAGCGGGCGACGATGCTTCGGACCGCACCCAGCAGCGCGATCGCCGGCACGTCGATCGTGAACGAACCGGGCGCGGCGCTGTCGATGAATTCCTGGATCCGCTGCTCGAACACGCTCAGCACCACACCGGCGGGTCGCGCGCGCCCGGGATCCGCCGGTGATGCGTCTCGACGAACAGCAGCCGCGCGGCATCCGGCTCGCGCTCGAGCGCCACCGCCATCGTGCGCAGAAGGCTGCTCGCCGCCTCCGCCCAGTCGCCGTTGCTGACGGTCATCGGCGGCGCCTTCGCCATCAGCCGTTCGGCCGCCGTCTGCCACGCGGCGAGCAGGCACTCTTCCTTGTCGGCGAACTGCTCGTAGAACGTGGCGCGCGAGACCCCCGCGGCGGAGCTCACCTGCGCGATGCTCACGTGCTGGTAGCCCTCGCGCCCTGCCAGCTGGATCATCGCGTCGAGCAGGCGATCCCGCTGGGACGGCTTCTTCTGCCGCCTTCGTCGGCAGCGTGTCGCGCCCTCCAGCGGCACGGCTGGCGCGCTTCGCGCTCTGCTTTCGAGGAGCATTCGCCATCGGTTCGGTCCAAAAGAATACCGGAAGGCAGACCATCTTGTTTCAAATGGAGCGAGCGCTGCGCCTACAGACGACGCCGCCACCACTCCGGCGAGACGTCAAAAATCGCTGTTTTCCAGCGTGGTTCGCTGCGCATGCCGCGTGTGCTCAGGAATCCGCACACCGCCTCGAGGTTTGAAGCACGACTCAGTTCAAGCAACGACGTGCGTGTCGCGGACATCGCTGGCGGGAATGTGAATACCGTGGACGTTCGCGCTTGTCTGTCGCGTTTCCGGGACCGGGCCGCAGGAGGCCATCCCCACGATCGCGAGCTCGAGAGGTCGGTTCGGGGCGGGGGCTCCCGCTCGATCCGCATGGGCCGCATCGGCCCATCCTGCAGGCTGAATACTGACAACGTTCAAGAACGGCGCCGGAGAAGGGCTCGAGTCGAGCCGCCGAATACGCTGCGACAGCCTATGCACATTGGGTTCAGGCTCTGTGTGACCGCTGCGTGCAAGTGCTCCTCTGATTGGATATCATTCGCGTTCAGTCATGTGCTCCTCAGAACGCGAACCGGCATGAGCGGCCGCGACCGACGGCGAGGCGGCGAGGACGGTCTGCGCGGTCGGGCGCTCCCCCGAGACCAGGTGGCGGCGGCACAGCGCGGCAGGCTCGTCGCGGCGATCACATCGGTGGCGTACAAGAAAGGCGCGGGTACGCTGACCGTGGGAGCGGTGGTTGGGGCCGCGGGCATCTCCAGGCGCACCTTTTACGAGCTGTTCGATGACCTCGACGACTGCCTGATGGAGGCGTTCGATCAGGGTCTGGAGCGCGCACGCGCGCGAGCCGCATCCGCGTACGCCGGTCGACAGGGATGGGCCGACCGGATTCGCGGCGGCCTGACGGAGCTGCTCCGGTTCTTCGACGAGGAGCCACAGGTGGCCCGCCTCCTGCTCGTGGACTCGGCGTCCTCGGGCGCGCGCGGGCACGCGCGGCGCACCGACGTCCTCGAGCAGCTGGCGGGGGTCGTCGACGAGGGACGAGCCGACGCATCACAGCAGCCACCGGCGCTCACGGCGGAGGGCGTGGTGGGCGGCGCCACGAGCGTGGTCGCCGCGCGGCTGCTCAAGCGCGACCCTGAACCGCTCGTCGCGCTCGTGAACCCCCTGATGAGCATGATGGTGCTCCCCTACCTCGGGCCTGCCGAAGCGAAGGCGCAGCTCGCACGGCCGGCTCCGAACGGCGTGGCGGTGTCACGTCAGCCCGCGCACCATCCGCTCGACGGCCTTCCGATCAGGGTCACCTATCGCACGCTCGCGGTGCTCGCAGCCGTCTCAGCCGAGCCGGGGCTGAGCAATTTCGCCATCAGCGAACGCGCGGGAATCAACGACCAGGGACAGGCCTCCAGGATCCTGACCAGGTTGGCGCGGCATGGGCTCGTTCGGAACACGGGCGGCGGGCAGTCCCTCGGGCTTGCCAATGCCTGGCGTCTCACCGACAGGGGCGAGGAGATTGTGGCTGCGATCAGGACGTCACTCGGTGACGGACGAGAGGATGCAACCCGCGGTTGGCGGGCCGGCGCGCAGCACGACCATGCAGCGCCGCTGACGACCGCTGCGCGATGATTGACACACGGTGAGCGAGGGGAGGTCCAGTTGCTGCGGGAACTCGTATCTGCCGGTGCCGCGCGGTTGAGCGGCGGGAGGATGGTGCCCTCTAGCTCGCGGGCGGGTTCGGCGTCGGCGTCGGGTTCACGCGCGCCGGCGGGCGGGCGCACACGGACGCTCACGGCGGTCGCGCTGGTTCTCCTCATCGCCACGGGCATCGCCGGCGAAACGGCTCGGGCGGCCTCGTCCGACGCCACGGCGACGCACGCCTACGTGGAAGCGGACTACCGCCTGATGAAGGCCGCCGTACGCAAAATCCCCGAAGCCGAAGCAGCCATCCAGGGAGTCCTTCGCAACGTGCGCAGCGAATGCCCGAAAGCGGCGGCGGGGTCGCCCCAGAACCCGATGTCCACGCAGCTCAGCAATGAGGTGATCGGGGCGATGGTGCTAGCCGTGGTGAGGAGAGGCCTCAATCTCGCCAAGTCGTTCGTCGGCGCTACCGAGGGGCTCCACTGGAGCAGTCGCGCGCTCACCCGTGAAGTGCAGGCGTATGTGGGACATGTACGTGTGCTCTCAAAACTCCCCCCACCCGATCTCTGCGCCGATATCCGGGCGTGGGCAGCGAGCGGGTTCCAGAAGCTCCCGGCGACGACCGAATCCTTCGATCAGGTGTTCATGCCGAACTGGGTGGCTGCCGGGAATCTGCCGGGCGGCCTCTCGCGGTTCGAGCAGGGCTCGACGGGCTCGCTCGCGCAGCGCGCGAGCGCGCTCGAAGGCACGTTCACCGAATTCGAAACCCGGCAGGTGGTCGTGTGGGGAGACATCATGAACGCGCTCGAACTGTGGCCGTGAGCACGACCGAAGTGTTCACTTGGCGACTGGTATCGTTGCCGCGGGCGCTGTGGGCGGCGGTGTGCTGTTCCAGTTCGTGAAGGTGGTGGTGCTGGTTTCGCGGCCGCTCTTTTCGAGCTTGAGAGGGTACGGTTCACCGCTCGTCTTGACGTAGAGGCGGCCCTTGTAGAGTTTGCCTTCCGTCTTGAGTTCGATCGCGGGCTCGCCTTCGACGGTTGTGGTGGCGCCCTTCGTGATGGTGCCGTTGGTCGAGAGTATGCGCGTCGCTTGGGTAGTCAAGTCGGTGAACGCGGCGGTTTCGCGGAGCCGTCCGCTCGCGGAGCCCTTGAGCCACGTGCCCGCGGGGGGAGGTTTGACACCCAACCGCCTGTAGAACGCGGGGTTGCCTTTGAGGTAGACACTGTCTCCCACCCGGACGACTTCGAACTGGAGGCCGACGAGGCTGATCGCGCCCTGGCCGCCGCCGCTGCGCGTCAGTTTGAGGTCCGCGGTGAGCGTCAGCGGCCCGACGCTGCTCTTGCTGTTGATCGTCGCCGAGGTGGCCTTGGCGATCGCCGCCTCGCTCGCCTGCAGAATCTCCTTGGGTTCTTTGGAGGCGACATCGTTGCCGGAGGAGCCGCAGCCTGAGAGGAGGCCCGCGGCGAGCATCCCCGCCACGCTCAGCTTGGCAAGCGCATGAGTCGAGTGGCGACTGGCCGCTGGGGCGGGCCCCGGGCTCTGAGTCATCACGCCACCGCTACCGCTTCTTGTGACCGGCGGGCCGGGCAGCGTATTTGCGCCGCGCCTGGGCTTCGCATGTCATGCGCTGCTTCTTGTTGCTCTTGTGGCTCTTGCGGCACGCGGCGAGTGCCTTGGCGGTGTAGAGACTGTGGGCTTTGCGTTCGCAGCCGGCGCGCTTGCGCGCGTCGTGCTTGTACCTGGTGCGACACGCCTTCAGCGCTTTGGCAAGCTGCTGGGCGAGGGAGAGCTTCTTTGCGCTCGCGCTCTTGACTTCTCCGCAACCGATCGGGGTGATGGCGGTCTGCTGTTCGATGACGTGGTTGTTCTGCGCCGTGATGACGGTGGGCATCACGAGTTTCTGCCCGCACAGGCTGTAGCTGTTGCCTTCGTTGACGTAGGCGGTGAGCGCGGAGTGCGGGCCCGCGGGCAGCGTCGTTTCGAACGTGCTGAACGGGGCGTCCGGAGCGGTTTCGAATTTGCTGTACGTGATGCCGTTTTTGATGTCGGTCTTGCCGTCGAGGACGAGCGTGATGCCTTCGCCCTGGAGCACGAACTCGACATCGGGGAACGCCGCGCCCCCGTGGGACACCAGATACGCCGGGCCAGTCAAGGGACTCTTCAGCACAGGCGTGTGGATCGTGGCGGTGCCGATGATCGATTCTTCGCTGCACGCCGCCGGGTTGGCTTCGAACGTCGCAGCGACGCAGGCTTTCTGCAGCGTTGTGAGCCTCGAGGGCAGCTCGAGGGGCAGCTGCAGGTTCACCTTGCGAATGTTCTCCTGGCCAACGCCCGCCGATTCGAGCTTCACCCGGAAGGTAGTGCCGTCCGCTCGGCTCGCCTGCCCGTCAACGTTTGCGGTGAGCTTCGGCGCGAACGGCAGGCCTTCGCAACCACCCACCTGGAAGTGCTGCGACACCGGCACCTGCGTTTCTTCATCCCCCGACACCGTCCCCGTGATGCTCATCGGATCACAGCTCGTCGGGTTGAACTGGAAGCCCGGACGGTCGACGGTCACCAGCACGCGTTTGAGTTGCAGCGGGATCCCCCGGATCTGCGTCGGCAGCGGGTCCGAGACGATCGTCACCGACGCGTCGTTGGGGTCGATGAACAGCTTCGAACGGACCGTGATGAAGCCGAGATCGAACGGCCCCGCCTTAGCCGGCGTCACGATCTCGAGACCAAACGGCGCACCCGCGTATGGGCCCGTGATGAACACCCGGCCCCCTTCCTGCACGAACGGTTCTGACCCGAGCCCCGCGACAGCCGTCGCATGCCCGATTTCGCTCCCGGCTGGACAGGCGCTCGCCGCTGCCTGCGCTTCCGAGCACAGTTCGACGCTCGAGAGCATCGCCGCAACCCCCGGCGGCAGGTGCATCCCCACTCCTGAGAGCGCCTGATCGCCATCGGGCCTCGTCAATTCGAGCTGGAAGCCCGTGAACGCACCCGCCTGCGGGTTCGTGCTGAACGCCGCGAACCCCGGCGCGAACGGCAGTGCTCCGCCGCCGGGGCACGGGCCGCCGCCCACACCCGAAGACACTTCAAACGGGCTGCTCACGCTCACCGGACCGGTCCCCGACCACGGCGTGAACAGCCCTTCGGTCGCGGACACCCCGCACTTCGAGGGCGTCGTCACCGATGCCCGCGGCCCCCCGAACAGATGGATGTGGAGGTTTCTGAACGGAACCTCCGGCGTGTTGCGGAACGTCGTCGCCACGCGCAGCGTCTTTTCGTCGAGCTGCCCCTCGCCCGCGAGCTTCACGAGCACGCCGGACACCGGATCCCGAGCCACGATGTACAGCGCCACCAGCGAGTTGAAGGGGTTCTTCCCTCCTTCGCCGTTCGGTGCTGGTTCGGCGAGGTACACGTAGCCCTTCAGCTTGTTCGCGAGCAACGGTGTTTCCACTTCAACGGCCCCGAGCTTCGAGCCGTCGGGGCACGAGGGCAACAGCTTCCCGCCGCCTTCATGTTCTTCTTCGGAGAAGCGGAACGACTGTGTGAACGTCGCGGTCGCGGGGGTTGCTTCGTCGGCTCGGAATTTCGCGAAGCCGGTGAACCCGACCCCTTCGAAGCCGCCCGCGGGCCCCTCGGGGCATCCCACGAGCCCGTTCGCCGCGGACGGCGAGAGCTTGACCCCGGGCGGTAGCGTCACCGTCGTATCGCGCACGTCCGCCTGCGCGAGCGCGTGGGGATCGAGCAACCCTGCATCCGGGACACCCACATCGACGTTCAGCCCCGTCGGCGTCGCAGCGGAGTGGACATCGGGCGTTGCGGCCACCGACGGCGTGAACGGCAGTTCACCACAACCTGTGAACCCGAGCCGTTCACCTTCCGCGCCGAGCCATTCATACGTCGAGGTCACGAAGCTCCCCGGCACCGACCACGAGTCGGCGTCCACGGAGGACACGACCGGTTCGGCCGTGCACGACGACGGCAGCGTCAAGAACGATTTTTCTTCCAGCCCGCTCGACGCCGGGCACGACTTGCGTATCTGGCCGGCGTAGGAGCCGCCGGCGACGCATTCCCAGCCACGCGCGTTGTCGTGCCGGGGATCGCCCGGCACTCCCCAGAACGTGACCTGGCTGGACAGCAGGCCCGCCGTCTCGGTCGCAGCCGCGACCGACACGTCGACCCCGTAGTCGCCACCCGATCGCACCGAGGTATCGATCACGATGGGGACCTTGCCGATCACCTCGAACCCGAACCGTGCCGGCTCGCCCTGTGCGGGGACGAGGTTGAACACCGGAACGGTTCTCGGGAAGGTTCTGGCGATCAGCGGTTCGTTCACGGTGACCGTCGCGACCCCGACAACGGACGCCGGGGAACAGAGGTTCGTTTGTTCGACGAGCGCGAAGAAGTTCGCCATCGTGCATTGCGACGCTGCGCTCGGGTTGCCGACGAGCCCGGGCGGGAGATGGAAGCGGAAGTCCCTCGGCAGCTGAACGGGCTGGCGCGCGATCTGGTTCATCACGAGCGTCGTCGTCAGCTCGAACGGGTGCGAGCCTGCCTGATCCGCCGGAGATCCGTCCTCGTTGAACGGTGCGAGCTCGTAGCCGGAGAGCCCGAACGCGGGCGGCGCGTCGGTGACCGGCACGGGGAGCGCTCTCGTCACGCTCGCTCCACCGCCACCTTCGACGCTCGCCTGGTCCAGGAGCTCGGTAGCAGTCCCGTGCGGCTCCTGGACCGCGACTTCGATCGCGATCGTGATCGCTTCGTAGGGGTAGAGGACTCCTTTGAACGAGCAGCTGAGCGTGCCGAGCGAGCATTCGGTCGGCGTCCCGTTCTTGGTGATGCCGGTGATGCCGGTGGCGGCCAGCCCGGCCGGCAAGACGTCTTTCATCACCACCGGGGTGATGCTTCCGTCGATCGGCGCGTCGCCCAGGTTGCTGAAGACGACGATCACCTGCCCGGTGCCTTCCGGGGGCAGGTTCGACGGCGAGGGTTCCACGGCTATGTGCCACCAGGGTGCGGCTGCGTGGGCCTGGGCGGGGCGAAGCGCGGCGGTCGCGAGCGCCGCGAGGAGCGCGACCAGCACCAGGATGATCAGTGGCCGTGCCGTCACCGGCAGCCGCCGCACGGATTGGGTCTGCGAGCTCATCCTCCGCTCCTGTGCGCGGCAGGCTGGGATCGCGAGCCAGGCCGCTTGTAGTGCGTGCTCTTACTCGCCTTCTTCGGCGCGTAGTGCTTGCGCGCGAGGCGTTCGCACTGCTGGCGCTTGCGCTTGGAATGGGGGTGCTTTCGCCGGCACAGCTGCAGCGCTTTGGCGAGCTTCTGCTTGAGGGTGAGTGGTTTGGCGGCGGGTTTCGTCGAGCTCGAGCCCAGAACCTGGGCCTTCGCGGGCGGCGCTGGCGGGTTGCCTGGGCCCGAGAGGCTTGCGCTGCCCGCGGGCCCTTCGGGGGCGGGCAGCGGCGGGCCGGCGGGGCGGCATGTGTCGGTTTCGGTGCACCCTTCGCCCACGGGCGCGGGGATCGTCTGGCAGGGCGAGACCGTCGTGCAGCTGCGAGCGGCGTAGATGTCGAAGGCCGTGTCGGTGTCCTGCGGCAGCAGGTTGGCCTCGGTCAGGAAGAACGCGCTGGTGCCGTCCGGGGTGGCTTCCATGAACGCCGATTCGCGGTTGGAGTTGCCCGGAGAGATCAGCGCGACACAGCCGCCGGTTGAGCTTTCGCAGCTGCCGACCCCCGAGGGCTCGTACTCGTAGACGTCCTCCTTGTGGTTGGTTGCCGCGGGAACGAGATCATCAGGGCTGTTGAAGAACAGCCGGCCTTCGTCGTTGAGGTATCTCGACTGGAACAGCGCGCTGGTTTGTGTCTGTGACGTCCACCCCGGGACGTTCCCGGCGAGCCAGTGTTCGTGTCCTTCGCGGCCCCACACGAACCGTCGGTCAACGACGAGCCCGAGCCCTTCTTCTGCTCGTTCCCGATCGAGCACGCCTTCCGGCCGCGCGCCGCTGGGGTTGCAGGAGACGCACGTGAGGCTCGAGGTGGCTGCGTCGTAGAGGAATACCTCCTCGTCGCGCGCGCCTTTGGCGGCTGGGTTGACGTCGACGTTGTCGTAGCCGGTGATCGGCGCCGAGCTCATGAACGCGAGGTATCGGCCGTTCGGCGACGCCCGCGCTGTCAGGAACGCGGTGTCTGCGACCTTGTTGCCTTCCCACTCCGCGCTGTCTTCGCCCGACAGCGTGGCGATGTACGTCGTGCTCCAGTGCGAGCCGTCATACGCGAGGTGGTAGAGGTTGAAGGCTCCCGGCTGCGCCGTTTCACCGTTGCCGTTCTCGTTGTCCGCCAGCACTCCCTGGGCGAGCAGGTAGACGTTCGAACCGCTGTCATCGGCGCCGAAGATGAAGTCCTGCACGAACGCGTGCTCGCCTTCGTTGTGGTCGACGGTCAGGTCGCGGAGCTGGCAGGCGAGCTTGCCTTCTTCTTCGACGACGGTCGCACTCGTAGAGATCGGGCTTGCCGACGCCCTGAGCCGGTTCGGCCGTCGAGTCGGGGGTCAGCTTCTGCTTGTCGGTGAAGAAGACCCGCGAGTCGTCGCTGCTCGCCGTCTGGAACTGCGCCGACCCTTTGGTCGGTTCCGACACGCCCTGTGCCGCGTCGAGCAGCAGCGTTTGACCGCTCGTCGCATCGTGCAGATACAGGTGCCCGCCGCGGTTCGAGAGATCTTCCCGGTTGGTCCAGATGCTCCGCGAGCCATCAGCCGAGACCGCGTTGTCGAGCACGCGACCCTGGTAGCCGAGTTCCGGGTTGGCTGCCGGTGCGCCGCCAGGAAGACGGCTCACAAAGCGAAGCTCGCCCGCGGTCCACTCGTAGAGCCCCGGACCCGACCCCGCGCCGAGCAGCGCCACGGCCGAGCTTATGATCGAGCTGCCGAGATCAGGGCTCGCGCTGACGAAGTGGACGCGGCCTCCGAACACCGCGCCTTCGGCGGTATTCGCTTCGGTGACTAGCGGCGTGAACAAGCTGGTTGCGTTGTCCCGCAGGTAGGGAGTCGCCTGCGTCACGCCGGGGGCGAGCGGGGGTTCGGGCATGCCCTGGTGCTCCTGCGGTTCGTCCAGCGCGATGCCCAGGTCAGGGCTGAAGAACTGGTACTCGGGCGCCTGCCCGGGGTTTAGGCCCTTTGCTTTGTCAGAGGGCGTCGCGATGTCCTGGCTTGTCCAGCTCGTGGCGCCCCGGTTCGCAAGGACCTGTTGCAATTCGGGTGAGCGGTTTCCTTCGACGTGTTCGCCGAGGCCGCCGTCGACGACGTAGGTAAGCTTGTCGCCGTCGTTGGAGGCGAGAATGATGCCGCCTTCGTTCGTGAGGGCTTCGACCGGAGCGCCTTCCTTGTCGGGCGGGGTCACCATCTCCCAGGCGCGCCCGTCTGGCAGCGCGAGGGGGGTGACGGGCTTGGGAGTCGTGATCGTGTGTTCAGTGCCTTCCGCGGTGCCGAGCGTGTTGACAGCGATCACTCGGTAGTGGTAGATGGTGTCGGGCGTGAGGGCGGTGAGCTTCAGGGTCTTCGGGACCGCTTCTTCGCCCGATCCGATGTCTTCTCCCGGCGGGGCGGGGCTGCTCGTGCAGGCCTCGGGGTGCGGAGCGCACGCTTCGGTGCCGTACTGGAAGTAGTAGGTGGTGTCGTTGCCGAGTGGGTTGATGGTCGCGTTGAGCGTCGCTTCGGTGGGCGACACCCCGGTGGCCCAGGCGGTGGTGAGCGCCGGCGGGATCGTCGTGAACGCGCGGTCCGGACCGGTGGTGGTGGCGACGCTGTTGCTGGCGATCACCCGGTAGTGGTAAGTGACGCCGAGCTTCAGCCCTGTGAGCGCTGCGCTGACGGGGACCGGCGTGGCGCCCGAGCCGATGTTCGCCCCGCCGAGCGGCGTTTCGGTGCCGTAGCTCGTGGTTTCGCCGTATTCGAAGTGGTAGGTGGTGGCGAGCTCGTCCGCGTTGATTTCGGCGTTCAACGTCGCCGCTTCATGGCCGATGCCCGTGACCGGCTTGAACGTGATCCGCGGCGGACCCGAGGTCTGGAATTTCTGATCCGCTCCAAGCGTCGTGCCGAAGCTGTTGCTCGCGACGAGTCGGTAGTGGTAGACGGTGTTCGGGGTGAGACCTGCGAGCGCGGCTTCGGCGCTGACGGCGCCTTTTTCTTCCCCGGCATCCGTGCCGGGCGGGTCCGGGATCGTGTGACCGTAGGCGGTGGTGGCGCCCCACTGGAAGTAGTAATGCGCATCGAATCCGTTCGGCGAGAGCGTGCCGGTCAACGTGACGCTTTCAGGCTCGAGGTTCTTGACCAGGCCAGTCGACAGTTTTTCCACAGCCGGCGGGGTCGTCAGTTCCCGGATCACGCCATAGCTGGCGCCGTTTTCGTTTTCGGCGACGAGCCGGAAGAAGTACGTCGTCCCGGCGTGGAGTTCCGTCAGGCTGGCCGTCACCGGTTCCTGCCCGCCCGGGAACGCCGCTGGGCTCGTGCTCGACCCCAGTGCGGGCGTGGTTCCCCATTGGAAGAAGTAGTGCCCCGGTTTGCCCTCCCCGTTCAGCACCCCGTTCAACGCGGCGGTCGTACGCGTCGGTTTGCTCGCCTTTTCCGTCGTCGCGTCCGGAACGACGACCCCCGGGCCGTAGACGTCCACCCGCACTGCCAGCGCGTCCGCGACGAACACCCGCCCCGAGCCGTCGAGCGCGACGCCCAGCGGTTCGACGAGGGGCGCTTCGAGGGTGCCGACTATCCACCCGGCCCATTCCCCCGCCTGTGTGAACTCCTCGACGACCGCGCGTTCGGCCTCCGCAATGAGCAGATCGTGGCTGACGGGATCGATCGCGACCGCGGAGACGTTGCCTTCCGCTTCTCCCTTGCCGAACCCCCCGAGCGGTGAGCTCGACCCGTTCATCTTCCCTTCGAATGCACCCGCCGCCGAGTACTCGTACACGGCGCCCCTCGCACCATCGGCGACGAGCACCCGCCCTGATTCCCCGTCTATCGCAATTCCGTTCGGTTCTTCCATGCCCCCTTTCGAGAGCACTCGCACAAGCGACCCTTCCAGGTCTTCTTCCGGGCCGGTCGGCTTCGGTTTGAAGACATCCACCACGCCCTCGGACAGCTTCGGGTCTTCCCCGTCGACGACATAGACATCCCCAGCCGATGGGCCTTTCGACTCATCCACCGCCACGCCCCTCACTTCTCCGAAGCTCTTGCCTGGGAGGCTCGCGCCGGTCCATTCGCCCACCTGTTCGTAGCCCCCAGCCCCGTCGGGCGCGTACACCAGCACCGCTTCGTTGAACGCATCCGCGACATACACGCGACCCGAGAATTCATCCACGGCGATGCCCAGCGCTTCCACTTCACCGTTGCCGAACTGCGTGACGAACGCCCCTCCCGAGTCAAGAACGTCCACCACGCCCGCACCCAAATCGGAAACGAAGACGCGGCCGCTCCCCCGATCGACCGCAACCGTCCCCGGTTCCACGAGCGACGTGCCCGCCGGAGCTTCCGTCAACGCCGACGAGAACACATGCCCGGTCGCCGCAAACGCATCCGTTGACCCGAGCCCGCCGATCGCAAGCACCAGCACACAGGCAGCGCCGCCGGCCAGCAGCCGCAGGCCTCGACGCAAACGTCGGGCTTCGTTACATGTCTGCAACCCGGGCATCAACCGCCACTCAACCCTCTCCAAGCACCTCTTCACACACACTCAACAGACGGCATGTGGGGCCAGAGGTTGCAACCCCCGACCCCACATGTGCCTCAGCTCAGTCGACAGTCGCGACTACGCTTTGATCTCACCTTCTTCGGTCGGCGTGTTCACAGCGGTGATTTCCTCACCGGACCTGCTCCACGTGCTTCCTTCGCCGGATTCGAGGTTCGTGAGCTCGTCTTCCAGCGCCGACAGCTTCTTGCCGTCGAAATTGGTCGGCACGTTCTCGACTTTTTTGGGGTCGACCGTGTAGACCTGGGTGTATTTCGTGGTCATTTCGTTGATCGGGGTGATCGGCGAGATGACCTGGTCGTTTCCACCCTTGGGCGCGAACGCCACGCCTTCCCCTTTGTTACCGACGCCCACGACGGTGCCGAGGAATTCGGCACATTCGAAGGCCGCGAAGGCGCCCTTCTTGACTTCTGGTTCGAGTCGGACCCCGACGCCTTTACCTTCTTCAATGTAGCCGAGTTCGCCCTTCAGCGTGTTGGTTTTGATTTCGCCTTCTGCGGCACCTGAGCTCTTGCACGAGAGGCTACCCAACGCCAAGCAGCCCGTGAACGTCACGTGGACGTTCGCGATCCCGTTTCTACCTACTGCTTCACCGGTGTTGGTCTCGGCTGCGCATTCGACGGTGAGGAATTCTCCTTCGCCGCTTTCGGTCCAGGTGAAGCCTTCGGCTTCACACTTCGCCTTCGGGATCCTGAATGCGTGGCCTTCTTTGTCTTCGCAGATGTTCAGGCCGGTGTACAGGACGCCACCGCTGCCTTCGTTTTTACCGGTGAACGGAACGTTCGGCAGGGTCGCGCCCTTTTTCCATTCGAACGAGCCGCCTTTGCCCTTGGTCTGGCAGCCGCCGTCGAGGTATTTCCCGCCGGCCTGGGCGACGCATTTGCCCCATTCCGGCTTTTTCGCCGAAGCGGTGCTGGCCGTCACGGCGGCGATCGCAAAGACCGCCGCCACGCACAGCCCGATGATCCTCAGATGTCTCACTTGTCCTCCACTCCTTGCTATGCTCTGTTAGCTGTTATTTGGTGTCCGGGCCTCTGTTTGCAGGAGCCCGGACGCCTGTCTTTAACGACCTCCGAGAGCCCAGGGCTCCGGTAGGAGGTCCGCTCACCGGCTTGCTCGGAAGACGTACCCGAGGTCCGGTTCACGCTCTGTGTGGGCGCATGCGCGAGCTCTACGCTCCGATGCGCACCGTCCGCGGCGACGCCGCGGCTGGGACAGCCGGGCTCGCCCGTGGACCAAGGCCATTGGCGTGCTGCGCCCGGCACGGCGACCACGGGGGTCGGGTGCCCGCTGCGTGATGGTGCGGTTGCCCATAGCGCTGCGCGTTGAGCGGTCCCGCCGCTCGATCCCTCTGCTGTCAGAAGTGGCATCCCTTCCTCCCATTCCCTCCCCGGAGCCGTCTTCCGGGCCCTTCTTGAACGCGGATGGTATCTAAGCAGAGGGCTGCTGGTGATGTCAAGTGCAATTCGCGAGCAGAGGGTTTGGGCGCGTGTTTATAGGGCATTTCGGCAGCAGACGACAGGGGGCGCGACGACCGGGCGACTTGCCCTTGTATCGCGGGAGTGTCTAGAGGGCGAAGGCGCATGAAATCCGACGGTCTGACTTCCAGAGGGTCCTGTATCCTGGAACCCGTCGAGATGCCCCAAACGGCCCGGAAAACCGCGGCGACGACTCGCCGGAAGGGAGCCAAGAGCGCCGACAGGCCGTCGGGAAAAAACCCGTATGCCTCCCAGCGCGAGCGGCTGATCGACGCGATGACGGAGCTCTCGGCGAAGCTCGGCTACCAGCAGGTGAGCGTCGCCCAGGTGAGCTCGCGGGCGGGGGTATCGAGCGCCACCTTCTACGAGCAGTTCGAGGACAAGGAAGACTGCCTGATCGCCGCCTACGTGGATGCGGGACAACGGATCGTGTCCCCACTCGAGCTCTCGGGCAGCGACTCATCGTCGATCGCCCGGGCCGCGTTCGGCGGGCTGCTTCCGGGCCTGCAGGCCAATCCCGCCGCCGCGCGCCTGCTGCTCGTCGAGTCGCGAGCGGCCGGCGCGAGGATGCGCGCTGAGCGCGAGCGCGCCGTGGAGGCCTTCGATGTACAGGTGGAAGCCGCGCTCGAAGCGGTGAGCAGCGGCAGGACGCTCGACATCCCCGCCGAAGCGATGGTGGGGGGCGTCAGGGGCGTGGCTGTGTGGCGGATGCAGAACGATGCCGACGACGAGCTACCTGCGCTCGTCGAGGACCTCATGACGTGGATGAGCTCCTACTCGAGGAAGGCCGATCTGGGCCGCTGGAGCGTCGGCCCCGACGCTGAGCTCGAGGGTGCGACGCCGCTCGGGCCCATGCCGGAGGCGCCATCGCGCCTGCCCCGGGGTAGGCATGGGCTTCCCCCGAGCGTCGTGCGGCGCAGCCAGCGGACGCGGATCATCTACGGAACGGCGGAGGTGATGGCGAGCAAGGGCTTTCCCAGCGCCACCGTCTCGGACATCGTCTCGGCGGCCGGGGTGTCGCGCGAGGTGTTCTACGAGCACTTCGCCGACAAGCTCGATGCGTTCCTGGAAGCGCAGCGCTACGGGACGCAGGAGGTGATGGACGCCTGCGCGATCCGATACTTCTCCGGGAAGAGCTGGCCGGAACGGATCTGGCTCGGCCTCGGGACGCTGCTTCGCCTGATCGCCTCGCATCCGACGCTCTCGCACCTGCGCTTCGTCGAGTGCTACGCCGCCGGGCCTTCCGCGTTCGCGCGAAGCGAGGACCTGTTTCGGTCTTTCACCGTGTTCCTCGAGGAGGGATACGGCTGCAGCGCCCGCTCCAGGGAGCTCCCCCGGCTCTGCTCGCAGGCCATCGCAGGCGCGATATCCGAAGCGATCTACCGGCACATCGTCCGCGGAGAGGCGGCAGCGCTCGTGGGGCAGCTGCCGCGGCTCGCATACGTTGCGATCGCCCCGTTCACCGGCTCCGAGGAGGCGGTGCGGCTGATCAGCGAGATGGCCGCAAGTGAGGCGCCCGAGAAGGCGGCATAGTGGCGACACCCACCGAGCGGCTACCGCATTCCCCGCCGGATGGGAGCGCTCCGGTCGACACCGTGAGCGGCGCCCGTGTACTGCCTTCACGAGCAGGCCAGCGCTCGCGCCTGCTCGGTGCGATCGTGGAGGTCGTCGGAGAGTGTGGCTTCCCGGACGCGAAGGTGGCAGAGGTGGCGCGGAGCGCGGGCGTCTCGCGCGCCACGTTCTATGAGCTGTTCGGAAGCAAGGAGGGGTGCGCGCTCGCGGCGCAGGACGACCTGAGCGCCGGCTTCCTCGCAGACGTCGAGGACTCGATCCGCCGCGCGGAACCGCACCTTGCGCTACAGGGCGCGGTGACGGGGATCCTGGACTTCGCGACGCAGGAGCCGGTCGTGTTCGACTTCCTGATGCATCAGATGATGCTCTGCGGCGAGAACGCGCGGGCGCGTCGCGATGGTGTCGTCGACCATCTGCAGGCGCTTGTTGCGAAGTCGTGGGCACGGGCGGCACCGGGCACTCCCGTGAGCGATGTCTCGCCCCGCTTCGTTTTGGAAGGAGCCATACGGTTGCTCGGACTGCGTGCCCGACGCGACGGTGGAGCTCCCACCCCGCTGCGCGACGACCTGATCGGCTGGGTGGGCTCCTACGAGATCGCCGGATCGCCCCGCTGGCGCGAGCCCCTTCCCGACCCGGGCCTGCTCGCCCTTCCGTTTGAGCATGCAGGCGGCTTCAGCGTCCATCCGGCGCTCCCCAAGGGGCGCCATCGGCTCACGTCGGAGGTTGCGCGAAGTGTCCAGCGCGAGCGGATCGCCTACGCCACCGCCGAGGCGATCCGAGCGAAGGGCTACTCAGATGTGACGGTGGCGGACATCGTCGCCAGCGCGGGTGTGTCGCGCGACGCCTTCTATGCGCAGTTCCACGACAAGGACGAAGCCTTCGACGGCGCAGCCCAGCTCGTCTTCGAGCACCTTCTCGCGACGATGGCGGGAGCCTTCTTCGGAGGTCCACGCGAGTGGGCCGATCAGGTGTGGGACGCCGGCTGGGCGTTCGATCGCTTCCTCGAGAGCGAGCCCAGCCTCGCCAACTTCCTGTTCATCGCGACGTACGCGCCGCCGGCGCGCGTCGGCCGGGTGCTCGACTTCGTGCTCGCCTTCAGCCTCTTCGTCGAAGGCGGCAACCGCAGCCGACCCGAGGACGCACAGCTCCCGCGCACGATCACCGAAGCGATCGTCTGCTCTGTGCTCGAGGCGGTCAACTACGAGATACGCAATGAGCGCGTCGATGCGCTCCGAGGTCTGATCCCCGCGATCACCTACGCGGTGTTCGCGCCCTTCATCGGCGGCGACGCCGCCGACGCATTCGTCCGCTCCAAGCTCGCGTCGACGCTCTCGACGGAGCCCGCGCAGTAAGTCCCCATCGCGCCGCGCGGCGGGTGGCCCCGTCGCTGGACCGCGAGGCTCCAGCGACGCACTCAACGGTCAAGCCATCGCGGGCAGCGATCGCGTACACATCGGTGCCGGGGCAGCTCGAGCCAGGAGATCCCGATGGGGTGCGGATACGCCAGGAGGTCCGCCGGCCCGCGGGTCGGGGGCAGCGCGCACGACGCGGGGTCCACGACAGCGCCGGGGGGAAGCCGGTGAGCGCGGGGGTCATCTCCCCGCCCGCCGTGGCGCGGTCCGAGAGCGGGCCGGTGGACGCCGACGAGCCGCTGCACCTCCCTCCGGCGGTGGGGCTGCCGCGGGCGGCCCAGGCCGTGCGCTTCACGCAGCGGCAGATCGAGTTCGTGTTCCGCGCGCGGCGGATGCTCGGCGAGGTGTTCTGGATGCATGCCGGTATTCGCACGGGCACGGTCGTCAGCTGTCATCCCGACCACGCGAGGGCGCTCTTCACGGCGAAGCCCGAGCACGTTCCCTCGCTGACGGCAGAGTCCTCGCTGCGGCCGATCGTCGGCCCAAACTCGGTGCTCACGGCCAACGGCGAGCGCCATCTGCGACAGCGCAGGCTGCTGCTGCCGCAGTTCCACGGCGACGCCGTGGCGCGCTATGTCGCGATGATCGAAGAGGTGGTGCACCGCGAGCTCGAGGAATGGCCGACGGGCATCGCGTTCCCGCTCGCAGGCCGCATGCAGGCGATCACGCTCGAGGTGATCATGTCTGGGATCTTCGGCGTCGAGGGCCAGCCCGCGGGAGGGAGCGCCGAGGAGCGCCTGCGTGCCACCGTCAAGCACCTCACCGTCGCCTCGACGTTGCCGATAGCCAAGCTCGGCGAGCTGCTGAACTTCGGAAGCGACGAACCGGTGGGAGTGATCCGTGCGGGTGTCGCGATGCTCGACTCGGCGATGTACGCGGTCATCGAGGAGCGCAGGGGATCGGACGACCTCGGCGAACGGACGGACATCCTGTCCCTGCTCCTGTCGGCGCGGACCGACGAGGACGAGCCTCTGTCCGACCGCGAACTGCGCGACGAGCTCATCACGCTAGTCCTCGCGGGCTTCGAGACGACCGCAAACTCGCTCGCGTGGACCTGGGAGCGGCTGTTGCGCACACCGGAGGCGTACGACCAGCTGTGCGAAGCCGTGCGGTCGGACGTCGACGCCGACGAGCACGTAGAGGCGACGATCCTCGAGGGGATGCGGAGCCGTCCCGTCATCCCCATCATCGGACGCCGAGTTCAACTGCGCTGGCGCCTCGGGGAGTACGTCGTGCCGGCGGGGACGGGTGTCAGCATCAGCACGCTGCTCCTGCATCATCGCGAGGACCTCTACCCCGAGCCGTTCGCCTTTCGTCCCGAGCGCTGGTTCGGGCGCACCCCAGGGACCTACGAGTGGATCCCGTTCGGGGGAGGGACGCGCCGGTGTCTCGGCGCGCAGCTGGCGATGGCGGAGCAGAGGGTGGTCCTCAAGGCGATGGCGGGCCGCCTGGATCTCGAAGCCGACAGGCCCGATCCCGAGCACGCCCTCCACCGCATCGTCACGATGATCCCTGCGCGGGGAGCGCGGGCGATCGTGCGCAGACGCCTGGGCGGGTGAGCGGCCGGCGCGCCTCGGTACGGCCGGGCGCATCTCTCTGAGGGACCGGCTCGCATCCGGAAGTGGTGCGCCGATGCGTGCCAGCCGCTGTCGACACGGCTGTCTCTTTAGCGACTCTCTCGTTACAAAGTCTCACTTCAGGTCCCCGTATTTGCTGGGGTCTTGACAGCGCCAGCGCGATGTGATCAAGATACCGATACCGTTTGCTAGCTCACTGGACGGCAACAGAAGGGTAGCTCCCTTCCCTGAGGGAGCCGACTTCGCTGGGGCGCTGCGGTGTGACGACCTCGCCGCAGCGCCCAACAAGAGGTCGCTTGCGATTGCCGCGTGCCCCGAGGCCGGCCTGCTGAGCATCCGCCCCGGCAAGAGACCAAAGCGTCCGGTCGCGACGACCGCAACAACGTCGCGGGGCCCCTCCAGCCAACCCGCGTCGCAACGAGCCCGCGGCCCCCGGGATCCCCTTCCCCGGCCGGGGGCTCCTCGTTAGCGACGCGACGAAACGGCGGCCGTCACCCGCTCGCGTGGCTGGCGGTCCTCATTTCCCTTCGGGCGTGAACTTGAAGAGCTTCCCGTCGGAGTTGCCCAGGTACACGGCGCCTGCTGACACGAGCGCGGCCGAGAAGAACCAGTCCACCGACTCCAGAACTGGGTGGAAGGCGTCGCTTGTTTCGAGCTTACTGGCAGGGAAATCTCACCCATGACGCGTGGAGAGGGTGCCCTGTGGGCGCCGTCCAAGAAACGCGCTGAAGGGAGGCGTCCGTGTCAAGTTCAGAAGTCCCTACCAAAGCACCTGAACCCGTGAAGGTGTCTGTTTCGGTGGGCCTCACGTCGATCATCGGATGGCTCACCGCAATCGGCGGCGCGATCCCGATCGTCGTCAAACTGCTCGAAGAAGGCCAGAAAGGGCTCGCGTTGTCCGGGCCGGAAAGATGGGGCGCGATCCTCGGCGTCATCGCCCTCGCCATCACGCAGCTGGGCCGCTACGTCCAGTCCGCCGTGGTTACGCATCAGGCAGCCAAGGCGGCGTATGCCACGCCTCGTCCGGAGCTCGGACAGCTGCAGCCGATCCCGATCGCGACGCTCCAGGTGGTTCCGGCGGCGGCACCGCAGAACGGCGCGCGTCAGGGGCAACCGGCTCCGGCGGCACCGCAGAACGGCGCGCGTCAGGGGCAACCGGCTCCGGCGGGGCCGTAAGCAGTCGCGTCGTTTCGCCAGAGACAGTCCCGCGGGACCTGCGCTTGCCAGAGACAGTCCCGCGGGGACAACCCGGCCGGGCGACCAGGCCGGCGACGATCGCCGCAGAGATGGGCAGAGGTCCGAGCTGCCCCGTCAAAGAGCCGGGGTCCGGAGCCCGCAGCGTTCGGTGATGCACCTTGTCCGGCGGTCGGTGATCTGGTTGAGTTCGGCGCGATGAACGACAAGCGTCTCCTCCGGCGCGCGTCGGCGTCGGCGGGGACGAACCCGGGTGCCGGCGCGGCGGGTGGGCGAGCCCGGATGAGCCGCGGGGCGATCGCGCTGATGGCTTGGGCGGCTGCGCTCGGCTTGGGCAGCGCGAGCTCGGAGGCGCTCACCATGCTTCACCTGCATTTCGGGACGGCGCAGCCGAAAGCGAGCGTCCTCGTGAGCGAACCGTACGTTCTGAGCGAAACGCTCCAGGGCAGCTTTCCGAGCGTCACTGCCACGGCGACCGTCGTCACGAACGAAGCCACCGGCGCCATCACGACGCTGCCCTCGCTGCACTGCCGACCCGCGGCGATCGGCGGCGGCTGGTTGCTGTTCAACGGCTGCGACCCCCGCACGGGTGAACATGTGGACGCCGAGCTCTACGGGCTCGCGAGCGGGCAGTGGCAGTCTGTGACGTTCCACCGGTTGAGCTCGTTCGAAGCCACGCTTTCAGCGGACATCGTGGGGACGTACTGGCTGGGCCTGAGCGTGAGCTGCTACCACTGCGCAGCCGCCGGCGGTGAGCTGTACCAGAACATCACCACCGGCCAGCTGTGGGAAGGCGAGGGCACCGGGCCCCACGCCCAGGCGGACCCCAACCTCGCGACGCTGATGCGGCCTGTCTGCCGGCCACTCACCGTCCCCATCCTCTCGCCCGGCGACTTCGATTCGCCGGAAGTCACATGGGGGAGCATCACGCCGGTGGCGGGCGGGCTGCTCGTGCGAAGCGGTGAGCACGGGAGCGAACTCGTGCGCTGTGGCAGCCACAGCCGCATGTGGTTGTGCAAATGCGAACCGAGGATCAGCCGGACCCTCGTGCTGTGGCAGTCCGGCGCGCGCGAACTGCGCGGCGTCAGGCTGCCCTCGCGTCAGCGGGTGCGCGTGCCGCTGCCGGCGTCGGTGACGGCACACGAAAAGGGCTACGAATACGGACTCGATGTGAGCTCACGCAATCTGTATGTGCAGAGCGAACGGGGGCTCTTCACAGCGCCGCTCCACTGAGGCCTCGGGTGGCCCGCCTCAGCTGCAGCGCCTGCGATCGGCGATCCCGGCGGTCGAAACCAGAGCCACCGCCGGGATGCCAGCGACGGGTCTCCGTCGCGGTCGGATGTGGGTTATCCGCCGGCTGATGGGTGCTCTGCCGCGATGCTGCGCGTCCACATCCACCCTACCCTCACGCAGTGCCTCCGTTTACACGCGTGTGGCCGGGACCATCGTTGAGAAGGGAGGCGTCGTGAAGATCAAGGAGGCGGCATCCGAGTTCCTCGACTGCAGGCGCATTGCCGTCACCGGGGTGTCACGAGCGCCCAAGGATCACGGCAGCAACGTTGTCTACAAGCGCCTTCGCGACAGGGGCTACGAGGTGTTCGCGGTGAACCCCAATGCCGAGCGGGTGGAGGGTGGTCCGAGCTATCCCGACCTACGGTCGATCCCTGGCGGCGTCGAGGCGGTGGTGATCGCGACCCGCCCAGAGCTCGCCGAGCAGACGATGCGGGAGTGCGCCGATCTCGGCATCCAGCATGTGTGGATGCACCGCGGTCCCGGCTCGGGCAGCGTCTCGCCGGCCGCCGCGGCGTTCGGACGTGATCACGGCCTGTCCGTGATCGACGGTGGCTGCCCGTGCATGTTCGCCCCCACCGCCGACTTCGGGCACCGCGCGATGCGCGTCATCCTCACGGTGAGTGGGAACGTGCCGCGTCAGGTCTGAGGACTTCCGCGCCGATCCGGTGCTGCCTGCGCGCCGCCGGCCACCGCAGGTCAAACGATCCGGGCGAGGATCAGCAGCACGATCACGACCGCGAACAGGCCCTTCGTGATGGAGACGCCGCGCCACTCCACGTCGTACGCCGCCTGCAGATCACGCGGATCTTCGGGGCAGACGAGCCCGCGGAACGCGGAGCGCAGCCCTCTCGAACGGACTTGGGTCCACCACTCTGAGAGCGGGCTGCGTTCGCGTGGTGACCACCGGCCGCGAACCCCACGCTCGAGCTCGATCACCTCCACGTACCAGGCGCGCTCGACCGACCGGCCGTCTCCGGGCTGCTCGGCGATGGCCTCACCGTCGGTGATGTCCATCTCGTCGCGGAGCTTTCGATAGGGGGTGAGGTGGCTGTAGTTGACGCTTACGATCACCATGATCACGAACACGAGCAGCGCACCGAGCGCGAACCATTCATTGAAGTGCGCGCCGCCGGAGACGCTGAACCCGCTGACCAGGCCGGCGACGATGGCCGCGGAGATGGGCAACGGTCCGAGCTGCCCCGTCAAGGATCCGCGCGCGTCACGGAGCCGCAGGTTCTCCTTCTGAAGCTCTTCGTAGGTCAGCCGAAGGGTCGCGATCTGGCTGTCTTCTTGACGCTCGAGCCGGTGCTGCTCCCGATCCTGTTCGTCGCCCACCGACGGAGTGTGCCCCCCTGCCCGGACCGACCGATCGGCGGACATCCCCAGCGCGAGAAGCTACGGCACGAGCACGAGCTTGCCCTTCGACGCGGAGCTCTCGAGCAACTCGTGCGCTTGGCGCGCCTCCGACAGCGGGAGGCGCTCCGCAACGGCCGGGTGGATCTTGCCTTCGCGGAGCAGCGCGATCAGTGTCGCGAAGTCTTCCCGGAACCACTGCGCGTCCATCGGCTCTCCGCCGACTGCTCCATCTCGCCTCGTCGCCTTGTCGCGGTACTTCTGCACGTGGTAGGCGAGCACGCGTCGGTGGGGAGACAGCTTGTCCCACAGCCACACCGCTCCGATCGCCGCGTACCACTTGATCACCGCGGGCCAGTCCTTGTGGCCGTTCTTGAGCGTGTCGTATCGACCGAACACGACGAGCCGTCCGCCCGGCCGCAGCGCGCGGAACGAGCGAAGTGAGATCGGGCCACCGAGGCTGTCCACCACGACGTCCACGCCTCCCGCCTCCTCGCGCACCCGGGCCAGGAAATCCTCGTTGCGGTAGTCGATCGCAACCGCGCCCAGCCGCTCGACCTTCTCGCGGTCGCGCGCAGAGGCGGTCCCGAAGAGGCGGAGCCCAGCGAGCGCTCCCAGCTCGAGCGCCGCGACCCCCACCCTGCCGGCCGCGCCATGCACGAGCACGGTCTCCCCGCGCCTCGCCTCGGCGGCGCGGTGCAGTACCTGGTAGGCCGTCATGTAAGGGAAGAGGAGGCTCAGGACCTCGCCCGGATCGAGGTCCTCAGGGACCTCGACGGCGCCTGACTCGGGCACGCACACACGCTCGGCGTCCGCGCCCCACACCGTCAGCGCGCCCACGCGGTCCCCCGCCTTCAGCCTCGAGCACCCCGGGCCGAGCTCCTCGACGATGCCGACGAGCTCGTAGCCCGGCGTGAATGGTGGCTTCGGGGCACCCGGGAGGTAGGTGCCCGCGCGCAGCTGGGCGTCGGTGAACGACACGCCTGCTGCAAGGACCCTGACCCGCACCTCACCAGGGCCTGGTAGGGGCGCATCCTCTTCGACGATCTTCAGCACCTCGGGACCGCCGAAGTGATCCACGACAACGCGCTTCGTCCGCTCGCCATTCCGGCTCTCCATGGCGGCCTTCCTTCCCCCGGGAGATCTGACAGTTCGCGACAACCGTCGCGCCATGCCACGACGCCGCCATCCGCCCGGAGTACTGGCCGACCGTCGGTGGTTTCGAGCCGCGCCCAGCCCTGCTCGAGTGGCTGCCCCACGTGGGACCGGGCGACGGCAGGGGGCTCCCTCCCGACAGTGGGAGGCCCCGACCGCAGGCGCACCCGGTGTGAGGTTTGCGTCGGGCGCCGCGACGCTCACCGAGGGCTCGCGAGGAGGTTGTGTTCGAGTGCGAACAGCGTCGCGCCCGCGCGCGTGGAGATGCCGATCTTGCTGTACAGGTTCTGGATGTGGCGATCGGCGGTCTTCGGCGAGATGCCGAGCTGCCATGCGATCTGCTTGGTGGCGAGGCCCTGTGACAGCAGACCCAGGACCTCGGCCTCGCGAGAGGTGAGGCCGGCCGGACGCGGAGGCGGCTCGGCGCGAGTGTCCTGGCCGGCGGCGGCGAGGACCGCGTTCGTCGCCTCCGCGTCGAGTCGTCCTGCACTCGCCTCCTCGACGAGCGCGGCGGCTGCCTCCTCGGGCGGGAGCGCCGCCCGGCCGGGCCCAACTTCGGTGAGCGTCTGGTACGCGTCGGCAGCCGCGAGGATGCGCGCCGGCACCGGGATCTGCTCGCCGCTGAGACCGCGGTGATGGCCCGAGCCGTCGCACCGCTCCTGGTGCATGGCGGCGATCTGGCCGAGCTGACGCAGGCGCTCGGGCCGGTCGAGGATCCGTTCGGTGTAGTAGGGCGCGAGGCGGATCTTCTCCTGGTCATCACGCGTCAGCTCGCCCGTCTTCGTCCAGATCGCGGCGCTGATCGCCACGCGCCCGACGTCATGCACCAATGCTGCATGCCGCACCTGCCCCACCTCCGAATCAGTGAGGCCGATCGCGACAGCGGCGTCTGCTGCGAGAGCCGCCACCGCCCGCGAGTGACCGGCATGCCTGGTGATCTTGAGGTCGGCGAAGTCGGCGATGACGGTCAGGCACTCTTCAAAGCGAGCGTCGTCTGCCACCACCGCGCGGCGGCCGGGCTCAGCGGCAAGCAGCTCCTCCCACAGAGTCGGCGAGTCGAGCTCGGCGAGCACGGTCGCGGTGTGCTCGCAGAAGAGCCGGGAGATGTCCGGATCCAATCCGTGACCCCCTCGTTCACCCACCACCTCGCGCGCTGCGGCGGGCCCGCGAGTGCGCCAGGCGATCTCTGCGTCGTGGGCTACCTGCATGAAACGGACAGCCACGGGCAGCTGCTCGCCACCGCTGCGACCTGGGAGACCCTTCCCGTCCCAGCGCTCGGTGAGCATGCCCATGCTCACGCGCACCCCATCCCCGAGCTCCAGGCGGTCACCTAGCAGTTGCGCCACCTCACAGTGACCTGCCGCCCACCGGCGAAACTCGGTCAACATCACCGGCGCAGACTGCACCGCGCGCACCGCGCGGCGATGAGGCGGCAGCTCGGGGTGGAGATGGCGCAGGCCCGCCCGGGCCATATCGAGCCGAGAGCCGAACAGCGTCTCGACCAGGTCGGGCCGCGCCGCGATCTCATCACCCAGGAACTCGGCGTCGACATCCGCCTCCGCGCTGCAGCCGACGTAGTTCAGTAGCGCGACGTAGTAGACGTCGCCGAGCGCGTCGCCTTCGAGGCCCGCGAGCTCGGCGAGCCGGAGCGCAGCCATCGTCGTGCGAAGGCCGTGCTCGAGCGGCTGTCCCATGCCGAGGTCGCTCGCGATCGAGAGTGCGAACACGATCTCGGCGAGGCGGAGCGTCGCGCCGCTCCGAGGTGGTTGCGGCTGCTCGGCTGAAAGTGGTGCGGTCACGACGTCGTGGGGAGAACTCCCAATGGTCGAACCATCTTCCCATCTCTAGCGTGATCGCCGGGATCAGGTCAGATGCTCAGGACGCCACCACATTCGACTACAGGAGCTGGCAATGACCGCGATCGACACAACAGCCGCCGATCTTCACAAGAACCTGCAACCGCCTGATCAGGCGCTCGGAACGATCGGCCGGATCGGCAGATACACGGCAACCCACTTCCGCGGAGTCCTTCTCACCTGGCTGGCGGTGGCGATGGCTCTGGGCTTCCTCGCGCCCCGGATCGAGACCGCGCTATCGGGCGCGGGCTGGGAGGCGACCGGGTCACAGTCGGTCCAGGCGCGCCAGCAGATCGACCGGAACTTCAACGGGATGTCGAGCTACGCGCCGACCGTGGTGATCCACTCGGCGCACGCCGCTGTTGGCGAGCCTGCATTTCGGAGAGTGCTGGCAAGGGTCGAGCGCACGCTCCGTGCAGACGCCGCAGTCAGGCATGTGGCGGCGCCGGCCCGGGGCGTCACCGTCGCCCGCGATAGCCATACGGCGATCGTCCAGGCGGGAGCAGCCGAGAGCGCCAACGGCATGGTGAAAGCGGCCGACGAGCTCAAGGGTCGGCTGCATGCACTGTCATCCAACGACGTGCGTGTCGAGCTGACGGGCGCTGCCGCGCAGTGGTCTGATTTCAACGCGGCCAACCGCAGCGCGATGCTCCGCTCCGAGATGATCTCGTGGCCGATCACGCTCGCGATCATGGTGCTCGCGTTCGGCTCGCTGGTGGCGGCGGGGCTGCCGCTGATGCTGACGATGGTCGGCCTCGTGTCGGCCGCCGGCGTCCTGTACCTCGGAACGCTCATCAGCCCCATCTCGATCTGGGCAATGAACTTCGCGCTGATGTTCGCGCTGGCGCTGGGGATCGACTACGCGCTGTTCATCGTGCATCGCTTCCGCCAGGAGTTGTCGGAGTCCCGACTCGGACCCCTCGACGCGGCTGCAGTCACGATGAACACCGCGGGCAAGGCTGTCCTGTTCAGCGGAATCACGGTCCTGATCTCGCTGAGCGCGGTGATGCTCGTGCCGAGCCCGGCTTTCCGCTCGACGAGCCTGGGGATCGTGCTCTCCGTGATCTTCGTGCTTGCCGCGACGCTCACGCTGCTTCCGGCGGTGCTTGCGAAGCTCGGGGCACGCATCGACAGGCTCTCGCTGCGGAGGGCTGCCACGGGCGCGGGCACGTCACGACGGTTCACCGCGTGGGGCGAGCGCCTGTGGCGGCGGCCCGTCGCCTACGGTGCGCTCGCGCTCGCGCTGCTGGTGGCGCTGGCGTTCCCCGTCACGCACCTGAAGACGGCGATGCCATCGATCAAGGTCGTCCCGCCGTCCGAACCGTCCCGGGTCGGCGTATCAGCAGGTGCAGAGGTCCTTCGGTCCCGGCGCCGCAGGCCCGCTTCAGATCGTTGCGCCGGCACATAGCTCGAGTGCGGTCGCGAGGATCGTGGCCCACGACCCGGGCATCGCCGCGCTGTCGCCGATCCAGACCGCCCACGGCTACGCGCTCGCGACGGCGGTCCCCCGTCAGGACCCGTCCAGCCCGGCGGTGGGCAAGACGATCGAGCGCCTGCGCGACGAGCTCCCGGGCGGGACGCTGATCGGCGGCGCCGTCGCCGAGAACCACGACCTCCACGCCGCCCTGGCAGCGAAGACCCCGGTTGTGATCGGCGTCGTGCTCGCGCTCGGCTTCGTGCTGTTGCTGATCGTGCTGCGGGCGCCGCTGATCGCCGCCGCCGCCGTTGCCGCCAACCTGCTTGCAACCGCAGCAGCGTTCGGCGTAGCCGGCCGGATCTTCCAGGACGGCTGGCTGCACTCGCTGCTCGGCTTCGAACCGCAGGGGTTCCTCGACGCCTGGGGGCCGGTGTTCTTCTTCGCGATGACGTTCGCCCTCTCGATGGACTACACCGTGTTCCTGCTGTCGAGCGCCAAGGAGCGATGGGACTCCAGCCACGACCCACGCGAGGCGATGGTGGGCGGCTTGGCGCAGTCCGGCCGCGTGATCTCCGCCGCCGCCGCCGTGATGGTGGCTGTCTTCTTCACGTTCGCGCTCTCGGGCCCGCTGGCGCCGAAGGAGATGGGTGTCGTGCTCGGCATCGCCGTCCTGCTCGATGCGACGCTCGTGCGCCTGCTGTTGCTGCCCGTGCTGCTACGTCTGCTCGGGCGGTCCGCCTGGTACCTGCCGCGCCGGGCGCACCGGGCCGTGCCCGCCATGACACCCGGTCGGGCGTGAGGAAGGAGGGGCGTCATGTCGCTCGTCAAGAGGCCCGGACCGGCACCGGTGCTGTTCCTGGCGCTGTTCACGGCGCAAGCGGGTTTTCTCGTGCTGACGCCGGTGCTGCCGGCGCTCGCGAGGGACCTCGACGTGTCCACCGCCGCCGCCGGCAGCCTGCGCATCGCTTCGGGTCTGGCGGGCGCGGCGATCGCCCTCGCGCTCACCGTCGTGGGACGCCGCTTCGGGCTGCGTGACCTGATCGCCGCCGGCCTGCTGCTGATCGGAGCCGGCTCGGCCGCCGGAGCGGCGGCGCCGACGTTCGTCGCCCTCGCCGCGTCCCAGCTCGCCGTGGGAGCCGGCAACGCGATCGTCCTCTCGGGCGCCGTCGCGGCTGCGGGACGTTGGAGCAGTGGGCGCGACCGCGCACGCGTGCTGTCGGTGGCGCTGCTCGGCCAACCGGCATCGTGGGTCGCCGGCATGCCGCTGATCGGCGTTGTGGCGAGCTCGAGCTGGCGGCTCGCCATGTGTGTGCCGGTGGCGGCGAGCGCGGTGGCGCTCATCGCCCTGGCGACGCGCCCGAGCGACCGGGTGGACGCCGAGCCGGCAGGAATCCGGTCGTTGCTCGGACACGACCCCGCGGTTGCGCGCTGGGCGATAGGAGAGCTCCTGGCGTATGCCGCCTGGGGAGGGACGCTCACGTTCGCCGGCGCACTCATGATCGAGTCCTACGGGTCCTCGCCGGGACTCGTCGGCCTGCTGCTCGCCGTGGCGGCGACCGCCTACTTCCCGGGAAGCCGGCTCGCCCGGCGCCGTGCCGGCGAGGCGCCGGCGCAGCTGCTCGCCCCGCTCGCGGGCGGCCTTGCGATCTCGCTCGCCGTGTTCGGCCTGCTGCGCCCCGCCCTGTGGCTCAGCGTCACCGTGTTCGCGCTGATCGTCCTGCTCGCAGGCGGCCGCACGCTCGCGGGAAGCGCCGCCGGCCTTGCAGCGGCACCGCGCGGAGGCTTGAGCGTGATGAGCATCAGAGCGGCAGCGACCCAGCTCGGCACGGTGGCCGGGGCGGCGATCGGCGGTGCTGCGCTGGCGAACGGCGGCTACGGGCTGGTCGGGATCGTGCTGTCGGCTCTGTTCGCGGCGAGCGCCCTGCCGCACGTGTGCGCCTTCGTGGGGATGTTGCCCGCTCGACGGAGCGCCCCCGCGGCGTCGCGGTCGAAGCTGGGAGGCGTGAGGCACCCTTGCCATCATCCTGCGAGTACCTGAGGGTGAGACGGGAGAGCCGGCAGTATGCGTGAGTTCCGTTTGATCGTCGTGCCGTACGAGCTCGGTCGCCTGAGAGACGGTGTCGGGCGGGGACCGGAGGCGCTGCTCGCGGCAGGAGCGGCGGCAGCCTTGGCTGGCGGCGGAGCGCGGGTGACCGAAGAGCTGGTCGTGCTGGATCCTCTCTTCAGCAGCACCGGGCACGGAGAGGTGGATGCGTGCTTCGAGCTCATCCGCCTGGTGCGCGAGCGCGTCGACGGCGCGGTTCAGGAGGGGGCGATGCCGGTGGTGCTCTCCGGCAGCTGCTTCGTCGCCGTCGGAGTGGTGGCGGGGCTCGGCCCACCCTCACCACAGGTGGCGTGGCTCGACGCACACAGCGACTTCAACACCCCTGAGACGACGCATGAGGGCTACTTCGACGGGATGGGTCTTGCCGTCCTCACGGGCGGTGCGTGGCAGGCGATGCGCGCCAGGGTTCCGGGCGCTGTGCCCGTCGCGGAGCGGTCGGTCGTGCTCGCGGGCGCGCGGGATCTCGAACCTCCCGAGATCCGGCGCCTGGAAGGCACCTCGATGCATCGGCTCGCCGCCGCCGACCTTCGCGACCCAGGGTCCGTGTCGAAGGCTTTGGGCGCGGCCGCATCGGCCGGCAACGGCGTGTACCTACACCTGGACCTCGACGTTCTCGACGCCTCGGTAGCCCAGGTGAACGTGTTCGCTGCGCCCGGTGGCCCGGACGGGGACGAGCTCGTGCGCTTGGTGGAGACGACGGCAGGCGCGTGCGGGTTGCGTGCGGTGTCGCTTACCGCCTATGACCCGGGGCTCGACACCCACCAGCGCGTACCGCCGATCGCAACGCGCGTCCTGGCTGCAATCGGACAGGGGTCGTAGTCGTCCGCTAGGAAAGCGCGCCGCCGCCTACGCCCGCGACGAGACGAGGCGTTCGAGCTTGTCGAAGCTGTCAGTCCAACCTTGCTGGTGAAGCGCACGGCGCGCCGCGGTCTTGAAGGGGCCGTGTGTGAGGGCAACGTCCGTCGATTCGCCGAGATCCCGAAAGGACAGAGTGACGAGCGTTTCGACGTCATCAGGGTCGGGGTCCTCGTATATGAACGTGTAGACGAGGCGCGCCGGCGGCGCGACCTCGCGGAACTCGCCTCCGAGGTGGAAGGGCTCTCCTTCCGGGGGCTGCATTTCGATCCGGAAGATCCCTCCGACGCGAGCGTCGAGCTGCAGACACCGTGCGGTGAAGCCCTCCGGCCCAAACCACCTCACCAGCTCGGCCGGATCGACGAACGCCGAGAAGACGACCGACCGAGCCGCCGGAACAACGCGCGTCATCTCAAGCGTGGGGTCGTTCGATCCCGTCGTCATTTGGTCGATGCTATCCGGCGATCCGGCCCAGCCTCCACGGCTGCTCGAGATCTTCCCACTCCGAACCAGCGGCGTCGGCGGGCGCTTCCGGAAACGCGCTGGGAGCTCCATCATGGTCCAGAATTGGATAGAGCGAGCAACCTCGAGCGTCCTAGGCTGTCGCCGGTC
The DNA here is from genome assembly GCA_963796305.1 of uncultured Solirubrobacteraceae bacterium. Lineage (GTDB taxonomy): Bacteria > Actinomycetota > Thermoleophilia > Solirubrobacterales > Solirubrobacteraceae > Palsa-744. The sequence continues at coordinate 31,516 of CAWCKZ010000007.1, read as the reverse complement.
CAGCGATGACACCCGCGGCTTCCACAGCCCCCGCATCCTCACCGTCGCAGGAGCCGTCTGGCGGTGCGGCACCGTCGAGCGCCAACGCAAACGGCTCGACGGGCGCCTCCACCGAGGGCCAACAGCAGCACAGCCCGGAGGTCTGCGCGGCCGTGGCGCTCGGCTGGCAGATGGCGGAGCTCTACCACGCTCCCTCCGACGCCAACCCCCCGGCGACGGTAGCCAGCGACCTCCCAGGCGTTGGAAGCCTGGACACCGAGGAGAAGCAGCGACTGCGCGTGGCGCAACTCGTTCACGGTCTCGCCCTGATCGCGTCGGCGACCGAAAACGAAGAGCTCACGTCGCTTCACGAGCAAGTCCGCGAAGACGTTGAGAAGGGACGCATGCCGGGCGATCTGCGCCTGCTGCATGTTGAACTGCTGAGCGCACTCACCGTGGCCGACTTCAAGCTCGGTAAGGCCTACAGCCTGGGCCGCGCACTTCGCGAGATCTCACGTGAAGGCCAGTCCACCGAGGAACTGGAACATCACCTCGGGGACAAACATCTGACGAAACTGATCGCCTGGTGTGCAGATCTGAAATCGGCATTGCCCGACCACGCCGGACAGGCAGTCGCCAATTCGCTGCGCCGCTGGCAGAGCTGGGGGCGCCAGCGACCGTGGAGCTCTGGGATCGGTCCTGTCGACTTCAACCGTCGTTTGGACCGGCAGGGTGAGCGCTGGCGAGCGATCCTGACGGCCGAGAAGAAAGCCCTGGACCTCCTGACAGTCGGCACCTACATCGACGCAGGGGAGCAGCTGCTCGCGGACGCCTCGAACCTCGCGGTCGGCTTCCTCCGAAAGTTCTGGGTGCCGGCGCTGGCGGCAGCCGTGCTCGTGCTCGGTGGCCTGGCAGCGATCTTCTTCGTTGGCGGCGACGCGGTGATCGGAGGGCTCGCCAGCATCCTCACTGGCCTGGGGATCTCATGGCGGACCGCAGGGCAGACGCTCGCCAAGGTGGGCGAGCAGCTTTCAAAACCGCTGTGGCAAGCCGAGCTCGACACAGCGATAACCGTCGCGGTAACCGACCCGATAGTCCCGCACACGTCTGCGGCTCCGCCCAGCGCGGACCAGCCCGTTCCAGTGAAGGGCGCAACGGATCCGCGAACGACGCGCAAGGCGGCACGCGAGGTTTGGAAGCGACTCGACAGGGTCAGCAGGACGCGTGCGCTGACGGGGCGCGACCCTCTCAAGCGGCTTGGTTACCGGTTCTCGGGCCTGTGGCGCGGAGGGGCGAAGGCGGCATTCATGCCGCACGACGCATATCTCACTCAGGTGCAATCCGCGCTGGAGGATCGGCTGGCAGCCAAGGATCTCGAATCGGATGCGAGCACCCGCGACGAACTGTTCTCGCAATTCGGCCCCAACGACTGGGAGTGGATAAAGACAGTTGTACAGGGCGGACTAACGCGCATCGATGGTAAGCACGGCTTCGGCCTCACGCCGGCCGAAGAGCCGATGGCAGCCCGCGCGCGCATCGTGCTCTTCGGCGACTGGGCAACCGGGACGCCGCGCGCTCAGGCGCTCGCGAAACAGATCGAAGCCGAGCTCGCTGAAGCGGACCCCGACGCCGAACTGCACGTGATCCACCTCGGCGACGTGTACTACTGCGGAGAGCCCGATGAGTATCAGCGCCGGTTCCTCAGGTTCTGGCCTGCCCGCGGTCCACACAAGGATGCGGTCTCTTGGAACCTCAACGGCAACCACGACATGTACTCCGGCGGGCGCGGTTACTTCGGTCTGATCACGCCGCCGGCAGCCGCTGCCGCACCCGAGGACGAGACCGCCGCCGCACCTGAGGACGAGACCGCCGCCGCACCCGAGGACACGACCGCCGCCGCATCCGAGGACAAGACCGCCGCCGCATCCGAGGACAAGACCGGTCCGCGGCCAGACGCGTTCAAGCAGCAGAACGGCACGAGCTTCTTCCGCATCTCCAACGAGCACTGGCAGATCATCGGCCTCGACAGTGCGTACATCGACAACGACTTCGATCCGCGCCAGCAACCGTGGCTCGACAAGTGGCTCGGACTCGCTCCAGACGATCAGTCGCCGACGAGGATCCAGCACCGCAAGACCATCTTGCTGAGCCACCACCAGCTCGGAAGCTCTCAAGCGCAGGGAAGCGTCGGTCCGGGAATCAGGGAAAGGACCGATCTGGCACGACGAAGTCGACTGATCCACGCATGGTTCTGGGGGCACGAGCACCGCGCGTTCGTGTACGAGCCATACCTCGACGTGGCCTGCCCGGTCTGCATCGGCAACGGCGGCGTGCCCGAGCTGCTCTCGCACGTGTTCACGTTCGCGGGCGCCTTCCAGTCAACCGTCGATGTCGTCAGGAACCTGGTCGCTTTCCTGAAGCCCAAGCGCTGGGCTGCTCGCGCCCCGAAGGTGAGATTCCAGACGGAGACCCCGCGCGTCGACCGCCAGGGTCTGAAGTGGGAAAAGCTGGGCTATGTGGTCATCGATCTGAACGGCGATCGCGGCGAGGCCGTCTACCACTCCGAGGACGGAGCCACGTACCAGATCGATTCGTTCGCCACCTGAGATCCGCGGCATTCCAGGACGCCCCGCGGGTCGCGGCACCGCCTACGTTCGGGAGCTCTCACCACCCGGGCCGTGTTGCGGGCTCAGCTGAGGCCTTCGAGGATGAGCGGGTAGACGTCGCGGTCGGCGTCCTTGCCGATGAAGATGTCGAGGTGGCTGTAGCCGCGGATCAGGTGCAGCTCGTGACGGCCGGGGTCGATCCGCTCGAGGTAGTCGAACGTGCGCTGCTGTGACTCGGGCAGGAAGCAGATGTTGTCGCGTCCTGCGATCAGGGTGAACCGCGCTGTGGTCTGCGGTGGCGCCGCGAGGAGGTCCTGCGGGAGCTCCGGATGCACACCGGTTGGCACGAGATGGCCCTGTTCGGCGCATTTGCGCATCTGTTTGAAGAACGTCATCGGGCAGAAGCCCCACTCGCGATCGTTCCAGGTGTGCGTGGCTTCGTCGAGATTGCGGTGCAGCCACAGGACCTCGCCGCCGACGCCGTAGAACCAGTTCGCCGCGCGGCACACCCTGCTGTTGCAGTGGCCTCCCTGCAGCCAGGCGAGCGTGGCGATACCAGCGTTGATGCTGGCGGGCGGGCGCACCGTCCACTGCGGGTCGACGCCCTTGAGGAGCGGGGTGGTGGCCGGCAGCAGCGTGCGCAGACGCAGACGCGAGAGGGGCGTGACGCTGACATGGAGCGACACGGCGTTGCTGACGATGTGCGTCACCTCCGGCAGGAGGCCCGCGACGGCAGCCATCACAAAGCTCGTCGAGCCCTGGCAGTGGACAACCGCCTTCAGCGTGGGGCTGCCCGTCCGAGCGAGGATCTCGCGCACGGCCGCCGGATGGTCATAGACGGCTGCCTCGTCCAGCGTCCAGGTAGACGGCGGCAGGTCGATCGACCCGCGCCAGTTCTCGAGCCACACGTCATATCCCTCTTCGACGAGGGCGCGCACGATCGTCTGTCGGGTGGGGGCGCCATAGAACATGTTCGCCCGCACCGAGCAGCCGTGCGAGAGCATGACCGGGCCGAGCGGCGACTCTCTACTTCTGTCGGCGGTTCTGATGTTGTGCAGCGTTCCTTCGCGTCCGTCCTCGGTGCGAAAGCCCACGATCCGCCGTTCGAGGCCGCCAGCAACGGGCAGGCGGTGCCACTCCTCCGGTTCGTGTCCCTGCCAGCGCGGGTCCAGGCTGGTCGGGCTCGGGAAGTCTGCGTCGTTCACATCGTCCGGGCGCAGGAAGTCCCGCACGTAGTACTTCGCGATCTGCCCGGCGAAGAAGCCGGCGAATTTCGCCGCGGCGGGCGCTCCCGGCAGCTGGCCGCGGCGCAGCATCGATGCATACAGGCGCGCAAAATCGGAGACGGTCAGGTACAGAATGCCGGTGGCGATCGTCGCCTCGTCGCCGTTTGGCTCCTCGTCCTGGTGCAGGTGCCCCTCGAGGACCCGGACGAGCAGGCGCGAGGTGTCGTGCCAGCCGTCGACGTATGGTCCGTGCTGCAGGTCCTTGAACCCGCTCACCGTGAACGCTCGCCCGTCACGATCGACGACGAACAGCCGGTAGAGCATCCGTCGATGATGGGCCGAGCCGTGCTCGATGAACAGGTTCAGCCAGGCCCTGGCGAGGCGCAGTTCCTCGCCCAGCGCAGGGCAGCGAACGGTCCCCGACAGGCGCGCCTCGTGCTGCGGATCGTCGATGAACCTGCCGACGTCCTCGATATCGACAACAAGGTGTTGCGTGAAGCTCTGTTCGAGCTTGCGGCCCTTGACGGCAGCCTGGTTGAAGCTGGGCTCGCCGAAGGCGATCCAGCCCGACATACGCTCTTCGAAGCTGACAGACCCGCTCACGGCGCGCCGCCAGTCATGGCGTCCGCGAAGCGGTCGGCAAGCGCCGCGATCGTGAGGCTCGGATTCGCACCAACCGGTCCGGGCATGACCGATCCGTCCGCCACCCACAGACCCGGATGGCCGTGCACTTGCCCGAACGAGTCGACGACGCCGCGTGTGGCGTCTTCGGACATCGCACAGCCGCCCACCGGGTGCACGCTGATCGCTCGCCGGCGCCGGTCCAGGCCCGTCCTCACCAGCTTTCCTCCGAGGGCGCTCGCGAGCTGCTCCAGCGACTCACGCACGTCTTCGTAGTATTCGCTCGACGGCTCCTCGCTCCAGTCGAGCTGCGGGCCCCCCTCGCCGATCGTCATCTGCCCGTTGGGGATGTCGCGGCCCATCGCCAGCACGGGCATCATCGCCGCGGAGCTCGCAGCGTCGCCGAGCAGGGCGGCGAGCAGCCGCGAGCGTCGCGCGTCGGACCTCCCCCGGAGGCGACCGATCAGCTCGTTTCGCAGCAGCTTGCCGGCGCCGGCAACCGCCCGTGGCAACTCGAGCGGCTGCCATGCCCAGTCGGCGAGAGCCGGCGCCCCGCCGTCCTGTATGTAGTAGCCGCGGCCGTGTGGCGCGCGCTGGTCATCGACTTCGATCGACGTCGTGATCACCGGGCCCCGGCTGGGCTCCAGGTAGCGCCACTCGCCGCCCTTGCGGCAGTTGCGGATCCACGCGAAGTAGTCACCGTTCGCCGAGAACCCGCTGCCGAGCGTCTGGCTGAGCCGTGGCAGGGAGGCGCGGTTTTCGAGCAGCAGCCGGGGGCTGCCGATCGCGCCCGCCGCGAGGATGACGTTCCTTCGCACGCACCACTGCGTGCCGCTCCTCTGAGTCGTCGAGCAGGGTCCGGTGGTGACCGCCGCGAGCCTTGAGGTGCTGTTCATAGCCGACGAGATAGCCACTCCCGTCGGCGGCCGGCGCGATCGTCTTGACCTCGCAACACGTCCTGATGCTCTTCTCGCGGTCTCTCCACACACGGCTGAGACAGGTGAGGTCGAGGGTGCTCTTCGACCCGTAGTTGCAACCCACGTCGCAACTTCCGCAAAGCCGGCACGTGCTGCGCGAGACGCCATGGAGGTTGTCCTCGCCGTCCTCGATCGGGCGTCCGGGCTCCGGACGTACGCCGTCGCGGGCGGCGAACCTCACCGCGAGCTTTGGTAACCGGCAGTTGCCGATCTGGCCTCCGACCTCGAGCATCGCCGCGGTCTTCGGCGTCGGCTCGGTCGACCGATTCCGCCGTAGGGATACGGTTCGGGCGTCTCGAAGAGCCGCTCGACCCTGTCGTAGTGAGGGTCGAGGTCTTCCCTGGTGACCGGCCAGTACTCATAGCCGTCTACCCCCGGCGCTTCGCGCACGAACGTGCGCTCGTCCTTGCGCAGCATCACGTTCGCATAGATCAAGGAGCCGCCCCCGAGACCGCTGGCGAGCACGACGTCGAGGTGATCGAAGGCCCACAAGTCGAACATCCCGTACAGCCCGGCGTCGGGCGCCCAGAAGTTCGTTCGCATCTCATACGGAGTACGAGCGAACGAGCCGGGTGCATACGGTTGCCCTCGCTCGAGCACCAGCACGTCCTTGCCGGCTTCGACAAGGCGCTGGGCTACGACGGACCCCCCGAAGCCCGACCCGATCACAACCGCGTCGAAGGGTTTCTCGTCAGCCACGACGCTGTGACCGTATTGCCTGCGACCGCGAGGTGCAAGGGAGCGCGCCACGCAGTCGAGATTGCTCGGATCGCCGTCGCGCGTTAGCTTCTCCCCATGCAGCGCGAAGACCGTGCGAAGCCAGTGACGATCATCTCACCTGTTCATCGCTGGTGGGCGCTGTGGCTGCTCGCCACCTGGCCGCCCGCGGACCGCTCGCAGCGGATCAAACGACCGCTCGTGGAACTCGGCTTCATCCACATCGCGCACTGGTCGCTCGCGCGGTGGGTGCCCGCCAAGCGCCGGTGGCGCAAGCAGCGATCGCGCCTGCCGCACCCCTACGTGATCTTCCAGAGCAACTTCAACGACGATCTCGTAGCCTACATAGACGCGTTCTCCCTCGTCGTCCCGGGACAGATCCGCGGTGCGTGGCAGGGCGTGTTTCACTTCCCGGGCCCGCAGCCTGTGGATCGCTTCGTCAAGTTCATCAGCGACCGGATCATCCCGACGGACGACTGCTACTACTACTGCGCCTACCCCGAGGCCTCCTCCACGACGATCCGTGCCGCCCTCGAGCTCGACGAACGCTGCGATCGCTTCACCAGTGAGACCCGCATGCTCGACGCACGAGCGTTCCGCTCCCGATTCGATGAGTTCCTCGGCGAGGTCGCTCCGTTGCTCGAGGAGACCGAGGCGCCGCGATGAGCGTCTCTGTCCGGCAGTCTTCGCTCACCGTGCTCGCCCCGGTGCGCGAGGGCGGCTTGGATCACCTACGCCAGGCGGTGAATAGAGTCCCGAAGGGGACGCGCAGCCCGTTCGCACGTGTCGCGTCGACCCACTTCGCGCGCTTCGTCGTGGTTCCCTCGCTGCTCGACGGCAACAACGAGCCGGTCGACCCGCAGCGCTCCTATCTGCTGTTCACCGCGGACTTCGACGGCACCAGCAAGGATTGGATGGACGCGATCGCCCGGCGGTCGGGGAGCGAGCTGGACGAGGTGCTCGTCTGCTGCGAGGGGTATCCGGAGGCGGGGAGCAGCGACGTTGGCGCGTTCAGCGCATACCTCCGCCGCCACGACGTCGGGGCGGGGTTTTCGGTGATCTCCTACACGGCCACCGTTGAGCGGATCCACAGAAGTCTCGAGCGCCAGCACGGCCTGCGCGAGCTCGCGGCAAGGGTGAGCGAAGGCCAGCTCTCGGACAGCGAACTGCAGAGCGCATGGAGGAGCCGGTTCGCCGGCTGAGCATGCTCGAGGGCCTGCAGGGCAACGTCCTCCAGGGCTACGGCACGCCCGCGGCGTGCTACGTCTTCGCACGCATCCGCGACCGCGACGCGGCCAGACGATGGCTTGACTCCGAACGCCTGCGCGTCTCGACGTACAGGGGCTGGGAGGAACAGCGCTCCCAGACGACGCTCAATATCGCGTTCACATATCACGGGCTGAAGAGCCTCGGGGTCGACAAGCTACGGATCCGCCACCTCGCGGCGTTCAAGGCAGGGATGGGCGCGCGCAGCAAACAGCTCGGACACCCGGACGACGGGGATTGGGAGTGCGGGATGCGCAAGCACAACATGTTGCTGGTGCTCACTGCCGCAGACGCCCCGCGACTCGCATCCGCCGAACGAAAGCTCCTGAGCCGCCTCGACGACAGCGGCGGATTCGGGTCCGTCATCAAGCAGCCTGCTGCGCGGTTACCCGAAGGAGAGGAGCACTTCGGGTTCAGCGACGGATTCTCACAGCCTGCGATCGCGGGCGTTCCGGGCTCCGGGCCGCGGAAGGGCGAGGGTACGCTCACGAAGTGGGGCTACTGGCGACGTCTCGCACTGGGCGAGTTCGTGCTCGGCTACCGCGACGAGGGCGGTCTCCTGCCGGCGGCGCCGCTCGGTCCACTCGGCGACGATTCCACGTTCATGGTCGTGCGAAAGCTGCACCAGGAGGTGTTCGCCTTCCGCCACTACATAGAGGAGACGGCGGCGCGGTTGCAGCGAAGCCCCCGATGGCTGCGGGGGAAGATGATGGGTCGCTGGGACAACGGTTCCCCGCTCGCCCGCTACCCCGACGCCCCCGGCCCGCCGGCGAGCAGTGATCTGCGCTCCAGCGAGTTCCGCTACGGGGATGACCCCGAGGGCCTTCGCTGCCCGCGCGGAGCTCACGTCAGGCGTGCGAACCCTCGCGACTCGAGCCGCTTCCAGGGGCGGCTGACGCAGCGCCACCGCATCATCCGCAGGGGGATGTCCTACGGCGAGCCGCTGCCGCCTGACGCCTCCTCCGATGACGGCGCCGCGCGGGGCCTGATGTTCGTCTGCTACCAGTCCGATCTCGAACGGCAGTTCGAGTTCATCCAGCAGCGCTGGCTCGCCGACGGCAACGCGCTCCAGCTCGGCTCGGACGCAGACCCCGTTGTGGCGCACCACGAAGATGACCGCGGCATGGTGATTCCCGGGGAACCTCCGGTCTTCCTGAACGGGATCCCCAGCTTCGTGACGATGCGCGGGGGCGGCTACTACCTGCTGCCCGGCGCCGCCGGGTTGAGGGCGCTCGCCGCCGGCTCATGCTGAGCGGAGCACGCGAACAGGCACCTCGCGGTCGGGCTCCACGAACGCTCCCGCCCTGAGCCGGAGCTGCTCGGCGCGCAAGTCGACGAGCTCGAGCTTCCAATGCTTCTTCTCCAGGTGCTCGAGGATCGCGCGTACGACGTGCTTGATCAGCATCGGCGCGAACTCTGCGCCGACACACGACCGGATGCCGGCGCCGAACGGAACCCAGCGCGGCGGCCGGCGGCGATCTGGCCGGTACATCGTCGGTTCGTCGAACAGCTCCGGGGAGCGCGACACCACCAGCAGGGGCACCGCGATGCCCATCCCCGCGGGGATCGTGAAGCGTCCGAGCCGGTAGTCCTTGACCGCGCCGCGACCGATGGCGAACAGCGGCGGGCGCAGTCGAAGCGCCTCGACAATCGCCCTCTTTAGGTAGCCCTCGTTGTCTTCGCGCAACCCCTCACGCGCCCGCTCGAGCTCGGTGCCGTTGCGCAACAGCAGCTCGAGTGTCCACGCGAGCCCGCTGGCGACAGTTTCCTTGCCGGCGATCATCAGCGTCACTACCTCGTCGCGGATGTCGTTGTCGGTGAGCAGGCGCGGATTGCCCTCGCTGATCCTCACCAAATCGGAGAGAACATCGCGGCGCGAGCCCGGATCGCCACGGCGCTGCGCGATCTCGCGACCGATGAGCTTGTCGAGCCTCGCGCGGCAGCGTTCGAAGCGCAGCCACGGGCTAAGCGGCCCGCGGTAGTGGCGCAGCGACGGGAAGAACATCGGCAGGCTTCCGCTCAGGTCGACCAATTCGGAGAACGCCGCCGAGAAGGCGTCGCCCCGCGAGGAGTCGGGGTCGAGCCCGAAGACGAAGCGAAGCATGATCTCCATCGTCAGGTCCCGAACCCACGCCCATAGCGGGATCGTTTGGTCCGCGTGCCATTCACCCAGCAGCGCAGCGGTGATCTCCTGAGTGATTACGTCGGCTTCTTGCACGTGGCTGGGGTCGAACTCGCCCCAGATCAGTTCGCGCCGTTTCATGTGCTCGTCTCCCGCGAGCAGCAGCAGCGATCCATCCCCCACGATCGGCTGCAGGATCGAGTTCGCGGTGGCAGCCTCGAGCTCGTCGGACCCGGCTTCCATGATCTGCCGGGCAAGCGCCGGATCGCACACCCACGCGTTGCGGCGCAGGCCGGTGCCGAAGTCAAGCGCGAACACATCTCCGTAGCGCTGCTGCAGTACCAGCAGGAAGCCGAGCGGATCGCGCTGCAGGCGCACCGCCCCGATCGGCTTCGGCCATGGCGCGGTTGGAGGGAGCGTCACGGACGGGCTGTCCCTGTGACGCGAGCGTACACTCGGTTCACCTCACCCCCGCCGGCCGGCTGATCGATGCGACGCTGCATCACGTTTCGCTCCCCGGCCGCGATTCTACAGTCGCCGGGACGGTATCGCCCGGCCTTTACCGCAGCTCTCCCACGAGTACCATCCGCGTAGACGATCCTGGGAGCTTGTGTCAAATGGAGTTGGAGGCGTTCGCCTTCCTGATGACCGACCTGGTGGGCTCGACGGAGACTGCGGCACGGCTCGGTCCTGCCGCAGCCGAGGATCTGCGCGTCGAGCACTTCAAGATCCTGCGCGGCGCCGTCGAGCGATCGGGTGGCAGCGAGGTGAAGAGCCTCGGCGACGGCCTGATGGCTGTGTTCCCGAGCGCGTCCGCCGCCCTCACCTGCGCCGTCGAGATCCAGCAGGCCGTCGAGGCGCAGAACCGTCGCTCGAGCGAGCGCTGTGACATCCGCGTCGGGGCGAGCTTCGGCGAGGCGACGATCGAGGGGGGCGACTACTACGGCGAGGCTGTGGTGGAGACGGCGCGCCTCTGCGCGCACGCCGAGGGGGGGCAGATACTCCTCACCGCGCTGCTCCGGCGGGTGGCGGGCTCGCAAACGGACCATCGCTTCCGCTCGCTCGGCGACCTGGCGCTCAAGGGAATCGCTCAGCCCGTTGCCGCCGACGAGCTCATGTGGGAGCCGATCATGGCAAGTGGGATCGCCCTGCCCGAGCCGTTGCGCGAGCTGCCGGTGCTGGGCTACGTGGGCCGTGTGTCCGAGCGCGAGCAGCTGTCACGGCTGTGGGCGGAGGCCTGCGCGGGGAGTCTGCGGGTTCCGCTGATCGCCGGGGAGGCCGGAGTGGGCAAGACGCGCTTGGCGACGCACCTCGCCTCTCAGGTCCACGAAGACGGCGCCCCGGTTCTCTATGGGCGCTGCGACGAGGACCTCGGGGTGCCGTACCAGCCGTGGGCGCGCGCTCTCGAGCACCTCGTCAGAGCCGCTCCAGACTCGGTTCTGGAGTGGCATGTCGAACGTCACGGCGGAGACCTCGCCCGGCTCGTGCCGGCGCTTGGCGAGCGCATCCCGGAGGCGACGCCACGCCAGAGCGACCCGGAGACGGAGCGCTATCTCCTCTACGCCGCAGCCGCCGGACTGCTCGAGGTGGTCGCCGAGCAGGCGCCGCTGCTGCTGATCCTCGACGACCTCCACTGGGCTGACGCTCCCAGCCTCTCGCTGTTGCGTCATGTCGTGTCCGCGAAACCGGCAGCCGTGATGATCGTCGGCACCTACCGCGATACCGACCTCTCGCACGATCACCCGCTCGTGGCGCTGCTCGCCGACCTGCACCGCGAGCCGGACGTGGCGCGCATGAAGCTCACTGGTCTTCTCGAGGAGGACGTGCTCGCGATCATGGAGGCGGTCGCAGGGCACGGGCTCGACGAGAACGGGCGAGAGCTCGCCGGACAGATAGCGCACGAGACATCGGGGAACCCGTTCTTCATCGGCGAGCTCCTCCGCCACCTGCGGGAGTCGGGCTCGATCGTCCAGGACGACGCGGGCCGCTGGCGCGTTGCCGGTGAGCTGACGGGCGTGGGGCCGCCGCAAAGCGTGCTCGAGGTGATCGGCCGGCGCGTGGAGCGCCTCGGCCCCGACGCCCACACCGCGCTCAGCACCGCCTCCGTGATCGGGCGTGAGTTCGACTGCGATCTGCTGCGCGCGGTCCTCGAGCTCGACGAGATGCGGCTGCTCGATGTGCTCGACGCGGCCGTTGACGCCTCGCTGCTGCGCGAGAGCCAGACACGGGTCGGCCGGTTCAGCTTCACCCACGCGCTCGTGGAGCACGCGCTGTACGAGGGCCTCGGGAGCACCCGCCGTGCGCGGCTGCACCGTCGTGTCGCGGAGGCGCTCGAGGCGCAGTGCGGGGATGAACCGGGCGATCGCCTCGGCGAGCTGGCGTCACACTGGTCAGCCGCCGTGCTCGGCACAGACACAGCCAAGGCGCTCCACTACGCGCTGCGCGCAGCCGAGCACGCGCTCGCGCAGCTCGCCCCGGACGAGGCAGCGCGCTGGTATCGCAGGGCGCTCGAGCTGATGGAGCCCGGACAGGACGATCTGCGCTGCGAGCTGCTGATCGGCCTGGGCGAAGCGCAGCGGCAGGTCGGAGACACGGCCTTCCGTCGCACTCTGCTCGACGCCGCGGAGCTGGCACAGAAGCTGGGCGACCCGGATCGTCTCGCTCGGGCGGTGCTCGCCAACAACAGGGGCTGGTCGAGCAAGTTCGGCGAAGTCGATGAGGAGCGCGTGAGGGCGCTCGAAGCGGCCGCCGAGGTGCTTCCAGCCGACCATCCGAGCCGGGCGGAAGTCCTCGCGCTGCTCGCGTGTGAGCTTCAGTTCGCCAGCCAGACGGAGCGCTGCGAACAGCTCGCCGACGAGGCGATCGAGCTCGCGCGTGCGAGCGGCGACACGGCGACGCTCGCCCGCACGATGGCGGACGCCGGCTGGGCGATCGCAGCGCCGCACACGTTGCAGCGGCGACGCAGGATGATCGACGAGCTGACCGAGCTCGCTGTGAAGCTCGACGACCCCAGGCTGAGCGCACGCGCGGCGGCCCGGCGAGTGCTGATCGGCCTCGAGGTGGGAGACCGGCCGCTCGTGGAGTCCGGACTCGCCACGCTGCGGTCCACCGCCGAAACGGTGCCGGAGCCATGGATCACGTACCTCAGCCCGCTGCTCGAGTTCGGCTGGTCCCTGCTCGGAGGCAACCTGACGGCAGCGGAGGAGTGGGCCGTCCGCGCATATGAGGTGGGCACGGAAGCGGGGCAGCCGGACGCCGCGTTGTTCTTCGCCGCCCACATCTTCCACGTCCGCTACTTCCAGGGACGCGCAGGTGAGCTGGCCGACGAGATCATGGACCTGGGCGGAGACGGTCAGGAGCTATCCGGCTGGCGGGCGGGCGCCGCCGCACTGGCGCTGATCCAGGGCGGCCGCATCGACGAGGCACGCGAGCTGGCGCTCGCCGAACGGTTCGAGCAGCTGGCGAGCAGCGAGGCCTGGGGGATCGTGATGCTCCTGTGGGCGGACGCCTGCTCGCGGCTGGGCGTCGTCGAGCAGGCGGCGGTGATGTTCGAGCTGCTTGCCCCGTTCTCCGGGCAGCTGGCGGTGAGCGGCGCTCATGTCTACGGCAGCTTCGACTGGGCGCTCGGCTCGCTCGCCACGACCCTCTCGCGCTTCGACGACGCCGAGCACCATTTCGGGGCGGCCGTCGACACCGCGACGCAGCTGGGGGCTCCGCTGCTGTTGGCGCGCGCGTACGCTCGCTGGGCGCACGCGCTCGTCCGGCGTGGCAGCCCGAGCGACATCGAGCGGGCGAAGCTCTTGCTCGAGCGCGCGGATGACAGCATCCACAACCGTGGCGCCGACGGGATCGCTGACGAGGTCGCCGAGTATCGCGGCGAGCTCACGGCGCTTATCCGGTAGGGATACCCCGCCGGCCATCGCCATCCGGCCCGGATGCCCGCGTGCGTCGCTGCCCGCGGTCGGGTGGATTGGCTGAGTTCCGGACCCGTCGGCGCACACCACTCGAACATTCGTCCGCTGCGCCGCAACCCGGCTCAAGCGCGCGGATAGCGTACGCGCGTCCTAGCTCGAGGGAGGTGGCTGTGGCGGGTAAATGGACCACGTTCGAAGCGCCGGGCTCGGTGGGCTCGTTCAGCGCCGACACGATGCTGCTGCTCACCGACGGCTCGGTGCTGATCCACCAGACCGAAGGCGAAAACTGGCTTCGTCTGAGCCCAGACGACGAAGGCAACTACAAGAGCGGCCACTGGTCGGGCCTGCTGAAGATGGCGAACTCGCGCCAGTTCTTCTCCTCGGGGGTGCTCAAAGACGGCCGCGTATACGCAGTGGGCGGCGAGGTCAGCAGCGCCGGCGGCGACACCCCGCTGGCCGAGATCTTCGACCCGCAGACGAACAAATGGAGCGAACTGGCCAAGCCGGCGCAGTTCGAATACATCAAGGGCGACGCCTCGGGCTGCGTGCTCGCCGACGGTCGCGTGTTGATGGGCGACCTCCAGACTGGACCCCCCTTCACCGCGCTGTGGGACCCGGTGACGAACGTGTGGACGGAAGCCGGGACCAACTTCGGCGCCAAAGCCGACACCAAGCGCAGCAACTGCAACGAGGAGACCTGGACGCTGCTGCCCGACGGCTCGGTGCTCGCAGTTGCGACGTTGAACGCGCCGAAGGCGGAACGCTATGTGCCGTCGGTGGATGAATGGGTCCCGGCCGGGGAAACGCCGTCGAGCCTCGCCCTGACCGAAATCACGGATCCCGAAAAAAACAAAGTCGCGATCTTCGAGATCGGGCCCGCGATCCTGCTTCCGAGCGGAGAAGTGCTCGCGATCGGGGCCACCGGGCAGAACGCGCTCTACAAGCAGCCGGGCAAACCGACGGGCGAAGGCAAATGGACTGCCGCGGAAGCGTTTCCCGCCGACACGAGCAAAGGGCGCTCGTGGCCAACGCTCACCGTGAGCGACGGGCCCGCGGTGCTGCTGCCCAACGGCAACGTGCTGTGTGTCGCCGGCCGTCTGCACGAGACCTCGGAAACAAACGCAAAAGGCGAAACCGTCCACGACTACTTCTCAGAACAGGCCCAGCTGTACCTGTTCAACTCATCGAGCGGCTCGCTCAAAGAATTCTCGCCGCAGCCGTTCTCGGCGTCGAGCGCGCCGGAAACCTGGCCGTGCAGGTTCCTGCTGCTGCCGACGGGTCAGGTGCTGCTCACCATCGAGCAACAGGAAATCTTCCTGTACACGCCCGAAGCATCGGAAATCAAACCGAAAGCGAGCTGGCGCCCGACGCTCGAAAACCCGCCTGAAACGCTCGTCCCCGGCCACGTCTACACGATCAAAGGCACTCAGTTGAACGGGCTCTCCCAGGCGGTGAGCTATGGCGACGACGCCCAAATGGCGACCAACTTCCCGATCGTCCGCCTCACGAACTCGAAAGGGAAGGTCGAATATCTGCGCACGTTCAACTTCTCGACCCAGGGCGTGGCCACCGAATCGGCGCCGGTGAGTGCGGAGTTCGAAGTTCCCCAGGGGCTCGAACCCGGCGCCTGGTCGATGGTCGTGATCGCCAACGCGATCGAATCCGAACCCGTCAAAGTGGAGGTGTCCGTCCAGGACTGCCTGATCACGCTCGAACGCGACACCTTCGCCGAAGGCGAAGTCAAGGCGATCATCAACCTGAGCGGTGCACCGGCGGTGATCAAGCCGGCGCTGTACGTGATCGTCGAGGGCTACACCGCCGAACAGGCCGGCCTTACCGCCGCCAACCTCGCCAACCCGCCACACAAGCCGCAGATTGCCGAACCGCTCAAAGGCATCAAGGCGACCTTCACCGGCCCGGTCCTGCCCGAAGACCCGTCCGTTCCCGCGAAAGAGGTACAGCGCTTCACATTCCCCTTCGAGCTCTCCTTCGAAGGCACGAGCGTGTTCGCGGGAGCCCCCGAGACGCTCACGGTGACGGCGAAGTTCGCGCCGCCCGGCCAGCCCGCGGTGGAAGCGCACGCACCGATCTTCCTGACCGCGAAGCCCGATCCGTTCATCCTCCACGGCGACATCGCGGCGGGCTACGAATGGTATTTGAGCGCGGATCTGCGCGTGTTCCACATGAAGGACGGCGACACGCGCTTCGGCGCCACGCTCTCGAGCGGAGGCACGCCGAGCAAAGCCGCCACCGGTTTCATCAAAGAAGTGATCGAAAACCTCAACGGCGACATCGCCGCGGCTGGGCCGCTGTTCGAAAAAATCTCACAGGAAGAGGACGTCTCCGAAACCGAGCTGGCGCTCGAACCGCGCGACGGGGCCGGCAAGCGCCTGTTCAACTTCGCGCTCGCCCGCGTGCGCCTGCAGGACGTCGCCGCCGCCAAAGATGTGGGCGTGTTCTTCCGCATGTGGCAGGCGCAGCAGACCAACGCCACGTTCGATCCCGCGACGATCTACAAGTCGCTCACCAACCCCGAAAAAGTGCCGATCCCGGTGCTCGGCGCGGAAGGCGATGAGATCATCACGATCCCCTTCTTCGCCGCACCGCGCGTGAACACGGCGGCCGAATCGATGTCGCAGCAGACCGATCCGCTGAACCGGCGCACGATCAAACCCGACAAACTCGGCGCGGAAGCGTTCGCCTACTTCGGCTGCTGGCTCGATATCAACCAGCCCAAAGAACGATGGTTCCCGGACCGTCTCGTCGGCGGCACCCCGTCGGAGATCCCTGCCGGGCCGTTCATCGGCTTCGGTGAACTGCAGTCGGTGCAGCAGCTTGTGCGCAGCACCCACCAGTGTGTGATCGCCGAGATCAACTACGCCTCCGACCCGGTGCCGAAAGGCGTCGACCCCTCCGACTCGGACAAACTCGCCCAGCGCAACCTCACGCTCGTGCCGGTCCCCAACCCGGGCGCGCCGGGATCGCGCGTGGCTCCGCAGCCGCTCGAGATCCGTCCCACGCCGATGCCGCTCCCACCGGGCTTCCGCCCCGACGAGCTGATGATCGAGTGGGGGAAGACCCCGACGGGGAGCTCCGCGGAACTGTTCCTGCCCGGCACGGAAGCAGCGGAGATCCTGGAAATCGCGGCCGGGATGTACCCGACCCACCGTCTCAGCCACGTCGATCCCTACACGGTGGGGATCGAGGTTGCCTCCGGCGGTGTGAGCTTCGTCCCCATTCCCTCCTCGGCGGCGGGGCTGAACTACATGGGGCTGCTCAGCGTGAACCTCCCGCCGGGCATCGCCAAAGGGCAGGAATTCGAGGTGGTCGTCAAGCAGCTCACGAGCGCCGGCTCCCGCCAAGAGCAGCGCACCGGCGAGAGCGTCCTCGCGGCGGTCAAGGGCGCCGTCATGTGGCGGCGGGTGCTCGGCGTGTTCAGGCTCGACATCCCGGTCGCCACGAAGGGCTCGCTGCTCGATCGCGAGCGCCGGACGCTCTCGATCATGCGCTGGATCGCCAAGTCGGTACCGCTCGAGAGCCGGTGGTATCCGGTGTTCAACCGCTATCTGGAACAGATCGCGGTGCGGGTGGAAGAGATGGGCGGAAACCCCGTGCTCGTGTACCCCAATCCCAACGGGGAATGGTGGGAACCCGGCGGCGGTCGCGAAGAAGAAGGGCGCGAAGACAAGCACCATCGCCCCTGCGACGCCGACGTCGAGGCGACCGGGAAGGTGGTGGGGCTGGTCCACGATCGCTTCGGCGACTTCGAGGCCTTTCTGCTGCAGGAGCTCCGTTGCGGTGAGGTGCTGCGGTTCCGCACCCGCCACCGCACGATGGTGGAGACCGTCGAGTACGCCTGGCGCGATCAGATCACCGTGTCCGTGTTCTCGCGCTCCCACGAGCGCGAGGTGCCGGTAGTGGTCGTGCTGCGCGAGCCGCCAGTGGCGTGAGCGCCCGAGGCTGAGCCGGCGCTGGGACTCGAACGCCGGCCCTAACATCACGAGCGAGGCTGGACACTTGCGATCGCTTGCGTCTGGTTGCAGACGCCGGGCGAATGCCGCCTGAACTCCTTGGGGATAGGCTTTGGTGCGTACCGGCGCAGCACGGTAAAGCGCCTGCACGAATGGGAGGCCGCCGTGGACGGGGAGCAGCTAGAGCGATTCGCAGAGCAACCGGAGGTGCTCCTCGACCCGGGCGAGTACCTGCTGCGGATCGAGGAAGTTCAGATCGCGGAAGACCGCTTGTCGATTCGACCGCTTTGCATCGTCGTCGGCGGCGACTCAGACGGGAAGAAGGTGTGCCCGCAGACGCTGGATCTTCATGAGGGCGGCGAGAACACTGCGGCGATCCGCAACCTGTACGGATGGGGCGTCACCAAGCAGGAAATGATGAGCACAGAAGGCGACGTCAAGTCGATTGGCGCGCTGCTCGAGGGTCGTCTCGGCCGGGTCTCACTGCAGCAGCGCGAAAACGACACCGGCGACGTGGTCAACACCCACGAGCCGGGTGCGATCACGCCAGTGGAGCAGTAGCCAGCCGTGCGCAGGCCCGGTGTGTCCAGCTCAATGTGCGGGGAGGTTCGCAGGCGACGAGGGCGGGTCGCGTCCGTACTCGCGTGCGCAGCCGTCGCGATCGCCGTTCTCGCCGCGCCGGCGAGCGCCGGGGCAACATTACTGCTGTCGGTGAGTCCACCCGTCCCCACCGCGGGAGGCCCGGTGTCGATCACGGCCAGGGGCAACGCCGAAGAGAACGGAACGGTCGCCTTCTTCCAGCCGCCGGCCAATGAATGCGCGCGCCAAGCGCCGGTTGCGCCGGCGGGTGCCACCCCCGAACAGCTGGCGTTCGACAAGCCCTGGTTCTCCGCTTCGGTGACGGGCGGCCAGCCGTTCGACGTGACGGCGGTTGCCGGCCAGGGCAACCACCTGCCCACCTCACCCGGCATCTACATCGTGTGCGCGTACCTCCAGGGGGAAAGCGGGCGGACCGACGCGGCGGCATCGATCGAATACAGGATCGGCGCGCCGTCGTTCCCGCCGATCGCTGCCACTTTCGCGGCGTCGCCTCAGAGGCCACTGCGCAGCGGGCGCCTGCGGGTACGCGCGCACTGCAACCAGGCGTGCGAAACGACCGTCAAGGCCTCCCTCGTCGTCGGCGGCAGGGCCCATGCCCTCACGGCCGTCACAGCCCTGATGGGGAGCGGGAACTCCGGACTGGACCCCAGCAACGCCGTAATCGAACTGCGTCTTCCCGGGCGCGCGCGAGCGCTGATCCGCACGGCGCTGCGGGAACACGGACATGCCCAGATCAGGCTCCAGTGCATCGCGCGGGGCGAGGGTGAAGGCAGCGGCGTCACCTCGCGCACGCTCAGGCTGCCCGCCGGCTGAGGCGCGTGACAACGCTGCGGCGCGCGATGAACCCGTCAGCCGCGTACGCCCTTGACGCGCCGCCCCTCCTCAAGATAGACACAGCGCTTGCGGCCGACGGCTGCCACGACCCGGCGCCGCACGGGACCACTGAGGAGCGCGGCGGCGTCTGCAAGCTCGACGATGCGGTGCTCGTCGATCTCTCCTTCATCGATCGCGATCCTCGCAAGCTTCTTGTCGGGGAAGGCGCCGCAGTCGAACAGGAAACGCACACCGCCGGGGCGACTCGGGCGCGGGCGTAGGAAGTCGACGCACGCAAGCCGGCCGCGCTCGATCTCGAGCCCGCACTCCTCGAACGTCTCGCGCCGGCATCCCTGCCATGGCGACTCGCCGGTCTCCTCGATCTGACCCCCGGGGATCGTCCATCCCGCCTTGTAATTGGGCTTCAAGATCAGCAGCCTGCCCGTCTTGTCGAAGATAAGCGCCCCGGCCGACGCGGGGATCCGCGGTATCTCCCAGAGCGGCTCGGAACCGACGCGGTCGATCACGACCTGATTATCGCCCGACCGGCGAGATCAGCGGATATCTGCAGCACCTGAAACCGATCAAGCCTCCGGGCGAGTCAGATCCTGCGCGACTAGGCCGAGCAGCTCCGCGCCCGTGGGACGCACGAGCGAGGTCATTCAGCGCGCCCCCCCCACGCAGAAATAGACAGAACTCAAGCGGGGGGCTTCGGCCCCCCGCTCTACTCTCACAGACTGAGGTCGCAGTTGGCTAGTCGGGTGATCGTGCCGTCATCGACGATTAGCGGCTGCCGCAGATCACGGAGCCTCGCGTGATGGTGAGACCGGCCATCGTGCTCGTCCACGTGAGTCCAGGGCAGCTCGAGGAAATCGCTGAGCCGAAGGCCGGTGAAGGCCAGCGTGATGAGGAAAACGCGGGGCGTTGAACGGCGGCGGCCTTCCTTACGAGTGAGGGCGCGCCTGAGACAACTCTCACAAGCCCCGGGAAGGTTTGCGGCGGAGGGGAGTCCCAAATCTGGGGACGCGTCTGTATCCGCTAGATCAAGGAGGCGAGAATGCGCAAGGTCATCGCCCTGCTCGTCGTCTGCGGCTCCTTCGCCGCGAACGCGGCACCTGGGGCGCTCGCGAACAATCCGCACAGCACCGAAAACCCGACCGGGCCGCCGAGCCAGTCCTGTCAGGAACTGAACCCAAACAAAGGCGGCCTGAACCCGTTCACGCCCGGCCACGCTCAGGAATCCTCGGGGTCGCCCTTCAACGAGCCGGGTGAAAGCAGTCCCGAAGGTGGCAACGGCGGGGCGCACTACAGCGAAAAGTCGCAATACGACGTGGCCTGCTATCAGCACTCGCAGCACGCGTAAGCGGGCCACTGGAGGGCTCCGACCGGCGCTCACGACGCCCGACGCGGTGGGGTCCACAAGAGCGTAGCCTTCCGCCGCGCGCGCTACAGAGGGGCACCCCCGGGGGTGCCCCTCGCCGTCGGTCCTTGGTCGGTCGCCCCTGCAGAATGCCTGGAGATCACAGCTGTTGCGACAGCGCAGGACCGCGTGGCTTACAGCAACGCCGTGATCGAGCTGCGTCTTCCCGGGCGTGCTCGAGCGCTGATCCGCACGGCCCTGCGGGAACACGGGTATGCCCAGATCAGGCTCCAGTGCATCGCGCGGGGCGAGGGTGAAGGAAGCGGCGCCACCTCGCGCACGCTCAGGCTGCCCGCGGGCTGAGAGCGCGACGACGCTGCGGCGCTACCGAGGACCGTCGCCGGTCTCTGAGGGCGGGGGCTTGCGGGCCCGAGGGCCGAGTGACTCGAACTCGAAGAAGACGGGCGCGCCGCCTCTCTTTTTTCGGTAGTACGCCTGGGGCGCGAAGTGCTCGGCGTGATTGATCCTGGAGATCAGGACGAACAGGAAGACGACGAGCGGGGCTAGGACCAACAGGAAAAGCGTCACGGGCGTACCTCTCCGCCGGGCGGCCGAACCAGGCCTCTAAGGATAGTCGCACCGACCTGTCCGTTCTGCGACGTTCCGCCGTTCGCTCGACGCAGTCAGCGGACAACCGTGAACGGCAGCGACACAGTGTGGGAGGGCCCAGCGGCGTCGCTCGCACCGAGCACCGCGACATAGGCACCCAAGCCCCAACGCCAGGGCCGCGATGGGTCGCCGGCTTACCGCGATCTCGGATTGCCTGGCCACGAACGTTCTGCGATCCCGCCTTCCGCCGCCTAGAGGCGCGACGGTCCGGCTCAGTCTACGGGCTGGAACAGCCGTCAGGCGCGACGGTCGCTTGACGGGTCGATGAGGTACTTCGTGCCGGTACTGCGGCGTGCGAACGCCGCGAGGTTCTCGGGCTCGAGGACCTCGCTCAGCCCGATCGTCCGCGCGTAGCCGGAGGCGAACGTCGTGTTGGCCTCGGCGAGAACACGAGCCCGCATCCGGCCGACCGCCTCGCCGCCCAGACGACCGAGCGCGGTCGTCAGCAGGTATCCGCCGACACCCCAGGTCAGCCCGAACCGGCGCTCGATGACCGTCGGGGAGAAATCGAGCGAACCGTAGATGTAGACCTGCTTGAGCACCGTCGTTCCGTACGGCGTGTACGAGGCGAGCGGCGGCTGCGCGCGCTCCATCGCGGTGAGGATGTCACTCGCCATCGTCCCCCCGCCGATCGCATCGAAGGCCAGCGTGGCACCGGTCTCACGAACGGCCTCGGTGAGCCGGTCTGCAAAGCCCGGCTCAGAGGAGTCCACGACGTGGACCGCACCGAGCTCGCGCAGGGCCTCGACCTGCTCGTCGCTCCGCACGACGTTCACAAGGCCGATGCCGTCGGCGGCGCAGATCCGCACGAGCATCCGTCCTAGGTTGGATGCCGCGGCAGTGTGGACGAGAGCGCTGTGACCCTCGGCGCGCATCGTCTCGACCATCGACAGCGCGGTCAGCGGGTTGATGAACAGAGCCGCCCCCTCGACGGTGCTCACGTAGTCGGGCAGCTCCACGACCGCGGCTGCGTCGGCGACGCGGTAGTCGGCCCACATCGAACCGCCGAAGGTCGCGACGCGACGACCGACCATCGCGGCCGCCTCCGGTCCGGCGGCGACGACGGTGCCTGCGCCCTCGTTGCCGACCGGCAACGGCTTGTCCAAGCGATCGCGATACAGCGACAGCGTTCCCTCAGGTACCACGGCTACGAGATCCGGCCCGTCGGGGCTGAGCGCTCCGGGGTCGACCGCACCGAGCAGCACACCGAGATCCGAGGGGTTGATCGGAGACGCTTCGACCGCGATCAGCACCTCGTTGCCCGCCAGCTCAGGAGAATCGCCCTCAGCCAGCCGCAGACGAAGCTCGCCGCTGGAGGAGATGGTGGATCGCAGACTGCGGCCGCGAGTAGGAGTGGCGCCGGGAGGCATCGTGAGGCTTCCGTCGGAGGTCGCAGCCTACCGGGTGACGACCGCCGCGAAGCCGACGCGGGGACTCGAACCCCGGACCCCTTCATTGCGAGTCGCCTTCCGAGAGACCAACTCTGGCGCCGTAGAGTCGACGTAAATTCGGCTACTCCGCATGGACTTGCGTCGAATCTGCAGAGTCGGGGACCAATTTCGGGACCAAGTTCTCCGCGGGCGCCGGCCTGAAGAACTCCGTTCCTCCGGATTGGAGCCAGACACCGCCAACAGACGGGAACTGATGGACCGGAGCGCAGCAGAACGGGGGAGCTCGGGACATGGCCCGGTACACGATCTCGGTGGCACCTTGACCCGCTCGCCTTCCCGCTGTCGATCTCGGACAAGCGCTGACCGACTGGCAGCGCCGGCGAAGCGAGGTCATCTACCCGTCGTCTGTGTGGCTAGGCACGGATGACTGCCCGACGACACGGGCGTAGCTTCCGCGTACGGCCTACGGGCGGGGGGCGGGGCGCGGACTGCGAGACGAGGACGGAGATGCGGAGAGCAATCACGGTCGTAGCAGCGCTGGGCCTTGCGCTGATGGCGCTGTCTGGCACAACGTGGGCCGCGCCAACGGTCACGCTGAAGGCGGAAGCCGTGCCGATCAAGGGCTTCCCGCACACCGGCAATATCTTCGGTGCCGGGGCCGCCGTGAAGACCGAATACACCATCTCCGGCACCGAATACGGCGGCTTTCCGGCGCCCCTGATCGGCATCACCTTCTACCTGCCGAGCGGCGCGAAGCTGCACCCCGTCGGCTTCCCGACCTGCCCTCTCTCGACGCTCGAACCGGCCGGCCGGGGCCCGACGGCCTGCCCCAAGGGCTCCGCCGCGGGCCCGCGCGGCAAAGTGCTCGGCGTCGTGGCGTTCGGCAGCGAACTCGTGCCGGAGGAAGCGACGCTCGAACCGTTCTTCAAACCGGGCGGCCTCTCGTTCTTCACCGCGGGCCACTCGCCGGTGTCGCTGGAGATCCTGTCGAGAGCGATCTACACGAACCTCAACGGCGAAGGCGGCTTCGGGCCGAAGCTGATCGTCGTCGTGCCGCTCGTGGAGACGGTGCCCGGCGCGCAGGACGTCTCGGTCGAGAAGATCGTCGTGCAGGTGGGCGCGGCTATGAAGCGCAAAGGCAAGACGATCTACTACGGCACGATGCCCACGAAGTGCCCGAAAAAATATCTGCTCGTGAAGTCCGAACTGTTCTTTGCCGGTCTCGGAGGCCTCCAGCCGGCGACCGTGCCCGTGACCTACAAGGCGAAGTGCCCGAAGAAGCATTAGCCGCTGGGCAACGAGCACGGCAGGCGTCCTAAGTCAGCGTTCGCCCACCGCTCATCTAAGGTCGCCTGGGAGGCCGGTGTGGGCGGCTCGTATCGAGGCGAAAGCGACGCGGCCGGCCTGTCTCTCTATAGCGGCCAGACGGGGCTTGAGACCGAGCCGGGCATAGCCTTCTCCCACAGCTCGCCCAAGCGTTTCAGATCTCGCTCGCCCAGTTGGTCGAGCAGCAGCTCGCGGACGACCTCATGGTGGGTGACCTGTGCTACGCGAAGGCGGGCGAGGCCCTGCGGCGTCAGTCCAACGAGCAGGCTGCGCCCGTCGGCCGGGTTGGCGCTCCGCTCGACCAGCCCGATCTTTGCGAGCCGGTCGACCGACCTTGAGACCCCGCTCGGGCTGAGGTTGCGCCGCTGTCCCAACTCCCCGATCGCGAGCGTTCCGGCGGGCGCACCGACGAGCGTGATCAGTACCCCGTAGGCATCGACGCCAAAGCCGTGATCGGCAAGCAGTGCGCGCTCGAGCGCTCGAAAGACCGCGGCGTGTACCCGCAGCATGCCTCGCCAGGCGCCGAACTCGCCGGGCGTGAACGGGTTCGGCTCGGGCGCCCCGTCGAGGTCGAGCGCCACCTTGGGTTCGCTCCTCGAACTACTTGACATCTGCAAATACTCTGCTGTATTGTTTGCACACTGCAAATATCCTAGCACCTGCACATGAGCGTTCAAATGGGAGATGCGTAATGACGAGCACCACCGCGGAGCACACGGTTCTCGCGCCGGACGAGGGCATGCGACTGCAGTCAGGCCCGGGACGTGACCTCGTCTTCAAGGTCACCGGAGAGGACACCGGCGGCGCCTTCGACTACTTCACCGTCGAAGTCGCGCCGAAAGGCGGACCACCTCTGCACGTGCACCACATGCAGGAGGAGACGATCCATGTCTTGAAGGGTCGCTTCAAGATCAGGATCGGCGACGAGCTCTTCGAGCTCGATGAGGGCGGCTTTGCCTACCTGCCATCGAAGATCCCACACGCGTTCCTCAACCTGACCGATGAGCCGGGCGAGGTCATCGTGGTGTATACGCCCGGCGGCGGGCACCGCTTCTACGAAGAGCTCGGACCGGCCACCCGGAACGGGACGCCAGATAGAGCCTTCGTTGCCGCAATCTTCGAGAGGCACAACATGTCACTCCTGGGGCCGCCACTGAGCGCCGACTAAGCTTTCTCGCGCCCAACGGTCCGCCAGCGCTGTCGTCGGCAGCATCCATACCGCTAATGTTGCGAGGATCAGTCTGGGCATGGGTACTGCTTCCCTGTCGGTACACGAATGACGAGCGATTGGCGTTTGCCTGTTGTCCTGATGTGAGCCGTGTAACAGCGGCCCTTGCTCACGATCCGGAGCGAGTACTGCTCGCGTTCTAGCCTGACGCCGAAGCCGCCTAGCCGCGAGGAGCGGCGCCGGCCGACGAGGAAGCTGTCGTCGGCCCGGTAAATCGCCACATCCACGGTCCGGCGTACCGGCACTTGGTGGGACGACACGAAGAGGACATGCACGACCGGCAGCGTGCGAAGCACCGGCCCCACGCAGGCAGGCTAGCACCGAAGCTCTATCAGCTCGTCGGCATCCTCCGCGTCAGCTGCCGCCTCTTCGAACCCACGCAGCCGGCACGAGCGCCAGCCCGGGTGTGATGCTCCTTTTCGTCCTTTTCGGTCGTCTACTCGACTCGGGCTCGGACGCTCGCTCGGCCAGCGAAGCAGTCGTCTCGGGATCCGGCCCTAACCGCTACTCCTTGAGACCCACCGCCCGCAACGCCGGGGCCGCGGACCTCCTCGGACCACAGTGTCACGACCTCCGTATGGGACGAAAAGCAGGCGTCTGGCTGTCCGCTCGCTCCGACGAAGAAGACCTCGTTACTTGCGAGGCCCCTTGGGCGCTAGCGGGGGAAAGAGCTTGCGCTCCTTCGCCGTCATCCCCCGGATCGTGAGCGACCCTTCCTTCAGCTGCCGTTGAACACCTTCCAGCTTGACCACGCGTCTCTCGGCTCTGCGTTCTGCGTCGATACCCATACATCCAGGTTAGCGGGTACGCCTGAGCGGCCAAGCGGGCGGCCGGACCCGGCCTACGCAATGCGACGCGCGCTCGGAGAATTTCCCAGTCCCCAGGTCGGAACGCGGTAGGCTGTTTGCTGTCCCAGTGAGTTCTGTGCTCTTCTCGCTTTCGGGGTGACATCTTCGTCAGAGGAGCAGAGAGGTAGGTGGCAATGGCCACCGCAACAACGAAGGCGCGTGCTGTTACTCACGTGGCTCGCACTCCGGTAGCTGTCACCGAGCCGGCGCCCTGTCGCGAAGTGGCAGGCGGGACGCTGATCGCGCCGCTCCAAGAGGTGGACGTTCAGACCCCTGACGCTGCGACAATCCCGTCGACGACGCTCGCTGACGCCCAGCAGCAGCGAATGCTTGAGCGACTGCGCCGGGCCGGCGATCAGCCGGTCGCTTTTGCCGAGCTGCACGCCAGTGGGGTCGACTTCCCCGCCGCCGTTGTGAGCGAGCTCCAGCTGAACGGATACGCGATCGACCGTGTCTATGACCACCGGAGGCTGGTCGGCGTGCGCCTGCTCAAGCCAGAACCCCCCGACACACCCTCGGCACACCGGCGCCGCCTACGGCTGTGGCGGCATGGATAACCAGCGACGCACGACTCACCCGACCGTCGACGACTCGGCCACGTCCGCCGGAGCGTCTCGTCCGATTCTGGGCTCGCCGGATGGCTACCAGCGCGGGATCCGCAGCTCCGGGAAATTGATCAAAATTGTCGACCACGCCCAGGTGGGGCAGGGCGTCCAAACGCGCGGTGTGCCTGCCGCTAGGAGCGTCTAGCGAAAACTTGCTCGTGTTGGCCGGATGGTAGGGGTATCGTTAGTAGCGAGCTGGCCCTGCGGAGGCCAGAACGCCGGCCGATGCCCGTAAGCCGCCGAAAGCGCCTCTGGCGCGGACGAGGAGTGGAGCAGAGGCAAACAGCGTTCTCATCTGTGGGGCCAGCGCGCTGCGGGGAACACCTAAGGCGGCTACCGACTCTTACGCCCGGTTGCCACTCGCTCGAGCTTCCAGCCGATGCGAGGCCCCGAGCGCGCACGCCCCGGGAGGGTCATGGGCTACAGCGCGTGCTCAGCCCGCTGGGTGTTTTCGGCGTCGGTGATCGCCCAGCCGAGCCGTTCGACGAGCTGCGCCGCGGCTGCGCTGTTGACCCCCGCGTTGACCCCGACGCGGCGATTCGAAGATACGCCCAGAGCCGACGCGGGGACTCGAACCCCGGACCCCTTCATTACGAGTGGCATCGCATCGCGTCAAGCCAATCTGCTTCGGTAGGGGCGAATTCGGTCGCATTGGCTGGGCTCGAATCGGGCTGGATCTGCACGGTTGGGGATCCGTTTCGGGACCCCATCCGCCGGCGAGCGCTCCCCTCATGCCTCGGGCGCCAAATCAGCTGGCGTAGCGCGACGATGACCGCTGTCAGGTGGGCACGCCGGGGATCGCCGGCCAGTCGATCGCCGGTGCTTCCTCGCGCGAGCGGACCTTCGCCGGGAGCCGGGAACCCGGGTAGACATGCGGGAGCCGCGCAGCGGAGACCGCGTCGGTGGAGCCGATCCGATACGGCTCCCCTAAGGCGGGAATGACGGTCAACTCGAAGTGCCAGGCCTCCAACCCGTCGCCAACGGTCATCGGAGGCTGCCACGGCTCGGCGGAGAGGACGATCACCTCGCACGGCTCGCCTTCAGCGCGGATGTCGCGCAGCCGGATCGGCTTCACGGCGACGAAGCGAGGATCCACGTCGAACGCGATTTGCACGTCGTCGCGATCGTCCTTGCGGATCCGGACCGCAACCCGCCAGTCCTTGTCGAAGCGAACCCGGACCCGATGTTCGAGGATCCACTGCTCTGACGCGGCTTGGCGGAAGGTCACCTCGTACGGATCGACCCCGACAGCGGCGACGCTCCCGGTGAACTCGAACACCGGGAGCCCCTCCTGACCCACGTTGCCAGAGCTTCTGATCCCGGTCATGTCCCACTTGAGGATCGCCGCTACTCCGAGCACGTGCTCATCGTCGGCGAAGTCTGCGTAGCCGCCGGTCATCGGCTGCTTCGGCTCGTTGTGGAACGGGGTGATTCAGTGAGCTTATCCGCGTGCTCGGCGACGGTCCCCACAGCCGCCCGGGCCGGCTACGTGTCGATCGCGGCGTTCAGCTTCGCCTTCGGCGATTTGCGTGCGACCCAACAACGACGGCATCGTTATGGAGGCCCGTCGCGCCCCGGCCGGCGGGCTTGTCCCGTTCGCGGCCATCACCGCCGCGGACGTCCGACGCGCCGGCGAGCCCGACCGCGAGACGCTACGCAAACGCGCCGTGCACGCGGGGCC
This sequence comes from uncultured Solirubrobacteraceae bacterium, assembly GCA_963796305.1. GTDB lineage: Bacteria > Actinomycetota > Thermoleophilia > Solirubrobacterales > Solirubrobacteraceae > Palsa-744. The sequence goes on along the minus strand of CAWCKZ010000007.1, from coordinate 3,596 downwards.
GATCGACGAGGACACCCTCGTCTATCGCATCGAGTTCCACGCAGAGACTCCCTGATACCTGCCGCCAGGGGACAACTGGGCGCCCAACAGCTTTGCCTTCGCCGCAGCGAACTCCGCGTCCGTCAGCGCGCCGTTCGCGTGCAGCTCTGTGAGCTTCGCCAGCCGCTCGGTGAGATCCCCACTAGAGCTGTGCGTCGCGCCGATCAGCACGAGCACGAGATCGCGATGCCAGGGGATGCGACGACGGCATTCCCGAGGCTGCTCTTGAGCTTGCGGGCGCTACCGGCTACAGTCGCGAGCCCGGGAGTCTGAGGCTAGGAATGGGATGTAGGACCGATCGCGAGGACCCGCCGAGCTCGTGCGGTGACGCAGCTCGCGCACCGAGCGCGTGCCGCCCGCTCTCGATCGGTGCCGGGCCTCGTCGTGACGGCGGCGCGAGGGTCTGGGTGCGGCGCGTCGTGCTCGTGCTCGCCTGCGCGATGTTGTCCGCGGGGATCCCCGTCGCGTCGGGTTGGGCAGCCACCATCGACGTCACGACCACCGGCGAAGACCCGTTCGCGAGCTCGACGGGCTGTTCGCTGCGCGAGGCCGTCATCTCCGCCAACCGGGCCTTGGTGGTGGGCGGCTGTCCCGCCGGCGACGCAGGCGTCGAGAACACGATCGTGCTGCAGGCGGGGGCGACGTACACGCTCATGCAGCCCGACGCACCTCAGTTCTCGTTCATGGATCGCGCGTCGTGGTATGGACCGAACGGACTGCCCCCGATCGCGAGTCGGATCACGATCGAGGGCAACGGTGCAACGATCGCCCGTTCGCCCTTCTCGTCCCCGTTTCGGCTGTTCTTCGTCGGCGCCGGACCCGGTAGTCCCAACTCGACCTACACCGCGCCGCCCCCTGGCCCCGGCGTGTTGACGCTGCGTGACGTCACCCTCGAAGGCGGCTGGGCGAAGGGTGGGGACTCCTTCGGCGGCGGGGGCGGCGCCGGAATGGGCGGGGCGATCTTCAGCCAGGGGACGCTCGTGATCGACCACAGCACTCTGACGGGGAACGCGGCCCAGGGCGGGTCGGCGATCGATCCGTCCGCAGGAGGCAGCGGTGGCGGGATCGGCACCAACTCCGGCGCCTCCGGCGGCGGCTTCGGCCCCGGGGCGTTCGGGGGCGCCACGGGGGGCGCGGGCGCGTCATCCGAAGGCGGCAGTGGCGGCGGAGCGGGGTTCGGAACAACCGACAACGGCAGCCCCGGCGTGGGACCCAACGGCGGCAAAGGCGGCGGTTCGCAGACCGGCCTGGCGGGTGCCGGAAGCGGGACGCTCACCGGTACGCCCGGCAGCGGGGGCGACGGCGGCGGCGGCGGCGGCGAGGGATTCGGCGAGGTGGCGGGAGCGCCCTTCGGCTTCGGCGGTAAATCGGGCGGCGGTGGTGGTGGTGTCGGCGGCGGCGGCGGCGGCCAAGGGGCGTTCGGCGGTGGCGGATTCGGCGGCGGCGGCGGCGCGTTCGGGATCGGCTTCACCACCGGCGGGAGCGGCGGAGGCTTCGGGGGCGGTGGCGGCGGCGGCACGACCGGGAGCCCCGGCTTCGGCGGAGGCACACCTACCGCCACGCAGGGTGGCGGCGGCGCCGGAATGGGTGGCGCGATCTTCAACATGCAGGGCCAGCTCACCATCACCGACTCCACGCTCACCGGCAACACCGCGTTGGGCGGCCTCGACCTCGTACCCGACCCCGGCAAGGGGATCGCCGGCGCCGTGTTCAACCTCAGTGGAGCGTTCACTGCCACAGGCTCCACCATCGCCGGCAACCAGGCTGCGAATTACGCGTCGCAGGTCTTCAACGTCGTCGCCGACGAGGCAACCGCGCGCACCGCCCACACCACGCTCAGGGACACGATCGTCGCAGACGGGGTGGGGGGCTCCAACCCGTCCACCGCGCCCAGCTTCAACAGCTCCGACGTGACATCCGATCAGACCAACTACCCCGGCCCCAACAAGGCGGGCGCGAGCGCCACCGTCGACGAGTCGGCGTTCGACCTTGTGACGGCGTCGCACCCGATGGAGCTGGGGACGGTCACAGGGACGCCGTCGACATCCGATCCGCTGCTTGGGCCGCTGGTGCTCCAGGGCGGCTCGACGCCGACTATGGCCCCGCAGTCGGGCAGCCCCGCCATCGATGCTGGCGCCGCCTTCGCGCTCACCACCGATCAGCGCGGCCTGCGGCGCCCATTCGACTTCTCGGGCGTCGCCGACGCCCCGGGCGGCGATGGGTCGGACATCGGGGCCGTCGAGGTCCAGCCGGCGTGCAACGGCCAGACCTCGCCGTCACAGGGATGTGGCGCGCCGGGAGGATCGCCCACCGCCGGCAGCACAGGAGCCGGCCGGCCGGCCTCGCCGGCCGTCACGGGCGCTCGCGAGAGCAACCACGTGTGGGTGGAGGGCAACGCCCCGGTGCGCATCTCGCGCACGCGCAAACACCCCGTCGGCACGGTGTTCAGCTTCACCCTCAACGAGACCGCCTCGGTGCGATTCGTGTTCCTGCGCGCCCAGCCCGGGCGCAAGGTAGGCAGGAGGTGCGTCACACCCAACACGCACAACCGCCACGGGCATGCCTGCACCCGACTCGTCGCGGCGGGGGCGCTGGCGTTCACCGGTCACACCGGCGTCAACAAGCTCGCCTTCGAAGGCCGTGTCTCCCCGACACGCAAGCTCACGCTTGGCAGCTACGCGCTCCAGATCACCGCCACCGATCCCGCCGGACACAGCTCAACCCCCCAGAGCTTGCGTTTCACGATCGTCAGGCGGTAGCCGCCGCGACCACCAGCAGTCTCGCTAGCTGCGACTCAATGTCATCTTCCAAGAGAAGCTCTGCGTGACAGACAGGCCGGTGGCTTCTTCGTGCTTGTGCAGCGCCTGTTTGCCCTGCACGATCAGCCTCCCGTGGCGAGGCGAGAGCGCGCGGCGAACCGCCGCTGGCGTTATTGCTTGGAACGTGAGCAGCTGCGGGAGCGCGGTCGCGTTCTCCCCTTCCCGAGGATCTTTCACCCCGTAGTACGGGCAGCGCGCTTCGGCGTCGGCGGGAGGGAACGTCGCGACGTTCGGCGAGAGACGGCCGGATGCCACGAGCGGCACAACATCCCACGCGACGTCGTGGGCACCGCAGCCGCTTTCATCGCGGCGTTCGGTTGAACTGAACCGTCGCTTTCAGCCCGTTCAACGCGTGCTCGTTTGAGGCGGGGTGATGAGATCTCGCGGGCTGCTCGAAGGTCTTTCTGGCACCCTCAGGCCAAGGGGCGCCCATCACAGCCCCTCCTGATCCCCAGCCCCGGCTCTGTCCACAAGGGCGCCCCGGGGCCATGAGTGGTCCGCGCACAAACACCCGGAATGAAGAGGTTGCGCCGTAGATTCGCCACAAACACGGCTTCGCCGGGGGGCGCAACGCCCACAAAGTTCCATCTTGGTCCCGATGACGTTTCAAAGAAAAGCGCACCTAGGGCGTTGAACCGGACCAAATCCCCGCGAAGCCAAGCCGACGCGGGGACTCGAACCCCGGACCCCTTCATTACGAGTCCCCTTCTTCAACGCGCCTTGGCTCTGTAGAGCCAA
>CAWCKZ010000006.1:0-658755 GCA_963796305.1 uncultured Solirubrobacteraceae bacterium | reverse complement strand
CTCGGGCATCTCCGACGGCATGTCGTGCGCCTTGAAAACCCGATCGAATTCTGCTTCCGCGGCGTCGCCGGCGCCGCGCCGTGATAGAGGTCGACGACAGTGCGGGCCAGTAATCGTTTGGCTGCGTTGGGATGCAGTTCCGTGCCTCGATCCGCGCACGGTCTCGTTGATCCGTTCGGGGTCCAGCGGTTGCGTAGCGGAAGTACATGGGCATCGCCTCGTCGGGAATGCTCATGAGCTTGCCGAACTGCTCGTTCGGCGGCTCGTTGATCCCGACGTAGTTGCCGAGCGACTTCGACATCTTCTGTTCGCCGTCGAGGCCGACGAGCAGCGGCGTGGTGAGCACCACCTGCGCTTCCTGCCCGGCGCGTTCCTGAAGGTGACGGCCCATGATGAGGTTGAAGAGCTGGTCGGTTCCGCCCAGCTCGACGTCGGCGCGCACTTCGACCGAGTCGAGTCCCTGCAACAACGGGTACAGGAACTCCATCAGCGAGATCGGCACGCCGCCCTCGTAGCGCTTCGCGAAGTCGTCGCGCTCGAGCATCCGCGCCACGGTCACCTGCGAGGTGAGGCGCAGCACGTCCTCCATGTCGAGCTTCGCCGAGCCACTCGGAGTTGCGGCGAATCTCGAGGCGCTCCGGTGAAGTGTCGAGGATCTCGCCGATCTGGCTACGTACGTCTCGGCGTGGGCGTCGACTTCTTCCTTGCTGAGTCGCGGCCGGGTCGCCGACTTCCCCGACGGGTCGCCGACCATCGCGGTGAAATCGCCGAGGATGAGCACGGCCCGGTGACCGCAGTCCTGAAAAAGCCGCAGCCGCCGCAGCACGACCGCGAACCCGAGATGGATGTCGGACGCAGTCGGGTCGATGCCGAGCTTGACGCGCAACGGCGTGCCCCGCTGCGATCTTCGTGCGCAGCTCGGCTTCGGAGATACGTCGACCGCGTTCGTGGTCAGCAACCCCAGTTGGCGGTCGACATCCACTGGCGCCGACCGTAGTTGAATGCCCGAGGCTCGAATCAGACTTTCGTCCATGTGCCGCAGCCGTCGGAGACGAAATACGGCGAGTCGATCGTGACCGTCTGCGGACCGGCACTGAGATTGTTGACGACGACATTGGTGGTGTCGGACGTGCTGAGCTTCGCCCAGTAACACGTCGGCGAACCGTTGGTTCGGTACTGCCCCGGCTGAATGTCGGTACCGACCTGGTACAGCCCGTCGCCGAACGAGTCGGCGCTCCCCGGCGACTGTTGCGCCTGGGAGTTGTCGGCAGTGTCGTGGCCGGTGTTTGCGTCGTGGTCGGCGTCGTCGTTTGCGACGTCGGGGTCGTCGTGGACGTCGGCGTCGTCGTTTTGCTTCAGCGCGGCGATCTGGCGGCTCTGATCTTGTGATCGTCAGGTCGTGTGCCGGGAGCGCGGCCTGCAGCGACGACACCCGGCCCGCCTGCGTCCGCAGAGGCTGCGTGGAGGGATCGGATCTGCTTTTGGTCGCGGCAACCCGATCGCGTTGGTCGTTGACGGCCTTTTGCCTGAGCGCGACACCGACCGCGACTCCGATCGCGACGAGCACGAGTGCGAGCGCGACCATGCCGAGACGACCAGGCCGCGCCGCCGATGCGTACACGGCTTCTGCACCGCGGCCGCGGGTTCGAGGGTCGACCCTCGGGTTCGGGCGCGATGGGTCGGGCTCCCGGGGATCCACCGTGTGCGGACCGTTCGCGGGCGCCGCCGGTTCGCTCGCCGCGACCACGGGTACCGGCGCGACCACCGGCACCGGCGCGACCGGAGCGGGCTCGACCTCCGGCGGTGCGCTCCCCGGCGGCGAAGGCGGCTCGGCCTCGACCGGCGCGAGCTCGGGGTTCGTCGACCGGTGGCGGCGGAGGGACCGGGGGCGGCGGCCCGCGGCGGGTTGACTCGGAGCGGGCACCGCTGCGGCAGCGGGCGCAGCCGCGGGCGGCGGATGGATCTGCGTTACGGCATGCCAGCGGCCGGAAGCATGGGAACCGCTCGCATTCTCTCCGACGGGCGAAACCGTGTCGCTGCCGTCCATGGCCTACCCCCACTGAGACCCTTTGAGGACTGGCGTGCCCGCGCAGCCGATCTCGCGCACCTCGAGGCGGGCGACCGGGTGCTCGACGTGGCGACCGGCACGGGCGACCTCGCGCTCGAGTTCGCCCGCCGCGTGGGGCCGCGGGGGAGGTGGTGGGCAGCGACTTCTCCGAGGGCATGCTCGGCCGTGCGCGGGCGAAGGCGGCGCTTTGGCGGAGGACGCCTGCACGCCGCGCTTCGAGTGGGCGGACGCGCTCGCGCTGCCCTACGGCGACGACGCCTTCGACGCCGCCACCGTCGGCTTCGGAGCGCGCAACTTCGACGATCTCGGGCGCGGCCTGCAGGAGATGGTGCGCGTCGTGCGCCCCGGCGGCCGGGTTGTGGTGCTCGAGATCACCACACCCCAGCGCCCACCCCTCTCGCTCTTCTACGGGGTGTGGTTCGACCGCGTCGTTCCGGCGCTCGGGCAGCTCGCCGGCGCCCTGCCGGATCGCCCGAACGGGCAGGCCGCCTCGCTCGGTGCGCCGGCGCCGAGCGTCGCCGACGCGTACACGTACCTGCCGAGCTCGGTCCGCCGCTTCCCCGGCCCGCGCTCGCTCGCCGCCGCGCTCGCCGACGCCGGCCTCGTCGAGGTGGGCTACCTGCTCACCGCAGGGGGGATCGTGGCGATCCACCACGGCACCGTGCCCGAAGGAGATGCGTCGTGAGCACGATCGGCGGCCTCGCGCGGGGGCACTCGGTGCGCGACGTCGATGGGCTCGACGCCGTCATGCGTCACGGCGGCGCCGGCTTGCGCCGGCTGATGGGTCGCACCGAGCGCCACCTCGAGCGGGTCACCGCCGAGGCGGGGGCGCCGCTCGCCTCGCATGCCAACGCGACGATCGTGGCGGGGGCAAGCGCCTGCGCCCGCTGCTCGTGCTGCTCGCCGCCGAGTCCGCCGGGGGCCCGCCGCCCTCGCGGGCGGGCGAGGAGCAGCTCGTGCGCGCCGCGGTGGCGGTCGAGCTCGTGCACTCCGCCACGCTCGTCCACGACGACCTGATCGACGGTGCCCAGCTGCGCCGCGGGCATCCCACGGTCGCCGCGGTGGCGGGCGCGAGGTGGCGGTCGCCACCGGCGATCTGCTCTTCTCGCGGGCGTTCGCTGAGCTTGCCCGCAACGACGACTCCGAGCAGCTGAGCGCGCTCTCCGAGGCGAGCTCGGCGCTCGCGGCGGGCGAGCTGCTTCAGCGCGAGGACGCCTACGCGCGCGCACGTCGCGGTGAAGCGCTATCTGCGCCGCTGCGAGCTGAAGACAGCCGCGCTGTTCGAAGCGGCCTGCCGTCTCGGGGCCCTGACCGCGGCGGGGCGCTCGCCGCGGCTGGCCGCCGGCCTGGGCGTCTTCGCGCGGCGCATCGGTCTCGCCTTCCAGATGCTCGACGACGTCCTCGACGTGTCCGGCCCCGTCGAGCGGACGGGCAAGTCGCGTGGCACCGACCTGCTCGACGGCACGGTGACGCTGCCGCTGATCCTCGCGCGCGAACGTGACCCGGAGCTCGCCCGCTTCGAGCTCGCCTCCCTGCGGGGACCCCGCCAGGCGGAGGAGCTGTGCGAGCGGATCGCCGCCACCGGGGCGCTCGACGAGGCGCGCGAGCGCGCGCTCGCCGTCGTCGCCGACGCCAAGGCGTCGCTTCCGGAGATCCTGCCCGACGGGCGCTCGGAGCTGCTGGAGCTCGTCGCCGACGCGGTCGTCGAGCGCTACCGCTGAGCTGCGGCGGGGTCGACACTCACGGGCGGACGGGCCTCGCCGAGAAGCAGGGCCACCACGTGATGCTCAGACACACGGCCGGGCGACATGCGCAGTCGCCGGCGGACGCTCAGAAGTCGCTCGGGCAGATCAGGTCGGCGTCGAGCGCTCGCACGAAGAACTCGACTTCCTCTGACATGTTCGCGTGCGTCATGCGCCGCAGATCGCCGAGCAGGGCGCTCGAGCCGCGGTCGAGCTCGTCGTCGAGGCGTTCCACCGAGGACTGGTCGAACACGCCCTCGCGGCGCGACTCGCACTCCGGGCAGCGCAGCACGATCCGCCAGTGACGGGGACCCTCCTCCGACCAGTCGAGCGGGTAGACGAGCTCGCCCGCGCAGTGGAAGCAGACGTGGAGGTGGTCGGGCGCGCTGCCCTCCTCGACGGGTCCGCGCTTCTCGCCGTAGGCGACCTCTGCGCGCTCGCCGCGAGGCTCCTCCGCGTCGGGGAGGGTGTTGGGGTCGTTATCGGGGCTCATCGCCGGCACTGCTTCACCATCGACGCGCACCGCGGTCGCCTTTAGCCCCGCCCGAGGCCCTCTGGCCTCGCGTTTGGGGAGGGTTTTCCAGGCATGCGCAGGACTCTGGCGGGCTGCCCACCGCTGGCTCCCGGCACGTCCCGCAGGGCTCGTCCGCTAGGTTCAGTGGCCCATGGCGAGCGCGATTCGCACGATCGGCCACGAGGACCGGCTGAGCCTCGTCGACCACCTCGACGAGCTGCGCACGCGCCTGATCGTCAGCGGTGTGGTGCTCGCGGTGGCGTTCGGCTTCTGCCTGTGGCAGAACCACACGCTGCTGCACATCATCAACGCGCCGCTGAAGAAGCAGACTCAGAAACAGGTCGCCAAAGGAGAGGGCACGGTGGGCCAGGCGGTGCTCGCCCAGCAGGGGGTCCTGAAGGTGGCGCGCGACACCCGGGCGGCGCTCGCGGTGCTCTCGCGCCCGGGCAGCGGGCTCTCGCCGCAGGCCCGTGCCCAGATGGTCCCGCTGATGGCGGCGCTATCGGCGGACGTGAAGAACATCCCGCGCAACCCGCAGGGCGACAACCCCGTGACGCTGGGAGTCGGCGAGCCATTCACCACCACGCTGATGGTCTCGCTGATCTTCGCGCTCGTGATCTCGCTGCCGGTGATCCTGTACGAGCTCTACGGCTTCGTCGTGCCGGCGCTCACGCCGGTCGAGCGAAAAGCGGCGCGCCCGCTGCTGCTCGCTGTCCCGTTCCTGTTCGTGTGCGGGGTGCTGTTCGGCTACTACGTCGTGCTGCCCGCCGCCGTGCGCTTCTTCGTCAACTTCAACGCGGGCGAGTTCAACGTGCTCGTGCAGGCGAGCCAGTACTACCGCTTCTCCGCGACGATCCTGCTCGCGATGGGCCTTGTCTTCCAGGTCCCCGTTGTGATCGTCGGCGCCACGCGCCTCGGCCTGGTGACGCCGAAGCAGCTGCGCCACAACCGCCGCTACGCGATCGTGGCGTGTGCGGCGATCGCCGCGTTCCTGCCCGGGGACGCGATCACGCTCGTGCTCGAGACGCTACCGCTCTACATCCTCTACGAGGCGAGTATCCTGTTGGCTACGTTCGTGAAGCCCGCTGATGCTGACCTGCGCGATGGCACCAGCACCAGCACCAGCAGCGAGCCGGTAGGGGCCCCCGCGGAACAGCCGGCCGAGCCTGGCGAGCAGGCAGAGCCGACGGTGCAGGAAATGATCGACCACGTAGACCCAAGCCTGTAGACGATGCTGTTCGACCTCAGAGGCCGAGGCCGGCGCCGAACCGTGCGCGTGATCTACACCGGCCTGGCGGTGCTGATGGGCGCCGGGCTGGTCCTGTTCGGCATCGGCACGGGCTTCGGCGGCGGCGGGTTCCTGAACGCGGCCAGCCAGAACGAAGGCTCCGGCGGCGCGAGCTACGCCGACCAGATCAAGAAATACCGCAAGCAGACCCAGCAGCAGCCGCAGAACATCGCCGCGTGGGCGGCGCTGACGAAGGCGCAGCTGCACGAAGCGGGAGGCGAAGCCTACGTCACGACGGCGGGCACGCCTACCGCGAAGGGGCGCGAACTGTACAAGGAAGCCGCGCAGTCGTGGGAACGCTACATCGCGCTCAACCCTCCGAAGCCGGACCCGGAAGTCGCCCAGCAGATGGTGAGGATCTACGACCAGGAAGGCCTCAACGAACCCGCCAAGGCCGTCACCGTCCTGCAGCTGGTGGTGAGCGAGCGCCCGAACAGCGCGGCCCTGTACGCGGCGCTGGCGGTGAACGCCTACCGCGCCCACAACGTCCGCATCGGTGACCTCGCCTCCGCCAAGGCGGTCGCCCTCGCTCCCAACGAACAGCGCACGCGCCTGCGCAACGAACTCGCCGAAGCGAAGAAGAACCCCTCGGGCCAACAGACCTTCACGACCACCACCAACGGCAAAACGGTCGTAGTCCAGAAAGCCGCCAACGGCACCTACACCGGTAAGGCACTGCCGACGAAGACGTCGAGCACCGGTACGAGCACCGCGAAGAAATAGCTCGGTAGAATCGCAAGGCAGCCGGCCGGCGGCCGGCTGCGCTCTCGGGCCGTTAGCTCAACCGGCAGAGCAGGGGCCTCTTAAGCCCAAGGTTGCAGGTTCGATTCCTGCACGGCCCATTCCCCACGCGCAACTTGCTCAGGCGTTGGCCCGCTTGGCGGCGCGACGGCGCGCGTAGAGCTTCTCGCGGATCGTCATCGCGCCGGGATGGCCGTCGCCGGGCCAGGGAGTCAGCAACATCAGCAGCCGGGCCTTCGTGGATGCGCGCACCTCGTGACGCTCGCCCGGAGAGAGCTCGACGAGCAGCCCGGCGCCACCGCTAGCCCGCTCGTCGGCGGACGTCGAAATCTCGATCTCGCCATCGAGCACAATCAGCCACGCTCGCTCGTGAACCTCGTGATCCGAGAGGCTCTCGCCGGCCGCGAGGGCCAGCACGATCGCCCTCGCCGCATCGCTCGAGGAGAGGATCTCCGGCAGTCGCGGCTTGAGATCAAGCCCATTCAGGTCCCAGCTCTGCACGAAGACTCCTTCCGATCGGAGAGCCCGCGATTCCGCGGCTCGGCCTAGCAGACTAGACGCAATCCGCGCTCCGGCTCACGACGGATTGACGTGCGGTGGTGTCTCGGGTGGCGAGCCTCGGCGACGTGCTCGATGCGCCGCGAGTCCCTGCTTTCCGGCGTTCGCGTACTGCGTTGCCGTTGGGCCCTCCCAGACGAAGCGCTCACGTCTACGCAACCAGCGGGAAGTCCTCTCGTAGTTGCACGGTCGGACGATTCCTGCACGGCCCATCACTCCCCGACGCCGCGTCCGCCGCCGGCGCGCCACGCGGGTGGCGCTCAGGCGCCGCGCTCGGACGTCGCAGCCTGCACGGCCCATCCGATCCCACCGATCAGCATCGGTGTATTTCCCCCCGCGAATGTGGTCTACCCGCGATGACGCGGAGGCGCTCCCGCCTTAGGGTCGCGCCGTAATGGGAGACCACCTCACGGCACTCGACGCCACCTTCCTCGAGCTCGAACAGGCCGACGAGAGCGCCCACATGCACATCGGCGGGATCCTCGTGTTCGAGCCGATGCCGGGCGGCGGCGCGCCGACGCTGGAGCAGCTGTGCGCGCACCTCGAGGATCGGCTCCACAACCTCCCGCGCTACTCCCAGCGGCTCTCACAGCCCCACACCGGCGGCCTGTCGTGGCCCGAGTGGCGCGACGATCCGGCGTTCGAGATCTCGCGCCACATCACACGCGCTGCGCTGCCCTCCCCGGGCGGGGAGCGGGAGCTCCAGGACTGGGCCTCGGGCTTCTTCTCGCAGCGGCTCGACCGCCACCGTCCGTTGTGGGAGATGGCGATCGTGGAGGGCCTCGAGAACGGTGGCTGGGCGCTCGCCACCAAGACCCACCACTGCATGGTGGACGGCGTCGGCTCGGTGGACGTCGGGCACCTGATACTCGACGCTCAAGCCAAGCCTCCCGCGCGCCGCGGCGGGCGGATCACCGCGCGAGCGCGTGCCGATGAGGAAGCCGCCGCCGCGGAGACGGACCGCGCGGAGTCACAGCACCAGCCCCGTTCCCTGCCCGCGCCCGCTCGCCCCGCTCGCGCGTGCGTGGGAGGGTCTCGTCCCCACCGAATCGCTCAGCCAGCTCGCGCAGATGGGCGTCCATGGGATGCTGCATCCGCGCGAGGCGCTCTCCTCCGCGACGCGCCGCCGTCGAGCTGATCGTGCGCGACGAGCTCAACGCTGCACCGCGCGACGAGCCTCAACGAGCCGATCGGCATCCGCCGGCGCTTCGAGGCGGTGCGCGTGCAGCTGGCGGACATCCGCGAGATCAAGAACGCGCTCGGGGGCACCGTAAACGACGTCGTGCTCGCGATCACCGCGAGCGGTCTGCGCGAGCTCCTGCTCTCGCGCGGCGAGCCCCTGCCCGCTGAGGGTCTGCGCGCGATGGTGCCGATGAACATCCGCACGGCGTCCGAGCGGCTCGCGCTCGGCAACAAGGTCTCCTCGCTGTACGTCGAGTTGCCGGTCGAGGACCCCGACCCGCTCGCGCGCCACCGTGACACGGTCACCCGCTCGAGCCGCCTGAAGGACGACGGCCGCCAGGCGGCTGGGACGAGCGCGATGATCGGCCTGACCGCGCTCGCGCCGCCGGTGCTCCATGCGACGATGGCGCAGGCGCTCTACGCGAAGCGCCTGTTCAACCTCACGATCACGAACGTCCCCGGGCCGCAGCAGACGCTCTACGCATTCGGCGCGCGCCTCGTGGAGATCCAGCCGCTCGTCCCCCTCGCCGCCGAGCACGCCATCGGGGTGGCAGTGCTGAGCTATGACGGCGCCATGTGCTTCGGCGTGGTGGCGGACCCCGACGCGGTACCCGACCTCGAGGTGATGCTCGCGGGCATGCGCGAGAGCGCGGGAGCGCTGCTCGCCTGCGCGCACACCGCCTTCGCCTGACCTGCTCGCGGAGCCGGCGAGCGCGCGGACCTAGGCGCGGGCGGCAGACGGCCGCAGGCGCATCGCGCGGCGAACGCGGTCCGGGAGGTACCAGTTCCACTCGCCGAGCAGCTTCATCGCGGCGGGCACGAGCAGGGCGCGCACGATCGTCGCGTCGAGGAAGATCGCTACGGCGAGGCCGAGACCGAACTCCTGCAGCCCGACGAAGCTCCCCGTCATGAACCCGGAGAAGGCGGCGATCATGATGATGGCCGCCGCGGTGATGATGCGGCCGGTGTGCTCGAGGCCGTAGGCGACCGCGTGCTCGTTGTCGTGCGACCGGTCCCACTCCTCGCGCGTGCGCGACAGCAGGAACACCTCGTAGTCCATCGAGATACCGAATACGGTCGCGAACAGGAAGATCGGGATCCAGGCTTCGATCTGGGGCGAGCTTGTCGAAGCCGAGGCCCGACCCCCAGCCGTGCTGGAAGACGAGCACGAGCACGCCGTAGGCGGCGCTCACCGAGAGCAGGTTGAGCAGCACCGCCTTCGCCGGCAGCACCACCGAGCGGAACGCGCGTAGCAGCACGAAGTAGGTGATGACGAGCACCGCCAGGACGAGCCACGGGAACGCCCCGTAGGCCTTGGAGACGAAGTCCACCCCGAACGCGGGGGCTCCGGTCAGGAGGACGACGTCCGAGCGCGGGAAGCCCGCTGCCGGGATGTAGGTGGAGCGGATCGCGTGGACCAGGTCTTTGGCCTCGAACGTGCCCGCGTCCGTGCGTCCGGCGGCCTTGATCTGCAGGGTCTGCGCCGAGGGGTCGAGCAGGTTCGCCTGCCGGTCCACCGCCCCCGTGCTGAGGGCGGGCGCCTGGATCGTGGCAGCCTGCACCCGCGGGTCCTTGCGCAGCATCGCCACGAGCCGCAGCTCGGCGGCGACGGTGGCGGGCGAGCGCGCTCCGCCGGCGCTCTGGGTCTGGACGACGAGCTGCTGCGGTGCGAGCGCGCCGGGGCCGATGCTGCCCTCGAGCAGGTAGAGCCCTTCGCTGGCCTGCGTGCCGTGCGGAGTGCCGCGGTTGTCGCCGCCCGTCACCTTCAGCTGCAGCGCCGGCAACGCGAGCGCGATCATGATGCCCCCGGCGCCCACCAGGAAGAAGACGGGGTGGCGCATGATCGTCCGCGCCAGGCGCGACCACATCCCCGGCGCTCCGCTCGCGCGGCGTTCGAGCAGGCCCTTGGGCACCACGCGGATGCGGTTGACGCCCGTCCCGAGCACGGACAGCAGGGCGGGCAGGAACGTGGCGGACGCTGCGATCGAGACGAGCGGGATGAGCACCGCGCCTGCGCCCATCGAGCGCATGAACGGCAGCGGCATGAGCAGCAGCAGAGCGAGCCCGATCGCCACCGTGAGGCCCGAGAAGAGGGTGGCGCGCCCGGCGGTGGCCATCGTCGTCTCGAGCGCCGTCCGCGGGTCGTCGCCGGCGTTGAGCTGCTCTCGGTAGCGGAAGACGACGAGCATCGAGTAGTCGATGGCGATCGCCAGCCCGATCAGCGTGACGATGTTCGTGACGTATTCCGCCATGTTGCCGAGGTGCGCGATCACCCACACCAGCCCGAGCGTCGTGGGCAGCGTCACGAACGCGAACGCGAACGGCACGACGACGGCGCCGAGCGTCCCGAACATGAACAGCAGGACGAGGAGGGCGATCGGCACGGCGATCGACTCGCCCTTGCCGAGGTCGCTGCTGTATACGGGCTGGAGGTCGTGGCTGAGCGCCGGAAAGCCGGTGAGGAACGTCTGTGCGCCCGGGACCGTGCCGATCGCCGCGCGCATCTGCGAGGTGTGGTTCTTGGCGTCCGCCGCCTGCAGCGGCGTGGCGATCTGCACGTAGACGAGGTTCGGGCCCGCTAGCCTCGCCGGCCCCGCCTTGCCGCCCGGCACCTTCGTCGCCGCGCGCTGCGCCGCCGCCTCGGCGGCCACCAGGTTGGGTGCCCCGCTGGTCGTGCGCACGACGAGCGTGAACGCGCCGTCGCCGCGCTCGTTGAAGTGTTCCTTGAGGATGTTCAGGCCGCGTTCCGCATCCGCTCCGGGCACGCTGAAGCGGTTCGTGAGCAGGCTCCCGAGGTTGCTCGTGGCCCAGCCGCCGAGGATCATCAGCACGATCCACACGGCGAGCACGCTGCGCCGGTGGTCGATCACGTGCCGCGTCCAGCGGACCAGTCCGCCAACGCGCTCAGGGGGAGATGTGGGGGAAGCGGCCGGCCCCGAGGCCATCGCCCACATGGTACTGAGCCTCAGATCGTGCGGCCTCAGCCGGCGGGGGCGTCGGCGTAGGCGCCGGCGCCGACGAGCGAGGCGCGACCCGCCTCGGTCCAGATGACCTGCTCGCGCCCGGGGCCGACGCCGATCAGGGCGACGGGCGCGCCCGTCTGCTCGGCAACCAGATCGAGGTAGTCGCGTGCCGCCCGCGGCAGGTCCGAGAGCGTGCGGCACTCGCCGAGCTCCTCCTTCCAGCCCGGCAGCTCGGTGAGCTCGGCGGTGGTGTGGTGCAGCACGGTCTGGTGGTAGGGGAAGTCCTCGAACTCGGCGCCGTCCGCGCCCCGGTAGCCGGTGCACACGTAGATCCGGTCGAATCCGGAGAGCACGTCGAGCTTGGTGACCGCCAGCGCCGTGAGCGAGTTCAGGCGCGTCGCGTAGCGCAGCGCCACGAGGTCGAGCCAGCCCGTGCGCCGCGGGCGCCCCGTGGTCGTGCCGAACTCGCCTCCACGAGCCCTGATCTGCTCGCCCGTGGCGTCGTCGAGCTCGCTCGGGAAGGGCCCCGCCCCCACGCGTGTGGTGTACGCCTTCGCGATCCCCCACACCTCGTCGATCGCCTTCGGCCCGATGCCGCTCCCCACGCACGCCGCCCCGGCGAGCGGGTTGGAGGACGTCACGAACGGATAGGTGCCGTGGTCGATGTCGAGCATCGCCCCCTGCGCTCCCTCGAGGATCACCTTCTCCCCGGCGTCGAGCATCTCCCACATCAGCTTCGAGGTGTCGGCGATGTGCTGCTCGAGGCGGTGCCCGTAGACGAGGTATTCCTCGGTCATCGTGTGCAGGTCGAGCGTGGGGTCGCGCTCGAACGGACGCAGCGAGAGCCGCTTGGGCTCCATCGCCGCCACGATCTTCTTCTTCAGGATCTTCTCGTCGAGCAGGTCCTGCATGCGGATTCCGAGCCGCGCCGCCTTGTCGGCGTAGCAGGGGCCGATCCCCCGCCGGGTGGTGCCGATCTGGAGCTTGCCCAGCCGCGCCTCGCCGGCGGAGTCGAGCAGCAGGTGGTAGGGCATGATCAGGTGGGCGTTCGCCGAGATGCGCAGCCCGCCCACGTCGATGCGCCGCGCCGCGCAGCGCGTCGAGCTCGTCGATCAGCACACGCGGGTCGATCACGACACCGTTGCCGATCACGCAGCGCTTGCCGGGATACAGGATCCCGGAGGGGATCAGGTGCAGCTTCCACTCCTCGCCGCCGCGGACGATCGTGTGGCCGGCGTTGTTGCCGCCCTGGAAGCGGACGACGGCGTCTGCGTTCTCGGCGAGCAGGTCGGTGATCTTGCCCTTGCCCTCGTCGCCCCACTGGGCGCCCACTATCACGATGCCTGGCATGCGCAGTCCAGTTTAGGTGGCGGGCGTCAGCGCCCGTCTGGCTCGGCGAGCGCGGCGGGGCGCGCCGGCCCCGGCGCGTAGACGCGGCGATCCTCGCCGTACAGCGGCAGGATGTCGCCGCAGATCGCAACCAGCCGCGACACCGTTCGCTCGCCGAGCTGCTCGAGCAGCTTCTCGTAGCTCAGGTTGGTGGTCACCACCATCGCGCGCTCGTCCTCGTAGCGGGTGTTCACGATCGAGTACAGCTGCTCGAGCACCCAGTCGGTCGTGTTCTCCGCGCCGAGGTCGTCGATGTGGAGCAGGTCCACAGCCGCCAGCCGGTCGAGGAAGCCCACGATCCCCCCCTCGCGTCTCGATCGAGCTGCGGATCAGGCCGAGCAGGCGCGGCAGCGAGTAGATCGCGGTCGCTGCGCCCCGCCTCGATCGCGGCTTTCGAGACGAGCATCGCGAGCGTCGTCTTGCCCGTGCCCACGTCCCCCATCAGCCACAGCCCGCGGCCGCTGTCGAGGTTGTCGTCGATGTCGCGCACGTAGGCCCGCACGTGTTGCACCTGGTCGGGCGCCACCCGCGCGATTTCGGGCACGGGCGGGCGATCGAAGGAGACCCCGCGGTAGCGCTTCGGCAGCCGCCCTTCCACCGAGCCCGAGACGGCGCGCGCGATCCGCCGCGCGCGGCACTCGCAGTCGCTTGCGGTGTTCGTCGCCTCGTCCATCGAGGAAGCCGCTGCCGTCGCACAGGCCGAGCGGGCACCCGCCCTCGCGGGCGAGGCGGCGGGCGCGCACCTCCAGGGGCGCCGCCGGATCGCGCACGTCGCTGTCGGCGTCCCCGATCACCGGGCGTAGCGCTCGCCCGCGTAGTTCATGAACTTCGGGTACTCCTTCTGGAACGTGAGCGTCACTTCGCCCGTCGCCCCGTTGCGGTGCTTGGCGATTATCAGGTCGGCCTCGCCGGGCCGCTCCGTGTCGGCCTCGTAGTACTCGTCGCGGTAGATGAACATGACCAGATCGGCGTCCTGCTCGAGGTTCCCGCTCTCGCGCAGGTCGGAGAGCATCGGCTTCTTCGGCGAGCGCTGCTCCACCGCGCGGCTGAGCTGCGACAGGGCGATCACGGGCACGCCGAGCTCGCGGGCGAGGATCTTCAGGCCGCGGCTGAGCTCGCCCACCGCCGTCACGCGGTTGTCCCAGCGGCTGTCGGTGCGCATCAGCTGCAGGTAGTCGATGATGATCAGCCCGAGCCCGCCCTCGCACTGGCTGTGCAGCCTGCGCGCCTTCGCCCGGATCTCGAGCAGCCCGACGTCGCTCGAGTCGTCCACCCACAGGGGCGCCCGCGCGAGCCGCTGGCTCGCGTCGAGGATCTTCGGCCAGCGCTGCTCCGCCACGCGGCCCTTGCGCAGCTCCTCGCCCTTGATGCGCGCCTGCGACGCGACGAAGCGCTGCGCGAGCTCCGCCTCCGCCATCTCCAGCGAGAACAGCGCGACGGGCTTGCCGTGTTCGACCGCAGCGTTCTCGGCGATGTTGCAGACGAGCGCGCTCTTGCCCATCGCCGGGCGTGCCGCGATGATGACCAGGTTGCCGCGCTGGAAGCCGCCGGTGAGCTCGTCGAGGTCCTTGAACCCCGAGGGCGTGCCCGTGAGGGAGGTGCCCTCGAGCGACAGCCGGTGGAGCTTGTCGAGCTCCTCGTGCAGCACGTCCTCGATCGGGCGGAAGTCCTGCTGGCGGTCGTCCCGCGCCACCTCGAGCATCGCCTTCTCCGCCTGCTCGACGAGCTCGCGCGGCGCGGCGTCGTGCCCGAGCACGCTCTCCTGGATCTCGTATGTGCTCTTCAGCAGGCGCCGCAGCAGCGCGCTCTCGCGCACGATCTGGGCGTAGCGGCGCGCATGCCCGGCGGCGGGCACGACGCCCGTGAGCTCGTCCACCGTCGCCTGCCCGCCCACCTCCTCGAGCTTGCCCGTCTGGCGCAGGCGGTCGGTGACCGTGAGCACGTCCACCGGCTCGCTCTCGTTGTAGAGCGAGAGCATCGCCTCGTAGATCGTCCCGTGGCGCTCGCGGTAGAAGTCCTCGGCGCGCAGGCCCTCCTCGATCACGAGCGCGTACAGCGAGCGATCCGACAGCAGGATCGCGCCGAGCACCGACTGCTCGGCGTCGAGGTTGTGCGGCGGCGTGACCGCTGCGGGCGCCTGATGGGGGGCGCCGTTGGTGCTGTTCGCCGCGGTCATCGCCATCGTCCGGCCGAGTCTAGATCCGCGCCCGCGGGCGCCTCGGAGGCGTCGCCGCTATCTCGGAAGAATTCGCTCGGCATCCGCCTGATGGTGTCAGGGGGCTGGGACGGAGCACGCGGCCTCGGCTCGTCGCGGGCGACCCCGGAGCGTGCTCGCTCGCATCGCCACGCGAGCCCCGCGCGATGCCGCCGCGTCGCACCTGCGCGATCGCGCCGAGGGCATCCGATCGGCAGAGGGGGCGAGCGTGGGGGAGGGGGCGCGGCGCCCTACTTCTTGGCGACGACCATCGTCTTGACGGTCGCCTGCACGCCGTCCACGACGTCCACCACCACCATGTAGGTGCCGACGTTCTTGATCGGCTCGGGCAGG
Source organism: uncultured Solirubrobacteraceae bacterium (assembly GCA_963796305.1). Lineage (GTDB taxonomy): Bacteria > Actinomycetota > Thermoleophilia > Solirubrobacterales > Solirubrobacteraceae > Palsa-744. Next base: position 643,762 of record CAWCKZ010000006.1, on the reverse strand, counting down.
TGCACGTTGCGTTTGTCGATCCGGATGCCGCGCGCTTCGCGGATCGCATTGGCGACGTCCTGCCCGGTCACCGAGCCGAACAGCCGCCCGTCTGCGCCGGCCTGCTGGGGGATCGTGAGCACCGTGCGGTTGAGCAGGTTCACGTTCTCCTGGGCTTTCTCCACCGCCTCGCGCGCGGCGCGCTCGGCGGCTGCCTGGCGCTGGCGCACCGTCTCGATCGCGCCCTTCGTCGCCGGCTGGGCGAGCTTGCGCGGGATCAGGTAGTTGCGCAGGAAGCCCTTGGAGACGTCGACGACGGTGCCCTGCTCGCCGAGGTCCTCGACGTCCGTGAGGAGGATCGCCTCGGGCACGACTAGCGTTCCCGGTCGCCGCGTTCGCGGCGACCGCCGCTGTCCTCGCGGCCGCCCTCGTTCACGTAGGGCAGCAGCGCGAGCTCGCGGGCGCGCTTGACGGCGCGCGCGATCTGGACCTGGTGGCGCCGGCACGAGCCCGTGATCCGGCGCGAGCGGATCTTCCCCTTCTCGGAGATGAACTTGCGCAGCGAGGCGACGTCCTTGTAGTCCACCTGCTCGACTTTGTCGCGGCAGAACTGGCAGGGCTTGCGCCGGCCGCTGCCGGGCCCGCCCTTCTTGTCGCGCCGGCGAACCGGCTTCCCACGTCCGCGTGCCTTCGCCATCAGCGGGCACCCCCGCGGGCGAGGCTCGGCATTGACGTATTCGGGTTTTCAGACAAGGGCACCTCGCTGTGAAGAGCTAGAACGGGATGTCGTCCTCGCCGGGTGAGCCGGCGACCGGTGCGGGCTGGAAATCCCCGTCATCGACCGGGATGTCGCCGCCCCTGGAGGCTCCGTTGCCGGCGAAGCCGCCCCCACCGGGGGCTTCATCGCGCGAGCCGAGGAACTGCACCGACTCGGCAATGATATCGATCGCCTGGCGCTTGGTGCCATCCTGCGCCTCCCACTCCCGCCATTCCAGGCGTCCGTCGATCGCCACCGGGCGTCCCTTGTTGAGGTAGCGGGCGGTGTTCTCGCCCTGCGCGCCCCACACCTTCACGTTGAAGTAGTTCGGCCGGTCCTCCCATTCGCCCGTGCTCCCGTTCTTGCGCCGGGTGTTGCACGCGATCCGCAGCTCGCACACCGAGGTGCCGCTCGGCAGCGCGCGCAGCTCCGGGTCCTTCGTGAGGTTGCCTGTCAGGACGACCCTGTTGATGTTCGTTGCGGCCACGGCTCCTCTTCCTTTCGGCTCAGTTGCTCGGGCGGACGCAGCGTCCGCGCCAAGCTCCGAGTCTAGAGCGGCGTGCGGCCGAGGCCGTCACGTACCCGCGGGCACCCCGCTCATTGCGAGGATCGCCTGTCGCGCGGGGAGGTCCTGAAGACCTCGTCCCAGTAGGGAGCGCTGATTCCGAAGCCGCGGGTGTCGTCCTGGAAGTGGTGGCGCATGTGGCGCTCGCGCAGCATCCGCCCGAGGCGCCCCCGCGGGCGGAAGTGGTGGAGGTAGTAGTGCGTCATGTCGTACACGAGGTAGCCCGCGAAGAAGCCCGCGCCGATCCCCGGGGCGTACGTGGACCCGAACACGAGGTAGAGCGCGGCGAACACGAGCGCCCCCAGGGGGATGCTCACGGCGGGCGGCATCACAAGCCGCAGCGGGTCGTTGGGGTGGTCGTGGTGCACGCCGTGGATGATCCAGTGCATGCGCGCGCCGATCCCCTCCTCGGGTTCGAAGTGGAAGACGATCCGGTGCAGCCAGTACTCGAACAGCGTCCACAGGGCATAGCCGGCCGCGGCGAGGCCGATGCTCGCGAGCAGCGTCACGTGCGAGAGGCTCCACGCGAACAGCACGACGATCGCGGGGATGAAGATCAGCATGGGCACGGCGGGATGAACCCGCGAGAGCGAGTCGAGCACCCGCGACTCGAACATCGGCGGCGACGCGCGCAGCACGTCGGTGCGCTTCGCCGAGCCGTCGGTCATGTCCTCAGCCAACCTCACAGGCCGATCTTATTACCCAGCGGCGGGGCCAACCGGCCGCCGGCCGCCGCTGCTAGCCGCCGTCCCCCGCCGCCACGTCGGCCGCCGGCTGCTCTGCCTGCTGCTGCGGTGCCTCCTCGGCCACGACCTCGGGGGGTGCAGCCTCCTCGGCTGCGGCCTCGGGGGGTGCAGCCTCCTCGGCTGCGGCCTCGGGGGGTGCAGCCTCGGCGGGAGCGCTCGAGCGCGGGGCGGGCACCTCGCCCTCGGACCGGCGCGGGGCGGCGGAGCGCATGTCGGGGGCGTCTGGCACCCCCGGCTTGAGCTTGATGATCCTGAAGCGCAGCACCCCGTCGGTGATCCTCAGCGTGCGGTCGAGCTCGTCGAGCAGCGCGGGGGAGCCGGGGTGGAACTGGAAGAGGTGGTACTCGCCGGTCGTGCGACGGTCAATGGGGTACGCGAGCGGGCGCTCCCCCCACTGGTCATAGCGAGCGAGCTCGCCGCCCGACTCGACCGCCGTGCGGGTGTCGGAGGCGATCTTCGCGCGCGCTTGGTCCTCCGCGCCCGGGTCGATGACGAGCACGAGGTCGTATGTGCTTGCGGTAGCGGTCATGCGTCGGGAAAGAGTAGCGGGTCGCCGTCTGCGGACCCGGCGGCAGAGGCGGACCTGCTCGCGCGTGGCGGGCGGCTCGCGCGTGGCGGGCCCGCGGCTGCTTCGGGACGCGCTCACGCCCAGGGCGCGCCGTCGCGCGCCGCGGCCCCTAGCTCGCGCGCGCCTTCGCCCTGATGTCCGCGAGCTGCTCGTCGATCCAGTCGCCGGGATCGCGCGAGGTGACGATCTGGGCGAGGCCCTCCGCGCGGCGGCGGCGCTCCTCGCGATCCATCGTGAGCGCGGCGTAGATCGAGTTGGCGAGCTCCTGGATGTCGAACGGGTTCACCGACAGCGCGTACTCGCCGAGCTCCTCATGTGCCCCGGTGTTCTCGGAGAGGATCGAGACCCCCTCGCGCTCGTTCACGATCGGACCCTCCTTCGCCACGAGGTTCATGCCGTCGAACATGGCGTTGACGAGCAGCACGTCATAGTGCTTGTACGCCGCCATCGCCTCGTCGATGTCGTCGCGCAGCTTGAGCTGCACGGGCATCCAGTCGGGCGTGCCGTGGCGGTGGTTGACGACCGCCACGAGCGCCTCGATGCGCTCGAGGTACTCGGCGTACTGCGGGACGTCCGTGCGCGAGGGCATCAGCTGGGCGATGAACGTGACGCGCTCGATGAACTCGGGGTGGTCCTCGAGGAACAGGTCGAAGGCGGAGAAGCCTCGCAGCACGTTCTTCGACAGATCGGCGCGGTCCACGCGCAGGATCAGGAAGTCGCGCTGGCGGTTGAGCAGCTCTTCCTCGAAGCGCGCCACGCGCGAGCGCTGGGCGATCTGGCGGGTGGCGCGGTGGTCGATCGGGAGCGGATACGCGCGCACCCACACCTCGCGCTCGCCGTAGCGGACGATGCCACGCTCGAAGTCGATCTCGAGGCCCATCAGGTCGCGGCAGCACTGCAGGAAGTTGCGCCGATAGGAGCGCGTGTGGAAGCCGATGATGTCGTTGGCGAGCAGCCCCTGGAAGATCTCCTCGCGGATGCGCGTCGGCAGCACGAGCCACGCGTCCGCCTGCGTCCAGGGGATGTGGACGAAGTGGTGCAGGAAAGCGTCGGGACGCGCCCTGCGCACGAGGTCCGGGAGCGTGTAGAGGTGGTAGTCGTGCACCATCACCACCGGTTCGTGCGTCCCCTCGAGCTCCTCCACCACCGCGCGCGCGAGGTCCTCGTTCACCGCGTTGTAGCCGAACTCGAACGCCTCGATCTCCTCGCGCCGGATGTCGGGGGCGTTCGAGAGGTCCCAGAGGTAGTGCTGGATGAACCACAGCATCGGGTTCGCGAACACGTTGTAGAAGCGGTCGTAGGCCTCGGGGTCGCTCACGACGAGCCGCACCTGGTACTCGCCGCCGTCGGGGGAGCGCACCGGGAACGCCCGTTCCCCGTGCGCGAGCGACACCTCCGCATCGTGCTCGTTCATCGCGGAGGCCACCCAGATGGCTTCGCGGTGCGACGCCAGCCCCGTGAGCGCCGTCACCAGGCCGCCCGAGCCCCGCTGCACCTCGCCGCCCGCCTGGAATGTCACCGGCCCGCGGTTGCTCACCAGCAGCAGCGGAGTCCGCTGTGCCGGCTCGGCGGTCATGCCCTCGCGAGCTCGTTGAAGATGCGCAGGTAGTCGCGCAGGTAGCGCGGCATCAAGAAGTGCTGGCGTACGTGCTCCTTGCCGCGGCGCCCCAGTGAGCGGCCGAGCTCGGGGTCGCGGAGGATCTGCGTCGAGCGGACCGCGCACTGCTCGGCGCTCGACACGAGGTAGCCCGTGACGTCGTCCTCGATCTGCAGCGGGATGCCGCCCACGTCGCCGCCGATGAACGGCCGCGCCTTCCAGATCGCCTCCGCCACCGTCAGCCCGAAGCCCTCGCGCGTGGACTTCTGAATCAGCACGTCCGAATGCGACTGGAAGGCGTTCACCTCGATCGCGCCGACGTTGTTGAAGTTGTTGAGGATGTGGATGTCGGCGTCGCCGTCCGCATGCGCGATCGTGGCGTTGAAGTAGTTCCACCCCTCGGGGTCGTCGCTCGCCATCGAGCCCACCAGCGCGAGTTGCACCTCGGGCATCGACTCCTTCACGAGCCGGTAGGCGTCGATCACCCCGAGCGGGTCCTTCCAGGGGTCGAAGCGCGAGACCTGGCAGATCAGCGGCCGGTCGAGGTCGATCCCGAACTGCCCGCACACATATGCCGCGTCCTCGGGCGAGAGCGCCATGTTCTTCGGCGTGAGGGGATCGATCGCCGGCGGCACGACGTGGACCTCGCCTTTCATGCCGGCGGGAACGTAGTTCTCCATGTGGAACAGCGAGTGCGGGTAGATCTCGATGTATGGGAGCAGCTCGGCGATCGTATCCGGGTTGGGCGTGGACAGGTCGATGTGGCAGCGCCACACCCAGCCGCTGGCCTTCTCGGGGACGAGCTGGCAGAGCGCGGCGGGCTGCGGGTCGTGGATGATGCAGACGTCCCACCCGCTCGAGAGCTCGCGCGCGTTGATCTCCCCGTAGCGGCGCCAGATTGCCCACTGTTCCTCGTCGAGGTCCTGCGGTGCTCCCTGCAGCGCGTTGTGCATCAGCTTGGTGGCGTTGAAGAACTCTTCGCGGCCGTAGATCACCTGCCATTCGCAGTCGAGGCCCACGTCGCGCATCAGCGGCACGAGCGCGTAGAGGATCTCCGAGACGCCGCCGCCGAACGCCGTCGCCGAGATGTGCGCGACGCGCTTGCCCTGGAGGGGCTCGGCGAGCTCGCGTATTTCGGCGATCAGCTCGCGCCCGCAGATGTGCGTGTAGTCGGCGAGCGACTTGTTCGCTACGGCTACAGGCTGGAGCACGCGGCGGCACGATACCCAATCCTCCCCGCGTATTCCGTGTTTGTCGCGCTTTCGCCGCTGCGGCAGACCGCTGCGCGAACTAAGGTCTAGCCGATGCTCAACGCGCGTCTGTACCGCGCGGCCCTGGTGCCTGTCGCCATCGCCCTGGCCATCGCGTCGTTCTCGCTGGGGTCGCGCCCGCTTCCGCAGAGCTCGACGCTGGCGCCCGACGCCTTCCAGGGCCCGCGCGCGTTCGCCGAACTGCGGCGCCTCGCGGCGGCGTTTCCGCAGCGGCGCCCCGGCAGCGAAGGCGACGAACGCCTGGCGCAGCAGATGGCCGCCACGCTACGCGGGCTGGGCGGCGCCGCCGGCGGGGGCTTCTCCGTGCGCGTCCAGCACAGCGAAGGGCAGACGATCGCCGGCAAGCAGCCCACCACCACCGTCATCGCCGAACGCCCGGGATCGACGAACGCGACGCCGATCGTGATCGTCGCGCACCGCGACGCGGCGACGCGCGGCAGCGCAGCGGAGCTGTCGGGGACCGCGGCGCTGCTCGAGCTTGCGCGCGTGTTCGCGGCGCGCGAGACGAAGCGGACGATCGTGCTCGCGTCGACGAGCGGCGGCAGCGGCGGCGCGGCCGGCGCGGAAGCGCTGTCGCGGGCGCTCGCCGCCGGACCCGCTCACGGCGGGTTCGACGCCGCGATCGTCATCGGCGACGTCGCGGGCGCCACCGCGCGCCGGCCGATGATCGTGCCGTTCTCAGATGGCTACGGGCTGGCGCCCCTGCAGCTCCAGCGGACGGTCGCCGATGCGGTGCGGCACGAGTCGGGCACGGACCCGGGGGCGCCGAGCGTGCTCGGCCAGCTCGCGCACCTCGTGCTGCCTCTCACCGTCGGCGAACAGGGTGTGCTCGATGCCGAAGGCGTCCCCTCGGTGCTCGTGCAGGCGTCCGGCGAACGCGGTCCGTCGCCCGCGGAGCCGGTGAGCGTCGAACGGATGGAAGCTCTCGGGCGCGGGGTGCTGAGCGCGGTTGACGCGCTCGACGTCGCACCCGACGTGGCGCCGGCGATGCAGACCGGGCTGGTGCTGCAGCGCAAGCTCCTGCCGGGGTGGACCGTGCAGCTGATCGTCGGCGCGCTGCTGCTGCCCGCGCTCCTCGTGCTCCTCGACGCGTTCGCGCGGCTGCGCCGCCGAGGCAGGCCGGTGGGCCGCTGGACGCTGTGGACGCTCATGTGCGCGATGCCGTTCCTGCTGTGTGCGCTGCTCGCCTTCGTGCTCGGCCGCCTCGGCCTTGCCCCCGCCGCTCCCGCGGGTGCTGGTGCTACCGCGGGCGGTACCGCTCGATGCCACCGCCGCGGCGCTGCTGGGCGTGGTGGGCCTCGCGTTCGTGCTCGCATGGCTGGGCTGGGCGGCGCTGCTGCGCCGCCGTGGTTGGGCTGTGCGCCCGGATCCCGACGTGGCGGGGCTGTCGATGCTGCTCGTGCTCGGAGCCGTCAGCGTCGTGGTGTGGATAGCCAATCCGTACGCGGCACTGCTGCTCGTGCCCGCGCTGCACCTGTGGCTGCTGCTCGCCTCGCCCGAGCTGCGTCCCGGACGGCTCGGATCGGCGGCGCTCGTCGCAGGTGGGCTGCTGCCGCTCGGGTTGCTCCTCGCCTTCTACGCGCATCAGCTCGGCTACGGGCCGGCCGGTCTCGCGTGGGCGTTCTTCCTGCTGGTGGCGGGCGGCGGCGTGGGCGTCGCCGCCGTGCTGCTGTGGTGCCTCTCGCTCGGCTGCGCAGCAGCCGCCGTGATGCTCCTTCCGGCGGCGGAACGGACAACGGGCGAGCAGCTGCCGCTCGAACTCGAGGAGATCACGATCCGCGGCCCGCTCACGTACGCCGGGCCGGGATCGCTCGGCGGGACCGAGTCGGCGCTCAGGAGATGAGGTGACCACCTCGCGAGGCGCCGCTCACCCAGCCCGTCCCGCCGGCGGAGCTCGTGCCCGGTCCGCGCCGCGGCAGCGCACGGCGGCGTGCGCTGCGGGTGCTCGCATGGGTGCTCATCCTCACGGGCACGCTCGCGCTGCTTGACGCCGTGGTGACGCTCGTGTGGCAGGAGCCGCTCTCTGCGCTCTATGCCAAGCTCGAGCAGGACCACCTCGAAGGTGCCCTGCGGCACGTCGAACGCGCGCCGCCCACGCCCGCCGAGCGGCGCGAGCTCGCGAGCCTCTCCGGACGAGCGCCGCCGGATCGCGTTCCTCGCCGGTGAGCTCGACCGCAGCACCGGCGACGGCGGCGCGATCGGGCGGATCGTGATCCCCCGCATCGGCGTGAACTTCGTGGTCGTGAAGGGCACGAGCACGGAAGACCTCGAGGCTGGGCCGGGCGTGTATCCGGAAACGGGCTTCCCCGGGACGGGTCGCACGACGGCGATCGCCGGGCATCGCACGACCTTCCTCGCCCCTTCCGCCACATCGACGCCCTGCGCTACGGCAACCGGATCCGCCTGCAGATGCCCTATGCCGAATTCACCTACATGGTGATCGGCAAGCGCGTCGTGGAGCCCACCGAACGTCCAGGCCGCGGTGGGCACCGTGAGCTACAACCGGCTCGTCCTCTCGGCGTGCACCCCGCTGTTCAGCGCGGCGAAACGGCTGCTCGTGTTCGCGCACCTCGTGCGCACCGTGCCCCGCGGAGCCGCGCGCGTCCTGCCCGGCGGCCTGCTCGCCCGCCCGATCGAAGCCACCACGCGCGGTACGGCGCCGCGGCGGCGGCCCGGCGCCGGAGGAGGGACGCCTACCACCGGTGCTCGAACCCCTCGATCCGCGCCTGCTCGCCCCGCTCGTCTGACAGCACGGCTCCCGCCGGGCCCCGCCTCCACCTCGCCGACCCACGTCACGCGCGTGGACCCGCAGGAGCGAACGGCGCTCTCGATGCTCGCCCGCGCCGACGGGGCGCGCAGAAGCACAGCTCGAAGTCTTCGCCGCCCGCCGCCGCGAGGCGCCAGGGCGGCTCGCCGAGCTCCGCAGCCACCTGCCGCCACGCCCGTCGTGCAGCGGCAGCGACGCGAGCTCGATGTGCAGGCTCGCGCCGCTCGCGCGCCCGATGTGACCGGCGTCGGTGGCGATGCCGTCCGAGATGTCGATCATCGCGTGCACGCCCGCCGCGGCGAGCGCGCGCCCCTCGGCGAGACGCGGCAGCGGGTGGCGCAGGCGCGCGAGCGCTGCCGTCCCGCCGTCTGCGACGCGCGCCCTTCGAGCACGGCGAGCGCCGCGCCGGCGGCGCCGAGCTCGCCGGTGACGCCGACGACATCGCCGGCGCATCGCGCCGTCGCGGCCGGCGAGGGGCTGGCTCTCGCGCGCCCAGCCGGTGGCCGTCACGGCAGACTATCAGCGCGGGCGCGGCGGTGACGTCGCCGCCCGCGATCACGGTGCCCGTCTCCGCCGCGAGCTCGCGCGGCGGCGCGCACGAGCTCGAGCGCGCTGTGCCTCGGCGAAGCCCGCCGGGCATGCCCAGCAACAGGTACGCCTCGCCGGGGTCGGCGCCCATCGCCGCGATGATCCGAGAGCGCTCCGGCGAGCGCCCGCCGGCCGACCTCAGCCGCGCTCGCCCAGCCGTCGGCGAGCCGGAAGTGGACTCCCTCCACCATCGCGTCCACCGACGTCACGCACAGCTCGCCCGCGCGCACGACCGCGGCGTCGTCGCCGATGCCTCGCACGAGCCGTCGCGACCGACGCCCGGCGGTCGGACGCCGCGAGCTCCGCGGTTATCGCCTCGATCAGGGAGAGCTCGGCGATGGCCCGGCCCGCCTCAGCGGTGCCGGTAGACGATGCGCGCGCGGTCGAGGTCGTAGGGGGAGAGCTCGCAGCGCACGCGGTCGCCCGGAAGGATGCGGATCCGGAAGCGGCGCATCTTGCCCGCGACGTGACCGAGCACGACGTGGTCGTTGTCGAGCTTCACGCGGAACATCGCGTTGGGCAGGGCCTCGATGACCTCGCCCTCGAATTCGACCTTGTCCTCCTTCGCCAAGCCGTGATTCCCATCTGCCCAGTGCAGGGCGATCGTCGTTTTCCCCCGTCCAAACTACCAGCGTCGCGAACGGGAGGTGGGCGACGCGCACGACTGCAAAGCGGTGACGTCGCTCACGGCGCGGCGCCCCCGGTCTTGTTGACGGCGGGCTCGGAGGGGGCGAGGGCGTGGGCGCCGGAGCTTCGCTCGGCGGATGCGTGCCGGCCTGGTTCTGGTGCGTTTCCGGATGTGCGCGCAGGCGCGGGTGGGGGCTCGGTGGGTGCCCGTGCTTCCGCCCGACTGCGATTCTTCGCCGCTCGCCTGCCGGCCGGTTGTGGCGTATTTGCCGAAGAACGGCTGGTAGGAGATCGATTCCTTGGGCTGCGGGAATTCCTGGCAGGACTGGTCTTCGGTGACGGCGCTCATGTACGTGTGCCAGATCACCGCGGGAAGCGCACCGCCCTGCTGGGGTTCGCCGTGGACACTCGTCATCGGAACGCGGCGGCTGGGGTAGCCCATCCAGACGACGGTGGAGTAGCGCGGCGTGTATCCGTCGAGCCACGCATCCACGAGTTCGCTCGTCGTGCCCGTCTTGGCTGCCGTCGGGCAGTTGATCGCAGAGCGCGTCGCTGTCCCGCCGAGGACGTTCTGGTGCAGGATGTTCGTCTCCTCGGCGGTGACGCCGTCGCTGAGCACCTTCACCCGGTGCGGGCGTCCCCAGTTGGTGTCGACATGCCCGTCGGGGAACGCCACCCGCGTGATCGCGATCGGCGAGTTGCGCCAGCCACCGTCCGCGAGCGTCGCGTAGACGTCCGCCATTTCCAGCGGCGTGACGCCGAGCGTGAGACCGCCGAGCGCTTCCGCCGGGAAGCTGCTGAGGTGGGTTTTCACGCCGAGCTTGTAGGCCATTTCGGTGATCGTTTCCTCGCCCAGGTCCGCGCGAGCTGGGCGTAGACTGTGTTGTCCGATTTGACGGTCGCCTGCACCAGGTCGATCGGCCCGTTCTGCTCGCCGCCGAACGTTTTCACTTCGTATGTCGGGTAGCCCGGGAGCCACCCCGGCGCCAGCGTGTGCGAGTCGTAGATCGTGCTGTTCGGGTCTATCCCGCGCGACAGCGCGTCGGCGAGGTCGATCGCCTTCCACGTGGATCCCGGCTGGCGATGGCCGTCGGCGGCGAGGTTGTACTGCGACTGCTCGTAGCTCTCGGACTCCGCCATCGCTTCGATGTCCCCGTTGGCGGGGTTGAGCGTGACGATCGCCGACGCCGGGTCTTCCGGCTGGTTGAGCACTTCGGCGATCGCGTTGCGCGCTTGGCCGCTGCATGTTCAGGTTGATCGTCGTGTAGACCTTCAGCCCGCCCTGCTGCACCGTCCGCTTGCCGTAGCGGTGTTCGAGCAGCTCGCGCACGTATTCGAAGAAGAAGTCCTCGCGCCGCTGCGAGTAGAAGTTGCCGAGGCGGACTTCGAGGGGGGCGTGCTCGGCGGCCGAGGCCTGCGCGGGCGAGATGTAGTGCAGTTCCGCCATCTTCGCGAGCACCTCGTTGCGGCGCTGGTGCGCCGCCTTGGGATCGCGGAGCGGGTTGTACTGGGAGGGCGCCTGCGGCAGGCCGGCGAGCAGCGCCGCCTGTTGCAGGTTCAGCTGGGAGGCGGGTTTGTCGAAGAAGACGCGCGCCGCCGCCTGCACGCCCACAGCCGTCTGGCCGCCCGACCGTCCCGTAGGGCACGCTGTTCAGATAGGCGGTGAGGATGTAGTGCTTGCTGTGGATCTTCTCGTAGTCGAGCGCGAGCTTCGCCTCGATGATCTTCTGCCTGAGCGTGCGCTGGTCGCCGCCGAGGTAGAGGTTGCGCATCAGCTGCATCGTGATCGTCGAGCCGCCCTGGAGCGCCGCGCCGTTGCTGATGTCCTTGATCGCCGCGCGGAAGATGCCCGTGAGTCGACGCCGTCGTGCTTGTAGAAGCGCTGATCCTCGATCGCCACCGTCGCGTCCTTGAGCGATTCGGGGATTTCGTGCCAGCCCACGGGCGTGCGCAGCACGTCCGACTGGATGAAGCCCAGACGTTCGCCGTCCGAGGCGAACACCTGTGAGGAGCCGACGCTGAGGATCGGGCGCAGCGTCGAGAGTTCTGGGGCCGATGTCGGCGACGTTGAGAACGTAGGCGACCGCGGCGATCGTGCCGATCACCAGCGCGGTGACGAGCACGGTGGCGCCGATCAGCAGGAACCGCCCCGCCTTCGCGCCCCCGCGCCTCCGCCGGCGCTTTCGCGATTGTCGAGACATCTCCGGAGCTTCGAGATTACCGTGCGCGGTAGTGGTTTCCCGCCGATCAACGCCTCCGTGGCTCTACGCTCGGAGTCAGCCGCGATGAATCCAGAGACCGCCGAGCTGGCAATTCCCGAGCGCACGGGCGAGCTGTCGCGTGCCCCGCAGCAGCGCGCCGCGCCGCCGTGCCGGGGCGGGCCTCGGCCGCGCCGATCTCGCGGCTGCGGGGCGACGCCGCGCGCATGGCCGCGGTGCGCGACAGCTGGCGTGCGCTGTGGACTTCGCGGCTGCTAGTCGCCGCTCGCGGGCATCTCCGCCGCCGGGGCTTTCGGCCTCAGGCTCCGCCAGCAACGCCTTCGACCCGCCCGCACATCACGGGCGGCTTCGGCCACGTCGCGGACCTGCTCGCGGCGCCGGTCGCGCGCTGGGACTCCGCCTGGTACCTGGTGATCGCGAAGTTCGGCTACGAGCCCCACCTCGGCGCGCTCACGTCCTCGCGTCCCGCGTACTTCCCGCTGTACCCGCTCCTGATGAGCGTGCTCGGCCGCAGCGGGCTGCCGCTGATCGCGGCCGGCGCGCTGATCTCGCTGTTCGCGTTCGCGCTCGCGCTGTACCTGATCCACCGGCTCACGACGCTCGAGCTCGCACGCGGGCGCCGGCTGCTCGGCGGCCGGCGCGAAGCGAGCGGACGTGGCGCGGCTGGCCGTGTTCGTCACCGCCTTCTCGCCGATGGCGTTCTTCTTCTCGGCGGTCTACACCGACGCCCTCTACATGGCGCTCTCGGTGGGCGTGTTCTGGTCGGCGCGCAACGGCCGCTGGGCCTGGGCGGGCGCGCTGGGCGCGCTCGCCGCGGCGACCCGCAGCACCGGGCTGATGCTGCTCGTGCCCGCCCTGATCATCTATCTGTACGGGCCGCGCGAGGATCGCGCGCCCGAACGCTCCGGGGGCTGCTGCGCATCCGCTACGTGCTGCGGCGCGACGTGCTGTGGCTCGCCCTCGTGCCGGCGGGCGTCGCGCTGTTCTGCGGCTGGCTCGCGCTCGGCCGGCGGCGAAGCGCTCGCGCCCTTCCACGCCGAGCAGGCATGGTCGCGCCACTTCGTCGGCCCGTATCTGGGTGTGTGGGACGGGCTCGTGGCGGGCTTCGACGGGGTGCGCCAGCTCGTGTCGATGCAGACTCACCACGTCTACTTCGCGCTCGCGGGCGGCAGCCCGTACATCGCGGCATGGCACAACCTGATGGAGCTCGGCTTCCTGATCCTCGCCGTGCCCGCCGTCGTCGGCGTCCTGCGCCGGCTGCCGCTCGCCTATGGCGCCTACGTGCTCGCGGCGCTCGCGCTGCCGCTCTCCTACCCCGTCGCGCCGCAGCCGCTGATGTCGATCCCCCGCTATCTCGTCGTGCTGTTCCCGCTCGCGATCTGGCTGGCGGCGTGGCTCGCAGAACGGCCCCGCCTGCGACGGCCGCTGCTCGTGGTGTCGGTGCTGCTGATGGTGTTCTTCGTCGGCCAGTTCGCTACTTGGCACTGGGTGGCATAGCGATGGAGGAGCAGAGGACGAGCGGGGCGTCGGCGCTCGAGCCCTCGCTCGAGGCCCCGGCGGTCCCGGACGCCGACGGCCGTGCGCCGCTGCCGCCGCCGGAGCCACCCGAGGGCGACCCGACGCACTCGCCCGACACCGACTGGCGTCCCTGGACCGCGCTGCTCGCGCTCGTCGGCGGGCTCGTCCTCGCAGCCGTGGGAGGCCTCGCGGTCGATCTCCCCGCGCTGCTGTTCGGCGTCGAAATAACGAGCTCGCACACCCCGCCGGGCCTCTCGATCGCGGACACGTTCGTACAGGACATCGCGTTCGTGCTCGCCGCGGTGTTCTCCGCGCACGTCGGCGGGCGGGCGGTGCGCGCGTGGCAGCTCGGCCTCCGTCCACCGGGGGTCCGCTGGCGCTCAGCGGTGCGCATGATCGGCCTTCTGTTCTTCGCATTCCTGCTGATCAGCGTCATCTGGTCGGAAGTCTTCAACCCCACCAAAGAGAAGCTGCTCGAACAGCTCGGCTCCAACGAAAGCGCCCTGCTGCTCGTGCTGAGCGCCGGGCTGACATGCGTGGTCGCGCCGATCTGCGAGGAGTTCCTGTTCCGCGGCTACATCTTCACCGCGCTTCGCAACTGGCGCGGGACGCTGCCCGCGGCGATCATCACGGGGCTGCTGTTCGGCGGCGTCCACGCCGGCTCGGCGCCCGCGCTCGATCTCGTGCCGCTCGCCGGCCTCGGCTTCGGGCTGTGCCTGCTCTACCGCTACACGGGCTCGCTGTATCCGTGCTTCGCCGCCCACGCGCTCAACAACTCGGTCGCGTTCTCCGCGCTCGAGGACTGGAACTTCTGGCAGGGGACTGCGCTGACCATTTCCGCGCTGGCATCGGTGGCGCTGCTCGTACGCCTCTCCCAGCGCCTGGGCTACAGCGGCTCGGGGACCCTGATCGCCCGGTCGGGTACATAGGATCTGTGCCGTGAGCCGCTCTCTACGCCTGTTTGCGTGCGCCGCCGTCGCGCTCCTGCTCGCCGCTTCCACGGCAGCCGCCGCCGCGGCGGAAGCCACCACCCCGGCCCCGCCACAGCCCCCCGAACCATCGCCGCCCGCCACGCCGGCGCCGCCTGCCACGCCCGTCGTCGCGGGCAAGATGCGGCTCGCGCTCGTGAGGGTGGCGGGCAACCCGCCCTTCGCGCTCATCGGCGGGCGCGTCACGGTGGCGGGGACGGTGACGCCCTACGTGAGCGGCCAGACCGTCAAGGCGAGCATCTACCTGCGCGGCAAGAAGGTGGCGGTGAAGGTGATCAAGCCGGTGCCCGACAGCTCGGGCGGGAGCCGCTTCCGCGTGAGCTACCGCAGCACGACGGCGGGGCCGCTGCAGATCCGCGTGGCGCACTATGCGACGCCCGAGCAGGCAGCCTTCAGCGCCCGCGCGCCGGTGGTGCGCTTCGTGAATCCCAACCTCGGGCCGGGCACGAGCGGCCAGTCGGTGCGCCTGCTCCAGTCGGAGCTGAATGCGCTCCACTACGTCGTGTCGCTCAGCGGCGTCTTCGACGAAGGCACCGGCCGTGCGCTGATCGCCTTCCGCAAGATGACCGGCCTCGCCCGCGTGCCATACGCCGGCACGCAGGTCTTCAGCCGCCTCGCCCACGGCGGCGGGGGCTTCCACGTGCGCTACCCGGGTGACGGCCGCCACGTCGAGGGCGACCTCACGCGGCAGGTGCTCGCGCTGATCGAACCCGGCGGCCACGTCCACGCCCTCTACACGATGAGCTCGGGCAAGCCCTCGACGCCGACGGTGATAGGTCGCTTCCGCGTATACCTGAAGACCCCGGGCGTGAACAGCGAGGGGATGGTCGACTCCAACTACTTCATCCGCGGCTATGCGATCCACGGCTATCCCGAAGTGCCGACGTACGCCGCCAGCCACGGCTGCCTGCGCGTGCCGATTCCCAACGCGCCCGCGATCTTCGCGTGGGTGGGCGAAGGCACCCCGGTGGACGTCTACAACGAGAACGGCGGCGGCAGCAGCCGCATCCGCAGCAACGCGGGTCCCTAGACGCGCACCCGCAGGCTGCGCGCGAGGTAGCCGAGTCCGAAGCCGTAGACGAGCAGCGCCGCGAGCATCCTGAAGCCGCGCGTCGCCCATTCGCTGCTCGAGCTCGAGACGAGGCTCGAGAACGGCGAGGTCAGCTCGCTCGAGGCTTCGTCGAGCGCTTCGTGGAACGCGCCCGGACGTTCGGTGGCCGTCGCCGTTGAGGGCGTAGAGGAGGTGCTCGCCGTCACCGTCGGGCCCGTGATCTGTTCGCGCTGGCGACCGGACGCGTTCTTCGTCTGCTCGACAGCGAACGCGACGAACGAGGCGACCACAATCACACAGATCGCCATCGAAGCAAACCGGAGAAGCCTGACGAACGGAAGGCTCACAGCGCTAGATTAGGTTCTCGCGTGAGCGCCCTGGACGAACATACGAGTGCGCGCGAGGCGGCACGCGCACGACTCGTCGAGCTGCTGCGCGAGCACGCGCTGGTGATCGGCGAGGTGACGCTCACGAGCGGTGCCACGGCGCAGTACTACGTCGACGCGAAGCGCGCGATCCTGCGTCCGGAGGGATTCGCCGCGCTCGGCGAGCTGCTCGCCGCCCAGGTGGCGGAGTGGAGCGGGACGGCGGTTGGCGGCATGACGATGGGGGCGGACGCTGTGGCGTGTGCCGCGCTCGCCGGGGGCGCGCAGGCGAAGGCCTTCTTCGTGCGCAAACAGGTCAAGGAGCACGGCCTGCAGCGCCGCATCGAGGGGCCGTCGCTGCAGGGGCGGGACCGCTGCGTCGTGGTGGAGGACGTGGTGACGACGGGCGGCTCGACGCTCGCGGCGATCGACGCGCTCAAGCAGGAGGGGTGCACGATCTGCGGCGTCGTGAGCGTGCTCGACAGGCTCGCCGGGGGCGGTGAGGCGATCGAGCGCGCCGCGGGCGCGCCCTACGTGGCGCTCGCGACGATCGACGACATCTACCCCGACCGGCCGGACCGCGTATGAGCGCGCCCCCGCCCGGACAGGGCACCCCGCCGCCCGGCGGGGGCGGAGCGTTGCGAATCCGGGCGGCGACGCGCGCGGACATCCCGGTGCTGCTCGAGATGTTCCGCGAGCTCGCCGACTACGAGCATCTGCTCGAGCAGCTTCGCGCGGACGAGGAGCGGCTCACGCGCGCGCTGTTCGCCGATCCGCCCGCCGCCAGCGCGCTGATGGCGGAGCTCGACGATGAGGTTGTCGGGTATGCCGTGTTCTTCCGGACGTTCTCCACGTTCCTCGCGATCCAGGGCGTGTGGTTGGAGGACCTGTTCGTGCGGCCCGCCCACCGCGGCGCGGGTGTCGGCAAGGCGCTGCTCGCGGCGGTGGCGGCGCACCTGCGCGAGATCGGCGGCGAGCGCCTCGAATGGGCGGCGCTCGACTGGAACGAGCCCGCGCTCGGCTTCTACCGGCGGATCGGCGCGCAGACGATGGGCGAGTGGGTCACCCACCGCCTGATCGGCGAGGAGCTCGCCCGCCTGGCCGCCGAGGCCCCCGACGGCGCGGGCGCGGCGCGCCGGTAGCCTTCTGAGGCGCGCCGTCCCGGCGCGGAAGCGCCCTCGTAGTCCAATGGACAAGACGACCGCCTCCTAAGCGGTAGATCCAGGTTCGACTCCTGGCGGGGGCATGCTCACGCGGCGGGAGCGCATGGGGGGCTGCCCTCGCCGTGAGCGGGCTGGGAGTCCGCGCGGTCCTGCCTCCGCACCTGCTGCGGGCTCCAGCTCGTCGCTCACGCCGCGGTGTCGCCTGCGTAGTTCTTGTGACCCCAACACGGCCTCACTACGGATGAGATGGCTTCGCCCCGATGGGAAGATCGGAACAGTCCAGAGCAGGAGGTGATCCGCGTGACCGAGAAGGAGAGCTGGAACCGTCGAGTACGGCGAACGGCGTTCCTCACGGTGGGTCTTGCGGCGGCGCTCATCTTCGGCATCGTCGTGCTCGCCAGCGGGGACTGGGTTCCTGGCACCGTCATCGTTGTTGCCTCGCTCGTGGGTCTGGTAAGAGAGGTGCCGGTGATTCGCAAGCTGTGCAGCACGCCTGTACCCGGCCCTCCGCGAAGCACGCGAACCAGCTAGCCGGTCCGTAGGTCCGCACTCGGCGATCTTCGCGCGCGCGCTTCGCTGCCGAGGCGGTTGGTGGACATTTCGCCTTGCGGAGCGGCCCTCGCGGTAAGCCCGCCAAACTCTGGACGTGAAGATGTCCCGGTGTCGAACACCGGTAAGGCGCGGATGAGGCCGATGCCCGCGCCAACCGCCACCGCTACGCAAACGCGACGTGGACTCAGCCAGCCCGAGGCGGCGCGGCGACTGGAGGCGCGCGGAAAGCATCCCCGCCAGCGCTCCAGCCGCTCCTACGGGAGCATCGTTCGTGCCAACACCCTCAACATTCCGAACGGGATCCTGCTCGTGTTCGGCGTGCTGACGATCGTGTTCGCCTCCTGGAGGGACGCGCTTTTCTTGGGGATCCTCGTAGCGAATATCGCGATCGGGTCATTTCAGGAGATCCGCTCCAAGCGCGCGCTCGACCGACTTGCCGCACTGGTGGCACCGGAGGCGGTGGTCATACGGGATGGCGAAGATCGACACGTGGCAGTCGATGAGGTGGTCAGCGGCGACCTGGTACGCGTCGGCGCCGGCGACCAGGTCGTGGCGGATGGGGTGGTGGTCACAGCCGACGGGCTTGCTCTCGACGAGGCCAACCTGACGGGCGAGTCCGAGCCTGTGCTGCGCGGCGTCGGAGAGCCGGTGTGGTCTGGCTCGTTCGCGGTCGAGGGCACCGCGCTGTTCGAGGCAACGGCTGTCGGCGCGGACAGCCGTGCGGCGCAGCTATCCGCGACGGCGCGGGCCTTCCGCCACCCGCGCTCGCCGCTCGAGAGCGCCAATGACCGCCTCCTGCTGTGGCTGATTGCACTCGCGGTGCCGCTCACGATCGGGTTGACGATCTCGGTCCTGACGCGTGACAGCTCGGCGGCGGCACGCGTGCAAGCGCTCACCGCGGGCATCGTCAACCTCGTGCCCGAGGGCCTGATCTTGCTCGTCAGCCTGACGGCCGCGGTCTCTGCGTTCAAGATGACCAGGCGAGGCGTGCTCGCACAGCAGCTCAACGCAGTTGAGTCGCTCGCATCGGTCGATGTTCTGTGCACCGACAAGACGGGCACGCTCACCGAGCCGACGCCCCGGGTCGTGTCCGTCCACCCGGCCGCCGGCACCGATCGGAGCGCGTTCGTGCACGAGCTCGCCGCCTATGCGGCGAGTGCCCCCTCTCGCAACGCGACCCTGCAGGCGATCCTCGACGCCGGACTGGCTGATGGAGCCGTGCGCCCGATCGTCGGCCAGATCCCGTTTTCCTCGCGCCGGCGCTGGAGTGCGCTGGACTTCGGCGACACGCGGCTCGTGCTCGGGGCACCCGAGCGTTTTGGGGATCGCGAGTCGTCGCTACGGAAGCAGGCTCGCGAGGAGGCCAGCGAGGGCCGGCGCGTGCTCGCGCTTGGTCGTAGCGAGAGTCCACTTCCCACCGCGAGCCCCGACCCGGCGTTCCCGGAGGATGTGTGCCCACTGGGCTTGGTAGTGCTAGCCGAGCGGCTGCGGGGGAACACCGCCGAGACGGTGGACTTCTTCACCGAGCAAGGCGTCGAGCTGAAGGTGCTCTCGGGCGACGCTCCGGCCACCGCCGGCGCGATCGCGCGCGACGCCGGCGTCCCTGGGTCGGCGCCGGCTCTCGATGGCGAGGCCCTGCCGTCTGAGCCCGATGCGCTGCGCCACGCCGTGCTCTCCGCTGCCGCGGTCGGGCGGATCTCCCCCGAGGGCAAGCGCGCGGTTGTCGCGGCGCTGGCCCAGGCGGGCCGCTACGTGGCGATGGTCGGCGACGGGGTCAACGATGTGCCCGCGCTGAAGGAGGCGCGCCTGGCGATCGCGCAGGGCTCGGGCACGCAGATGACACGTTCCGTCGCCGACCTGGTGCTCGTGCGGGACGATTTCGCGGCCGTTCCGGGGATGGTCGCCGAGGGGCGCCAGATCCTGCGCAACATCCAGCGGGTTGCGCGCCTGTTCGTGACGAAGACCGTGTTCACTGCGGTGCTTGGGCTGGCGGTGGCGATTCCGACCGCCACGTTCCCGCTGCTGCCACGCCAGTTCACGATCGCGTCCACCGTGACGATCGGCATCCCCGCATTCCTGCTCGCCCTGGCGCCTAGCTCGGGTCCGTGGCGGCCCGAGCGATTCCTCCAGTCGGTCGCCCGCTTCGCGATTCCCGCCGGCATCGCGATCGGGATCGGGATCCTGGCCGGCTACCTGCTCGCGCGTTACGGCTTCGACCTCAGCTTGACGCGTTCGCGTACCGTTGCCACTGGCGTCATGGTTGTCTGCGGGCTGGCTGTTGTCATCCAGATCGAGGGCGAGTCTGGGAGCCGCAGCCTCGCCATCGCCGGCCTGTGCGGGCTCATGCTGGCGCTCTTCGCCCTCGCCCTCGTGATCCCGTTTCTGCGCAACTTCTACGAGCTGGCGACTCCGACCGGAGACATCGCTGTCGCCTGGGCTCTGGGCAGCGTCATCGGCGTGGGAGGGATGTTGGCCGCGCTGCGGCTAGTGCGCTCCCCGGCCGAAGCAAGTTCGCGAGCGCAAGCCCGCTCGTAGCGACTATGGGTGGATCGGGGCTGGCCAGCGGTGTTTCCACGCGCAACACGATGCCCGATCTCGACACGCTCATCTCGTTGGTAGTAGGCCACGCCGGAGGACGGGATAGTCCGGATGAATAGCTGGCGCGGCGCCGGGACGCTATCCGTGCTTCGCTCTTCGACAGGTTGAGGGGCCATGCCAGCGATGGATACCGATGTTGTCGAAGCGGCGCCCTCGCTCGGCGGTGCGGTCGCTCCGGGCTTTGAGGAAGTGCGTCGCGAGTTTGACCGCAACTTCGCCGCGCGCGGAGAGATCGGTGCTGCCGTCGCCGCATTTTGGCGCGGCGAGCAGGTGGTCGACCTGTGGGGCGGCCGCCGTACACCCACCGGCGAGGCACCCTGGAACGAGGACACGATGGTCGTCGTCAACTCGACCACGAAGGGTCTGGCGGCGATGACGATTGCGGTCGCGAACTCGCGCGGCTGGATCGACTACGAGGCACGGGTGGCCGAGTACTGGCCCGAGTTCGCCCAGAACGGCAAGGGCGCGATCACGGTGCGCCAGCTCCTCGGTCACGAAGCCGGCTTGGTTTGGATCGACGAGCCTTTGCATCTCGAGGACTTGCGTGACCTCGACTATGTCTCTGGTGTGCTCGCGCGGCAGAGGCCGGCGTGGGAGCCGGGGACGCGACACGGCTACCACGCGATGACGATCGGGCTCTACATGCAGGAGCTGATTCGCCACGTCGACCCGGCGCACCGCACGCTCGGCCAGTTCTTCCACGAGGAGATCGCGAGGCCTTTGAAGATCGAGTTCTACATCGGGCTTCCGCCGGATATCTCCGACGAGCGGCTGGCGAAGCTCAGACTCTTCTCTCCGATGCGCGCCATCCGGGCGCTGCCTTTGGTCCCGAAGGGGTTCGTGATGCGGATCTTGTGGCCGTGGTCCCTGCTGCGAAAGTCGATGCTCTTCGCAGACGCCGACTTCAACGATCGTCGTTGGCTCGAAGTCGAGATCCCGGCGGGGAACGGCGTAGGGACGGCGCGGGCGATTGCGCGCGCCTATTCGGCGTTCGCGGACGGAGACGCACAGCTCGGCATCACTCCGGCGACGCTCGCGAGCCTCACGGCGGTTCACGATGTGGAGCGTCCAAGGGACGCGGTGATGGGTGTGCCGAGTTGGATGTCGCTCGGCTTCCTCAGGCCGGGACCGCAGCTCGATTGGGGCTCGAGCCGGCGCGCCTTCGGGACTCCGGGCGCCGGTGGCTCGTTCGGTCTTGCCGATCCCGACGCGCGGCTCGGCTTCGCCTACGTCATGAACAACATGGACTTCCACATGTTCGACGATCCGCGAGAGAAGGCACTGCGCGACGCCGTGTACCGCTCGATCCGGCGGCTCTCCGGCTGACAGCGAAGAGCGCACAGGTGTCCGGGTCTCTGAAAGAGCTGGGCTGGGCTTGTGGCAACGCGCGGTCCCGGCTCGGAGGCCCGCCTCAGGCGTGCAGGATCGCGTCGAGCTCAGCGAGGACGATTCGGGCAGTTGGCGCCATCCGTGCGACCGCCTCCTAGGGGAGATCCAGGTTCGACTCCTGGCGGGGGCACCTATCGCCTGCAAATGCAGAGCTCTGGGGATGCGGGCGTTACCCCTTGGGAGAAAAGACATCGTGTGGTGGCCGGCTCGCCACGGGGTGGCTGGGGCTAGCGCAAGGAGAAGCGTCCTGGGCAGCTACCCGACTGCTGCAAATCGTCCAGGGCGGCAGTGTCGGGGCGCATTCCTCGCACGCTCGCTTGGCCGCGGAAGCGGCGGTGGAGGGCGTACCGAGGCGTTGGGTCTGGACGTGCAGCAAAGCCGACGCGAGATCGGGGCGTAAGTACTGACGACTGTTGTGCTTCCGACTGATTCCCTACGTGGGAGCTAGGTTCGATAGGAGGCGTGATGCGCGAGCACCAGTCCCACCGAATCACGTCGCCGAATCGGATCGTGTCGATGATTATCGTCGCCTTCGGCGTGGCGGCCGCCGGCGTCGGCGTGCGCTCTGTAGCGGCGAGCGGCACTCCCGCCGGGGCCGTCGCGCCGTCCTCGGGGTGCGTGTCGGTTGACCAGCCGATCGCCGGCAACGCGGATGCCTCGTGGGCCACCGGCTGCGCCCGGCTGGCCGCCTACCGTGGCCGCGCAGTGTGGAGTGCCCGGGCCGCAAGCGGCGGGTACGTGCTGATGACCGCGACGGTGGGTGGCGCGGCCCCGGTGCCAGCGCTCGCCAGCGTCAAGCCGCTCGGCGTCTCCATCGGCCCGGGCATCGCCGGACATCCGACGGCGATCGCCTCGGTCTATTCCGGCGGCCGCTACCGCGTCAGGGCGTACGACTTTGTTACCTCCTCGGTGCGCACCGTGCTGCCGGGGACCAGCAACACCTCCACCGCGCCGCTGTATCCCGCGATCGCC
This sequence comes from uncultured Solirubrobacteraceae bacterium, assembly GCA_963796305.1. GTDB lineage: Bacteria > Actinomycetota > Thermoleophilia > Solirubrobacterales > Solirubrobacteraceae > Palsa-744. Next base: position 621,481 of record CAWCKZ010000006.1, on the reverse strand, counting down.
GGCTCACTGGTCGCGTACGCACCGAGCGGGGTCGTCGAAGCCCGCAAGGCGCGCGGGCCACGGGTCTGCCGTCTCGGCGGTCCTTGTATGCAGCTGCCGGCTGGGCCACCGATCAGCGGGGAGAAGCTGGGCAAGTCAGGTCCTCGGCGAGCGGGCATCCTGGGGCTGGCGCTCGTCGGCCGCGAGCTCGCCATGACGTGGCTGAATCAGGACGTCGGCGCGCCCTACTCGCAGACGCTCATTCTCTATCTCCCCGACGTGCTCTCGCGGCGCGCTCCCCACTACACGGTTGTTGCGAGCGCGGCCGCCGGCGGCGCGGGCAGCCAAGGCGCCTTCTCCCCATCGATCGCCGGCGGGCGCGTGAGCTACGTGGTCGGCGGGTTCGCCTGCGACTTCCCCGCGAGCCCCCACTACATCGGCCGCTGGGACCCGCGCACACGCCGGCACACCCGGGTTGCCGTGCCCAACGTCGCGGCGGCGGTCACCGAGGGCCCGCGAACATGGGCCCTGTCGTGTCCGCCCCCGGCAATCGCGGACAGCACTTCCACCGCGCTATCGCTGCTCTGAATGTCGTGGAGCGGGTGTCTCCCCGGCGCTCTATCGATATGGCAATGCGCGCAACGAGGCACTTGAATTCGAGCATTGCCGTTTGGGCAGCGAGCCCAATCCGCTGCCCAAACATCGCCGGATGTACCCAAATCGCGACCGATCGCGGCTCCCAAGACGCAGGGCCACGGGCCCGAAAACATTGACGATTCGCACAATCCACCTGCGCCTCCTAAGCGGTGGATCCAGGTTCGACTCCTGGCGGGGGCATGCACCACCCGGCGGCGGTCATCCAAGATTGGATTCTCTTTTCTCCGGCACTCTGTTAGCTTCACTCTCGGATGGAGTGTGGCGGGATGCGGGAGCGGCCCGCCGTCGACAAGTTCAGAAGAGTCGGGGGGAACGATGTCTTCGACTACACCTGCCGGGCGCCGCGAGCCCTCGGCACCCACCACCTGTCTCCGCGGGCGCGAACGCGTTCTTCGATGTCGACGCATGCAGGGCGCGCTGATCGCGCTCGCGATCGTCGCGCTTTCGTGTGCGCTGGCCGCAGCGGGCGCCTCGGCGTTCATCGTGCGACTGCCGAACGGGCGGACGGCGGGCGAGTTGCGGGCGCCCGGTAAGCCGCTCCCCAGGGAGGCCCTGCGCCCGCGCACGCGTGGTCCGTTCGACGCTGTGTTCAAGAACCTCGACTACAGCGGTGGCCCGGTGATGCCGTCGAGCACGAACTACACGATCGTGTGGAAACCCAGCAACTACACGGGCGCAGGGATGCCCGCCGGGCTCGGTGCGGGCGTTTCGCAGTTCTTCAAAGACCTCGCCACCGACAGCGGCAAAACCACCAACCCCGACGCGGTGTCGACGCAGTACAACGACACCGAAGGCCACACCGCGACGTACAACGCGCACTTCGGCAGCGAAATCGTCACCACCGATCCCTTGCCATCGAGCGCGTGCCCGTTCGCGCCCGCGGTCAAAGGGGGCGTTTGCCTCGACGACGAACAGGTGCAGGCGGAGCTCGCGAAAGTGATCGCGAAAAACGGCTTGCCGAGCGACATGACGCACGAGTACTTCCTGGTGTCACCCCCCGCGGTGGCCTACTGCTTCGATGCGGCAGGTGAAGCCGGTTGCTCGGTCAACGCGTCGGGCAACCCGGCGTTCTGCGGCTACCACAGCGACAGCGCCGGGCTGCCGCGCTTCCTCTACGCCAACATCCCCGACGCCGAAGAAGGCTGCGGCACGCTGACCGAAGTCTGTGCGTCAATCGAAAAATCCTGCGAAGCGGGGCCGTCCGGCAACGCGGCGGCGAACCTCGTGTCGGTGATCTCCCACGAGCACAACGAGAGCATCACCGATCCGATCCCCAACGAAGCGTGGACGGATTGGACGGTGGGCGAAGTCGCCGAGAACGGCGACAAATGCGCCTATCACCAGTATGAAGAAGAAGGCGCCATCAAAATCGAAGAAGTGGAATTGCTCGAATTCGAAGGTTGGACCGCCCTCATCGCCGGGACGCGCTACTTCATGCAGCCGGAGTGGAGCAACATCGGCCACATGTGCCGCTACGGGCTGAGCTCGTCCGGCACGCCCGTGAAAGCGAGCTTCCGGGTGACCTCCGCCGCGGGCACCACCGCGACGTTCGACGCGAGCGCTTCGAGCGGCGCGAGTCAGTACGTGTGGCAGTTCGAAGGTGCCAACACCGTCAGCACCGCCGGCGTACCGTCGTACACGGTGGAGACCACCAGCCCGACCATCAGCCACACCTACTCGCACCCGGGCACGTACCAGGTGGCGCTCACGGCGATGGCAAGTGATGGCACCAGCAACGGAACGGCGCAGAAGGTGGAAGTGCCGAACAAAGAACAGCGGGAACGCGAAGAACGCGAACAGCATGAACGCGAAGCGCACGAACGCGAAGCGCGTGAACGTGAAGCGCGCGAACGCGAACTGGCAGGGAAAGCCGTGGCTGGAGGCGGCACTGGCGGTGGCGGCAGCAGCGCGGCCGCCGGCGGCTCGGGCGGCGCCGTGGCGTCAGCCAAGTGCGTGGTGCCGGCGCTCAAAGGCAAGACGCTGACGACCGCCCGCAAACTGCTCGCCGGTGCCCACTGCGCGACGGGCAAACTCAAGAAGCCCAAGCACGCGCCCCACAGGTCGGCGGGTGCGCACAAGCACTGGGCCCTCGTGGTGAGCAGCCAGTCGGCGGCGTCGGGTTCGACGGCGGGGCCGGCGGGCACACCGGTGAACCTGGTGCTCATCTACAAGGCGGTGCGCTGAGCGCCTCGGGGGCACGGCGCGTGCCGCGCGCACGCCGTGCCCCCAGCGCGCCACCGGCGCTAGCCCGTCGCGTCGGTGGTTTCTTCCCAGTCGCCCAGGTAGACCGGTTCGCCGGTTTCCCGAACCTGTTCGCATGCCGCACTTGCGTCCGGGCCGAGCCGAGCGAGCAGCGCCGGGTCTTCGCAACCGGCCGGCGTGAGCTCGACCGGGCCTTCTTCGCCCGGAACCGGCGGTGGCGCATGCGGGCTCGGCGGCGCGGCCCGGGGTGGACCGGTCGCAACCGGTGCGGCGGCGTGAAGCGGGCTGGTGACGCCTGACGCCGTGCGGCCGGTCGCAGCAGGGTGCCTACGGATGTGTGCTCCGGACCGGCGGCAGGCGCCGGCGTGATGCGCGCAGGGGCAGGAATGGCGCTTGGCGTCGGCCCGAGCCGCCACCAGCAGCGGCATCACGGCGGCGACGGGCAGCAGCAGCAGGCGGATGCGTCGCATGTCGCCCCGGTAATCGACGGCCGTCGGTGGCCCGGAGCGGCTGCAAGGCCGCTTGCACGCGCGCCGGCGAGCGGCTGGCGGCGGACCCGGGTGCGCCCCGGGGCGGTAACCGGCCGCGCTCGCGCAGGGGGCCGCGCCCGGGCGAGGCGTTACTCGATCGCCCGCTCGGAGGCGCTGTCAGGCGTTTGGAGGCGCTCTGCGCCGATCCTGCGATCGGGCCGCTCAGACGACGCTGTTGACCTCGACCTTTTCATCATTGCCCAGTTTCGTCTTGAGCGACAGTCCGGCCTGTTCTGGTTCGCCGGCGCCGAACTTCAGCTGCAACGTCTGCTTGGCCCCGCCTTCGAAGCCTTCCGGTTTCTGCTTGCCTCCCTTTGCCATCGCAAACGTCCAGAGCCCGGTGGTGAGTTGCATCGAGTTCGCTTTGACTTCCGCGATGACAGCACCGGTTATCGAAACGGGAGTGCCGCCGCAGGAGAATTCTGCAATCGCGCCGCCAGACCCAGGCTGGAGGCCCAGGCCGATCTTGTTCTTGCTCGGCCCTTCTGTGCTCGAGAGGATCACTCCCAACGTGCCTGCCAGGCGTTGGGTTTCGATCTCGCCTTCGGCGAGCCCGCTCTGGCAACTTGCGCCTGCGTGCTGGCAGGCGGTGAACCTGAAGACGACATCTCCGACGGTGCGTGTGCCGTCATATTCGCCTTCGCCGGTCTGGCCCTTGCAGGTGATCAGCTGCTTGGCGCTTTCGAGCCGCACTTCTGTGAGTTCTTTGATGGCCGCGGTGAAGCCGGCTTTGGCTAGCGGCTGCGCGCTTTCGAAGGCCGCATACCACGCGTAGCTGTGAGTACCGCCCGGTTTGGTGCAGCCCGCGTTTTTGTATGCCCCGGTCCCCTTGGGAGCAGCCTTCAGGCAGCGGCCGAATTCGGGGGGCGAGGCTGTCGCCTTGGTCGTGAAGAGTTCTTCAAGGCCGCCGCTCGTCCCGCTCGCGTTTCGCGCGACGAGCCGGAAGTAGTAGGTCGTTTCCGCTTCCAGACCTGTCAGCGGCGCCGACACTTCGACCGCGTTCGTACCCGAGCCGGGAGCTGCCGTACACGCTGCGCTCGAGCCGAGCAGCATGGTCGTGCCGTATTCGAACCGGCATTCCGACACTTCGCTGCCGTTCGGGTTCACGGTGCCGTTCAGCGTCGCCGTCGTGCGCGTGACCTGCGTCGCCGCCAGCGTCGTCACCGCGGGTGGGGTGAGGTAGGTGTATTCGCTGGCCGGGCCGACGGCGCTCGTCCCGCCTGTGGTGGTGACGGTCACGGCGACGGTGCCTTTTCCGGCGGGTGATTCGGCGGCGATCACGCTCGCCGATTCGACTTTGAAGCCTTTCGCGGGCGTCGAGCCGAACTTGACTTCTTTGGCGCCCGTCAGGTTGGCGCCCGTGATCGTGACCTGGGTGCCGCCGGCTTCCGGGCCTTCCTTCGGTTCGAGCTTCGAGACCGTGGGTGGGGTGAGGTAGGTGTATTCGCTGGCCGGGCCGACGGCGCTCGTCCCGCCGGTGGTGGTGACGGTCACGGCGACGGTGCCTTTGCCGGCGGGTGCTTCGGCGGCGATCACGCTCGCCGATTCGACTTTGAAGCTTTTCGCCGGGGTTGCCCCGAACTTGACTTCTTTGGCGCCCGTCAGGTTGGCGCCGGTGATCGTGACGAGCGTGCCGCCCGCTTCCGACCCTTCCTTGGGTTCAAGCTTCGAGACCGTGGGTGGCGCGAGGTAGGTGTATTCGCTGGCCGGGCCGCTGGCGCTCGTGCCGGCGGTGGTGGTGACGGTCACGGCGACGGTGCCTTTGCCGGCGGGTGCTTCGGCGGCGATCACGCTCGCCGATTCGACTTTGAAGCTTTTCGCCGGGGTTGCCCCGAACTTGACTTCTTTGGCGTCCGGCGAGGTTGGCGCCCGTGATCGTCGACCTGGGTGCGCGCCGGCTTCCGGGCCTTCCTTCGGTTCGAGCTTGCTCACCGTGGGCAAGGCCCCGGATTCGATGGTGAAAGCGTGCGAAGTCGACGCCGCGGAGTACGCGGTGTCGCCGGCGAACGTTGCGCTCACGCTGTAAGAGCCGGGGGGATCATGAAGCGCCACGCTGCACGACGCGGCACCGCTCGCCGACGTCGTCGCTTCGCAGCTCTCGGCGCCAACTGCAAACTTGATCTTCCTGCCTTCAAGTCCGTGCGTCGTGCCGTGGTCGTAAAGGGTCGCGGACAGGACGGGGGACTGTCCTTCGACCCCCGCGCTCGGGCCGGTGTAGTTGATGTCGGCCGGGTTGTTCGCCAGGTCGTTGAAGTTAGGTGACCCCCAACCGGTCGCCTCATCCCACCCTTTCGCCGCCGCAAAGCCGTTGCTGCCGGTCTGGATGTCGTGGAAGTCGCTCGCGTCGGTCGTGGGGTCGTTGCCGAGCGAATAGAGCAGCGGAGCGACGAAGCCGATCCCGGGCCGGCCAGCTCCGGCGTTTGCGTTGTCCCAGACGGCCGAGGCGCCGGCCCAGATGGGCGCCGAGAGGCTCGTCCCACCGACTTCGAAGATGGAGCCTTCGACGAACACGAACGCTCCGCATTCAGTGCCGAAATGTTCAGTGCCGCCCCGACCCCCGTAGCACGAGTCCGCTGAGACATCGGGTATCGCGCGCCCGCTGCACGGTGTGGAGGGCCATTCGAGCGCGCTCCCGACGCCGACCTGCCAGGCCGGTCGCGCCTGGCTTTTGCTGCAGCCGCCATCGTCGAGCAGCGCGTTCTCGGAACTCCATTCGCTGTTCGGCCCGACGTGCAGTTCGGTGCCGCCGACGGCCACGGCGTTGGGGCTGAGCCCCAGGCAGTCAGTGCCGCCTTCGGCGCCGTTGTCGCCCGAGGCGAAGTAGAACGTCTTGCCGGTGCTCACGCCGGCCTGGAGGATTTTTTCGAACCCTCCCGGGACGCTGCTGCAGGCAAAGCCCCAGCTGTTCGAGATAACCGCGATTTTGGAGTTGGCGGCGTCGTTGAGGACGGTTTCCAACGTCGGTTCCGTGTTGTTGACCCCAAGCCAGTACGTCTCGTGAATGCCGGGCGCCACGGCGTGCGCGACCTCGGTGTCGAGCGCAACCTCATCCTTCGCGTTGATTGTCGAAGCGCCGCCGACCTGGACGAATTCCAGGCCGTTCGCTCCGGCGCCCCCCACGGTGAGCGCTGTCGTGCCGGTGTCGGCGGCGTATTTCGTGTAGTCGCTCTGCGGGACAGTCCTACCCCACAGCGTGAAGCCGATCGTCTGGCCTTCGCCGCTGCCGGTCAGGTCATACGCGGTCCGGAAATCACTGCCGAAGTACCCGCAGAACACGGGTTCTTTTTTGCTGTTCACGCAATGGACCGCGCTGCCGACCTGGAAGCTGTTGTAGTTGGACAGGCCACTAACCCAATCCACGTGTAGATAGCTCGGCACCGATGGACTGCGATCGTTCGCGTAGAAGTCCCGCCCGCCGAAGGTGTAGTTGTTGATGTCGAGCCCGAACGCTCGCGCCGCCGTAGCGGTGGACGCAGTCACGTGGACGAGTGAGTTGTCCGGTGAGGCACCGGCGACATGCAAGCCCTGGCTGCGCAGCCACGTCTCGGCGGCTCCGACTTCGTTCGAGGTCGGAGCGAATCGCGCTCGGTACTGCTCAGGGGTGAGATAGTGCCCGTACGAGGGGCTCCCGGGTGTGCTCGCGGCCCGGATCAGCTCGTCGAGCTGGCCCGGTTCGCGGGTCGCAAGGTCGACGTTCAAGCTCACCGGGGCGTTGGCGCTCCGGGCCCCGCGCAGACGTGCAAGGCCGCGTATTACGGGCCCAGGGGCGTTGCCGCGGAGTGACGTGGTTGCGGCCTGCGCCCGAGCAACGGCGGGGGACAGCGTCGCGCGCCAAACGCTGATCATGCACGCGATCGCCAGGAGGGCCGCCATCCAGCGCAGACCGACGCTCGCGGGTCGAGCGAGCCTTGTGCCGGGCGCGGACCGGCTTCGCAATCTACGCACCTGGCACCACTCGGTGGCGCCGACCCCCTCTGGCCTGCCTTCCGTGGTCAACCATCGACCAGAGGATACGCACGGGGTGCCGCTCCACGCAACGGTCGGGCGACTGTGAGCGCGATCCGGCCGGCAGCAGAGGCCGCCACCGGCCGGATCGCGGGTGAGTGGTTAGTTGATGTGGACGTCAGTAGTCGCGGTGTTGCCAGCGCCGTCCGTGATCGTCACCGATCCGTTCAGGTGCTTGTGGGGCATGGTGATGGTGGGACCGTCGAAGGTCGTGCCATCGGCGAACGTCCAATGCGCGGCCAGGACGTTCGTCTGCTGGCCGCCGACCGCGTGCGCGGTCAGGGCGATCGTGTTCTTCGTCTGCGGGGTCTGGTCGACGGCTGCGGTCAGCGGCGAGTCGATCAGCACCGATTGAGTCCAGCTGTAGGTGTTGCCGAGGTTGTCCGTGACGGACGCTCGCACCTGGTAGATGCCGGGCCGCGGGAACGTGTGGGTGAAGCGTGCCGAGATCGGGTGCACCTCGGTCGTGCCGTCACCGAAGTTCCAGCTGACTGCACCGTCGCCCTGCGTTGCCGCGGTCGATCCGATGGACGTCGACGGCGAGCCGGGCGCCTGCGCCTTCTTGGCTGTGGCGTAGAAGCTCACCGCCGGGTCGTCGGTCTCGACCTGGTCGGGATAGAACTGGACCGTGGGCTGCGAGAACGCGTTCGGGTTGTCGATCTGCGCGAACGGCTGCTCGGCGGTCGGGTCGAGGCCGAGGGTGTCGCCGGCGGCGCGAACCGCGTCGACGTTGTCCTGTGCGAGGTGCGATCCGACGTTGAACCTCGCGAAATCGCTCTGCGCTAGCTGAGCGGGCGGGTAGATGCCCGGACGCTGGTCCCAGTAGTAGCCGAGCTGGTCGCTGCCGTGGTCGATGATGTGGGTAGCGCTGATGCCCGGCGACGCGGCGAACGACCGCTCGATCGCTGCGGTCACCTCGGGGAACGCCTCTCCCGGGGCCGTCGCGTACACCTGATCGCCCACGCGGGCGACGGTCGTCGACGTGCCCAGGTTGCCGGGCGCAGCGAAGTACGGCGCTTCGAGCGAGCGGTTGATCGTGAAGATGCCGCCGACCGCACGCCAGTCCCACGTGCCGCTTTTGCCGTTGCTCGCGGGCTCGGTGAGCGGGCCCGGGCAGCCGAACGGCCCGCCGGTGTGGTTGCACGACATCGCCGCGAGCAGTCCTTCGTTCTGGGCCGCGGTCGTGAACGGCTGGTTGGCGGCCGCCAGCGTGGTGTCGGTGATGCGATGGGCGCTGGTCAGCGCGCGAATCAGCTCGTTCGTGACGAAGCGTCCCTGCTCGCTGACCTCGGCGTAGTCGCCGGCCGCGCCGATCGTCTCCTGGCGGCCGAGCGTACCCGCCGCGATCACCTCGGTGCCCCCGAACAGCTGGGCGAGACGATCACGTACGTACCCGGGGTAGTCGGCGGTGAACTGGTTGTTGCCGGGCCGAGTGGGGTCGTACTCGTCGACGTGGACGGGAACGTCGGCGTACATGCCGATCGTCGCTCCGGTGCCCGGTTCGCGGGCCCACAGGATCGGCAGCTGGTTGTCGACCGCGAACCCCGCCATCTGATCGGTCCCCTGGACCTGGGAGAGCAGGCCGCGGATCGTGCCGGTCGCCGACCACAGCTCCGCCGGACGGGTGTTTTCCTCGGCAGCGAGGACGGCCTGGACCGCCGCTTCCTTGACCCGGTGCAGGTACGCCGGGTCGGTGTGGCCCCAGATGCCCATGATCGTCGGGGCGGCATGGTCGTGCGTGGCGGAGACGACGACGTTGGCGGGGCTAACTTCGTACCCGCGAGCCGCGAGCGCAGTTGCGGCGTCCCGGCGCGCGTCGTCGGCGCCGTCGCCGACGTTCGGCGTCTGATAGGCCGCAAACCAACCCTGCGAGTCAACCGACACGAACGTCACGGCCTGTTTCCCGTGGCCGATGAAGAACGCCCGCACCTGCAGTGGATCGTGAACCCCTCCGGTCACGAGGTAGTTCGAGCTGTAGCCACCGTCCACCATCGGCTTGTCGGGCGAGATGTCGACGACCGAGGTCCCGACCTGGAACAGGGCGGGATCGGGCTGATCCTTGTGGGCGGGTGTGGCGTATGCCGTACCCACCGCTGCTAACAACAGCGATCCCACAGCGGCGGCGAGCGCGGCGGCGGGAGCAAGACGACGAAGCATCTGTGTTTCTCCTTGGTCAAGACACGCGCGCCGCAGGACGGCGCGCCTAAGAACGTCGCGCCGCTCAGTGAGCACGCGCTCGAGGCCCCTGCCGCGCGCCAACCGGCGCACGTCGGGACCAGCTCAGGTCGACACGCAGGCTAAATACCTTGGCGTGATATGTCAAGGGGCCTTGCGGGAATAGGGCAAGGAAGGCCGAGAGTGCTCGTCAAGCTAGGTGGTTTGCGGTAGCATCAGGCCCATGAACCCTCCGCCCGCGGACGACTTCGACCACCCCTGGCTACTCCAGCGGATCCCGGAGGAAACACTGGCTCGCTACCGAAAGGCGATGTTCCGCGTCCGATCCAGCAACGAGCCGCTCGTGATCCTAGACTCGCTGACGGAGATGCAAGAGGTCTTGACCCAGGTAGAGCGAGCGGCCGTTCACGAGGCTCGTGCGCAAGGCGCGACCTGGGCGCAGGTGGCGGAAGCTTTGAACCGGACGCGGCAGGCCGTCGAGCAGCGTTTCGGCTAGATCGCTCTGCGGGGATCTGTTCCGCCTCGTGCCTCGTCCCTACAGGCGCCGCTCGTAGTAGTAGTTCACGGGGCCGTCCGGCCGTCCTTCGCGGTTGCTGAAGCCGAGGCTCTCATACAGTGCTCGCGCCGCGACGTCGTCCTGGCTCGTCCCCAGTTCCATGTAGGTGGCGCCGCGCTCACGTGCGTGCTCGATCGTCGCCTCCATCAGCGCCCGCCCGATGCCGCGTCCGCGCCGCTCCGGCACCACGTACAGCTCCGCCAGGTAGCACTCGAGCCCCGGCGTCCACAATGCCGCTCTGAAGCGCGCCACGGCGAGCCCGTCGGGCCGCTGCGGCGGCCCCGCCAGCAGCACGGTGATTTCGTCCGCGTCGAGGAGCTCGTTCACGCGCGCGCCCATCGCCCGCGCCCCCGGCGTGGGGTCGCCGAACTCGCGGTTGAAGGCGTCGAGCAGCACGCCGACCACGGTCGCGTCCGAGCCGTCCGCGAGACGCACCGAACGCTCAACCGGTTCGCTCATGCCAACTCAGAAGATAGGCACGCCGTACGGCGGTAGCGCCGGTGATCGCCTTTCGGTTTGCAGGCGGTCAGTGTGTGACGATCTCGAAACGAAGCGAGGCGGCCGTCGACCGCAGGCCGGCGGCGGTGGCGAGGATCGTCACGGTGTAGGCCCCGGGCTTCAGCCGGCGCGAGCGTGACACGCGCCCGGCGAAGCGGATCCTGTCGGCTCCCGCGTGCCCGGCGAGCGTCAGCACCCCCGCAGTGAGCCTGCGCGTGCAGCGGCGCTTGTGGATGTTGTGCGGCGTGGGTGCCACGCAGCTGCCGGCGACGCTGCGGCCGGCGGCGGGCCGGACGAATGTGAGGCGGACCGACGCCGCCCGGTCGAGGCCGAAGCTGAACGTCGTCCCCACCGGGTGCGCGTGGCTGCGGGAGATCGTCGCCAGTGCCGCGCCCTCGCGCCAGCGTTTGGCGGACTGCGCGAAATGACTGATCGTCGGGGCGAGGGGCGCCGGCGCGATCAGGGGCGCAGGCGGCGCCGGGGGCGCGGGCGGGACGGTGATCGCAAGCACCGTCGTCGCCGCCGCGGTCCCGTTGCAGCTCGCCGTCTGCCCGGTGAATGTCTGCGCCGTCGAGCATCCGGCGTCGTCGGTCGCAGTCACCCTGACCGTGTAGCTGCCGGGCGCCGCGTACGCGTGCTGCAGCGTCGGGACGGAGGTGCTCAGCATGGTGCCATCGCCGAGTTGCCAGTCATAGCGTGCGATCTGCCCGTCCGCGTCTGTCGATGCGCTCGCGTCGAGCGTCGTCGTCACCGTTGCGGGAGCGACCGTCGCCGCCAGCGCCGCGACCGGTCCCTGGTCCGGGGCGGCGGCCACGCCGGCGGGGCCGCTGCCAGTCGCGCAGTTGATCGGGCATGACACTGGTGTCGGCGATCCGTCCGCCCCGATTGCGAACGGGACGAGCCTGTTCAGGCCGCCGGCGTAGAGGAAGCGACCGGACGGAGCGAAGCTGATCCCCTCGGCGTTTGCGCCCGTCGAGCAGTTCGCGGGGGCGCAGGCGATCGGGGTGAGCGACCCGTCGGCGGCGATGGCGTACGGCGAGACATCGTGCGAGGACTCGTTGGACGTGTACAACAGGCGCCCGTCGGGGGAGATCGCGATATACACGGGCCCTTTGCCGCCGCGGCGGCAGGACGTCGCCGGGTCGCACGTCGGCACGAGCGTGCCGTCGGCGTTGATGGCGAACACCGAGATGTCTTCCTCGCTCGAGTCCACGTTCGTCACATACAGGTGTTGCCCATCCGGGCTCACCGCGATCGCGTCCGGCGCGAACCCGGTTGCGCAGTTCGAGCTCGGTTTACACGCGACTTTGGACAGCGACCCATCGGCGGCGATCGCGAATATCGACACCGTGTTCTTCTTGAAGTTGGTGACGTACAGGAAGTTGCCCGACGGGGCGATCGCGAGCCCGGACGGTTCGCTTTCTTCGGGCGTTTCACAACCTTTCCCGCTACACGCAATCGGAGACAGCGTCCCGTCGGCCTTGATCGTGAACGGCGACACCGAGTCGGCGCCCTCGTTGACCGAGAACAGGAACCGCCCGAGCGGGTCGACCGCGATCACCCGTGGTTCTTTGCCGGTTTTGCAGCTTCCCGGTTCGCATTTCAGCCGCGACGGCGAGCCGTCGGCAGCGATCGCGTACACCGAGATCCGGTTTTCGTTGGCGTTGGAGTTGTAGAGGAACCTTCCCGAAGGGTCTACGGCCGCATACAGCGGCAAGCCGCCTTCGCCGCCCGTTTCGCAGTTCGACAGCGGGCTGCAGGCGATCGGCAGCAGCGTGCCGTCGGTCTGCAGTGCGAACGGTGAGACGCTTTCGCTCGTCGCGTTGATCGCGTAGATCGGCGTCGCGCCCGCGGTCGTCGCCGTCAGGCCGAGGACGGCGATGGCGAGAGCCGCGGCGGCGCCCGGCAGGCGTCGGAGAGCGGCTCGCCCGTCGGAGTAGGCGCCTACAACGATCGGTCCGCTCGGCTTCGAGCACCGATCCCGACTCGCACGCGGCCCCGCGCATGCGCCGGAATCTACAACATGGCTTCGGGCGAACATGGACGTGGGTAGGTGGCTGGACGAAGGTATGAGCAGGACCCGAGCAGGCCGACCATCGCTACCGCCCGCGGAGGCGTAAGATCGCCCGATCGACAGGTGAGGGGGGTTGCCACGTTCGCTCGACTCGTCGGTCCTTCCGGTGGCGCAGCGCTCGGCTTCGCGTCCCGGGCGTCGTGGGCCGCTCGCGAACGCGCTCGCCGGCGGACGGTGCGTCGGCTGGCGATGGCTTCGGGTCTCTTGGCGATGGCCGCCGCGACCGCGTTGCAGGCGACGTCCGGGCCGAACGTCTCGCGCGGCAGACCTCTCGGCGCCGCCGTCCTGCCGAGCGCGCTGGACGAGGCCGTCTCCCTACGCCTCGGGGCCTCCGAGCCGGCGTATCGTCCGCGCAGGTCGGGCGCGGCGATACTCACGAGTGGCGGCGGCATCCGGGGGACGTTCCGGCGGGCGGGCGCCGACCTCCGCGTAGCGACGGGGGACGTCGAGCTGAGGCTCGCCGGGGTCGCGCAAGGCCACCGGCTGGCGCGCGTCGCCCCTTCGCCCCCCGCGGTCGCCGGCGGCAAGGTCGTCTACGAGCGCCGCGGGATCAGCGAGGTCTTCCGTAACGGCCCGCTCGGTGTCGAGCAGGCGTTCGAGGTCGCATCGCCCGCGCCGGGAGCTCGTTCAGGGCTGGCAGTGTCGATCGCTCTCGGGGGGAGCCTGGAGCCGTCTCGCCACGGGTCGGAGATCGCGTTCTCGAGCACGGCGGGAGCGGTCGCGCTGCGCTATGGCGGACTGGCGGCGCTCGACGCCGCCGGCCGGCGGCTGCCGGCGCGGATGGTGCTCGAGGGACACACGCTGCGGCTTGTCGTGGATGACCGCAACGCGCACTACCCGATCTTGATCGATCCGTGGGTTCAGCAGGGGCCGAGGCTCACGCCGGGAGGCACCGAAGAACAACTCGCCGGTCTCGGGGTCGCCCTGTCCGCGGACGGCAACACGGCGCTCGTGGGCGCAGTCGACGCGGACGGGGAAGCGGGTGCCGCCTACGTGTTCACGCGCTCGAACGGCATCTGGAGCGAGCAGGCCAAGATCACGGGCGGGACGGAAGAGAGCGGAAAGGGCAGCTTCGGGCGCGGGGTGGCGTTGTCAGCCGACGGCAACACGGCGCTCGTCGGTGCCTGGACCGACCACCTCGGCGTGGGTGCGGCGTTCGTCTTCACTCGCTCGAACGGCGCCTGGAGCCAACAGGGACCGAAGCTCACAGCAAGCGGCGAGCACGGCCCAGGTCTGCTCGGGTTCCGAGTTGCGATCTCGGGGGACGGGAACACGGCCCTGCTCGGCGCGTCCGGCGACAGCGGCGAAACCGGCGCGGCGTTCGTGTTCGTCCGCTCGGGCTCCACCTGGAGCCAGCAGGCGGAGCTCACCGGCTCGGGCACGAAAGAATTCGGCACAGCTGTCGGACTGTCGTCTGACGGCAACGTCGCGGTGACCGGCGCGCTCGGTTCGCACAAGGTCTTCTTCTTCACGCGGAGCGGGACGACGTGGACCGAACAGGCCTCGATCACGCAGGCGGACGGCAGCTTCGGATACAGCGGTGCGCTGTCGGAAGCAGGCGACACCGCCGTGATCGGAGCGCCCTTCCAGAATGCCGCGTGGGTGCTCACCCGCACAGGCTCGTCGTGGACGAGCTACGCGTATACCAGGCTCACCGGCTCCGGCGAATTCGGCTCGGCCGTCGCGATCGACGGCAAGGGCAACCACGTCCTCGTCGGCGCCCCGGCCGAAGAAGGGCACACGGGTGCGAGCTACGTGTTCGCGCGCTCGGGCGGAGGCTGGAGCGAGGAAGGCCCTGCGACGTCATCGAGCGAGAGCGGCGAAGCGTTCTTCGGCGAGGCGACGGCGCTGTCGGGCGACGGCGGGACGGCGCTCGTCGGCGCACCCGACGACGGGAGCCACGTCGGCGCCGCCTGGGTCTTCTCGAAACAGAAGATCAACCCCCTGCTGCTGATGCACCTCGTCGCCGGTCCGAAGATCGTGCAGCCGGGCGAACCCGTCCAGCTCGGCGGGTCTTGGACGCTCGCGCTGCCGGGCCTCGGCGACGTCATCTGCGCCAACAGCACGCTCGGCGGCAGCATGATCGACAACGGCTTCAAGAAGGACGCTCTCGATCTCGCGAGCGCGACGTTCGCAGACGAAGCGCCGGGGGTGTGCACGAGCACATCCCCGCTCGGGTTGCAGGCGACGGTCACGGCCGGGCTGGCGGCTGGAGCTCCGTACCCGGCGGTTCTCAACATCGGCGGCACCGCTCAGTTGAACGGCAACCCGAAGGTGACGCTCACAGTGCAGTTCGAGGGTGCGCCCGCGCCCGCGCAGTGCACCTGGCAGGCCTCGCGGCTCAAGGCCGTGTTCGCGCGCGCCGGCGCGCCTGTCTCCTTGCAGTTCAAAGAACAGACGCTGAAGCTCGTAAAGGCGCTCAGCAGCGCCGGCTGCAGCTCGAAGGCACTGCTGACGGCGACCACGCAGCTCTCCGGGTTCGACGAATTCGGCCGTCCCCAGCCGGTCTACCTCGAATCGGCGCCCGGCGGCTGAGGGACGGGCATGTGCGGCTCGGACTTCAGTGTCCGCCGACATCCGCCCACCGTTGCGCGTTCAGCGCTGCACGATGCGGTAGACGGTCCCGTCGAGCGAGACGACGTAGATGCGCCCGCGCGCGTCTTCGCCGAAGGAGGACATCGCGCTCACCTGCAGCCCGGTGGCGCGCAGGCCGATCGCCCGGTGGGACGCGAGCTTCACCGACTCGATCTGCGAGCGGCAGTTGTCGCCGAACAGATAGCGGCCGTAGAGGCTGGGAAGCGACCTGTCGCGCACGACGTAGCCGCCGATCAGCGCGCAGTAGCCGTCGCTGTGCTGCGCCACGAGGTTGGGGAACACCGCATTGGCGGCGGTGCCGGACTTGTTCCGCCTCGTGCCCTCCCACACGCTCCAGCCGTAGTTGGCGCCACGGCCGGAGCCCGCAGGGACGAAATCGACCTCCTCCTCGAGGTTCTGGCCGACGTCGCCTATCACCATGTCGCGGGTGAGGCGATCGAACGAGAACCGCCACGGGTTGCGCAGGCCGTAGGCCCAGATCTCGGCGCGCCTGCCGGGCATCCCCACGAACGGGTTGCCGCGCGGGATCGTGTAGCCGCCTCCCGCCGAGGGATCGATTCGCAGCAGCTTGCCCAGCAGCGTGGAGGTGTTCTGGCCGTAGTTGTGCGGGTCGTTCTCGCTGCCGCCGTCTCCGACGCCCGCGTACAGATAGCCATCGGGGCCGAACGCGAGCTGACCGCCGTTGTGATTGGTGTTTGCACGATGGTCGATCGTCAGCACCGTCCGTGCGCTCGCCGGGTCCGCGACGTTCGGATCGGCGGCGGAGCGGCGGTACTGCGCGATGCGCACATCGTTGTTCGCCGCCGTGTAGTAGACATAGAACAGCCCCGTCTGCACGTAGTCGGCGGGGAAGGCGAGGCCCAGCAGGCCCTGCTCGCCGCCGCTCGCGTTCACCACTCCATGGATGTCGAGGAACGGCCGCAACCGCTTGCGGCCGTTCACCAGCAGCGCGATCTGGCCGGTTCGCTGCACGACGAACACACGGCTCGCTTCGCCGCGTGGGGCGGTCAGGTAGATCGGCTGTTCGAAGTGAGCGACGCCCACCAGCCGCAGACGGGAGGCGCCGGCGGCGCCCTTTGCGGACGCGCTCGCCGGCGGGCTGGCGGAGTCGGTGGCGGGGGACGCCGGCGGGCGCGCCGCCTTGCCGGTGCCGCAGCCCGCGATGAGCATCGCTGCAGCGATGCTCGAGAGGACGCTCGCGCGGGCCCGCACGCCGACATCCTCGCAGGCTCCGCCCGCAGCTCGCGCTCGTTCAGAAGATGGGCAGACCGTACGGGCGGTAGCGCCGGTGATCGCCTTCCGGTTTGCAGATCAGCCCGAACCCGTGGCGCTGGAACAGTGCATGGCTGCGTACGTTCTCCGGCGAGACGAGCGCCCAGATCGCGGGCATCGCATCGCCGGGCCAGATCAGCGCGATCTTTTTCATCGTGCCCACGAGCAGCGCGCTTCCGAGCGTCGGTCCGTGGGCGGTCCGCCAGCCGCGGTAGCGGCGGTTGAGCGCGATCACGTGTATGTACGGCGGCTGGGTCATCCTGCGCCCCGGCGGGTCGAAGCCGACTTCCATCGGGCGAAAGCCCGAGAGACCGAGCAGCTCGCCGCAGGGCCCCTCCATCGCCACGATCGTCAGCGGCATCTCGGCGGTTCCGAGGTAGTGCTTGGCGACCACCTGGTTGGCGAAGCTCTCCCACCGCTCGCCCTCGCCGCACGAGAAGCCTTCGAGCCGCGCGTCGCCCTTCGGCTCGGCGACGACGCTGAAGCACGGCGGGACGTCGAGTACCTCCATCAGGGACGGCTCTTCGCGCAGGCCTCCGCATAGGCCTTCGGGTCACGGTCGGCTTCCGCCTGGATCTCCCTCATCCGCTCGGTTTCCGCCGCCGACAGCACGATCGCGCGCTCCGGCTCGCTGCGATCGCCGACCGCCTTGCGGCCGCCCGGCGGCTCGCGGCGGGCGGAGATTCGCCTGCGCCAGCCACCATCCGCGGCCGCGGCGGTGGCCCGGCCCGGGCTCCCGGGCTGTACTGGCTTGGATCTTCCTTCCCACCGCGTTCTCGCTTCGGCGTTTGACCTCGGCGCCTGCGCGCGGGCCGGATGCCGGCCACGCGGGCGTCACCGCAGCCGGTAATCGGCAGATCCCTGCGTGCGCTCAACTCGTGCGCCGCGGAATTGCGGCTGAGGCAGCGACGCCGCGAAGGTGACTATAGTGGCGCATCATGACGCAGATAGTGTCCTCAGCCTCACCCGCGAGCGCCGATGTGGCGGCGGCAGTGCGCGAGGCGCGCGAGGACGCCGGGCTGACCGTCGCAGCACTCGCAGAGCGCTCGCGCGTGTCGCGGGCGATGATCGCGAAGGTCGAGCGCGGCGACGCCCAGCCGACCGCTGCGCTGCTCTGCCGACTCGCGGGCGCGCTCGGCCTGACGCTCTCGCAGCTCGTCGCCCGTGCCGAGCGCGACGACGCCGCCGTCGCGCGCGCCGCAGATCAGCCGGTGTGGATCGATCCCGCCAGCGGGTACAGGCGGCGAGCGCTCTCACCGACGCCGGGCGGCCCGATCGAGCTCGTCGAGGTCGAGCTGCCGGCCGGTGCGGCGATTGGCTTTCCGGCGGACGCGTACGCGCACCACCACCATCAGGTGTGGGTGCTCGACGGAGAGCTCTTGCTGCGCGAGGGCGACACCGACAGGGAGCTGCGCGCCGGCGACTGCATGGCGTTCGGCGCGCCCGCCGACCGCGAGTACCGGACCGAGGCGGGCTGCCGCTACGTCGTCGCGGTGGGGCGCAGGGCATGACGATCCGCTCCGCCACTCCCGAGGACGGCACCGCCTGCGCCGCGATCTACGCGCCCTACGTCGAAGAGACGGCGATCTCCTTCGAGGAGACGCCGCCATCCGCGCAGGAGATGGGCGAGCGCATCGACGCAGCGCACGCCTGGCTCGTCGCCGAGGAGGGCGACGGGACGATCGCGGGCTACGCGTACGGGAGCCCTCACAAGGAGCGCGCTGCCTACCGCTGGACGGCGGACGTCGCGATCTACCTCGCAGCAGCCCATCACCGCCGCGGCGTCGGCCGCTCGCTCTACGAGGAGCTGTTCGCGCGCTTGCGTGAGCAGGGCCTGCGCATGCTTTGCGCCGGCGTCACGCTGCCGAACCCGGCGAGCGAGGGCCTCCACCTCTCCCTCGGCTTCGAGCAGGTGGGCACCTACCGCCACGTCGGCTACAAGCTGGGTGCCTGGCACGACGTGCGCTGGTACCAGCTCGACCTCCACCCCGGCCACGACGGCCCGCCGCCAAACTGAGCGGCAGCTGCCGAGGCCGGACGGCTCGGATTCCCCGAGCGCACGCCGTCAGTGGTTTTCCGCTCGGTAGTCAGCCGAGGCGAGCGTGCCTGGTTCACCGGTTGGCCGTGGGCGTACCCCCCCATACGCTCACAGCAACGAAAGGAGTCTCAGATGGTGGACACGATGTGGACATTCATCGTCATCTTCATTGCGATCTTCGCCGTGCTGGTCGGCTTCGGCGTCGTGTGGCTCGACTCGCGCCTGCACCACAGGCGTTAGAGTCGCCGCATGGACCGGAACAAGACGATCACCAACCTCGCGGCGCTGCGGCTCGCGATCGGCGTCGGCGCGTGGGCGGCACCGCGTTTCGCGGGAAAGCTGTTCGGCCTGGACGCCGAGGCCAACCCGCAGTCGCCGTACCTGGCGCGCCTGTTCGGCGTGCGTGACGTCGTGCTCGCCTGGGGCACGCTGAACAGCCGGGGCGCGACGCAGCGCCAGTGGCTGATGGCGGGCCTCGC
Source organism: uncultured Solirubrobacteraceae bacterium (assembly GCA_963796305.1). Taxonomy (GTDB): domain Bacteria; phylum Actinomycetota; class Thermoleophilia; order Solirubrobacterales; family Solirubrobacteraceae; genus Palsa-744. The sequence continues at coordinate 602,421 of CAWCKZ010000006.1, read as the reverse complement.
CTGTGACGCCGCCGACGCGGTGGCGGGCGTGGCGGGCGGCCGCGGCGGCTATCTGCCGCGCGTCACGAGCGCGCTCGTCACGGGCACGGCGGTGTCCGCCGCGCTGATGGGCGCCTCGGCGCTCCGCCGCTAGCGCGATCGCGCCCACGAGCCGGCGCGATCTGGGCGTTCGGCTGCGCCGCCCGGCGGTTCTCGCCGGACGGCGCAGCGGAGGCTTCTGTCAGCCGATCAGAGCCCTTCGAGGAAGGGGATCAGGTGGCTGACGAATTCGTTGTTCGGGTAGGCCCCGTTGGGGTCGTTGTGGGCATACGTGCTTTCAACGTCCACAGTCGTCACGTTCGCCGGCGGTATCCCCGACTGGGCTGCCAGTTCTTCGGCTCCTGCCAGCGTGTTGAATTTGCCGCCGAACAGTTTGTCCAGTTCGGAGTTGATCGCCAGGATGTGAAGCGACGTGGGCAGTTCGTCCCCGTGGATGGCGTGCTCGCCGAGCACCGTCTGGGCCGGGTTTTCGTGACCCTGGTCCACGGCGCCCGTGTCGATCGTGAGCCGTTCGGGGAAGTACCACTCGCTCCCGTCCGCGCCCTTCATGCCGATGCCCGCGAGCATTTCCGCGTAGCGATGGATCGGCGTGAGCGCGCCGGTGCCGTTCCACGTCCATGGTTCGCCCGGGCCCGCTTCCATGAGGCCTTCGCCGGCGTGGACCTGGGCGGCGGCGAGGTTGGGCGGCGAGGTGCCCACGTTCACGCCGTAGCCGAACGTGGCTTCGTTCGTGGCGGGTACCACTTCGCCTTCTTTGTTGCGCGGCTTGAGATTCGCCGGCAGGAGCGGGAACGCCTCGGCCTGTGACGCTTCATTGGGGGCCAGTGCCGCCACCGCAGAGCCCGTCGTCGAGAACAGGCCGAGCAGCGGCGCCGGGATCCCTCCGAACGCCAGCCACGGCGATCCCGAGTTCAGTTTCGCGAGCTTTTCGTTCGCTTCGGTTTCGGTGATCGCGAATGGGCCGCTGCCGCCGTCGATGAAGGCGAGGCCCGACAGCCCTTCGGCGCCCGGTTTGCCGCCGAAATCCCAAGTCGCGTAGGCGGTCACCACCGTGCCGCCGAGCGAGTGGCCGGCGAGCACGACTTTGCCACCGAGCGCTTTGGCGGCTCCGATGACCACGTGCAGGTCTTCCACCGCCACGTTCATCCCCCACTGGCGGGCGCCGTCGGCGACCGCTTGTTCCTGGGTGATCGGCTTGTAGTTTTTTTCGGTGTTCGGTTCACTGAGGTAGCCGAGGTAGTAGTGGAAGAACTGTTTGGCGCTCACTTCGCCTTTCTTGAACTTGTTCAGCTCGTTCTGCCTCTCGAGCCGGTTCTCGCGGCGTTCTACCGCCCACACCTGCCAGCCCGGCGCTTTTTCGACGATCCACTTCGCGAGCGGCACGAAGTAGGCGCCTCCGCCGGAGGTGCCCGGCTCGATCACGAGCACGTTCTTCGCCTTCTTGGCCCCGACCTTGATGACACCCACCTTGTCGAGCTTGGCGGGCGTGCCGGGTGCGGCGAACCCTCCCATCCACATGGTGTGTTCGGGCATCGCCTCGCTGCTCGCGGCGCCGATCGCGATCGCTGCCAGCGCGATCGCCAGCACGACCCCGATGCGCCTGTATGCGCCCATGCTCTGCATCCCTAGTCTCCCTCCTTGCTCGGTGCTCCGGGATCCCTCGCCCCGACGGCTCCCACAACGCTAGTCCTCCCGCGCCCCCGGGGCAATGACTTTCAGCCAAAGCTCGCGCGCTGATCTTGTGCAGACGCACAAGATGCGGCGGAGAGCGCCACGTAGACGGCAGCCACGTCCCGCGGCCTGTTCAAGTCGAGCCCGGCGAGCTCCTCGATCCGCCGCAGGCGGTAGGCAAGCGTGTTGCGATGAACGCCGAGCGCGGCGCTCGTGGCGGTGCGGTCCATCTCGCACGCGAGCAGCGTCTCCAGGGTGCGGCCGAGCTCGGCGCGTTCGCCGCCCGCCATCGAGCCGAGGATGCGGGTGCGCAGGCGCCCCACGAGGCCGGGGGAGCGGCCGATGATGATCTCGAGCAGATGGTCCTCGACGCGCAGGACCCCGGCGAGTCCCTCCCGCCTGCCGTGCTCGGCGAGCACCGCCACCTCCTCGCGTGCCGCCTCGAGCTCCGAGCGCGGAACGGCATCGCCGAGGGCGAGCAGCACCCGCTCGCCCTCCTTGAGGTCCGCCGGAGCGATCGGCCCCCAGGCGAGTCCCGCCACCGAATCGCTGTGCGTCACCGCCAACCCGAGCCCCTCGCGGCGCAGCCGCGCGGCGAGGGCGGCGTGGCGATGCGACGCCCGTCCCGGCGTGACGATCGCGAACGGCGCGTAGGACTGCTGTATCGGCACGCCCAGGCGCGCCGCCAGCTCGCGGTCGCCGGCACGCAGCGGCTCCTTCCCGCACAGGCGCTCGATCAGCGTCTGCGAGCGGCGCTCCTCCTCCGAGACGAGCAGCTCTCGCTCGGCGAGGTAGGTCTCCGCCACCACCGCCGAGACATGATCGACGTAGCGGGCGAGCAGTCCGGCGACCTCGAGCAGCTCCTCGGCCTCCTCCTTCGTCGCATGGCTGCGGAGCATCTGCCAGCCCGACTGGTGGATGAGCGCGAACGATCGCAGCAGGTCCTCGAGACGCACGCCGTCGGCGGCGCGCGCTCGCGTCCACTCGCGCAGGGGGTCGAAATCCCGTTCCGGGGGCATCGTCCCGGTGGCGAGGAAGCGTGTCCAGCGCACGAGGCTGCGGTTGAAGCCCTCGAGGATGTCGGCGTGGGTCTGCGCAGACGGGCGCGCCAGCGCGGCGACGTGGGACTCGAGCTCGGCGGTGAGCGTGCTGGCAACGTGCTCACGCGGTATCCGTGCGACGATCGCCGCCGCCCCTGTTCGCCCTTCTCGTGCGCCCGAGGACATGCCCCGATTATCCCCGGCTCGCCGAGTCGCTTTCGCGAGCCGACTCCGAGCGTGGCTTCCCCGCCAACCGCCGCCACCCGGCCGGACGGGCGCCTATCGTTTCGGCGGCGAGGCGCGACCCTTCCTCACCGGCCCGAAACGAGGTGCATCGATGAACCCGAGATCCACAGCCGTACTCGCCGCCGCGCTGCTCGCCGCGGCGGTCCCGTTCGCCGGATGCGGCGGCGGCAGCTCGACCTCGAGCCCCACGGCGCCCGCCGGGAGCGCGACCGCCCCCGCCGGCAGCGGCTCGGGCGTCAACGGCACCACAGCAGGGGTTGCGGCGGTGGGCGCCTGCAAGGGCGCGGTGCAGGCCCAGTCGATCAGTGCAGCGACCAAGCACAAACTCGAAGCGATCTGCGAAAAAGCGGCGAGCGGGAACATCCAAGACATCAAGCGCACCGCCGAACAGGCGTGCCAGGAACTCGTGAGGAGCAGGATCCCCGCGGGGTCCACGCAGGAAACAGCGCTGGCGCGCTGCGTGCACCACTAGCCGGCGGCGCGCGCTACTGCCGCGCGTCGCGCGGGTGCTAGCCGGCGTCCGCCGGCTCGCCGCCCGCTTCGACGTCGCCCCCGTCCGCTGACGCATCCTCCTCGTCCTCCTCCTCGTCGCCCGAGTAGAGCGACTCGCGCGCGAGCTCGCGGCCCTTCACGTCGAACAGCTTGATCTCGAGCAGGTCGCCGCGGTAGTCGTCGGGCGCGATCAGCGTGAAGCGCTCCATCACGAGCTCGCACTGGTCGACGGCGAGGTCCGCGAGCTCGGCGGTGGCGACGCGGCCTCCCGACACGAGCGGCCGTCCCCACACGAGCGTCATCGCCGCCTCGGCGCCCATCTGTCCGCGCCAGGCGCCGATCACCTCCTCGCACAGGTCGAGCTGCCAGTCGGGGTTGTGCTCGGCGGTCTGCAACGTGTAGTCCACCTGCGCGGCGAAGTCGGCGGGCTCCTCCTCGCCCGCCGGCAGGAAGCGCACGTAGCCGAACAGCTCGTATCCCGTCGAGGTGCGGCTCGTCGCGGGCACGTACGTGTGGCCGTGCCACGTGCGGTCGGGATACCAGACGATCGCGCCGGGCTCGCCGAGGTCCTCGTCCTCGCCGTCCAGCTGCCGGACGGCATCCAGGAACTCGCGGCTCAGACGCTCCTCGAAGCGGCCGTAGGGGAGCTCGTCCTGCGGAGGCTCGGCGGCGAAGCGGGGCACGAGGCGTTCTACCGGCGGCATCGCGGACGGCAGCCTAGCGCCGCGGGCGGGCCTCGCGCCTCACGCCGAGCGCAGCGCCTCGGCGGCGTCCTCGGGGGAGACGATGTTGAGGTTGACGTCGGTGGACAGCTCGAGCCCGGCGAGGTGCGTGAGCCGAGGCATAACGTCGATCCGCCAGCAGAAGTCGGTGGCGCCGTCGGGCGCTGTTCGCACCCACATGTTCAACGGCGGGCTCGAGCCGAGATGGCGCGCGAGACGCCGCAGGCCGTCGTGCAGGAGCGCCGCCCCCACCGCGCCGGGGTCCTCGAAGCGGGCGCGCTGACGGCGCGGGGCGAGCATCAGCTGGAAGGGCAGCCGCGAGGCATAGGGCGCGATCAGCACCGCGTCGTCGTCGATCGCGACGATCCGCTCGCGGCGGCGCACCTCCTCGGCGACGAGATCCGCGAGCAGGTCGCGCCCCATCGTGCGGGCTGTGTAGGCGGCGGCGCGCTCGCGCTCGCGGGCGACCGCCGCGGGAACGAAGTCGAGCGCGTACAGCTGTGCGTGCGTGTGCGGCAGCGACGCGCCCGCCTCGCGGCGCTCGTTGACGATCAGCTGGACGTAGGCGCTTCGCTCGTGCTCGCGCATGCGATCGCGCCAGACCTCCATCGCCGCCTGGACCTGCTCGACGGGCAGCTCCGCGAGCGACAGCACCGGCTGCGGACCGTTCACGATCACCTCGTGATCGCCTGTGGCGGCGAGCGAGGTGAAGAGGTCGTCCTCGGAGGCGAGCCCCGGAGAGCCGCCGGACGCCCCGTCGTCCGCCGGCGCCAGCGCCGGGAACAGGTTCGGCACCACCCTCACCGTCCAGCCCGGGGAGTCGGCGGGGCCGCCCGCGGGGCGCACGGCGTACAGCTCGGGAGGCGTGCGGTCCTCGTGCCCTTCCGCGAACGGGTCCTGGGCGGGGTCGATCGGCTCCGGCGGCGCACAGCTCGGCGCGCCCCCGGGTCGGCGCGAGCGCTCGCCCGCGACGATCGTCCTGTGCCCGCTCAGCGGGTCGACGCGCAGCTCCGGCAACGCTCAGCCGTCCAGCGCGTAGCGTCGGACGTCCTGTTCGAGCCGCGCGGTGCTCGCGTAGGGGCCCTGGTGGATGTACTGGCCGCCGTGGCTGTCGTAGAAGACTGTCACCGGCGTGAACGTCGAGTCCGTGATCGCGACGCCGGCGGCGCCGCTCGGGTCGTAGTAGCTGGGATAGCTCACCGGGAACGAGCGCAGGAACGCGGCCGCGTCCGAGCGGCTGGTGTCGCCCGAGTCGATGCCGATGAACGCCACCTGGCGGCCATGCGCGAGCGACGCCGCCTGGAAGGCGCCGAACTCGGCGCGGCAGGGTACGCACCAGGACGCCCACTTGTTCACCACCACGGCTCGCCCGTGCAGCGCCCCGAGGCGGTTGCGCAGCGCGGGCAGGCCGCCCGAGAGGATCTCCCCGGCCTGGGCGTGGAGCGCCGCGAGCGGCGCCGGCGAGCCAGCCAGGCGGGCGCGCATCTGCGCCGGCGTGAGCCGCAGGGCGGGTGTCGTCGCGGGCGTGGAGCCGAGCTGCAGCAGGCCGATCACGACGAGCACCGCCACCGCCACCACGGCGAGGGTGATCGAGATGCGGGCGGCGGTCATCGCGCTAAGCGTCGCAGATGGTGCGCACTTCAAGCCGAGGGCGGCGTGCTATATCCTGAAGGCACGCAGGAGCCGGGATCCGCCGAGCGTCCGGTGAACGGCGCCGAACTCGGCGCCAACCGCTTCCGAGCCGCGCCGAGCGCACCTCGACGCCGGTTCTGTCTCGAAGTCCAGAGCCTCAATGGCCGAGTCCACCTCAGTGGCCCTCGCGGCCGCGACCATTCCAACTTCCGCTGAAATCGCGCGGGCTGAGAAGTTCGTGCGCGAGCCCTTCCTGCTCGAGGGCGAGGATGCCGCGGTCGCGCTCGCGCCCGGCACCCCCCGCCGGCGCGCGCTCGACCGCGCGCTCGAAGAGCTCGCCGCGGACCCCAAGGCGAAGCTCCCCTCGACCGCCTGGCGCGGGGAATTCTCGCTGTTGCTCGGTCTCGAGCGGATCGTCTCGCGCGACGAGCCGCAGCTCGCCGACGGCACGGTCCTCTCAGCGCATCAGGTGGACGCCCTCTCGGGCACGCTCACGGCGCTGCTCGCCGAGGCACAGCGCGCGTCCCGACGGCAACGGCCGGGGCTCGGCCTCGCCGGACCTGCTCGCCAGCGCCGACATCCTCGGCCCCGAGGACGTAGCCGCGGAGCCCGCGCAGGCGCCGCCGGCCGATGAGGTCGAGGCCGCGGGCGACGAGGACGAGGAGGAGTCCGAGGAGGAGCCCGACGAGGACGAGGACGACTACGACGAGGACGACGACGACCTCGAGCCGGTCGAGCGGGCGGCCCCGGAGGAGGACGAGGAGGACGACCTCGACGACGAGCCCGAGGAGCCGGAGATCGACGGGCTCGAGGAGGACATCGAGCCGGAAGCCGACAGCGACGAGGAGCCGCGCGACTGGGTGGAAGAGGCCGAGGACGACGGCTACGGCGAGGCTCCGGAGGACCCCAACGCCGCCAAGCGCTTCTGGTTCGAGCACGCCACCGGCGCCGGCAAGACCGTGGCGGCGCTCGGCTTCGTCGAGGCATCGCAGACCGGCGGGGTGCTGATCCTCACCCACCGCCGCAACCTCGTCGACCAGTTCAACGGCGAGCTCCGCGACCGCGGCTACGCCAAGCGCATCAGCCGTCCGCTGCTGAAGGGCGAGGACTCGACGAAGGGCCCGGTGACGGTCGAGACCTACCAGTGGTTCGTGCGCAACGCGGGCAAGATCTCGAGCGCCTACACGATCGTCATCTGCGACGAGGCGCACACTGCCCTCGGCGAGAAGACGAGCGCGGCGATCCGCAACTGGACCGGGCCGATCTTCATCGGGATGACCGCCACGGGAGCGCTGATCGCGCGCCACGTCACCGACCTGTTCCCGACGCAGACCTCGCGCTTCGACCTCGCGCAGGCGGCGCGCCGCGGCGTGATCGCGCCGCTGCGCTGCGTGCGCATCTCGCCCGGCGTGGGCGTGCGGACGATCGCGAAGGTGCCGCTGCGAAGGGGCGAGGTGGACACCGAGTTCGACCAGGACGAGCTCGCCAAACTGCTCGACCAGCAGCCCTTCAACCTCGCCGTCGCGAACCTCTACAAAACGCGCTTCAACGGCGTCCCCGGCGTCGTCTATGCGGCGGGCGTGCGCCACGCGTACAACCTCGCCGAGGCGTTCCGGGCCGAGGGCATCAAGGCGCAGGCGGTGTCGGGCGAGACCCCCAAGCGCGAGCTCGTCGAGATCCTCGCCGCCTACGAGCGCGGCGACATCGACGTGCTCATCAACGCGCAGCTGCTCGCCGAGGGTTGGAACAGCCCGCGCGCGACCGTCTGCGTGCACCTTGCGCCCACCGCCTCCAAGCGCATCTACCAGCAGCGCGTGGGACGCGTCACGCGGCGGCACCCCGGCAAGGAGGCGGGTCTCGTCGTCGACTTCGTGCACCCCGCCACCAAGCACGACGACCCGGTCGTGACGCTGCACTCGCTGCTCGACCGCGACGTCTATCGCGGCGGGCGCGATCGTCGTCGGTCCGGTGCGCCGCGGCCGCGGACGGCGGATGCGCGTCGAGCGGCGCGTGCTGCCGGTGTGCGCCGAGGAGGAGCGGCGGTTCGCCGTCTTCGAGCGCGAGCTGTGGCGGATCGCGGTCGAGCATCTCGACTACGGCGAGCAGCACGTGTGGGCGGCGCTCGCCGGGGCGCGGGTGGCGCCGAGCGGCTGGCGGCGCGCGCGGGCGATGCTCCACTTCGACCGCACGGGCGAGCTCAAGAGCCGCTTCCTGATCACGGCGGTCCAGCGCAACAAGAACCCGCAGCTGCGGCTGCGCGCGCTCGCCGACGTCGCCGCGCTGCGCGACCCCGACGCCTTCGATACCGCGATCGACATCATCGGCGGCTGGCCGCGCGAGGAGCGCAAGGAGGCGACGAAGATCATGCTGCGCGCGCTCGTCGAGCGGCGCATCGGCCGCCGCGACCAGGCGAACGCATGGATCTGGCGCCTCGCCGAGTACACGCGCGACGTGCACGAGGAGTACGCCGTGCAGCGCTGGCCCGAGACCAAGCGCCTGCTCGGGCCTGCTCGTCAACTCCGCCGGCGGCGCGCACGCGCGCAACGCGCGCCGGCTGATCCACGCCGCGCGCAAGCAGGACCGCCGGCTCGCCGCGGCGCTGCTCGCGGCTGCGCTCGCGCACACGCCCGAGGCCGAGGAGGCGCTGCGCGGCGCGCGCACGCGCATGGCCCGCAAGCCCCCCGCGCTCGCACGCGAGCTGCTGCGCAACTTCCCCAAACGGCGCGCGCGCAACGCCCGGCGCCGGCGCAAGGGAGCGAAGGCGGCCGCCAACGGCGCCGTCGCGCGAGGGCGCGGCGCTCGCGGCGATCGAGGCGGGCGCACCCGACGCGTCACCGGCGGGCGAGCAGAAGCGGGGCGCAGACGCCACGAGCCCGCCGCGGGACGCAGTCGCTTCCGATGGAGGCGCGGACCGCTCGGACGGAGCGCGTCCGGCGAGCCCGAACGGCAGCCACGCCCCACAGCAGGGCGCCGTTGACGCGGAGCCCGACGACGGCGGCGCCGCGATGCCGCTCCGAGCACGCCTAGGTGTAGTTCTTCGGAGCGTTGTTCATCCGGGCCTCCTTGGAGGCTGGGGGTGTCAAAGCCATCCAGCACCAAGGAGGACACCGAATGAAGCTTCACGCTAACGCCCGGACGATGTCCGAACAGTCGTCGCCTGCTGGTGGAGGCGGATCGATCGAGGAAGGGGTGCCGGTCGCTGTCGTCTGCCGAGGCTGCCGGCGTGAGTGTGCGCACCGGCATCGAAGTGGCTAGCTCGCTGGCGCTACGGAAGGTGTGCAGGGGTTGCGACGATCGCACGCTCGGCGCCCACGGCGCCGCCCAAACAAGCTGGCTGCTGAGCGTGTGCAGTGCGCTCGAGGCGCTTCGGCGGCTGCGGATGACCGCAGCGGAGATCGCCGAGTGCCTGGGATGGCGCTTTCGACCGTCTCGCGTTGGCTGAAGCGGATCGGGCTGGGCAGGCTCTCGCGGCTTGCAGCCAGCTCGAGCCACCAAACCGCTACGAGCGCCGTCGCCCTGGCGAGCTCGATCCATGTCGACGTCAAGAAGCTGGGCCGAATCTCAGATCCCTGGGCATCGCGTGACCGGCAACCGCAGCGTTCGCGCACGTCGCACTCGTCTCGGCAACGACGGACGCTATCTCGGGACCGCCGGCTGGGAGTTCGTGCACGTGTGTGTCGATGACGCCACACGCTTGGCCTATGCCGAGGTCCTTAGCGACGAGCGCGGACCAACAGCGGCCGCGCTTCCTCAGACGCGCCTGCCGCTGGTTCGCGGCGCTCGGGATCACCGTCACAGCAGTCATGAGCGACAACGGCTCCTGCTACCGCTCAGCCGCAGCACGCCCAAGCCTGCCGTAGAGCTCGGGCTGCGCCACCTACGCACCCAGCCCTACCGGCCCCGCACCAACGGAAAGGCAGAGCGATTCATCCAGACGCTACAGAACCGCTGGGCATACGGCGCCCTTTACGGCAACTCCGCAGAGCGCACAAGAGCGCTCCCCGGCTGGCTCACCCACTACAACTACACACGACGACACGGCTCCCTCGGCCACAAGCCGCCCGCAGCTCGCCTCGCCGAGCTAGAACAACCCACTTCAGGAACTACACCTAGGCGATCGACTCGAGGTGCACCTCGCCCGCGCCGAGCGCCGTGCGCCCGCCGCCGGCGAGCTCGACGACGAGCCGCCCGAGCGCCGTCGATGCCCTCGGCGCGTCCCGCTCCCCCCGGCCCACGAGATCTCGCGCCCGCGCAGCGCGTCGCGCTCGCGCCAGGCATCGAGCGTCTCCTCGGGCGCCTCGGCGAGCCGCCGCGCGAGCGAGCGCAGCACGCGCTCGAGCACGACCTCGACGTCCGCGGGCGCCGCGCCGAGCGATGCGGCGGGCAGCGTGCCGGCGAGCCCGCGGCGCGTCGGGCTGCAGCTCGGGCGGCAGGTCCTCGAGGCGCACCGCCACGTTGACGCCGACGCCGAGCACCGCCCAGTCCTCCTGTGGGCGGCCCTCGATGAGGATGCCGGCGAGCTTCGCGAGGCCGGGCGGCGCCTCCGACCGGGACGACGACGTCGTTGGGCCACTTGATGCGCGCCTGCTCGTCCGTCGCCTCGCACACCGCCACCGCCGCGATCAGCGGCAGCAGCCGCGGCGGCGAGCGCAGGACGAGCGACATCAGCAGCGAGCTGCCCGCGGGCGCCTGCCAACGGCGCCCTCCGCGTCCGCGTCCGGCGGTCTGCTCGGACGGCCGTCACGAGCGTGCCCGCCGGTGCGCCCGCGAGCGCGAGCAGGCGCGCGCGCTCGTTCGTGGAGTCGGTGCGGCGCAGGTGCAGGCGCGGGCGGCCCGAGGCCCGGCGCCCGGCCGCTCCGCCCCGCTCACGCCGGTCGTACGAGCAGCTCCTCGTCGCGCCGCACGCCGAGGTGCTCGGCGGCGGAGCCGCGGTTGACCGCGAGCGCAGCCATCCGCAGGGCGTCCTCGTAGAGCAGCAGCTCGCCCGGCGCGACGTCGGCGAACGTGGAGGCGAAGCGCCCGCCGAACAGGCGTCCCGCCGACCTCGACCGACAGCGGCTCGCCCATCTGCACCCCGGCCTGGGCGATCTCGGGCAGCGATGCGTTGAGCATCAGGTTGCCGAAGTGGTCGGCGCGCAGCACGTGCGCCGCGAGAACGCCCTCGCGCACGTACGCCGAGGGCAGCGACAGGCGGCGCAGCGCCTCCGGCGACATCGGCTTGCCGACGTCGGAGAGCGGCGACGCCCGCGGCGAGAGCGGCGGCGACGGGAGCGAAGATGTCGCGGCCGTGGAACGTCGCCGAGACCGGCTCGCGCCGCTCGGGCGACTGCCCGATGTCCACGGCCTCGACGGCGCCGCCGAGGCGCTCGGCAGCGAGCATCAAGCAGGCCGTTGTCAGGGCCCACGAGCATGCGGCCCTGCTCGGCGGTTCGCACCGCCACCGCCCGGCGGGCGTGGTGCCCCACGGCGGGATCCACCACGGCGAGATGGATCCCCGGCGGGCATGTGCATGAGCGCGTCGCGCAGCACGAGCGCTCCTTCGCGGACGTCGTGGCGGGGGATCGTGTGGGTGATGTCGATCACGCGCGCCTGCGGGCAGCGGCTCGCCATCACGCCGTGGCACACCCCGACGAACTCGTCCGCGTGCCCGTAGTCGGACAGGAACGTGATCAGCGGCGTCTCCACGTGCGCATTGCTATCACGACGCGCCCCCGTATGCGCTCGGGCGCCTGCTCTCAGCCGCCGGGTGCCGCGTCCGCGAGCAGCGCCTCACGACACCCTCGATGTCGTGGCGCTCCGCCTCGACGTGCGGCTCGATGCCGCTCTCGCGAAGCGCCTCGCTCGTAACCGGGCCGATCGAGACGACCCTCGTGTCGCGGCGAGAGCGCCGCCTCGCCGCCCGCAGCCTCGAGGAAGAAGCGCACGGTCGAGGAGGACGTGAACGTGACGTAGTCGGCGCTCCGCGCTGCCGCGAGGCCGCGCTCGGACAGCGGTTCGGCGACTGTCTCGTACAGCGCAAGGACGTCCACCTCGATCCCCCGGGCGCGCAGCGCCTCGGGCAGCACCTCGCGCGCCTGCGACGCTCGCGCGATCAGCGCGCGGCGGGCGGGGACGTCGGCGAGCGCCTCGGCGAGCGCCTCCGCGACGAAGCGCTCGGGCACGACGTCGGCATCGATGCCGTGTGCGGCGAGCGCCGCCGCCGTGCCGGGACCGATCGCCGCCACGCGCGCGCCGGCGAGCGAGCGGGCGTCGCGCCCGCCGGCGGCGAGCCGAGCGAACATCCCCTCGACGCCGTTCGGGCTCGTCAGGCAGACGAGGTCGTAGGGGGAGGGGTCGAGCGGCGGACCCGGCAGCTGCTCGATGCGGATCACGGGCGCCTCTACGACGCGCGCCCCGAGCTCGCGCAGCCGGCGTGCGAGCGAGCTCGCCTGCGCTGCGCGCCCGCGTCACCGCCACCGTGCGGCCCGCGAGCGGCCGGGCGGCGACCCAGGCGAGCTCGCCGGCGAGCGCCGCCACCTCGCCCACCACCGTGATCGAGGGCGGCTGCAGCTGCTCCCGCGCCGCGCGATCGGCGATCGTCGCGAGTGTCCCGGTGACGGTCCGCTGCCCCGGCAGCGTGCCCGCCTGCACCACCGCCGCCGGCTGCTCGGGGTCGCGGCCCGCCGCCATCAGCGATGCGGCGATCTGCGCCAGCCGCTTCACGCCCATGTAGAAGACGAGCGTCCCCGGGAACGCCGCGAGCGCGTCCCAGTCGAGCGTCGCCGCGTCCTTGTCGGGATCCTCGTGGCCGGTGACGAACGCCACCGCGCTCGCGAGGCCGCGCTGGGTGACCGGGATACCGGCGTACGCCGGTGCTGCCACCCCGCGGTGACCGCGGGCACGACCTCGAAGGGGATGCCCGCCGCGCGCAGGGCGAGCGCCTCCTCGCCGCCGCGGCCGAACACGAACGGGTCACCTCCCTTCAGCCGCACCACCTCGCGCCCGGCCAGCGCGCGCTCGATCATCAGCGCCTCCGTGCGCTCCTGCGGGCACCGCCTCGCCGCCACCCTCCTTGCCGACGAACAGAAGCTCCGCCTCGGCGCGGGCGCCGTCGAGTGCCTCCTCCGGGATCAGGCGGTCGTACAAGATCACGTCCGCCGCGGCGATCAGCTCGATCGCGCGCGCTGCCGAGCAGACCCGGGTCGCCCGGTCCCGCGCCCACGAGGTACACCGTCCCCGGGGCGCTGTCAGGCGCCTGCAACGCCTGCCATCTCCTGCGCCCTGCGCAGCAGCTCCGCCGCTCCCGCCGCGCCCATCCGCTCCGCCACCTCGCCGCCGAGCGCCTCTGCCTCGGCGAGCGGGCCGCGCAGCTCGTCGCTCACCCACGCGGAGCCGTCGGGCAGGCCCGCCCATCCGCGCAGCAGCATGCCGTCGCCGCCGCCGGGTGATGCATGCGCCCCGAGCGGCGTGTGGCAGTCGGCCCCGAGGCTGCGCGCCAGCGCTCGCTCGGCGAGCAGGCAGGCGAACGCGGAGGCGTCGGTGATGGCATCCGCCGCGGCACGCGCACGGTCGTCGTCGCGGCGGCCCTCGAGGGCGAGCGTCCCCTGGCCGGGCGCCGGCACGAACGAGGCCGCGTCGAGCACGCAGCCGATCGCGTCCTCGCGGCCGAGCCGCGTGAGCCCGGCGTGCGCGAGCACGATCGCGCGCACCCCGTCGCGGCCGTCGGCGAGCTTCTGAAGGCGTGTGTCGACGTTCCCCCGCAGCGCCACCACGTCGATGATCCTCGCGGGCTGCGCGCAGCTGCGCCACCCGCCTGATGCTGCTCGTGCCCACGCGGTCGCCCGCGGCGAGCCCGCCGAGGGCGCCGGAGCCGCAGAGCACGTCCTGCGCGGGCGCGCGCGCGCGGTGCGCCGAGCAGCGCGAGCCCCGGGGGGAGCTCGCCAGGCACGTCCTTGGCGGAGTGCACGGCGAGGTCGATCTGCCCGTCGAGCAGCGCCTGCTCGAGCTCTGCCACCCAGCGCGACTTGTCGCTCGCCGCCCGCGCCGCGGTCGCCGGCGGTCGCCATCGGCACCACCTCCGCCCCGTCGAGCAGGTCGGCGACATGGCGGGCCTGAGCGAGCGCGAGCGCGCTGCGCCGCGTGCCGATGCGCATCAGCGCTCGCGGCGTCGGCGCGCGCTGCCGGGCGCGGGGAGGTCGTGCACCTCGGCGAGCTCGTTCTGCTCTCCGGCGGCGGGCTCCTCGCGCAGTCCGAACAGCTCGCGCACGATCTCCAGGCTGGCATGCCCGCGGTCGCCGCCGAGGCTGCGCAGGCGGATCGTCGGCTCGTGCAGCAGGCGGCTCATCACCGCACGCGCGATCGCCTCCACCCGCGCGAGGTCGCGCGCGGAGGCGGACTCCCAGCGCCCTGCGTTCTCGCTCGAGCACCTGCTCGACGAGCTCAGTGCCGCGCTCGCGAAGCGCGCTCACCGTGGGCAGGGCGTCGAGCTGGCCGAGCCAGCGGGCGAAGCGCCTGATCTCCTCCTCGACGATCTCTTCGGCGCGCGTCGCCTCCTCCTCGCGCCCGACGATGTTGCGCTTGACGCTCGACTGCAGGTCGTCGATGTCGTAGAGGGTGACGCCGTCGAGCTCAGCGCACTCCGGGTCGATGTCGCGCGGCACGGCGATGTCGATCAACAGCAGCGGGCGCCCTTGGCGTGCCGCCATGACGTGCTCGAGCTCCTCGCGACCGACGATGGCGTGCGGGGAGGAGGTGGAGGACAGCATGATGTCGGCTTGCTCGAGCTGCTCGGGAAGGCGCTCGAGGCCCACCACCGCTCCCCCGAAGCGCTGCGCGAGGCTGAGCGCGCGGTCGGCGTGGCGGTTGGCGACGAAGATCGTGTCCGCGCCCTGGTCGACGAGCGCCCGGGCGGTGAGTTCGCTCGTCTCACCCGCGCCGAGGACGATCACGTTGCGGCGCTCGAGCCCGCCGAGCACGCCGAGCGCGAGGTCCACCGCCACCGAGGGGACGCTCACCCGGCTCGCGCCGATTCCCGTCTCCGAGCGCACGCGCTTGCCGGTCGTGAGCGCCGCCGCGAACAGGCGGTTGCTGAGCGGCCCGGTCGAACCGGCGCGCATCGCCGCCTCGTGGGCGCGGCGCACCTGACCCTGGATCTCCGCCTCACCGACGATCATCGAGTCGAGCCCGGCGGTCACCCGGTAGAGGTGTCGCGCGGCGTCGCAGTTGCGGGGCGTGTAGATCGCCTCGGCGAGCTCGGTCGGCCGGATGCGAGCGCGGCGCGCGAGCAGGCCGAGCACGTCCGACTCCGACTGCACGGGGTCGCCGACGACGAGATACAGCTCCGTGCGGTTGCACGTCGAGATCACAACCGCCTCGCGCACCTCGCCTGTGGCGGCGAGCTCGGCGCCGAACTCGGCGGACTCGGACTCGGCGAACGCGAGCCGCTCGCGCAGCGCCACCGGCGCGGTCTTGTGCGAGATGCCGAGTGCGAGCAGCTCGCTCATGCGGGCGCCGACTCCGTTGGCTGCGCCGTGTCCGCGGCGGCGGTGGGCGGCTGCTCTGAGCGCTCGGCTAGCTCCAGCAGCTCGCCGAGCTCGCGCTCGATCCGGCTGAGACGCACCGACATGATCGCGACGTAGATCAGGACGAGCGCGAACAGCACCACGTACGCGGCGGCGACGTACTTCCCCGCGGTGTGCAGGGGCAGCGCGGGAAGCTCGGCGAGCATCGCCTACGCGCCCCTTCCCGCAGGGCGCGGGCCGATCGTGCCCGGCGCCTGGATGGCGGGTGCGGCGCTGCGCGGGCGCCGCCCGCCCGCTTCGGCCTCGTCGCCGGCGAGCCTGCGGCGCAGCGCGCGCAGCTGCGCGCGGGTGTGCTTCGCCGTGAGCTCGTACTTGCAGAGCGTCGCGTACAGCAGCGCCATTGCGAGAAGGCACACGAGGAACGTGAGCCGCATCGAGCCGGGCAGGTTCGAGGCGCTGCCGAGCACGCGCGGGTGCAGGTACGCGGTGGAGACGCGCACCGCGATGAAGTTCATCGGCACGAACGCGCCGGCGGTGACGGCGAACACCGACGCGTAGCGCGCCTGGCGCTCGGGGTCTTCGATCGCGAAGCGCAGTGGTTGGTATGTCGCGTACAGCAGGAACACGATCAGGAAGGAGACGAGCGTGGGCTCGTTCCACACCCACCAGTGTCCCCACGATCCCTTCGCCCAGATCGAGCCCGTGATGAGCGTGCCCACCGCGAAGATCAGGCTCATGTGGATCGCCACGTAGGAGCGCATGTCCCAGCGCGACTCGCGCGTGCGCAGATGCTGGATCGCGAACACGGCGCCCAGCACGAAGCCGCCGAGCGCGACGATCGCCATCGGCACGTGCACGTAGAAGATCTTCTGGAGGAAGCCCTGTTCTTCGTCGAGCGGGGCGTAGAAGAACACGAGCGCGAGGCCCAGCGCCATCGACGCAGCCGCGCCGATGCTCAGTGCCCGCAGCCCGCCTCCGTACAGGACGGGCGGCGCGTGATGCGCTGCTGGGTGTCGGATCGGCCGGCTACGGGCCGGCTCGAGGATGCCATTCAGTCCTCCAGGAGGAAGTCGAACAGGGCGTATGCGATCAGCCCGAAGATCAGATCATAGAGCCCAAGGGTCAACAGCCAGCGGGGCGCGGGGCCCTGCACGTGCGCGTTCGCGAGCAGCGGCGCCGTGGCGCGGGCGCCGCCGATGACGATCGGGACGAGCAGCGGCAGCGACAGCAGCGGGCCGAGCAGGTCGCGGGCGCGCGTGCGCACGGCGAGCGCGGCGACGAGCGTGCCGATCGCCGCCACCCCGAGATCGCCGAGCGCGAGCACCCCGAGCAGGTCGGGCAGCGCGTGGCCGAGCGAGGGGCCGAGCAGCAGCAGCGCGAACGCCGGCACCGCGACGAGCTCGAGTACGACGAGGAACGCGAGCAGGGTGAGCGCCTTCGCGAGCAGCAGCGCGGTGCGGTCGACGGGGGCGAGCAGGAAGGCGTCGAAGCCCCCCTCCTCGGAGTCAGCCACGAACAGCCGGTTGATGCCGAGGATGGCGGCGAACAGCAACGTCACCCACAGGATCCCCGCCGCGAGGTCACCCTCGACGCTGGAGCGGTTGAGCGCGAAGTGGAACACGACGAAGGTGCTCACCGCGAACAGCGACATGCCCGGCACCGACTGCAGCGTGCGCACCTCGACGAGCATCTCCTTGCGCAGGAGCGCGCCCACCGTGCGTCTCACCGGTACAGCTCCTGGATCTCCTGTGCGGTGACGTCCGCGGCGGCGCGCAGCAGCGCCGGGCGGCCCGCCCGCAGGCCGAGGACGAGGTCTGCCTCGGCGAGCCCGCCTGTCGGGTCGTGACTGCAGATGACGCGGGTGCGCCCGGCGGCGGCCCCGATCAGGGGATCGACGAGCTCGACCGCCGCCGGGTCGAGGTTCGAGTGCGGCTCGTCGAGCAGCAGCAGCTCGGGCTCGTGCAGCACCGCCCGGGCGACCGCCGCGCGCTGCACCATCCCCCGCGAGAGCAGCCGCAGCGGCTCGTCGCAGCGCGCCGCGAGCGCGAGCGAGTCGAGCAGGCGGTCCACGCGCTCCTCCTCGATGTCGTGCAGGCGCGCGTGGAAGATGAGGTTCTCGCGCGCCGTGAGCTCGCGGTAGAGCAGTGGCTCATGGCCGAGCAGCCCCACCCTGCCGCGCACCGACCAGGAGTCCTCCGGGAGCTGCTTGCCGAACACGCGCACGGTCCCGGCGTGGGGGCGCAGGAGGCTCGCGAGCACGCGCAGCAGCGTGGTCTTGCCCGCGCCGTTCGGTCCGAAGACGACGAGCGTGGCGCCCTCCTCCAGGCGCAGCGAGACGCCGCCCAGCGCCTCCCGTTCCCCGTAGCGGCGGGTGAGGCCCTCGACCTCGAGCGCCGGCAAGTCAGGCTCTCGAGGTCTGCACCGCGTGCGCCTCCTGCGCGCGCGCGATCAGCTCCCGCACCGCCTCCTCGTCGTCCTCGCGCAGGAGGGCGATCGGGTCCGGGTCGCCGCCGACGATCCCCTCGAAGAACTCCTTGCGGTCCTGGTAGGTGGGAAGCGTGCCCTTCGCCCAGCCGCGCACGTCGTTGAGCATCACGGCGAGGCGCGCGTAGGGCTCGCCGAACAGCTCCTCGATCTCGCGCTTCATCCGCTTCGCCAGCGCGGGCGAGGCGCCCGCCGTGGATATCGCGATCGCGAGCGGCCCCGTGCGCACGATCGCGGGCAGGATGAAGCTGCACAGCGGCGGCACGTCAACCACGTTGACGAGCGTCGCGCGTCGCTCGGCGTCGTCGAACACCGCGATGTTCACGTCCGTGTCGCTGGTAGCGGCGATCGCCAGCAGCGCTCCGTCGAGATCGCTCTCTCCCGCATACGGGCGCTGCTCCCAGCTGATCGAGCCCTCGCGTGCGTACTCGCGCAGGGGTGCCACCGCCTCGGGGGCGATCAGCGTCACGAGCGCGTCGCAGGCGAGCAGCCCCTCGACCTTCTCGAGACCCACATCGCCGCCGCCCACGACGACGCAGCGGCGCCCGCTGAGTCGCAGGCAGGCGATGTAGAAGGGCGTGTCGAGCATGCCCTGGACGCAGCTCTGGTCGCAGATCCCCCTGCGCAGCTGACACACGCACTCCTTGCCTGCATAGGCCTGGGCGGGCATGCCTCAAGCGTAGCCGCAACGGCGGGGCTCGGACGCGTGGGCTAGCCGCGCGGCAGGCCGCGCGAGAAGGCGCGCGCGCCGAGGCGGCTGAGCGCAAGGGCACCCTGGCGCCAGGCCCGCTCGCGGTCCGTGTCGCGCGCCGAGCGCAGCAGCGCCACCGCACGCGCGGCGCGGGTGCTCGTCTCGTCGTATGGACCCCACCACAGGCCCCGCATCGAGGGCGGGTCCCAGGTGATCAGCTTTTCCTGGGCGCAGGCGCGCAGCCCCGCCTCGCCGAGCGTGCGCCCGAGACCCGCTCCCGCCGCCGCGCCCCACGGTCCCCTCGACACCGTGGGCGTGGGCAGGTGGTCGTTGAGCCACACCATGCCGGCATGCAGGTCGCGCGCTATGCGTGCGCCCTGGTAGCGGTCGGCGGTCCACACCGATGCCCCGAGCGCGAAGACGCTGTCGTTGGCGAGCGCGATCGCCTCGTCGATGCTCGCCACGGGCACCACCACGAGCACGGGCGCCGTCGAGCGGCTCGCGCAGCACGCGCATGTCGTGCGTCGCCCCGCTCAGCACCGCGGGCGCGTAGAAGGCGCCCGCGTCGCAGCCCGGCGGGTTGACAGGGCCCCCGCAGTGCAGGTGCGCGCCCGCCGCCACCGCCTCCTGGACGAGCGCGTGCACGTGCTCGGCGCGCCGCCGCGAGGACAGCGGGCCCACCTGCGTCCGCGGATCCGCCGGGTCCCCGACGTGCAGCGCACGCGCGCCGCGCACGAGGCCCGCGAGGAAGCGCTCGTAGACCGACTCGAGCACGTAGACGCGCTCCACCGATCCGCGCGCCTGCCCCGCGCCGGCGCAGCCCGCCCACAGCGCCCCCGCCACCGCCCGCGGAACGTGGGCGTCCGCGAGCACGATCATCGCGTCCTTGCCGCCGAGCTCCACCGTCACCTCCTTCTCGCGCGAGACGCACGCGCGCGCGACCGCGCGGCCCACCGACGGCGAGCCCGTGAACAGCAGCTTGTCCACCGGCGACTGGGCGAGCGCCACACCCACCTCGGCGCCGCCGTGCACGGTCCGCACGAGCCCCTCGGGCAGGCCCGCCCGGCCGAGGACCCGCGTGATCCGCTCTCCGGCGAGCGCAGCGCGCGCCGCCGGCTTGAACGTCACCCCGTTGCCCGCGAGCAGCGCTCCCGCGATCTGACCGAGCGGCTGCGCGAACGGCGCGCTGCCCGCTCCGATGACGCCGATCACGCCGAACGGCTCGTAGGCGATGCGTGCGCGCTTGGCGATCGCGAGCGAGCGGCTCGTACGCACCCGCCGGCCTCCGAGCACCGCCGCGCCCTCCTCCGCGATCCACACGAGCGCGTCGATCGCCGCCAGCAGCTCGAGCGCCGCCGTCTCGGCGCGTGGGCGCCCCTGCTCGCGGGAGATCGACTCGCACAGCTCGTCGAAGTCGTCGATCACCGCCTGCGCCATCCTGCGCATGTAGCGCGCCCGGTCCTTGACGCGCAGGAGCGACCACAGCGGCTGCACCTTCGCCACGGCGTCCACCACCTCGCCCACCCCCTCGGGCGCGGTTGCCGGCACGTATCCGAGGATCGCGCCGGTGGCGGGATCCCGCGCCGCGAGCTCCTCTCGCGAGGGCGTCTGCACAGAGCCGCTCATCGCTCGAGGATTATCGCTCCTCACGCCCCCGCGCCCGGCGGATCCGTTCGAGGCGCTCCGCGAGCTGCGCCTCCGCCTCGTCGGGGTCGTAGAAGCGCTCGCCCGCCACCTCCGCGGGCATCAGCTCCTGCGGGCCGAGGTGCCCGGGCTGCGCATGGGGGTTCTCGTAGCCGCCGCGCTCCTGCCCGGGACGGGGCCCCGAGCGCAGCCACCCGGGCACCGGCGCCGCGCCGTGCTCGCGCACGTGCGCCTGGGCGGCCCCGAGCGCGCGGCCGGCGGCGTCGGACTTCGGCGCGAGAGAGAGGTAGATGGCGGCCTGTGCAAGTGCGTAGCGGGCCTCGGGCAGCCCGACGTGCTCCACCGCCTGCGCCGCCGCGGTGGCGACCGACAGCGCCGCCGGGTCGGCGTTGCCGATGTCCTCCGAGGCGAGGATCACCATCCGCCGGACGATGAAGCGCGGGTCCTCGCCGCCCTCGAGCATCACGGCGAGGTAATACAGGGATGCGTCGGGGTCGGACCCTCTAGTCGCCTTGATCCACGCCGATATGTAGTCGTAGTGGCGGTCGCCCTTCTTGTCGTAGAGCACCGCGCGGCGCTGCAGCGCGTCCTCGACGCGCTCGATGCCGACCCGCTCCTCGCCGCGCCGCGCCGCCGTGTCGCCGGCGAGCTCCAGCGCGTTCAGCGCCGTGCGCGCGTCTCCTTCGCTGCGCGCGGCGAGGAACTCGAGCGCATCGGGCTCGACGCCCACCGAGCCCTGCGCACGCTGCAGGACGGCGAGCAGCTCCTCGGGCGTGAGCGCCTGCAGCGCGTAGACGCGCAGACGCGAGAGCAGCGCTCCGTTGACCTCGAACGCCGGGTTCTCGGTGGTTGCACCGATCAGCGTCACGAGCCCCTCCTCGACGGCGGGCAGCAGCGCGTCCTGCTGGGCCTTGTTGAAGCGGTGGATCTCGTCGAGGAACAGCACCGTGTGGCGACCGCCGCTACCGCGGCGCTCCTCGGCGCGGTCGATCACCGCGCGCACCTCCGCGCGGCCCACCTGAACGGCGCTCAGCTCTTCGAAGGCGGCCTGCGAGCGCTCCGCGACGATCCGGGCGAGCGTCGTCTTGCCCGAACCCGGAGGCCCGTACAGGACCATCGAGTGCGGCCGTCCCTGCTCGATCGCGGTACGCAGCGCCGAGCCCTCGCCGAGCAGATGCGACTGCCCGACGAACTCATCGAGGCTGCGGGGGCGCACGCGCGCGGCCAGCGGCCGCTCCCCTTCCACAGCCTCGCCGCGGTCCAGCTTGGGGCTCCGCATCGAAGAGTCGCTCCATGGGTTGAGTATTGCGGCACGAGCGCGGGTATTTCCCGCTCATGGAGGGGACCCGCGTGGAGATGTAGAACATGAATGGTCGGTGGATCAAGGTGACCGGATCATCCCTCGCTCGCGGGAGGCGTCGAGATGAGCGTCGGCGCCGCTGACCTCGTACCGGGCCCAGCCGGCGCGCAAGAGGGGCTCGAGTACCTCGAGATGGGCGGCGAGATCGCCGCGCGCTCGCCGCTCGCGCTGTTCTGGCGGAGATTCCGGCGCGACCGCGTGGCGATCGCCTCGCTCGCCTTCATCGCCTTCTTGATCATCGTCGCCTTCAGCGCGCCGCTGATCGTCAAAGCCCTCGGCCTGCCCGGCCCGAACGTCGAGAACCCCAACCTCACGGACGCCTTCGGAAGCCCGCTCGGGCCGAGCTCGGCGCACCCGTTCGGCGTCGATCAGCTCGGCGAGGACGTGATGGCGCGCGTCATCTACGGGACGCGGGTGGCGCTGCTGGTGGGCATCGTCGGCACCGGCATCGCCACGATCATCGGCGTCACCCTCGGCGTGGTGGCCGGCTTCTTCCGCGGATGGACCGACACCGTGCTCTCGCGCTTCGTCGACGTCGTGCTGTCGATCCCGATCCTCCTGCTCGGCCTCGGCATCGGCGCCGCCTGCGCCGTGCGCGGCTGCCTCGGCGGCACGATCCAGCCGGGCGTCGCCGAGATCCTGTTCCTGATCGCGCTCGTCAACTGGACGTACATCTTCCGGATCGTG
The DNA here is from genome assembly GCA_963796305.1 of uncultured Solirubrobacteraceae bacterium. GTDB lineage: Bacteria > Actinomycetota > Thermoleophilia > Solirubrobacterales > Solirubrobacteraceae > Palsa-744. Next base: position 580,213 of record CAWCKZ010000006.1, on the reverse strand, counting down.
CGCGGGCTCGTGCTGTCGCTCAGGGAGCGCGAGTTCGTGGACGCCTCGCGCGCGCTCGGCGCCTCCAACGCGAGGATCATGTTCCGCGAGATCCTGCCCAATCTCGTGGCGCCGATCATCGTCTACTCGACGTTGCTGATCCCCCTGAACATCCTGCTCGAGGCATCGCTCTCGTTCCTCGGCGTCGGCATCCGGCCGCCGACCGCGAGCTGGGGCCAGATGATCGCCGCAGGCGACGCCCATCTTCAACACCGCGTGGTGGTACATGACGTTTCCAGGACTTGCGCTGCTGCTCACCGTGCTGGCTTTCAACCTGCTCGGCGACGGTCTGCAGGACGCCCTCAACCCCAAGATCGCCCGGTGAGACGGGCAACCGACACACAATCGGAGGAGGCCCCGATATGAGGTCCATCAGAACGCTCTCGCTGGCTGCGCTGGCGGGCGTGGCGGTGCTCGCACTCGCCGCGTGCGGCTCGAGCAGCAGCTCGAGCTCCGGCAACGCGAGCATCACCGTCGCCGGCGGCATCCAGACTCCGGCGACAGAGTCGCTCACCGGAGGCAAAAAGGGGGGGACGCTGACGGTCCTCAACCATGAGGACTTCCAGCACATCGACCCGGGCCTGTCGTACTTCGCGATCGACTACGAGGCGACGTACGCGACGCAGCGTCCGCTGTACTCGTACAAGCCGAACACGTTCAAAGAAACGACGCCGGACATGGCGGAAGGACAGCCGCAGATCTCCTCCGACGCGAAGACCGTCACGGTGCACATCCGCAAAGGCGTGCACTTCAGCCCGCCGGTGAACCGCGAAGCCACGGCTGAAGATGTCGCCTACGCGATCGATCGCGGCGCCAACCCGAACGTCGCCAACCCCTACTTCAGCGCCTACTTCAGCTCGGTCGAAGGGGCGAGCAAGGCCAAAGGAGGACCGATCCCCGGGATCCAGACCCCGGACAAGTACACGATCGTCTTCCACTTGACCGAACCGAAGGGGCAGATCGTCGCGAACGCGCTCGTGCTGCCGCTGAGCGCGCCGGTGCCCGAGGAATACGCGAAGAAGTACGACGCCAAGAAACCGAGCGAATACGGCAACTACCAGGTCGATACGGGGCCGTACATGTGGAAGGCGGACAGCGAAGGCAAGGTGCTCGGCGTGGGCTACCAGCCCGGCAAGTCGGCGACGCTCGTGCGCAACCCCAACTGGAACCCGGCGACGGACTTCCGGCCCGCCTACCTCGACCAGATCAACATCCAGATCGGCGGAGACCCGAACGTCATCGGCCGCCAGGTGCTGGAAGGCTCGAGCATGGTCCAGAACGACACGCCCTCGAACTCGATCGTCAAGCTCGCGTACGAAAAATACCGGCCGCAGCTCTTGATCTCGCCGGGCGCGGGCGACCACTACGTGGGCATCAACAACTCGCACGGCCCGTTCAAGAACATCAACCTGCGCAAGGCGTACTGGGCGGCGCTCGACCGCGAAGCGATGGACAAGGTTCGCGGCGGGCAGCTCGTCACGAACGTGATGACCCACTTCATCTACCCCGAAATCCCCGGCTTCGAAGAGGCCGGCGGGCTCGCGGGGCCGAAGGTGGACTACAACGAACACCCGCAGGGCGACATGGCGGTCGCCGAAAAGTACATGAAGGCCGCGGGCTACCCGAGCGGCAAGTACACCGGCTCGGAAACGCTGCAGGTCGTCGGCTCGACCGGCAGCCCGGCGCTCCGAGGACGCCCAGATCGCCAACCAGGCGCTCGTGAGCCTGGGCTTCAAAACGAAGCTCAACCTCGTCGACCAGTCGGTCATGTACTCGAAGTACTGCGGCGTCGTCGGCGAAGAGATCGACGTCTGCCCGAACGTCGGGCTGGATCGCCGACTTCGGCGACGCGCAGGCGGTCCTGAGCGTCCCGTTCGACGGTGAACTGATCGAACCCGGCGTGGAAACGCAGAACTGGGGCCAGGTCAACAACCCGACGATCAACAAGGCGATGAAATCCGCCGAAAACGTCGTCGGCACCCAGGCGCGCGCGAACGCGTGGGCCAAGATCGACGAAGAACTCGTCGCCGACGCGGCGGCTGTCCCCTACGACTGGGACAAGCAGCCCGTCATCGAGGCAGCCAACGTCTCGGGCGTGGGCGACGTGTGGAACATCGGTTCGTGGGACTACAACTACACCTCGCTGAAGTAAGCGGGTGAGCCGTACCGGGCGGGCGGCGGCCGGAGCCAGGCCGGCCGCCGCCGCCGGGAGCGGCAGGCCGATGAGGAGATCGAGTCCACAGCCATGACCCGCTACATCATCCGCAGGTGCCTGTGGGGCGTAGCGCTGCTGATCCTGGTCTCGGCGCTGCTGTTCGTGATGTTCCGCGTGCTGCCGACAGCCGATCCCGCGAAGCTGCGCGCCGGGCGCCTCCAGGACCCGAAGATCATCGCCGAGATCCGCGCCGACCTCGGCCTCGACAAACCGCTCTTCACGCAGTTCTGGGTCTACCTGAAGGGCATCTTCCTGCACTTCAACCTCGGCTACAGCTACTACAGCACCGCGCCCGTCAAGGACCTGATCGCGAGCCGCATCCCGGCCACCCTGTCGCTCGTGCTGGGCGGCGCCGTCGTGTGGCTCGTCTCCGGGCTCACCGTCGGGATCATCTCGGCGCGGCGGCCGGGGTCGCGCCTCGACCGCTTCAGCATGGGCGGTGCGCTGGTTCTGGTGTCGGCGCCCGAATACTGGCTCGGCCTGATCTCGCTGTACCTGTTCGCGGCGGACATCGGCAAGTGGAAGATCTTCCCCGGCGCCGGCAGCTACGTGCCGCTGACGAGCGACCCCTGGAAATGGTTCACCTCGCTGATCCTGCCCTGGTTTGTCGTGGCTGCCGGCAACGCCGCGATCTACGCGCGGCTGATGCGCAGCAGCCTGATCGAGACGATGAGCGAGGACTACATCCGCACCGCGCGCGCAAAGGGGCTGCCGGAGCGCCAGGTGGTGATGAAGCACGGGGTGCGCTCGGCGATCAACCCGATCATGACGATCCTCGGCCTCGACATCGGCGTTCTGCTCGGAAGCTCGGTGCTCGTGGAAACCGTCTTCGACATCCCGGGGATCGGGCGCCTCAACTACGACGCCATCACCCACTCCGACTTCCCGATCGTGCAGGGCACGGTGCTGCTCGCCGCGCTCTTCATCATCGTCGCGAACATCATCGTGGACATCGCCTATGCGTACCTCGACCCGCGGGTGCGCTTCTCATGAGGCTTCGCCGTGATCCGCCGGAGCTCGCGGCCGCTTGCGCGGCGGGCGAGCTCCGTCGCATCCCGGCTCCGCCGGCCGAGTGTGCCGGCCGAGCGTTGCCGCGGCCCGGAGGTGAGACGTGAGCTCTGCCGAGCAGCCGCTGCTGCGCGTCGAGGACCTGCGGTGGAGTTCGCCACCGAAGACGGCATCGTGCACGCGGTGGACGGCATCACCTATCAGGTGCACAAGGGCCGCACGCTGGGGATCGTCGGCGAGTCGGGCTCGGGGAAGTCGGTCGAGGCGATGACCGTGCTCGGGCTCACGCGGGCGCAGGGCGCGCGCATCTCCGGGCGGATCCTGTTCGAAGGGCGCGACCTGCTGTCTCTTCCCGACGATGAGCTGCGGTCGATCAGGGGCAACGAGATCGCGATGATCTTCCAGGACCCGCTCTCCTCCCTGCACCCCTTCTACCGCGTCGGCGACCAGCTCGTCGAGGCGATGCGCGCGCACTCGGACATCTCGCGCTCGCAGGCGCGAGCGCGCGCGATCGAGCTGCTCGACCTGGTCGGGATCCCCGATCCGCAGCGTCGCGTGAGCGAGTACCCGCACGAGTTCTCAGGCGGCATGCGCCAGCGGGCGATGATCGCGATGGGCCTCGCCAACGGCCCCAAGCTGCTGATCGCCGACGAGCCCACGACCGCGCTCGACGTCACCGTGCAGGCGCAGATCCTCGCGCTGCTCGCGCGCCTGCAGCGCGAGCTCTCGATGGCGGTGGTGATCATCACGCACGATCTCGGCGTGGTGGCGCAGATGGCGGACGACGTCGCGGTGATGTACGCCGGACGGATCGTGGAGACCGCTTCGGCAGAGGACATGTTCGCGCGCGCCCGAACACCCGTACACCTGGGGTCTGCTGAGGTCGATCCCGACGATCGCGGCGTCCCGCGAGGAGGCGCTGCGTGCCGATCCCCGGGACCCCGCCGAGCCTCATCAGGCGGCCGTCGGGCTGCCACTTCCACCCGCGCTGCCCCTACGCGCAGCCCGACCACGCTCGCATCGACCCGCGGCTCGAGCCGGTGCCCGAGCGGCCGAGCCACCACGTGGCGTGCCTGCTCGAGCCGCAGGTGCGGCGAGCGCTGTGGCAGCAGCTGCGCGCCGGACGCATGCCCGAGGAGGCGCTTGCGGCGGTCGCCTCGAGCGAGGGGATCGCGTGAGCTCGGCGCCTCTAGCGGGGGGCGCCGCGCCGGCGGAGGGTGAGCCCGAGGGCACCGCCGCGGACGCGTTCGGCGCCGGCGCCGGGAGCCCGTCCACCGAGGTCGCGGCGAATGCGGCGCGGACGGACGGCGAGGAGCCGCTCGTGCGAGGTGCGCAACCTCGTCAAGCACTTCCCGATCACGCAGGGGATCATCTTCCAGCGCAAGATCGGCGCCGTGCGCGCCGTGGACGGCGTGAGCTTCGACGTGCGCCGCGGCGAGACGCTGGGCATCGTCGGCGAGACGGGATGCGGCAAGAGCACCACCGCGCGGCTGATCATGCGGCTGCTCGACGCCACATCGGGCGAAGTGCGCTTCGACGGGCAGGACATCACGCGGCTGAGGGGAGCGCGGCTGAAGGCGACGCGGCGCGAGATGCAGATGATCTTCCAGGACCCCTACTCGTCGCTGAACCCGCGCAAGACCGTGGGCTCCATCATCGGCGAGCCGTTCGCGATCCACGGGCTCGAGCGCGGCAAGGCGACGCGCAGGAAGGCGGTCACCGACCTGATGGACACCGTCGGGTTGAACCCCGAGCACTACAACCGCTACCCGCACGAGTTCTCGGGCGGCCAGCGCCAGCGCATCGGCGTCGCGCGGGCACTGGCGCTGAAGCCGAAGCTGCTGATCGCCGACGAGCCCGTGTCGGCGCTCGACGTCTCGATCCAGGCGCAGGTGCTCAACCTGCTGCGCGACCTGCAGCGGAGCCTCGGGCTCACGCTCATCTTCATCGCGCACGATCTGTCTGTGGTGCGGCACATGTGCGACCGCGTCGCAGTCATGTATCTCGGCAAGGTGGTCGAGATCGGCGGCGGCGACGAGCTCTACGGCATGGCCGCGTCACCCCTACACCGGGGCGCTGCTGTCGGCCGTCCCCATCGCCGACCCGAGCGTGCCGCAGGAGCGAGGAGCCGCCGCTGCGCGGCTACATGCCGAGCCCCGCCAACCCGCCGAGCGCATGCCGCTTCCGCACGCGCTGCCCGAAGGCGCGCGCGCTGTGCGCCGAGCAGGAACCGCCGCTCGAGGACAAGGGCACGGGCACGCTCGCCGCATGCCACTTCCCCCTCACCGAGCAGGAGAAGGAGCAGATCGGCGTACGATCCCCGCGATGAGCGAGACCTCGATCGGCGCGGAGGCCAACGAGCTGCTCGCGCATCTGATCCGTTTCAACACGGTCAACCCGCCGGGCAACGAGCGCCCCGCGCAGGAGTACCTGGCGGACGCACCTCGAGCGCGCCGGATTCAGCTGCGAGCTGCTGGGCGCCGAGCCCGAGCGTCCCAACCTCGTCGCGAGGCTCGGCACCGGAGAGGCGCGGCGACAGGGCCCGACGCTCTGCTACCTCGGCCACGTCGACACGGTGCTCGCCGACCCGTCGGAGTGGACGCACGATCCGTGGTCGGGCGAGATCGACGGCGGCTACCTGTGGGGGCGCGGCGCGCTCGACATGAAGTCGCAGGTCGCCGCCGAGGTGGCGGCGGCGGCGTCGCTGGGGCGCTCCGGCTGGCGCCCGGCGCGCGGCGAGCTGCTGATGGTGGCGGTGGTGGACGAGGAGACCGGTGGCTCGCTGGGAGCGCAGTGGATCACGCGCGAGCATCCCGAGAAGGTGCGCTGTGACCTGCTCGTCAACGAGGGCGGCGGGGCGGTGTTCGAGTACGGCGGCAGGCGGCTGTACGGCGTGTGCTGCGCCGAGAAGGGGGTGTTCCGTTTCAGCGTGCTCACCGACGGCGTCGCCGGCCATGCGTCGATGCCGGCGATGGGGGAGAACGCGCTGCTGAAGATGGCGCCGGTGCTCGAGCGGCTCGGGCGCAAGCAGCCCTCGTATCGCCTCACGGCCGAGCCGCAGGCGTTCCTGCGCGGGATCGGCGAGACGCCCGAGGACCCGGCGGGCTCGCTGCGCAGGATGCGCGACGCCGACCCGCGCCTGGCAACGATGTTCGAGCCGATGTTCGGGGTGACGTTCACGCCCACGCGCATCAGCGCCTCGGAGAAGGTGAACGTGATCCCCAGCCGCGCGGAGCTGAAGGTGGACTGCCGCGTGCCCCCCGGCCTCGGCGAAGAGGAGGTGCTCGAGGACATCGAGGAGGTGCTCGGCAACGGCGCGGACGGCGCGAAGCCGTGGCGGATCGAGTTCAACGAGCGCGTGGTGGGCAACCGCTCGCCGCTGCAGTCGGAGCTGATGGACACGCTCGCGGCGTGGATCGCCGAGTGCGATCCGGGCGCGCAGGTGGTGCCCGTGGTGCTCCCCGGCTTCACCGACTCGCGTCACTTCCGCACGGCGTTCCCGGACTGCGTCGCCTACGGCTTCTTCCCCCACCGCCATCAGCCGCTGGTGGAGGCGGCGCCGCTCGTGCACGGCGCCGACGAGCGCATCGACGTGCGCGATCTCGAGTTCGCGGCGGGCATGTTCCGCGATCTCGCCGAGCGGATCCTCGGCTAGAGCTGAGGCCTGCGGGCTCGCCGCTTCCGCGCGCGCCGTCGACAAACGGCCGCTCTTCGCGCATAATGAGCACAGACGCGAGTCAACGATGCCCCAAGGATGGTGGCGATGGTTGAAGGGATGGAGTGGTGAGCGTCCAGGCAAGGGGGCCTGCGACGCAGTCCGAAGGCGCCGAAGGCGCCCACACGGCAACCGGGCCGCAGGCCGGGACGGTTCGCATCGGCACGCCCTCGGGCGCGCATGCCACCGTCAGCCATCCCGCGCTCGCGCACGCCGCCGCCCAACATCGCACGCCCGTTCACACGCCCGCCGTCGCCGTCCAGCCCGCCGGCTCGAAGACGTCGTTCGCGCAGGAAATCCAGAACTTCGCACTTGCGTGGGAGCCGGTCATCGCGATCCTGTTCTTCGTGAGCCTGATCGGGCTCATGTGGCGCACGCTGAAGGTGATGCCGCGCGTCAAGCCGCAGCGCATCAAACCGTCGACGAACCGGGGGGTGACGTTCAACGACATCGCCGGTGTGGACGAGGCGAAGGCGGAGCTCCAGGAGATCGTCGAGTTCCTGCGCGACCCGAAATCCTTCCAGGCGCTCGGCGCGCGGGTGCCGAAGGGGATCCTGCTGCACGGACCGCCGGGGACAGGCAAGACGCTGCTCGCCAAGGCGGTGGCGAACGAGTCCGGCGCGGAGTTCTTCGCGCAGTCGGCGGCGTCGTTCGTCGAGATGTTCGCGGGCCTCGGCGCGGCGCGCATCCGCCGCCTGTTCGCGGTCGCGCGCAAGCACGAACCCGCGATCATCTTCATCGACGAGCTCGACGCCGTCGGGGGTCACCGCGGCGCCGACATCTCCGGCGAGAAGGACCAGACGCTCAACCAGCTGCTCGTCGAGATGGACGGCTTCGACTCGAGCGGCCGCGTCGTGGTGATCGCTGCCTCGAACCTGCTCGAGAAGCTCGACCCCGCGCTGCTGCGCCCGGGCCGCTTCGACAGGCAGGTGTTCGTCGTGCCGCCCGACGTGAAGGGCCGCCTCGGCGTGCTCCAGGTGCACACGCGTGACAAGCCGCTGGCGGACGTCGACCTCTCGCTCGTTGCGCAGCAGACGAGCGGGCTCACCGGCGCGGACCTCGCCAACATCTGCAACGAGGCCGCCATCTTCGCCACGCGCCGCGGCGCGACGCTGATCTCGATCCGCGACTTCGACTCGGCGATCGAGCGCGTGATCGCAGGGGTGCAGTCCAAGCGCGTGCTCACCCCGCACGAGAAGCGCGTCGTCGCCTACCACGAGGCGGGCCACGCCCTGTGCGGGGAGCTGCTGCCGTCGGTGGACCGCGTGCACCGGATCTCGATCGTCCCGCGCGGGCGAGCGCTCGGCTACACGCTCAACCTCCCGGCGGAGGATCGCTACCTGAAGACGCGCGAGGAGCTGCTCGACTACATGACCGTGCTGCTCGGCGGCCGCATCGCCGAGCAGGTGGTGTTCGGTGCGATCACCACCGGCGCCTCCGACGACCTCAAGCGCGTGGCGGACATCGCGCAGTCGATGGTTCACGACTACGCGATGGGAACCGGCCGGCGTCGGTCGCGCCCCCGACGGCGACGTGCGCCTGTCGGAGACGACGCTGCGGATCCGCGACGAGGAGCGCCAGGACGTCATCGAGGAAGCACGGCGGGCTGCGCAGAAGATGATCGTCGCGCATCGCCGCCAGCTCGATGCGCTCGCCGAAGAGCTGCTCGAGAAGGAGGTGCTCGAGCGGGAGGCGATCGAGCGGATCATGGCTGGTGTGCCGCGCCTGGAGCGCGCGCCGGGTGTCGGGCTGAGGGTGGTGGCGGCGACGGAGGCCGCGCCGGTGCCCGCGCCGCAGCCGATCGTGCCGAAGAATCCGACCGAGGAGGACGGAGGCAGCCGGCTATAGACTGGGGCCGGTGTTCAGCCGCATCGACCACATAGGCGTCGCCGTGGAGGCGATAGAGCCCGCCATGGACCTCTATCGCGACGCCTTCGAGCTCGACGTCGCGCACCGCGAGATCGTCGAGGAGCAGGGGGTGGAGGCGGTGCTGCTGGACGTCGGGGAGAACCACGTCGAGCTGCTCGCCCCGCTCGGCCCGGAGACGCCGGTGGGGAAGTTCCTCGCCAGCAGGGGACCGGGCCTGCATCACGTCGCCTACCAGGTGGAGGACATCGAGGCCACCCTCGACGCCTGCCGCCGGACAGGGCTGAAGCTGATCGACGAAGCGCCGCGAACGGGCATCCGCGGATCGCGCGTTGCGTTCATGCACCCGCGCTCCACCGGCGGCGTGCTCACCGAGATCGTGCAGCCGGCGGAGCGCCACTGATGGCCATCGAGCACCGGCGGATAAGCATCGGCTTCCAGGGCGGCCAGGTGCTCGCGCTGAGGGTGTCCGAGAAGGAGCTGAAGGACCTCTACGACGCGCTCGGCGAGGGCGGGTGGCACGAGATCGACAGCGAGGACGGCCCGATCCGGGTGTACCTCGGCCAGATCGTCTACGTCGGTGCCGAGAGCAGCGAGCCACACCTCGGCTTCGGATAGGGCGGGCGCGCTCGGCGCGATGGACGAGCGTCTGCTCGTGCTCGCGCGTACGCGCCTGCACACCCCCGCCTCCGAGCGGGCTGTCGCCCGCTTCTCGCGTATCGGCGAGCACGCGGCGGTGTGGCTCGCCATCGGCGCGGCGGCGGCTGCGCTCGACGGCGGCAGGCGCGGCGAATGGCGCCGCGCCACCGGCACGGTGCTCGCCGCCTACACGCTCAACACCGTCCTCAAGCTCGCCGTCCGCAGGCGCCGTCCGCAGCTCGCGGGGCTGCCGCCGCTCACCGGCACCCCCACGGCACTGAGCTTCCCCAGCGCCCACGCGGCGACCTCGTTCGCGGGCGCGAGCGCCTACGCGCGCGCCGGGCTGCCCGCCGCCCCGCTCTACACGCTGGCGCTCGCGCTCGCCGCCTCGCGCCTGTACCTCGGAGTGCACCACCCCTCCGACGTGCTCGCCGGCGCTTCGCTCGGACTGGCCGTGTCCGCCCTCGCGTCCGGAGCGCAGGGGCGATGAGCACGCGCATCGGAATCGTGGGTATGCCCAACGCGGGCAAGTCCTCGCTGTTCAACGCGCTCACGAAAGCAGGGGCGGAGTCGGCGAACTACCCGTTCACGACGATCGAGCCGAACGTCGCCGTCGTGCCCGTGCGCGACGAGCGGCTCGAGCAGGTGGCGAGCACGGTGGGCGCGTCGGAGATCGTCTGGGACACGATCGACTTCCACGACATCGCCGGCCTCGTGGCGGGTGCGCACGAGGGCGAGGGGCTCGGCAACCGCTTTCTCGCGAACATCCGCGAGACGCATGCGCTCGTGCACGTCGTGCGGGCCCATGGCGAGGAGAGCGTCGTCCACCCGGAGGGGCGCGTGGACCCGCTGCGCGACATCGAGACGATCGAGACCGAGCTCGTGCTCGCCGATCTCGAGCAGGCCGAACGGCGCGTCGAGCGCGTCGCCAAGCAGGCGCGGAGCGGCGACCGGGCGGCGGTTGCCGAGGAGGCGTGGTTGCGGCGCGTGGTCGAGGAGCTCGCCGCGGGGCGTCCCGCCCGCGGCATCCCCGTGCCAAAGGAGGCGCCCGGGGCTGCGCGCGATCTCGGCTCGCTCACGGCGAAGCCCGTGCTGTTCGTGGCGAACGTCGACGAGGGCTCCGACGAGGTGCCTGCGGCGGTTGCAGAGCACGCCGCCGCGCAGGGCGCACGCGCGGTGGCGATCTCCTCGCGCATCGAGTCCGAGCTCGCCGAGCTCGAGGACGAGGACGCGGCGGCGATGCGCGCGGAGCTCGGCGTGAGCGAGTCCGGGCTCGAGCGTGTGGTGCGCGAGGCGTTCACGCTGCTCGAGCTGATTGCGTTCTTCACCGCGGGTGAGGGCAAGCCCGCGCAGTCGTGGCATCTGCGCGACGGGCTCACCGCCTGGCACGCCGCCGGTGAGATCCACAGCGACATCCAGAAGGGCTTCGTGCGCGCGGAGGTGATCGGATGGAGCGAGCTGGTGGATGCCGGCGGCTATGCGGGCGCGCGCGAGCGCGGCTCGCTGCGGCTCGAGGGCCGCGACTATCCGATGCGAGACGGCGACGTGATCACCGTCAAGTTCACTCCCTGAGCGGGGGAGCCTGTTCGCTGGCGCGGTTCGCGCTAGCCCTCGGCGAGTCGCTCGAGACGCTCGGCGAGCCTGCGCATGCCGAGCTCGGCGGCGTGGCGCGCGCCCCCCGCGAAGTCGGTGGGCGCGTCGGCGGGACGCTTCACCTTCACCCGCTGCAGCGTGGCGATCTCCTTGAACGTTCGCAGCAGCTCGGCGTTCTCGGCGACGGCGGCGGCCGTGCGCGGGCGCATCGCCGGGGCGGAGCCGTCGCCCGCGACACTCGCCGTCGCAGCGTCGATCACGCGCTCGAGCGAACCGTGCTCGCGCAGCAGCTCGGCGGCGGTCTTCGCACCGACGCCGGGTGCTCCCGGGATCCCGTCGGAGGGGTCTCCGCGCAGCGCGATCAGGTCGGGGACCAGCTCGGGGCCGACGCCGTAGCGCTCGCGCACCCCCTCGGTGCCGATCAGGCCGTGCTCGCCGCCCTTCTTCAGCTCGATCACAGCCACCCGCTCGCCGACGGCTCCGTACAGGTCGCGGTCGCCCGTGAGAAGCCGCGCGGATCCCCCGGCGCGTTCCTCGACGAGCGCGTGCGAGTACATGAGGTCGTCGGCCTCGAGCTCCGCGCTCGTGGGGCATAGCCAGCCGAGGCTCTCGAGCAGCGCGGGCGCCCGCTCCCACTGCAGGCGCAGGGTGTCAGGCATCGGATCGCGATGGGCGTGGTAGGGCGGGTAGAGGCGCACGCGGTAAGCGGCGTTCTCGGCGCCCATGCATGCCACCACCGCTCGCGGAGCGTCCTCGGGGGGCACACCGTCGATCAGCGCGAGCAGCGCGTTGGCGGTGCCGAGCAACGCGTTCACGGGCCGGCCGTCGGATCCCTTGATCGACGAGGGCAGGCCGAAGAAGGATCGGTACAGCAGCCAGGGGACGTCGGCGATCAGCAGCGGGCGGCTCACGCGGCGCAGCGTACGCGTCCGTGCGTCGCCGCGTTCAGCCCGTGAGCATCCAGCAGTTTTCGGTCCACAGGAAGCGGTTGGGACCGGCGATGAGCGGCGCCGGCAGCTCGATCGAGGCGACGTCCCCGTGAACCACCACTCGCGCCGAAGACGTTGCGCGAAGCTGTGCACGCAGGCTCGCTCGCGCGCCATGGCGGCGCAGCATCACTGCGAGGCGTGCGTCCCAGCGCTGTGCGCACGTGCGGCGGTGGACGGTGGCGCGGAGCGGTGCGTTGAGGATCGCGCAGGCGCCCGCGCCGTCGCCTTTCAGCTCCGCCGAGAGGAAGCGCTGTGCGGCGCTGCGCACCCATGCGACCTGTTCGGGCGTGCCAACGGAGCGCTCCGTGTAGGCGGGTGCGCCGGAGGGAGCCAGCAGCGCGAGCGAGGACGCCAGCACGGTGCAGGCGAGCAGCCCGGAGTTGGTGCTTGTTGCTCTCATGGTCCGGTTATCGGCAGGCGCCACCGATACCGGACCATCTTGCACGGGCAGCGGACGGCGGGCACGCCGCGCGGACGGATGTTGCCTAGAGCGCTAGCCGGCGACGACGCCGCCCGCGGCAGAGGCGGGTTTGCCCGCACTGGGAGCCTGGGCGCCGCCCTGCTTGCCGGCCGACGGGGCGTGCGGCGCGACCGGGGTGCTATGCGGGAGGTTCGCGGCCGGGAGCCCGCTGTGATCGGGCTCGCGCCTGACCGTCGCTCCGCGGCGCACGCTGAAGTACGCCCACGTGCTGTCGAGGCCGAGGCGCGCCGCGAGTTCGGGGCCGTCGACGGGCGTCCTCCCGCGCGAGCCGAGCACGAGCGCCGAGACGATGCGCGGAGAGATGCCGCGCCGCAGCACCTCGATGCCGCGGAACGCGCCCTTGACGAGGCCCTGCAGCCGCGTCGCCACGGAGCTGAAGCTCATCGACACGCGCCAGCTCGCAGCCCGTCCTTTGTCGTACGGGTCGGGCACGCCGCGCAGCCACGGCTCGGGCGCCGAGCCGAGGAACGAGTTCTGGATGTCCTCGGTCATGCCGCCGGAGCTCGCGAAGAAATACGTCGTCGCGGGATGGCCGCCGTACAGCACGATCTGGCCGGCGGTGGCGGCGACGGCGGCGCTCGTGGGAGCGGTTTCGGCGGCGGCGCCGCCGTAGACCTGCGAGCGCGTGTCGGAGTAGACGTCGAAGCGCGAGCCGCCGGCGTGCGCGGTGAGGGCGTACGTGCGGCTCGCCACGGCCTGCGCCTGAAGCGCCGCGGCGGGCCATTCGGAGGGCATCTCCGCGGCGATGACGCGGCGCACGTAGCGCTCGAGGGGCAGCTTCACCACCTTCGAGCCGACGAGCACCTTGATGGTTGCCTTCGCGGGAGCGACGCCGAGCGTGGTGCCCGTGTAGTAGTGGGCGAGGATCTGCTGGTAGTTCCAGCCGTGCCGCGCGAAGCCGTAGGCGCCATCCTGGCTCATGCCCACGCCATGTCCGTCGCCGGCGCCTTCGATCAGCATCGTCGCGGCTGCGGATGCGTGGGCGCTCGGTTTCACGGGCACGCGAGCGCTCGCGGCGGCGCCCGGGCCGAGCGCGGCGAGCGCGAGCAGTGGGGCGAGCATCGCGCGGCCCGGGCGGGGGCGCCCGCGAGCATTCGCGCCTGTGCGTGTGCTTCGCGTGTGCGACATGCTCGAGGACCCAAACACTGGCAGGCTGCCGCGGTAGCGGTCGAGCTGGGCTCGCATGTGCTCCCTCTCGGCACCGCCGGGACGGCCGTTAGCCCTGCAGGATGGGTTGTGCTTGGTACGTTGGATCGGTGAGCGACGGCACGATCACGGCGGCTCCCTCAGAGCAGGCGGTGCTCGACCGGGCACCGAAGGAGCTCTTCATCGGCGGGCGCTGGCGCGCGGCCTCGGGCGGCGGCACGCTCCCCGTCGAGGACCCGGCGACGGGCGAGGCGCTGGTGGAGGTGGCGGACGCCCAGGAGCAGGATGCGCTCGACGCGCTCGCCGCCGCCGCGGACGCGCAGGCGGCGTGGGGCGCTCACGCTCCGCGCGAGCGCGGCGAGATCCTGCGCCGGGCATTCGAGGCGATCGTCGAGCAGCGCGACGAACTCGCTCTGCTGATGACGCTCGAGATGGGTAAGGCGCTCGCCGAGTCGCGGGCGGAGATCACCTACGCCGCAGAGTTCTTCCGCTGGTTCTCCGAGGAGGCGGTGCGGATCCACGGCCGCTACATGGTGAACACGACGGGCAATGGCCGGATCCTCACGATGCACCAGCCGGTGGGACCGTGTGTGTTCGTCACGCCCTGGAACTTCCCCACCGCGATGGGGACGCGCAAGATCGCTCCGGCGATCGCCGCCGGCTGCACGATGGTGGTGAAGCCCGCGCAGCAGACGCCGCTCTCGATGCTCGCGCTCGCGCGCATCCTCGAGGAGGCGGGACTGCCCGAGGGCGTGCTCAACGTGATCACGGCGAGGCGCTCGAGCGCGGTGGTGGAACCGCTGCTGAAGGATCCGCGCACGCGCAAGCTCTCGTTCACGGGGTCCACAGAGGTCGGACGGAGGCTGATCGAGCAGTCGGCGCATCAGGTGCTGAGGGTGTCGATGGAGCTCGGGGGCAACGCTCCGTTCGTCGTGTTCGAGGACGCCGACCTCGACGCGGCGGTGGACGGCGCGATGCTCGCGAAGATGCGCAACGTCGGCGAGGCGTGCACCGCCGCCAACCGCTTCCACGTGCACGAGTCGCTTGCCGGCGAGTTCGCCGCACGGCTCGCCCAGCGCATGAGCGAGCTGAAGCTCGGCCGCGGCACCGATGAGGGCGTGGACGTCGGGCCGCTGATCGACGCTGCTCAGCGCGGCAAGGTGGAGGAGCTCGTCGGCGATGCCGCGGATCGCGGCGCGAAGGTGCTGATCGGCGGCAGCGCCGTGGACGGCCGCGGCTACTTCTTCGAGCCCACCGTGCTCGCCGACGTGCCCGCGGATGCGCGGCTGCTGAGCGAGGAGATCTTCGGCCCGGTCGCTCCGGTGTGCGCGTTCACGAGTGAGGCGGAGGCGATCGCCGCCGCCAACCGCACCGAGTACGGGCTCGTCGCCTACGTCTACACGCGCGACCTCGGCAGGGCCTTCCGCGTGTGCGAGGGGATCGAAACCGGGATGGTGGGGCTCAACCAGGGCATGGTGTCCAACGCCGCCGCCCCCTTCGGCGGCGTCAAGCAGTCGGGCTTCGGCCGCGAGGGCGGCTTCGAGGGGATCGAGGAGTACCTCGAGACGAAGTACGTCGCGTTCGCGGTGGAGTAGGGAGAGCAGATAGGGGGTCGGGAAGCTGGACTAGCCGTGACAGCACGCCACGGGCGGGATCAGCCAAGCCCTGGCCGGATCAACCACGTCATACGCGGGCGCAGCCCGCAGGCCAAACGACTTTCACGTTCGTGCCGCTCCCAAGCGCATAACGAACGACGTCGGCGGTGCCGCCGAGACCTCCCGCTGGTTGGCCGTCCCAGACGGCAAGCAAGACCTCACTTTGGTTAGCGATCTCTTGGCCCGCCTTCAAGTAGGCCTTCTCGCTCGGTTCGTCGTAAGGCAGACGGATTGTCTCACGGGCGCGCGAAAGCAGAACGTCGAACCTTCGCCGCGCGAACGCGTCGCCGTCAAGGCGTGGGCCGGGGGGCGACCCGACCCAGCGGTTTTCACGAGCGAGATCCTGCCCGGCCTGCGGTACCTGCCCATCGGGAAGCTCGTCGCCGCCACCGACCTATCCGAGCACTACTGCTCGCTTATCCGGCTCGGGAAGCGCGTCCCCCACCCGCGGCATTGGGAGGCGCTACGCGGCGTCAGCTCGGTGGTCCCCGAAGGCTGAGGAGCTCCACGACCGATACGACGAACATCACGCTGGCGACCCCGACCAGCCCGTAGCGAGCGGCGGGCAGCGGAAGGCGGCTACCGATCCCGACGAGGAATAGGACGGCCGCCAGGAAGACTGTGAGGCGCACGTACTTGTCTGCCGTTCCAGCGGCTGACTGGCCGCGGTTGAAGTAGGCATCGGCCTTCGCGTTCAGGGCCTTGGCTTGGGCCTGTTGTGGTATCCGGTACTGCGGCATGTCAGACGGATCCGCTGGCGCGTTTGGGTTCGTGAGGGGCTTGGTGGCCCGCCATGCTTCGACGGCGGCGAGTGCGCTCGGGCGCAGCCGCTTGAGCGCGACGCGGAAGAGCAGGGGATTGTGCGAGGCGTAGGCAGTGATTGCGGCATTGAAGTCCACCGAGTCCAGCGTGCGGATCTGCGTCGCTTCGATGGCGGCTTGGTTGGCTTTCGTCCGTGTGGAGGAGGCTTTCGCCAGTGAAAGCGAGGAGTCGGTGCCCCACTTGGCCGCTGCGTACCCCGACCATGCGGCCATGATCGCCACGAGCGAGAGCAGCACGGCCTCAGCGATCGAAACGTAGCGGTCACGCCGGGAGTGATCCTCTGGGGCGTGGTGCTCGCGATGCTCGGCGATCTCTTTGCCCACCTCGGTCGCTGAAAGACCCTCAGGCATCCGCGACCACGATCCTTTGTGGCTGAGCTGGGCAAAGTCACGCTGCTGCAGCCGTTTGCGTTATGGGGGCCGTTTCTGCCGCGGGAGCCGGTTCTTTCGACGAACCGGGTGGGTCGGCAGGGATCCGCCGGCTGAAGGCCAGTCCGATCAAGGCGAAGATTGCGAGTATCGACAGTGCCTCGCGCAGCCCGTCGAGGCGCGCTTTCGCGTTCTCTTCGACGATGGCGTCTGTGGCCCTTGGTGGCACATGGGCCTTGTGGAGCGCCTCCGTCAATTGTTTGTCGGAGATGAAGGGGACGCCTCCGGCGAGCTGGGTGGAGGCCTGCGATTTGACCGGCGCGGGGACGGCGGAGTTTTGCTGCACCCCCGTCAGGAACGAGGTGCTGAGCGCCGCGATGACGATCGCTCCCGTCAGCGCGGTGCCCATGGAGATGCCGAGGTTGGTGATCGTGTTCTGCAGCCCGCCCACCGCGCTGCTCTGCTCATCGGGAACGGAGGAGACGGTGACGGCCCCGAGCTGGGAGGACAACGCTCCGATTCCCAGGCCGACGAGCAGCATCGGGAAGGTGGTTATCTCCGCACCCGCGCCTTCCTGGAGCGCCGCGACCAAGATCACGAGGCCGGCAAACATCGCAATGAAACCGAGCCGGACCACCCGGCGCGGCGATGCTTTGGGGAAGAGCTTGGGGATGCCGGCTGCCGCGAGGATCAGGGCGATCGACAGCGGCAGAAACCTCACGCCTGTCTGGATCGCGGAGAGCCCGAGCGCGACCGAGAGGAACAGCGGGACGGCAAAGGCCACGCCGCTTTGCACGAAGAACTGAAAGAAGAACGAGTTCAGGCCGCCGCGCAGCACGTGGACCTGCAGGATCTTGGGGTCGATCAGCGGCTCGCCGCCGCGGGCGAGCACCCGATCCTCCCACTCAATGAACAGATAGATGACCAGAGCGCCCGCGAGCATCAGCCAGATCACGGGCGAGAGCCCGATCCATTCGGGGGCCCCCGGTTTGGGTTTGACGAAACCCCACACGCCCGAACGCAGGACCCCGAACACGATCAGCCCGAGTCCAAGCGCCGACAGCGCTGTCCCCACGAGGTCCAGGTGCCCCCCCTTCTCACGCGGCCCCTCGGGTATGCGGCGGGCGAGGACGAGAATCCCCAGCACGATCACTACCTCGCCCGCGAACACCCAGCGCCACGAGAGGTAGGTGGTGAACAGGCCGCCAACGATCGGGCCGACCCCGATCGCGATCGCGGTCGCGGCGGCGATCAGCCCGTAGGCGCGCGGCCGTTCGTCGATTCCGTAGTTCACCGCCACCAGCGCGACGATCGACGGCAGGATCAGCACCGCCCCGATGCCCTCGAGGCAGGACCATCCGAGCAGCAGCACCCCGAGGCTCGTAGAGATCGCCGTGATGAACGAGCCGCAGCCGTAGATCACGCACCCGATCGCGAAGGCGCGCTTGCGGCCGATGATCTGGCCGACCTTCCCGCCGGTGATCATGAACGCGGCCATCACCAGCGTGTAGAGCGTGATCGCCGTCTGGATCCCGGTGACGGTCGTGCCGACGTCCTTTGCGACCGTCGCGATCGACACGTTCATCACCGAGCTGTCGAGCATCATCAGGAACTGGCCCGCGCACAGCGTCAGCAGAACACCGCCGGCCGCTGCCGCGGCTGCCTTACTCGACACCTCGTTCACGCCCTTCCACGCTCACACGCTGGGATATCGGCCGGCTAGGCCGCCGCGTATTCCTTCTCGGCCTTGTCGAGTTCCTTCTTGAACTCCTTGGCGTCGACGTCGATTTCCTTCTCGACCGTCTTTTCAGCGCGCGTGAGCAGCTTGTCGAGCTGTTCTTCAAGGCGCGATTCGCCGATCACGAACAGCGTTGCCTCTCCGGCTTCGATGAGGTCGCCCAGTTCCTTGGCGGCGTCCCCCGGGATGCCCTTTTTGAAGTGTCCGCCGAGACCTCCGATGACACCGCCGACCAGTGCCGCGGGGATGACCGCTGGCGCGGCCACGACCCCGACCGCCGCTCCGACGGCGATGCCTCCCCATGCTCCGTGCTGGGTGGGCTTCTCGTGCTTCTCGACCTGGACCTTGCCATCAGCGTCCTTGGTGACCAGCGCAACGTCATAGGTGCCCACGAGCTTCGCCGCATGCAGTTCAAGAAGGGCGTCGTAGTCCGCTTCGGCGCCGGCGCGGTCGGCGTAGGTCGCGGCGTAGATGAAAACCGGGTTGTCGCTCATTCGATCTCCTGTTCAGGCTTCGTAGTTCGCCCGTCGCCGGGCGCATTCGCAATAAACCATGCCTTTTGTCCGCCCTCTGGGCATCCCGCGAAAGCCCGCGCCAAAGTCGGTGCTTTTCCGCAGGCGAGTCCCTTTACTTCATGCAGACGAGTCGCGCGTCCAGTACGTGCCCTCGGTGGCGATGGCGACCCCGGATTCCGCCGCCCGCAGTCATCGTGGAATCTCGCCGAGAGAGGCCCTCAACACCGAGCTAAGAGCATTTCAGGGATTCGAATGCCTGCTTGTAGCTCACCGCAAGCCCGGCGACCGCAGTCTTCACCGCGGGCGCGGATTCCTTGAGCACGGCTTCGACGTTCCCTGAGGATTTTGCTGTTGACGCCGCAGTCTTTCGCGAGTGCTACAAGCTCGGCCTGGAGCGCTTTCTGCGCGGTTTCCACTTGACTCTTGCTCGAAGCGGGCAGATTCGGAGACGGATTCGTTGATCTTCGCCGCTTCCTTTTTCATCACTTCGGCGGCGGTCTTGATTTCTTCCGGTGCCGTTGAGGAAATCGACAGGCTTGACAGTTTGGAGAGCTGGGCCTGGATTTCCTTGGTGGAGGAGCAGACCTGCGCTGTCGCTTTTTCTTCAGACGATTCGCCACACGCGGCCAGCCCTATCGGGAGAAGCAGAATTGCCGCTACGACTGCCGGTCTGCTGAAGGTCTTGAACATCGGCTCTCCTTTTGTTTGAACGAGGTTCTGATTGTCAGCGTCGGCGGCCCACCTACGCGGGTCTACGGCGCTCGGACAAACCATTCGACGCCCCGCGCCACGACCCCAGGTATTTCGACTGTCAGGTTGCGGGGTGCGCCCTTAGTGCGCTGTCGGCTTCGTGACCGAGTCGGCGCAGCTCCCAGCCGCCTATGAAGAACAGGGCGCCGCGCACGATTAGCACGATGCCGATTATCACTGCGAGCGTGGTCAGGCCGATACCGGGCCAGGACAGGATGACGATGCCGGCGACTACGTCGAGGATCGCGATCGCGATGTTCGACGCACGCCCCTCGGGCTCACCGAAAGCGGAAACGAAGCGCACCACGCCGGCCACGATGAACCACACTCCGAGGACGAGCACGAAGACGACGAGCGTGCCGAACGGTTTCTTGATGAGGACCAGGCCGGCGATCGCGCTGAGCACCCCGATCAACGCCAGCATGCCGCGCCCTTCCCCTCTGGCGAAGATCGACGTGCCGATTGCCAGTAACCCGTCGACCAGCAGAAAGATCCCGGCGATCACGGTGAACGTGCTCAGCGTTTCGTGTGGTGAAACGACGAAGAAGACGCCGACGCAGAATACCGCCGCGCCGAACAACATCACCAACCACCAAGCGCGTGCTAGTGCACCGTGCTCCTCATCAAGCGTAGACACGATCTGACCTCCTCATCGTGATAGCCGCGAGAGATCTCCGCCCCCCGCACCGTCCTTCTGCGGCGCACTATGCGCCTCGGAGGGGCTGGCGAGCATCCGGGAGTAATACGGTCGCCAGTCCGTGTTTCGCCTGCCCCTGGCCGCTCGTGGCTGGGCCATCTGAGTCTCGATCGGCGACCTGTAAGGATGCCGCATGGCCTCCGGCGACGACTTGCCGCGCGCGCGCCGATCGCTCAGCACTACGCGTATGGAAGCGTTCAGCGACGGCGTGTTCTCGATCGCCGCGACGCTGCTCGTGCTCGACATCGCGATTCATCCGCCGGGCACAGCACTCGAACAGGTGCTCAAAGCCTGGCCGTTCTACTTCGCGTATGTCGTCAGCTTCCTCACGATCGGCGCAGCCTGGCTGGGACACACGCAGCTCACCGAGGGGCTCACGCGGACAGATCCGCTGTTTCTGCGAATCAACCTGCTGGTGTTGCTCGTGGTGGCGTTCCTGCCATTCCCGACGAAACTAGTCGCGGACGCCTTGCACTCCAACACAAGCGAGCGCGTCTTTGTGACGATGTACGGGCTCACCTTGCTGGCCATCCGGGTTCTCGGCTTCGCCCTGGACGCCTATGCCCGACGCGAGCATCTCTCCTCGCCCCCGGAAGCCGGCGAAGCGCAGCAGGATGAGCCCCTCGAACTGCTTCCCGTGCTCGGCGGGTACCTGGTCGCGATCCTGATCGGGCTCGTCGCACCCCGGGTGGCCGTAGCGCTCTACTTCGCGGTCGCGCTATACATGATCCTCTTCGCGGCGCTTCCACGACACCAGTCCCGCCGCCGGTCCCGCCGCTGAACAGCGGAACCCTGTGCGGGCGACTACCGATGGAAGCTGTCGCGCGCCATTGGAGGATGTCCGCTGTGCTTCGTCCGAAGCGAATGTTCGACGCCCCAGAAGGAGGCTCAGATGTCATCACAGCCAGAGGTGCAGCCAGACGAGTTCGAGGCTCTATACGTACAGAGCGCACAGGGAGTCACGAGCCGCAACGGCGAGTTCACGCTGCACGATCTCGCGCCCTCAACTCTGATGTTCTCGGACAGGCCCGAGCGCATCGTCGGACATCTCACAGCCGCCCAGTTCGTTAGAGGGCTGGGCAGACGGTGAAAACAGCTTCCTCGACGATCCTCCGAACGCTGTCCTCTCGTTCCTCGAGGAGGGTGACCAGATGCCCGAGGACGTCGTCGTGACGCTCACCAACCCACGCCTCGACGGGGCCAGCCTCACATACAGCGCCACCGTCCTGGAGGGGAAGGTGCCCGGCAGCTCGGGACCGTGCTCGCTGTTCATCGACCCGATCGGCCGACCGTTGAGTCCAGTATCCGTTTGTGGCGTGCGCCGGCGGCAGAACCGGAGAGCAAGGCGCTAACGCGCCCTCGCAAAGCCGACCACGTTGAACTGCCCCTACGGATCGCACTCGCCGCTCGGAGGGGCCATTCCCAGACTCCCTATCTCCTATCCCCCTCAGACGCTGAAGGTCGCGTACTCGCTGCCGAGATACTCGTCACCGGCGTCCGACTTAGGGGCGCTCCCTTACTCCCTTCGCGGTGGAGTACCGTGGAGCTGGCTCGGGAAACGATTGAGGCTGGCAACCGCTGCGGCGTTGGCGCGGTGCTGCGGCCGGACCGCCTTCCGCTGCGAGCGGTCCGGTCTCTGTGGCCTGACGGGTTTGCGCTCGCAACGCCGCCGGCCGCCGCGACGCGCCGATCGAACCGCCTACCCGGTGTGCTGCTGCTCGAGCTGCGCCAGGCGTGATGCGAGGCGCTCCCGCTCTGAGCAGATGACTGGGTCGGAGAAGCGCGGGTGCGCTGGGTGGGCGAGGTTCTCGAGCTCGCCGGGGTCGGCCTCGAGGTCGTACATCTCGTGCTCGTCGGGCGCCTCGCCGGCTTCGTTGAAGTAGCGCGCGAACTTGAAACGCGGCTCACGCACGCAGCGGATGTTGCCTGGCACCCCGGGCAGGAGTTCCTTGACCATCCCGGCGCTAGCGTGGAGATCGTCATAGGTGAAATAAGCGTCCTTTCGGACCGCCGGCCCGTCAGGTTCGCGGATCAGCGGCGAGAGGTCCGCTCCGTCCAGGCGCTCGATTGGCTTCACGTCCAGGACCGAAGCGACAGTCGGGATGATGTCGATGAGCGACGCAGGGTGCGCGCACACGCCGCCGCCGCTGGGCGCCAGGCGTGGGTTGGAGAAGATGAGCGGGACGCGAAGTGTCTCCTCGTAGACGTTGAAGGCCTTCTGGCGAAGACCCCCGTGGGACATCGCGAGCTCTCCGTGATCGGCGAAGCGAACAATCAGCGTCTCCTCGCCGAGCTTCGTGGGCGTGCCGTCACGCTCGTAGAACAGGTCGATCAGCGTCGCGAGCTGCTCGTCTATCTTCGCAGTCAGGTTCGCGTAAAAGTTCACATAGGCCAGCCGCTCGGACTCACTCTCGAACTCGCCAACAGCCATGTCGAGGATCGGAGCCATCTTCACGTGAGCCGTCGGCTTGAGGTTCCCCGCGAGGTCCTCGCCGTGGCTCGCCGGGAGACCGACGTCGCCCTCGAGATCCTCGGCCGAGTAGTCATCCGACCAGCTGCGCGGATAGGCGAGCACGTCGTGAGGGTTCACGAGCGAAAGGACAAGACAGAACGGACGCTCCGAGACTCCCGATGAGCGCTCCCCCAGGAAGTCGACCGCTTCGCGGATGTAGCGAGCGTCGTGGCCAGCGCGGCCGCCTCCGAAGTTCTCAGGCTGAGTGTCCTCGCCCGCATCCGGCGCTCCCCAGCCGTGAAATCCGTAGCGTGCGAGGTCATCGGCGGTCAGCTCTGAGCCGCCGGATGGCTTGCTCAGATGCCACTTCCCCCGGTAGTGGACGTCATAGCCGGCCGCGCCGAGCATCGAAGCGATGTTCGGCAGATCCAGGGGCAGCTCGCGCTCGGTCGCAGATACCGGACCGTTCGTCGTGAGCGTGTCGAGCACCCCATGCCGAGCCGGCATCACACCGGTCAGGAACGTCGCGCGGCTCGGCGAGCACATCGCCGCGTTGCAGACGGCGCTATCGAAGCTCACACCGTTGCGCAACAGCCGCTCGCGCGTCCTTAGGCGGCTCTGCACGAACCCCGGCGGCACGTGCATCGGCGCGCGCTCTTGGTCGGTGACGATCAGCAGCAGGTTCATCTTGTCGCTCGGCATCTCGGCGCTCGCTACCTAACGTGGCTGCGGGCCCGCGGAGTCTATAACCGCGCGGTGTGAGGCCCAGGTCGGCAAGCGCCGGACACGAGTGCTTCCGTGCGGGTGCGAGCGCGGCGAGGCACACCGCCTCGGCTCCTGGGTTGGACTGCCATGAAGGAGGGCCTCCTCGGTGGCAAGCTCCGCTTGTCATCGAGAACCAACCTCGAGGAGGCCCGTTTACATGTTGCACGCTGGACTCGATCTAAGTCGAAAGAAGCTTGACGTTTGCCTGCTCTCCGATCGGGGAGAGCATCTGGATCAGCTCGCCGTGCCGCCCGACGTCGACTCGCTTAGGAGGCTCGCTCGCCGCATCGAGGAAGTCCATTGCCAGCCGGTCTGCGCAGTGATCGAGTCGATGACCGGCGCAAGGATCGTCCACGACACGCTTGAGCAGCAGGGCTGGTCTGTCGAGATCGCCGACGCCCAGAAGGTCAAGGGTCTCGCGCCGCTGGCGTGCAAGACCGACAAGATCGACTCGAAGGTTCTTGCGGTGCTCAGTCACCGCGACCTGGTGCCGGCGATCTGGTTGCCCGATCCCAGCGTCCGCGAGGAGCGTGAGCTCGCCCGCTTCCGGTTGCATCTCGTGAAGCACAAGTCGGCGCTCAAGAACCGCATCCACTCGAGCCTGATCAACTTCGGCAAGCCGTGCCCGGTCACCGACCTGTTCGGGGTCGAGGGCCGCCGGCTGTTGAAGCGACTGCAGGTGCCCGAGCCCTGGCGGGGCAACATCACCGCCTCGATCGAGCTGATCGACGACCTCGAACGCCAGATCGCCGAGATCAACCGCCGCCTGAAGGAGGGCCACGCCGAGCACCCCTACGTCCCGCTGCTCTTGACGGTGCCCGGGATCGGCTGGGTCCTTGCCTTTACGATCGCCGCCGAGATCGGCGAGATCGAGCGCTTCTCATCGCCAGAGAAGCTCGCCGGCTACACGGGTCTTTGTCCGCGCGTGAACCAGTCTGGAGAGAAGGATCGCCGCGGCCCATTGACCAAGCACGGGCCGACCTACCTGCGCTGGGCGCTACTCGAGGCGACGATGCACGCGCTGAGGCACCCCGCCTACTCCGAGCGGTACCAGCGAACCAAGCGCCGGCTAGGAAAGCAGCGCGGTGCCAAGGTCGCCCAGGTCGACATCGCCCGAAGGCTCGCCCACACGATCTGGCACATGCTTTCCCGCAAAGAGAAGTTCGCTCCCCGAGGCGCCGCTTTTCGTCTGGCGGCCTGACCGCCCTCTTTGGACTTGCGCCCGAGCGAACATCCAATTTCGCCTGGTCCTCCCGATGAGGAGGCCATAGAGACATGAGCGTCGCTCCAAGACCAACAGCCGTGAAAGGACGACGACCCGAACCACAGATCGCCACTTGACAACCAGCCCTCCTTCATAGAGACGAGAAGCAGCAGCCCCCCGCCCCTCTATCGGCCCTCCGCCCAAGACCTGTCACGGCTAGTCCAGGTCGAGAGCCAGGATCTATCTTCTCTTCGCGGTGGAGTAGGCACCGAGCCAGAACGGGCTACGCTCACCCGCGCATGCTGCTGAGCCTCCAGCTGCTCCCACAGCAGCCGGCGTCGGAGCTGCTCGATGCGATCGCGCTCGCCGACCGGCTCGGCTACCACGCCTGCTACAGCGCCGACGAGATCTACCACCGCGATCCCTGGCTGCTGTTCGCGGCGGCGGCGAAACACACCGAGCGGATCCGACTGGGGCCGTGCGTTGCGCCGATCTACATGCGCGAGCCGACCTATGTCGCCCAGCTCGCCGCGACGCTCGACGAGCTCAGCGACGGACGGGCCGAGGTCGTGATCGGCATCGGCAACATCGCGATGCTCGAGCAGTACGGCGTCGAGTGGCAGGGGACGCGCCCGATCGCCCGCCTGCGCGAGGCGCACCGCGTGATGCGCACTTTCCTCGAGGAGGGCTCGATCGACTTCCAGGGCGACTTCTACAGCTACACCGGCGTCACCACCGCAGCCCGCCCCGTCCAGGAGCACGTGCCGCTCAAGATCGGGGCGATGGGCGGACCTATGTCGATGGAGCTCGCGGGCGAGATCGCCGACGGCCTGCACACCGGCTGCGCCTATTCATCCGAGGCGCTGCGTTACGCGGCACACCATTTCTTCGCGGGCGCGGAGCGGGCCGGGCGCAGCCGCGAGGGCCTCGACCTCGGCGACTCCCTGCTCGGCGCGATCGCCCCCGACGGTGAGGTGGCGCGCCGGGCCGGGAGGGTGCTCGCCGCCTTCTACCTCCCCTCGATGCCGCCGGCGCTCCTCGAGCGCCACGGGATCGAGCCCGAGCTCCTCGCCCCGGTCAACGAAGCGTTCGAGGCGGGCGACGTCCAGCGCGCGCTGGAAGCCACTCCGGATGAGATCGCCGACCGGGTGATGGTTGCCGGAACGCCCGAGGAGTGGGTGCGCTGGCTGACCGACACCTACGCCGCAGCCGGCTTCAATCACGCGCTGGTGTCGTTCACCGACCCCTTCACGCTGAACGCCTGGGCGGGGATAGAGGTCGAGGGCCTGCCCACGTTGGGTGAGCAGGTCCGGCTCATGGGTGAGCAGGTCATCCCCCGGCTCAGCACGCTCTGAGGACGCCCCTACGGCCCTTTTTTGGGTTCTTTCTTGTGGTGTTCTTTGGTGTGGGTGGGTTCTTTTTTCGAGCCGTGATGTTTGCTCGATCCACCGGACGAGCCCGAGCCGGAGCTCGACGGCGGCGCGGTCGGGGAGGGCGTGCCGCTCACGGGCGTCACCACGACCCCTTCGAGGCCGCCCGTAGCCGGCGCCTGTTTCGGCGTGGTTCCGGCGTTCTTCTTGTTCTTGCCGGTGGGCGCGGGGCTCTTCGTTGACTGCGAGGAGGTCGTCTTGGAGCCATGCCTGGCGTGGTGGGTCTTCGTGTGCTTGTGCTTGTGCGCCGTCGCGGCCTGCGCGGGTACGGCTGCCTGGGGGGTGGCCTTCGCGACCGTCGACGCTTCCGCTTCGAGGCGCGCCTGAACCGGGTTCTTCGGCTGCGGGCTTCCTTCGGCGCTCGCCGCCGGTTCCTGCCCGCCACCTTCTCCCCCGGAGCCGCCGCTGCTTCCGCATGCGGCGAGCCCCAGCGCGAGCATCGCCGCCGCCACGAGCGAGGCCGCGCTGTTCAGCGCACGGGATCGCCGTTTCGCGATCCCCGGGCGTCCGGCGGCAGCTCGCTCGCCGTCCCGCTGCCGAGGGCTCTCAGCCACGGTGCCGCTTCCCGCCCGCCCGCGGCGGAGCAGTGCGCTGGAGGAGCGTCTGGACGTGCGGGGCGAGCGCATGGAGCCGCCTTTGCGCCTGCTGCGAGGTGATGCGCCCGTTCGAGGCAGCCGCCGCCAGCTTCGCCTTCTCGGCGGAGGTGATCGCCGCGCTGAGCCCCGCCGCCGACTTGCCGGGGGTGGCAGCCGCGATCTGCGCGAGCGACTTGCCCGCGGCGCGCTGGGTGCGCAGGGCCAGTGGAGTGAGGCCCAGGTAGCGCGCCGTCACGCCGAGCAGACCGCCGTGGGCGCCGGGCTTGCCGGAGAGCGGGCCCTTCCCTTCGCGGATCTTCTGCTCGAGCTTGCTCGCCTGGGCCGGCGTCAGCCGGCCTTCCGCAACCGCGGCTTCGAGCCTGTCGATGCCGGCAGCCTGCATCGCGCTCGTCAGCGCGCTCGTCGAGACGCCGAGCCGTTTGGCGACGTCGGAGAGGTAGGCTTCGCGGCTCGAGGACGAGCCGGAGCGAGTCGCCGCCACCGCCACGGCGCCGCCGCCGAGCAGCGTCGCCGCGATCGCCGTCACCAACAGCTTCTTTTTCAGGAGCGCTTTCATCGAGACCTCTGACTAAGCGGGCGTCCCCGCAGTGCACCCGGATGGTGTGGGCTCAGGATAAGCCGGCGCTAAATCGACCATAAGCACCGGTGGACCGTGTCCGCGCGGCGGCTGGTCTGCTCGCCACGCAGTAAGGGTTGCGCCCCGATGAAGCAGCAGCCGCCGAGATGTGCCGGCGTACAGCAGCTTGCGCACCGGCTCAGTGAGCCTTGCCGGGCGCCTAATGTTCATGCCTAGGCATCCGAGGGCATATAATGACCGCGAGTTTGTAGGCCGGTTCGACGGGCTCGAACCATCAAGAGGGAGAGACGCCGGGCTGGTGTGCGGCGTGCGCGACGGGAGCAGAATTGGCGGAGAGGTACCAACCGTTCCAGAAGGGCTCTCGCGTCGTGCTGCGTCTGGCGGGTGACGAGCGGCTCGTCAAAGGCGTGCGCAACGGCGACCCCGCCGCCTTCGAGGTGCTGTACGACCGCTACTCGTCGAGCCTCCTGTCGTTCTGCCTCTACATGCTCGCCTCCCGGCACGACGCCGAGGACGCCGTCCAGGCGACGTTCGCCTCGGCCTACCGGTCGCTGCTCGCCACCGAGAAGCCGGTGACGCTGCGGCCGTGGCTGTTCACGATCGCGCGCAACAGCTGCCTGAGCACCCTGCGCAAGCGCCACCCGTGGGTGGAGCTCAACGGCGAGCCGGCGCTGAACGGCGACCCCTACCACGAACTCGAAGTACACGACGAGGTCCGCCACATGCTCGCCAACCTGCGCGAGCTCCCCGAGCGCCAGCGGGCGACGCTCGTGTTGTCCGAGCTCCACGGCCTGAGCCAGGCGGAGATCGCCACGGTCCTCGGCGTGCGCTCCGAGCAGGTGAAGGCCTATGCCTACCAGGCGCGCACCAACCTGATCTCCGAGCGAGTCGCCCGCGAGGCTGACTGCACGGACATCCGCAAGGAGCTCGCCACCGCGCGCGGCGCGGCGCTGCGCAAGCGCCGGCTGCGCCGGCACCTGCGCACCTGCGGTGGATGCCGCGAGTACGAGGACGCGCTCGCGGGACAGCGCCGGCACTTCGCCGCGCTGATGCCGATCGTGCCCTCCCTCGCTCTGAAGATGCGGGCGCTCCAGGACGTGATCGACAACGCGGGTATGCCCGGCCTGTATGTCGGCGGCACCGCGGTGGGCGGCTCGGTGGCGGGGACCGCGGTGATCGCGGGCGGCGGCATGAAGGCGCTCGTCGCAAAGGTCGCCGCCGGGGTCGTTGCGGTCGGCGCCGCCTCCGGAGTCGGCGTCGCCGCGCTCGACGGCTCCCTGGGCTCCGAAAGCGGCGCGTCGTCATCGGGGCGCAGCTCGCTGCGTCTCACCGCCTCCACGGGCCGCGCGAGCGGCGGCGGCTACCTCGGCGCCGCGAGCGAAGGGACCGCACAGGGCGGTCGCCCGGCAACGGGCGGACGCGTCGCCGGCGGCGGGCAGAGCGGCGTCACGCACACCTGGGGGCAGGTGCAGCCCGGCGCCATCCCCGACCTCGGCGCCGGTGGTGGCGGCGGCTCGGGCAAGGCGAAGGAAAGCCACGGCAAGGGCGGCGAATCCTCGTCCAAGTCGTCTTCGGGCGGTGGCTCGAGCCATACCCACAAGACCGAAGAAGACACGCAAGAAGCAAAGCGAAGAACGTGCCCTGAAAGCCCAAGAACGCCAGCACAAGGCGGAAGAACACAAGCGCAAATCGGAAGAAAACAAGCGCAAGGACGAAGAAGAACGGCACAAGGTGGGCGGATCTCGCACGCCGCCGAGCGAAGAAGAACGCGAACACAAACGCGAAGAAAAACGCTTCGGTAAAAGCGAACGACCGCCGCGCACCGAAGAAGAACGCCTCAAGCTGCGCGAAGAACGCCAGCGCAGACGCGAAGAACACGCCGCACCCTGACCCGGCGGTCTGAGTCGCCGGCCGTCGCCCGAGCTCGTGCAGGCTCAGCCGGTCGCTGAGTCGTGGGTCCGTCGCCCGCGTTTGTTGGCGGCTCGCTCACCGGCGAGTCGAGGGGCTGCCGCCGCGCCTTCGTAGCGCTCGGGCCTCCGGGAGCATCGCCCGGGCGCTCCGGCGCCGACAGCCGCCGTGGCCCCGGTGAGTCGGCGGTCCGTCGGCCGCGGCCGGCCGCGGCGCGACGCACTCCCGCGGCGCCGACGAGTGTCAACCGCGCTCGCCCAGGGCACGCCGCGCGACGCACGTCCCGCAGCGGTGCAGGCGGTCAAACCGCGCCCGCCCAGAACGCGGCGCTACTTGTTCTTGTACTTGAAGCGGGTCTTGCTCGTCACGGGGCTCGTGCCCCCTGACGTGGTCACGGTCACGTTGACGAAGCCGGGTGCTTCGCCCGCAGGGCTTTCGACGGTGATCGTGGTCGGGGAGGCGACTTTCACGTTTGCACCCGGGTGTGCGCCGAACTGGACGCTGGCGGGGGCGGTGAAGCCCGCCCCGGTGATCGTTACCAGCGTTTTTCCTCCGAGCGCACCGCTTTTCGGCTTGAGCTTCTTGATCGACGGCGCCGCCGCGAGGCGCTGCTGGCAGCCGCCGGTTTCGTTGCTCCACTCCTGCTGGTACCAGTAGAGGTCGCCGTTTATCACCTGGTTGTACTTCGCCCCGTCGGGCGCGTTCCCGAGCTTTTCGCCGTATTCGTTGGGGACGTTGAACGTGCGGCACTTGTCCGCGGCCTCGCGTTCTTTGCTGTCGTGCCACGCGTTGATCTCGGGGTCTGTGACCGACTCGCTGTGCTCGTGCGCGAGGCCGCCCCCGATCGCCGAGTCGGCGACCCCGTTGGGGTGCTGTTCTTCTTCGCCGCTTTCGGCGAAGTCGCAGTTGAGGCCGTTCACGTACGGGTTGTCGGCGTAGATCACGACGCCGCTCGGGGCGTTGACGTAGCTGTGATACGCGCAGTAGCTCGGGTGTTTCGAGCCCTCCGAGCACGTTTTCCCTTTTTGTTCGGTGCAGGTCTCGACGCCGGGTGGCGTGAGGATGAAGTACTCGTGTGCGAGGCCGGTGGGCAGTTTGTGCTGTTCGATGAAGCTCACGAGCTGCGCCGTCAGCTGCTGGTCGGTGAGGCACACGGTCGCCTGGGTGCAGCCGTTCGCGGGGTAGGGGTTCGTGTCGAGGAGCGCCCCACCGAAGTGCGAGTCGTAGTTGGCGAATTCGCCTGCGGAGTCTTTGTACTGCGTGAGGACGGAGTCGGTGTTCTGCACGCCGCCGCTGTCATGCGGCGAGGTCTTCGAACCACTTGTTGATCCCGCTCTGGTAGCCGGCGGGGTATTCGCCGGCTCCCCCCGGAGCCCAGTAGAGGGGGTAGTTCGTGTTCGACGTCATAACGGGCCCGCCGTAGTATTCGAGCGGCGTGTTCGAACTGTTTTTCGGGCCCTGGGTGTTTTTCGGGCTCGAGAACGGACTCGCCAACCCTCGCGACGCTGCCACAGGCTGGTAGCTGAGCCGCTTGTGACCGACGTGCAGGATGATCGCCGGCGCGCTCGCCGCGCCGATCGTCAGCGCTCCGAGCACCACCGCCACGGCCACCCAAGCGAACCGCAGCGCGCGCCAAGCTGCCCACCGATCTCCAGAGTCCGCGACCCTTGTCATCCCTCTCCTCGCAGTTCCGTCCGCCATCGAAGTGTAGATCAGCAACGCCCTCGCCACGACACCTTCATTGCAACCCGCTAGCGCCTGGCGAACGGGCTCGCCGGCACCGGTCGCAGGCGCGGGCGCGGGCGCGGCTCGCGCGAGGGCCGGCGGATCGCCGGCTGCGCCCTCGCCGCCTCGAGCGCACGGGTGCGCGTCGAGTGGGCCATCGCGTGGACGGCACGGCCGTGGTGGAACCAGGTGACCCCCACCCAGCCGAAGAAGAGCGGCCGCCCCGAGCGCACGCTCGTGCCCGCGATGCTGTAGCTCGCCACGACGAGCTCGTCGGTTGCTGCGAGGAGCTCGTCGAGTTCGAAGCGCGCGTCCTGGCGGAACTCTTCGAAGATGTCGTTCATCCAGTCGCGCCACCCCATCGCGCCGCGGTAGATGCGGTCGGTGACGGTGCTCGCGCGGTTCACCATCACGAACGTGGGCGAGAGCACCTGCTCCGGCACCTCACGGGCTCGAACCGCCTCCACGATCGCCGCGTGCAACCCGAGGTTGCTCTCCGTCATCTCGGCCTCGCGAGCGGGGAGAG
Organism: uncultured Solirubrobacteraceae bacterium; assembly: GCA_963796305.1. GTDB lineage: Bacteria > Actinomycetota > Thermoleophilia > Solirubrobacterales > Solirubrobacteraceae > Palsa-744. The sequence goes on along the minus strand of CAWCKZ010000006.1, from coordinate 548,794 downwards.
GGAGGCCCCCGGGTTCCAGCGGGGACCTCCCTCGGAGGGTGACTGACTCAGGCGATGACCGCGGCAGGCCCATAGAGCCTCTCCTCGACCGTGCTCGCTTGTTCGTCCCTGCAGCCACACCACACAAGGCACCGGCTCGGCTCAGCGACATCGCCGCGGCGGTCTCCGCCGCCGGGCAAGCCGCCGTGCCAGGGTGCCGCGTTCGCTTTCTTCCCGTCGATCACTGCGTTGTTGTTAACGCCCCCCGCCCGGCGAGGTTGGCAGGAGGCGCTCGCGGATCTGCGCTGTTTGCGGATGTTCGGCAAGTGCGTGCGTCCCGCCAACCTTCGGCTTCGACGCGCGTTAATGCCCTGATGCCCGTGCTGTGCCTTGTGCCGCTGAACCGTCGCCGGCGGCGTCCGGGCCTCCAAGCGACGCTGAGCCCACAGCATCCGGCGGCGAGCCCCGCTGGCCCGAGCGGCTTTCCCAAACCGCCGCGTTGAGGAACGCCGCAGCCACGATCAGCCGGCCGAGGAGGTAGAGCCAGAGCAGCAGCACGAGCGCGGCGCCGAGGGCGCCGTACGAGGCCGACGCCTGCTCTGCCTTGTGTGAGAAGTAGAGGACCGTGGCGAGGTGGATCGCCTCCATCCCGGCCGCGACGAGCGCTGCCCCCGGGATGAACGCGCGCCACGAGAGTCCCTCGGGGTGCGGCAGCTCGCTCGACACCGCGAGCCACAGCAAGAAGAACCCGCCGAGCAGGGCGATCGTGAGCGGCAGGCCGGCGGCGCCGAGGCTCGCGCGCGACCAGCCGCCGAGCGCCCACATCGCGAAGAACAGCGTGGACCAGCCCACGAACGCCGCGGATGCCGACACCGTCCGCTGGAAGCGGCGCAGCGGCAGCCCCCAGGCGAGGGCGTGAACCGTCCGCAGCGCCCTGACCGCGGAGAACGAGGCGACCGCCAGCGCGAACAGCGCGAAGACGATGACGCTCAGCTGTGCGCCCTGGGACAGCTTCGCCGAGTCCGCCACCGAGCTGAGGGTCGCTTCGCTCATGCCGATCCCGCCGGCGATGTCACGCGGCGCCGAGGAGTCTTCGCGCGCAGCGAGCCCGAGCAGCGCCACCACCAGCAGCGCGAACGGCAGCAGCGAGACGAACAGACGGAAGGCGAGGGCTCCCGCCAGCAGGCTCCCGCCGATGCTCCGGTCGCGCTCGTGCGCGTGCAGCGCCCTGTCGAGCGCGGGCACCCGTGGGCGCAGCAACTCGACGCGCGCCGCTGCGGTCCGGCCGTACTCGCCCGCGCGCTCGGCGAGCTCGTGCGTGCGGCGGCTCAAGCCACTCAGCCGCATTCGCGATCGACCTGGATGGCGCTCGCGCAGCGACGGCCCTGTTGGATCTCGGCGGTCATCATCACACTCGACTGCGCTGCATCGGGCGCCTGCCGTGCGCCGGTGGCGCCGCGATTGAAGCGCCGCCGGAGCGTAGCGCCAGGCGCTGCCCGCGCTCGTGCGGGCGCGGTTTGCCGTGGCAGCGAACCCGTCCGCGCGGAATACTCGGTGGATGCCCGTCGCACCCGATCTCGCCGGCCGCGCGCTCGACGGCCGCTACGAGCTGCACGCGGTGATCGGCGAAGGCGCCTTCGGCCGCGTCTATCGCGGGATCGACCGGCGGCTCGCGCGGCCCGTCGCCGTGAAGGTGATCAAGCCGTGGTGGGCGGAGGACAGCGACTGGGTGGAGCGCTTTCAGCGCGAGGCGCAGCTGCTCGCGAGCGTCACCGATCCGGGGATCGTGCAGATCTTCGACATCGGCGACGCCGACGAGGGCCCCTACTACGTCGCCGAGCTGATCGACGGGGAGAGCCTCGCCGAACGGCTGAGCGCCGGGGCGCTCGCGCCCGCGCAGGCGCGGGCGATCGCCGAGCAGCTCTGCCGCGCGCTGGGCAGCGCGCACGCGCAGGGGGTGGTGCACTGCGATGTCAAGCCCGCCAACGTCCTGCTCGCGAGCGACGGCGGCGTGAAGGTGGGCGACTTCGGTGTGGCACGGCTCGCCGACGCCACCTCCCAGGCTCCCTCGGCGACGATTGCGGGCACGCCGCGCTACATGGCGCCCGAGCAGGCGCGCGGTCTCCCGGCGACGCCCGCAACGGACGTCTACAGCGCCGGCGTGGTCCTCTACGAGATGCTCGCCGGAGAGCCGCCGTTCGCAACCGGGTCTCCGGTCGAGCTGGGGCTGCGCCACGTCGGCGAGCGTCCGCAGTCGCTGCCGGCGCAGGTCCCGCGAGACCTTCGCCGGATCGCCGAGAAGGCACTCGAGAAGGAGCCGCGGCGGCGCTACCGAGACGGGCTGGCGATGGCGAGCGCCCTCGCCGAGGTCGATCTCGACCCCGACTCCCCGGGGATCACCGGCCCGCGCCGCACCCCGCTCGAGGACGAGGGCACCGGGGTCACGGAAGTGCTCGCAGATCCGCCCACGATCGACCTCGCCGCCGCGCTCACGCAGCCGGCGCGAGCAACGGGCGCAGCCGCCGCCGGGGCGAACGGAGATGGGGGTGCCGCGCCTGCCCACCCGCCGGCGGACGGGCCGGGGCGGCTCCCGCCGCCTACGCGCGCGCCCTCGCCGCGCCACCGGCGCCGTCGCTGGATCGCGGCAGCGGCATTGCTCGCGCTGGCGGCTGGTGCGCTCGCGCTGGTGCTCCTGCTCAGCGGCGGCACCGGCCACACGACCGTTCCCGATCTGCGCGGTTTGCCGCGCGGGGGTGTCGAGGCGCGCGCCCGCCGACTGCACGTGCGCCCCGTCTTCACCGAGCGCCACTCCGAAGCGCCTGCAGGGGTGGCAATAGCGCAGTCCCCCTCGCCCGGCAAGCGCGTCGCCGACGGCACGTCCGTGGCGGTGGTGCTCAGCGCCGGGCCGCCGCCCGTGAAGGTGCCGGGGGTCGTCGGCGAACAGGCCACCGCCGCCGAGAGCGCGATCGCGGGCGCCGGCCTGCGCTACCACACGATCCTCGTCGCAGCCCCCGGCAAGGCGGTGGGCTCGGTGACGCGGCAGTCGCCCGCCGGCGGCGCGACGGTGCCGCGCGGGAGGACCGTCGACCTCAGCGTCGTGGAGGCGCCGCACTGGCGGGCGCTGACGACGTTCTCGGGCACCGGAGCCGGCAACTCGGTTCCGTTCAGCATCCTCGGCGAGCGCTGGCGCGTGAGCTACCGGATGTCCTACCAGGGCACCTGCCTGCTCCTGCTCGTGTGCATGGGGCCCAGCGCGCAGGCGCGCGACGTCGGCGGCGGCGCGGGCTTCGGCAGCTTCGAACTCGACGAAGGCGGACCACACACGCACGTCTTCGAACAGGGGCGGGGTACCTATCGTGTGGAAGTCACCGCCGGCCAGGACCAGGCGCGCTGGTCGATGACGGTCGAAGACTATTACTGAGCCCCGCGAGCAGGCGAATTTGCACCGCCTCGGGGGCCGGCGGCGCTGAAAGGGCGCGTGCAGGCGCCGCGGGCGCCCGCGCTAGTGTCCCGGGTGGCGCCAGCCGGCGCCGTTGACGAAAGGTGTGCATCTATGAGAGGAGTGGGTAGCGCCCTGTTCGTGGGGATCCTGCTGATGGTTGCGGGGATCCTCAACCTGATCTACGGCATCGCCGCCGTCAGCGACTCGCACTTCTACACCGAAAACACGGCTTTCGTGTTCTCCAGCCTGCACACGTGGGGATGGATCACGATCGTCATCGGCGCGATCCAGCTCACGGGGTCGCTGTCGCTCTTCGGGGGAGGCACCTACGGCCGCGTCGTGGGCCTCGTGGCCGCGACGCTCGGCGCGATCGAGTCGCTGCTCAACATCGGCGGCGACCACCCGTGGTGGTCACTCGGGATCTTCGCGATCTGCATCATCTGCATCCACGGCCTGGTCGTTCTCGGGGAGCCCGAGAGAGCCTGACTCCGCTCGCGAGGGGCGGCGTCAATCCGCCCCTCGCCGGGCAGGCCGGCGCAGCACGGTGATGGCGTCGCCGACGAACGCCTCGCCGTCGGCTCGGCGCGCCCTGGCGCTAGGCGGCGATCGGCTCCGCCTCGCGCTCCGGTGCCTGGGCGCGCGCGAACTCGATGGCGTCGTCCTCGAGCGGGCAGCGACGCAGCTCACGCCGGTCGAGCGGATAGCTCTGGTGCAGCCGCCAGGGCGCGGTGGTGCTCTGCTTGGGAAGCTTGTCTACCGAGCGCATCACGTACCCCGAGTTGAGATCGAGGAAGGGCCTGCGGGGTAGGGCAGGATCGGGCGCGTGCGTGGTGCAGTGCGTGTAGCCGTGCGCGTCCATGTGGTTGAGCAGCCGGCACACATACGACGCCACGAGATCCGCCTTGAGCGTCCACGATGCGTTCGTGTAGCCCACGGTCAACGCGAGGTTCGGCACGCCGCTGAGCATCATCCCCTTGTAGGCGACGGTGTCACCGATGTCCACCCGCTCGCCGTCCACCGACAGCTCGATGCCGCCGAGCGCAAGCAGGTTCAGCCCGGTAGCCGTGATGATGATGTCGGCGTCGAGCTCAGCGCCCGACTCGAGCTGGAGCCCGTGCTCGGTGATCGTGCGAATGCGGTCTGTGACGATCGACGCGCGCTCCCTGGGAGAGCGACTCGAACAGGTCGCCGTCGGGCACGAAGCACAGGCGCTGATCCCAGGGCTCGTAGGACGGTTTGAAATGAGTGTCGACGTCGTAGTCGGGCGGAAGCCGCTTGACCACGCCGTTGCGCAGCAGGCGCTTCATGAAGCGCGGGGCGCGGCGGCTGACCTCGTAGAGCGCGGCGGCGAGCAGCCACGTTCTTCCAGCGCACGAGCGCGTAGGCCGCACGCGGCGACAGCACGTGGCGCACCACGCGCGCGACCGGGTCCGATCCGGGCAGCGAGAGGATGTAGCTCGGCGAGCGCTGCAGCATCGTCACGTGCGCCGCGCGCTCCGCCATCGCGGGCACGAGCGTCACCGCCGTCGCGCCGCTGCCGATGACGACGACGCGCTTGCCGGTGTAGTCGAGGTCCTCGGGCCAGTGCTGCGGGTGGATCACCTTCGCCGCGAAAGCGCTCGATGCCGGGCAGCTCCGGCGTGTATCCCTCGTCGTAGCGGTAGTAGCCGGTGTTCGCGAACAGGAACCCGCAGGTGATGCCGCTCGGTCTCGCCGGTGTCGGCGCGCTCCACCTCGACCGTCCAGCGCGCCTCCGGCGTGGACCACGTCGCCCGCACCACGCGCCGCCCGTAGCGGATCAGCTCATCGACGCCGTGCTCGCGCGCCGTCTCGCGGATGTAGGCGAGGATCGAGGGCCCGTCGGTGATCGATTTCACCTCTTCCCAGGGCTTGAACACGTAGCCGAGCGTGAACATGTCCGAGTCCGAGCGGATGCCGGGGTAGCGGAACAGGTCCCACGTGCCCCCGCTCGCCTCGCGCGCCTCGAGGATCGCGAAGCTCTTGCCGGGGCATTCCGCCTTCAGGTGGCACGCGGCGCCGATGCCGGAGAGGCCGGCGCCGACGATCAGCACGTCGAAGTGTTCTGGTTGCACGGCCTACGCTCTCCTCGATCGCGGACGGGTTGCATGGCACTCTAGCTACCCCCGGACAAGCTGTCAACGCACTGTCGAGAACTCTCGACACATCGTTGAGAATGGGGTAACGTGCTCTCCGATGAGCGCTTCCTCGGCGTCACCGGAGCTCAGCCCGCCGCGCGGCCGGCGCGTCCCCCGCGTGCGCGGCGAGGAGCGCGAACGCGCGATCCTGCAAACGGCTGAGCGCCTGCTGGGCGAGCGGTCGCTGCACGACATCTCCGTCGACGACCTCGCCCGCGGTGCGGGCATATCGCGGCCCACCTTCTACTTCTACTTCGCCTCGAAGGAGGCGGTGCTGCTCACCCTGCTCGACACGCTCGTCGAGGAGGTCCGCGAAGGAGTGGCGCTCGCCTTCCTTGCAGAGGACCCGCGGCGCGTCCTGCGGGAGGGGCTGCAGACCACGCACGACACGTTCAACGCGCACCGGGCGATCGCGCTCGCCGCGATCGAAGCGCGAGCCGGCAGCGCCGAGGTGCGCGAGCTGTGGGCGCGCGTGATGGAGGGATTCGTGCAGGAAACAACCGAGGCGATCGAAGGCGAGCGTGCGCGCGGCGCGGCGCCACCGGGTGTCGGTGCGCGCGATCTCGCGATCTCCCTCAACTGGATGAACGAGCGCGTGTTGCACGCGAGCTTCGCCGGCGACGGGCCAGCCGTCCGCGCGGACGCCGTCGTCGACACGCTGCTCGAGGTTTGGCTGCGCGCCATATACGGCGCAGACGAGCCCGCAGCGGGGCGCTGAGCAGCGCCGCGCCCACGGCGCGTCAGAGCTGCAGCGTGTCCGTGGGGACGCCCAGCAGCAGCCGCCCGGCGAGCTCCCACGTCGCGGGCGCGACGAGCATGTGCTGCGTGGCGACGTGGACGTCGCGGAAGCGCCGCTGCAGTGGGTTCGTGTCGTAGATCGAGCTGCCGCCGCCGGCCTCGTACATCGCGGTCGTCACCGCCGCGGCGGTGCGCGTTGCGTGCGTCGCGGCGAGGCGCAGCCCGAGCCGGCGCTCGGTGTCGAGCGCTCCCCGCTGCGCCGCCTCCCACGCCGGCCCGGCTTCGTCGAGCACGAAAGCGCGTGCGCGCGCGCAGCATCGCCTCCGCCTCCGCGACCTCGCTCTGCACGGTCGCGCGCTGCGCGAGCGTCCTCGTGCCCGCCTGCGGGACCTTGCCCGCCGCGAGCTCGATCAGCTCCTCGATCGACGGCCCTCGCGACGCCGAGCGCGACGGCGCAGATGCCCAGGCGAGCAACCCGAACAGCGGGAAGCGGTAGAGCGGTCCCTCGGCGCGCGGCGGCTCGCTGAACACCGAAGCCGGTGAGCGAGGGCGCGACGAGCACATCGCTCGCGGCTCATGTCGTGGCTGCCCGTGCCACGCAGGCCCGCGACCGACCAGGTGTCGAGCACCTCCAGGCTCGCGGCGGGCATCAGCATCAGGCGCACGTCGGGCATGCCGTTCGGCAGCAGCTCGGGCTCGCCGTCGCTCTGCACGACGCAGCCGCCCATCGCCCAGTCGCAATGCTGCACGCCGCTGGCGAACGGCCAGCGGCCGCTCACGCGGAAGCCGTCCGCCGAGCGCTCGGCGCGGCCGCGCGGCGCGAACACGCCGACCACGACCGCGCGCCCGCCGTCGTACACGCGGGCGGCGTCCTCCTCGTGCAGATAGGCCGCCGAGCAGGCAGCTCGTCGAGGCGATCATCGCGCACCACGCGGTCGAGCCGTCGCCGCGCGCGAGCCGCTCGAGCGCGGTCGACCATCTCCGCCGGGTCCGCCTCGCGGCCGCCCAGCGCGCGCGGCAGGCAGAGCCCGAGCAGGCCGCCGTCCAGGAGCTCGCGCACGAGCTCGTCGGGCAGCCTGTCGCTCGCGCTCGATCTGCTCCGCCATCGAGGCGGCGAGAGGCGCGATCCGTTCGGCGGCGGCGAGCGGCGGCTCCATCTGAACGGCAGAGAATCTAGAGCGACGCGCGCAGCGCGGCGCGAGCAGCGCGCTGCCGGGCGCACGCGGGCGCGGGCGCCGCGGAGTGCGAGACTCGGCGGCCGATGAGCGAGCGACGCGCGCCGACGAGCGCCCGACCCGGACGGCGGCTCGATGAGCTGGCCGCGCGTGGTCTACGAGTGGGGTTCGACGCCGCAGGAGCGCCGTCGCCGACTGCCCTGCGACGGGCTCGCCGACGAGAGCGACCAGGCGCTCTTCCGCGCGGTCGACGTGAACGCCGACGGCGCAGTCGTATTCCGCTGGCTGTGCCAGCTGCGCGCTGCTCCCTACAGCTACGACCTCCTCGACAACCGCGGCCGGCGCAGCCCGCAGCGGCTGACCGAGGGGCTCGAGCGTCTCGAGATCGGACAGCGGGTGATGAAGATCTTCCGGCTCGTCGACTTCGAGCCCGGGCGCTCGATCACGCTGCTCTCCTCCGGGACCGTGTTCGGACGAGTGGCCGTCACCTATTCCGTCGAGCAGCTCGCGCCCGGCGCTCGCGCTTGCTCGCGAAGCTGCGCGTCCGCCGAGCGCATGGGCGTCCGCTGGCTGCCGATGCGCGCTGCTGCTGCCGGCCGGCGACCTCGTGATGGCGCGCCGCCAGCTGCTCAACCTGAAGGCGCTCGCCGAGCGCACGGCATGCGGCGCCGTCGCCGGCGCCGAGCTAGTCCACCGAGAAGCGCACGCCCGCCCGGGCGAAGCGCGGCGCGCTGGCGCTCCCGAGCGCGAGCGCGGGCGTGAGGCAGCCGGCGCGCGGGCGGCGTCGCGCCGTCCTCGGCCAGCAGGATGCCGGCCTCGCCGAGCATCCTCGCGGTGGCGAGATAGCCGGGGTGGCCCTCGCCGTGCGACGCTCGCCCGTATCTCGTTGCCGCTCGAGGTCCGCGCGTCGACCGCCATCCGCCATCGTCCAGCCCTCGAGCCGGTCCGCCGCCGGGCCGAAGCCGGAGGACGGAGTGACGTGCGCGAGCGCGCCCACGAGCCTGCGCCGGAGCGCCTGGGCTCGCGCGTGTGAGCGCGCGCAGCCCCACCTGCGTCGCCGTCATCGCCCCCGCCGCGCCCCAGCGCAGCGGCAGCGTCGCGCGGCCGCCGCCGAGCGCGATCCCCTCGCGATAGCGGAACGCGACGGCGCGCCGGCCGTCGCGTGCGGCGCCGAGCACCGCTGTGCGGTGGATGACGGCGGGGTTGATGAACGGCGCCGGGCATCATCGGCGCGATCACGTCCTCGTCCCGTCCCCGCCGCGGCGCCAGCACGATCGGGCTCACGCGCCGTACCGCCGCGGCCGCGTCGGCGTCGTCGATCAGCGCGGCCGGATCGGCGGCGGCGCCGGCGTTCTCCGCCCTCGCCACCTCGAGCATGCTCTGCAGCGTCCCGCCGGAGATGCTGTCCGAGAGGCGGGGCATCCCCGGCGGCGAGGCGACGGCCGCGTCGAGATCCACGCTCACGAGCTCCTCGCCCCAGCGCTCGCGAGCGGCGTCCGCGGCCAGCAGGATCGCGAGGTCCGCCGGCAGCGCCTCGAAGCCGCACACCTGCACGACCTTCACGCCGCCCTCCTGCGCGCGGCGGTCGAACTCGTCGATCATCAGGCGCACGAACGGGATCTCGCCGGTGAGGTCCGCGTAGTGGGCGCCGCCCGTCGACGCACGCCTCGATCACGGGCCGGCCGTAGCGCGTGTATGGGCCCGACGAGGTCGAGCACGACCTTCGTGCGCTCGGCGAGCGCCGCGCAGCGAGGCCGGATCGCTCACGTCGGCAGCGATCGTCTGCGGCGCGCTCACGCCGAGCTCGGCGAGCATCGCGCACCGCCTTCGCCGGATCGCGCGCCGCCGCGGCCCAGCGCAGGCCGCTCGTCCGGCGCACGCTGGTCGAGGTAGACGGCCACCTGGCGTCCCGTCACGCCGGTTGCGCCCAGCACCACCACGTCGAGGTCGCGGCTCATCGCGCGCACCATATATCCGTCCCGGCAGGTGCGCGGGCCTCCCTCCAGCCGCGGCCCGCGGCGGCCGATAGGGATCGCAGCGAAGTGTCACGACGACTCTCGAGCACCCAACTGCCCGCGGCCGGCCGCGCAGCCTGGTGCTTCGCCGCGCTCGCCGCGCTCACCTGCGCCTACTGCGCCCACGTCTACTTCGGCCTCGGCGGCGCGTCCACGGACGGCGCCTTCGACGACGTCGCCTACAACGCCGTGATGCTCGGCGCCGCGCTGACGCTGTGCGTGCGCGCGCTCACGCGCCGGCAGCGACCGCGCGCCGCTGCTGCTGATCGGCGCGGGCATGCTCGCCTGGGCGCTCGGCGACCTCTACTACACGATCTTCTACAGCGGCCAGTCCGAACCGCCGACGCCGTCGGTCGACGACGCGCTCTACCTCCTCTACTACCCCCTGCTGTACGCGGGCATCGGGCTGCTGATCGCCAGGCGCGCCAGGCGCGTCCGGGCGACGATGTGGCTCGACGGGCTGATCGCGGGGCTCGGGCTGTGCGCGGTCGCGGCGGGCCTCGTGCTCGACCCCGTGCTCAGCGCGACGGGCGGCAGCCTGCCGGTCGTCGCCACGAACCTCGCCTACCCGGTGGGCGACCTGCTGCTGCTCGCTGCTCGTCATCACCGCGATCGGCCTCACGGGCTGGCGCCCCGGCCTGCATGTGGGGCCTGCTCGCGCTCAGCCTGCTCGTGCAGATCTCGCGCGGACACCGTCTACCTGTTCCAGGTCGCCACCGGCGCCTACGTCGAAAACAGCTGGCTCGAAACGCTCTGGCCGACTCGCCTCGCTGCTGATGCTCGCGGCGACGCTCTCGCCGCCGCGGCCCGTGCGCAGCGGCGCGCGACGACGGCTGGCGCGCGCTCGCCGCGCCCGCCCTCGGCGCGGCCGCGGCGGTCGCTGCTGCTGTTCGTCGACCACGGCGACACGCACATCAACACGCCGGCGCGCGTGCTCGCGCTCGCGACGCTCCTCGCCGCGGCGGTGCGCGTCGGCCTCGCCTTCCGCGAGAGCCTGCGCCGCCAGCGGGAGAGCCACGCGCTGGCGGTCACGGACGCGCTCACGGGGCTGTGGAACCGCCGCATGCTGTCGAGGACCTCGACGAGCGCCCTCGAGCGCGCCACGCCGCAGACGCCCCTGCCTGCTGGTTCTCTACGACCTCAACGGCTTCAAGCTCTACAACGACAGCTTCGGCCATCCCGCCGGCGACGTGCTGCTCGGGCGCCTCGGTGCGCAAGCTGGCGGCCGCCGCCGGCGCCCTTCGGGCGCGCCTACCGGATGGGCGGCGACGAGTTCTGCGCGCTGCTGTGGCCCGGCGAGTGTCGCGGCCGAGACGCTGATCGCGGCGACCGTGGCGGCGCTCAGCGAGAGCGGGGACGGCTTCGAGATCACGACTGCCTACGGGCTGTGCACGCTGCCGCTCGACGCCGCCGACGCCTCGAGCGCCCTGCAGCTCGCCGATCGCCGGCTGTACGCCGACAAGGAGACCCGGCCCGTCGGCGTCAAGCATCAGCTGCGCGGGGTGCTGCTCGAGATCCTCGGGGCACGCCTGCCGACGCTCGCCGATCACCTCGGCGGCGTCGCTGCGCTCGCGCTCGCGGTCGGGCGGCGGATGCGCCTCGAGCCCGAGGAGCTCGACGAGCTCGTGCGCGCCGCCGAGATGCACGACGTCGGCAAGACGGCGATACCCGAAGCGATCCTCGCGAAGCCCGGCCCGCTCGACGAGGGCGAGTGGGCGTTCATGCGCCGCCACACGATCTTCGGCGAGCGCATCCTCGCCGCTGCGCCGGCGCTCGAGCCGGTTGCGCGGCTCGTGCGCTCCAGCCACGAGCGCTGGGACGGCAACGGCTACCCCGACGGCCTCGCAGGGCACCGACATCCCCCTCGGCTCGCGCATCATCTTCGCCTGCGACGCGTTCGACGCGATCATCTCGCGCCGCCCCTATCAAGAGGCCCGCTCCGAACAGGAGGCGCTGGCGGAGCTGCGGGCGTGCGCGGGCAGCCAGTTCGACGCCGACGTGGTGGCGGCCGTGTGCGAGGTCGTGGAACACGGATGGCAGCAGGGGGAGGCGTTGCAAGACGCCGCCCCAACCCGCGCCGACGCCTACGCCCCCAGCTAGAGTCTGCGGCGGATGCTCTCCCGGCCCGCAGTCGCGCGCCTGTTCGCCCTCCTGCTCGCCCTCGCCGGCCTCGCCGGCTGTGGCGGCGGCTCCTCATCCTCGAGCAACGGCGTCGCCTCGAAATCGCCCGAGCAGATCGTTGAAGCGTCGAAAGCAGCCGCCGCGAAGGCGGCAAGCGTTCACGTCACGGGCTCAACAATCAGCGAAAACAAACCGATATCTCTAGATATGGAACTCGTTGCGGGCAAGGGCGCAAAGGGCCACATATCGATCGAAGGGCTGCGCATCGACATCATCGAGCTCGAACACGCGTTCTACCTGAACGGCAGTCCCGCGTTCTACAGCCGCGTCGCCGGCCCCGCTGCCGCGCAGCTGCTCGAGGGCAAGTGGCTCAAGGCCCCGACGAGCAGCGGCAACTTCGCCTCGCTCACCAAGCTAACCGACCTGGGCACGGTGATCGACTCCTCGCTCGCCTCGCACGGCGCGCTCGAGCACGCGGGGACGAGCACGGTCGACGGCCAGCCGGCGGTCGGCGTCAAGGACACAGCAAAGGGCGGCACACTGTACGTCGCTACGACCGGAGCCCCCTACCCGCTCCAGATCTCCAAGGGCGGCAAGGAAGGCGGCCGGATCCGCTTCAACCACTGGAACGAGCCGGTGACGATCACTCCTCCACCCAACCCGATCAACATCAATCAGCTCCAGAACGGCCGCTGAGCGGCTTGTCGGTCAAATGTCGAAACCTCTGCAAGCCGAGTCAAGGCTGGGACGCAAGGCGCCGAACGATGGCTTGCCCATCGACCCCCTCCTGAGATCCGTCAGGGACACGAGTGTTCTCAGTAACCGACGCCATGCACGTGAGCTTCCTCCGGCATCCCGTAGAGGATGGGGCTCAAGGACACGGCCGGGAGCAGCGTCGAGCGGGCGGTGGCAAGCCGATGCGTAGCACCGGCCTGTCCCCGGGCGGCCGCCGCCGTCGCAACCACTCGGCGCCCGAGGGTCCCCGTGGGATCCTCTCCCTCCTTCCGTGGGCGCTGATTGCCGCTGCCGCGGTCGGCGTGGCGATCGCGAGCGGCATCTCGGCGACGGTCGGCGTGTGCATCGCAGTCCTCGGCTTCTCGGCGGCGGCGCTCGGCTTCCTCGTCGGCGACCGCGGCCGCGCCGCGCTCGAGCTCGAGGTGGAGGGCCGCACGAGCGAGCTCAAACGAGCGCTCTCCGAGCTCGAGATCGCACAGGCAGAGACGGTGCGCCGGCTTTCGATGGCAGTCGAGTTCCGCGACGAGGACACCGGCGCCCACATCGAGCGGATCGGCCGCTTCTCGACGCTGCTCGCCGAACAGATCGGCATGGACCCGGAGTTCTGCGAGCGGCTCGGGCACGCGGCGCCGCTGCACGACGTGGGCAAGGTGGCGATCCCCGACGCGATCCTGTTGAAGCCCGGCCCGCTCACGTCTGAGGAGCGCGCGATCGTCGAGACCCACGCCGAGGAGGGGCATCGCCTGGTGCGGGGATCCTCCTCCTCGATCCTCGACATGGCGGCGACGATTGCGCTCAGCCACCAGGAGAAGTGGGACGGGAGCGGCTACCCCCGCGGGCTCAAGGGGGAGGCGATCCCGATCGAGGGCCGCATCGTCGCCGTGGCCGACGTCTTCGACGCGCTCACGAGCGATCGCGTCTACCGCAGGGCCTTCTCCGTCGAGGAGGCCGTGCAGATGATGCGCGAACAGCGCGGGCGCCACTTCGACCCCGTGCTGCTCGATGCGTTCATGGAAGTCCTCGGCCAGACCGGCCCCGATGCACGCGAGGCGCGCTCGGATCCGACCGTACTCGTCGAGAGCACGCTCGAGACGTTTGCGAGCGCGCTCGAACGCGGCGACGCCGAGATCGCCGAGGGCGCCATCGCGACGGCGATCGAGGACGGCATCGCGCCTGTGACGCTTCACGCCGAGGTGATCGGCCCCGCGCTGCGCCGCATCAGCGTCCTGTCCGGTACCGGTGAGATCGACGGCGAATGCGAGCACCGCGCCGGCACGATCACGCGCCGCGTCCTCGCCACGCTCTACCGCTACATGACGCTCGACACCGAGCAGACGCGCGAGCGCGTTCTGCTCGCCGGCGTGCAGGGCGACGAGCACACGCTCGGGCTGCAGATGGTGCACGACCAGCTCGCCGCGGCGGGTTACCAGACGATCTTCGACACCGACCTCTCCTCCGAGCAGCTGCTCGAGGTCGTCGACAGCCGTTCGCCGGACCTCGTGCTCGTCGGCGCCACCGAACCGGCGCGCGCCGAAACCGTCGAGCTCGCCCTGCGCGAGCTGCGAGCCGGGCATCCGCAGCTGCCGATCCTCCTCGGGGGCCCGGCGGTGGGCGGCGGGCTCCCGCGCGAGCGCGGCGGGATGCGCGTGCTCGAGCGCATCGACGAGTCGGTGGAAGCGGTCGAAGACGTGCTCGCGAAGTCCGCGCCCGCGGCGTCCGTATAGATTCCTGCGGATGTCATCCCGCGCGATCGTCACCGGCGGCGCCGGGTTCATCGGCTCGCATGTGGTGGACGCGCTGCTCGCCAGGGGCGACGAGGTGACGGTGCTCGACGACCTGTCCTCCGGCGCGGCGGAGCGCGTCGCCGGCGGCGCCGAGCTGAAGGTGCTCGACATCGTCGACGGGGCGGCGCTGCGCGCGGTCGTCGAGGAGGTGCGCCCCGAGGCGATCTACCACCTCGCCGCGCAGGCGAGCGTCGTGGTGTCCGTCGAGGATCCCCTGCGCGACTGCCAGGTGAACGTCGAGGGCACGCTCAACGTGGTGCAGGCCGCCGGACCCTGCGGCGCGTCCGTCGTGTTCACCTCGACGGGCGGCGCGCTCTACGGCGACGACGTACCGATGCCCACCTCGGAGCAGCAGATCCCGCAGCCGCTGTCCCCGTATGGGGCCTCGAAGTGGGCGGCGGAGTCCTACGTGACGACGTGGTCGCGCTCGTCCGGGATCCCTCACGCGGTGTGCCGGCTCGGCAACGTCTACGGGCCGCGCCAGAGCCCGCATGGGGAGGCGGGCGTGGTTGCGATCTTCACCCACCACCTGCACACCGGGCGCGCGCCGAAGCTGTACGGCGAAGGCTCGCCCACCCGCGACTACGTGTACGTCGGCGACGTCGTCGGCGCGCTGCTCGCCGCCGCGGGGACGTCGGGCACCTACAACGTCGCCACCGGCGTGGAGACCGACGTGGCGACGGTGTGGAGGGAGCTGAGCGCCGCCGCCGGCAAGGAGATTGCGCCGGTGCTCGCCGACCTGCGACCCGGCGAGCTCCAGCGCAGCTGCCTCGATGTGACGAAGGCCGAGCGGGAGCTCGGATGGCGAGCGCAAACAGCTCTCGCCGACGGGCTGCGCGAGACCTACCGGGCACTCGTCGCCGAATTCGAAGCCGCCGCGTAGACCGCTTCGGGCTGCAAGAGCCGGCCCAACGCTTCTCGCGCGGCGCCTTCGCTGCCGACAAAGAGGCATGCGGCGTCCTCGCGCGCTTCTGTCCGCCGTTCTCGCGTCCGTCCTCGTCCTCGCCGGCGCCGGCCGCGCCGACGCGCTGCCCAGCGCGAGCGGCGGTGCCCGCGCCCCCTCGGGTACGGCGCCCGCAGCCGACAACGCCCCCGCCGTCCCGCGCACGAGCGGCACGGGCGGCGGCGCCCAGGCACCCTCCGCCCCGACGGCGGGCGGCAGCGAGTACGGCGTGGTGGTCCGCGCGCCGCTGCGGCCCGTGGTGGCGCGCATGAGCGTGCCCGGGAGCGCGCTCGCAGGCAGCCCGCCGCGCACGCTCGTAGAAGTCCGCGAGCCCGGCGTCGCCACCGTGTTCGTGCGGGTGCTCATCACCGACCTGGTCACGCGCCGGGTGGTGGTGCTCGCCCAGCCGGGCTGGGTGCGCACCGGCCACACGTTCGCCGTGCGCTGGCCGTCCGGCGCGCGCGTGAAGCCCGGGAGCTACCGCGTGAGCGTGAGCGCGCACGACCACCACGGCGGCCTGCTGCTGCGCTCCGCCCACGCCTCCGGGCGCGCCAACCTGCTCGTTCATGCGCCTGCCCCGCCGCCCAAGCCGGCGAGCCCGCCGAGCGCACCTGCCCCCGCGCCGCCGCCCGCGGGCGTGCCCACGCCCGCGCAGCTCGCAGCGGACGGCGCCGTGTTCCCGGTGGCGGGCCCACACAGCTTCGGTGACGCCGAAAACCGCTTCGGCGCACCGCGCGAAGGCCACATCCATCAGGGGCAGGATGTGCTCGCCGCAGAAGGCCTGCCCGTCGTCGCACCGCTCAACGGCTCGATCCTCACCACCGCCTACCAGGCGGGCGGCGCCGGCTACTACGTGGTCGAGCACACACGCGTGGGATTCGACTTCATGTTCGCCCACTGCCAGGCCGGCTCCACCGCCGTCTCTTCCGAACAGGCGGTCGCGGCCGGCCAGGAGCTCTGCCGCGTGGGAGCCACGGGCGATGCAACCGGGCCGCATCTGCACTTCGAGATGTGGGTGGGCGGCTGGCGGGCGGCGGGCGGCGAACCGATCGATCCGCTGCCCTATCTCGAAGCCTGGTAGGTCAGTCGCTCGCTATGGCGAGCCGCTAGCATCGGACGGCGTTCCGGCGAGATAGCTCAGTTGGTAGAGCACACGACTGAAAATCGTGGTGTCCCCAGTTCGAGTCTGGGTCTCGCCATCACCGGATCGCGTCGCCCCTTCGAAGAGGCGGATCGACACTCTGAGTCCGCAGCGGCGCGCCGCACGCGCGCCGCGCCATCGCGGCTTCGCACTGGCGTGATCTCGCGTCGCTGCGCGCCGTCGTGCAAGCCAAGCGGCAGCGCGTCCGCTGCGATCCCGTGCTCGTAAAGCTCGCTCAGCAGAGGGTCGAGAACTAGGTGAGGAAACGACCCGCCCATGGAAACGCTCTCGACCACGACCGCCAGGCAGCCCGCTCCCGCGCTCGACGAGTATCGGGGCGCGCAGCTCGAGGTGATCATCCGGGGCGCCGGCTTCCTGTGGGCGGTCGGCGCGGCTACAGCGCTCGTGCTGAGCATCTTCTTCCCGCCCACGGCGCGGATCGGCTGGGCGGGGTGGCTGGTCATGCTGCCGCTGATGGTGGGAGGTCTCGTGACGGGCGTGCTCTGCCTCATGCTCAAGCACCGCCCGTCGGTGGCGACGATCCATGCCACGTCGTTCACAGGCGCCGCGCAGGTAGCCCTCCTAGCGTGGCTCGCGGGCGGGGGGCGCGCGCCCTACACGCCAGCTCCTGGTGCTCACGACGATCGGCTCCGCGGGCGGGCAGCACGTGCGGCGCTGCGTGTGGGTCCTGATGGCTGCCACCGCAGCGGCGCTCTCGCCGCTCCTCTACAGCACGATCGACGTACCGCTGATCGTCACCGAGCTGTGGCTGCTGTGGGTCATGACGCTGATGATCTCCGCGGTGATGAGCAGCACCCGCGTGCACCGCGCACGCCTGAAGGACGCGGGCGACCAGGCGAACGCGCTCGCGCACGTGGACCCGCTCACGGGCATGCCCAACCGCCGTGCGTTCGACGAGGCGCTCGCCGTCGCGGTGGAGCGCGCACGCTTCGACAACACCCCGGTGTCGCTGCTGCTGTGCGACGTGAACCAGTTCAAGGAGATCAACGACAGCTTCGGACACACGGCGGGCGACACGGTGCTGCGAGCAATCGCCGAGGCGCTCGCCGGCGCGGTACGCAGGCCCGACGTCGCGTTCAGGTGGGCGGGCGACGAGTTCGCGGTGATCCTCCGCGAGAGCGACAGCGTGGGCGGCCGGCGGATGGCGGCGCGACTGCGCGAGCAGGTCCTGCGCGTGTGCAGGCGGCCCGACGGGCGGCCCGTGACGATCGGCACCGGAGTCGCCGAGCTGACGCCCGGGATGAGCAGCGAGGAAGTCCTCGTTGCCGCCGACGACGCGCTCTGCAGCCACAAGACACAGCGCACCCGGCTGCGCGGCGTCGCCTAGGCCGGGCTGCGCCGCCCGCGCGGTTGCAGCTTGACGGCGCGCGCTCGCGCGTGGCACACTCCTCCGCCGCGGGGCGCCGCAATCGCCCCGCGCCAAGAGGGAACAGCGAGCGCGGTCGGCGGCTGCGCCGGACAGGAGGGGCGCAGCACGTCATGGACGGCACGAGGGGATGCAGGGCGCGAAGCGCCGCGGTCGCAGCGCTGGCGTGCGCCGGTCTGCTGCTGGCGGCCCCCGTGACGCCCGCGAGCGCCAAGCGGCACGCGGCGGTTCGCACGGCCGGAGCGGCGATGGAAGTGGAGAGCCTCGACGGCAGCGCCAACAACGCCGCCCACCCCACCTGGGGCGAGGCCGGCTCTGCCTATCTGCGCCTCGCTCCCGCGCGCTACGCCGACGGTGCCGGGGCGATGGCTGGTGGTCCCAACCCTCGCTACGTGAGCAACCGGATCTTCAACTCGCTCGGCGTCGACCTCTACTCCGAGCGCAACCTCAGCCAGTGGGTGTGGGCGTGGGGGCAGTTCCTCGACCACACCTTCGGGCGTGCCGAAACGGGCGATGAAGAAGCGCCGATCCCCTTCGACGCCGCCGACCCGCTCGAGAGCTTCAGCGACACGCTCGGTGCGATCCCGTTCACGCGCAGCGCGGTGCTTGCGGGCACCGGCACGAGCGCGGCGAACCCGCGGGAGCAGGTCAACACCGTCGGCTCCCACATCGACGGCTCGGCGATCTACGGCTCGAGCCCCAAGCGTCTGGAATGGCTGCGGACGGGGCCCGACAACGGCAAGCCCGGCACCGCCGGAGCGGAACTGCTCATGCCGCGCAAGTACCTCCCCGCCGCCACGGCGCGCGGCAATGCGTCCACCGCTCCCTGGATGGTCACCGAAGGCGCGCTCGCGGGCGCGCCCCAGAGCGCCGTCGAGGCCGGCGACGTGCGCGCCAACGAGAACGCGGAGCTCACCGCCGTCACCACGCTGTTCGCACGCGAGCACAATCGCATCGCCGCCGCGCTGCCCGGGACGCTGAGCGCCGAAGAACGCTTCCAGATCGCGCGGCGCGTGGTGGCGGCGGAGGAGCAGTACATCACCTACACCGAATTCCTTCCCGCGATGGGAGTGAGCCTGAGCCCCTACCACGGCTACGACCCGAGCGTGAACAGCGAGCTCAGCGACGAATTCGCGACGATCGGCTTCCGCCTGCACTCGATGGTGAACAGCTCGCTCGCGCTCGCGCCCGCAAGGTACAGCGGCAAGAAGCTGGCCGCCATGAAGGCGCTGGGGCTGCAGGTCGACCTCATCAGCAAGCGCCCCAAGCTGATACAGGTGACGATCCCGCAGGGGGCGGCGTTCTTCGACCCCGCCGTCGTGCCCGCCGCCGGGCTCGGCCCGATGCTCGAAGCGCTGTGGCTCGACCCCGCGGTCAAGAACGACGAGCAGGTGGGCGACGCGTTGCGCAGCGTGCTGTTCGGCATCCCCGGTCCCGGCACCGACCCCGCGACGTGCTTCGGCGAACCCGTCCCGCCCGGGTGCTTCAGCGTCGTCGAGGACCTCGCCGCCGTCGACATCCAGCGCTCCCGCGACAACGGCATGCCGACCTACAACCAGCTTCGCGAATCGCTCGGGCTCGCGCCGCAGAGCACGTTCGCGCAGGTGACCGGCGAGGCGAGCGAAGAATTCCCCTCCGACGACCCGCTGATCCCGGCGACCGACGCGATCGACGACCCCCACATCCTCGACTTCACGTCGTTGAAGAACTTCTTCGGCGAACCCGTCGCCGCAGGGTCCGGCGGACGCGCCGTATACGCGACGCGGCGTACCACGCTCGCCGCTCGGCTGAAGGCGATCTACGGATCGGTTGACAACCTCGACGCCTACGTCGGCATGGTCTCCGAGCCGCATCTTCCCGGCAGCGACCTCGGCGAACTGCAGTCCGCCATGTGGCGCCGGCAGTTCGAAGCGCTGCGCGACGGCGACCGCTTCTTCTATCTGAACGATCCCGCGCTGGAAGCCATCAAGCAGCAGTACGGCGTCAGCTACAAGCACTCGCTCTCGGATCTCATCTCCCTCGACGCGGGAGTCCCCGCGGTGCGCCTCGGCCAGGAGATGTTCACCGCGCCGGAACCCAGCCACTGATCCGCCGCCGGGCTCGCCCGGAACCCGCCCGCTGATCCAACGCGCCGCCGCCGGGCTCGCGGGAGTTCGCCCCGCGCGAGCAGCTGCCCGCGGGCACGCCGACGCCGCCGGGAGCCACGATGTCCATCCGTCCACACGGCCCGATCAGCGGCGGATGGTGGGGTACGCTCGGGCGCGCCTCCAATCGATCGGAAGGTGGGCAAGGTCATGCGACGACTCGGGGTTCCCTCACTGTCCGTGCTCTCGCTCGCGGCGATCCTCTACGCCGCAGGAGCGCCGCCGGCGAGCGCCGCTCTGCCCGGGGGCGCTACGCGGTACGCCACCGTGCGACACGTGTGCGCTGCACCGCCTCCCGCACGCGCCAGCTGCTTGGCGCTCGCTCTCGTGCCCTCGCGACCCGGCGCCTCGGGTGCGAGCCTTGCGCAGGCGGGCGCCGGGTCGGCGTCGGCGGGGCCCGCCGGGGGCCTCACACCGGCGGACCTCGCCGGCGCATACGGCTTCGTGCCCGCGTTCGGAGGGGGCGGCCAGACGCTCGCGATCGTCGATGCCTTCGACGACCCCAAGCTCGAAGAAGACCTCGCCGCCTTCGACGCGCAGTACGGCCTGCCCGCGTGCACCGCGGGCAACGGGTGCCTCGAGAAGGTGGGCCAGACGGGGAGCGCGAGCGAACTGCCCTCCGCCGACACGCGCGGATGGTCTGTGGAGATCACGCTCGACGTCGAGAGCGCGCACAGTGTCTGCCCCAACTGCAAGATCCTGCTCGTCGAGGCCAACTCGGAAACGTTCGCCGACCTCGCCGCGGCCGTGAACGAGGCTGTGGCGCTCGGCGCGGATGAGGTGTCGAACTCCTACGGCGGGTTCGAGACCGAATTCGGCGCGAGCGAAATCGCCGCCTACGACCACCCGGGCACCGTTGTCACGGCGGCATCGGGCGACTCGGGCTACCTCAACTGGGACTTCGTCTTCGAACTCGGCGCCGCACCCGGCCTCCCGGACGCGCCCGCTGCCCTTCCCTCCGTCGTGTCCGTGGGTGGCACGTCGCTGAAGCTGAAGGCAAGCGGCGCGCGCAAGAGCGAGACCGTGTGGAACGGCACGGGACGCCCGTCGCGCGAAGAACTGAAGCAGCTCGCCGGCAGTGGAGGCGGCTGCTCCACGCGGTTCGCAGCGCCCACCTGGCAGCACGAAGCTGCCGGATTCGCGGCTGCAGGGTGTGGCAGCGCGCGCCTCGACAACGATGTCGCCGCCGACGGCGACCCGTTCACCGGCTTCGACATCTACGACACCTACAAGTACGAACCGAGCTTCGCCGGCGGCTGGCTCACGGTCGGCGGCACCTCGCTCTCCTCGCCCGTCATCGCCGGGCTGTTCGCGCTTGCCGGCGGGAGCCACGGCGCGAGCTATCCGGCGGCGACGCTGTACGCGCATCTCGGGCAGCCCTCGCTCTACGACGTCACCGCGGGCGGCAACGGCTTCTGCGACGGCGAAGCCCCGGGACCGTGCGGCGAGCCCGAACTCAACGAACTGCTCGGCCCGCTCGACTGCCTGGGCACCACCGCCTGCGACGCCGCCCCGGGCCTCGACGGGCCGGCGGGGGTGGGCACGCCCAACGGCCTCGTGGCGCTCGGCGGCGCCTCGCAGGCGATTCCGACGGTGCACACGACAGCCGCGAGTTCGATCCAGGAAACGGGTGCGGTGCTGAACGCGACGGTCGATCCGAACGGCAACGAAGTGCTCGCCTGCAGCTTCGAATACGGGCTCACCACCGCCTACGGTCAGAGCGTCCCGTGCAGCTCGCTGCCGGGATCGGGCACGAGCCCCGTGGCGGTGTCGGCGACGCTCGCCGGGCTCACGCCGAAAACGGCCTACCACTTCCGCATCGCCGCCACGAGCTCGGGCGGTACGAGCGTGGGCAAGGGCAAGAAACTGAAGACGTCCTGACCGGCCCGCGAGCGGCCCGCGCCCGCGGATCGCGGGCACGCGCGGACCCCGCATCGCCGGCCGAGCAGCTGCACCGCCCCGCCGAGCATACGTCGGGCTACAGTGGCGGAATGGGGCGGATCACGCTGCACAAAGGAGACATCACAACCGACGTGCACGCGGACGCGATCGTGAACGCCGCGAACACCGGTCTGCGGGGCGGGGCAGGTGTGGATGGGGCGATCCACCGCGCGGCGGGACCCGACCTGGGGCGGGAGTGCAGCGTGCTCGGCGGCTGTCCCACGGGCGAGGCGCGGATCACGGGCGCCGGGCGGATCGCGCACGCGCGCCACGTCATCCACGCCGTCGGCCCGGTGTGGAGCGGGGGCGAGGCGGGCGAGCCCGAGCTTCTCGCCTCGTGCCATCGCTGGGCGGTAGCGCTCGCCGCCGAGCACGGCTGCCACCGGATCGCGTTCCCCGCCATCTCCACGGGCGTGTACGGCTATCCGCTCGGCCCCGCGGCGCGGGTGGCGCTCGGTGCGACGGCGGAGGCGCTCGATCAGCATCCGGATGTCGAGGAGGCGCGCTTCTGGCTGTTCGACGCACGGGCGCACACGGTGTTCGCGTCCGCTCTCGCGGAGCTCGAACCGCGCCTGCAAGGCGCTGCCGGCGCGGCGCGCTGCCTCCCGTCCGGGAGGACTGAGGGCGGGTGGCGGACTGGCAGCACGTGCGGCGTGTCGCGCTGTCGCTGCCGGAGGCGAGCGAGCGCTCCTCTCGCGGCCGTGCGCAGTGGCGCGTGCGCGAGAAGCTGTTCGTGTGGGAGCGGCCGCTTCGCCCGGGCGAAGTTCGCCAGCTCGGCTCCTCTGCGCCGGACGGGCCGATCCTCGGCGTTCGCGTGGAGAGCCTCGGCGTGAAGGAGGCGCTGATCGCGGGCGATCCCGCCGTGTTCTTCACCACGCCGCACTTCGACGGCTATCCCGCGGTCCTCGTGCAGCTCGAGCGGATCGAGCACGACGAGCTCGAGGAGCTGGTCGTGGAAGCCTGGCTCGCCCGTGCGCCGAAGCGGCTCGCGCAGGGCTACATCGAGGAGCACCTCCCGCGGGCGGACGGCTGACGAAGGCGCCGCGGACGTCGCTCCGGGCAAGCGCGCCCGGCGCGCCACGGAGCGGATGAGCCCTGCGCGGCGGGGCGTGCCCTGTTACGAGGCTGCGGCGGGGCGTTTCTCGATCCGTTCTCCGGGTAGCCTCGGGCGGCGGCCAGGCAAGGCCGTAGGTGACCGCTACCAAGGAGGGCGACATGAATCCCGTGTCCGTCTCTGTGACCGTTCCGCACGACCGCACGAAGGTGTTCGACTACCTGAGCGTGCTTGCGAACCACGAGGACCTGTTCGACCACGTGCTCACGCGATGGCGCGTGTCCGGTCCGCTCACGGGGCCGGGCGGGCAGGCGCACGTGCGCCTGGGTGGAGGGCCGTCCGTGCCGATGACGCTCGCGCTCGTGGAGGCCCACCCGCCGCGCACGATCGTCGATCAGGCGGTTGCAGCAGGGGGCCGTAGCGTCACGCGGGCGGTCTACGTGCTCGACGAGGCGCCCGGCGTCGGCACGCGCGTGTCGCTCGATCTCGAGTGGGTCCAGGCGACGCTGCTCGAGCAGGCGCTCGAACCCGCCCTCCGCGCCCTGCTGCGACGCGCACTCGCGAAGGCGATGGGCCGCCTCGCTCTGGAGCTCGACGAGCTGAGGCCGATCGTGCGTCCTGTGGAGGCCGGCGCGTTCAGCGGCTGACACCGCCGGGCGCCACCGGCGGGTAGCGCTCCCAGCGCCGGCGCGCGGCGAGCGGCGGCGTCTTGCCCGGCGCCGACAGCGGCGGCGCTTGGTACGTTCGCTCGATGCCGCGCCGTCCCTGGCGACCGCCGCACCTGAGGCTGCTCGCGCTCGCCTGCGCGTTCGCATGCCTGTGGGCGTCGGCGGGCGCACAGGCGGCCTCCACGCACGGCCCCGCGCGCCACGCCGTCAAGCCCTCCGAAGTGTCGCTCGCCGCGGCGCCCGCCGGATCGGGCGTGCCGGTGACGATGCGTCCCGTCGGGCTGTCGCTCGAGTACCCCTTGATGGCGCGCTATCTCGGCACCGGGCCGTGCCCGCCGCCCGCGCTCACGGCGGAGCTCGTCCGGCTCGGCTCGCCCCCGCTCGCGCTGTCGGGCGTCAGTCAAGACCTCACGGTTCCGGCTGAAGCTGCGAGCGGCACACCAGAATCGTGGACGGCTGTGACGGCGTACCCGCTGCCGAGCGCCTTCTGGGCGCAGCTCCACTGCCTGCTCACGGGCTCGAGCGACCCGCTCACGGTCGGCCTGAACGCTCGGATCGGATCGCCGTCGTGGACGGCGAAGATCGTCGCGGGGGCGCAGAGCGCCGCCACCGCGGGCCTCGACTTCTCGCTCGGCAACGAGCCCGACCTCTACTACCTGCCCAACTACGCCTCGCTCGCCAAGCCGCTGCCGGGCGAAGAAGCGTCAGAGGTGAGCCTGTACCTGCAGGTTGCCGGCTACCTGCTGCAGAGCTCAGGCGGATCGCTTCCGCTGATCGGCCCAGAACTCGCGCGCGCCGCTCACTGGCAGCGCGAACTGCCACGCGTGATCGCGGCTCTGCACGAGCAAGCGGTGGGCGTCCACGCGTATCCGCTCACGGTATGTGCGACGCCGAAGACGGCGACGATCAAAGGGCTTCTCTCCACCAGCGCCGCGGAAGCGCCGCGCCGCCAGGCGTGGGTTGTCGCAGACGCGCGCGCGGCGGGCGTTCCCGCGATCGTCTCCGAGGCGAACTCCGTCTCCTGCGGAGGCCAGCCCGGTGTCTCGGACTCACCCGCCGCCGCCGTGTGGGCGGTGCGCTTCGTGCTCGCTGCCCTCAAGACCGGGTTCCAGGAGGTGCGCTTCCACTTCAGCGGCGGCGCCTACGACCCGTTCGTGATGCGCGGCCCCGAACTCGTCGCCCGGCCGCTCGAGAGCGCGCTCGTGGCGCTCAACCAGTGGCTCCTGCCGGGATCCTCGCTGCGCACGCTGTCGGTGCGCGGCCTGGTCGCGAGCTCGGCCACCACGCCGGCAGGCGTACCGGTGCTGATCCTCGACAACGAGCGCCCGCAGGCGCGCCCGGTGATCGTGCGCGCCGCCGGGCCCGTGCGGGTGGAAACGCTGAGCGCGCTTGCTCCTGGGCTCGTCACCTCGCAGCCCGCCCTCGCCCATGGAGCGGTGAAGCTGCTCCTCGCCCCGAGCAGCATCGTCACGATCACGCCGCTCCCCTGATCGAGGGCCGCCCGGGCGAACGGCGTCGCGTCGCGGCGCATGCACTCGAATACGATCTCGTCGATCGCGCTCGAGGAAGTAACCGTTACGCCACTGGATCCGGGCCGGCTGCGCAACGTGCTCGGCCCAAACGCCCTCGCCGGCTTCGACCACACGATCGCGCGCGGCACCGAGCTCCTGCGAGGGGCGCACGTTCTGGAACGTGAACTCAACCGCTCGCGGCGGGGGCGTGGCGGAGATGCTGCGCTCGCTGATCGGCTACGCACGTGGGGCGGGGCTCGATGCGCGCTGGACGACGGTCGACGGCGACGCCGAGTTCTTCCGGATCACGAAGCGCCTGCACAACCGCCTGCACGGCAGCCCCGGCGACGGAGGGCCGCTGGGCGAGCCCGAGCGCGAGCACTACGAGGCGCGCTGCTTGTACGAACGCCGAGCTGCTCGTCGCGAGCGTCCGCCCGCAGGACGTCGTGCTCCTCCACGATCCGCAGACGGCGGGGATGATCCCGCGCGTGCTCGATACGGGCGCGTCCGTGATCTGGCGCTCGCACATCGGCGTGGAGAACGCCGAACGATCTCGCGCGCGAGGCCTGGCGCTTCCTCATCCCGTACGTCGAGCGCGCCGCCGCGTACGTCTTCACCGACGCGGCATATCTGTGGGACGGCCTGGACCGTGCGAAGCTCACCGTGATCCCGCCCTCGATCGACGCGTTCTCGCCGAAGAACCATCCGATGGGCTTCACCGGCATCACCGCGGTGCTTCGCGCGGCGGGTCTCGCCGCGGGCAACCACGTCGGCCCACGAGCGGTGTTCGAGCGCATCGACGGCACCGTGCGGCTCGTGCGCAGGCGCGCAGAGCTCGTCGAGGAGCAGCAGCTCCGCCTCGACGTCCCGCTCGATGCTGCAGATCTCGCGCTGGGATCGCCTCAAGGACCCGCTCGGCGTGCTCGCCGCCTTCGCCGAGCACGTGCGCGACGCCGACCAGCCCCATCTGCTGCTCGCCGGGCCGGACGTGGCGGCGGTCGCCGACGACCCCGAGGGACTCGAAGCGTACGAGGAGGTGCGGGCGGCGTGGTTGGAGCTGCCCCGCCGCGTACGCCGGCGCGCGCACCTCGCGCTTCTGCCGATGGACGACCCCGACGAGAACGCGGTGATGGTGAACGCGCTTCAGCGCCGCGCCGACATCGTCGTGCAGAAGAGCCTCGCGGAGGGCTTCGGCCTGACCGTGTCGGAGGCGATGTGGAAGGCACGCCCGGTGGTTGCATCGGACGTCGGGGGCATAGGCGAGCAGATCGAAGACGGACGCACGGGCTTCCTCGTGGACCCGAAGGACCTGCGCGGGTTCGGAGAGAGGCTCAGCTGGCTGCTCGAAGATCCGCACGGAGCAGACCGCGTGGGCGAAGCCGCACAGGCGCGCGTGCGCGAGCGGTTCCTCGGTCCGCGTCACCTCGGGCAGTACGTGGAGCTGCTCGGCGAGGTGCTCGGCGCCGGGGCTAGGCCTAGGGCGTGCTCGCCGGGGCGCCCTGCGGGCGAGCGTCCACCGTCACCATTCCAGCCAGGCGCGACACCGTGTCCGGGTCGTGCGAGGGCAAATAGACGGTGGGGTGCTCGGCGCAGTGGGCGAGGATCCGGTCGAGCGTCGCGACGTAGACGGCGGGATCTCCCACAGCGTCGGCACGCCTCGAGAGCAGCTGCTCGAGCGAGTCGCTGGTGTCGCCCGCGAGCATCACGTGCCGGCCGCCGTCGTCGATGCACACGACCGAGATGTGTCCGGGCGTATGACCGGGGGTGTCCACCGCGACGATCCGCCCGTCGGCGCTGAGCGCCTTGCTGCGCGGGAACGCACCGAACGGCCCGTCGTCGAGGGTGAACGGCTCGGGGTGGAATGCCGCCGGCAGCGGCTGGCGCAGCACGCGCCGCATCACGCTCGGGAACGCCTGCTTGGTGAACTGCAGCTCCACGTCGTTGATCCGAACGGGCGCGTGCACGTGCCCGAGCCCGTCCACGTGATCGCCGTGGTGGTGCGTGAGCACCACCTCCGATACGTCCCCGATCGACAGGCCTGCGCCGGCGAGTGCGCCGGGCAGCTCCTGCTCGGGTCGCACGTCGAAGCGCGCGAAGGGGATGTTCTTCACGGTTGCCGCCTCGCCCGTGTCCACGAGCAGAAGCCTGCCGTCGTGCTCGATCGCCCAGCAGTGGATCGGCATCGGCTCTGACCAGGGTCCCGGCAGGAACAGATCGAGCTGGCGGCGCATGCCCGTGCGCGCGAACAGGAAGGCGTGCTTGAGCCGCACCGTGCCCGTGGTGAGCGCGTGGATGCGCATCGCCCGCGCACCCTACACGCGATCGCCCGAGCGCATCTCGACAGCAGTCCGCAGGGCGGCGCCCCTGCGATCCCTTTCAGGAGCGACCGCCCGGCGGCTGCACGCGCCTCCGCTATTCGGTGCGGGTGCGCAGCAGGCGAGGGGTCACCGCGGCGTCGTTCACCGGAGACGTACCCGCCCCGGGGATGTCCAATCACGATGCGCGCTGCCCGAGCGGCGGGTTGGGAGCAGGGTGTCCGCCCCGCTCGTAGCGAGCTCCTGCGCGCACCGATCCCGCCGGCTCGGGCGCCCGCGCGAGTCCGTCGCGGCCCCTTGCGGCGCCTGCCTGGGCGCTGACAGCCGCCGCCCAGAGCATCGAACCGGCGTGCAACGGGGTCGCCTCGACTTTAGAATCGCGGTATGAGGGCTGACCGCGACAGCGCGATGCGGCGCCGCGGGGCGCCACCCCGACGTGCGCCCCTGCGGTGCGCGCTCGCAGCCGCGCTCGCGCTCGCGGCGTGGTGCGCGCTCGTGCCGCGCACCCGCGCTGGCCGTGGGCAACGCAGCACCTCGATCGCGGTCACGTGCGATGCGGCCGCGACCTCGCTCGTCGATGAAACGGCGACATGCAAAGCCGACCGTCGAGGACACGGGCCGAAGGCCGAACGCCTCGCGCCCGACGGGCCAGTGAGCTTCAAATCGGACCCCGACAGGCACCTTCTCGACGGATGTGCTCGCTCAGCCGGTCCGCAGAAACCGAAGACACAGCGGCCTGCGAAGTCGCAGTACACGCCGAACGCCCGGGCGCGAACAA
This sequence comes from uncultured Solirubrobacteraceae bacterium, assembly GCA_963796305.1. Classification (GTDB taxonomy): domain Bacteria; phylum Actinomycetota; class Thermoleophilia; order Solirubrobacterales; family Solirubrobacteraceae; genus Palsa-744. Next base: position 520,767 of record CAWCKZ010000006.1, on the reverse strand, counting down.
ATTCACAGCCGAAATACGAACGGCGGCGAAACGCATGCCCACGAAGCGCCGAACAGCGGCCGAAACCGCTCGACAGTCGACCTGCGCGTCCCGACGACGGTGCACGTCAGCTGCGGGCCCAGCCGTGGCCGTGTTCGTCGAAACCACGTGCACGTTCACGGTCGCAGACGAAGCAGACGGAGCACGGATCGGCGCCCGAAGGATCGGTCAAAGCCGGACGGCCAGCGCCATGGCACCTTCGCCGGCCCGAGCTGCGAACTCGAACCGGTGCACGGCGCCGCAGAAGCGGCCTGCTCGATCAAATACACGCCGACAGGACATCGCGCGTCACCGAGCATCGAAGCCTCCTACGAACCGACGGGACGAACGTCCACAAAGAAGCAACCGGCGCAGCCGCCGCTCGCCGGTGCGACCAAGCGCCGACCGCCGTCACGCTGAACTGCGGGACGGCCGTGTTCGTCGGACAGGCGGCCACGTGCACCGCGACCGTGACCGACATGCTCGGCCGGAACGCAGGCTCGGCGCCCGACGGGAGCAGTGAGCTTCAGCTCCGACACCGCCGGCGGCAGCTTTGCCCGCCCGCGAGACATGTGCCGCTCGCGCCGATTCCACCACCGCCGAATCGAGCTGCCTGACGACCTACACCCCCGGCCAGGCCGGCTCGGGCACGCACACGATCACCGCGAAGTACGAAGGCGACGCCTTCCACGGCGCGAGCGAAGGCGCAACCACGCTCCCGGTAGGCGCCGTCACCCAGCCCGTGCCGCCGCCGCCGCCGTCACCCCCGCCGCCGCCCGCGACGGTCCCCAAGTGTCACCTCATGGTGACCTCGCAGTGGCGATCGGTGCCGAACCCCAAACACAAACCGCGCAAGATCACCGTGCCCGTGCTGCTCGTCACGTACACGTGCGACCAGGCGGCGAACGTTCGGCATCACGGGCGTCGCAACGATCCCGGCGGCCACCCACGGGCACGTGCGCACGAAGGCGAAAAAGGTGTCGCTCGCCGCCGTCGCGGCGAAATCGGCGCCGAACGTGCCTGCGCCGGCGGTCGTGCTGCGGCTCCCCGCTGCGGCTGTAAGGACGCTCGAAGCCGGGTCGCGCACGCCCGTGGCGGTTACGTTCACCGTGCAGAACGCCAACGGGATGGGCGCAGCGACGCTGAAAGTGGTCGTCGCGCCGCGCGCCAAGCATCACTGAGGCCCGACCCGGGTTTGAAGGGCGCGCGCGCGGGGTATCGCAGCGGCGTGCCCATGCGGGCCCGCGCTCGCCCGGGCCGTGGTATCTTCAGCACTGGGTCGAGGGACGGGAGGAGCGCACGCCACGAGGGAGAGGCGAGCGCAAGCGGATGAGCTATCCACCGGCCGCAGCTCAGACCGTCCTTGCACGGCCCGCCCACGGCGAAAGCAAGGAGTCTCTGAGAATGAGAAGGATCAGGATGATGGTTGGCCTCGCGGTCAGCTGCCTGCGCCCTCATGGTGCTCAGCTCGCCCGCGATGGCGCTCAAAGAACCTGCCGTATTCGGCAAATTCAAGGCGAGCGTTGTCGGGTCCCGTGAAAGGGATCGGCGAAGCAGGCGAAATGGTGCTCGGGCCGTACAAGTTCGAAGAATGCGAAAAGGAACTGAAAGCCAAGGGCACGGCGACCGCGGGCGAATCGGAAACGCTTCCGCTCGAAGTCAAATTCAAAAAGTGCGTGACCGAGCCGCAGCCTGGGCGCGGCTCAAAGAAAAGGTCCTCGTGAGCTTCACGCTCAACATGGAATTCCACTCGAACAACTCGGTCAAACTGGGACCGTCCACCGTCACGCTGAAGGCGATCGAAAAGCTCGTGCGAAGTGACGATCCCGCCGCAGTGGATCCCCGCCGGCGCGGAAACGAAAGGCGACTTCCACGAATTCGAAGCCGTCAGCTACAAGACCGAAAAAGAAAAACAGACGTCGAAAGGCGGAATCAAAAAATTCGGCGAATTCCGCGAACGGCTCGAAATCGAATGGGAACTGAAAGGCATCAACGTCAACGCCAAGGTCACGCCTGACTGCCATTACGAAGGCGGGAAAGAAAACCCGGAAACCCACGAAGTCGAATTCTCCAACCGGCAAAATGGAAGGCTAACTCGAAGAACTCACCCTGAAGGCCGGGAACCTCTCGTTCGTTCCTAAACCGTGATCGCCGGGGGGGCGTCGCCGGCGTCCCCCTTCGGTGCCATCGGCGCTTGCGGGCGCCTCGTGGCCATCTCGGCCCGGGGCGCCCGCCGCCTTTTCGTTCGGGTCCGGCGCCGCACCCTCGGGCGCCTGTGCCTCGAGGTGCTCCTTGACGGCCTGCAGCGCTCGGCGCTGCTCCTTGCTGACCTTCGGGTAGCGCGGGTCGATCTCCATCAGCGCCTCGACGATCACGCAGGCGGCAGCGGTGCGCGCGAACCACTTGCGGTCCGCCGGGATCACGTGCCACGGGAGCCCAGTCGGTGCTCGTGTGCGAGAGCGTCGCCGAGATCGCCTTCTGGTAGTCGTCCCACAGCCCGCGCTCGGCGATGTCGGCCTCGGAGAACTTCCAGTTGTGGTCCGGCAGGTCGATCCGGCGCAGGAGCCGGCGCCGCTGCTCCTCCTTGGAGATGTTGAGGAACAGCTTCACGATCCTGAAGCCGTTGTCTGAGAGGTAGCGCTCCCAGTCGTTGATCTCGCGGATAGCGCCGCTTCCACATGTCCCGCGTGGCGCCCCTGGGCAGTTTCTGGCGCTCGAGGTACTCGGGGTGCACGCGCACCGCGATCACCTCCTCGTAGTGCGAGCGGTTGAAGATGCCGATCTGCCCGCGCGCCGGCAGGCGCTGCTCGTAGCGCCAGAGGTAGTCGTGGGCGAGCTCCTCGGCGGAGGGCACCTTGAAGCTGCTGACTGCCACGCCCTGCGGGTTCACGCCGCTCATCACGTGGCGGATCAGCCCGTCCTTGCCCGAGGTGTCCATGCCCCTGGAGCACGACGAGCACCGCCCACGTGCTCTGCGCGGCCAGGCGCGCCTGGTAGGTGCTCAGCAGCTCCACGCCCTCTTCGAGCAGCGTCGCGGCCCTCCTCCTTGTCGGCGACCCCGTCCTTGTACGCGGGGTCGAAGTCGCGCGCGAGCTTCACCGAGCGCCCGGGCGCACGCGCAGCGGCTCGATGAACTCGCTGCAGCCGCTTGCGCCGCTTCTGTGGTCAACTCAGTGGCCATGCTCCGGGTCTCCTCTCCTGCGACGTCCTTTTCCGCTTCGCGTCCGATGTTCCTCGCCCCCATGTTCCCACGCGCCCCCGCCTTCCATCCACGCTAGACTCCGCGCCGAACCCGACCCCCAAGTCGATCAGGGCCTGCGCGGACCTGGGCGAGCCTCGAGAGGAGGAGATGTGAGCAGCAACGACTTGCAGCTTGGCCCGTTGACATCGTCGTGATCGGCTTCCCGCCGGACGCACCGAAGACCGGCTCGGCGATCCCGATGTTCGTGGACCTCGTCGACCGCGGGATCATCCGCGTGCTCGACGTGCTGATGGTGCAGAAGGACGCCGAGGGCACGGTGGTGGCGCTCGACATCAAGGACCTCGGCGACGAGGTGTCCGCCGACCTGGTCGTATTCGACGGCGCGCGCTCAGGGATGCTCGGCGAGGAAGACGCGGATGTCGCCGGCGAGGCGCTCGAGCCCGGCGAGGCCGCGGTGATGATCTGCTTCGAGAACACCTGGGCGGCGCCGTTCGTCGACCGAGGTGCGCAGGAACGGCGGCCACGTGCTCGCCTTCCAGCGCGTGCCCGCCGAGGAGGTCATCGAGATAGTCGAGGCGCTCGAGGCGTCCTGAGATCCGAAAGGAGAAGACAATGCCGCTACTTCGTGGAGTTGCACGCACCGCGGTCATCGCGGGTACGGCAACCGCCGTGTCCAACCGTGTGAGCCGCCGGCAGCAGGCACGCTGGGCCGACCAGGAACAGCAGCAGTACGAACAGCAGCAGCAGCAGCAGGCCGCGCAGCAACCGCCCCCGCAGCAGGAAGACCCGATGGAGAAGCTTCGGGAACTCGGCCAGCTGCACGAATCGGGCGTCCTCACCGACGAGGAGTTCGCAGCAGCGAAGGCGAAGGTCCTCAACGGCTGAGGGCCTGACGAGGCACACGCGGGCGCCGCAGGGCGCCCGCGTTGCCGGGCGAGCCCGAACAGCGCGCAGGCGCCGCCCGAGCCCCACTCGATCAGATGTCCAGTCCCGTGCCAAGCGGGCTGCGGGCGTCCACACTTCTCCAGACACGACACCGACGCGGAGTCGCCCGAGCTGGTCGCGGCACTCGCGGGAGTTGAAGCGAACCGCCCCGCGACCGCGGCCAGGGAGGGGCGGCGGTCGAGTGCTGGACGAGAAAGGGTGCGGCAATGACGCTGAAGCTGACTTTGGGGTTGCAACGAAGCGCACGGGTCTGCCGAGCCAGAGCCCGAACCGACTGTCGAGGACGCGGAGGCGGACGCCGCCGAGCTCGCCGCCCACACCGGCCCGCGGGCAGCCGAGCTCGAGCTTGCGCTCGCGATGGGCACCGTCGCTGAGCGCACCGCCGCCGCTCGCGTACCACCAGCCGGGCGGGCTGGACGAGTTCGCGGCCGGCGAGCTGCTCGTGGAGGAGCTGCGGCATGGCGATGGGCGGGCTCGTCGAGTTCGCGCCTCGTCACCGATCGAGCCGACGCCTGCGCCGGAGGGCCTCGCGACCGAGCCCGCGGAACCTCACGGAGAAGCCGCCTCGCCGCGATCCGCCGGCACCGAGCAGCTGCGCTCTCCGAGCTGTCCGCCGCTCGAGTCGCGGCTCGCCACCGGCCATCTCACCGCTGACGGCGCGCTCGCCGAGCTCGTGCGGAGGCGGCTTCGGTGGCGGAGGCGGTGTCCGCCCTGCACGAAGCTGCCACGGAGTCTGCGCACCGGAACGGCACGCTGATCCTCGAGCCGCCGGCCGACGCAGCCGAGCGCGCGAGAGCGCGAGCCGCGCCCCGATCTCGACAGAGCTGGTCGTGGCGGTCCTCGGTCTCGAACCGGCGGGCCTCGATCGCCGCGATAGCGCTGCGCAGGGCGGGAGCGCAGGTGATCGGCATCGAACGCTCGGCGAGCAGGCTCGAGCGGATCCGCAGCGGCGCCGTCGGAGCTTGCGCAGCGCCGCTCGGCACGAGCTGCGCGAGCCTGCTGGCGGGCCGCGGGTTCGTCCTCAGCGAGGATCTCGAGACGCTCGCGGCAGCCGAGTACGTCGTCGTGTGCGTCGCCGCGGGCGTGGACCGCGAGCGCCGACCGAACCTCGAGCCGCTCGAAGCGCGCGTGCGCGGCAGTCGTCGAGCGAGGCGCGCGCCGGGGCAGACGTTCCTGCTCACCTCCACCTCGCACGTGGGGAGCACGCGCGAGCTGCTCGTCGACCCGCTCGAAGAGCGGGGCCTGCGGGTGGGCGAGGACGTGTTCGTGGCGTACGCGGGCGAGCCCGGCAGCGCGGCGCCGACGAGCATTCAGCAGCGAAGACTTCCCCTGGTGGTGGGAGCCGTCAGCGAGTCGCTGCTACGAGCGGGCGTCGCGCTGCTGCGGCACCTCGGCGGGCGAGCTGCGCCGGGTCTCCTCGCCCGAGACCGCGGAGATGGCGAAGCTGTACGCCGACACCTTCGGCGCCGTGAGCGTCGCGCTCGCGTTCGAGATGGCGGATGCCTGCCGCGCGAACGGGCTGAACCCGATCGAGGTGGCGGACGCGATCGGCGGCGAGCCGGCGGCGTTCGCCGCGCAGGCTGGACCTCGCCGGACCTCGACGGTTGCGCGGTGGGCGTGGACGCCCACCACCTCGCGCAGCCGCTCCGCGGCGGCGGCAGACCCGCAACGATCACCGAGGAGGCGCTGCGCAAGCTCGCGGCACGCCCGCGCCAGGTGGTCTGGCGGGCGCAGGAACTGCTCGTCCGCTCGGGCCGAGAGCTCGCCGGCGCGCCGATCCTCGTCGTCGGCGCCTCCTGCAGACCCGGGCGTCGCGGACATCCGCCAAGCGCCGGCGCTCGAGATCATCGGCCGGCTGCTCGCCGAGGGCGCGCGACGTCGACTACCACGATCCCGCTCGTGCCCGAGCTGCAGATCGGCGAAGAGTGGATCAGCGGTGTCGATCCCGACCCGCGCCGCGACGCCTCCGGACTCGGGACCCGAAGACTACGCGCTCGCGATCATCGTCACGCTGCATCCGGGCCACGACTACGGCTGGCTGCGGAGTGTTCCCGAAGTGCTCGACTGCACGTACCGCACGCCGGGCGGTAAGCGGCGGTTCGTGCTCTGAGGCCGAGGGCTGCGCGGCAGGCCCTCACGCTGTGCGCCTGCGCAGCGTCACCGCGCCGAGTGCGATCGCAGCGAGCGTGAACGCCCACGATCGCAGCCACATCCGCCGCGAAACGCCGAGCCGAGCGACTCCGGCCGCGTCGCCCGGGCGAGCGCGTCGTATGCATAGGTGAGCGGCATCAGCCACGAGATCGCGTGCAGCCAGCCCGCCATCTGGTTGCGGGGAACGAACAGGCCGCAGAGCAGCAGCTGGGGGAAGATCAGCGCGGGCATGAACTGAACGGCCTGGAACTCGGTTCGCGCGAATGCGCTCGCGAACAGCCCGAGCGCCATCCCGAGGATCGCGTTGGCGACCGCAAGCAGGCCGACCAGCCACGCGCCGTGGGCTGCGTCGAGGCCCGAGCAGCGCGAAGCCGACCGTGCACACGACGAGCGCCTGGAGCGCTCGCGAGCACGCCGAACGCGATCCCGTAGCCGAAGAGGATGTCCGCCTTCGCGACGGGCAGCGTCATCAGCCGCTCGAGCGTCCCGCTGGTTCGCTCGCGCAGCATCGCGATCGAGGTGACGAGGAACATGACGATGAACGGGAACAGCCCGCACAGCGGCGCGCCGATCCGCTGGAAGGTGTGCGGCTGCTTTTCGAAGAGGAAGTAGAGGAGGACCAGCAGCCCGGTGGGCACCGCGAGCAGCAGCGCGACCGTGCGCGGATCGCGGCGGATCTGCCAGAGCACGCGCCGCGCCGTCGCGAACGTCGTGCGCGCGCTCATCGATCCGCCGCCCGAGCCCGAGCTCTCGCTCGCGCCCTCCCGCTCGATCACCGCGAGGAAGGCCCGGCCGAGATCGCGCTCGCCGGTACGCTCGCGGAGCTCGTCCGGAGTGAGGTGGGCGAGCAGCGAGCCGTCGCGCATCAACAGCAGCGAGTCGCATTCGCCCGCCTCGTCCATCACATGGCTCGATACGAGCAACGTCGTGCCCCGGCGTCGGCGAGCTCGTGGAACGTCGCCCACAGCTCCGCGCGCAGGACGGGGTCGAGCCCCACCGTCGGCTCGTCGAGGACGAGCAGCCCGGGACGGGCGAGCAGCGCCGAGGCGAGCGACACGCGGGAGCGCTCGCCTCCCGAGAGCGCGCCGACCAGCTCGCGCTCCGCGGCCGCCGAGGCCCGACCGTCTGCATCGTCTCTGCGATCCGCTCGCGCGGAGCACCGGCGATCGCGGCGAAGTAGCGCAGGTTCTCCTCGATCGTGAGGTCTCCGTACACCGACGGTGCCTGCGTGACATAGCCGACGCGAGGGCGAAGCTCGGGAGCGCCAGCCGCCAGGCCGAGCACGCTCACGCTTCCGCGCGCGACGATCTGCACTCCCACGACCGCTCGCATCAGCGTCGTCTTGCCGCAGCCGCTGGGGCCGAGCAGGCCCGTCACCGTGCCGTCCGCAACCTCCAGCGACAGCCCGCGCAGGACGGAGCGTCCTCCCCTTCGCACGTGCAGATCCTCGATGGCGATGGCGGCGCGCGCGCTCACGTGAGGTCTCAGGAGGTGAGGCGTTGCGTCGGCGCGTCCGAGGCCGGCGCATCATCCGGCGGCGTCACCCGGCTGCGGGCGATCAGCTTGCCCGCCTCCCACAGGACGAACAGCAGCACGGCGGCTGCGAGCGCGAGTCCGAACTGTCCGGCGCTCAGCGGCGTCGTGTCCAGCAGCCGGTTGAACAGATCCATCTGCGTGATCATCACCGCGAGCGCGATCTCCGCAAGCGCGGTCCAGTTCATTTTCGCGTTGTCGAAGGTCTCGCGGACGAGTATCGAGCGCGAGACGCTGCGGCTCTCGTAGGCGGCCACGATCAGCGTCAGGGCGAAGGCGCTCAGCCCGACCGACGATCCTATGACGGCGCTGTGGTAGTGCTCTTTGCCGAGGTGGATCAGAGCGTCGAGGACGATCGCGATATAGAGGCCTACGAGGCCGGAGGTCAGCTTCACCCCGGTGGTCATGATCGACTCGGTGCTGGGGCGCGGGCGGCGTGTCATCAGACCGGGGATCGCTTCGTCGAGACCCAAGGCGACGCCGAACGGCGCGCTGACGAAGAAGTGGATGTACAGCACCTGCGCCGGCGAGAACGGCTCGCCCGCCGCGATGTTCAGCAGCGTGGCTCCGAGGAACGTGAGGACGAACGCGACGAGCGAGATGAGGACGAAGCGGACGTACTTCGTGAGGTTGTCGTAGAGCTTGCGACCCTGCTCGATCGCGCGCACGATCGTCGCGAAGTTGTCATCGGTGAGGATCATGCGGGCTGCGTTCTTGGCTACCTCGGTGCCGCTCCCCATCGCCACTCCGATGTGTGCCGCCTTGATGGACGGCGCGTCGTTCACCCCGTCGCCGGTCATCGCCACGATCTCACCCTTGCGCTTCAGCGTGTCGGCGAGCAGCACCTTGTGCTCGGGCGCCACGCGACCGACCACGCCGATGCGGTCGACACGCGCCAGCCGCTCCTCTTCACCGAGCGCGGCGAAGTCCGCGCCGAGGATCGCCTCACCCTCGATGCCGAGCTGCCCGGCGATCGCGGCTCCTGTGACGAGGTCGTCCCCGGTCACCATCCGCACCCGGATGTGCGCCTTCTGAGCATCTTCGACGGCTGGCTTGGACTCCCGCCGCGGCGGATCCACCATCCCGACGAGGCTCGTGATCCGGAGCCCGTCGACATGCCCGAGCAGCTCGCCGTCGGGATCGAACGACGCCGGATCGATGTCGCGGAAGCCCGCCGCCATCACGCGCAGCCCTTCTTCGCCCATCCTGCGTACGTTCCCCTCGGCTCGGGTGCGGAGATCGTCGTCCCAGGGGATCGCCTCTCCCGCTGACAGCGCGCTGTCGGCGTGGCTCATCACGGCGGGCGCCGCCCCCTTCACGTGGCAGCGGATCAACCGCTCGCCGGTCGCGTCGGTGCACTCGGCGAACACGGCCATCAGCTTGTAGGTGGGGTCGAACGGCAGCGTCGCAAGCCGCGGGAAGCGCTCTCTGCTGGCGTCGATGTCGAGGCCGGCCTTGTGGGCGAGCACGAGCAGCGCGCCCTCGGTGGGGTCGCCGACGACGCTGCCTTCGACGAGCTGCGCATCGTTTGCGATGACGTACGGCACGATCGCGTCGTCGATCGTGTCGGAGCTGCCGGCGACTCGCTGCACCTTCCCCTCGAGCTCGTAACCGGAACCGGAGATCGTGTAGCGGTCCGTAGGATCGAGCACCTCGACCGCCGTCATCTGGTTCATCGTAAGGGTGCCGGTCTTGTCCGAGTTGATCGAGGAGGTCGAGCCGAGCGTCTCGACCGAGGCGAGATCCTTGAGGACCGCTCCGTGCTCGGCGAGGTCCTTGGCGCCGAGTGACAGGATCACCTGCAGCACCGTGGGCATCGCCTCGGGAATCGCGGCGATCGCGAGGGCTACGGCGCTCGTGAAGACGACGGTGGCGGACTGGCCCCGCTGCGCTCCGAGCACGAACATGATCACCATCGTGAACCCTGCCGCCGCGGCGATCCACAGCGTCAGCGTGTTGAGCTGTTTGGTCAGAGGTGTCTGCTCGCGCTCCGTCGCGGCGAGCATCCCGGCGATCTTCCCGACCTCCGTCCCGGCGCCCGTGGCGGTGACGATCATGACTCCGCTGCCGTGCGTCACCGGGGTGTGCATGAACGCCATGTCGGTCTGGTCGCCGGGGGCGAGACCGTCGCCTTCGGGCGCCTCCGTTCCCTTCGACGCGGGCACGCTCTCGCCGGTGAGAGCGGACTCGTCGATCTGCAGCGAGCTCGCCTCGACGATCCGACCGTCCGCGGGCACCTCGTCCCCGGCGGCGAGGAGCACGACGTCGCCAACCACCACCTGCTCGGCGGGTATGTTCGCCTCCGATCCGTCGCGGCGCACCCGCGCACTCGCCTTCACCATTGCCTTCAGAGCGTTCATCGCGCTCTCCGCCTTGCCCTCCTGACGAAGGCCCACCACCGCGTTCAGGACGGTGATGAGAACGAGCAGGACGCCCGTGCTCCACTCCTTCACGGCGAGCGAGACGATGGCGGCAGCCACCAGGATCATCTGCATGTAGCTTCGGTACTGCGCAAGGAACCGCCGCCATCCGGCGATCGCCTCCTCCGCCGGCAGGCTGTTCTCGCCGTAGCGCGCGAGGCGCGCTGCCGCTTGCTGGGCCGACAGGCCGGTGCTCACCTCCACGTCGAGGCGCTCGGCCACCTTCGTTGGGGAGAGAGCACTCCAGGGACCCTGGGCGGTCGCCGCGGAGGTGTCGGCTGGGGCCGTCTCGCTCATCGCCGCGTGGCCGCGCCTGGGGTCCTCGGGAGCCGCTCACCCAACCCTCGTCGAGCGCTTCCAGACGCGCGTGAGGGTCGCAAAGTGACGAGTATTGTACGAGAACGACGGCGGCCGCCGGGCACGCGATCGCCGCCGGCACCTCACCGGGACCTACCGGTGGTAACGCGTACCGCCGACTCCGCCTAGACTCCAACGGACATGGGGCTCCTGCGTGGGAACGACTCGCCGAGCGGAATCCGCTACCGGATGCGCGCGAAGCTGTTCGCCGTCGGCGACGACTACTGGATCGAGACCGACGATGGCGAGCACGCGTTCAAGGTGAACGGCAAGGCGATGCGGATGAGGGATACGTTCGTCCTCGAGGGCCCCTCCGGCGAGGACCTGTTCAAGGTGCAGGAGAAGAAGCTGCACGTCCGCGACACGATGGAGATCGAGCGGGGCGGCGAGAAGGTGGCAACCGTCAAGAAAGCGATGCTCACACCACTGCGCGACCGGTTCTCGATCGAGATCGAGGGCGACGGGGAGCTGAGCGCGACGGGGAACATCGTCGACCACGAGTATGAGATCGAGCGCGGCAACGACAAGATCGCCGAGATCTCCAAGCGCTGGCTCCGCGTCCGCGACACTTACGGGATCGAGATCGACCCCGGCGAGGATCAGGCGCTGATCCTCGCTGTAGCAGCGTGCATCGATGAGATGGGCAGCCGCCGCTGATGCTCGCCCGCGCCGCGACGAGACTCGGGCTGCCGCTCGCGTGCGCGCTGCTCGTGACGTTGCTCGCCGGCTGCGGCGGCTCGAGCGGTGGCACGACGACACCCGCGCAGCCCGCAGCTGCGCACGAACAGGTCGGCGAAACGGGCCAGCACCTGTCTTCGTCCGCCGCGCGCGCACAAAGGCTCGCGGAAGCACACGAACGCGTCGAAACCGAACAGGAACGGCTGCACGGCGAACAGGTGAGCAAGGAAGCCGAACGCCTCACCGCTACGCAGCAGGAACCGACCGAAAAGCCCGAAACCGCCACACAGCAGCGCGAACACGAGATCGGCCTGGGGTTGTAGGCGGCGCTCACCGCGGGCCAAGGACCGCAGAGCGGATGACGGCGCATCCGGTCACCGAAGCCACCATCACATGCCCGCGCTGCGGGGCCAGGGCACGGCAGGAGATGCCGACGAACGCGTGCCAGCGCGTCTACGTGTGCTCGGGGTGCGGCGCGCGGCTCACGCCGAAGCCCGGAGACTGCTGCGTGTTCTGCTCCTACGCGGACACGGTGTGCCCGCCGCGGCAGGCCGGCTAGGCTGCCGCGCGAGCCGGTGCGGCCGGTCCCAAGCGGTCCCGACCGCTCCCGCTACTCGAAGGCGACTGCTAGTCGCCCGACTCGTACTTGAACGAGATCCCGAGGCGCACCCTGTAGTTCTTGATCGTCCCGTTCTCGATCGAGACATCCTGTCTCAGGACCTCGGCTATGCGGAGGTCGCGGACCGTCTTCGCGGCCGTCTCGACGGCGTTGCGCGCGGCCGCCTCCCAGGACTCCCCGCTCACGCCGATCACCTCGGTAACCCGGTACACCCCGTCAGCCATGTGCTGCTCCTCTCGTCGATGTCGTCTACCGGGACTGTCTCACGAAAGCGCGCTGCTGACCACCCTCGCCGCTGTGCCTCCTCGGCGTGCGGCACCTGGCCCCTGCGCTCGTATGATCCCAGCGCCCGAGCGCACGACGACAGGGAATCGACACTTGCCAAGGACCACGCTGGATCAGCTCTCACTGGACGTAGGCGCCGAGGACGCGCGGCGGGCGATCCGAGAGGCGGCTGCGATGGACGGTTGGCGCGTCCTCTCGGAGACCCCAGACCGGATCACCGTCAGGGAGCTCCTGCCGAAGTCACCCTCCTCGTTCTCCGCGCAGGTGGGGGTGCGCCTCGTCTCGGCGCCCGGAGCGCAGCAGACACTCATCCAGCTCGACGCTTTCAGCGTCGGCCTGGGGCGGATTCAGTGCGGTCATCTCTACGGGCGACTCGCGGAACTGAAGTACACGATCGCGGCGTGTGCCGGTGGCGCGCCGGCGCCCGCCCCAGAGCGCATCGCAGACGAGATCAACGCCCTCGCCGAGCAGCGCGATCGCGGGACGATCTCCGAGGCGGAGTTCACCGCCGCGAAGGCGCGAGTTCTCGGCTTCTGAGAGACGTGGGCGCCGACGCTGTGGCGTCTAGCGCTTCGCGCCGGTTCTCGCTCGGCCCGATGCCTTCGCGCGGCTGCGGATCTTCTCCGCCCTGACCGTCTGCAGACGCGCGTGTGCCTGGACAGCCGGGGAGTCCTCGACCGCCGCCTCGCCGTCGCTGCTCGCCTGGAGCGCACTTGCGCTACTGGGGTCCGCCCATGCGAACGCGTCCTCCTCCGCGGCATTCGATCGCTTCCCCGCCGCGTACGCGAGGCGCGCGAGCGCAGAATCGCGGATGTAGTGGGCCGCGCTGACGCCCGATCGCTTCGCCTCGCGTTCGAGCATTTCCCACAGCTGTGGGCTGAACCGTACCGTCGTCTGGTGCATCCGCTCGGTGCGCGCCACTCGATCAGCCTACTGCGCCGCAGGCTCCGATCCGGGAGGGGCCAGGCGGGCGCGCGGACGGCTTGCGCGGCTTCCGGAGCCGGATGTGGCGCTCCCGGCTACGCTGGGCGGTATCGATGAAGCGCTGGGCCTTGCTCTTGGCTTGCTCGCCGCTGGGCCTCGTCGGGGCGTCTTCGGCCTGGGCCGCCCCGTGTCACAGCGGCAGGGCGACGAGCTCGCTCGTCGGTGAGCCCGCCGCCGGGGTTGCCTGGCGCGCCCGGTTGCTCGACCCAACCGGCGTCTACGCCGCGCCTCACGCCGGCGCGCGAGCTCACGGGTCGGTGGGGCCACGGCAGGCCTCGTGGCTTCTCGTCCTCGGAGCGCTCCCCACTGCCGACGGGCACTGCTGGGTGAGGGTCCGGCTGCCCGCCCGACCGAACAACGCGAGCGGCTGGCTTCACGCCGAACAGGTGTCCTTGCGCTCCACGATCTGGCGGATCGACATATCGCGAAGCGCTCGCTCGCTGATCATCCTCCGCAGCGGTCGTCTCGTGCGGCGCGTCAGCGTCGTCGTGGGTGCCCCCGCCACCCCGACCCCGAGCGGACTGTTCTCGATCATCGGCGCTTGGCGCTCGCCACCAAGCTCGTTCTTGGGCTCGTGGGTCCTCCCGCTCACGGCGCACAGCGACGTGCTTCGGGAATTCGAAGGCGGCGACGGCACCGTCGGTATTCACGGCCGCGGCGGCGCGAGCCTGCTCGACCCGCTCGGCGCGGATCGCAGCCACGGCTGCGTCCGCCTCGCCAACGCCGCGATCGACTGGGTGGTGCGCTCGATCGGTGCCGCGCAGCTTGCCGGGATCCCGGTCAGCGTGCGGTGAGCGACCCGTCAGGGCGCCGCCTGGAGGCGCGATTTCCCCCCCCGGCTTGTTTGGGCATGGAGAGTGCGTTAGCCTCAACTTCAGCGAGGTTTGCGTTTCGCAATCCGCGATGCGATGGGGACTTCGACGGAGCCTCGGTGGCGATGGAGGGAGGCGACATGGTCGATGGAAATGCCTCGCGCGAGCCGGCTTCCCAGCCGGATGCAACCAGGTCCAGCCCAAACGCCCGAGCCGGTCGGGCGGCGGCCACCGGTCGGGGCTCCGAAGCTCGCGGCCGCTGCAGTCGTGGCCGCCCGCCGGTGAGCTTTTCAGGGAGCGCGGCGCGTGTGTCGAAGCTGACGGCTCTGGGGCGTACTGCGCTCGTGGCGCTGCTCGTCATGTTCGTCAGCATCGCTCTGGTGCCGTGTGGAGTCGTCATGGCGGAAACCGTCAACACGAACTTCGACGGCTTCAGCCTCGGGACCGTCAACGGACAGGGTGGCTGGAAGAGCGCTCGCTCTGCGACCGAATTTCCTCCCATTGGAGATATACCGTCGTGCTTCAAAGGGCCCACGAAAGGGAAGTACGACCAGGAAGTTGTGAAGAACTCGCTCTTCTATCCCGGCGGAATCCCCGGGTTCGAAGCGCAGTCCCTGCGTATGTCGAACCTGTGTCCGTCCGGCGAGTTCACCTTCCAGACGTACTCCACGCCGGTCAAAGACCCGGCAAGCGAGAGTGGGCCAAATACCGAATTCATCGCCCAGTTCTCGTTCATCACCACGACGACCAAATATCAGGAAGGCCTCAACATCGGCGTCTCGCCGGACAACTATGAAGGTGCGCGGATGTCGTACGTCGGTCTGGAAGAAACGCCGGACGGCACCGCGGCCTATCTCGCCGACATACCCGGGGTCGACGGCGAAACCGAATTCCATCCGCTTGTTGAAAAACCGCTCACGCGCGGGGTGCCACACACGATCAGGTTCTGGATCAAGCTCAACCCTGGCGCGGACAACGACGTGCAGCGAGTGTCCATCGACGGTGTTGACGCCGGCCAGTGCTACGCGACGTGGGAGAACTACTACCGTCTTCCGGAAAACGCGGGGCCCCCGCACTTCCAGCTGCCGCCGCCCATCAACAGCCTGCAGTTCCGCTCCAGGTTCCCCGGATTCGATCTCACGAACGGTGGCTACCTGTTCGACAACGTGACCGTCACCACCGCCAACCGCGGCGGCCCACCGGGTTGCGACGAGCCGATCGAAAAGCAGGCCGAATCGCGCACGGTGCGACCCGGCGGTGTCGTGCGCTACCGGATCAACGTCCGCAACCGCGGCCATCTCGCCGCACGCAACTCCCGCGTCTGCGATCGAATCCCGAGCGGGATGACGTTCGTGAGCGCCGACCGCAAGCTCAGTCGGCTCGGCGATCGGCGCTGCCTCGTGATCCAACGCCTCGCTCCCGGCCAACGCTTCAGCTTCCATGTGTCACTCCGCGCCGCTGCGGATGCGCCGCCGGGCAACACGGAAAACATCGCCGAAGAGACGCCGGTGGGCCCGCCGGGCGCTCCCTCCGTCCCGCCTGCGGTGGCAGCGGACGTGCCGGGCAAAGTCGGCGTGGCCGCCGTGATCGAGAGGGCCAAGGCCATCGTGAAAGTCGTGGGAAAACGGAGCGCGCGTCCCCGGGCAGCACCACCAGTCACCGGATAGCCATTGTCTCGCCGGAAACGGCGCAGCCGCGTGCCACGCCTCGAGCTGGAGCGAAGACGGTCCCACCGGTGCCCTCGGGAGCCTGATCCCGCACGGGCCCTCACAACTCTGCGCCCCAACTACCGCGGTCTCGCAGGTCCCCTAGCCGAGGATCGGCCAGCGTCGTTCGGCTGCGAGCTCGGTGAGGGTTTCCTGCATCAGCCCGGTGATCGCCAGGTAGATCGCATCGACGTCGGGCCTTGAACCGAACCGCTCGCGCAGGTCGATCGGCACTCCGACACTGATGGCACGGCGTCTTACCCGTCGCTCGAGCAGGTATACCGCGCCATGCCCTTGTGGGGCACCGGGCCGTTCCCGGGCTCAGGCGGCCGCCGTGGCCGCGCGGGGTCTGCTCGCCAGCCAGGTGCGGAGGCGCTCGTAGACCTCCGGGTGGTTGAGGAGCGCGAGGTGGTGGGTGCCCCCTATGTGATGCCCGTGCTCATCACGGAAGGGAATCCGCCGGGTCCTGCCCCGTCCGGTGGCGCTCGGCTTCAGCACGAGGATGTCGCCGAGCAGGCGCCCGAGCGGATGGGCCGGGTCGCGGGTGACGGTGGCAGAGACGAAGAAGTGAGTCGCCCACGGCAGCAGCGGCACCTCCTGGCAGGCGACGGCGCGCAGCGCCTCGGGATCACGCCCGCGCCAATCGTCGTCGACCAGCGATCCGTGGCGCAGGTCGCGGATGCCGGCACTGCGCCTTTTCAGAAGGCTGCCCAGCATCCGCGTCTCGGGCAGCTTGTGGAGTGCCACGGCAGCCAGGTGCGCCCCCTGCTCCAAGGGGGCGCCGAGGTGCGGGGTTCCCAATGAGACGATGTGGTCGACTTTCCGGACCCAGCCCAGGTCATGCTCGTGCGCGTGGTGGGCCGCGCTGCGCACCACCAGGCCGCCCATCGAGTGGCCAACCAGCGCGATCTGGCCTACCTCAACCGGCCACGCCTGCACCAGCTGCTCGAGCAGCGCCGCCACCGTGCCGCCGTTCTCGGAGATATGCAGGCCGCTGTTGTAGCGAAGGTAGACGGGCGTGTAGTCGAGATCCGAGGAAAGCCGCGAGCCATATGCGTCCTCGGCGCCCCACGACCAGCAGAACTCATCCCCGGTCAGCCCGTGCATGAACACCACCAGCTGAGGCGTCGCCTGGGGGAACGCGGCGCGCAGCGAGGGCTCGTCCAGCGTGAGTCGCTCGCCGTGCATCCGAGCCGAGGCAGGCTGGGCAAGCGCGCTCCCATCGCGCTCGAGCTGGTCCCCGATGAGGCCGTTCAGCACAGCGAGCGCGAAGCTGCCCTTCTGGGTGGTGGACATCGAGACACGCTCGCCGACGCCGTGACGCTCCATCGCCGCGTCGACCGCCTTTCCGAGCCCTGAGGTGCCCGCCCCGATCGCGCTGTAGGCGCTGCTCGACAGGGCGTCGTGTATCAGCTTCACGGGCAGGGCCGCCGGGCCCACGCCGCGGAAGGCGCGGTCGGCGATGCCCAGGTGCATGTCGCGGATCGCGCCGGGGAAGCGGCGCAGGTCATCAAATGCCAGGGCGCTCAGCGCCCGAACCTCATTCGCAGAGGAGCTCCGTCCCTCACTGCGGGTCCCGGTCGAATCTGCGTACGCGGTTGCTGTGTCCGTGCTGGGCATTGCCGCCTCCCGAGTCTGTTCGCCGCCATCATGCACCCCCGACCAGACTACTCCCCGACGCGCATTTTCGTTACGTTCGATACAAGGAGGAAAGCGCACGGCCGATCGCCCCGCTGTTGGCGTTGCGGTGAATCACTGTCTGCGCGCTACTCCTCGTTCAGGTCGACGTACGTGCCGGCGATCAGCTGCTCGCGGGCGGCGGTGTCGTAGCCGGGAAGCTCGCCCGTCTTGCTCAGGCCGTCGACGTACGCGCGCATGCCCCTTGCGGCAGCGGAGCTCGACATCGTTGTCATGAAGTTCGCGGCCTCCGTGTGCAGCCCGTGCCTGAGCGTCGCCGAGCCGCCCTCGTATATCGCGCGCTTGGCCGCGGCGACGGCTACCCGCGGTCTACGTGCGAGCCGCGCCGCCGCCGCCACGGCCTCATCGAGCAGCCTCTCTGGCGCCAGCACACGATTCACCAGGCCGATCGAGAGCGCCTCTGCCGGCGACAGCGCGCTCCCCTCGAGGGTCAACTCGAGCGCCCGCCCGCTGCCGAGCAGCCGCGCGAGCCGCTGCGTGCCCCCGCCACCGGGGATGATCCCGAGCAGGATCTCCGGCTGACCGATCACGAAATCGCCGTCGGCCATATAGCGCAGATCGCATGCCAGCGCCAGCTCGCAGCCTCCGCCCATCGCCGATCCGTCGAGTGCGGCGATGAACGTGGCGCCAACGCGGTTCATGCGCAGCAGGAGCTCGTGGAAACGCTGGAGAGCGAGCAGCCCGGCCGCCGGGGTCCGCTCCACGGCGTCTTCCCCACCTGGAACCCGCGCGAGCATGCCGACAGCCCGCAGTGCGACGTCGGCCTGACGCCGGGAGACCGACACGCCTCCGGCTTCACTCATCGCGAGCAGCTCGGCCACGTCGTAGTGTGCGAGGAAACGTTCGGGATGGGCCCCGTGCAGGACGACCGCTCCGATTCCCGCGTCGCGCTCGACCTCGCCGACGAGCGCGTCGAGCCCCGCAACCAGCTCCGCGTTCATGAGCGCGTGCGGCGGGCTGTCGAGGGTCGCTACCAGGACGCGACCTTCTCGCCTGGTGTTCACCGACGCATGTGTTGACGCCACGGCTGAGGAGGCTATCCGAGTCCCGTGGCGACCGTGCGGCGGCAGCCCGTGCCGGTGGGCAGCGCGTCGTTAGCGGCGCGTCTTGTGGATGACTTCCACGCCGTCGGCGGGGTACACGATCGACTCGTGCTGCTCGTCCCAGTGCACCTTGTAGTGCTCATGCCCGGGCTCGCCAAGGATCTCAACGATCTGCCCCCGACGAGCGGGTGCACCGTGCACACCCCGAGCCTCGAGCAAGTCACCGACGCGCGCCGCGGCTGGTGTGTTCTTCGCGCTCATGTGAGCATTGAACCATCCCGCACGCCAGGGGGCATCCGCGACCAGCCGCCGGGCGCACGCGGCGATCTACCGACCCCGCGCGGGCGAGAGATCACTTCAACTGCGTGAAGAGCGACTCGCGGGGTCGGGCGCCGCGGCGGATCTGGCCATCACCGAGCGCCTCTCGTGCTCCCCCGCTCAAGGAGCCGGTCGACGATCAACGAGCGGCAGCTCAAGTGTCGAGCGGTGTTCGCGAGATCCGACCGGTCATCCTGATCATGTGCAGCCGGGAGCCCGAACACCGCCGTGAGCGTCCTCTTCGCCCTGTGCGCGGCCTTCTGCAATGCGCTCTTCGTGACCGCCCAGCATCTCGCGAGCACGAGTGGTCATCGCGCGCGCGCATCCGGCCTGCGCCTCGCTGCAGCCCTCTTCAGGAGCCCGCTGTGGCTGTTCGGCTGCGTGGCTGCGGTGGGCGCGTTCGTCTTTCAGGCGGCTGCGCTCAACCATGGGGAGCTGTCGATCGTCCAGGCGGTGCTGGTGACCGAGCTGGTGTTCGGGCTGGCACTACGCGCCCTGTGGATCGGTCAGGAGGTGCGGTCTGCCGCCTGGTGGTCGGCCGCGATCACCTGCGTCGGGCTCGCCGCCTTCGTGCTGATCGACCAGCCCCACGGCGGCAACCCGTCCCCCTCGCGCGGCGCCTGGCTGGGTGTGCTCGTGGGATTCGGAGGCGCGGCGGCGGTGATGACGCTCGCAGCGCATTGGGGATCGCCCCGGCGTCGCGCAGCCCTGTACGCATCCGCGGCCGCAATCGTATGGGCGCTTGTGGCGACGTTCATCAAGACGGCGACCGAGACCCTCACGGCCCAGGGAGTCGCCGCCGTCTTCAGCGAATGGCCGGTCTACGCGCTCGCCGCCGGAGGGCTCGCAGGCGTCCTGCTCGTGCAGGCCGCGCTGCACGTGGGGCCGCTGAGCGTCTCGCAGCCGCTTCTGGCGATCCTCGACCCGACGATCAGCATCGTGCTCAGCATCGTGCTTTTCCGTGAGCACTACACCGGCGGCCCCGCCGCGCTCGTCGGCAGCCTGGTCGGCTTCGCCGTCATGTGCGCGGGCGTGGTGGCGCTCACGAGGACCGCGCCGGCGACGATGGAGCCCGCACACACCGAGGCTGCGCCGGCGTGAGCGCCGCGACGTTGGAGCGTGGGAGCGACGGTCGCCCCCACGCTCACTGCCGGAGGTCTACGCGCTGAGCGTCACCGGTTCGGTGAACAGGATTTTGTCTTCCGACCTGAACCCTGCGCCTTCGAAGGGCCCGTTGAAGGAGGTTTCAAGCACGTCCAACGGTTCGCCTTCGAGTTTGGTCGGTTTCTGCACTCCCCCGACCTGTTGGAAGCGCAGCGTGAACGTCGCGGACGGCGTCACCAGCTGGTTGACCGGTGTGATCCTTCCGATCACAGACCCGATCACCGCCACCCTGGTACCCGACGTGCAGCTGAACAGCAGGAAGAAGCCACCCGCGGGTTCGGTGAGATCGACGCCAACTCGTTTTGTCGCTTTGTTGATGTAGCCGATCGCCATCGCGTAGGCCGGCGAGACGATTTCCCCCGACGAGGCGCCGGGTGTGTTGCACGGTACTTTTTTCAGTGTGCACCCCGTAAGCGTGATCGTCACCACACCCGTTTTCGGCCCTGTGATTTCGCCTACGTTCGTGCCGGCTGTGCACAGCACACGTTTGCCACCGACTGCTCGCAGGCGGCTCGCGCCGCTCGTCGATGTGAACGTTTTCCCGAAGGGGCCGCTGAATTCGGGAAGCGCCGCAGATGCCGAGGCCGTAAACGCCCCTGTCGTGGCGCCAATCGCCGCCACGCACAGCCCTCCGATGCAGATGCGTCTCATGTCCTCTCCTCGGTTTCGCGGGAACAGGCGTAATGCCGAGAGCAGACCAGCGCACGCACCGATGCTCGCCGCGAGTGCTTTGCGGTGAGCAGGCCCCCCTCTTGACGCCAGGCTGCCGACCCTACTCGATTTACAAAGGCTTGACAATCCTCGCCCGGCGCGGACTCGAAGCCCAGCATCGGACTCGAACCGATGACCCCTTCCTTACCATGGACGCCGAAGTGCGCGTCCGCAGCGGGGTATGCTGGGGCCGATGGCACAGGCCGATAGGCAGATCCCTGAGAAGGATCGATGCGTGGCGTGCAAGGGTGCAGGCTGGACGTGGTGGTCGCCCGACGTGGACCCTGAGGGCAAGTGGATCGTCTGCCGTGAGTGCATCGGCACCGGGCGCACGGACCAGAAGGGTCGTAAGCGCCAGAGGCCCGATGAGTCTTCCGACGGCTAGGCGGGCAAGCTATCTAGCGGCAGCACGCGATTCCTACCGCAGCGGTCACCGACCCGGCGCGCTCCCTACCTGACTAGCGTCGGAGGGCGGGCCCGAGTACGCGCGAGCAGCGGCCGAGCGATCAGCTACGTCGCGACGCTCGGGCGATGTCCCGTGAGAACGTCGAGCTTGTCCGGGGGCTTCTTCGGTCACCCGCTTGAGCTCCATTTCCTCCGAGGAGACGCGCTGTACATCCCACGCCAAGCCCGTCTTCTCCATGGTCCAAATGAGCCACCAGGTTGGATCGAACTGCCATCGCTGCAGGCCGTGCTTGGCTGACCTCGGAAAGGCGTGATGGTTGTGGTGATTACCCTCACCGAGCCCTACCAATGCAACAAGGGGGTTGTTTCGGCTCTCATCTCTGGTTTCGAACGGGCGCTTGCCCCAGAGGTGGCAGACCGAGTTCACGCTCCAGGTCGCATGGTGCACGAAGAAGACCCGCAGCGCGCCGCCCCACAGGAACGCGCTCAGCCCACCACGAAGCTTCCTAGTCGCGATCAGCCCGGCTGTGACCGGTGCCACGAAATAGCTCAACACCACAATCAGAGCGAACCGGCGGTGTACCGCCATCACCACGGGATCGTTCAGCAAATCGGGGACATAGCGCTGCCGCGATGCCTTCTCGTCGGCGAACAGCCAGCCGAAGTGGGCATGAACGAAACCCCTTATCCGGCCACCCTTGTGGCCGATGTGGGGACTGTGTGGATCGCCCTCCTCGTCAGCGTAAGCATGGTGCTTGCGATGGTCCGCCACCCAGTCTGGCACTGACCCCTGTATCGCCGTTGAGCCGAGAACAGCAAACGCGCCTCGGATGAGCGGATAGGTCTTGAAGCTGCGGTGAGTGAATAGCCGGTGGTAACCCGCCGTGATGCCGAGGCCGCTCAAGATGTAGAAGACACCGAAGATGCGCCGGTTGGCGCGGGTTGCAAAGAACCACCGTTTCCGGAAGGCCGCTACCAACAGGGCGGGTGGGCCGAATACAAACAGCCCGGTGAACACTCGATATAGCCGACTGGCCGGGTATGTCTCCGGTACCTCGGATGCGGCTCCCTCCCTCGTCATCTGGGACTTCATCGCCTGCCAGCCACCCGAGTCGACCGCGGCCTCCTGGCCAGCGCAGTCGACACGCATCGCGCCGTGCGATTCGGTCACGTTCGCGTCCTCCACTGGCTGATCGTCGATCATCGGTCGTCCTCCGGTCTAACGGACGAAAGCTACGGCGGCCAGCGTGTGACCGCGAACTCGTTCCGCTGTCTCAGGCGCAACTCCACGCACAGCCAGTGGCCGCGCATGTGGGATCGCTGTCGCGCGATCGTAGCGAACGCGCAGCGACCCGTGCACCCTCCCTGACGTAGGGCCCCAGTCCGGCCTCGAGTCCCGGACGTCGAGGTTGATCACGGGCTGGAAGCGCCTCGGACCAGGTTCGATCCGGTTGGCTTCACACGTGCGAAGCAGCCGGTAATGCGTGGCCTCACGGTGTCGCGCGCGGCAGGACCTTCCGTGCGCCTGGCGAACATCCGCGTCGATGGCAGCTATGGAACCGTCCGCCGGTCGCCCGGTCGCCAGATCCAGATCCGCGACGGCCGCGATAGCGAAACCGAAGGCGATCACTTGGCTGACCTTGGCGTTCATGACCACCGCCTCGGTCGCGAGCTTGCGCAGTGCGCCGACGATGGCCGTCTATGGCCTGGCGTGCGTGTTCCTTTACATCGTGCCGGCGATCGTGTTCCTGATGCCGCAGGCGCTGGTCGCCGCGGAGCTGGCGTCGGGTTGGTCCGGCGGCGTCTTCCGCTGGGTGAGCGAGGGCATCTCGCCGCGCTGGGGCCTGTTGGCCGTCTGGTGCCAGTTCGCGATGACGATCTTCTACTACCCGACGCTGCTGGGGTTCGTCGCGAGCACGCTGGCGTACGTGTTCAATCCGGATCTCGCGACGAACGGCGTCTATACGGGGGTGGTCATCGTCGTGGTCTTCTGGAGCGGCGTGTTCCTGTCGGCGCGCGGAGGCACCGGTGGCATCGCGAAACTCGCCTCGAGCGGGCCTCGTCGTCGGCACGCTGATCCCAGGAGCGCTGCTCGTGATCCTGGGGATCGTCTTCCTGCTCCAGGGCAACCCCTCCGCGGCGCCGATGAACGCCAGCCACCTGCTTCCCCAGTGGACCGGGATCGCGAGCCTGGTTCTGATCGTCAACAACTTCCTCTCGTATTCGGGCATGGAGATGAACTGCGGTGCACGTCTCGTCGCTAGAGAAGCCGCGCAGCGAATTCCCGAAGGCGATGTTCTTCGCGGTCGCGCTGGTGCTGCTCATCTTCATCCTGCCCGCGCTCGCGATCAGCTGGGTGGTTCCGGCGCAGGCAACTGAGCCTCACCGCGGGCGTGATGCAGGCCTTCGACGCCTTCTTCGCCTACTTCGGCCTGGCCAGGCTCGTCCCGATC
The DNA here is from genome assembly GCA_963796305.1 of uncultured Solirubrobacteraceae bacterium. Lineage (GTDB taxonomy): Bacteria > Actinomycetota > Thermoleophilia > Solirubrobacterales > Solirubrobacteraceae > Palsa-744. The sequence continues at coordinate 497,265 of CAWCKZ010000006.1, read as the reverse complement.
GTCGCGATCTGCGCTGGTGTGCGCATCACTCGGCGGCATGCTCACGTGGCTCGCCGGACCGTCGAAGGGCCTGCTGCTGATCGCCCGGCAGGAGGGCTATCCTGCCGCCGTTTTTCCAGAAACCGAACGAGAACGGCATCCCAGTGCAACATCCTCGTCGCGCAGGGCGCGGTCACGACCGTGATCGCGCTGCTCTACGCCCTGATCCCATCCGTCTCGAGCGCCTACTGGATTCTGAGCGTAATGACCACGCAGGTCTACCTGATCGTGTACGTGCTGATGTTCGTCGCGGCCGTCGGCTGCGCCGCGACCAGCCGGACGTTCAGCGTGGCTATCACGGCCCCGGCGCTCACATTCATGTGCTCGATGGGCTTCATCGCCTCGGCCGCGGCGATCATCATCGGCTTCGTACCGCCGTCACAGTTCGAAAGCGGCAGCGGCGCGGCCTACGCCTTCCTGATCCTGGCCGGCACCGGGCTCATCGGGCTGATCCCGCCATGGCTGTTCCTCAGGCTGAGGAAACCCAGCTGGAAGACGCCCGACGCGGCAGGTACAGCCGAGGGTGCCGCTCCGCGGTCCGAAGAGGTGCCTGCCGAGGAGTCCGCGGCGGCCGAGCCCGTGGCCGCAACCGCTGCGCCCGCGCCCCCGCCGCCACCGGCCTTGCCGGCCGACGAGGCCGGCTCCCGCGGCGGCCATCGCTGGATCTTCTGGCTCGTCGGGGCCGTCGTCGTCGTGCTCCTGGTGATCGGGCTGATCACCTTCAGCGGAGAGAAGAAGAACGCGGACGCGCAGGCAAAGGCGCAGCAGCTCACCCAGGCCTACAAGCAGGCCGGATTGGGGGTTCCGCCGAGCCAGGACACGATCATCACCGCGCTGGGTACCGACGGCGGCGCAGTGTGTGAGAACCCCGCAAACGCGTTGGGCAAGGCCGCGCTGTTCGACCAGATCTACAACGGGGCCGACTTCGTCGGCCGCCGGCCGATCATCGTGGACCAGCGCGTCGTGAAGGGCGAGGCGCTGATCCTGCAGACCTATTGTCCGGAGAAGCTGCCGAAGTACGAAGAAACCATCGCCCACCTGAAGTACGAAAACACGATCAGGCCGTGACGGCGGCAAGGCCGCTCGTCGCGCGCCTCCCAGGCACGGCCAGGGGTCTGCTTGGGAAGGGTGAGCACGGGCAGTGGTGATCGCTTGCGTCTGGCAAACTCATCTTGCCGGGTGCGCGTCGCGGCATCGAGAGAGGAGACGTGATGGCTGCGGATGATCTCCGCAAGGCGGTGGCGGACCTCATGAGCCACGCTAAAGACGATCTCGCGGAGCTCGTGGCCTTCAAGTCGGTGGCTGACCCGAAGCAGTATCCAGCCGAGGACTGCGAGCGAGCCGCAAGCTGGGTGGTGAAGGCCTTCTCGGAGGTCGGCTTGCAGGATGTGGCGATGTCTCTGACGCACGACGGGAGCATGGCTGTGCACGGCCATGCTCCTGGACCCGCGGGCGCGCCCACCGTGCTGCTCTACTGCCACTACGACGTGCAGCCACCGCTCGGCGAGAAGGCGTGGCGGACGCCGGTCGTTCGAGCTGACCGAGCGTGACGGCCGCTGGTACGGGCGCGGCTCGGCCGACTGCAAGGGCAACATCGTCATGCACCTGACCGCGCTACGGGCGCTGCAGCAGATCCACGGTGGGTTTCCGTGCGGCGTCAAGCTGATCTGCGAGGGCTCCGAGGAGCAAGGCACCGGCGGACTCGAGGCGTTCGTGCCCGAGAATGCCGGCTGCTGAGCGCCGACACGATCCTCGTCTGCGACACCGGCAACTTCGCCGTCGGCGTTCCGACCCTCACGACGTCGCTGCGCGGCATGACGAGCGTGGACGTGACGGTGGAGGCACTAGCAAGCGCTATGCACTCGGGGATGTTCGGAGGGCCGGCTCCGGATCCAGTGGCAGGCGCTTATCGCGATGCTCGCCTCGATGCGCGACGCCGACGGAAACACGACGATCGACGGGCATCGATGCCACGCAGAACTGGTCGGGCGTGTACTACTCCGCCGAGCAGTTCCGAAGCGACGCCCAGGTCCTCGACGGCGTCGAGCTGGTCGGCAGCGGATCGCCCGCCGACATGCTGTGGGCTCGTCCCGCGGTCACCGTGCTCGGAATCGACGTCCCACCGGTCATCGGCTCGGCCGTCTGCAATCCAGGCCTCCGCCGCGGCCCGCGTCAGCCTCCGCGTGCCACCCGGGATGGACGGTCGCAGGCGCGCAGGATGCGCTGATCGCGCATCTGCGCAAGCGCGTCCCGTGGAGTCTGCACTGCGAGATCGAGCGCGTGGCGGTCGGCGACCCGTTCGTCGGGACCCTCGACGGACCCGGCTTCGAGGCACTCAGGTCGGCTCTCGAGGAGGCCTACGGGCGCCCCATGACGACGGAGGGTCAGGGCGGATCGATCCCGCTCTGTAACGTCTTCGCAGAGACCTACCCCGACGCGGAAATCTTCCTGATGGGCGTCGAGGAGCCCACGTGTCTGATCCACGCGCCCAACGAGAGCGTCGACCCGTCCGAGATCGAAAAGCTCGCGCTGGCAGAGGCCCTGTTCCTCGAAAACTACGCCACGTCTGCACGCTGATGCGGCCGTTCGGCGCGCAGGACTATGCGCGACGCATGGCGCGCGCGGCCGACCAGGCGAGCGAGGCCGGACTGTCCGGCGTCCTCGTCGCGCCGGGCCCGGACCTCATGTACTTCACGGGCTATGCGCCCGTAGCCATCACCGAGCGCATCACGATGCTCGCAATCCAGGCCTCCCGAGCCGCGGCGATGATCGTCCCGATCCTCGAGCGGCCCGACGCGGAGGATGCGCCAGCGGCGGCTGCAATCTCACTGCGCGACTGGGTGGACGGCAGCGATCCCTATCAGGCCACCGCTGAGATGCTCGATCGCCGTGGCCGCTACGCGATCTCCGACTCGGCTTGGGCCATGCACGTGCTTGGACTACAACGCACACTTCCAGAATCCAGCTACGTGTCGACGACGACGGCGCTGCCGATGCTCCGGGCGATCAAGGACGCCGAGGAGATCGAGCGCCTGGCCGCCGCGGGAGCCGCAGCCGACGCGACCCTCGAAGAGATCGTTCAGGTGCCCTTCGCGGGACGCACCGAGACAGAGGTGGGCACGGACCTTGCCGAGCTGCTACGCAAGCACGGCCACTCCCAGGTCGACTTCACGGTGGTCGGCTCGGGTCCCAACGGGGCGAACCCCCACCACGAGCTCGGCGACCGCGAGATCCGGGACGGTGACATGGTCGTCCTGGACTTCGGCGGCCTCAAGGACGGCTACGGGTCGGATACGACACGCACAGTCCATGTCGGAGAGCCGGCCGAGGAGGAGCGTAAGGTCTTCGAGATCGTGCGCCGTGCACAGCAAGCTGGCTTCGAAGCGGTCCGACCCGAGGTCGCATGCCAGGAGATCGACCGGGCCGCGCGCAAGGTGATCTCCGATGCGGACTACGGCGAGTACTTCATTCACCGGGTCGGGCATGGGATCGGAATCACGACCCACGAGCCGCCTTACATGGTCGAGGGCGAGATCCACCCGATCAAGCCGGGCATGTGCTTCTCGATCGAGCCCGGGATCTACCTACCTGGCCGCTTCGGCGTTCGCATCGAGGACATCGTCGTCGCCACCGAGGACGGCGGCCGCCGCCTGAACAACACCGACCATGGCATGCACATCGTCTCATGAGGTCACCTGATCAGCGACCACAGCAATGGGCGCGGCCCCGGCTGAGGCCTGTTCATCGCCACGGTCGCCGGGGGCTCGGACCGCTGGCTTCTCGATGGCGTCGCTTGGCCTTCCTGCTCGCTTTGGCCGCGCTGTGGCGCGGGTGGGCGTCGAGCGTCGCGAGCAGCCTGAGCCAGACCGCCTCCAGCCCGGACGCAGGCTACGACGGCGAGCGCTGCCGGTAGCACCCCGCCAGCTACCCAGACCACAGGTGCCCCTCCGGCGCCGCGGAGCAAGGCGACGACCTCGACCACGGCCACGGCCGCCGCCTCGCCACCGACCGCCACGAGCACCGCCACGCCGCCGCCCGCCACGGTCACCCAGACCACGACCATCACTGTTACGGCGCCGTAGACGACCACAGTGATTACGCCCACTCAGACGAACACGGTCATCACAGACGCATACCGTCACCGCGCCGGCCGCGACGACCACGACATCGACCAGTCACGCCCCGGCGCGGCCGCCGCCGGCGCCGCGGCGGCCGCGAACAAGAACCATCCTCCGAATCGAGCGGTCTGGCGGGTTGGGCCTGGGCCTTGATCGGCGCCGCAGTCGCTGGCGGCGCGGTGTGGGCCGTCGTCCTCGTGCGCCGCCGCCGTGAGGGTTCGGAGCACCGGGGGTCCGCCAGGAGTCCGGGAACGCCGAGCGAAGGGCCTCCTCCTCCTGGCGAGCCGCCTGTGCCGTGAGCGATCCGGCCGAGTGCGGACGCGCCCTCCGGTGATCGCCGCACCCGACCGGTCGGCCGGCGCCGAGACATCGACCCCGAACCAGATCACCGTTCGCGGAGCGGTCTTCCTCGGCGTCGGCGCGATGGTGGGTGCCGGGATCTTCGCCCTCCTCGGCGAGGCGGGCGACGGTCGCCGGGGCGGCGGTGTGGGTCTCCTTCCTGGTTGCGGGCCTGATCTCGACGCTCCTCGGCTACGCCGTCGTGAAGCTCGGGGTCAGGTATCCGACCTCGGGTGGGATCCTCACCTATCTGCTGGAGGGGTTCGGCAACGGCGGCTTGTCGGGATCGCCTCGTGGCTGGGCTACTTCTCGGCCATCCTCCTGGTCTGCTCGATGGTCGCAGTCTCCTTCGGCGACTATGCGGCATCGCTGCTCATCGGCTCAAACGCCGCCGAATTCTGGTCCAAGCTGTTCGCCGTCCGCTGTGGTGCTCGTCGATGGCCGCGCTCAACGTGGCCGGCGCGCGCGGGTGTCGCCAAGGCGCAGTCGGCGATCGTCGTCGCGCTGCTGGCGGTCTTCGCCGTTTTCATCCTCGCCACCCTGACCGAACTCAACCCGCATCTGCTCGCCCCTTCGGGCTATCCGTCGCCGCGGGCGATCATCGCCAGCGTCGCCCTGACGTTCTTCGCCTATCTCGGCTTCTCGGTCATCAGCTTCACGGCCGGCGATCTGCCGCGAGCCAGAGCGCAATCTGCCGCGTGCGATGTACACGGCGCTCGGCGGCACCACCGCCCTGTATGTGGCGATCTCGGTCGGCGTCTTCGGCACGCTCACCGTCGCAGAGGTCACCAAATACGGCGCCACCGCCGTCGCCGAGGCTGCCCGCCCGGCACTCGGGAACGCCGGCTTCACCGCCGTCACGATCGCCGCGCTCCTTGCCACGTCCTCGTCAGTGAACGCCACGCTGTATGCATCGAAAGGCTTCACCGGCACCCTCGCACAGGTCGGCCAGTTCCCTCCGCTCTTCGGCCAGCAGTCGCGCCTCGGACGACATGGAGGCCTCCTGATCACCGTCGCGCTGATCCTGCTGTTCGTCAACCTCTTCGACCTCAGCTCGATCGCCTCGGTCGGCAGCGCAGTCTCGCTCTCCGTCTTCGTCCTTGTCGGCATTGCCGGCTACCGCCTCCGTCGACGAGATCAAAGGCAAGCCTGCCATCCTGGCGCTCGCGGTCGCCGCGGCCGGATTCGTGCTCCTCTTCTTCATCATCAACACACTTCGCGACGATCCGGCCACATTCGCCGCGATCGTCGTCTTGCTCGCGCTGGCCGTCGCACTCGACTTCCTCTGGAAGCGAGCAAAGTAGGCGCGGGTTCCACTACCTCTCGCGGCCCACTGCGGGATGCCTGACGCTGAGCACGCCCTCCGCTGCGCGCCTGACGATGGCACGGAGGGGGTGCTCTGCGCTCGATCGCGCCGGCCAGCTCGACGTCGACGGCCATCACGCCCGCGCCGGCGCTCCGCCAGCCGGTGACGCCGAGTCCCCGCAGGACGTCGAGCACCGTGCGGTTGTCGGCGAGACACGTGGCTCGAAAGCGGGTGACGCCCTCTTCCTGGGCGCGGGCGGCGAGCCGGCTCAAGATCTCGCTCGCCACGCCCCTCCCCTGCCAGTCGTCCACAACGGCAACCGCGACTTCGGCCGTGTCCGGCTCCTCCTCGAGACGCACGTATCGGGCGACACCTACCAGCTCGTGGCCCGAAACCTCGGCGACGAGCGCCTCGTGATCGTGGTGGTCGACGTCGGTGAGGTACTTGACGAGCCCCGCGCTCAGCCGGTTCATCGGCGAGAGGAAGCGGCGGTATCTCGATTCGGGTGAGAGGGCTTCGAAGCCGCGCACGAGTGCGTCGGCGTCCTCGGGACCGATCGGCCGGACGGCGATCCTCGCACCGTCGCGCAACGTCACGCGCTTGGGGAACGAGGCCCGGGCGGTGCTCGACGAGGATCCGGGTGCTGTGCGGCGAGGGGACAGCGCGGACCCGGCGATCAGCGATAGAGGTCGTCGAGCACGTCCGCGTAGCGCTCGTCGATCACGGCGCGCTTCACCTTCAGCGTAGGAGTCAGCTCACCGGCGTCCGGGGAGAGGTCGTGATCGAGGATGGCAAACCTCTTTATCTGCGCCACCTGAGCGTACCTGGCGTTCGCGCGATCGAGCTCCGCCTGCACCAGTGCCCGAACGTCATCGTCCTGCGCTAGCGCCTGCATGTCCGGCGCCTTGTCGCGGTCGCGCGCCCATGCGCCTATCTCCTCCTCGTCCAGCGTGATGAGGGCGACCGGGAACGGACGTCTATCCCCGTGCATCACCGCCTGCGAGATGAACCGCGACTGCTTGAGGTCGTTCTCTAGGTTGTCGGGAGTGATGTTCTTACCGCCGGCGGTGATGATGATGTCCTTCTTGCGCCCGGTGATGCGAGATTGCCCTCGTCATCTAGCTTCCCGAGGTCACCGGACAGAGCCAGCCGTCGACGAACGTCTCGGCGGTCGCCTTGGGGTTCTCCCAGTATCCGCGAACACGTTGGGCCCGCGTACCAGGATCTCACCGTCCTCGGCGCGATTCGCATCTCGACGCCCGGCATCGCCCTGCCCACGGTGCCGAACTTCGATCGTGCCAGGGCGGGTGATGCTGGTGCCGGCGGCAGTGTCCTCGGACATGCCCGTAGCCCTCGAGCACCGGCACTCCGGCCGCAAGAAGAATTCGAGCATGCCGGGCGCGATCGGCGCGGCTCCGCTCACCAGCCTGCGCGCACGCGCCGAGCTCCGACGATCGCGCACGCCTTGGAAAGTCCAGCTTGTCCGCCCCTGCGCGACGGCGCGCTGCGTCTGCGGCATCCGCCCCTCTTCTCGCCGCGCTGTAGGCGCCGCCGATGCACCCCGGCCGCACCGCACGCCGGAACCGCCGCGCTCATCCGCGGAGCCTGCCCCGAGCTTGGCGGCGGCGAGCGCATGAGCTTCTCGAAGATGCGTGGCACCGACGGAGAAGTACGGTCGGCAGCACCTCCTCGAGGTTGCCGGGATCACCTTCTCGAGCGACCCCGAAGTAGACCAGCACGCCCGCGGTCGACGGGCCGAGGACCGGCGTGAGACCTGCGCGGCGATGTGCGCCAGCGGCAGGTACGAGAGCGCCGCATCGGCGTTGACGAACGCGCGAGCTCCCGTGCACGATCGCCGTCCACGCCAGGCTTGCGGTGCGGTGAGCATGAGCCCTTGGGCGGCCCGGTGGTGCCCGAGGTGTAGATGATCGTGTAGGCGTCGTCCTCCACGACGGCCTCCTGGCGGCGGCGCAGCTGCTCTCGGTCGCCCTGGGCGCGGCCCCGTGCCCGGAGGCCGTCGAGGTCCAGCTCCGCCACGCCCGCCTCGATGCCGATCGTGTGCTCGAGCCGGGCAGCCGCTCGCGGACGCGCTCGATCTTCGCGAGCTGTCCCGCATCCTCCACCACCACTGCCCTTGCCCCCGAGTTGCCCGCCACCCACGCGCACTCCTCGGGCGAGCTCGTGGGGTAGATCGGCACCACGACACAGCCCGCGGCAGCGATCGCGAAGCTGATGGCGCTCCACTCCGGGCGCGTGTTGGCGAGGATGCAGACGCGCTCGCCGGGCTCGATGCCGAGGTCGAGCAGCCCGAGCGCGAGCTCCTCGACCGTCGAGCCGAGCTCGGCGTAGCTGTACTCGCGCCACTCGCCGTCCGACTTGAACCGCGCCGCCGGCCTGGCGGCGTAGCGCTCTGCCGATCGCGACGCCAGTTCGCCCACCGTCCGGGCCGTCCTGGGGTGCACTGCCATCTCCGAACCTCCTGCAACCCTACGCTCCGCCGCGAGCGGTCCCGGGGTGTGGGCCGAGTGATGCAACGAACGTAGCAAAGCGGCCGAGTGAGAGAAAGCCCGGGCCGCGCCGGGGCGAACCGCCGACGGCGCCCGCGCCGAGAAACGGGCCTCGGCCCGGCCGCCGGTGGCGCAGGAGTACGCTCACACCATGGGGCTCGACGACGTCACCGTCACTCCGCTGGATCCCGAGCGCTTGCGCACCGTGCTCGCCCCCGACGCGCTCGCGGCCTTCGAGCACACGCTCACCCGCGGGCGCGAGCTGCTCGAGTCGCGGACGTTCTGGAACGTCAACTCGACCGCCCACGGCGGCGGCGTCGCCGAGATGCTGCGCTCGCTGATCGGCTACGCGCGCGGCGGCGGGATCGACGCGCGCTGGGTGGTGATCGAGGGCGACGCCGAGTTCTTCCGCATCACCAAGCGCCTGCACAACCGGCTGCACGGACACGACGGCGACGGCGGCCCGCTGGGCGAGGCCGAGCGCGCCGCCTACGAGCGCTGCTGCGCCGCCAACGCCGAGCTGATGGCAGAGCGCGTTCGCCCCGCGGACGTCGTGCTGCTGCACGATCCGCAGACGGCCGGCATGATCCCGCGGCTGCTCGAGACGGGCGTGCCGGTCATCTGGCGCGCGCACGTCGGCATCGACCCGCCCAACGACCTCGCGCGCGAAGCCTGGCGGTTCCTGATCCCCTACGTCGAGCGCGGCCGACGCATATGTCTTCTCGCATCCGGCACTACTTCTGGGAGGGGCTCGATCCCGCCAAGCTGACGGTGATCGCGCCCTCGATCGACGCCTTCTCGCCGAAGAACCATGCGATGGCGTTCACCAGCGTGATCGCGGTGCTGCGCGCCGCGGGACTGGCCGCCGACCGCCGCCACCACTATCCCAGGGCGGTCTTCGAGCGGCTCGACGGCACCGTCGGCCGCGTGGAGTCCAAGGCGCGACTCGTCGAGGAGGCGCAACTGCTGGCTCGGCGTCCCGCTGCTCGCGCAGGTCTCACGCTGGGATCGCCTGAAGGACCCGCTGGGCGTGCTCGACGGCGTTCGCCGAGCACGTGCACGCCGACGAGGACGAGCCGCACCTGCTGCTGGCGGGCCCCGACGTGACGGCGGTCGCAGACGACCCCGAGGGCCAGGAAGTGTTCGCAGAGGTCGAGGCGGCCTGGTCAGCAGCTGCCTCGCCGGATCCGCCGTCGCGTGCACCTCGCCCTGCTGCCGATGGCGGACTCCGACGAGAACGCCGTGATCGTCAACGCCCTGCAGCGCCGCGCCGACGTCGTCGCGCAGAAGAGCCTGGCGGAGGGCTTCGGCCTCACCGTCGCAGAGGCGATGTGGAAGGGCCGCCCGGTCGTCGCCTCGCAGATCGGCGGCATCCGGGAGCAGATCGAGGACGGCCGCACCGGCTTCCTCGTGGATCCCGGCGACCTGCGGGCCTTCGGCGAGCGCGTGAGCGGCTCCTGAACGACCCGCACGGCGCGGAGCGCATCGGCGCAGCGGCGCAGACGCGCGTACGCGACGCTGTTCCTCGGCCCACGGCACCTCGGCCAATACGTCGAACTGCTCGAGACCGTACTTGGCGGGCACCCCCAGATCCCCGCTTCGAAGAAATGACAGGAGCAGACGACATGACAGTTACCCACACGAGGCGCAAGAAGATTCCGCGTGATCGCAACGATGACTACACGCCTCGAGGCATCGGCGGCGCGCCGGGCGTTCCTCTCGCGAGCAGACGGGCGTGGCACTCGGAGCACGTCTCCCACTACTCGTTCGACCCCGCGGTTCTCCCGGGGAACGTCGAGCACTTCACCGGCGTCGCGCAGGTGCCCATCGGCATCGCCGGGCCGCTGCTCGTCGACGGGGAGCACGCGCAGGGCGAGTTCTACGTGCCGCTGGCGACCACCGAGGGCACGCTGGTCGCGAGCTACAACCGCGGCATGAAGATGCTGCGCGAGGCGGGCGGCGTGACGACCACGATCCTCGACGACGCGATGCAGCGCGCCCCCGCCTTCGTGTTCGAGAGCGCGCGCGAGGCGCGCGCGATTCGGGGAGTGGCTGACCGAGCACTTCGCCGAGGTCAAGCAGGCGGCCGAGACCACGACGCGCATCGGCCGGCTGCGCGGCATCGAGCAGTACTCCGCCAGCCGGATCCTGTTCACGCGCTTCGACTACACGACCGGCGACGCCGCCGGGCAGAACCTCACGGGCAAGGCGACCGCCGCGGCCTGCGCGTGGATCACCTCCAACTACGAGGGCATCACCAACTTCTATCTGGAGTCGAACTTCGCCACCGACAAGAAGAGCTCGCAGGTCAACATCCTGCGCACTCGGGGCAAGCGGGTCGTCGCCGAGGCGACGATCCCCGCCGCGCTGATCGAGGAGCACATGCACACGAGCGGCGAGAAGCTGTTCCGGGCGCGGCAGGTGTCGAACCTCGGCGGCTTCATGTCCGGCGTCAACAACAACGGCGTGCACTCGGCCAACGGGATCGCCGCCCTGTTCATCGCCACAGGCCAGGACGCGGCCAACGTCGCAGAGTCCTCCGCCGCCCTCGGCTTCAGCGAGCTGCTTCCCAACGGCGACTACTACGCCTCGATCACGCTCCCCTCGCTGATCGTCGCCACCTACGGCGGCGGCACCGGGCTCGCCACACAGCGCGAGTGCCTGGAGCTGCTCGGCTGCTACGGCACCGGGGGGTTCGCAAGCTGGCCGAGATCGTCGCCGCCACGGTGCTCTGCGGCGAGCTCTCGCTAGGCTGGGCGATCGTCGCCGAAGAGTGGGTCACGGCACACGACCGGCTCGGGCGCAACAGGCCGTAGCCGCCGGAACGACTCGCTCCTCCTAGGCGGCAGAGCGCTACGGATTCACCCTGCTCGCGCGCGGGGAGCGCGTCTCGCGGGGCCCCCGGGCTCCGTCGGACGGCCCCCCCCTGACGATCGAGGAGGCTGCGTAGTTCTCCGCACACGGAGGAGTGGAATCGTCCGATGGCGCCAGGGCCGGCTGCCCCTACGCTCGAAGTCCCATGGGTCCAGGCAAGGGTGTATAGCTGCGATGGCTGCATTGGGCACGGCGCTTCTCGTGGTGGCCTTGGTGCTCCTGCTGGCCGAGGCCCATATGTCGACCGGTGGGTTGATCGCGACGGTTGCAGGCCTCGCCGCAGTCGGCGGGATCGTGCTGCTGCTGGTTGCCGGCGGCGCGGGCGCCGCGGTGGTGCTCGTCGTCGCGCTGTGCGCGCTCGCGCTCGCGATGACGGCCGTGCTGCTCTGGAGGCGGCGGATCCTGCGCCCGCTGGGGACACGACCGCGCACCGGCAGAGAGGCGCTCGTAGGCCACGTAGGCGTAGTCCGTTCGAGCAGCGGCCCGGAGGCGCAGGTGTTCATCGACGGCTCGCTCTGGCGCGCAGAGCCGCATCCGGGTAGCGAGGACGACGGGCTGCACGATGGCGAGAAGGTGGTCGTCGAGCACGTCAACGGGTTGACCTTGCGGGTGCGCAAGGCCGAGGAATGGGAGCTGCATCCATGACCGTCACGATCCTCCTCACCGTTCTCGCAGTGCTTCTTGTGATCGGGTTGATCCTGGTCGCCGCGTCGGTGCGGGTCCTGCGTGAGTACGAGCGCGCCGTCGTCTTTCGGCTCGGGCGCCTGCTCGACCAGAAGGGGCCCGGCGTCGTGCTGCTGATCCCGTTCGTCGACCGGATGGTCCGCGTGAGTCTGCGGACCGTGACCCAGCAGATACCGCCGCAGGAGGTGATCACGCGCGACAACGTCCCGGCCCGCGTGACCGCCGTCACCTACTTCCATGTCGTAGACCCGAATAGGTCCGTCGTCGAGGTCGAAGACGTGCTTGCCGCCACGTCTCAGATCGCGCAGACCACCCTGCGCTCGGTGCTCGGCAAGGCCGAGCTCGACGCCCTGCTCTCCGAGCGCGAGAAGCTCAACGAGGACCTTCAGAAGATCATCGATGACCAGACCGAGCCGTGGGGCATCAAGGTCACTGCCGTCGAGATCAAGGACGTCGAGATCCCCGAAGACATGCGTCACGCGATCGCGCGGCAGGCCGAGGCCGAGCGCGAGCGGCGGGCGAAGATCATCAATGCCGAAGGCGAGGCGCAGGCCGCCACGAAGCTTGGCGAGGCCGCCGACGTGATCAGCCGCAATCCCGTGACGATCCAACTGCGCTACCTGCAGACGCTACTCGAGATCGGCGGAGAGCAGAACTCGACCGTGGTCTTTCCACTGCCCATCGATCTGATCGGACCCCTGATGGAGATGGCCAAACAGCACGCCGCCGACAGCGACCCCACCCCGTCGCCTGCCCCGGGGCCCGTGATCACCGCGGATCGAGCGGCCGCCCGGATCGGCGGCTAGGCTTGAGGTCTTACAGCACGCTCGGGCCAGCTAGCGCTTCCGCAGCCGCCCTCTCGCGCTAGCGCCTGTTAGCAACTGACGCCAAACCTCAAGGTCCGCGGGGGATTCAAGCCAAGCCCAGCATCGGACTCGAACCGATGACCCCTTCCTTACCATGAGCCGGCGAGGGCAGGCGGCTGTGGGTCGGATCCGGGTGTGCGCCGCTGAAATCGGGCCCTCAGCTTCATTCTGCGGGTCTCGGCGGGTCCGATCCCGGCCGCTGAGGCTTCCATAAAGCTTCCCATTGGTGGGTGCGTCTACCCCATATCTACGCCGGATGGCGGCACGCTGTTTCGCCCCCATCAGCACCTCTCCAACGTCCACCGCCGGACCAAACGTCTCGGCGAACTCGACTCATCGACACTACGCAAGACACCGCGGCGCCGGAACCTGCAGCAAGCCCGTTGCGCATCATCGCAGCGAGAAGCGGACGAAGTTCTTCATGCCCTGCCGTTTCCAGTCCCGCACGAGCTTGGGTGTGGGGAGCCAGAACGGGTCGGGAAGCTGGAGCCCGAAGCGCGTGGATCGCGTGAAGCCGTAGGCGTGCATGTGGCGGACCATCTTCAGGACCGGGACGCCGGGCTGGTAGTCGTACTCGAGCCTGCCTTTGCCGATCGTCTCGGCGAGCGCGAGCGCCACCGACCGTGGCTCCCGCGTGATGCCCTTGACGTGCGGATTCGCCAGGCGCCAGTCCTGGGCCGCGTCCTCGGAGGCGAAGAAGCTGTTGTAGTCGCACCATCCGACCACATCTGCCGCGAACTCCCGGACCGGACGCCCGAACTGCACGCGCAGCGTCCCCGGCGAGTAGTCGAGCAGCATCCCGTCCCGTCCAAGCAGTTCGACCGGCGCTTTGGTCTGTCTGCAGTGTGAGCGGACGATGACCTCGGCGCCGGGAAACATCGCCGAGACGGCGCACGCCTCGACCGCGCACTCGGCGTACCACTTCTGCTCCCCGTCGACCGAAACCGAATAGTGGTTCTTGAAGGCCGCGAACGGGCGGGCGTAGAAGATCTCGCCGACGGCGGGCAGCGCCTGCTCCAGCGGCTCATCCTGGAACCGCATCGCGGACGCGTGCGCGTCATCCTGGCGCGCAATACAGGCGGCTGCCTCGAGATCCAGCAGAACCGCCGATAGCTCGCCTTCCGGGATGCCGAGCTCGCGAGAGAGCTCCTCCCGGGTCGGAGCGGTCCCCGCGCTGAGCACCTCATCCATGATGCGCCCGCGGACCTGCCTGTCGCGTTCGGTCAGCTCGGCCATCAGCTCGAGGCTGCCAGCGGGCCCGGCGAGCCGTGCGAGCGCCCGACTCTCGCCAGCGGCGCCGCTTCGTCGGCGGCCGTCTGCGTGCACTCGTTCACGATCAGCTCGGCCTGGCGCTCCGCGAGCGCGGCGATCGTCATCGATGGTGGGAAGCCCGCCGCGGTCGGGAACCCGGCTGCGTCGGCGACAAACAGGCCGGGGCTGCCGAACAGTGCCCCGGCGTGGTTGACGACGCCGTGCTCGGGCGTGTCCGCGATCGACGCTCCGCCCATCGGGTGCACGGAGAACAGCCAGTCGCTCCCAGGTCCTCCGGGGAGGTTCACGAACGTGCGCGTAGCGTGCAAGCCGTTCACGATCGCGCTCAGCGCATGCTCGACTTCGGCGTAGAGCGCGGGGTCGATCGCCCTGCTCGTGCGCGTGCGCAGCTCCCGGCCGTCGAAGGTGATTCGCTCGTCCGATGCGTCGCGTGCCATCGCGCCCACGACCACGCTGCTCTGCAGGCGCCGGCGAAGCGCGCCAGGCAACGGGAGGGAGGCCAGCGGGAGCCCGTTCTCGGCGATCACGAACGGCTTGGCGGATGCACTCTCGTGGTGCAGCGCCGCTCCGCCGCAGGGGCCGTAGGGAGCCCCATCCACACCGGCGCATCGATATGCGAACGCGGCCATGTCGCCGCCAGGCGAGAAGCGCCGGCCGAGCGATGGTGGCAGCTCGAGCGTGTGGTCGCGGTCGCGAGCATTGAACAGCAGGCGCAGCGTTCCGAGCGTCCCGGCGGCGAGAATGACACGCGGCGAGCGGATGCGATGGCGCCGTCGCGTGGCGTGATCGATCCAGTGGACGATGTACTGACCGCCGTCGCGCTCGATCGCGTCGACCTCCGACAGCGCGCGCACCTCGGCCCCGAGTGTGATTGCGGCGGGTATGTAGGTGCGCGCGAGCGTCCGCTTGCCGGGATGCTCGCAGCCGAGCAGGTAGGTGCTCGCATGTCCGCTCCCAGCGCCGGCGCGCGAGTCCCGCTGCGCCCAGTCGACCGCAAGCTCGGGCCGCGCAGTCCGCGCGAATCCGGCGGCTGCCGCGGCAAGCTCGAACTGCGCCGTGCGCGCCGGGGTTCCGGGCAGCGGCGCGGGCTGCAGGACGGCCCTCACGCGGTCGTAGTAGCGGCGCATCTCCTCCGCGGTTATCTCCTGCGGGAAGTGATCCCAGAAGCGCTCGTCGGCCTCCGCCTGGATGTCGGCGTAGACGAGCGAGCCCCCGCCGATGCCGCTCGCGCCGACCGTCAAGAGGCGCTCGAAGAGGTGAACCTCGAGCAGCCCGGCTCGGTCGAGCACGAGCGAGCGGCTGCGCCTTCCCCGTGACCAGCGGACGTTGCGCACGGCGCGCCGCATGCCGAGCGGTCCGCGGGGGAAGGGGCGACCCGACTGATCATCGCCCCACCAGGGTCCGCGCTCGAGCACCAGCACCCGGAGCCCGCTCTCGGCCAGGCGAGCGGCCGCAACGGCGCCCCCGAAGCCGCTTCCGACGACGATCGCGTCCACCGTATTGCTCGGGCTCATCGCGTTCGCGGTCACCGCTCAGGGGCGGTGGACGCCGCTCCAGGGGTCCTCGCGCAACAGGGCGGACGCCTTGCGATGGAAGCTCCGTCCGCGGCGCGCGCCGATGAGCAGAACCGGCACCGCCGCGGCGAGTATCAGCGCCGAGAGAACCAGCTCGTCGAGGAGGCGGCCAGACGGATCGGGCCTGCCGGTGCGGCGGGATCGGAGCGCGTCGAGCGTGTTGCCCAACCGGTTCACGACGGCCATCGCACGTGCGATCAGCTCGACGTCGTCGAACTCCTCGTCGGACAGGAACCCGGCGAGCTCCACCCGTGCCTCGGGCACGCGGCCGAACTCCGCCTGTGCCAGCGCCGATGCGTAGGCGATGGCCGCTGCGGTCTTCGCGTCGAGCCCGTCAGACTCGCCATCCGCGATAGCGTCGAGCTCGGCGGGGGCCGCCCCTGCCGCGAGGGCGAGTTCGTGGTGGGCGGCCACGCAGTAGCGGCAGTCGTTGACGTATGCGACCGCGACCTTGATCAGCTCGCGCCGGCGATCGTCGATGCGCCCGCCCGACAACGCGGCGCGCAAAACCTGGCGGCGCCGCGCCAGGTACCACGCGTCGCGCGCGAAGGCCGGTACTCGATATGTGCGTTTGGAGAACCCGCTCAACGCAGGAGTTGGGGCCGCCGGGGCTGAGCGCGCACGGACCGCCACTGCTCTCACCGCCTCTCGATCAGCCGCTTCTGGGAAATAAACAAACGGAACGCTTGGTTTGTTTTATACTATGCTGCATCCTCTGTCAAGTCGCCCGGCCCTCGACCACGAATATGGCCAGTCACCAGACAACCACCGTCACGCCGAAGCCGCGGGAGCGGCGAACCCAGGCCGAGCGCCGCGAGCAGACCCGCGCCAAGCTGCTCGACGCGACTATCCAGAGCATTCTCGAGGTCGGATACGCAGGGACGACGACGCGCCGCGTGGCCGAACTCGCCGGCGTCTCCCAGGGAGCCCAGACCCACCATTTTCCCCGTCGTGTCGATCTCGTCGTCACGGCGGTCGAGCGTCTCGCCGGCCGTCGGATCACCGAGTTGCATGAACTCGCGGCGGAACTACCCGCCGCGCCGAGCCAGCGGATCGCCGCGATGCTCGATCTGC
Source organism: uncultured Solirubrobacteraceae bacterium (assembly GCA_963796305.1). Taxonomy (GTDB): domain Bacteria; phylum Actinomycetota; class Thermoleophilia; order Solirubrobacterales; family Solirubrobacteraceae; genus Palsa-744. Next base: position 480,612 of record CAWCKZ010000006.1, on the reverse strand, counting down.
TGTGGGCCGACTACTCGAGCCCGGTCTTCACGGTGTTCGTCAAGCTCTGGGTCGCGGCTGCAGACGATCAGGAGCTATACGAACGGCTTGTTCCGCTCGAGCGCCAGCTCGCCCGTGCGGTCGCTGCCGCGGCAAGCGACCTCGGTGGAGAGCTGGTCGACCGACCAGATTGGACGAGCACCCTGCTGCTCGCTCTGAGCGCTATCCGCGGCCTGGCGCTGGGCGAACGCTTCGAGCCCCACGGCGAGCGCCGACGGGCCGCGTGGCCGGAACTGAGGACTGCGCTGCTGAAGACGTTCGAACGCATTCCAGAGCGGCCGTGACCGGCGATTGCCGCACCCGTGCGGCGCGAACCGAGGAGAGGAACGACATGGAACTCACGCAGGGGCTACATCGCGCCGTCCAGCAGTCGCCCGATCAGCCGATGACGATCTTCGGCGATCGCGTGCAGAGCTGCGCCGAATTCGAGGAGCGTGTCGCGCGCCTCGCGGGTGCATTGCTGAAGCTGGACGTCCGCGTCGGTGACCGCGTGGGGATGCTCGCGCTGAACTCCGACCGCTACCTGGAGTACCTGGCGGCGGTGCCATGGGCCGGCGCGGTCCTCAATCCCGTGAACATCCGTTGGAGCACGCAGGAGGTGGTCTACTCGCTCGTGGACTCCGGCACCACGGTCCTCCTCGTTGACGACGCATTCGCGGCCAGCGTGCCGGAGATAGTGGCAGGGCATGCTGGGCTTCGGCACGTCCTCTTCTGTGGTGAGGGCTCCGCGCCCGCGGGGGCGTTGTCGCTGGACGATCTCGTGGCAGACACGGTGCCGGTGCCGGACGCTCGGCGCGGCGGCGGCGACCTCGCCGGGATCTTCTACACCGGCGGCACGACGGGTTTCCCCAAGGGCGTGATGCTCAGTCACCGTGCGATCGTGTCATCGGCGCTAGGGAGCCTGGCCAGCGGACAGTTCCTGCGGCCTGGGGGCAGATTCCTTCACGCAGCGCCGATGTTCCACCTAGCCGATCTGGCGGCGTGGGCGGCGCAGACGCTGATCGGCGGTGCCCACGTCATCGTCCCGGCGTTCGAGCCGGTTGCCGTCATGCGGGCGATCGCCGCCGAGAAGGCGACCTCGGTTCTCCTCGTGCCGACGATGCTGCAGATGCTCCTCGATCATCCGCAGGTCACCGAGCACGACCTCTCGAGCCTCGAGTTGGTGGTCTATGGCGCCTCGCCGATCAGCCCCGCCACGCTCCAGCGAGCTGCGAGCGCCCTCCCAGGCGTCGGGTTCACGCAGGCCTACGGCATGACCGAGCTGGCCCCCGTGGCGACCCTGCTGGGTCCTGCGGACCATCGCGGCGCGGGTCCCGATCGAGCGCGGCTCGCCTCGGCGGGACGCGCAGCTCCCCACGCCGAGGTGCGGATAGCGGACGCCGACGGCGTCGAAGTTCCGCGTGGCACCGTTGGCGAAGTCCTGGTGAGCGGACCGAACGTGATGCTCGGCTATTGGGAGAAGCCCGAGGAGACCGAGGCCGCGCTGCGCGACGGCTGGATGCACACCGGGGATGCTGCGTGGATGGACGAGGAGGGCTACATATACATCGTGGACCGCTTCAAGGACATGATCGTCTCGGGCGGCGAGAACGTCTACTCCGCCGAGGTGGAGCGCGCCATCGGCGCGCACCCTCTGGTAGCCGCGTGCGCCGTCATCGGCGTCCCGGACGAGGGCTGGGGCGAGCGCGTCCACGCGGTCATCGTGCCGCGTGATGGTGCCTCGCTCACAGTCGAGGAGATCCGTCGGCACACCGCGGGCCTGATCGCCGGATACAAGGCGCCACGAAGCGTCGAGTTCGTGGATGCGCTGCCGCTTTCGGCGGCCGGGAAGGTTCTGAAGACCGAGCTGAAGACCGCGCGCTGGGGCGAGCAGGCAAGGGCGGTGAACTGATGTCGCCCGAGCGCCGGTACCGCGGTCAGAGCGAGAAGACGCGCCTCGATCGAGTTCTGGCCCGGTTCGGCCAGACCCGACTCGGGGGGCTGCTGTTCATCACCGTCTTCCCCGCCATCGACAAGCGGCTGATGCCGCTCACGGGGGGCCGGCTGAGGATCGGCATGGGTCAGCCGATGCTGCTCCTGCACGCCCGTGGGGCAAGGACGGGACAGCCGCGGGCGACGCCGCTGCTGTACACGCCGCACGGAGAGGGCTTCATCCTCGTCGCGTCAAAGGCCGGCGCCGAGCACCATCCGGCCTGGTACCACAACCTCAGGGCGAATCCCGAGGTCGAGGTCGAAGTCGATGGCGGGCTGATCCCGGTCCGGGCGCACGAGGCCGAGGGCGCCGAACGCGAGGAGCTCTGGCGCATCGTCAACGACAACTACGCGGGCTATGAGATCTACCAGCAGCGAGCCGGAGCGCGCCGGATCCCAGTCTTGCTCCTCACCCGGCGCTGAGCCCTCCTAGCACCTGGTGAGCTCGGGCCTCGCTACACACCACGACATCAGTCGCATCGACCTCGGCGATCGTGCGGTGTGGCGCAACGGTGCGCCGCATGAGCTGTTTGACCGCTTACGGCGTGGAGCGCCGGTTCACTGGAGCCCCGTGGCCGGTTGGGAGGGCGAGCCTGGGTTCTGGTCGATCACGCGAGCGGGGGACACCCGCGCGATCAGCCGAGACTGGGAGACCTACAGAGCCAAGCCCAGCATCGGACTCGAACCGATGACCCCTTCCTTACCATGAGCGCGCGGGTGGCGACGTTTGCTGCTCGGATGACGATCGGAGGGGACAGCACCTAACCTACGCGGGCTTCTGAGGGGGTTCTGCGGGTCCGCTGACGATCGCTGAGGCTTCCAGCAGGCTTCCATACCGCGCGTTGCAGCGGTCAACGGCCATGGCAAAGACGCCTGGGATCCGCGGCGTGGACCGCGGAGCAACGCGGATCGGGCGACAGTGAGTCACGGGCGCGAGAGCACCTGGACGCACGCCATCAGCGGGCAGCGGATAAGCGGCGGCCCGCCGCTGCCGGTGTGGCGACGCTTGTGCCCCTTGGCACCGCAAGGCACCGCAGGAACTTGGATCGGAGTGGCGCACCGCTATGGAAGTGCCCAGCCGGTTCGCCCGCGCGGTCGTCAGGAAACGGCCGGCTATCCGCCGATACGGCCGCGGGTGCGTGGCGTCGACAGGTGGTCAGGGGACGAGCGGCGCGAGCTCGGTCGCCTGGAAGGTGGCCGAGCCGGTGCAGGATTCGTCCGAGAATCTTTGCTGGGTGGCCGTGATCGCGAGCGACACGCTCGCCGGGCCCGCCGTCGCCAACGGCGACGCCCGGCCGGTGACCACGAGCTGTTCCCCCGGCTGCCTCAGAACGGTGCGCTCCGGCGCGGCAAACAGCCGCCCCGTCTGCGGATCCGCATCGGTGACGATGGGCTCCGCCAGCACGACGCCGGACGGGCACGGCAGCAGCACCTCCGCAAACGGCGATGGCGGCGGCAACAGACCGATGACCGGCGAAAACACGCCCTTGATGTAAGGCGGTCGGCCGGTGATCCAGTGCTGGTGGTCGAAGGTCCAGATCAAGCTGGCCCGCACGGGCACTCCTTGGCTGGTGTTGCCCGCGAACTCGCGTTCCGAGACCCAGGCCGTGTAGCGGATCAGGGGTGAGCGGCACTCGACCGGACCGCGCCGCGTGATACCACGCTCGTGCCATTGGAAGGTGCCGGCCACGCGGTCCCCGCGCGCCGAGAACCGTCCGGTGAGAGCGAAGCGGGAGAACGCCTTCCGGCCGCCGCTCGTGTGCCGGTACGCGAAGCGCCCGTCGCGACCCACGCGCAGGCGAGGGCTTCCGGGACTGAAGACCTGAAGGTCCCAGCCCATCGCCTGCCGGTCGGACCCCGGGCCGGAGCAGCGCCAGGAGCGGTAGTCGATTTCGACGTCGACCACGCGACGGTTGCTCACCGTGACCTGTACAACCCCGGTCCCAGGACCCGTATCACCGATGTAGTGCGCCTTGCGTGGCACCGGCTGGGCTCCGCTCGTCGCCGGGGCCGCCGCGCAGGCGACAAGGACAGCAGACGCCGCCGTGGCGGCCCAGATGTTGGACGTCAACGCGCTCTTTCGAACTCTGTGCATCGATCAATCGTGAAACGCAACAGGGCGAGTGGCATCGGTACTCCACGCGACAAGTGCTGCGGGTTCGCCACGCTCCGGACTGCGGGGCCGCCTGGAGAGGCTTGCGAAACAGCTTCCATAGCTGCCGTCTCTAACTGCCCGGCCAGGCGCTCTAGGTCGGATCGCCCGTGTTTGCTGGGCATTTCTCAAGCCCAGCATCGGACTCGAACCGATGACCCCTTCCTTACGATGGAGGGCGGGCAGACACGCCAGGCTGTGCGCTACGACCCCCGATACCCGATACTTCCTCTGCTGACGCGGCATTTCGGCATCCAAGGATGAGCGCACGCGAGCGTTCGAGAGCGCCATTTGCCCGCGAGATGTTCCCCAATAGGGACGGGCTGATGGTGCCTTCTCTCAGGGGCGCGACGCCTCACAGGCCATGCGCTCACGGTGGCCCGTGCGCTGAGCGCAGGCATCGCGTCATCGACCAGGTCCGGGAAGGTCCGGCGCGTTCCGCTTCCCGACCAGGCCGCCGCGGCGCTCGACCGTCCCAGCCGCCGCGCCAGCCACACGGCGTCCGATGAGCTGGTGTTCTGCAACGCGTTCGGCTGCGCGTTGAACGGGTCGGCGCTACGTCGTCGCTTCAAGCGCGCCAGGGACGCCGCCAAGCTGCGGCCGTGGTCTGACGCGGGACTCGACAGCTTCAGGAGCCTCTACTTGGGGTGGCTGGCTCCATGGGTGACAGATCGACAGGAAATTGAGGAGGCTGTCGATCTTGGAGAGCGCGTGCTGGCGCTCCCGCACGACCACGATCGGCGCGCGTGACGACGTACCGCGGTGTCGCGTCGCCCCCGATGTGCTCGAAGCCGTCCGTCACCTCGTAGAGCGCCAGGGATTCCCCGGGAGTCCAGACGGGTTTCTGCGGGAACTTGCGGGCTCGTCCCCGGAGTTCCGGTCCACAACTACACGAGTCCACGCTCCAGCCGCCCGACGCGTCCGACCCGCTCCGGTGGGCGCGCAATCGTGGCGCCCGCCCGGATGAGAGGCTTCCCCGGTGGCGACGATCGAGATGCACGGGCTGACCAAGCGCTACGGACGCGAGCGCGGAATCGAGGATCTCACGATGAGCGTCGAGCAGGGGGAGATCTTCGGCTTCCTCGGCCCGAACGGCGCCGGCAAGACCACCACGATCCGTACGCTGCTGGGTCTGCTGCACGCGACCGGCGGCAGCGCCAGCGTCTTCGGGCTCGACATTCGAAGCGACAGCGTCGCGATCCGGGCGCGACTGGGCAACCTGCCCGGCGACTTCGGCTTCGGCGGGCACACCACGGGACGCGAAGCCCTGTCGCTGATGGCTCGGTTGCGCGGCGTGGCCTCGCTCGAGAACGCTGAGGCGCTTGGCGAGCGCTTCCAGGCGGACCTCGACCGGCGGCTCGGACAGCTCTCGCGCGGCAACAGGCAGAAGGTTGGGCTCATCCTTGCGATCTTCCATCGACCCGAGCTCTTGATCCTCGACGAGCCGACGAGCGGGCTCGATCCGTTGATGCAGGAGGAGTTCCTCGCCCTCGTCGCAGAGGAACGCGAGCGAGGGGCGACGGTGTTCCTGTCCTCCCACGAGCTCGACGAGGTCCAGCGCGTGTGCGACCGCGTAGGAATCATCCGCGAGGGCAGGCTCGTGGCGGTCGAGCGCGTTGACAACCTCGTCGGCAGGATGACCCATCGTGTCTCCGTGGAGTTCGCCGGACAGCCGGACGTGGCAGCGCTGCGAGCCTGTCCGGGAGTCGCCGCGATCGAGATCGACGACGGCCGCGTGCGCTTCACGGTCTCCGGGCCCCTCGATCCCGTCGTGAAGGCCCTATCGCGAAGCACGGTCATGGACCTGGAGGTCGCCGGGCCAACGCTGGAGGAGGTGTTCCTCACGTACTACCGGGGCAACGGCACGTGACGGCCGTTCTAGCGGCGCAGCTCCACGAACGACGTCGGTCGGTGCTGGCGTGGGGCCTGTCCGTGGGCGCGTGGTCAGCCTTCATCGTCGCCATCTACCCGTCGGTCGCGGGCTCGCTGAAAAGCGCGATCCGCGGCTACCCGGAGGCCCTCAAGAAGGCCTTCGGCGTGGGAGAACTATCGACCGTGGAGCAGTACCTGCATGCCGAGATGCTGAGCCTCATCGTGCCGCTGGCAATCGGCTACCTCGCTGTACGGTCCGTCGCGAGCGGGCTGTCGGGAGCGTCCGAAAGCGGCCGCCTCGACGTGCTTCTGTCGGCGCAGCTCTCGCGTACCCGACTGGTGGCTGCCGTATTCGCGGCGTGCGCCGTGGAGGTGGCAGCCGTGCTGGTGCTCGCGCTGCTGCTGGCGCTGCTCGGCAGCCTCCTCGCGGGAGCTGACCTCTCGCTCAGTTCGGCCGTGGCTGGATACGCCAGCGTGTGGCCGCTCGCGCTGCTGTTCGGGGCCCTGGGGATCATCGTCACCGGGTGGTCCTTGCGGACGAGCATCGTCACCGGGTCCGTCGCCGGGGCGCTCGTCGCCATGTACGTGGCGGATCTCGCGGGCCGGCTCGACGCGAGCCTCGCCGCGGTCCGCTACGCGTCGGTGTTCCGCTACTACGGCAATGCCGCCTTGAACGGGTTCGACGCGGCAGGCTTCCTCGGCGTCGCCGCAGCCGCCATGGTGCTCGCCGCGATCGGAGCGGCGATGTTCGATCGCCGGGACCTCTAGGCGGAGAAGAAACGCCCGCCGGCTGCATACGATTGGCCCGTGGCGGAGCACGGACGGTCGGGGCTGCGCAGTCGGATGCACCCGGCGCAGATCCGCGCTGGCGTGGGGCGCCGCTGGTTCGAGCTGCTCGTGGAACGCACCCCGCTGCGCCCGACGGCCGGCATCGTCGATCTGGGCGAGCGCGCGCTACGGAGCGGTGGCGGATCCCTGGCGCCCTGATCGAGCCGTCCTGGGTCTGCTACTGCGGTCGTGACGGGCCGCACGCTGCCGTCGCTCATGGCAGAGATCGGCGGCTAGCGAGGTCAGCGCGTCCGTGTGACGTAGCCGAGGATCGACTCATCGACGAGCCATTCGACGGGCGCGAGGTCGTCGGTGTATACAGGGCCGCCCCTGACGGCGGGCGCCAGCCTGCCCGCAGCTTCGAGTGCGGTCAGCCGGAGCTGCGCGGGGATGGCCGGCAGGGAGGCGTTGAGCGTCCGTGCGCTGATGCCGGTGTCGCCGGCGATTACGAGGGTGTTCGTCGGCTCTGACGGGTCGCGCACGACGTCTGGGAAGACGGAGCGCAATGTGGCCGAGACGGCCTGCTCGAGTGCCTCGGAGCCGGCGGGGTGCCCGACGTTGACGATCACGAGCCCGCCCGGGCGCAGGTGTTCCCGTATGAGCGCGAAGAACTCCCGCGTGGCCAGGTAGAAGGGGATATAGGGCTGGTGGTAGGCGTCGAGGAAGATCGCGTCGTATCGGCGCGAGACGGAAGCAAGCCAGGGACGGGCGTCCGCCGTGATCGTGTGCAGGCGGGGCCGGCTGGGCAGTCCGAAGAAGCGCCGCCCGATGCTCGTCAGCTGCCCGTCGATCTCGACGGCATCGATTTCGCTCGCCGGGAAGTAGTGGCTGTAGGCCCGCGCCGTCGTGCCGGCCGCGTCTCCAAGAATGGCGATCCGCGCGGGTGGTTGCGCGTGCACGGCGAAGGGAAGGAGGAGGAAGTCGTCCCAGTAGTTGCCTGTCAGGTAGCTGCCCGGAACGTAGAGCGAGTGGATGACTACGCCCTCGTTGAGCTGAAGCCATCGCTCGCCATTCTGCTTTTCGACGACGCGCGCGTACTGGTAGGGGGTTTCGGCTTCATAGATCACGCGCCCGCCCCCGGCGACGGCGGGGTCGATCGAACCCGGCGGTAGCGCGAGGAGCACGGCGAGGGCGATGGGCGCCAGAACCCACCGCCGCGACAGGCCCGGCGCGGCGACCGCGGCGAGGGCTAGGGCGAACGCGAGGAACGTTCGATGCGTCCCCGCGAACGGAATGAGGATGAGCGCCGCGAGGAATGTGCCGGCCAGCGATCCGGCCGTCGAGACCGCATAGAGGCGGCCCGAGACCTTGCCCGCGTCCTCGGTGCGAGGGAGCGAGAGCCGGATCGCGAAGGGGGCGACGGTGCCAAGCAGCAGCACTGGTGTGGCAACGAGCGCGAGCACGGCGCACAGCGAGCCGAAGAACCCGCCGACGGACAGCGAACCAATCGACCGGCTGGCGAGCTCCAGCAGCGGCCGGCTCGCAAACGGGATCGCGGCGAGCAGCACCGCTGCGGCCAGCACGAGCTGGCACAGCCGCGACATATAGGGGAAACGATCGGCTAGCCGCCCGCCGAGCGCATAACCGGCCGACAGCGCCACCAGCACGGTCGCGATCGTGTTGGCCCAGATCACCGTGGAGGCGCCGAAGTAGGGCGCCAAGAGTCGAGCCGCCGCGATCTCCGCGCCGAGGCTTGCGGCGCCCACGACGAAGACGAGCAACGAGAGCGGAGGCACGGCGCGGCCCGCCTGGACCGCGTGGGCGGGCGGGCCGGCGGGTGCTCGCGGCTCCACGCCCGTCCGCCGGGCCCCCTTGCGGGCCACCGGCGACGTGGTCACAGACATCCGCACTCTCCTCGCTGCCTCCGATCGCCGGGCGTCTGCCGCGGGTTCCGGTCGCCCTTAGGCTCCCACCCACCCAAGCTTCAGTCCTCAGTGCCAGCCCGCAACAAGGCGAGGCAAACTGCCCACAGCTCGGATCCGGTGCTCATTGCCCATTAACTTGAGCCGCGCAGACAAGTCCAGAGCCTGCGGCCGTCTCGAGCGAACGTGGACACTAACGCGACCGAAAGACCACACGGCCCGCGATCATCTCCGGCATGGATGAGTCCCTGATGGCGCCGCCCTCGTCCGGGGGGCCGTGAAGATGACCAGGGTCGGTGCGGGTGCGCGCGGTGGATTGCCTGGCGGCGTATCCGTTGCCGCTGCGGGACGCGACGGCAGCGCGCTTGCAGGGCTGAGCGAGGATGACGCCGCGCGACGGCTTGCGGCCCGCGGTCGCCCACGGCCGCGACGCTCGAGCCGTTCGTACGCGAGCATCGTGCGCGCGAATGTGCTCACGGTGTTCAATGCCATTCTCGCTGGCTTCGGTGTCCTGACTCTTGCGTTCGGGGACTGGCGTGACGCGCTGTTTCTCAGCGTGATCGTTGCCAATTCGGGCATCGGTATAACGCAGGAGGTGCGCGCCAAGCGCGCGCTGGATCGCCTCGCGCTGCTCGTTGCCCCGCACGCCAGGGTCAGACGCGAGGGCGTGGTGCGGACACTTGGTGTCAGTGATGTCGTCGTTGGCGACGTGGCGCTGCTCGAGCCTGGCGAGCAGGTGATCGCCGACGGGCAACTCACGACAGCGAGCGAACTACGGCTCGACGAGTCGATTCTGACCGGAGAGTCCGAGCTTGTTGCGCGCGCGGTCGGCGACGTGGTCTGCTCCGGGGCGTTCGTTGCGGAGGGCGTCGGCACGTACAACGTGACCGCGGTGGGCGTCGACAGTTTCGCTGAGCGGGTTACCGGCGAGGCGCGCTCGTTTCGCCACCCACGCTCACCGCTGGAGCGTGCCATCAACTGGCTGCTCTACGTCCTCGTGGGTCTGGTGATCGGACTTGGCGGTCTTCTTGCGTACTCGCTCTACCATCGCCATGTGCCCTTGCACGCCGCGGTGGCCACCTCCACAGCCGGTGTGGTGAGCATGATCCCCGAGGGCCTCGTGCTGCTGGTGAGTCTCACCTACGCGGCCGCCGCACTGCGGATGTCGCGCCGCGGCGTGCTCGCTCAGCAGCTCAACGGCATCGAGTCCCTGGCGTCCGTCGACACCCTCTGCATCGACAAGACCGGTACCCTCACCGACGCCTCACTGCGCGTTGTCGAGCTGCTGCCGGCACCCGGAGTGACCGAGGAGCAACTGCGCGTCATGTTGGGAGAGCTCGCGGCGAGCGCGACGGCGCGCAACGTCACCCTGCAGGCGGTCGCGGACGCCTGTCCCGCCGAGGCACAATCGTTGCTCGGCGAGGTTCCCTTCTCCAGCCGACGCCGCTGGAGCGCGGCCTCCCTCCCGAACGGCACGCTGTATCTCGGGGCGCCGGGACGGCTCCCCGTCGGCGGGCTTGCCACTGCAACCGAGGGACTCCAGCGCCAGGGCAGACGCGTGCTCGTGCTGGCCCGCGGATCTGGGCCGCTGCCGGACCCGCCCGGTGATCAGCCACCGGTTGATCTGGAGCCCGTGGGCGCCGTGGTCCTCGCTGAGGAACTTCGCCCGAACGCCCGAGAGACGATTGCGTTCCTGAGACGAGAAGGCGTCGAGGTCAAGGTGCTCTCTGGCGATGCGCCGCAGACCGTCGCAGCGATCGCACGAGATGTCGGGATCGATGTCGGCGGCGTGAGCGAGGGGGCGGCAATCCCCACAGATCCTGCGGAACGTCGCAGCTTCGCGGCCGAGACGACCGTCGTCGGGCGCATCTCTCCTGCGGGTAAGCGCGCGATCGTCGACGCTCTGAATGAGCAGGGACGCTACGTGGCGATGGTGGGCGACGGCGTCAACGACGTTCCGGCGCTAAAGAGCTCCCGGCTGGCGATCGCCCAGGGCAGCGGGACGCAGATGGCGCGCAGCGTAGCTGACCTGGTCCTGATCTCGGGTGATTTCGCAAGCGTGCCCCTGCTGGTAGCAGAGGGCCGCCGCGCACTTCGCAACCTCCAGCGCGTGAGCAAGCTGTACATCACGAAGTCTGCATTCGCGGCCTTCCTGATCCTCACGATCGGGATTGGCTCCGAGTCCTACCCGCTCTTGCCGCGTCACCTCACGCTCGCGGCGACCCTCGCGATCGGGATCCCCACCTTCTTCCTCGCGCTGGCGCCAAGCAACGGTCCTTGGAAGCCAGAGCACTTCGCCGGTCGCGTGGCTCGCTTCGCAGTGCCCGCGGGCGCTGTGCTGGGCGCCGGCGTGGTGTCCGGCTACCTGTTCGCCCTGCACGACCTCGATCTGTCCGTTGCGGATGCCCGCACGGTTGCTGTCACGATCCTGATCGCCTGCGGGCTGTACCTCGTGCTGGCGCTGGAGACCGAAGGCTCTTGGCGCCGCTCGACCCTCATCGCCAGCATGTGCGCCGCGCTCGCCGGGATCTACGTGGCCGCGCTGTTGATCCCGGACACACGCCGATTCTTCGAGCTCACTAGGCTCGATACCGGCATGATCGCAACCTCGGTGGTGGCCAGCGCATTGACGATCGCCGCCCTGTATCTGGCCGGCTTCTCGGTACGCATCGCTCACTCCACCACCACTGAGCCGTCATAGGCGGGTCGTCTGCTGTGAGCTCACCGAACGAGACCCCGTCGCTAGAACACGACCTCACTGGGGGGACCAACGTCGCCCGTTCGCAGCCGGGCCGATGACGTCCCGTTCGGTGCGCGCGTCGCGAGCCAGCCCGAGGCGGGTGAGCGTGACGCGCAAGGCGCTGGAGGGCTACCGCGAGTTCGTGGGCGACGAGCTCGTCGCCGAGGTGCGGGAGATCGCGTCGCGGATGCGCGGGCTACGAGTGCTGGAGCTGAGTGCCACCGCGACCGGTGGCGGCGTCGCCGAGATGCTGGGGTCGATGGTGCCGCTGGTGAACGATCTCGGGATCGAGGTGGAGTGGCGGGTGATCGCGGGCGATCATCGCTTCTTCGAGGTGACCAAGAGGATTCACAACGGCCTGCAGGGCATGGAGGTCGACCTCTCGGCTGCGGAGCGCGAGGAGTATCTGCGCCACAACGAGGCGAACGCCAAGGCCCTCGACGGGAGCTGGGACGTGGTCATCGTGCACGATCCCCAGCCCGCCGCGATATGCAGCTTCGCCCCGGACCGCGCCGATCGCTGGATCTGGCGATGTCACATCGATTCGTCCGCTGCTCACCCGCCGGTCTGGGAGTTCCTGCGTCCCTACGTGGAACTGCACGAGTTGGCCGCATTCACAATCGAGTCGTTCATTCCGCCCGACCTCGCGATCCCCACGGCGATGCTGGTTCCCGCGATCGACCCGATCACCTCCAAGAACCAGCGGCTGCCCGACTACCTGGCTCGACGGACCGTTGCGGCGCTCGGCGTGGACCTGACGAAGCCTCTGCTGCTGCAGGTCTCGCGGTTTGATCCGTGGAAGGATCCGCTGGGCGTGGTGGAGGTGTGGAGGCGAGCACGCGAGACGTTCCCGACCCTGCAGCTCGCCCTCGTCGGCGCGATGGCCACCGATGACCCGGAGGGCTGGCGCATATACGAGCAGATCGAGCGTGAGACGGCGAACGAGCCCTCCTGCCTGCTGTTGACCGACCAGATGGGTGTTGCCAGCCACGAGGTGAACTCCTTCCAGCGCGTGGCAGACGTGGCGATCCAGAAGAGCACGCGCGAGGGGTTCGGGCTCGTGGTCTCCGAGACGCTCTGGAAGGGCACCGCGATGGTGGCCGGCAGAGCGGGCGGCATACCCCAGCAGCTCGAGGACGGGGTTGGCGGCTACCTGTCGGAGTCGACCGAGCAGTTCGTGTCTCGCGTCGTGGAGCTGCTCGAGGATCCGCTGGTAGCCGAGCAGATGGGTGCGGCCGGCGCGCAGCGCGTGCGCGAGCGGTTCCTGATCCCCCGCCTGCTCCGAGACCATCTCGCCGCGCTGAGCCGTGTACTCACGTGACGTCGAGCCACGGCTCCCACTCGATACAACAGCAGAGCGGCGTGACCGCACGCTGCGAGTTTGCGACTGCCGTTGCGGGCATGTTCGTGACCGATCGGCGGCTCCGTCTCGCTCACGAGCGACGGCTCCCGGTACACGGAATAGTGCATGAGCGCGGCATCTACACCGATCTGCCGCTCGGCGCAGCGATGACATCCTTCCGGGAGCCATCCGGGCTGCCTGCGGCGGGCTCGGCGGAGCTTGGCTTGCGGCGACCAGAGCCTCCGTCGGTGGCGTGGTCGCCGACCGGATTCCAGCCATCGCCGCGATCTCGGGTGCTGACGCCGTGATGCGCGAGCAAACCAGCGGAGCGGCCTGACCGCGGACTCGTCCTCGAGCGGCTGCCGCCGCTTGAGGTGCAGCGCCGCCCTGCATGATGCAGACCGCGCCGCCCGGGATCGTCTGACGGAGGCGGCGCTCACCGGAAAGCTTCGAGCGGGCGTGGCAGCGCCCTTCCGCGGGCTGGCTTTCATGGCCTACAGATGTTTGTGTCGCGTCCATGGGGTCTAGGCGTCAACAGATCAGTAGTCCGTCCGCCAGCGGCGATCAGGGGAGGAATCGCCGGAATCGACCATGAGGGACCTTCCGCACGATCCCTCATGAATCGAGCGTGCACAGTACGGATGTGGAGCGTGCTGGCACGCGGCACCGTGGTCGCATGAATCCTCTCTCGGTTCGGTGTCTCTGTGCGTGCGTAGGCGTCGCAGGGACGCTGGCGCTCACGGCGGCGATCCCCGCCGCGGCGTGGGCAGTTACCGTCGCGGAACCCGGCGGACCGACAAACGTGCGGGAGTACCGCAGCACGATCGTCTTCAGCCAGTTCGAACCCACCAGCCGCCGCTGGTACCTGACGGTGCGCAAGCGGGTGCCAAGGCGGCCGAACGCCTGAAGGTGGCATCGAGCCCGGTGCCCTTCAACGCGGACATCGGCACCGACACCGGCGGGCGCCCCGAGCTCATCTATCAGCGTTGCGCGGGCTCGACGAACCCGGGGTACCAGATCGTGCAACCGGGGCCAACGGGTTGCGACCTGTTCGTCTACTCGCTCGCCGACGCGACGGGCGAGCGTCCGGTGCGCAACGCCAACGATCCCGCCCACAACGACGTGGACCCCACGCTCTGGCACGGTCGGATCGCCTGGACACGCGAATACGGCTCCGGCCAGCATGCGAACCCGATCGTGTACACGAAGCTGTTGAGCGCGCCCCGCTCGCAGCCCTCCACGCAGGGTCTGGCCCGGTGGACACTGGCCTCCGGACCCGTTCTGCGGGTCTTACAAGGCGGGATCGGGTTGGTTGACGCCTCCATGAGGCTCCCATCGAGAAGGCGCCGCCGAAGCCGCCCTTCCCCCTCCTCCGAGCCTGGTGTAGGCGACAGCCGCTAGAAGTCCCGTGCCAGCCGGTAGGCGTCGTCGAGGTAGGCGCGCCGCTGCTCGTCGCCGGCCGCGACCACGGCGTAGAAGTAGACGTGCCGCGCCTCCCTGACCCCAGCCATCTTCAGCCCCCAATCGCACAGCACCGTGTCCATGGCGTGCCGCCAGCCCTTGTCGTACTCCTCCTCGGTGAAAAACGTTGGCGTGAGGATCAGCGCCTTCTCCTGGGAGAGCAGAGGTGTGCGGCCCTGGAGGTCCCCTTGCCACCCGGCGCGGTCGAGGGTGTATGCGAACCCGTAGGCGAAGACGCGCTCGAACCAGCCCTTGAGGATGGCCGGGAAGCCCATCCAGAAGACCGGGGCCACGAAGATCAGGGCGTCGGCCTCGGCGACCATCGCCTGCTGCGCCTTCACGTCCTTGGGCAGACGCTCGGCGAGCGCCCGGGCGATCTCGCGGTCATCCTTGCCGCGCAGCCATCGCTGCGCCATATATCTGCGTAGCGGCCCGCGGGCCGCGCCGAGGACCAGCTCTCGAGGATTGACCTCCTCGAGAAGCTCCTCGGGCAAGCCCTCGTGAACGAACTGCACCGCGTCCTCGATCGTGAAGATCGGATCGAATCCGCTTGCATAGAGGTCGTTGACCGTGTAGGTGTGAGGACTGTCGTCGAGCCCTCGGATGACCCGTTCGAGCACGGCGTACGTGAACGAGTCGCGGTTGAAGTGCGCATAGACGACGAGCACGTGCATGACAGACCTCCAGGCTGGCGTGTCCCCTCACAGCAGGAGTATCTAGCCTCGTGAGCGATGGCTGTGGTCCTGGCATACGGCCGGGTGCGTAGTTGGCCGCGGGCGAATCGGTGCGCTGCCTCGATGCCCTGCGGCGTCCGGCGCCGTACGGTCGTAGCTGCTCGCCGTCAACCCGAGGGAGGTCTGGAAGGATGAAGAAGCTGCTGATAGTCGGCGGCGCCGCAGCGGGCGCCGGACTACTGGCGAAACGCTGTGCATCGAGCTGCGCGGCGGTCGACTTCGGGCAGATGATCGAGCGGATGCCGGAGAACGCTCCGCCGAAGTGGATGTTCCGCAACATCACGGCGATTCGCGAGAACACCGAGCAGATCCTTCAGCTGCTCGAGTCGGAGCACGCCGGCCCGGCTGGGAGCTGAGCTCCAACCCACCTTGACGAGCCCGCGTGGGCGACGCGACCTGCCCTACGGCGGCGTCTGCGTGTGGCAGCCCTCGGCGTGCCCTTGCCGGGGGCACGCGCGCACGCTCATGCCCCTGGGCGGGGTGAAGGGCGCCCGCAGGCTGGTCTACGGATCGCCTACAGCGAGCTCAAGGGGACGCCGATGATCTCGAGACGCCGTGTGAGCCCGCCGAGCGCAAACTCCCGGATCGCCTCGCTCGTCGCGCCGATCGCCGCGAAGTCGCGGTCTGAGCCGGTGTCGGGCGGTGCGAGTGACGCGGCAACCGAGGGAAGCAGGTCGCGAAGGGTCTCGCGCACCACATCGGCGGCGTCGGAATGCGAGCGGACGGTGTCGCGC
This sequence comes from uncultured Solirubrobacteraceae bacterium, assembly GCA_963796305.1. GTDB lineage: Bacteria > Actinomycetota > Thermoleophilia > Solirubrobacterales > Solirubrobacteraceae > Palsa-744. The sequence continues at coordinate 464,877 of CAWCKZ010000006.1, read as the reverse complement.
AGGTACCACACGCCGTAGCCGATGTGGCGCGTCTCATCGTGGTGGATCTTCGAGTAGCCCTCCACGAAGCCGGGCAAGAGGTCCTCGTTGACCAGGTAGTCGGTCGTGAACTTGAAGGTGGTGAGGCCGAGCGTTCCCTCGAGGATGAGGTGGTAGAGCGTCACGAAGCGCACCTTCGCGGGCAGGCTCCCGGGTTCGGCCGTCAGCCGTTCGTGTGCTTGGACGAGCTGCTCGTCGAAGATGTGGCGGAAGGCATCCGAGACGTTCTCCCGGGCGCGCGCGACGTGCGCTGCGATCACCTCGGGTGCGGCGACGACCTCGTCCTGGAAGCGGCCGTAGAACTGCATGTGCCGGGCCTCGTCGACCTGCTGGGTGGCGAGGAACGTGGCTTCCTCCTCGCTCCCGTAGGCGCTCACGAGACCTGAGAACTTCGTCGTGATCCGCTCCTCGGCGACCATCAGCGAGGAGAGCACATAGAAGATGAGGTCGCGGTCCTCGCCCGTCATCCCCGCCCACTGCCGCTCGTCCTCGGCGAGGTCGATCGCGAACGGCGACCACTGCGAGTCCTCCCAGCGGCGGTAGAGCGTCTGGGGGTCGTTGAGCTGGATCTCCGAGTCGCTCACCGCTGCGCGCCCTCGGCGGGCTTGCGCGCGCGAACGATCGCTGAGGTGGCCTGAGCGTGCACGCGATGCGTCTCGAGGACCTCGATGCCAATCAGCCCTGCGTCGCCGAGTGCCTGCTCGAACTCTCTCCGGGTGAGTGCTCCGGCGATGCAGCCGGTCCACTTCTGTATGTCGGCGCGGGTGGCATCGTCCATGTCCTCGTCTGCGATGACGTCGGAAATCGCAAAGCGTCCGCCGGGGCGCAGAACGCGTGCGGCCTCGCGGATCACCTTGGGCTTGTCGCCGGAGAGGTTCAGCACGCAGTTGGAGATGACGACGTCGACGCTGGCGTCGGGAAGCGGGATCTCCTCGATGTAGCCCTTGTGGAACTCGACGTTTGCGGCGCCGGCCCTCCGGGCGTTGCTGCGGGCGAGCTCGAGCATCTCGTCGGTCATGTCCAGGCCGATGGCCTTGCCGGTCGGTCCGACGCGGCGGGCGGAGATCAGGACGTCGGCTCCGGCGCCCGAGCCGAGGTCGAGGACCGTCTCGCCCTCTTTGAGGTCGGCGACGGCCGTGGGAACGCCGCAGCCGAGTGACGCGGCGACCGCGGTGTCGGGTGCGTGGGCGGCCTCGGCGGACTCGTAGAGAGCGCTGCCGAACACTTGCCGGCCGGACGCGTCGGTCGTTGACACGGCTGGGCTGCAGCATGAGGTGGGAGGGTGCTCGGTGCCCTGGTGCTCGGCGACTGCGCGGGCCGCGGCGGCGTAGCGCTCCTTGACCTCTTCACGAATGTCGTCGGCCGGTATCGGCGTTGTGCTCGCGCCGCAGCCGCACCCCTCGGCATGACCGCAGCAGTCGGCCTTCGTGCTCGGCTCGCAGCACATGGCCTGCTGCTCGGGCGCGCAACAGGGATCGGTGGCCGGGTTGGCCGGGGTCATGTCAGCCATGCGGACAGCTCCTTCAGCGAGTCGGGGATCACGTAGTAGTAGGCCCAGAGCCCCTGGCGCTCGGAGTCGACGATTCCGGCTTCGCGGAGCTTCTTCAGGTGGTGGGAGAGGGTTGGCTGGGATACCTCGAATAGGGGCACGAGCTCGCAGACGCAGACCTTGCCGGCGTGCCGGAGAAGAACGTCGACGAGCTGCAGGCGAATGGGATCGCCGAGGGCCTTCGCGACCTCCGCCATCCGCAGCGCGTGGTCGCGCTGCACGTCGGGGTAGACGACCGGCTCGCAGCAGCGCTCACCGGTCGCTCGCTTCTGCTTAGGGGTTAGCTCGAGATTGATAGACATCGATCCAAGCCTATCAATAACACTCGTGCTTGTCGATGCAATATGATCGGGCTGTGTACGCCGATGAGGTGTCCATGGTCCAGCGGCGACCGGATGAGCGGCCGATCCGCTACGTGCTGTTCGTCTGCAATCACAACGCTGGACGCTCGCAAATGGCGCAGGCGTTCACGGAGCGCTACGGCCCGGATGATGTGCGCGCCGAGTCAGCCGGCACCGAACCCGCGCACGAGATCTGGCCGTCCGTCGTCCAGGCAATGCACGAGGTTGAGATAGACATCGCCGGGCGCAGGCCGAAGAGGCTGACGCTCGAGATGCAGTTGCACGCCGACTGGGCGGTCACGATGGGCTGCGGTGACGCCTGCCCGTATGTGGCGACGTTCGTCGAGGAGTGGGACATACCTGATCCGGCGGGCAGGCCGATCGAGGAGGTTCGGGTTATTCGCGACGACATCTCGTCGCGGGTCCGCGACCTCGTCGACACCCGTATCGACGCGATCCGCAGCGATCGCACCGCTCACGAGCTGCGCCTTCAACGCCTGCTGCCAATGCTCGACGATGAGTTCAGCGATACAAGGACCCCCGAGGAGATCCGTGCGTGCGCCGATGCAATCCTCCAATCGTTCGACAACGCGCGGGTGCGATCGCACGTCCTGACTTTGGCGCACCGCAAGACCCGAGAATGTCTGCGCAAGGACACCTGCGACGCGCTTGTGGATCGAGGCACGGTTTGAGCATGGGTCCGCTTCGATGACTGCTCGTGTTGGGATCAACGGCTTCGGTCGCATGGGGCGCCTCGCGCTGCGCGCCGCCTGGGACTGGCCCGAGCTCGCGTTCACGCACGTCAACGAGCCACATGGTGACGCGGCAACCGCGGCGCATCTATTGACATTCGACTCGATCCACGGGCGCTGGTCCGAGGATGTGCACGGTGACGGCGCGCTGCTCACGGTCGACGGGGCCGAGCTCGGGTACAGCCGCGCAGCCGAGCCCGGCGACGTGCCGTGGGGTGAGCTCGGGGTGGAGATCGTCCTTGAGTGCTCGGGCCGGTTCCGCACCCCGGAACTCCTCCAGCCGTATTTCGAGCAGGGCGTGCGGAAGGTCATCGTTGCCGCGCCGGTCAAGCAGGACGCGCTGAACGTGGTGGTCGGCGTCAACGATCGTCTCTACGAGCCGCACCGCCACGATCTGCTGACGGCTGCCTCCTGCACAACGAACTGCCTCGCGCCGGTCGTAAAGGTCATCCATGAGGGGATCGGGATCCGCCACGGGCTGATTACAACCCTGCACGACATGACCAACACCCAGACGCTGATCGACTCGCCCCACAAGGACCTGCGCAGGGCACGCGCGGCTAACGTCTCGCTGATCCCCACCACCACAGGGTCGGCGACCGCGATCGGGCTGATCTTCCCCGAGCTCGAGGGCAAGCTGAACGGCCTCGCCGTGCGGGTGCCGCTGCTCAACGCTTCGCTGACAGACTGCGTGTTTGAGGTTGCCCGTCCCACGACCGTCGAGGAGGTCAACGGCCTGCTTGCGGCAGCGGCCGACGGGCCGCTCGCGGGTATCCTCGGCTATGAGCGACGGCCCCTCGTGTCGGTCGACTTCAAGGACGATCCGCGCTCGGGGATCGTCGACGCGCCCTCGACGATGGTCACGGATGGGACCCAGGTAAAGATCCTCGCTTGGTACGACAACGAGTGGGGCTACGCAAACCGCCTAGTCGAGCTCGCACGCACGGTCGCAGACACGCTCCCAGCGGACGAGCGCACAGCTGGGTCCGCCGCGGCGGCCGATGGCTAGCAGCACCGCAGCGCCCGCCGGAAGCTCCGGCTCGGTGCGGCAGGGAGACCTGCGCAACTACATCCTGGTCACAGGGGCGTACTGGACGGACACGCTCGTCGACGGCGCGATCCGCACGCTCGTCCTGTTCTACTTCGACCAGCTCGGCTACACACCACTCCAGGTCGCCTCGCTGTTCGTGTTCTATGAGATCGCCGGCATCTTCACGAACCTCATCGGCGGCTGGCTCGCAGCCCGCCTCGGTCTGAAGATCACGCTCTTCATGGGCCTCGCGATCCAGGTCACCGCGCTCTGCATGCTCGGCTTCGCGTCGCCATCGCTGCTGGTCGTCCCGTACGTGATGGCCTCGCAGGCACTATCGGGCGTGGCGAAGGACCTGAACAAGATGAGCTCCAAGAGCGCCGTGAAGCTGGTGGTGCCCGAGGGCGATCAGTCCTCGCTGTACCGCTGGGTGGCGATCCTGACCGGCTCAAAGAACGCGTTGAAGGGAGTCGGCTTCTTCCTCGGGGGCCTGTTGCTCACGCTGTTTGGATTCCAGGCCGCCGTGCTGGCGCTCGCCGCCCTCGTGCTGAGTGCTCTCATCGTGACTTCCACCTCGATACGCGGCCACCTCGGCCGCCCGGATAAGACCGCGAAGTTCAAGCACATGTTCTCCAACAACCGAGCTGTCAACATCCTCGCGGCCGCACGCATCTTCCTGTTCGCTGCCCGCGACGTATGGTTCGTGGTCGGCCTGCCGTTCTTCCTCTACTCCGAACTAGGCTGGAGCTTCTGGGCGATCGGAGCCCTCCTTGCCGCGTGGGTGATCGGCTACGGCGGCGTGCAGGCGGCAGCACCGCGCTTCGTCCGCCGTCGCGGACACGGCCCCAACGGCGAGCCCGACGGCAGGACTGCCGTCGGGCTGGCCTTTGGTGTCGCCCTATGCCCCGCGGCGATGGCCGTCGCGCTCAACGCCGGCGTCAACCCGACCGTTGCGATCGTCGGTGGCCTGATCCCGTTCGGCATCGCGTTCGCGATGAACTCGGCGGTTCACTCCTACCTGATCCTCGCCTACGCCGACAACGACAAGGTCGCGATGAACGTCGGCTTCTACTACATGGCCAACGCGATCGGGCGCCTCGCCGGCACCATCCTCTCGGGACTGCTCTACCAATGGCACGGACTGACCGCCTGCCTGTGGGTATCGGCGGGATTCCTCGTCGTCGCTGGCCTGCTGTCACTGCTCCTGCCAACCGAGGTCGCAAGGAGCACACGACCCACCGAGTTATCGGCAGCCTAGACAGGTCATGCTGAGGTGGGTAAACGTCATGTCCAAGCCGGGTCTACCAATGAGCGTCGACCGGTGAACCAGGCGTCGCCACCCCTCGGGGCCGAATCCGCCACGCATTCGTCCGAGGCTGCCGTGATTCGTAAGCTGTCGACGCTCGACCGGTTCCTTCCGCTTTGGATCGCGATGGCGATGGCGGGCGGCTTGGCGCTCGGCTCCGTCGTGCCGGGTCTGAACGACTTCCTGGACGAACTGAAGATCGGGACCGTCAGCCTGCCGATCGCCCTCGGGCTGCTGCTCATGATGTACCCGGTCCTGACGAAGGTCCGCTATGAGGACATGGGCCGGATGCGCGGCGACGGTCGGATGTTCGGGGTCGCGCTGTTCCTGTCGTGGGTCGTCGGACCGGCGTTGATGTTCGCGCTGGCGTGGCTATTCCTTGCCGACCAGCCTGCCTATCGCACAGGCGTCATCGTCGTCGGCCTGGCGCGCTGCATCGCGATGGTGCTCGTCTGGAACGACCTTGCCGGCGGCGACACCGACCGCGCCGCCGTCCTCGTCATCTTCAATGCGATCTTTCAGGTGATCGCCTACGCGCTGCTCGGCTGGTTCTACCTCAACGCGCTGCCCGACCTGCTCGGCCTGAACAACCAGGGCTTCCATGTCGGCATATGGGAGGTCGGCCGCACCACGCTGATCTTCCTCGGTATCCCGTTGACGGCCGGCTACCTCACCCGCCGCTGGGGGCTGCGTGCGCACGGTCGCGACTGGTTTGAGTCTCAGGTGATCCCGCGGATCGCGCCGATCACGCTCTACGGGCTTCTGTTCACGATCGTGCTGCTATTCGCGATCCAGGGCGACCACATCACCGCCCAGCCGCTCACCGTCGCTCGGATCGCGCTGCCGCTGCTGGCCTACTTCGCCGGCATGTGGTTGCTTGGCTTCCTGGTCGGCCGGGCGATGAACCTCGGCTACGCCAAGACCGCGACGATGGCGTTCACTGTCGCCTCCAATGACTTCGAGCTGGCGATCGCCGTCTCCGTCGGCGTCTGGGGCGCCGCCTCCGGGCAGGCGCTCGCCGGCGTGGTCGGCCCCCTGGTCGAGGTGCCCGTCCTCGTCACGCTCGTCTATGTCGCGCTGTGGCTGCACCGTCGCTGGTGGCCGGAGGATCCCGTCTCGGGCGCAGGTGTGGCCGAGACGGCCATACCGGTACCGGCGCGCTCGCGCGAACCGGTCGGAGAATCCGTACAGAGCCCATGAACTGCCTGGACTGCCCCTTGAAGGCACGATGGGCGCTCTCGCATCGCTCTGTGGGCGGATGCGGGTCGGATCCCGGCGGGTGAGGCTTCCATAAGGCTTCCACGAGGTCGCTGCGAGCCTCAAGCCAAGCCCAGCATCGGACTCGAACCGATGACCCCTTCCTTACCATGGAAGTGCTCTACCAACTGAGCTAGCTGGGCGAACCGCCGCACAACTGTACCGCGGCCGCTGCGCCCTCACGGGGGCACGCGCCGCCGGCTCCGCTACCCTGGCAGCAGGCTCATGGAAGAGGTGCAGGAGACCCACCGGCAGCACGGGGGGACATCGGGGGCCCAGGGATGAGGTCGCCTCCGCCGTCGCTGCAGGCCTTGATCGGGCGCTACGACGCCGATGTGTTCGAGCCCGAGGGCGGCAATGCGCGCGTGCGCCTGCACGTCGGCGACGGGGAGCCGTGGGACGCGGTGCTCGAGCGCGGCAGCGCCTACCTGATGCCCGCACGGGGCTCCGCCGAGGCGACGCTCGGCGCCGACGAGCGCACCTGGGACGGGATCGCCAACGACATCCGCGGCGGATTCGACGCGTACCGGTCCGGGCGCCTCTCCGTCCGCCACAACCTGCACGTCGGCGTCGGCTTCCTCGCCGCCACGAGCGCGCTCAAAGGGCCCGCGCGGCTGCGCTTCCGCACCGTGCACACGCGGCGAGGGCGCCTGTCCACGCTCGAAGCCGGAAGCGGCCCTCCGCTCGTAGCGATTCACGGCCTCGGCGCCACGAAGGGGTCCTTCCTGCCGACGGTGATCGGCCTCGCCGGGCGCCACCGCGTGATCGCGCTCGACCTCCCCGGGTTCGGCGACTCCGACAAGCCGATCGCCGCCGCCTACGACGCTCCCTTCTTCGCCCGTGCCGTCGTCGCGCTGCTCGATGCGCTCGAGCTCGAGCACGCGCATCTGATCGGCAACAGCATGGGCGGGCGGGTGGCGCTCGAGGTCGGCCTCTCGCATCCCCAGCGCGCCGGTCGCCTCGTGCTGCTCGCGCCCTCGCTCGCGTGGCGGCGCGAGCGCCCGTGGGCGCCTTTCATCAGGCTGCTGCGGCCGGAGCTCGGCCTCGCCCAGCTCGCCCCGCGGCGGGTGGTGGAGGCGGTGGTGCGGCGGATGATCCCCGATGCCGACGAGGGCTGGACCGCCGCGGGCGTTGATGAGTTCCTGCGCTCCTACCTCACCCCCGCCGGGCGCGCCGCCTTCTACGCGGCGGCGCGGCACATCTACCTCGAGGAACCGCATGGCGAGAGCGGCTTCTGGCCACGCCTCGCGGGCCTCGAGCCCGAGGCCCTGTTCGTGTGGGGCAAGCGCGACCGGCTTGTCCCGATCGCGTTCGAGCGCCACGTCGCCGACGTGCTCCCCGCCGCGCACCACCTCGAGCTCAACTGCGGGCACGTGCCGCAGATCGAGCGCCCGCGCGAGACCCACGAAGGCGTCGCGCGCTTTCTCGCCGAGCCCGCCGTCTCGCGGCGCCGCCGCGCCGTCGCCCGCGCCTAGCCCGCGGTCGGCCTGCACGTTCCGCGCGTCTCAGCCCGGCCGCTGGACGTTGCCGGCAGCCTCGAGGCGGGCCTCCGACTGCCCGGAAGCGTCGGTGCGCGGGCAGCCCATCGCGTGGTAGCCCCCGTCCACGTGGAGGATCTCGCCGGTGATCGCGCGCGCGAGCGGCGACAGCAGGAAGCAGGCGGCGTCGGCGACCGCAGAGGCGTCCTCCGGGTCCCATCGCAGCGGCGCCGTCTTCGACCACAGATCGGCGAGCTGCTCGAATCCCGGGATGCCGCCCGCCGCGAGCGTGTGGACGGGGCCGGCGGAGACGAGGTTCACGCGGACTCCCCGGGAACCGAGATCGCGCGCCAGGTAGCGCGCAACCGCCTCGAGCGCCGCCTTCGCCACGCCCATCCAGTCGTAGGCGGGCCACGCGACGGCGGCGTCGAAGTCGAGCCCCACGACGCCCGCACCGCCCGGCGCGCGTTCGAGCAGCGGGAGCAGCACCGCGACGAGCGACTTCAGCGAGAACGCGCTTGTCTGGTATGCCGTCGCCGCGCTCGCGTAGGGGGTGTCGAGGAAACCGCCCCCGAGGGCGTCCGCGGGCGCGTACGCCACCGCGTGCACGACGCCGTCGATCCCGCTCCAGCGCTGTTCGAGCTCCTCGCGAACGCGCTCGAGGTCCGCGTCGCTGCACACGTCGAGCTCGAGCACGTCCGCCGCCGCCGGCAGCCGCGCCGCCGCGCGCTCGGTCATGCGCCGCGTGCGCCCGAAGCCGGTGAGCACCACCTCGGCTCCGAGCTCCTGCGCCCGTGCGGCGATCGCGAAGGCGATCGAGTGCCGGTCGAGCACTCCCGTGACGAGGAGGCGCCTGCCCGCCAGCATCACAGCGGCACCGGCACGAACGCGCCGGCGGGCTCGTCTGTAAGGACCGCGTCGTGCCAGAAGCGCCCTCGTCGGGGCGCCCGTTCGCCGCTCCACAGCACCTGCACGCGCGCGCGGCACACGAGGGCAGCGTCCTGGTTGACGATCGCCAGCGCGAGCTCCACGAGCCCCGTGGACTCGTCGATCGCGCTCACGCGCGCGATCTCGCCTTTCACCGCGATTCGCTCGCCGAGGCGAAGCGGCCGCTTGAACACGGCGTCGCTCACCCGCCGCAGCGCCACCACCCGCTCCGGGTCGAGCGGCACGAGCCCTACCGCGAAGGAGAGGATCAGCATGCCGTGGGCGATGCGCTCGCCGAACGGGCTCCCCGCCGCCCAGCGCGGGTCGCAGTGCTGCGGATGCCAGTCGCCCGTGAGCGCGCAGAAGCCGATCACGTCCGCCTCGCTCACCGTCCGCGAGGCGGTGCGGAAGCGCTCGCCCGCAGACAGCCGCTCGAACGGCTCCGACCAGGCGATCGCGTGCTCGCTGTGTATCTCGTGTTGCTGCGGGTGCACGGCTCTCACCTCCTACAGGGGGATGTTGGTTGCGGGTGTGCGCACGCGCTCGCATCCCGACAGGGCCGAGATGCACGCCGCGATCCGCTCGCGCGTTCGCTTCGGTGCGATCACCTCATCGACGAAGCCCTCCGCGCTCGCCCGTTCGACGCCGAGGTGCTCGCCGGCGTAGGCGCGCGCGAGCCTGCGACGCGTGTGCGCGGGATCGCCCGCCGCCGCGATCTCGCGCCGGTTGACGATCGCCACCGCCTGCTCGGCGCCCATCACGCCGAGCTCGGCGTCGGGCCACGCGAACACCACGTCAGCCCCCAGCGCCTTCGAGTTCATCGCGATGAACGCCCCGCCGAAGGCCTTGCGCAGCACCACCGTGACGCTCGGCACGGTGCTCTCCGCGAACGCGTGCACGAGCTTCGCCCCGTGCCTGATCACCGCCCCCCTCTCCTGGCGTGACCCCGGCAGGAACCCGGGCGTGTCCACGAGCACGACGAGCGGCAGCCCGAAGGCGTTGCACGTGCGCACGAAGCGCGCCGCCTTCTCCGAGGCTGCCGCGTCGAGCACGCCGCCGAGGTGCCGCGGCTGGCTGGCAACGATCCCTACCGACCTGCCCTCGACGCGGGCGAGCGCGCACACCACGTTGCGAGCGTGCCGCGGTGAGATCTCGAGCAGCCGTCCTGCAGTCGACGAGCGCTCGCGCGACGAGGCGGACGTCGTACACCTCGCGTGCGCGAGCCGGGATCGCGCGGTCGGGCGCGTGGTCCGGCGGCGCGATGGCGGGGCGCACGTCGGGCGCCTCGCCGCAGTGCTGGGGGAGGTGGTCGAGCAGGTCCCGCGCGAGCAGAGCCGCCTCCACCTCGCCCGCGGCGGTGAGGTGGCAGACGCCGTTGCGCTCGTGCACGCGGGGCCCGCCGAGCGCCGCCGCGTCGAGTTCCTCGCCCGTCACCTCCGCCACCACCGCGGGCCCGGTCAGGAACATGCGTGCGCGCGAGCTCATGATCACGAAGTCGTTGAGGGCGGGGCCGTAGGAGGCGCCGCCCGCCGCCGCGCCGCACACCACCGCCAGCTGCGGCACGAGCCCCGACAGGCGCACGTGCTCGCGGAAGATCAGCCCGTATCCCGCGAGTCCCGCGAGGCCCTCCTGCATGCGCGCCCCCGCGGACTCGACGAAGCCCACGACGGGCGCCCGCGCGCGACGCGCCAGCCGCAGCATCTCGGCGACGCTCTGGGCGTGCGCGCTCCCGAGCGATCCGCCGAGGAACGAGGCGTCCTGCGCATAGCAGCAGACCTCGCGTCCATGGACCTGCGCGTGCGCGATCAGGACGCCGTCTCCCGCGCGGGCGTGCGTGCCCATCCGTGCGGAACGCACGCCAGTTCGCAGCAGGCGCAGCGACCCGGGATCGGCGAGCGCCTCGAGGCGCTCGAGCGGCGAGAGCTGCTCGTCCGGACGCTCGGCGAGCGCGAGCGTCACGCGCCCTCCAGGCAGAGCACGGCGTTGTGCCCGCCGAAGCCGAACGAGTTCGACAGCGCGAGCGGCGCCCGCCCGTTCAGCGCAAGCGCGCGGGCGCGACCGGGTACGTAGTCGAGATCGAGGCCCGTGTCGGGCTCAGCCAGGCCGAGCGTCGGCGGTGCGATCGCGTCGTGGAGCGCCAGCAGCGTCGCCACCGCCTCCACCGCGCCCGCCGCACCGAGCAGGTGGCCGATCGCCGACTTCGTCGAGGACACCGGCACGCGCCGCGCGTGCTCGCCGAGCGCGAGCTTGATCGCGAGCGTCTCCGCCCGGTCGTTGAGCTGCGTCGAGGTCCCGTGGGCGTTGACGTAGTCGATGTCCCCCGGCGCGGCATCCGCGTCGGCGAGGGCGGCGCGCATCGCCGCCGCCTGCCCGTCGCCGTCCTCGCGCGGAGCGGTGAGATGGTGGGCGTCGCAGCTCGCGCCGTAGCCGCGTACCGCGCCGCGTGCGTTCGCACCGCGCCGGCGCGCCGCCTCGGGCGCCTCGAGCACGAGCACCGCCGCGCCCTCGCCCATCACGAAGCCATCGCGGCGCGCGTCGAACGGGCGCGAGATGCCGCTCGGCGACGTCGCCTCGAGCGCAGAGAACGCCGCCCGCGCGAGCGGCGTCAGGCTCGCCTCCGCGCCGCCCGCCACTACGGCGTCGGCCTCGCCACGGCGGATCATGCCGAGCGCACAGCCGATCGCATCCGCCCCCGACGCGCAGGCCGTGCTCACCGCCAGCGACGGGCCCTGCAGTCCGTGACGGAGCGACAGCGCGGCGGCGGCGGCGTTGCTCATCATCAGCGGCACCGCCAGGGGCGACACCGCCTGCGCCCCGCTGTCGCGCAGCGCGTCGTGGTTGTCGAGCAGCGTGCCGAGGCCGCCGATGCCGGTGCCGAGCACGCACCCGATGCGTCGGGCGTCGTAGGGGAGCTCGCCCTCCCATCCCGCATCCGCGAGCGCCTCCGCGCCCGCCGCGAGCGCGAGCTGGGTGAAGCGGTCCGTGCGGCGCGCCTCCTTCACCGACAGGAAGTCGCGCGGCTCGAAGTCCCGGCAGCCGCCCTCACCGGACTCGATGCCGCACACCCCCGCGCTCCAGCGCTCGTGCAGCGTATGTGCACCGGTGCCGAGCGGCGTCACCGCGCCCACGCCCGTGACGAGGACGCCCGTCATCGTCAGAGGCGCCCTGCGATCAGCACCACCGCGTCGCCGACGGTCTTCACGTCGACGACGTCCGAGCCGCGCAGCTCGACGCCGAAGCGGTCGTGCACGATCTGCGAGAGCTCGGCGAGGTCGAGCGAGTCGATCGAGAGCTCCTCGAGCGTCGCCTCGCGCGTGATCTGCTCACGCTCGGCGCCGAAGCTCTCGAGCGACTCGAACACCACCTGCTCGACCTGCTCTTCCGTTGCCAGCGTGCTCATGTGTCTCCTTTCGCGTTTGCCATCTGCCGGTGTCCGAAGGACGGGCGCGAGTGCGTCAGGCGCCGAGTCCCCCGTCGACGAAGAGGGTGCTGCCGGTGACGTAGCCGGCCTGCTCGGAGGCAAGGAAGCGCACGCAGGCGGCGACGTCCTCGGGCGTCCCGCTGCGCCGCGCCGGCACCCGCTCGGCGAGGCCGTTGGACAACCCCCGGGTCATCTCCGTGTCGATCAACCCGGGTGCGATCGCGTTCACGGTCACCCCGCGGCGCGCCACCTCCACGGCGATCGTCCGTGTCATCCCGATCAGGCCCGCCTTCGCGGCGGCGTAGTTCGACTGCCCCGCGTTCGCGCGCGGTCCCACCACCGACGCCACGTTCACGATCCGCCCGAAGCGCGCCCGGATCATCTCCCGCAGCGCCCGTCGCGTGGCCCTGAAGGCGGCGGTCAGGTTGGTGTCGATCACCTCCTGCCAATCCGCGTCGCCGAGCGTCAGGGCGAGCTCGTCGGCGCGGACGCCGGCGTTGTTGACGAGCACGAGCACGCGGCCATACGTCTGCTCGAGCGTCGCGAACGTCTGCTCGAGCTCGTCGGGGCTCTTGACGTCGGCGCGAAGCGCGAGCGCCCGGCCGCCCTCGCGCTCGATCTGCTCGACGGTCGCCAGCGCGCCGTCCTCGTCGCGGCGGAAGTTCACGCCCACCGCCCAGCCGTCCGACGCGAGCGAGCGCGCGGCGGCTGCGCCGATGCCCCGCGAGGCGCCCGTAACGAGCGCACAGCCGTCCCGCTGCGCCGCCGGGCTCACGGCCCCTCCCAGCGGACGAGCGCGGCACCCCACGTGAGTCCCGCCCCCACCGCGCCGAGCAGTACGCGTGCTCCCGGGCTGCAGCGCTCCCGAGCGGACGGCTGAATCGAGCGCGAGCGGGACGCTCGCCGCGCTGGTGTTGCCGAGCTCGCCGATGCAGTCGAACACGCGCTCGCGCGGCACGCCGAGGCGCTCGGCGACCGCGGCGAGGATGCGGCCGTTCGCCTGGTGGTAGACGAACAGGTCGATGTCCTCGACGCCGAGGCCGTCGCGCATGAGCACCTCACGCGTGGCGGTGGTGAGGTGGTAGACGGCGCGCAGGAAGGTGTCGTGTCCGTCCATCTCGAGCACCCCGCGCTCGCGCGTCACGCGGATCGCCTCGCGCGCCGAGCCGTCGCTGCCGAGCACGAACGGCCCGATTCGCCCGGCAGCCTCACCCGACAGCGCGATCGCGCCGGCGCCGTCGCCGAACAGCGGGGCGGTGCTGCGGTCGCTCGTGTCGATGAACCTCGAGAGCACCTCCGCGCCGATCACGAGCGCATGCTCGGCGTGGCCCGCCTCGATCCATCCGCTCGCGAGCGCGAGCGCGGCAATCGCGCCGCTGCAGGCGGCGCCCACGTCGATCGCCGCCGCCCGACGGGCGCCGAGCTCGTGCGCGATGATCGGGGCGGCGGCCGGTGTGATGTCGTCGGCTGCGATCGTCGCCACGAGCAAGAGATCGAGCTCGCCCGCGGCGATGCCCGCCTCGCGCAGCGCCGCCTCGCCGGCGCGGACGCCGAGCTCGCTGACGCCCTCGCCCGTGCCCGCGTAGCGGCGCGCGCGGATGCCGGTGCGCTGCTCGATCCACGCGGGGTCCACGCCGAGCGGTGCAGCCAGTTCCTCGTTGAGCACCGAGCGCTCGGGCAGCGCCGCGCCCACGCCCGTGATCCCCGCCGTGCGCGCGGGCGCGCCGAGCGGCGCTGCCACCTGGTGGCCTGCGCGGAGCGCCTGCTCAAACGACACCGCTCGCCTCCCGCCGCCCCACCGGATCGAGGTCGATGAGCTGCGCTTGCGGGAGGTTGCGGTGCACGAGGCGCGCGAGCACCGTGCCCGGTCCGAAGTCGAGGAACGCTTCCGCCCCGAGCTCGCGCAGGGCAGCCATCGTCTCGCGCCAGCGCACCGGCCGCACGATCGCCGCCGCGAGCTCCGCCACCGGGTCAACGAACGGCGACGCGCTCGCGCACGAGATCACGCTTTGAGCGCTCGCGCCGAACTCGACGGCGGCGAGCGCCTCGCGGAACGGCTCGACGGCGGCCGCCATCGCCTGCGTGTGGAAGGCGCCTGCCACGTCGAGGAAGATCGCCCGCATCCCGGCCGCTCGCGCGTCCGCCTGCACCGCCTGCAGCTGCTCGGTGACGCCCGCCACCACGAGCTGGCCGGGAGCGTTGTCGTTCGCCACCACGACGCCGTTGCCGGCGGCGAGCTCGGCGGCTTGAGCCGCGTCGGCGCCGAGCAGCGCGAGCATTCCCTGGTCGTGCCCGGCTGCCGCCGCGTCCGCCATCAGCTCCCCGCGGCGCGCCGCGAGCTCGAGCCCCGCGTGCGGCTCGAGCGCGCCCGCGGCGGCAAGCGCCGAGAGCTCGCCCAGCGAGTGGCCGGCGAAGGCGATCGGCTCGGTCAGGGTGCCCGCGGCACGCAGCCGCGCCCGAGCACGCAGCCACCCCGCGATGCTCGCGCAGTAGATCGCCGGCTGGGCGTAGCGCGTGCTCTCGCTCACGCGCGGGAAGGGGTCCTCGCCGACGAGCCCGATGCAGTGCTCGAGCAGCTCCGGCGCGCGCCGCTCCACGAGCTGGCGCATGTCGGGGGTCTGGCTCCCCTGGCCGGGGAACAGGCCGGCGGTGCGAACCATGCGCTGCAGCCTTAGTCCCGGCGCGGGCGGCAACGGCCCTACGGTGCCGTCTTCCCCCCGGGCGGGGGGCTCGACGGTGCTTTCGGGGGTCCCCGCTGTCCTCAGGTGGAGATTCCGAAGCGCTGCGCGCGCTGTACCGCGTCCGCCCGATTGCGCGCGCCGAGCTTTCGGTAGAGCGTGCTCGTGTGCTCCTTCACCGTATGGGGGCTGAGATGGAGCTCGGCGGCGATCTCGCGGTTCGTCGCCCCGATCGCGATCAGCCCGAGGATCTCCCGCTCGCGTTCGGTGAGCGAGGGGAGGTCGGGCCGGCTCTGCTCCCGGAACACCTCTCTGCCGTCTCCCACCATCCGCACGATGCTCGCGATCTCCGACGCCGGGTAGTCCTTCGAGATGAACCCCGCTGCGCCCGCCGCGCGGGCGGCGCGGGCCGAGATCCCACCGGCGCCCGACATCAGCAGAACGCGCGGCGCGGGAGCCTCGCCGCGCAGGCGCTCGCAGATCTCAGGGCCCGATTCGCCCCCCAGGAACAGGTCGACGAGCGCGACGTGGGGCTCGTAGCGCCGGCACACCGCGAGCGCCTCAGGACCGGTGCGGGCGCTCAGGCAGCGCTCCACCCAGGACAGCTGCCCGAGCATCAGCCGAAAGCCCCAGTGCACGACGTCGTGGTCGTCCACGACGAGCACGCGCAGGCGCCGCTGCGGAGGCTGCTGAGCGTCCCGGGTACCTGCCGCACTGATCGCGGGCGCGCTCATGTCCCGTTGGGCACCACCAGGCGCACCTGCCAGGAGCCCGGCTGCGACTCACCGTACTCGAGCACGCCGCCGTGCTGGAGCGCCTCGAGCGTCGCCAGCCGCAGCCCCACGCCGCCGCGCCCGCCGCTGTGCCTGTCCGCCACGTCGTTTCGCACCTCGAGCGTGAACGTGCCGCAGTCGTCGCTCGCGAGCGACACGCCGATCACGCCCGCGTGCGCGTGCTTGCGCGCGTTGCGCACCGCCTCGACGAGCACCGACTGTGCGAGCGCCTCGAGGTTCGACGGCACTTCCTCGGGACGGCCGCGCTCGAGCACGATCTGCGCGTCGCCATGGAGCGCGCGCAGGCGCTCGAGCTCCTCGGCGAAAGTCACGGCGGTGGGCCGCGAGGAGTGCCCTAGTGGCCGCTCGAGCGCGGTGTGCAGGTCGCCGAGCGCCGTCTGCACCTCGATGGCGCAGCGGCGCTGGCTCTCGTCGTCGAGCAGCTCCTCGCGCGAGAGCGCGAGCGAGACGCCGAACAGGCGCTGCACGACGGCCTCGTGTATCTCCCTCGCCATCTCGATCCGCTGCTGGAGCTGCCGGCTCTGCTCGTCGTAGGCGGTCACCTCGCGCGCCACCGACGCCATCGCGATCGCCTTGCCGAGGGTCCACAGGAGGTGCCGGTCGTCCTGCCCGAGCTCGCTGCTCGAGCTCTCGCGCTCGCTGAGCACGACGCCCACGTAGCGGCGCGCCGCCGCCATCGGCGTGCACACGATCTGCACGTCCGCGAGGAGGTCCTTCAGCGTCTGCGGCACGTCGAAGTCGGCGGCGCCGTGGACTTCGAGCACGCGATCCTCGACGAGCGCCCTCCTCGCGACGGGCACCGAGTCGATCGTCACGAACAGGTCCGAGAAGCGCTCGAGCTCGATGCCGAACGCCCCCACCGCCCGCACGCGCCGTCGCGCGGCGTCGTAGCGGAAGAGCACGGCGCGCTTCATCGCGGTGAGCCGGCAGATCGCCTCGCACAGGCGGCTGAAGAAGGCGTCGGGAGGCGACCCCTCGCCAACGCCCATCAGCAGGTCCGACATCACCTCGAGCGCCTGCACGCGAACAGCCCCACGGGAGGCATGCGCGTCCCCGCCGGCGCCATGCAGCTGTGGCTGCGCGTCCTGCGCAGGCGCGCCGGCGGGCTGCGGTGCCGTCGGCGGGGGTCGCGGATCGAGCGGCGGCGTTTCGCCCTCAGCGCGCGAGCCGGCCGACAGCGTACGCGGGCTCATCCTCCGTACCCCTTGCGCTGCAGTGCGTGCATCGGCAGACAGAATCCCATCATGCGTCGTGTCGAGCCCCCTGCATGCACCTGCGAACCCCCCAAAAGGGGGGCTTCGGTCGGCGGAGACGTCGACTACCCCGCGTAGCTCTCGCCCTCGTAGTAGTCGACGGCGTCCGCGCTCCTGAACATGCCCTGCAGCCCGCCGCCCCGCGACAGCCGCTCGAACGCACCCACCTTGCCGGAGTCCGGGTACACGACGATGTCCGGATCTCCGCTCGTGCTCAGCGCGAGGAAGCGAACCGTCTCCTCGGTGCGGTTGACGAGCTGGTGGGCGCCCGCCTCGCCGCGCGGGAAGGCAACCAGCTCGCCGGGCGGAAGCTCGCGCCAGCCCTCGGGCGTGCGCAGATGCGGATGTCCCGCGAGCACGAGGAGCAGCTCCTCCTCGCCGAGATGATGGTGGTACGGGTACGCCGCCTGGCCCGCCGGCAGCTCCCAGAGGCTCAGCCCGAGGCGCTCGCTTCCCGCCTGGCGTCCGATCCGCGCACGCAGGCAGTTGAACCCGGGGTGCTCGCGCGGCTCGTCGAAGTGGGGGTGGTTGATGTTCGGCATCGCGCGAGACTAACCGGCCGGCGAGGCGGCGGCCGCGCGATGAGTTCCGCGTCCGCCGGCGGTCTGCATGGCAGATGCCCCGAGTACGCCCGCGGGCCCTCACGCTGACGATCAGGGCGCCGCTCGAGCGCGGCGACGTGGCCGGTCTCGTCGAACGCACGTGCGCGCTGCTGGGCACCGGGTCCGTGGCGGTGCTTCGCTGCGAGGTGGCGGGGATCGCCGCCGACTCCGTCGCGCTCGACGCGCTCGCTCGCCTCGCGCTCGCCTCCAAGCGCGCCGGCTGTCGCACGCGCCTCCACGGAGCCTCGCCCGAGCTGCGTGCGCTCGTGCGCTTCGCCGGCCTCCACGACGTGTTCGAATCCGTTTCCGAGGAGGTCGGTGCTGGGCCTAGGACGGCGGATGCAGGGGCACCCCGAACAGCGGGAAGATCTTCTCGGTGGCGAGGAAGAACGTGAGCTCGACGATGCGTCCCTCTGCCACCTCGAGCACCTGCAGCGCCCACGGCGTGTAGCCCTCGCCCGTCTCGCTCGGCTTGTACTGCGCGAACGCCGGTGAGCCGTTCGCGGCGACGGTTCCGAACACGCGCGAGTTGCGACAGCCCGCGCCCGGGCCCACCCACCAGCGGAAGATGTCCTCGCGCCCGGTGAGCCACAGCTCGTACGGTGGCATCGACTGCGTGGCGTCCTCGTGGATGACGGCGGTGAGGGCATCCATGTCGTAGCGCTCGAACGCGTCGACGTAGCGTGCGAGCAGCTCGCGATCGGCCTCGCTCAAGCGTCCGCTGCCTGCGTCGGCGACATGCGCCTGCTCGAGCGTCGCCCGGGCGCGCTGGAGCGCGCTGTTCACGGCTGCCACGCTCGTATCGAGCAGCTCGGCCACCTCCGCCGCGCGCCAGCCGAGCACCTCGAACAGAATCAGCACCGCCCGCTGACGGGGAGGGAGGTGCTGCAGCGCCGCCACGAACGCGAGCCGCAGCGTCTCGCGCGCCTCGGCGACAGCGGCGGGGTCTCCCTCCGGGAGCACGCTCGCGTCGGGAATCGGCTCGATCCACGTCACCTCGGGGAGGATCTCGCCGATCGGGCCGTCCGGGGAGCGCGATGGGCCGAGGTCCATCGGGCGCGCGCGGCGCTCGCGGCCGCTCAGCATGTCCAGGCAGACGTTCGTCGCGATCCGGTACAGCCACGAGCGCACCGAGGCGCGACCCTCGAAGCGGTCGAGCCCTCGCCACGCGCGCAGGAGCGTGTCCTGCACCGCGTCCTCCGCCTCGAACGGCGAGCCGAGCATCCGATAGCAGTAGCCGGTGAGCTCGCGGCGATAGCGCTCGAGGTCGCCGAAGTCGGGCTTGAGTGCCAGTGAAGCGCTCTCCACGGCCACCATCCTAGGACCCCAGCGCGCCGCTCCGGCTTCCGGCTCGACCCCGGGGAGGAGGGCGCGCGCGTCCGAGTTCGGAAGGCTTGACTCGCCGTTCACGCTCCGTATAGGTTGGACGCGAAAGCGCTCCAGGGCGGCGCTGCGGGGATAGGGACTGTGCGCGGCCCGGGCGATCCGCACAACAGGGAGGTATAGGGATGAGCTTGCGCCGACTCGTCGGTGTGGCAGTCGTCTGCGCCGGTGTGCTCGCGCCTGCGGCCACAGCCGCGGCAGCGTCGAAATATGTCGCGCTCGGGGACTCGTACTCCTCGGGCGTTGGAACGCGGGTGTTCTACTCGGAATCCGGGAGCTGCAAGCGCAGCCCCGAAGCGTACGGTCCGAAGGTGGCTGCGGCGAAGGGGTACGAACTCAGCTTCCAGGCCTGCAGCGGCGCGAAGACGAGTGACGTGATCAACAACCAGCTCGGCACGCTGAGCGGCGGCACAGCGCTCGTCACGATCACGATCGGAGGCAACGACGCCGGCTTCAGCAACGTGATCATCAACTGCGCCCTCTACTACTTCACCTGCGGAAGCGCCATCAGCGAAGCCAACAGCTACATCGCGAAAACGTTGCCCGGCGTGCTCGACACGACGTACAACGACATTCGTGCGAAAGCCACCACGGCGCATGTCGTCGTGATCGGCTACCCGCACCTGTTCACCGACGAAGGCAAGACGTGCAACGTCAACTTCCTCACATCCGGTAACGAGAAGAAACTGAACGAAACGGGCGACAAACTCGACGCCGCCATCAAAGCGCGTGCGGCAGCCCACGGCTTCACGTTCGTCGACTCGAGGAGCGCGTTCAAACCGCACGAGGTGTGCGCCTCGGAAGAGTGGCTGAACGGGCAGTCGAACCCGCTCGAAGAAAGCTACCACCCGAACGTCAAAGGCCAGGCCGAGTTCACCAAAGAAGTGGAGGGCGTGCTGCCCTGAGGTGAATGTGACGAGGGGCGGCCGCGTCGCAAGGCGCGCGCGGCCGCCCCATCGCGCCGCGCGCGGCCGCGCCGGGATCCGGCGTCCTGTGCGCGAGGCGTGATGTCACACTCGGCGGGTGGCTGTCGAGCTTCCCGAGCTGATCGTCCCCGACGACGCCGCCTGGCGGCGCTGGCTCGGACGGCGGCACGATCGCGAGCCCGGCGTGTGGCTCGTCCTCGCGAAGAAGGGCACCGAGGAGCCGACGCGCCTCGCCTACGACGAGGCTCTCGAGGAGGCGCTCTGCCACGGCTGGATCGACGGCATGGTTCGCCGCCGCGATGAGCACACCTACCGGCAGCGCTTCACCCCGCGGCGCCCGCGGAGCGCATGGTCGAGCCGCAACGTCGGCATCGCCGAGCGCCTCACCGCGGAAGGCCGGATGTGCCCGGCGGGGGAGGCGGCGATCGCGAGCGCGCGCGAGGACGGGCGGTGGGAGGCGGCGTATGCGGGACCGGCGACGATCGAGGTTCCCGACGATCTCGCGGCTGCGCTCGCGCGCCGGCCGGACGCCCGAGCCGCCTTCGAGCAGCTGACGAGCCAGAACCGCTATGCGATCCTCTACCGCGTCACCGGCGCGAAGCGCCCCGACACACGCGCCAGACGCATCGAGCAGTTCGTCGCGATGCTGGCGAAGGGAGACACCGTGTACCCGCAGAAGCGCCCGGTCCGTAGCTGAGGGCGGCTGTGGAGGGCTCGAGCCACGCCTCCGCTCCGCGCCTGAGGAGCGCCCCCGCCCTCGCGGAGGTCGTCGACTTCCTCGCGGCGCACGCACCCTTCGACGCGGTGGAGCGCGAGGAGCTCGAGCGCGTGGCGGCGGGTGCCGAGGTCGAGTTCCACCCCGCGGGCGCGATCATCTTCTCGGTCGGCGAGGAGCCGGTCCAGGAGCTTCGCGTTGTCCGCAGCGGAGCCGTCGAGGCCGTGCTCGACGACCGCGTGCTCGACCGCATGGAGAGCGGCGAGCTGTTCGGGCACGCCTCGATGCTGTCCGGCCTTCCCCCCGGCTTCGCCGCGCGGGCGGCCGAGGACACGCTCTGCTACCGCATTCCCGCGGCGACGGCGCGCGAGGTGCTCGCGCGCCCGGCGGCGATGCGCTTCGTAGCGCGCTCGCTGCTCTCGTGGCCGGTCCCGCTCGCCGAGCAGCCGCCCGCGCAGGCGCCCGACGTAGCCAGCCAGCCCGTGGGCTCGCTGATCCGCGGCGAGCCCGTGCTGTGCCCTCCCCACACGCCCATCCGCGACGCCGCCGAGCTGATGACCGCTCGCGCGCAGTCCGCGGTCGTCGTTGACCTCCGCGACGGCTCGCTGGGGATCGTCACCGACCGCGACCTGCGCAGCCGCGTGGTCGCCGCCGGCCTGACCGCGGACGCTCCCGTCTCGGCGGTGATGACGGCCCCGGCCTACAGCTGCGAGCCCGAGCGCCGCGCGGGCGACGTGCTGCTCGAGATGCTCGACCGCGGCGTGCGCCACTACCTCGTCGTCTCCACCGCGGGCCGGCTCCTCGGCGTCGTCGATGACTTCGATCTCCTCGCGCTGGCGACGCGCTCCTCGTTCCACCTGCGCCAATCCGTCGCCCGCGCGGCGAGCCTCGACGAGCTGCGCACAGCGGCGCGGGGCATGACGCCGATGGTGCTCGCGCTCCACGAGGCGCGCGTGGACGCCGCGAACATCTCGGCGATGTACACCGTCGTGCTCGACGCGCTCACGCGCAGGCTGCTCGAGCTCGCCGCCGCGGAGCGCGCTGGGGAGCCGCCGTCGTTCGCGTGGCTCGCGCTGGGAAGCCAGGCTCGCCGCGAGACGACGCCGGCCTCCGACGTGGACAGCGCGATCGCGTGGTTCGGCGCGGACGGGGACGCGGCGAGGGGCGAGTACCTGCAGCGCCTCGGCGCGGACGTCGTGGCGGGCCTCGAGGCGTGCGGGCTGCGCCGCGATGCCCAGGGTGTGACCGCCTCCTCGGCGCTCGTCGTGCGCTCTCTGGAGTCCTGGCAGCGAGCGGTGCGCAGCTGGCTCGCCGAGCCGCGAGGGGAGCAGGCGCTGATCCTCATCTCCGTGTTCCTCGACAGCCGGCCCGTGTGGGGCGTTCACATGGGGACGCCGCTCGCCGACACGTTCCGTGCGGCGCCCCGCAACGAAGCGCTCCTGCGTCTGCTGGCGCGCTTCGCCCTCTCCTACCGTCCGCCCACCGGTTTCATGCGCGGCCTCGTCGTCGAGCACTCGGGCGAGCATCGCGGACGGCTCGACATCAAGCGCGGCGGCCTGCTGCCGATCGTCGACCTCGCGCGATGGGCGGGGATGGCTGCGGGGGTGACGAGCGCCTCGACGCGAGAGCGCCTGCGCGCCGCCGCCGCCGCGGGCACGCTCGCGGAGGCGGACGCGCGGACGCTCGAGGATGCCTTCGACCTGATCGCCGAGCTGCGGCTCGAGCACCACGTGCGCCGGCTGCGCGAGGGGGCGCGCGCCGACGACCACCTCGACCCGGCGATGCTCAGCACGCTCGCCCGCAGCCACCTGAAGGAGGCGTTCCGGGCGATCGCGAGCGTCCAGAAGAGACTCTCGTCGGAGCTGTCGCTGGGGGCGCGATGAGGTTGCGGCGAGCGCGCAGCCGCGCGGCGGACGCCTTCTCAGCCGCGACGCCGCCCGCGCCGGATACGCCGTGGGCTGCGGCGAGATGGTGCGCGGTCGACCTCGAGCTGAGCGGGCTCGACCCGCGGCGCGACGAGATCGTGTCGTTTGCAGCCGTCCCGATCGAGCGCGGTCGCATCCCCCTGGGCGGAGCGTGTGCCGGGCTCGTGCGTCCCTCCCGCCCGCCCGCGGAGCAGTCGGTGCGGATCCACGGGCTGCGCGCGGCGGACCTGCGCGACGCGCCGGCGCTGGCGGAGGCGATCGAGCCCCTGCTCGAGACGATTGCCGGCTGCGCGCTCGTTGCGCACGTCGCGCGCATCGAGCGCGCGTTCCTCGGGCGCGCCCTGCGCGCGCAGGGTCTGCGCCTGCGTGTGCCGATCGCCGACACGAGCGTCATCGGCAGGCTGTGGCTGCTCGAACGCGACGGCCGCGCACCGGCGGAACCCCGCCTGAGCGAGCTCGCCCGGGCGCTCGGGCTCCCTGCGCACACCCAGCACGACGCGCTCTCCGACGCGCTCGCCACCGCCCAGGTGTTCATCGCGGCAGTGACGCACCTCGACGCAAGGGGCGCCGAGACGGTTCATAGCCTCACGCACGCCGATCGCCGGCTGCACGCCGCGCGGACGTACCCCGCCGGGCCCAGCTAGCATGCCGGCGATGTCAGGGGAGGAGCAGATCGGCGTTCGCTGCGAGGGGCGCTTCAGCACGTATCCGGAGCTCTTCGGGCGGGCGCTGCGGGCGGCGGGCGGCCTGGATGCGCTCGGGGTCGTGGCGGGCGACCGCGTCGCGCTGCTGTTGCACAACTCGGTCGAGTTCCTCGAGGCCTCGATCGCGACCGTGCCGCTCGGAGCGAGCGCCGTGCCGATCAACTGGCACTGGCGCGGCGAGGAGATCGAGCACGTGCTGCTCGACAGCGGCGCGAAGGTGCTGATCGTCCACGAGGACCTGTGGCCCGGGATCGCCGAGCGCGTGCCGAGTGACGTGGCCGTGGTGATCGTTCCCACGGGCGCCGTCGCCGCTGCGAACGGCGCCGGCGGCACGGGAGCGTCGCTCCCGCAGGGCGCGCTCAGCTGGCCCGAGTGGCTCGCCGTCTCGGAGCCGTGGGCGCAGCCGCCGGAGGGCGCGCCGGTGAGCATCATCTACACCTCGGGCACCACCGGGCGCCCGAAGGGCGTGGTGCGCGACGCGGCCACGGACGAGCAACGCGAGGGCACGCAGGCGCTGCTGGGGGAGATGTTCAGGCTCCAGGAGGGCGAGCGCACGGTGATCCCCGCGCCGATGTACCACAGCGCTCCGAACGCCTACGCCCTGTCCGCAGCGGTTCGGGGCATGGACATGACGATCATGACCCGCTTCGACGCCGAGGAGTTCCTGCGGAATCGTCGAGCGCCACCAGGTCAGCGTCGTGCAGATGGTGCCGACGATGTTCGTGCGCCTGCTCGCGTTGCCCGAGGAGGTGCGCACGGGCTACGACCTGTCGTCGCTGAGCTGGATCGTGCACGCCGCCGCGCCTTGCCCGCCCGAGGTCAAGCACGCGACGATCGAGTGGCTCGGACCGATCGTCGCCGAGTACTACGGCTCGACCGAGACCGGGCCCGTGGTGTTCTGCGACAGCGAGGAGTGGCTGGCGCACCCCGGCACCGTCGGGCGGCCGATCGGCAGCGCGATCGTGAAGGTGATCGATGAGGAGGGCCGCGAGCTGCCGATCGGCGAGTCGGGTGAGGTGTTCGTCCGGCTCGACGTGTTCCCCGACTTCACCTACGAGGGCGATGACGAGAAGCGCCGCGCGATCGAACGCGACGGCCTCGTCAGCTGCGGTGACATCGGCTACGTCGACGCCGACGGGTTCCTGTACCTCAACGACCGCCGCTCGGACATGGTGATAAGCGGTGGCGTCAACATCTATCCGGCGGAGATCGAGGCCTGCCTGCTCGCGCTCGATGGTGTCCGCGACTGCGCGGTCTTCGGGATCCCCGACGAGGAGTTCGGCGAGACGCTCGCCGCCTACGTGGAAGTCCACGAGGGCGCCTCGCTCGGCGACGATGATGTGCGCGAGCACGTGCGGAGCAACCTCGCCTCCTACAAGACGCCGCGCGTCGTCGAGTTCAGCGACTCGCTGCCGCGCGAGGACTCGGGCAAGATCTTCAAGCGCCGGCTGCGCGAGCCCTACTGGGCGGGACGCGAGCGCGCGATCTAGCCGGCGGCGGCACGCGCCGCCGGCTAGATCGGGAACCTCTCGGGCTCGCGCCTACGCGGCGAAGCGCTGCTTGCGCCCGTGCGCGAGCCTTCGCCGCCTCGACCTCGCGGTCTTTCGGCGTCGCCGTCGTCACTAGCTCGGCGAGCAGCGTCGCCGACGCCTCGGCGACGGCGTCCACGGCGCGCTCGAAGGCGGCCTCGTTCGCCTGCGATGGCTTGGCGAAGCCGCTGATCTTGCGCACGTACTGGAGCGCCGCGCCGCCGACCTCCTCGTCGGTGGCGGGCGGCTCGAAGTTGTAGAGGACACGAATGTTTCGGCACATGCCGCGATCGTAGCGGGCGGGCGCTAGTGTGCCCCCATGGCCTCGCGATGGCCCGAGCTCGCCTACGAGCAGTGGCGTGAGACGTGCGACACCCTCCACGCCCACACGCAGGTGCTCGGCAAGCTCGCGGTGGCGCTCGCGCCGCCCGAGCCCGAGCTCCAGCACGCGGCGCTGCGCGTGAGCGCGCGCGGCTGGGAAACGATGCCGCTGCCCGCCCCCGACAGCTCGGGAGCGATCGTGTGCGCGCTCGACCTCAACCGTCACGAGGCGCTCGCCGAGCACAGCGACGGGCGCTCGGTGCGTGTCGCGCTCGCGCCGAACCGCGCCGTGGGTGAGGTGACGCGCGAGCTGCTGCGGGGCATCCGCGAGCTCGCGGGCCAGGTCGAGATCAACCCTACCCCGCAGGAGGTGGAGTGGACCGTGCCGCTCGACGAGGATGAAGAGCACGCCACCTACGACGCCGACCAGGTGTCCTCGTACTTCGCCGCCGCCACCCGGGTTGCGCTCGTGCTCGCCGACTTCCGCGCGCCCTACCGCGGCCGCTCGACGCCGGTGAACGCGTGGTGGGGGTCGTTCGACCTCGCGGTGAGCCTGTTCTCGGGGGAGCCCGCCGACCCGCCGTCGGATGACTTCATCATGCGCAACGCGATGGACGCCCAGGAGGTGGCGGTGGGGTGGTGGCCCGGCGACTCGCGCCACGGCAGCCCCGCCTTCTACGCATACGCCCATCCAGCGCCCGAGGGCTTCGACTCGGCGAAGCTCGTGCCCGAGGCGGCGCACTGGGAGGCGGCGCTCGGGGAGTACGTGCTCGATTGGCAGGACGTCTGCGAGAGCGCGGACCCGCACGCGTTCAGCCTCGAGTTCCTGCGCTCCGCCTTCAGGCACGCATGCCAGGTGTGCGGGTGGGATTCGGCGCTGCTCGCGAGCTCCGAAGGCAGCCCGCCGCCGGTGAGCTGAGCCGGTCCGCGTCCGCGCGTCAGCGAGCGCTGGCGGCTGCGGCGCGCGTCGTACGCCACGACGCCGCGAGGCCCGCTGCTCCGAGGGCGGCGACGCTCCCCAGCACGAACACGGCGGAGTAGCCGGCGAGCGAGGCGACGACGCCGGCGAGCGGTGCTCCGAGACCGACGCCGATGTCGAAGAACGCGGTGAACGCACCCATCGCCGAGCCGCGGCGGTCCTCGCTGATGTCGCCCACGACCATCAGCGCCAGCGAGGGGAAGAGCATCGCGAAGCCCACCCCCACGACCACCGCGCCGGCGAGTGCCGCGGGCAGCGAGTCGGCGGCGGCGATGATGGCGAGGCCCGCCGCCTCGAACAGCGCCGCGGTGGTGGCGGTGGCGCGCGCCCCGGCACGATCGGGAACGCGGCTCAGCACGATTCGGCTCGCGAACACCGCGACGGCGAAGGCGGTGAACACGCTCGCGCCGCCGCCCACGCCGCGCGAGTTGAGGTCGAGGATCACGAAGCCTGCCAGCGCCGCGTAGCCGACGTTGGCGAGCGCCAGCGCGATGCCGGGTCTCATCGCAGCGCGCGGAAGGAAGGCGAGCGGGCTCGGCTCCCGGTCGATGTCGGCGGGCTCGGGCAGCCGCAGCGCGATCAGTGCCGAGGCGAAGGGAAGCGCTGCGGTGAGAGCCCACACGGCGTCGTAGCCGACGCTCGATCGCAGGAGCTCGCCGAACAGCGGACCGAGCGACAGCCCGCCCCACACCGCCAGTCCGAACAGCCCCAGCGCGAGGCCGCGCCGGTCCTCCGGAGCGAGGTCCACCGCCCAGGTGGCACCCGCCGTGTACACCGCCCCCTCGCCCGCGCCCACCGCGAGGCGGGCGAGCACCATCGAGGGCACGCTCGTCGCGAGCAGGTAGAGCAGCCCGCCCACCGTCATCGCGAGGGCGCCCACGACGAGCACCACGCGGCGGCCGCGAACGTCCGCCTGGCGTCCGGCGATGGGCCTGCAGACGACCGACGTGGCGGCGAATGCGCCAACCACGATCCCGACCGCGATGTCTCCCGAGTGGAGCGCGCCGCGCACGTAGCCGGGGAGCACCGGCAGCGCCGCGCCGATGGCGATGAACGCGAGCAGGGCAGCGCAGAACACGCCCGCGGTTCCGGCGATCGACGGGTGGCGCGCGAGTTCGACGGCGGTGCGGCGCGTCGCGCGCGCTTCTGCGGAGGCGCTCACTGAGACCGCCCAGGCTAGCTGCTTGGCCAGGACCCGGGGGTGGGGCCGGGGGCAGCGGGAGGCACCGGGCGCCGCTGCGCGCGCGAGAGCGATGTGTGAGCAGCCGATCGGCGGGGTGCGGCGCTCACCTGGAAGCGGTCGCTAGCCGGACAGCGCGATGAAGCGCCGGAGCTTGCCCGTCGCCTCGTGACGCTCGATCCGCGGGACGGCCCTCACCCGGATGTCGGGGTCGCCGAGCCCGAACCTGCGCAGCGCGCCGCTCAGCGACGTCGTCACCGCGTCGAGGTCGGGCGAGCCCACGACGAGCACCTCCGCTCCCGTGCTTGTCTGTCGCACCTGGTACTCGGAGATCGCGGGATCGGTGCCGAGGACGTGGCGGAACGCGCTCGCGGGGACGGTGCCGGCGCCGTAGCGGAAGTCGTCGTCGCGCCGCCCCGCGATGTCCGCGACGCGGGCGAGCGGGCTGCCGCAGGGGCAGGCGCCGCGCAGCAGTGTGACGTCGTCGCCGAGGTCGTAGCGGATGAAGGGAAACGTCCGGTTGCCGAGCCCCGTCGCCAGCGTGCGCGCCGCCGGCTCGTCCGGACCGACCGGGGCTCCCGAGGCATCCACCCGTTCGAGCACAACCTCGTCCTCGGATACGTGCAGGCCCTCGCCGTAGCCGCAGCCCACCGCCTGCACGCCGATCTCGGTGGACCCCCAGAGGTTGTGAACCGGTACGCCCCACGCGCTCTCGATCGCCTCGCGGTCCTCCTCGCTGAGCGGTTCGGAGTTCGTGCTGACGCGCACCGGCGCGATGTCGAGCTCGCCCGCGAGCGCGCTGCGCGCGAGGCGGGCGGTAACCGATGCGTAGCCCACGAGATGGGTGGGCTGCGCGGCGGCGACCGCGCCCAGCACCTCCTCGAACGGCGCGCCGGCGGCGATCACCACCGAGTCCATTCCGGGCGTCGGGACGTCGAACAGCGGCGTGCTCGCGTGCGGCGGCTCGCCCGCCTCGAGCACCGCGAGGCGCGCCCTGGCGCCGCTCGGCGGCGAGCGTAGCTCGGCGCGCGCCTGCATCCGCCAGGCGAGGCAGGCGAGCGACACGAACAGCTCCCAGTCCCACACGTAGACGCCGCGCACGCCGCTCGAACCCCCCGAGCTGAAGATCTGATCGCCCGACGGCGTGTACGAGAACCACTGCTGCTCGGCGAGGATGCGCTCGGCGTGAGCGCGGTCCAAGCCCGGCTCGGCGACGATCGCGTCCCACTCATCCTGAGCATCCTGCTTGGTCATCGGCGGCAGCTTCGCGAGGTCATCGACGGTTGCCGAGGCGGGATCGATGCCGCGCATCCGCGCCGCGTGGAACGGCGAGCGCTCGCGCGCGTGGAGGAGGAGCTCGCGCAGCCGCTCGGTGCGGTGCTGCTCGATCAGCTCGCGCGGCCAGTCGACGCGCGCCACATGGGCGTCGAGTGCCGCGTGCACGTCGCGCAGATGCAGCGCGCGCCGCCGCGCGTACGCTTCCCTCGCCGCCGTCGCTCCGTCGTCCACGGCCCGAGCGTAGTCGCTCGCCGGGGGCGAGCACTGCCGCTGGTGGTCTGAGACACTGCGCGAGTCGCAACCGAGGCGTATGGAGTCACACGGTGGCTGAACACGACATCCGCTTCCCCGGCGAGTCGGGCGAGTACCGCCGCGAGCGCAACCTGCTGCTCGACGCCGAGATCGACCTCCGGCGGGCGATCGAGCGGGTGGCAGCACAGCGGCGGACGCTTCCGCTCGGAGGGCCGGTGCCCGAGGACTACCGCTTCGAGGAGGTTGCCGAGGGCGGCGGCGAGGCCAGCTTCTCGGAGCTGTTCGCACCCGGCAGCGACACGCTCGTCATCTACAGCTTCATGTTCCCGCGCTCCTCGCCAGACACGCGGCCCGGGCCGAGCGGCGAGACGGGGAAGCTGCCGCTCGCCCAGACGCCGTGCCCGTCGTGCACGTCGATCCTCGATTCGCTCGACGGCGCCGCCCGTCACCTGCGGCGGGCCATCAACCTCGCCGTCGTCGCGAAGTCGGATCCCGAGCGCATCCGCACGTTCGCCCGCGAGCGCGGGTGGAGGCATCTACGGCTGCTCTCGTCGCGCAGCAACAGCTACAACCGCGACTACCACGCGGAGACCGCGGAGGGCGAGCAGATCCCGATCGTCAACGTGTTCGTGCGCGACGGCGATCAGCTACGCCACACGTGGGCCACCGAGCTGATGTTCGCCCCTCGCGATGCGGGCGAGGACGCTCGCCACGTGGACTCGATCTGGCCGGTCTGGAACGTGCTCGACATGACGCCGGCGGGGCGGGAGTCCGACGAGGAAGTGACGGTACTGCGGGACGAGTAGCCTCCGGCGTGTTGCGTGTGGCGCGATGTCACACCGGGATGGGGGAGTGCGTGATGACCGATGTCCAATGGGAGCTCCGCGAGGCAGGCCCGGCAGACGCCGAGCGCACGGTGCTGCTGCTTCCCGGCGGCCTGTGCAGCGCCGGATCCTACGCCGAGGTGATGGCTGAGCCCGCCCTCGCGGACATGCGCCTGGTGGCGGCGACGCTGCCGGGCAATGCCGGCGCTCCGCCCCCGGACGACTACAGCATCGAGAACTTCGCGCGGCTCACTGCAGAGCTCGCCAGGGAGGTCGGCGCGGACGTCGTGGTGGGGTTCAGCATGGGCGGCTCGGTGGCGCTCGAGATGATCGCCTCGGGCAGCTTCACCGGGCCCGCCGCCCTGCTCGGCATCAGCCTGTCGGCCAAGGACGAGCCAGCGTTCTTCCGTGCGATCGTCGCGCTTGGCCGCGTGCTCGGCGGCCTCCCCGCCGCCGTTCTGGCGCGGGGAGCAGCCTCGATGGTCAAGCAGATCCCGGTGTCCGCGGAGCGCCAGAGCGAGTTGCGCGAGGACTTCCGCAAGAACGTGCCGCGGCACGTCAACACCGGGCTGCGCGAGTACCTTCGCTGGCTGAACCGGTACGAGCGACCCGCAGAGCGACTGTGCCGCGCCGGCGTCCCGACGTGGATCGTCCACGCCGAGAAGGGCGACGGCGGGCTCACCGGCGAGGAGCGCAGCACCCTCGAGGCGTGCTCCCACGCACACCTGGTCACCATCCCCGGGAAGGTCATGTTCATCCCGAACGAGGCGCCCGACCGCGTTGCGGACGTGATCGTCAGTGCTGTCCGCGAAATCGGCGCGACGCGGGCAGCGAACGCTTAGCGTCGCTCAGGCCTTCGATCCCTGGATCGCGGCCACCGCCCGCTGTCGCGCGGGCCGCGCCTCCATGCGCTCGACGTACTCGCGCAGGGACCCCGGCAGGTCGTCCCAGAAGCCGGTGCGGCGCGTGAATCCGAGGGCGCTCGAGACGAGCACGTCGGCGATGCTGAAGCGCTCGCCCACGATGTGCTCGTGCTCGCCCAACGCGCCCGCCATCGCCTCGACGGTCGCGTCGAAGCGACCGCGCGCCCGCTTTGCCCGCTCCGGGTCGCGCTCGGCCTGCATCGCCGCCTCGATGAGAGGCGGCTCGACCTCCGCCGGCACGAACACAGCCCACTGGTAGACGAGCGCGCGATCGTGCGTCCCTGGAGCGGGTGCGAGCCCGGCGTCGGGGTACAGGTCGGCGAGGTGCAGGCAGATCGCCGCCGACTCGAACACGAATCCCTCGTCGTCCTCGAGCACGGGAACACGCCCGAGCGGGTGTCGCCGGCGGTGCTCGTCGCCCTTCCCCTCCTCGCTGTTCATGACGACGAGCTCGTACGGCTCGCCAAGCTCCTCGTAGACCCAGGCGATCCGCACGGGACGCCCGGCCCCCTCCCGGTGATAGACGCGCACGGCGTGGACACTAGTCTCTCCGGCGCGGTCGAGGGCGCTCGCCTGCAGGTTCGAGTCCTTCGCCGCCACGGCTGGCGATTCAGCAGTTGTTCCGAATGACCCGGTCGTAGCGGCGGATCGTCTTCAGCATCCGGACACGGTCCTTTCTGTGGGGGAGATGCGCGCTTTCCCATCCACAAATATCCGCTGACCCTGTTCGAGCGGATCCCGATTGGGCCTTGGGGCGTCGGGAGCTTGCGCATCAGTAGGGTTCCGGCTCCGGGCAGGATTCCGGGCTGGGGCTAGCAACCGTGGAGGCCTTATGCCGCTGAAGGTCGTCGGAGCTGGTGTGGGACGGACGGGGACAGCCTCGCTGAAGCTGGCGCTCCAGCAGCTGCTCGGAGGCCGCTGCCACCACATGCTCGAGGTCGTCATCGAGCCCGGCCAGGTGTCTGGGTGGACTGACGCGATAGAAGGCCGTGATGTTGATTGGCAGAAGCTGTTGACTGCCTATGTGGCACAGGTCGACTGGCCGGGAGCTTCATTCTGGCGCGAGATCTCAGCGGCAAACCCCGATGCGCTAGTGCTGCTCTCGACGCGCGACCCCGATGCCTGGTACCGCAGCGCTTCCAACACGATCTTCCAGGTCGTTCCCAATCCGCCCCCTGGGCGTGAGCAGTGGTTCGCGACGACGATGCACAAGATGTGGGCGGAGCGCTTCTCCGACGATCTGGAGAACCCCACCGCGATGATGGACGCCTTTGAGCGCCACAACGCTCAAGTACGCGCAGGCGTTCCCGCAAGCCGGCTGCTGGAGTGGACTTCGTCAGATGGCTGGGAGCCGATCTGCGAGCGGCTGGGCGTCGCTGTCCCGAGCGAGGCATTCCCCGCCGTCAACAGCACGGCCGAAACGCGCGCTGTGTTGGGCATGCCACCGCTGCCGCAGACCGGCGAGCCCACGGTCGGCTAGAGGTCATCGTGTGACCGACGACGGTGCGCGCTTCCCACACACAGATACCCGCTGACCCTGTTCGAGCCGTTGCGGATCGGGTTCTGACCGCGCGAGCAGAATGTCGCCGCGTCAGGGACAGCTAGGCCCGCATCCGCGTCCACTCCGCCTTGTGCGCCTTCTTCGCCGCCTGGTAGTCGGTGAGTGCTTGGGGCGAGTCGACGTCGCCCAGCGTGGGGTGCGGCGGCACGAGCTCCTGCGCCGCCTTCATGCCGTAGCGCTTGGCGAGCACCGCGCTGAGCGCCTTCACCTTCATCTCGCCGAACCCGGGGAGGCCTGCGATGTTGGCGCGGAGCTGTGCGGGGTCCTTTGCGTCCTTCCACACGCGCCCGGCATCGCCGTCGTACTCGTCGCGGACGTGGACGGCGAGATCGTGGACGCGTTCGGCCATTTTCCCGGGGAAGCGGTGGATCGCCGGTTTCTCGCGGAACACGGGCTCGAGGTCGGTGGCGGCGAGCATCGCAGGGTCGAGCGTCCCCACGCGCTCGCGGATGACGAGCGGCCCGCTGAACGCCTTCTGCACGGTCACCTGCTGGTCGAGCGCGAAGCCCACGAGCAGCGCCATCGGGTCCTCCGCGATGAGCGCGTTGGCGTCGTCGGAGTCGGTGAAGTAGAGGCGGTCGGGCACGATGAGATCCTAGCTTGGAGACAATGGCCCATGGCCTCGAACACGGACGTCATGCGCGCGGCGCTCGCCGCATTCAACAACCGGGATGGCGCGGGCTTCGACGCGCTACTCGATCAGCACGCCGAGATCGTGCCGGTGCGGGCGGCGCTCGAGGGAATCACGTTCCGCGGACCTGACGCTGCCTCGCAGTACTGCGCCGCCGTTGAGGAGAGCTGGGCGGAGCTGAGATGGGAGGTCGACGAGATCCGCGACCTCGGCAGCCGGGTGATCGCTCTCGGCCACATTCAGGGCCGCGGGCGCGACAGCGGAGCTGGGATCGACGCCGCGGGCGCTTGGGTTGCCCATCTCAGCGGCGGACTCATCACGCGCTTTCAGACATACAGCGACCGCGCGAGGCGCTCGAAGATGTTGGGCTGGGGGCCAGCGGCTAGCAGCGTTCGGAGCTATCGGCTTCGGATCTGCACCGACCAATGCTGGTCGAGGGCGAAGCCCACGAGCAGCGCCATCGGGTCCTCCGCGATGAGCGCGTTGGCGTCGTCTGAGTCGGTGAAGTAGAGACGGTCGGGCACCTAGGCGAACTGGTCGGGGACCTGGCAGCGCACGCTCCACTGGGTGGGGCCCGTGAAGTGTCGCTCAGGATCGTTCAACGCGCCTATCGCAGCGTCGATCGCGTGGCTGCTCGCGCCCGCAGCGACGGCTTGGTCGCGAAAACGCTCGAGCGTCATCGCTGTGAGCAGGGCGGTGCCTTCGCCACCCCGCGCGGGCGTGTCCCTTGACTCCACCTGTACGAGCTGCGCGCCGGCGGCGCGCGTCATCGTCTCGAGCTGTGGGCCGAGCGCAAGGTGCACG
Organism: uncultured Solirubrobacteraceae bacterium; assembly: GCA_963796305.1. GTDB lineage: Bacteria > Actinomycetota > Thermoleophilia > Solirubrobacterales > Solirubrobacteraceae > Palsa-744. The sequence goes on along the minus strand of CAWCKZ010000006.1, from coordinate 431,515 downwards.
CCTGCAGCGCGCATCGTGTCGTTCATCACGGCCAGGCCCGCCGCCTCCTCCTCGGTGGCGGCCTCCAGCGCGACCGGCCCGAAGTCAGCGTCCTGGATGATCAGACAACCACCCGGAGCTGTGGCGGCGACGAACTGGCCGCAAGCACCCGCCGGGTCGGAAAGATGCAGCAGGAGCATCCGCGCCAGAACGAGCTCGAAAATGGTTGTCGGGCAGCGCGACCGTCGCTATGTCCGCTCGGCGCACTTCGATGATCTCGCTCGCCAAGGGCTCGAGCCACTCCGTCTCGATATCGATCGCCAGCACGCGGCCCGTCGGCGCGACCCTCGCACCGAGCCATGCCGTCATCGCGCCTCCGCCGGCTCCGACCTCGAGGCAGCGCCAGCCCGGCTGGACATCTGCGGCCTCGAGCTGACGCAGCGTCATCTGCCCGTGCACCACCTCGAGCAGCGCGAGGCGTCGCCGCCCGGCGTCCTGTCCGTGATGGGTCAGCACGTAGTCGCTCACGGCGCGGCCGTCACGCTCTGTGACCAGGGGACGATGCCCAGCTCCGGTTTGGGCGCCTCCTCGAGCATTGCGAGGTACTCGAGCATGTGCCCATCCGGGTCCTGGAAGTAGACGGCTGCGGCAGGCATCCACCCGATCATCGTCGGCTCGTCCGTGGGCTCGCCGAAGAACGAGAGCGGCTGGACGCCGGCAGCCCGCAGGCGCTCCGGAGCGGCGTGCACGTCTGCGAGCGCCATGGCGAATGCGATGTGCAGGCGCATACTCATCGGCGCCGAGCCGATCGACCAGAGCCCGAGCATCGCCTCGCCGGGTCCGCCGATCCAGTGGAACGCCGCGCCGCGCTCGGGAAGCTCGAGCGCCACGGGCAGCCCGACCACATCGCGGTAGAAGGCGACCGAGCGGTTGACGTCCGCAACCGTGAGGTGAGTCTCGAAGAGTCCGCGAACGCTCGTCACGGTCGGCTCGATCGTAGCCGGTGGCGGGCGGGGCCGTCGGGAGCGACGCCCCCGGCCTAGCTGCAGCCGCGGGGGTCTACGGGTCTGAAGGCTGGCGTTCGGGGTTGGTTTCCGACGGACCGGGCGCGACTCGCTGTGCGGTGACGCGGGGCGCCTGCGCGGAGGGGCTTGGGGAAGCGCTCCGCTCGACAGCGACGCACCGGGTGCGTACGCGTGCACCGCTCAAGAGCCGCCCGCCGCAGACCGATAGGAGGGCGCTTGGACCGACCGCGCGGCGGCGGGCCGGGTCGCGTACCGAACCAACGAAAAGGAGCAGACAGAAGATGTCCCTCATCAAAAGAAGCAGGCGCCTCACCGTGGGCGTCATCGTCGTAATCGTCGCAATGGGCGGCGTGGCGGCGTTCGCCTACTGGACCAGCTCCGGCGAAGGCACGGCGACCGTGACGGCGAGCGCCGGCGGCGCCGGTTTCGAAATCACCGGGGCGGCCGAAGGCCTCTATCCCGGCGCCACGGTGGAAGCCAAAGTGAAGGTCAAGAACCAAGATGCCAAACAGCCCGAGTTCCTCACGAAGCTGGTCACCACCGTCAAAGAAACGTCGGCTGGTGGATGCGAAAAAACGTGGTTCGAAGTCACGGCCGGTGGCGAACAGGAACCGAAACAGGAACTGGCTCCTGGGGAAACCAAGGAATTCACGGTCAACCTGAAGATGAAGAACGAACCAATCAACCAGAACGCCTGCAAGGGAGCGACCATCTCGCTCAAGGCTGTTGCCTCCTAGGCAAGGCCTTGTGGTTCGGCACAGAGCGTCCCGGGACGGCGCGAGGGACATGGGTGGCGGCGCAAGCCGCCACCCCCGTTCCCCTCGATCCCTCTCGTGAGGGCGGCCGTAAGGGACAGCGGATCGCGTGGAAACGTGCGGGCCGCGGCTGGCGCCCGACTCGGGAGGGCCACCCAGAGGAGCTTGAACAGGGATGATCAGACCATCGCTCATCAAGATCCGCGGCGGCGTGGGTGTCGCGGTCTGGCTGTGCTCGCTCACGCTGGGCGTCGGTGGCGCATGGGCCGTGGCGGTCGCCACGAGCCCACACCCCTCGCACCGTCCTCCGGTGCCGAGGTTCCGCCTAGTACCGTCTGCGACCACGACAGCGCAGCAGGCGGCGTTCTCGTTCTTCGATCGCCAGCGCAGGGTGTACTTCCAGTGCTCGCTCGATGGGGCGGCGTTCAAGAATTGCTCCTCGCAGGTGCGCTACGGTCCCGTCGGCGGCGCCGGACGCGTGAGGTGCAAGGGCGTCTCGAAGCATGCGCATGGCCACCGCATCCGGTGGTGCCCGCGCCACACCCCCAGCCGGCGCCAGCCGCTAGCCCTTGGCAAACACCGTTTCCGGGTCAGGGCGGTGAGCGGCAGGCTGATGAGCGCCGCCGCGTCATACACGTGGACGATCGTCAGCGCAACAGCCAACGCGGCGCCGCCAGGCGCCGCGAACGGGGCAGCCGGCCCGGCCCCAACGGGAGGCGGGGCCGTGCTCGCGGGTCCCTCGGAGAGCTTCGTCGTCTCCGGCAGTCCCGAAGGTCTGCTGTATCCCGGAGCTGCTGCGAGCCGCATCCCGCTGACCCTCACCAACCCCAACACCGTGGCTATCTACGTGATCGCCCTCGCGGTGGGAGTCACCAGTGAAGCGCCCGGCTGCTCCGCTGCGGAAAACCTCTTCATCACCCAGTCGGATGCCTCGCCGCTGAGCCCTGTCGTGGTGCCCGCCGGTGGCTCAGTCACGCTGCCGGCCCAAGGCATCACCGCACCTACGATCCAGCTGATCTACCTCTCATCCGTAAACCAGGATCCCTGTAAGGGTGCCGCGTTCGTGTTGCGGTACTCGGGGAGCGCCCACGCGTGAGGCGCAACCGCGCCGAGACCGTGGCAGCTTTGGTCGGGGTCGCTGCGGTGGCGGCGGCGGCCGCCATGGCCGTCGCTGCCGCTGCGTATTGGACGAATGCGGGTGTGGGCACTTCGTCGACCGGCGTGAGCACCCTTCCGGTTCCCACGTTCACGAAGACAGCCGCTGAAGGGGGGGCGGTGCAGCTCGAATGGACGGCCGCGAAACCCCCGGGGTCGGGCGCCGTCGAATACTACGTGAAAGGCGAAGGCGGTTCCCCGGGCAACGGCTGTCCGACGGCTGGCTCGCCCTCCACCGCCACGGGTTGCACCGAGACGGGTGTCTCGATCGGAACCCACACCTATACCGTCACGGCCATATGGCGCTCGTGGACATCGACGAGCGAAGCGAAGAAAGTCACTGTCACCTCGGGGCCCGCGACGCATCTTGTGCTCGCAGCGTCGAGGACCGAACTCGGCGCCGGCGAAACAGCGAACCTGACGATCACGGTGAGGGACGCCGCGAACAACACTGTGACATCGTTCACCGGCGCACACAACCTCGTCTTCGAAGGTGCATCGGCGGCTCCCAGCGGGACGAAGCCCACCGTCAGCAGCGAAGCGGGTGCCACCAACGCGTTCGGCGAAGCCACCACCATCAAATTCAGCGAAGGCGTCGCCACCGTCGGAGGTGCCACGAACGGGCAGCTCACGCTCTACCGTGTCGAAGAAGCCCACCTCAAGGTTCGAGAAGGGGCCCTCTCGAACGAAGGCGCGCTCGTCGCGATGAAGGTGAACGCCGGCCCGTTCAGGAGCTTCCGCGTGCTTCCCGTTCTGGCCGAACCGCAGTCAGGTGCAGCATTCGAAGTGAAGCTCACCGCGTGGGACGAATGGCACAACGTGCTCACGGGCTACGTGCGCACGCACAAGCTGAGGTACGAAGGCGCTCTCAACTCGCCGAGCGGCAAGGCGCCGGAATACTCGCCGGTGAGCGAACCCTCGTTCGTGGGCGGCGAAGCAACTGTCAGCGGCTTCCATTTCTACGACGCCGCCGCCAACACGCTCAAGGTGCTCGAAGAAACCACCTCGCACGAAGGTTCGGGCGTCGTCGGCGTCAAGCCGGTCGCGGCAAAGCGCTGGGCGTGGATCAAGGCGACGGTGACGGAAGGGAGCATCGTCCCGCCGTGCCTGTTCACGTGCGAAACCACCAGCATCGGCCATCGGCAGTTCTTCCGGGCGCAGGCCGGCGTCACCGACGAATGGGGCAACGTGGTGAGCAACCTCGGGAGCGTGTCGATGGCGAGGGTGACCAGGAGCAGCGGCAACGGACGCCTCTCCGGCAACCTCAAAATCGAAATCCCGGCGGCGGGCCGCGCCGAATCCTCGCCCGCTGCGGTGTTCGAATACCGCTCGCCGGGCGGCGGAACGAACGAAGCGCTCCTTCACCTCACCACCGAATCTGGGCTTGCGTTTACCGAAGCTACGGCGAACGTCAAGTACTAGCGAGCCGCCGCGACATACAACACAGCCTGCGCGCGGGCGACGGCGCCGACGGCGTCATCCGGCACGAGCAGCTCGGGATGGTGCAGCGGCCTGGCCGAGAAGCCCTCCGAGCCGGCGAGGCCTACGAACGCCATCGCCAGCGGCGAGCGCTCACCGAAGAAGGCGAGGTCGTCGGAGCCGCATGAGCGCCACTCCGGCGCCCGGGTGAGGCCGGCGGCGCCGAGCAGCTCGCGCGCGCGGCTCACGATGTCGGCGTCGTTCTCGAGTGGCGGCTCGCCATCGACGAGCTCGACGCTCGCCGTACAGCCGTGCGCCGACGCCACTCCCGCCGACACCTCCTCCACCATCTCTCGCAAGGCGATGCGATCGCCGCTCCGGTGCGCCCGCAGCAGGCCGCGCGCCCGCGCGCTCCCGGGGATGACGTTCTCAGCGGTTCCTGCGTCGAGTGAGCCGACCGTGAGCGACGCGGGGGCCAGGGGGTCGATCCGCCGCCCGAGCTCGGCGTGCAGCGCCACCACGATCTGCGCAAGCGCGAGCACAGGGTCGCGGCCGAGGTGTGGGTACGCACCGTGCGAGGGCTTGCCTTCCACGACGATCTCGAAGGCGTCGCACGAGGCGTTCACAGCACCAGCATCGAGCGCCACCGACCCCCACGGAAGCTCCGGGTGCACGTGCGCCGCCACCACCGCAGCGGGTGGCGCCGCGGCGAGCTCTCCTCGCGCGAGCTCCTCAGCTCCCGACGGGTAGGCCTCCTCGCTCGGCTGGAACAACGCGATAAGGGGTGTGGGCAGCTCGTCCGCGATCTCGCTCGCCGCGCGCGCGAGCGCTACGAGCCCCGCCATGTGGACGTCGTGGCCGCAGGCGTGCATCGCCTCCCCGCTCGCGCTAAATGGCGCGCCGGTGCGCTCTCGCACGGGGACCGCGTCGAGCTCCGCGCGCACGGCGACGCCGGGTGCGCCGCTCGCGCCGATGCGCGCGATGCGACCCGTGCCCGCAGCCACCTCGCACGCAACCGGCAGCTCGGCGGCGACGGCCGCGGCGGTCTGCTCCTCGGCGTGCGCGAGCTCGGGGTGCTCGTGCAGGCGGTGGCGCAGCTCCACCGCGCCTGGCAGCTCGTCGCCCGATGCCCTGGAGCAGCCGGGCGAGCAGCTCCTCAGTAGATCTCGCCATAGCGCCTGCAGGTCTCGGCGAGGTCGAGCGTCGCGGTGCCCGCTATCTCCGAGCGCTTCACCGACGTGTACGCGTCGAGCAGCCGCGGCGGCAGCCAGTCGCGGGCGGCGGCGTCCTGCTCGAGCGCCTGAAGCGACTCCTCGAGCGTGTGCGGCAGCGCGTCCACGCCAAAGCGCTCGGCCTCGGCGGCGTCGAGCCGGGAGGGGTCGCGGTCGAGGATCGGCGGCACCGCCAGCTCGCCGCGAACGCCCTCGAGGCCAGCCCTGAGGATCCCCGCGAGGGCAAGGTGGGGGTTGGCGGCGGCGTCCGCGCCGCGGTACTCGAGGTGCATCTGCGCCGCCGGGTCGCCGCCGCCGAGCGCCACGAGCGGAGGTATCCGCAGCAGCGCCTCGCGGTTCTGCTGCGCCAGGCAGACGGCGCCCGCGCTCCAGCGGTGCGGCGCGAGCCGCGCCGCCGAGACGGGGCTCGGCGCCGTGAGCGCGCTGAGCGCGGCGGCATGGCGAAGGATCCCGGCGGCGAAGCGCCCGCCGAGCTCGCTCAGGCACGAGGGGCGTGCGGAGTCGTACAGCGCTGGATGTCCCGCGTCGTCGAGCAGGGCAAAGTGGATGTGCACCCCGTTGCCGGCGTCGGCGGGGTCGAGCAGGGGGCTGAACGTGGCGCGGTTGCCGTTGCGTCGGGCGAGCTCACGCACCACCTCTCGCAGCAGCACGGCGCGATCGGCTCCCGCCATGCCCGCGGCGGGCGCCACCGGGACCTCGAACTGGCGCGGCGCGTACTCGGGGAAGAAGCGCTCGGGCTCGAGCCCCGCTTCGATGAGCGCCTCCATCAGACTCGTCGCGAACGGCTCCGCGAGGCGCTGCGCCTCGAGCGAGAACGGCAGCGCGGGCGGCGCGGCGAGCGTCAGCTGGAACTCGTGCTCGAAGCTCACGCGCGCCTGCAGGCCGAGCTCGCTCTCGAGCATCGCGAGCGTGTCGCGCAGAAACGCCCGCGGGCAGCAGTCCCACGGCGCGCCGTCCGTCTCGACGATGTCGCACAGCAGCAGCTCGAGCACGAGCACGTCGCCGTCGGCGCCCACACGCATGCGCGCGTCGGGATCCGGCAGCAGGCGCAGATCGCCAACCGAACCGAACGGGTTCGGGTCCGCGACCGGCCCGAGCGGCGTGAGCGCGTGGTTGGCGGGCACCCAGCCGATGCCGCGCTGCAGGTGCTCGGCGAGGTCCGAGGAGAGCACCGCCCTGCCGCGGACGATCGCGCCGAGGTCGCAGCAGGCGAGCGTGACGAGCTCGGCGCTCATCGACGAAGCCTCGCGGTCACCCGTCCGCCTCGGTGCCCGCTCGAGCCGTCTCTGTGGCGACGAGGGGAGTGCCGTTGTCCCACAGGCCCTCGACGAGGCCCACCGCGGCGGCGCCCGCGCGCAGGGCTTCCGCATCCTGTGCGAGCGTTACTGCGATAACCCCTCCGGCGGGCATGTCGGGTCGTGCGATCGCTGCCGCGAGCCGCGCCTCGGGCTGCATGTGGACGCCGCCCGAGCCCAGCGACGGGTACGTGTCGGCGAGCGCGTAGAGCGCCCCGCCGGGACCGCGCACGCGCCCGAACACGCACGCGAAGTGGCCGACGTCCCAATCGGGCTCCGGTCCTGCCTGCTCCCCGTCGAGCAGGAACGCGAGCAGCTGCGCAAGGCTCGCGCGCGACCCCCACAGGTGGCGCGTGGCGAGGTTCGCGAGCAGCGTCACGGGGCCGGCGAGGGCGGCGGCCGCGTCGAACAGCCCGGCGAGCGTCTCGCTCGTGAAGGGACCGCTGAACGGGATCGCCTGCACGCGTTCCTGCGAGAGCGGGCCGAGCGCCCTCACCACTCCCGCGGCGGTGGTCCCGGACACCGCGGGATCCTCGATCGAGGGAAGCGCGAGCCGGTAGTCGCGACGGCCGCTCTCGCCGCGCGGGAGCGTCGCCGGGTCGCGCGGGCCCGCCACGACCGAGCCGGCCGCGAGCGCCACCGCATCCTGGTCGAGCGGCTCCCCGCCGTGCTCGACGAAGCCCGCCGCGTGCAGCGCGAGCGCACCGCAGAAGGCGCCGCAGAGGTCGTCGCGCTGCGGGAGCTCGCGCGCGTGGCTCTCGAGCAGGGTGCGCGCCCCCGCCAGCAGCGTCACCTCGAGCTGCCGGCTGCCGTCGATGGCAACACCTCCGAACATCGTCCCCCCGCCGATCAGGCTTCGGTCGTGCGCGGCACGTAGCGATGGTGGAGCATCAGCGCGTTGCCATCGGGGTCGGCGAAGAACGCCATGTGGCAGACGCCTGTGTCGAGCGTCTCGCCCGTGAAGCTGACGCCCGCCGCTTCGAGCGCCGAGCGCGCGGCGCCGACGTCCTCGACGTGCAGCGCGATCGCGTTGCCGTTCGTGACGTACGGGATGCCCATCGCCTCGGGCACGATCAAGCTGAGTGTCAGGTTGCCCGTCTCGAACTCCGCGAAGTTGCGGTCGGGCATGTACACCGAGCGCTTGAGGCCGAGCGTCTCCCCGTAGAAGCCCACCGCGCGCCCGAGGTCGTGCGTGGGGAGCGGAACGAAGTCGACACCTGTGACGAGCTGCTGTGCTGTGGCCATGTCGTTCTCCTGATCTCGAGGTGGACCCGCGCCTGCGTCATAGCACGTAGGCTCCCTTGCGCGCGACCGCGTGTGCTCGATCGAAAGGATGGGTGGCATGAGCTGGGACTTCTCGACCGATCCCGACTTCCAGGCGCAGCTCGACTGGATGAGCGAGCTCGTGCGCAACGAGATCTGGCCGCTCGAGGCGGTCTGGAACGAGCTCGGCTTCGACGGGCTGCGCCGCGCGCTCGTCCCGCTGCAGGAAGAAGTCAAGGCGCGCGGGCTGTGGGCCGCCCACCTGCCGCCCGAGCTCGGCGGCCAGGGAATGGGCCAGGTGCGCCTCGGCCTGATGCACGAGATCCTCGGCACCTCGCCGATCGCTCCGCTCGCGTTCGGCAACGCGGCGCCCGATTCGGGCAACTCCGAGATACTCGCGCTCGCGGGGACGCCCGAGCAGAAGGAGCGCTGGCTGTACCCGCTGCTCGCCGGCGATCTGCGAAGCGCCTTCAGCATGACCGAGCCGCACACGGCGGGCTCCGACCCCACGCAGCTCGCGACGCGCGCGACACGTGACGGGGAGGGCTGGCTGATCGAAGGCAAGAAGTGGTTCTCCTCGAACGGCTCGATCGCCGACTTCCTGATCGTGATGGCGGTCACCAACCCCGACGCGCGGCCCTCGCAGCGGGCATCGATGTTCGTCGTGCCCGCCGACACGCCAGGCGTCGAGATCCTCCGCGACGTCCCCACGATGGAGCACCCCTGGGAGCAGTTCGGCGCCTACGGAGGGCACGCCGAAATCGTCTATGACCAGGTGCGCGTGCCCGGCGATGCGCTGCTCGGCTCCGAGGGCGACGGCTTCGTGCTCGCCCAGCAGCGACTCGGCCCCGGCCGCATCCACCACTGCATGCGCTGGCTCGGGGTTGCGCGCAGGGCGTTCGACATGATGTGCGAGCGCGCCACCTACCGCTACGCGCACGGATCGCTGCTGTCAGAGAAGCAGACCGTTCAGAACTGGATCGCCGACAGCGCCGCGGAGATGCAGGCGGCGCGCCTGATGACCCTCCACGCGGCGTGGGTTATGGACACGCAGGGCGCGCGGGCGGCGCGGACGGACATCGCGCTGATCAAGTTCTACGGCGCGAGGGTGCTGCACGACGTCGTCGACCGCGCGCTCCAGGTGCACGGGTCCCTCGGCTACTCCACCGACCTTCCGCTCGAGCAGATGTATCGCTTCGCGCGGGCCGCGCGCATCTACGACGGCCCCGACGAGGTGCACCGCCAGTCGGTGGCGCGCCAGGTGCTGAACGGCTACGCGCCGCCGCCCGACGGCGTGCCCACCGAGCACCTGCCCACGCGGCGCGAACGCAGCCGGGAGCGCTTCAGGGACCTGCTCGAGGCGGTCACCGCGAACGACTAGCGCGCTCGGCCGCAGGAGCGCTCCTTCAGGAGGACAAAGAAGAGGGGGCTCCTCGCGGAGCCCCCTCGAGAACTTCAGACCTCCCGGCCCATCCCCCAAACGCCTCGGGCAGCGCGGGACTTCCCTCTTACAACTCCTCAAACGCTCGCCGAGCCGCAAGGTTGGGAGGCGACGCGGGCCGCCGTGCCCGGCGGGCGCCCGAGTTGCGCTCTAGGCTGAGAGCATGGCAGTCGAGCCAAAGCGCGCACGCGCGCGCTTCGCCCCCGCCGCCTTCAGGAGCTTTCGCTTCGCGGCTCGCGAGCTGGCTGCGGACGGCCGCGTGACCCTTTCCTACGCCCTCGACGAGGAGATCTGCTTCGTCGAGGAGCTCGAGCTGCCGGTGCAGGGCGAGCTGTCGGGGAAGGAGCGAGAGCGGGTGGATGGGCTCCTCTCCCTTCTGCACTGGGTGGCGGGGGTGAGCTACTACAAGACGGCGCTTCCCGGCGAGCTCGTGTTCGAGACGGGCGCGCCGCCGCCCGCGGCGGCCGCGCTGCTGGAGGCTCTGTACTCCGAGGGGCTGGGCGAGCTCGCCTACGAGAACTCCCTTTCCGGACTGCCGCGCCCGCGCTTCGCCGGTGCGGCCGAAGCGCCCGACACGCACGCGCGGTCTCGGGCGGCCGGCGCGGGCGCGCCCGGCGTCTCCGAGCGGCCCGCGCGCGTGCTCGTGCCCGTCGGCGGCGGCAAGGACTCGGCGGTGGCGATCGAGATCATCCGCCGCTCGGGCTGCGAGCTCGCGCTGTTCTCGGTCGGCGACGCGCCGCCGATCGCCCGCACCGTGGAGGCGGCCGGGCTCCAGCGCCTGCTCGCGCACCGCCGTCTCGACGGCGAGCTCGCCGCGCTCAACCGCGCGGGCGCGATCAACGGCCACGTACCGGTGACGGCGATCGTCTCCTGCGCGGCGCTGCTCACGGCGGCGCTGCGCGGCTACGACACGGTGGCGATGGCGAACGAGCGCTCGGCCTCGCGCGGCAGCGTCCACTGGGACGGGGTGGAGATCAACCATCAGTTCAGCAAGGGGCTGCGCGCCGAGCGCCTGCTGAGCGCCGCCGTCGCGGAGGCGCTCCCGGGGCTGCGCATCTTCTCTGTGCTGCGCCCCGCCTCCGAGCTCGCCGTGGCGCGCGCGTTCGCGCGCGTCGAGCGCTACCACGAGGCGTTCACGAGCTGCAACGCCGTCTTCCGCAGCGACCCCGACCTGCGCGCATCGTCGTGGTGCTGCGAGTGCCCCAAGTGCAGGTTCGTGTTCCTCGCGCTCGCGCCGTTCAGCTCGCCCGAGCACCTCCGTGCGGTGTTCGGGCGTGACCTGCTCGACGAGGAGGAGCAGGTGCGGGGCTTCGCGCTGCTCACGGCGACGGGCGGCGACAAGCCGTTCGAGTGCGTGGGCGAGGAGCAGGAGAGCGTGGCGGCGCTGCGCATGCTCGCCGCCGACCCTCGCTGGCGCGAGCACGCCGTGGTGCGGGCGCTCGCTGCCGAGGTGCTCGCGGAGCGGCCGGCCGAGGACGGCGATCCCGCCGAGGTGCTCGCGCTGAGCGACGACCATGACGTGCCAGCGGCGCTGATGCCGGACGTCCGTGCGCTTCTCGGAGCTTGAGGACGCGCGGGTCGGCGTCTGGGGCGCGGGCCGCGAGATCCGCTCGTTCGCAGAGCAGCTGCGCAAGCGCATCCCCTCCGCGCGAATCGTCGCGGCGGCGTTCGACGAGGAGCCGGATGCGGATGTCGCCGAGGCGTTGGACGTGCCGTCCTCCGGCATCCTGCTGGCGCCCGATGTGGAGGGGCTCGGCGCGTGCGACGTGGTGGTGCGCTCGCCGGGTGTCTCGATCCACCGCGCGGAGCTGCGCACGCTGCGCGCGCGGGACGTGCCCGTCACCACCGCCACCGCGCTGTGGCTCGCCGAGCACGGGGGCGAGCAGGTGATCGGCATCACCGGCACGAAGGGCAAGAGCACGACCGCGGCGCTCGCCTTCCACCTCGCCCGCGCAGCAGGTGTCGAGGCGCGGCTGGCCGGCAACATCGGCGTGCCCGCGCTCGACCTGCTCGATGCGCCCGGCGCCGACGTCGTCGTCCTCGAGCTCTCGAGCTACCAGATCGCCGACCTCGAGCGCGGTCCCGAGGTGGTGCTGGTCACGAACCTGTTCCGCGAGCACCTCGACTGGCATGGCTCCGAGGAGCGCTACCGCGCGGACAAGCTACGCATCCTCGACCTGCCGGGTGTGCGGGTCGCGGTGTTGAACGCGCGCGAGCAGGCGCTCGCGGAGCTCCATCCCCCGACCGAGGTGACGCGCTACGGCGAGCCGGGAGGCTGGGACCTCGCGGCGAGCGGCATCGCGCTGGACGGCGAGCTGCGGGCTTCGCTGGAGGAGCTGCCGCTGCCCGGCGAGCACAACGCGCTCAACCTCTGCGGGGCGCTCGCCGCGCTGCAAGCGCTCGGGATCGCGCCGCCGCTGCCCGAATCGCTGCGCGGGTTCGCGCCGCTCGCGCACCGCCTGGAGGAGCTCGGCGAGCTCGACGGGGTGCTGTGGGTGAACGACAGCATCTCCACCACCCCCGAGTCGGCGCTCGCCGCGCTCGCCACGTTCGCCGATCGCGATGTGGTGCTGATCGGCGGCGGCCAGGATCGCGGCCAGGACTACTCGCAGCTCGCCCGCGCGCTCACGGAAGCGCGGGCGAGCGTCGTGGGCGTTCCCACCACCGGGCCGCGCCTCACCGCCGCCGCGCGCGCCGCCGGGCTTCCCGCCGAGCGCGCGCTCGACGCCGCCAACCTGGAAGACGCCGTCTCGCGTGCACGCGCCCTGGCTCGTTCCGGCGCGGTCGTGCTGCTGTCACCTGCCGCTCCGAGCTACGACAGCTTCCGCAACTTCGAAGAGCGGGGCGAGCGCTTTCGCGAGCTCGCGGGGATCGCGGCGCGATAGCGGCTGCGAGCGCCGCTGGAGCCCGGGCGCGTGTGGGTGAGCGGAGCAGCGCCGCCAGGCGTCGCGCGGACTGCGCCCGCCGCAAGGCCTCTGACCGCTCCTGCCTGAGGTGGTGGCGCATATGCCGCCGGGCACACCGACTTAAATGGCGCCGCCGCCCCTAGGGGCGGCGGCGCTGTGATGCTATGTCCTGCTTGCCCTTGCGGCTACTGCGTCAGGGGCACAGCGGGTTCGTCGGCACGCCTTTGCAGGGTTCCGGCATGGTTTCCTGCGGACCCGGTGCCGGCTGCGGTTCAGGCGTCCTGCCTTCGGACTGCGCCTGCAGTTCGAGCAGGTAGTTGATCGCTCCGGCGCCGTTGTTCGGGTTCGGCGTCGTCGAGTTCTGGCAGCCCCATTCGCCTTCGATGTTCGCGGGGTACACCGCGTCGGCGAACGTGTTGCCGCTGACGCAGTTGTTCACCGACTGTTGCGAGCCGAACAGGCCGCCCTGCAGCGTCACGTCGCCGGACAGGCTCATGTTCAGGTAGCCGTTGCCGGAGAACGTGTTGTTGGCGATCTTGTTACCAGCGAGCTGGAAGTAGATCGTCTTCTTCGTCGGCGGGAACGGGTTCGGGTACTCGAAGCCGAGAACGCCGTTGGACGGGTTGTTCGTGATCGTGTTTTCTTCCACGGCGTCCGCGTAGTCGCCGGGAAGCTCGACGCCCGCGCCCCACGGCGCCGCACCGGCGGACCCGTTGGCAGGAGCGTTGAGGTTGTTGTTTTCCGTGATCAGGTTTTTGCGGATGATCGTGCAGCGCGCGATTTCCGTGGAGGTGATCGTCGGGGTCGGGTTCGGGTGCCTGACGTTCGGGCGCCCGCATTCGCCGTCCTGCGGCGGCGGCCCGTCGCCCGGGTTTTCCCCGTTCGGGGCAATGCCGGTGGAGTTGTGCGCGATCACCGAGTTCTCGATGATCAGTTTGCCGCCCGAGTTCGAGCCCGAGTAGCCCAGCGCGTTGTTTTCCATCGTCATGTGGTTGATCACGGCGTCGCATTCCTGGCACGCCCCGAGGTACATGCCCGAGTCGTTCCAGCCGGACGCGTAGACGTGGTCCCATTCGCCGTGGATCTCGTTGTTCGTGAAGATCCCGTAGCCGCCGTTGAGCCCCGTGTTGTACGAGGTCAGGTAGCGGCCCCACCAGCCTTCGTAGTTGACGTGGCCGGAGTCGCCACCGCCGTTCCACCAGATCCCGTTGCCGCAGTCCGAGCCGCAGCCGGTGTCGGTGTTCCGGACGGTCAGGTTTTCGATCGCGACGTTGTTCGCCTTGAAGACTTCGATGCCGTTACCGGGTTTGTTCTGGCCGTCGATGATCACGCCGTTGCGGTCCATGCCGCGGATCCAGATGTCGTGGTGCTTGTGGGTTACTTTCACTTCTTCGTCGTAGACGCCCGGTTCGACGAGAATCCAGTTGCCTTTCTTGGAGGCGTTCACAGCTGCCTGGATCGTCGAGTAGTAGGCGGTGTTCGCCGGGATCGTTTCCGGCGGCGGCGCCTGACTGACGATGCGGACTTCGACCTTCTGTTTTTTCGCGGCTGCGCCGGTGGCGGTGAGCCCTGCGGCGAAGGCCACGAGCAGCATCGCCACCGTGAACCGCCACATCGTGCGGGCGCCGCAGAAGCGCTTGGAAATGCCCCTCATCCGGAGATTCTCCCTCTCTCGATTTGCTGTAGACGGTAGGCGATCCCAAGGGAGGTGACCAGGGACCATCGCGGGCACTTCCGTGCATATCCCCCGGTCCGCCTCGCCGACGAGGCGCACTGCCGTACGCGCCAGGGTTGATCCCTGGGCCGGCGGCACTTTAGCGATCGTCAACCCGAAGATCAAGCAGGTACAGGAGGCGCTGCGGCGCTCAGCCCCCCTCGGGGCTGCCCTCCGCGGCGGCATGTGCCTGCCCTGAGGTCCCCCGCGACCCTCCGGCGTCGCCCGTTGCGGCGCGTCCGCCCACTCGCGTGCGCTGCGCTGCCCGCGGCGGCGAGGAGGGCAGCTCACCCACCTTCGCGGCAGCGGCGGCGCGGTTCTCCTCCTCGACGGCGAGCCAGATCTCCTCGCGGTAGATCGACACCCCCTCGGGCGCCTCGATCCCCAGTCTCACGGTATGGCCGCTGACGCCCATCACGGTCACGAGGATGTTCTCGCCGATCACCACGCGTTCTCCCGGGCGACGCGTAAGGATCAGCATTGTGGCGATTATGAAGCAATTGCGGGCAGCCGACTCCGGTCGCGTGCGAACACGGGGCGCTCGCTCGCGACGGCACGCTCCCGGGCGCGAGAGCGGCGCGGTCCCGCGCGTGCTACCCCTCGTCGCTCGTGCGCAGCCACAGCACGACGTACCAGATCGCCACGAGGATCAGGACGCCGAGCGGGAGCACCAGCGTGAGGACCGCGCCTGTCTGGAAGCCGGATGCGAGGGTGACGGGGATGTTCGACACGGGACCTCCTAGTGCTCGCTCGCCAACCGCCGCCCGCTCGCGCTCGCGGGCGCCGGCGTAAGCCAGCGGTGGACGTAGGCGAAGATGACTATCACGAAGGTGATCGAGCCGGGCACCCACATGATCCCGGCGGCGAGCTGCTGGTCGGCGAGCGCCGAGATCCCGCCCGGACGCGAGGCGAGCTGCGCATAGTGGTCGTAGAGCGGCTGCGGCGCGAGTGCCAGCACCACCGCGAGCACCCAGCTGACCACCATCGCGCCGACGAGATAGGCCACCCGCTGCAAGTCGCTCAGCCGGTCGCGCAGCGGCGGCGAGTGGATGACCTGCTTCCAGAACATGACGGCAGTCACCAGGAACAGCGAGTGCTCGAGCGCGTGCAGCCCTTCCGAGCGAAGCGTCGCGTCGAACAGCGCGGGGATGTGCCAGGCGAGCAGCACACCGCAGAACAGCACGAAGCTCGCCACGGGGCCGCCGAGCGTCCGGCTCGCTGCGCGCAGCGGCGCCGCACGCTCGCCGCGGCCGAGGCTGCGAGCGAGGCTCCGCCTCCAGCCGAGTGGCAGAGAGCGCCACAGCCGGATCCACGGGCGTGCAACGACGAGCAGCGGCGCGGCCACCATCAGCAGCAGCACGTGCTGGACCATGTGCGCCCAGAAGAGCCGTTCGCTCAGCACATCGAGCGGGGAGCTCAGGGCGATGGCGAGGAGGAGGAGCGCCGTGTAGAACGCTGCGCTGCGCCAGCGCTGCTCGGTCCGCTTGCGCGCCGGGGTGACGGTCAGCGTGGAGCCGACGTGGTACAGCAGCGCCGCGCTCGCGATCAGCCCGAGCGCGGGGTCCGGGGACCAATCCCAGACGCTCGGGGGCGCTGCCGCTGGCGCGAGCATCACAACAGGTACAGCGTCACGTAGGCCAGCAGCCCGAGGAAGGCGAGGAACGCCCAGTAGAACGCGACGGCATCCATCCCCGGTGCGATCAGCGCGTCCGGGTCGGAGATGTCGCCGTGCGCCGCCGGCGATCGTCGCGCCCGCAGCTCGGTGGCGACCTGCGTCTCCAGCCAGTACATCGTGAACAGCACCGCGATCAGGTAGAAGCCCGTCCACGCGACGAACACGCTCGCGTAGGCGCCGTCGGTGGGCCCGAACTTCTGGACGGTGTACTCGATGCACTGCAGCGCCACGGCCGCGAGCCCGAGCACGAGCGCGGCGGTCGCGGGGCCCACCCAGCCGCGCGAGCGCCGTTTCAGGCCGCGACCGGCCACCACGGTGAGGATCGCGCTCAGCAGCACGCACGCGATGAACGCAGCCCCGAGCGCCTGGTCCGGCTTGACGTGCGCCGGTTTCCACATGTGGGCGACGTTGAGCGAGCGCAGGTAGAAGTAGGCGAACAGGAACGCCAGGAAGAAGAACACCGATGCGCCGGCCAGCAGGCGCGAGGCGACCGACAGCGCCCGCGCGCCGATCTCCGGCGGCTCCGGCGGGAGCGAGATCTCCGCGGAGCCGGTCCCCGCCGGGGTGAGCCCGGCCGGCACCGATTCGCCGTGCGGGGAGGCGGCCATCACGCGCCACTCGACGCCGGCTGGGCGCCGCCTATCGGCAGCGGCGTGCCGTAGTCGTACGGGTCGGAGTCGAACGTGGGTATCTGGTCGAAGTTGTGCACCGGCACCGGCGTCGGCACCTGCCACTCGATCGACTTCGAGTTCCACGGGTTCTGCTCGGCGCGCTCGCGCACGAAGATCAGCGAGTAGACGACGTTGACGAGGAACACGAGCATCGCGATGCCGATCACGAACGCGGAGATCGACACCCAGTCGTTGAGCGTCTGCAGGTTCGGCGCGTACGTGCTGACGCGCCGCGGCATGCCCTTGAAGCCGAGCACGAACAGCGGCAGGAACGTCGAGTTGAACGACACGAACAGCAGCCAGAAGTGCAATTTCGAGAGTTTCTCGTTGAAGCGCAGCCCTGTCATCTTCGGGATCCAGTAGTAGATCGCGGCGAAGAAGGTGAAGATCAGCCCGCCCATGATCGTGTAGTGGAAGTGGGCCATCACGAAGAAGCTTCCGTGCGTGGTGGTGTCGCTCGGGGTGTCGGACAGGAACACGCCCGACAGGCCGCCGAGCAGGAAGTTGAACGTCCACCCCAGGCAGAACAGCATCGGCACGGTGAAGCTGATCCGCGATCTCCACAGCGTGCCCATCACGCACAGGAAGATGAAGCCCGTGGGGATCGAGATGATCTCGGTGGAGAGCATGTAGAACGGCCGCAGGTCGGCGTTGATCCCGCTCACGAACAGGTGGTGCTGCCACACGAAGAAGCTCAGCAGCGTCACGCCGAGCATCCCTGCGATCGCGAGCCGGTACCCCCACAGCGGCTTGCGCGCGAACACCGGGATCAGCTCCAGCACGATGCCGAAGCCGGGCAGCGCGAGGATGTAGACCTCGGGATGGCCGAAGAACCAGAACAGGTTCTGGAACAGGTAGGAGCTGCCGCCGCCGCCGGCAACGAAGAAGGACGTGTCGATCGTACGGTCGAGCGCCGCCATCGACAGCGTCGCGATCAGCATCGGCGCCGCCAGCACCATCAGCACCGAGGTCGCGAACACCGCCCACACGAAGATCGGCAGCCGCGACCAGGTCAGGCCGGGGGCGCGCATCGTGATGATCGTCACCATCATGTTGAGTCCCAGCAGCGACATCGAGATGCCCACCAGCGCGAAGAAGATGATGTAGGAGTCCATCCCCATCACCGCCTGGATGTTGAGCGGCGAATAGCCGGTCCACCCGGTCGGGAAGCCGCCGAAGAAGATCGTCGAGGTGAGGATGAACCCGGCGGCCATCAGCAGCCAGAACGTCAGCGCCTCGATCCGCGGGAACGCCATCCGCCGGGCGCCGATCATGATCGGCACGAAGTAGTTGGCGAACGGGCCGAGGATGCCCGAGGTCATCATCCCCATCATCATCGTCCCGTGCATGCCGACCAGCGACAGGTACTGGTTGGGGCCGACGAACGTCGGCACCGGGTTCAGCAGCTGGGCGCGGATCAGCATCGCGTTGAGCCCGGCGATGAAGAAGAACACGCCGATCCCCACCATGTACTGCATGCCGACGACCTTGTGGTCGGTGCACAGGCCGAAGTAGCGGCCGATCCCCTCGCCCTCCTTCTCGCGCAGCGAGGCGGGGCGGCCGAGCAGGCGCGAGACGGGGTAGTTGACGAAGCCGAGGCCGATCAAAAAGCCGATCACGCCGAACACGTAGGCGAGCAGGAGCGCGGTGTCGTTCTCGTCTATCGCCGCCTGGTATTCGTAGCTCGGGCCGCCGATCTGGTGGCCGATGAACCAGCCGAGGTAGTAGCCGCCGACGCCGAGCACGACCGCGGTGAGCAGGTTGAAGCCGATCAGCCGGCGCCACACCGGGCGGCTTGCGGGCGGGGTGGCAACTTCGGTGGTGGTCATTCCGCGCGCCTCAAGGGTTCGGGCAGGTACGTCCTGCTGTACGGCGGCAGCACCTTCGTCGCCGGCGCGAACGCGACCTGCTGTTGGTGGATCCAGGTGTTGAACGCCGCCGGCGTCACCACCTGCCCGTGATCGAACATGTACCCGTGCCAGATGCCGCACAGCTCCGCGCAGCGGATTTCAAACACCTGGAGCTTCGTCGGCTTGACGAACACGACGTTGTCGACGTTCGGGTTCGCGTCGGCCTTCACGCCCAGCTGGTAGGCCCAGAATGAGTGGATCACGTCGAGCGAGGTGACGTGCAGTTCCACCATCTGGTTGACGGGGAGCTCGAGGTGGGTGGTCTCGACGCCGCCGTATTCGGGGAAGCGGTATGTGAACGCCCACTGCTGCGCGATCACCTGCACGCGCAGCTTGTGGCCTTTCGGGACCGTCAGCGGGGTCGGCCCGCTGCCCGAGCCCGCGCCGTGGCCGGTGAGCAGCCGGACGGTGCCGTAGCCGGCGAGGAACAGGACCAGAGCCGATGTCACCACGATCCACGTCGTCTGGATCCGCGAGTTGCCGCGGACCGCGGGCCCTTCGAGCGCCCCGCCCTTCGGTTGGCGGAAGACGATCACCGCGTAGAGCAGGTACAGGACGACGAGCAGCAGCACCGGCGTCGCCATCGCCAGCAGCACGGTGTTGTCGGTGACCTGTCCGGCGGCCTGTTCGGAGCCCTTGCCGGGCGGCAGGATCGGCCCGAGCAGGAGGATCACCAGCGGCACGGCGATCACGCTGGCGACGAGCCAGATGACCGCGAAGCGGCGTGCGTGATTGGGCTCGGTCATCGTTCAGGCGACTTCGATGAACCCGTCCATGTAGCCGAGCGTCTGCATCGGCCCGCCGAACCCGCTCAGGAAGCCCGCTGCGCACGGCACGAAGCACTGCCAGCGGTAGCGCCCCTTCGCGCCGGTGCGGAAGCTGAACGTGATCGTGCGGTGCGCCGCGCCTTCACAGGGGGCGAATTCGCACTGGTTCTTCGCTTCTTCGGGCACCCCGGGGAGCGGTGCGAACACGCCGAGTTGCGGGATCACGAACGTGTGCGAGGCTTCTTCGGGATCGATCGCCTTGATCGTCTTGCCATCCACGTTCTCGGTCCCGCCGACGGTGCCCTGGACCTGGGAGAGGAACGGGTTGCGCAGCCCGCTGGCGCCGTCGTACTGGAGGATCGTGACGTGGACGATCGAGTGGGCCGGCACCTTGTAGATGGTGCTGTGAACCCATTTGCCGTTCTCCCGCACCAGGTAGGACACCCAGTCGGGGTGGCTGGGGCTGTACTTCGGACCGATCGCCGCGACGGTCTCGAGCGTCAGCTGGGTGCCGCCGCTCGACGGCGGCGCGGCGGATGCGGAGATCGTCGGAGGGGAGCTGGTCGCCCAGCTGGAGACGTAGACGCCGATCAGGGCCAGGACCGCGACCGTGGCGAGGCCGACTCCCAGGATCTTCCTGGCAAGGACGCTCACCTCGCTCCCCCAACGAACACAGCCGCCTCCTCGACCTCGTCTTCTATGTCTCCCTGCGACGAATCCGACTCTACAAACGTGCCACCTGGCACGTTCGATTATGAGCGGATTCTCATGGAAGGATTCGGTGTTTGCGGAGTGGCGAAGCCGTCACCCCGGGGATTTCGTGCGGCCGCGCGCGCCCGGCGGGGGCGGATGGCATCAACGGCCGCGCCCGGCGGGGGCGGATAGCATCAGCGGCTTGACCCCCGCACAGCCACCGCAGACCGACGCGGCAGCCGCCCGTGAGTGAGCGCGCCGAGGGCACGAGCGTGCCCGAGAAGCCGAGCCTCGAGGGGCTCGAGGAGCGCTGGAGCGAGACCTGGGAGCGCGAGGGCACCTTCCGCTTCGACCGCTCCGCGCCGCGCGAGCGGATCTACTCGATCGACACGCCGCCGCCCACCGTGAGCGGCTCGCTGCACGTCGGGCACGTCTTCTCCTACACCCACACCGACACGCTCGCGCGCTACCACCGGATGCGCGGGAGGGAGGTCTTCTACCCGATGGGGTGGGACGACAACGGTCTCCCCACCGAGCGGCGCGTGCAGAACCACTATGGGGTCAAGTGCGATCCCGCCGTTCCCTATGACCCGGAGTTCCGCCCGCCGGCCGAGCCGTCCGACACCGAGCCCGTGGCGGTATCGCGCCCGAACTTCGTCGAGCTGTGCCTCGAGCTCACCGAGAGCGACGAGCGCGCCTTCGAGGAGCTGTGGCGCCGGCTCGGTCTGTCGGTGGACTGGTCGCGCACGTACACGACGATCGGGACGCTCGCGCGGCGCATCTCGCAGGGGTCCTTTCTCGGGCTGCTGGCGCGCGGCGAGGCCTACCAGCTCGAGGCGCCCACGCTCTGGGACGTCGACTTCCAGACCGCCATCGCGCAGGCCGAGCTCGAGGACCGCGAGCGCCCGGGCGCGATGCATCGCGTGCGCTTCGGCTCCGTCGACGGCGGCGCGGACGCGCTCATCGAGACCACCCGCCCGGAGCTGATCGCCGCCTGCGTCGCCCTGCTCGCCCACCCCGACGACGAGCGCCACGCGCAGCTCGTCGGCCACGAGGTGCTCACGCCGCTGTTCGGCACGAGCGTGCCGGTGATGACGCACCCGGCGGTCGAGCGCGAGAAGGGCACGGGCCTCGTGATGGTGTGCACGTTCGGCGATCTGACCGACGTCATGTGGTGGCGGGAGCTCCAGCTGCCGGTGCGAGCGGTGCTGGGCCCCGACGGGCGCCTGCTCGACGTGCCCTGGGGCTCGCCCGGGTGGGAGACCGTGGACCCGGAGCGCGCGCGGGCGAGCTATGACGAGCTGCGCGGCGCCAGCGTCAACCAGGCGCGCAGGCGGATCGTCGAGCTGCTCGAGGAGTCGGGCGAGCTCGTCGGCGAGCCGCAGCCGCTCACGCACGCCGTGAAGTTCTTCGAGAAGGGCAAGCGCCCGGTCGAGATCGTGACGAGCCGGCAGTGGTTCGTGCGCACGCTCGCCCATCGCGAGGCGCTGATCGCGCGTGGGCGCGAGCTGCGCTGGCACCCGCCCTACATGCGAGCGCGCTTCGAGGATTGGGTGAACGGCCTCACGGGCGACTGGTGCGTGAGCCGCCAGCGCTTCTTCGGGGTGCCGTTCCCGCTCTGGTACCCGATCGACGACGACGGCGAGATCCGCCACGAGCAGCCGATCCTCGCGCGCGAGGAGCAGCTGCCCGTGGACCCGTCCACCGACGTGCCCGACGGGTACGAGGAGGCCGACCGCGGGCGGCCGGGGGGCTTCGCCGGCGACCCCGACGTGATGGACACGTGGGCCACCTCCTCGCTCACCCCTCAGATCGCGGGGCAGGCGGGCGTCGAGGAGGAGCTCTATGCCCAGGTGTTCCCGATGGACGTGCGCCCACAGGCCCACGACATCATCAGGACCTGGCTGTTCACGACGATCCTGCGCTCGCACCTCGATGCGCGACGCGCTGCCGTGGCGGAACGCCGCGATCTCCGGCTGGGTGCTCGACCCCGATCGCAAGAAGATGTCCAAGTCGAAGGGGAACGTCGTCACCCCGATGCACCTGCTCGAGGAGTACGGCGCCGACGCCGTGCGCTACTGGGCCGCCAACGGGCGACCGGGCACCGACACCGCCTTCGACGCCCAGCAGATGAAGGTGGGCAGGCGCCTCGCGGTGAAGCTGCTGAACGCCTCGAAGTTCGCGCTCGCCGACCTGCCGCCGGCGGGCGCTCAGCTCGAGCATCCGCTCGACCGCGCGCTCGTGGCGCGCCAGGCGGAGGTGCTCGCAGAGGCAACCGCCTGCTTCGAGGAGTACGACTACGCCCGCGCGCTCCAGCGCAGCGAGGAGTTCTTCTGGTGGTACTGCGACTACTACCTCGAGCTGGTGAAGGGTCGCCGCTACGACACCGACGCCCGCGTCGCAGGCTCCGCGAGCCTCGCGCTGCGCATCTCCCTGTCGGCGTTCCAGCGGATGTTCGCGCCGTTCCTGCCGTTCGTCTGCGAGGAGGTGTGGTCGTGGTGGCAGGAGGGATCCGTGCACCGCGCTTCCTGGCCCGACGCAGAGGAGCTCCTCGCGCACGCGCGCGCGGGCGACGCGGACGCGAGTGACTTCCTGGCGCGCGCGGGGCGCGCGCTCGAGGTCACCGCGGACGTGCTGCGCGAGGTGCGCAAGGCGAAGTCGCAGGCGCGGCTGCCGATGCGCGCGGAGGTCCGGCGCGTGCTCGTGCACGACGTGCCCGAGCGGCTCGACGCGCTCGAGCTCGGCTGCGACGACCTGCGCCTGGCGGGGTCGATCGCGCTCGTCGAGCGAGCCCCCGCCGAGGAGCTCGGCGTCGAGGTCGAGCTGGCCGAGCCGCCGCGGGTCTAGCCGCTCTCCCTTACAGATAGGGTGCCGCGCGTGGAGCGAACGCTGATCTCCTCGCTGCAGAGCCACGCGGGCGAGCTCGTGGAGGTGCGGGGGTGGGTGCAGGCGGTGCGCGACCAGAAGCGGGTGCAGTTCGTGATCCTGCGCGACGAAAGCGGCCTCGCGCAGGCGGCGCTCGGCAAGGAGGAGCCGCCGAGCGAGCTCAACGACGCCATCTCCGCGCTCACGCCGGAGTCAGCCGTCACCGTCACCGGCACCGTGTCACTCGACGAGCGGGTGAAGCTGGGCGGTCTCGAGCTGCGGCTGGAGTCGCTCGCGGTGGACAGCGCCGCCGAGCCCGAGCTGCCGATCGCGCCCGACTCCGCGCTCGACAAGCGCATCGACTGGCGCTACATCGACCTGCGGCGCCCCGACAGGCGCCTGATCTTCGAGGTCCAGACGACCGTCGAGCGGGCGATGCGCGAGCACTGGGAGAAGCTCGGCTTCATCGAGCTGCACTCCCCGAAGACGATGGGGTCCGCGAGCGAGTCCGGCGCCGAGCTGTTCAAGGTGGACTACTTCGACCGCGTCGCCTACCTCGCGCAGTCGCCGCAGTTCTACAAGCAGATGGCGATGTCCGCCGGTTTCGGGCGGGTGTTCGAGGTGGGCCCCGTGTTCCGCGCCAACCCGTCGTTCACATCGCGCCACGACACCGAGTTCACGAGCGTCGACGTGGAGATCGCGTGGATCGACTCCCACGAGGACGTGATGGCGTTCGAGGAGGGCTGGCTCGCGCACGTGATGGGCGCGGTGAAGGACGTGCACGGGGAGGCGATCGAAGCGACGTTCGGCGGCGAGGTGGTGGTGCCCACCGTCCCGTTCCCGCGGATCCCGCTCGCGGAGGCGAAGGAGCTTCTGCGCGAGCACGGCCACGAGGCGCCCGGCGCCGACCACGACCTCGATCCTCCGAGCGAGCGCGCGCTCTCGGCGATCGTCGCCGAGCGCCACGGGCACGAGTTCGCGTTCGTCACCGACTACCCGACGTCGGTGCGGCCCTTCTACCACATGCGCCACGAGGCGGACCCGACCCTCACCAAGAGCTTCGACCTGCTGTGGCGCGGGCTCGAGATCACGACGGGAGCCCAGCGCGAGCACCGCCACGACCGGCTGCTCGCGCAGGCGCGCGAGAAGGGCGTCGAGGTGGAGCCGATCGAGTACTACCTCAACTTCTTCCGCTACGGCGCGCCGCCGCACGGCGGCTTCGGCTTCGGCCTGACGCGGCTGCTGATGCAGCTGTGCAACCAGGACAACGTGCGCGAGGTCACCTTCCTGTACCGCGGGCCGCACCGGCTGGAGCCCTAGCGGGCGCGGCCACAGCGGCCGCCGGTGCGACGATTCGCCGATGGCGCGCGTCCTCATCTCGGTCCCGTTTCTGCGCGACTGCCTGCAGGCGCTGGCGGGGCACGAGCTCCTGGAGGGCGCGCCCGGCTCCGATGCCGACGCCGAAGCCCTGGTGTGCTCCCCGATCCAGCCGGTGGACCGCGCGACGCAGGCGCGGATGCCGCGGTTGCGCGCGATCGCCGTGGCGGGCGCCGGGGCGGACGCGATCGATCACGACGCCGCGCGCGAGCGCGGCATCTCGGTGATGACCGCGGGCGAGGGCCTCGTCGAGAGCACCGCCGATCTCGCCTTCGGCCTGATCATCGCCGCCTGCCGGCTGATGCACGACGCCGAGAGCACGCTGCGCGCGGGCGAGTGGCGCGGCTGGGGGTTCCTCGAGGAGCTCGGACGCGACGTGCACGGCGCCCGGCTCGGCCTCGTCGGCTACGGCGCGATCGGCCGCGCCGTAGCCCGCCGCGCGGCCGCGTTCGCGATGCGGGTGAGCCACCACACCCGCCACGACACCGGCGAGGAGGGCTGGCTGGGCGATCTCGACGACCTCCTCTCGAGCAGCGACATCGTCAGCGTCCACGTTCCCCTCACGGACTCCACGCGCGGCCTCATCGACGCCCGCCGGATCGCCCTGCTGGGGGAGGGCGCCGTGCTCGTCAACACCGCGCGCGGCGCGGTGGTCGACGAAGACGCGCTCGCCGCGGCGCTGACGGCGGGCACGCTGTTCGCCGCCGGCCTCGACGTCTACGCGCACGAGCCCGAGCCCTCGCCGGCGCTGCTCGCGGCGCCGCGCGCCGTGCTTCTGCCGCACGTCGGCAGCGCCACGCTGCGCGCGCGCAGGGCGATGATCGAGGGCGCCGCGAGCAAGCTCGCCGCCTTCCTCGCCGAGGAGGGCTCCGCTACCAGCAGGGTTCGAAGCGGCGCCCGTTGAGGGCGAGGTTGAAGCGCGCGCCGGTGATGCCGGCGGTGTTGTCGGCTTCGCAGAAGCGCGCCGTCTTCAGCTTGTACTCGGCGTTCAGCACCGGCTTGCCCGCTTCCAGATACGGATCGAAGTCGGCGCATTCGTCGTACTGGTTGCACTGCTCGCTGAGCGCGCCGTCGAAGTAGGGCGCGAGCGCGGGCGTCTGTTCGCCGTCGTTCTTCTGCAGCACCGCCATGCCGAGGGAGTGGACCTCCTGCGCCACCCACTCGTTGAACGCGATCTGCTGCTGTGCGGTGACCGGGAAGCCGCTCTTGTTGGAGAACGCTTCGATGTTGTCCGGCTCGACCGCGTCGAAGCCCTTTTCCGCGCACATCTGAAAGCGCGCCGCCATGATCGGCTCGATCACTTCGAGGGCGCGGATGTCGAGCCAGCGCTCGCCGGGCCAGCCGTTCTTGCGCCCGAGCACCGAGGCGGGGAACTCGTGGTAGTCGGGGCGGAAGTCCTCCGCGGTGCCGACGTCGATGTAGCAGATCACCTTCCTGCCTTCGGCGTGCAGCTGGGCCACCGTCGCGGCGCTGTTTTCGAAGCCGTCGATGTCGTAGGCGGCCACCGGCTCGCCCATCTTCACCGTGCCCTGGAGCTGCCAGTACCAGGTGAGCTTCGGCGGGGGCGTCCACCAGCCCGGCTGCGCGTGCGCGGCGGGCCCGCGCAGGAGCGTGGCGCCCCACAGGAGCGCCGCCGCCGAGACCCCCGCGAGGGTCGCCCACAGCAGCGCTCTCGGCCTGCTTGCACGCGGCATCCCTCCGCATGTTAGGCCCGCGGCGCCGGGCACGTGCCGTCCGCGGCCATCTCTACCTTCAGATCGATGCTGGTGAACGAGTTCAGCGACGGAATGGACGTCGAGGAGGTCCTGCTCGTGCGCGAGGCCGAGCGCCGCCGCCGGCGCGACGGCGGCGACTACCTGCGCCTGCAGCTGGGCGATCGCAGCGGCTCGGTGGCGTGCATGGTGTGGGAGGCGCTCGAGGACGTCGAGGACCTCGCGCGTCCCGGCGAGCCGGTGCTCGTGTGCGGCCGCTACACCGTTCACCCCCGCTTCGGCCCGCAGATCAACCTGCGCGCGCTGCAGCAGGCGCCCGCCGGCAGCTACGCGCCCGAGGATCTTCGCGACGGCCCCGCGCGCACGCTCGAGCAGATGGAAGGCGAGATCCGCGAGCTGCTCGCGACGATCCGCCAGCCGCACCTGCGCGCTCTCCTCGAGGGGGTCTTCGGCGAGCGCTCGGAGCTGTGGTCGGAGTACCGCACGGCACCCGCCGCCAAGCACTACCACCAGGCCTACCGGCACGGCCTGCTCGAGCACTCGCTGGGCGTGGCGCAGGGTGTGAGTGCGGTCAGCGCGACGTTCCCCGGGATCGATCGCGACATCGCTGTCACGGGCGCGCTGCTGCACGACATCGGCAAGGTGGACGGCTATGTCGAGGAGCGGGGCGGCATCGACCTGACAGATGCCGGGCGCCTGCACGGCGAGATCGCACTCGGCTACTACCGCATCCGCCGGGCGATCGAGGAGATCGACGGGTTCCCGCCGGAGCTCGGCCAGGCGGTGTGCCACATCATCCTCTCCCATCACGGCACGCTCGAGCACGGCAGCCCGGTTGTGCCCTGCACGCGCGAGGCGACGCTCGTGCACATGATCGACAACCTCGGCGGCCGCCTGGGCAGCTTCGACCGCCTCGAGAAGGAGCTCGCGCCGGGCCGCCGGTGGTCGCCGTTCGACCGCGCGATCGGCGCCGGCGCCTTCTTCGCCGGGCGCGAGAGCGAGGGCGCCGAGCACCGGCGCTCACCCGCGCCCGCCCGCGAGGCGGCCTGAAACGTCGCAAATAGCGGGGCGGCAATGGCAGCCGCTCGCACGGGCCTCGCCGTCGGCTTCTATCTTTGGGGGCCGATGGCAAAGGACACCGAGAAGCTGATCCGCCAGCTCTCGCTGATCTCCTACCTGATGGCAGAGCGCCGCCCGGTGACGGCGGTGGAGATCCGCCGTGACGTGGAGGGATACAGCGGGATGAACGAGGACGCGTTCGCGCGCCGCTTCTACGCCGATCGCTCGGAGCTCGAATCGCTGCGCATCCAGCTCACCGTCGAGCGCCCCGCCGACGGCGCCGCCGAGCAGGAGAACTACTCCCTGCGACCCGAGAACTTCCACCTCTCGCCGATCGCTTTCACGGACAAGGAGCTCGCGGCACTGCAGACCGCGCTCAGCCTGCTCGACGGCGAATTCGCCTACGCCGAGCCGCTGCGGCTCGCGCTCCAGCAGATCACCTGGGGCCGTCCGAGCCCGCTGCGCGCGCCGGAGCAGCGCTCGGTGGCGCTGGGCATCACGGCGTCGGCGGGCGGACACGACCTCTCGGCGCGCCTCGCCAAGGTCGAGACGGCGATCTTCCGCAACAAGACGATCGTCTTCGACTACTACACGATGGAGCGCGACGAGGTGAGCACACGTCGCGTGGACCCCTACCACCTGCTCTTCCAGGGCGGGCAGTTCTACCTGCTCGGCTACGCCCACGAGCGCGAGGCGATCCGCGTGTTCCGGCTGTCGCGCATCCGCGGCAAGGTGTCATACGCAACCAAGGCGGAGCACGATTTCCACCGACCCGCCGACTTCGATCCTCGCGCCTACGCCAGGCGCGCGGACTGGCAGCTCGGCGAGGAGCTCGGGATCGCCGAGATCCTCGTGTGCGAGCGGATCGCCTGGCAGATCGAGCGCCACTTCGGCCGCTACGGCGAGATCTCCTGGCAGGGGGCCGACGGCGAGCGCACGCAGGACGGCGAGGAGCGCGGCGAGATGGTCTTCCGCACGCCCTACTCGAGCCCCCGGAGCCTCGTCTCGTGGGTGCTCGGCCTCGGCGCCAACGCGCGCCTGCTCGGCCCCGGCGATCTCGTCCAGCAGCTCGAGCAGCGGCTCGAGCTGCTGTATGAGCGCCACGGCGAGAGCCCCCCGACGCAGCCGCGGCGCTCGCGTGCACGAGCGTCCTCCGCGCGTGCCGGCACGGCGAGGAGCACCCGTTCGCCGCGCCGCGGCGGCGACGGCGAGGGCTCGGGCCGCGCCGAGGCGGCGATCCGCCCCGAGCGCTTCGCCCGCCTCGTGACGCTCGCGAGCATCCTGATCGAGGCGGGACGCGCGGAGGAGCGCGTGAGCATCGCCGAGGTGTGCGAGCGCCTGCAGGTGAGCGAGGAGGAGCTGCGCGAGGACGTCAACGTGCTCAACGTCGTCAACTTCGGCGGCGGCTCCTACGTGCTCTATGCCGAGATCAAGGAGGAGGAGGGTGAGATCGAGGTCGACCCGGAGCCCTACAGCGACAACTTCGACCGCCCCGCGCGGCTGCTTCCGGTAGAGGCGAAGGCGCTCGTCGCCGCGATCGACCTGATCGGCGAGCACATCCCCGAGGGCTCGCTGAAGTCGGCGCGCGCGAAGATCGTAACGGCGCTGGGAGAGGACCCGATGGAGCAGGGGCTGCAGGTGGCGCCCCCCGCCGGCGACGACTCCGACATCGCCCGCCAGGTGTCGAAGGCGATCGTCAAACGCCGCCTGGTCGAGCTCGAGTACTACAAGGAGAACGAGGATGAGATCTCGCTGCGGCGGGTCGAGCCCTATGCGCTCACGAACGGGCGCGAGGGCTGGTACGTGGCCTCGTTCGACCCCGAGCGCGAGGGCGTGCGGCACTTCCGCCTGGATCGCATCAAGCGGGTGACGGTGTGCGAGGAGAAGTTCACGCCGCGGCCGGAGGTCGATCCGGCGGCGGAGGTGGACGGCTGGCTGCGCACGGGCGAGGTGGAGGCCTCCCGCGTGGCGCGCGTGTGGGTGTCTCCGGAGCGTGCGCGCTGGGCGCGCGAGGCGAGGCGCGTCGTCGAGGAGTGGAGCAACGGGGCCGTCATCGTCGAGCTGAGCTTCGCCGGCGTCGACTGGCTCGTGCGGGAGATCATGCGAGAAGCGGGCGACGCCGCCGTGCTCGAGCCCGAGGATGCGCGCGAGGCGGTGCATGCCGCCGCGGGGCGGCTGCGGGAGATGAACGCCGCTCCCGCCGGCGTCTAGCGTGAGCCGCCGCGCGCAGATCAAGATGAGCGAGCAGGAGGTCGCCGCGTTCCTCGGCGAGGAGCGCACGGTGACATGCGCCACCGCCGGCCCCCGCGGCTGGCCCCACCTGATGCCGCTGTGGTACGTCCTGCGCGACGCCGACGGGCGCGGCGCGGCGAGCGGCGGTCCGCGCCTGTGGGCGTGGACGTACGCCACCTCGCAGAAGGTGCGCAACCTCGAGCGCGATCCGCGCGCCACCGTGCTCGTCGAGGCGGGAGAGCTCTACCACGAGCTCCGCGGCGTGATGCTCGAGTGCGAGACGGTGGTGCATCGCGACGAGGAGGCCGTGAGCGCGCTCGGGCGCGAGATCTTCATGCGCTACGCCGCTCCGCGCGGCGAGCCCGCCGTGCAGGAGCTTCCGGCGGAGGTGAGGACGATGGTGGATCGGCAGGCCGCCAATCGCGTGGGCCTCGAGTTCGTCGAGCTGCGCCGCGCGAGCTGGGACCACCGCAAGCTCGAAGGCGTCTACTAGCAGCGCCCGCGGCGGCCGCCGTGCGCCGCCGCGCTCGCTCTGTAGGGTGATCCGGCGATGCAGCCACTCAAGGGCCTGATCCTCTCCGGCGGGAAGGGCACGCGCCTGCGGCCGATCACCCACACGAGCGCGAAGCAGCTCGTGCCCGTCGCGAACAAGCCGGTTCTCTTCTACGGCATCGAGGCGATGGCGGAGGCGGGCATCGAGGAGGTGGGGATCATCATCGCGCCCGACACCGGGCCCGAGATCGAAGCCGCCGCGGGCGACGGCAGCGGCTTCGGCGTGCGCATCACCTACATCGTCCAGGACGAGCCCCTGGGCCTCGCCCACGCCGTCCTCACCGCGGAGCCGTTCCTGGGCGAGGACCCGTTCGTGATGTACCTGGGAGACAACCTGCTCCAGGGCGGCATCTCCGACCTCGTCGCCTCCTTCCGCGAGCACAGTCCCGACGCCCTGATCCTGCTGACGCCGGTGGCGGACCCCGAGAACTACGGCGTCGCCGAGCTCGCGCCGGCGCCGGCGGGCGAGGTGGGGCGCGTCGTGCGCCTCGCCGAGAAGCCCGCGCAGCCCGCCAGCGACCTCGCGCTCGTGGGCGTCTACATGTTCACCGCCGCCATCCACGATGCGGCGCGCGCGATCCGGCCGTCGGCTCGCGGCGAGCTCGAGATCACCGACGCGATCCAGCACCTTCTCGACGCCGGCATGCGCGTGGAGCCGCACATCGTGCGCGGCTGGTGGAAGGACACCGGACGCCTCGAGGACATGCTCGAGGCCAACCGCCTGATCCTCGACAACATGCTCGAACGCGTGGAAGGCGAGCTGATCGACTCGCAGGTGGACGGACGCGTCGTCGTCGAGCGCGGCGCGCGCCTGGAACGCACAACCGTGCGCGGGCCCGCGATCGTGGGCGCCGACGCGCGCCTGAGCGACTGCTACGTGGGGCCGTACACCGCGATCGGCGAGGGCTGCACGATCGCCGGCGCCGAGGTGGAGCACTCGATCCTGCTCGCGGGCTGCACCGTGTGCGATCTCGACGGGCGCATGGAGTCCTCGCTGCTCGGGCGCAACGTCACCGTGCGGCGGGGCGATCGGCAGCCCCGCGCCTACCGCTTCATGGTGGGCGACAACTCCGACATCTCGATCCTGTGAGGCTGCTCGTCGTCGGCGCCGCCGGGATGCTCGGCCTCGACATGCTGCGCGCGGGCGAGCGCGCCGGGCACGAGCTGATCGGACTGGACCTGCCCGAGATCGACATCGTCGAGGAGGCCTCGGTGGAGTCGGCGCTGTCGCGGACCGCGCCCGAAGCCGTGTTGAACTGCGCGGCGTGGACCGACGTCGACGGAGCGGAGACCCACGCCGAGGAGGCGCGCGAGGTGAACGCGGTGGGGGCGAGAATACTCGCGCGCGGTGCGGCGGCGGCGGGCGTGCCGCTGCTGCAGCTGTCCACCGACTACGTGTTCTCCGGCGAGCCGCCGCGGGGTGCCAACGGGGAGGCGCGCGCCTACCTGGAGTCGGACCCGCCGGCGCCCCGGTCGGTGTACGGGGCGACGAAGCTCGAGGGGGAGCGGGAGGTGCTCGCGGCTTCGCCCCGCCACATCGTCGTGCGCAGCGCATGGCTGTTCGGGATCGGCGGGCGCAACTTCGTCGAGACGATGCTCGGGCTCGCGCGCGAGCGCGACGCGGTCCAGGTCGTGGTGGACCAGGTGGGCTGTCCCACGTGGACGGGCCATCTCGCGCCCGCGCTGCTCGGCCTGCTCGAGCGCGACGTCAGCGGCCTCGTGCACCTCGCCGGCACCGGCGCCGTGTCGTGGAACGCGTTCGCGCGGGAGATCTTCCGCCAGGCGGAGGTGAGCTGCGCCGTCGAGGACGCCACGAGCGAGCAGCTCGCGCGTGCGGCGCCGCGGCCCGCGTGGTCCGCGCTCGAGTCCGAGCGCGACGACGTGCTGCCGATGCCCCCGTGGCAGGACGGCCTCGCGGGCTACCTCGCGGCGCGCGCTGGGATGATGCGGGCATGAGGCTGCTCGTCTGCGGCGGCGCCGGGTTCATCGGCTCGACGTTCGTGCACCAGCGTGTGCGCGAGCACGGCGACGAGGTGACGGTGCTGGACAAGCTCACCTACGCCGGCCGCGAGGAGAACCTCAAGGATCTCATCGACGAGGACATGCGCTTCGTGCGCGGAGCGATCGAGGACGCCGACGCCGTTGCCGCCACGATCGCCGCAGCCGACCCGCAGGCGATCGTGAACTTCGCCGCGGAGACGCACGTCGACCGCTCGATCGCCGAGCCCGACGCGTTCGTGCGCACGCACGCGCTTGGCACATACGTCCTGCTCGAGGCCGCGCGCGATCACGGGCTGCGGTACGTGCAGGTGTCAACCGACGAGGTGTACGGCTCGATCGAGGACGGCACGTTCACAGAGGAGAGCCCGCTGCGGCCATCCTCGCCCTACTCGGCGACGAAGGCGGGCGCCGACCTGCTCGTGCAGGGCTACTGCCGCACGTACGGGCTGCCCGCGCTGATCTGCCGGGGCTCGAACAACTACGGCCCCTACCAGTACCCCGAGAAGCTGATCCCGCTGATGATCCTCAACGCGCTCCACGGCGATCCGCTGCCCGTCTATGGCGACGGCATGCAGGTGCGCAACTGGATCCACGCCGAGGACTTCTCCCGCGCGATCGGTGCCGTGCTCGAGCGCGGTGCGCCGGGCGAGGTGTACAACGCGGGCGGTCCCGACGAGGAGGCCAACATCGCGGTGGTGCGGCGGATCGTCGAGCTCACGGGCGCGAGCGAGTCGCAGATCGAGCACGTCCGCGACCGCCCGGGCCACGACCGCCGCTACTCGCTGTCCTCGGAGAAGGTGAGCGAGCTCGGCTGGAGCGCGCGGATGCGCTTCGAGGCGGGCCTCGAGGCGACGGTTGCCTGGTACCGGGAGAACGAGTGGTGGTGGGGACCGATCCGCTCGGGCGACTACCGCGCCTACTACGAGCGCCAGTACGGGCGCTCGCTGGGCTAGCGCCCGCCCGCTATAGCGCGGTCACCTTCCAGCGCCCGCCTTCCTTCGCGAGCGTCATCGTGCCGGTGCGTTTTTTCCCGTTGTAGACGCTCTTGACGGTCGCCGTCGCGGTCTTCCCGTCGGGTCCCGTGTGGATCGACTGCACGCTCAGTTCGAGGTTGTCGGTCTGCCCCAGCTGCGATTTGATCGCGGCCTCGCAGCCGCTCTTGCCGCCGAGCCGGGCGACGACGGGAGCGGCGACGTCGTTTTCGCAGATCTTCGCCTGGTCGCCGCTCGTCGCGTCCGACTGCAGGTCCGAGAGCGTCTGCGCGACTTCGTGCTGGGCTCCCTTGAACGAGCTCGTGGAGACGGTGCTGCCACACGCGGTCATCCCCAGGGCGAGCGCCAGCGCCCCGAGCAGCGCCCCGAGGCGTCTCGTGCGCCGGCGCGGGGTCGCGCGGGCAGGCGGACACGGTGTGTGGAGGGTGCCGGT
Source organism: uncultured Solirubrobacteraceae bacterium (assembly GCA_963796305.1). Taxonomy (GTDB): domain Bacteria; phylum Actinomycetota; class Thermoleophilia; order Solirubrobacterales; family Solirubrobacteraceae; genus Palsa-744. The sequence continues at coordinate 398,392 of CAWCKZ010000006.1, read as the reverse complement.
GCGGGTCATGCGCGGCAAGAGCGTACGCCACGCGCCCGCGCCCGCGCGCCGCAGTCTCGCGCGCTAGCGCTCGGCGCCGCGTCGGTAGCCCATCCGCGCGGACATCCCTCGGCCGCCGAGAGCAGGTGCGCGCCGACGGCTTCGAACAGCTCGCCGGGCGGGATCTCCGCGCTAGGCGCGGCGAGCGCCACCGCGCCGACGACGTCCCCTGCCTGGTCGCGAACGGGCGCAGCGATCGCCCCGAGGCCGCGCGCGAGCTCTTCGTCGTCGATCGCCACGCCCGCCTCGAGCACGCGCTCGAGCTCGGCGCGCAGCGCCTTCTTCGTCGTGATCGTGCCGGGGCCGGATCGCTTGAGCGTGATCGCCGCGACCGCACGGCGCTGCTCTGCCTCGGGCAGGTGCGCGAGCAGGAGCTTGCCGCTCGCGCTGCTGTGCGCCGGGAGGCGCGAGCCCGCCTGCAGATCAGGTTCGACGGCAGCGCGCGCCGCGGCGCAGGCTGCGCACGCGATCGAGCAGCAGCACCTCCTCGCCGTCGAGCACCGACACGCCCGCGGTGCACGAGGTCCGCTGGCGAAGCTCCTCGAGGTAGGGCCGCGCGTGCTCGCGCAATCCCGTCGAGCTGAGCGCGGACATGCCGAGATCGGTGACGCGCAGGCCGAGGCGGTACTTGCGCGAGGCGCCCTGTTCGAGATAGCCGAGAGCGACGAGCGTGATCACGTAGCGATGCGTCGTCGAGCGGCTCATCTCGAGCTCGTCGGCGATGTCCGCGATCCCGAGCACCGGGCGCGAGGGGGTGAAGCAGCCGAGGATCGCAAGGCCCCGCTCGAGCGACTGCGAGTAGCGCGGCTCGCGCAGGCTCGGGATCGACCACGCCGGGTCGTGCGCTTCGCCGGCCGCCTTCGCGGCCGACGCTCTCGTTCGGGGCATCGGGTCCTGCTCGCTGTAGCTCTGTGTACGGGCGCCGCCCGCCGCCCGGGGCCGCGAGGGAGCCGAAGAAATGGTCTGCCCATCGATCCTACGCACCCCGGCGGAGGGCCCGCGGAACAAACACTGGACTTTCGAGCCCGGGCCCTCGGCGCCGGCTGTGGACGGCGCAGGCCGGGCGCGGGCGGGGCTCGCCTGGGCTCGCCGCGCCTGGAGCGCCGCCTCAGACGCGCTCGCTCGCCCGCGAGGAAGTGCTTGCTCAGCATCGTCTGCTGCCCCTGGTAGTTGGAGCCGATCTCCTCGCCGTAGAGCACGTCGGGCTCCTCCGCCATGCGCTCGAACGCGAGCTTGCAGACCGGCTGGCGGTGCTCGACCATGAACGACACGTCGCGCGCGCGCACCTCGAGCGCCGCGCGGCTGCCGTGCCCGGAGCCGTCGCGGGCATAGCCGAAGCCGGGGTCGAAGAAGCCCGCGTAGTGGGTGCGCAGCTCTCCCGCCGTGGGGTCGTAGGCGAGCATCTCGGCGGCGTAGGCGGGCGGGATGCTCACCCCCTCGGCGGAGAGCAGCAGGTAGAAGACCTCGGGCTCGAGCACGATGCGCCCGCCGCGCTCGGGGTGCACCGGGTCCCAGTAGTCCTCCCAGCGCAGCGTCGCCGCGCCTGTGAGGTCGATCGGCAGGCTGTTCTTCCTCGCGCGGTAGCCCACCGTGCTGTCCGCCGAGCCCGACACGTCGAGGCTCACGAACAGGCCGTCGCCGAGCGACACGTCTTCGGCGGCGAGCGGCTGGGAGTCGAGATACAGCAGCGGGCAGCGCTCGTGCAGCTCGGCGAGCTCGCGGTCGCCGAGGCGGCTGTCGCCCGCGATCAGGCGCACCTGGTTGAGCGCCAGCCCGGTCTTCACGCGGATCGCGAACGTGCGCGGGACGACCTCGAGGTAGAGCTTGCCGCGGTAGCCCGCCGCGATCTCGTCGAAGCGGTGGCTGCGGTCGGTGAGCACGCGCGTGAACACGTCGAGCCGGCCCGTCGAGCTCTTCGGGTTGGCCCTCGCGCGGATCTCGCCGCGGCAGGCGCAGCTCCTCGATCAGCGGCACGAGATAGGGGCGGTCGCGCTCGAACGCCGCGCCGTCGCGCAGGTCGATCCGTTCGAAGGCGATGTCCTCGATCTTCTCCTCCACCGTCGAGTGGCTGTCCGGCAGGAAGCTGCAGCGCAGGGCCCACGCGTGCTCGCCCAGGCGCAGGTCGACGCTCGCCGGCTGCACCGACTCGGGCGGGATCCGCCACTGGCCCGCGACGAGCCATTCCCGCTCGATCGCCTCCCTCAGGCGCTGGGCGGGCAGCACGCCGGCGGGCAGCACCTGCGCGTCGGGCGCCGCGGCGGCGGCGCCTGCGGACACTGCTGACGCCGTCACGTCGGCGTTCGCATGGACATCGTCTGAAGTCTATGCGCGACGGAGGCCGTGCCAGGCGGCCGGCGCGCTAGCCTCGCAGGGTGCCCCTGTCGAGCTTCAGCCCCGCCGCCCGCAGCTGGTTCGAGCAGGCATTCGCCGCGCCCACCGCCGCCCAGCGCCGCGCGTGGCCGGCGATCGCCGCGGGCGAGAACGTGCTGCTGTCGGCGCCCACCGGCTCGGGCAAGACGCTCGCCGCGTTCCTGTGGGCGATCGACCGCCTGACGAGCGAGCCGCGGTCGGCGCAGGCGGGTGTGCGGGTGCTGTACGTGAGCCCGCTGAAGGCGCTCGCCTACGACATCGAGCGCAACCTGCGCGCGCCGCTGGCGGGAGTGGCGGGGCCCGGCGCCGAGGAGGTGCGCGTGGCGATCCGCACGGGCGACACGCCGCAGCGCGAGCGCGCGGCGATGGCGCGCAAGCCGCCGGACATCCTCGTCACGACGCCCGAGTCGCTGTACCTGATCCTCACCTCGGCGGCGCGCGAGATGCTCGCGGGCGTCGAGGCGGTGATCGTCGATGAGATCCACGCGGTGGCGGCCTCCAAGCGCGGCGCGCACCTCGCGCTCACGCTCGAGCGCCTCGAGGCGCTCGTGGCCGAGCGCGGGCGAGGGTCGCGCCGCAGCCGATCCAGCGGATCGGCCTGAGCGCGACGCAGAACCCGCTCGAGGAGGTCGGGCGCTTCCTCGTCGGCCCCGGCGCGGGAGGTGACGATCATCGACGCCGGCGCGGAGGGCGAGCGCGAGCTCCTGACCTGCGGATCGAGGTGCCCGTCGAGTCGATGGCGGAACCCGGCGGGCCCGTGGATCCGGCCGCCGACCCGCTCGAGCCGGTGCCCGGGGGCGAGTCCACGCGCGGCTCGATCTGGCCCGCCATCTACCCCGAGCTGCTCGACCTCGTCCGCGAGCACAGCTCGACGATCGTGTTCGTCAACAACCGCCGCTCGGCCGAGCGCGTGGCGCTGCGCCTGAACGAGCTCGCCGAGCAGGAGATCGCGCGCGCCCACCACGGCTCGCTCGCCCGCGAGGAGCGCACGAAGGTGGAGGAGCTGCTGAAGGCGGGCGAGCTGCCCTGCCTCGTGGCGACGAGCTCGCTCGAGCTCGGGATCGACATGGGCGCGGTCGACCTCGTCGTGCAGATCGAGTCGCCCAAGTCCGTCGCGCGCGGGCTGCAGCGGATCGGCCGTGCCGGCCACGGCGTGGACCGCGTGAGCAGGGGGCGGATCTTCCCGAAGTTCCGCGGCGACCTGCTCGAGTGCGCGGTCGTCGCGCGGCGGATGCGCGAGGGCCTGATCGAGCCCACGGTCGTGCCGCGCAACCCGCTCGACGTGCTCGCGCAGCAGATCGTCGCGATCGCGGTCGGCAGCCGAGGCGAGCGCTCCGGCGCGACGCGGACGGGGACGGGGACGGCGCGGCGCGAGGAGCACGCGCCGGCCGCGGCGCGGCGGCGTCACCGTCGATGACCTCCACGCGCTCGTCACGCGGACCTACTCGTTCGCCGAGCTTTCCCGCGAGCTGCTCGAGAACGTGCTCGACATGCTCGACGGGCGCTACCCCTCGCGCGAGTTCGGCGAGCTGCGGGCGCGCATCGTCTGGGATCGCATCGCGGGGACGATCCGGGCACGCAAGGGCTCGCGCCAGCTCGCGATCGCGAACGCGGGCACGATCCCCGACCGCGGCCTGTTCACGGTCACGCTTCCCGACGGCCGCCGCGTGGGCGAGCTCGACGAGGAGATGGTCTACGAGGCGCGCCCCGGGCAGGCGTTCCTGCTCGGCGCCTCGACGTGGCGGATCGAGGAGATCGGCCGCGACCGGGTGATCGTCACGCCGGCGCCGGGCGCGCCCGGCGCGGTGCCGTTCTGGAAGGGCGACTCGGTGGGGCGCCCGAAGGAGCTCGGCGAGGCGCTCGGCGCGTTCTCGCGCTGGGCGGTGGAGCAGGACGCCGAGACGCTGCAGCGCGAGTACGACCTCGACGAGCGCGCGGCGCGCAACCTGCTCGCCTACCTGCAGGAGCAGCTCGACTCCACGCGCGTGCTGCCGAGCGACCGCACGATCGTCGTCGAGCGCTTCCGCGACGAGATCGGCGACTGGCGCCTGTGCGTGCTCTCGCCCTACGGCGGTCGCGTGCACGCCGCCTGGGGCCTCGCGCTGTCGGCGCGCGTGCGCGAGCGCTTCGGCCTGGAGTGCGACGCGATCTGGACCGACGACGGGATCATCATGCACCTCCCCGACCTCGACGCGGAGGAGGCCGAGGCGCTCCCCGCCGCCGACGAGCTGCTCCTGCTCGAGCCCGAGGAGGTCGAGCATGCCGTCGTGTCCGAGCTCGGCGGCTCGGCGCTGTTCGGCGCCCGCTTCCGCGAGAACGCGGCGCGCGCGCTGCTGATCCCGCGCGCCTATCCCGGGACGCAGGACGCCGCTGTGGCAGCAGCGGCTGAAGGCGCAGAGCCTGCTCGAGGTGGCGCGCCGCTACTCCGACTTCCCGATCGTGCTCGAGACCTACCGCGAGTGCCTGCGCGACGTGCTCGACGTGCCCGGCCTGCGAGGCGCTCCTGCGCGGCCTGCACACGCGCGAGATCTCGCTCGTCGAGGTCGAGACGCGCACCGCCTCGCCGTTCGCCTCCTCGCTGCTGTTCGACTACGTCGCCACCTACATGTACGAGGGCGACACGCCCAGCGCCGAGCGCCGCGCGGCGGCGCTGTCGCTCGACCGCGACCTGCTGCGCGAGCTGCTCGGCCAGGAGGAGCTGCGCGAGCTGATCGACCCGGGTGCGCTCGCGCGCGTCGAAGAAGACCTCCAGCACCGCTCCGAGATGACGCGCGCGACCGGGCGCGACGCGCTCCACGACGTGCTGCGGCGCGTCGGCGACCTCGACGCGGCGGAGGTGGCCGAGCGCGTGTTCGCGAGGCGTCGACGCCGAGGCCCTGCTCGCCGAGCTGCAGCGCGAACGGCGCGCGGTGCGGATGCGCATCGGCGGCGAGGAGCGCTTCGTCGCCGCCGACGACGCCGGGCTCTACCGCGACGCGCTCGGAGCGGTGCCCCCGGGCGGGCTGCCGGAGGCGTTCATCGCGGACGTGCCCGACGCGCTGCGCTCGCTCGTCGCGCGCTACGCGCGCACGCACGGACCGTTCGCCGCCGAGGAGCTGCGCGCAGCGCTACGGCGTCGACGCGGCAGCTGTGCTGCGCGAGCTCGAGCGCGACGGCGAGCTCGTGCGCGGCGAGCTGCGGCCCGGGCGGGGTGCGAGCGCGACTGGTGCGACGTCGAGGTCCTCAGGCGCCTGCGCCGCGCCTCGCTGGCGGCGCTGCGCAAGGAGATCGAGCCCGCCGACCGGCGGCGGCTCGCCGCGTTCCTGCCCTCGTGGCAGGGCGTCGACCGCCACTCCCGCGCCGGCGCCGGAGTCGACCGGCTGCGCGAGGTGCTCGTCGGCCTGCAGGGCCTCGCCCTGCCCGCCGAGGTGTGGGAGCGCGACGTGCTGCCGCGACGCGTCGGCGCCTACTCGCAGACGTGGCTCGACGCCCTCTGCGCGAGCGGCGAGGTGGTGTGGGTGGGCGCCGGGCCGCTCGGGCGCTCGGGGAGGGTGGCGCTGTACTTCCGCGAGGACGCCCCCGTGCTCGGGCCGCCGGCGGGCGGCTCCTCGGCGCGGCGGCGCCGCGCCGGCGGGCCCCGAGCACGAGCTGCTGCGCGCGCGCCTCGCGCGCGGTCCCTGCTTCTTCACCGACCTGCTCGCCGAGCTCGACGCTCCGGCGGAGGCGCTGCGCGAGGCGCTGTGGGACCTGGTGTGGGCCGGCGAGGTGACGAACGACGCCTGGGCGCCGCTGCGCGCCCCGCGCCTCGCGCTCGCGCGCGCCGAGCCGCGGCTCCGCCTCGCGCTCCGGCGCGGCCGCTCGCCGGCCGCTCGCGCTTCGCCTCGCGGCGGCGCACGGGGGCGCAGTCGCAGGTGCAGGGGCGCTGGTCGCTCACCGGGCTCGCTGTTCGGCGCCGAGAGCGCGAGCGAGCGTGCCGCGGACGGCCCGGCGAGAAGGCGCGCGATCGCCGAACTGCTGCTCGAGCGCTACGGCATCGTCACCCGCGAGCAGGTGCTCGCCGAGGGCGTGAAGGGCGGCTTCGCGATGCTCTACGACAGCTTCTGCCAGCTCGAGACGCTCGGCCTCTGCCGGCGCGGGTACTTCCTCGAGGGGATGGGCGGCGCGCAGTTCGCGCTCCCAGGCGCCGTCGAGCGGCTGCGCGCGAGCGGCGGCGCGGCGCAGGCGCGGCGAGGCGGCTCGACGCGGGTGCGCTCGTGCTCGCCGCAGCCGATCCCGCCCAGCCTTACGGCGCGGCGCTGCCGTGGCCGCGGCGCGAGGAGGGCGAGCGCCGACCCGCGCGCGTCGCCGGCGCCTACGTGGTGCTGCTCGGCGAGGAGCCCGTCGTGTACGTCGAGCGCGGCGGGCGCGGGCTGATCACGCTCCTCGAGAGCCCCGCCGCTGCGGCATCCGGAGGCGGGAGCGCGGGAGCAGGACCCGCTCGCGGAGGCGCTCGCCGCGCTCGCCGCGGCGGTGCGCGAGGGGCGCATCCCGCGCCTCGCGCTCGAGCGCATCGACGGCGAGCCGGCGGTCGTCCTCGCCGCTGCTCGAGCTGCTCACCGAGCTCGGCTTCCAGCCGGGCCCGCGGCGCCTCACCCTCAGCGCCTGACGCCTCCGGGCAGCTGCTGCCTTTCGGTCCAGCAGGCGGTTTTGCCGTGTGGACGCTCGTCTAATCTTTGGAATGTTCCGGATGAGTCGAATCGGCACCTCGCCATCGCCCCTCTACCGCCGCCTGCCGCGCGGGCCGAGCACCCTCGGGCGCGAGGAGGTGGCGCGCAACCAGCGCGCGAGGATCCACGGCGCGATGATCGAGGCGGTGGCGCGAAGCGGCTACGCGCACACGACCGTCGCCGACGTGATCGCCCTCGCGGGTGTGTCGCGGCGCGCGTTCTACGAGCTGTTCGCGAGCAGGGAGGCGTGCTTCCTGTCCACCTACGACGTGCTCGCTGCGCGCTCTCGCAGGCTCGCGATCGAGGCGTGGCAGCGGGAGCGCGGCTGGTCGAACCGCCTGCACGCCGTCTGTGAGGCGCTGCTCGCCGACGCCGCCCGCTCGCCCGTGCGAGTACGCCTGCTGCTCGTGGAGGCGCTGGGAGCGGGGCCCGCGGCGCTCCCGCACATGCGCCTCGCCGCCGCCGGCCACGAGCGGCTGCTGCTGCAGATGCTCCGCGCCGCGCCCGAGTGGCGCGCATGTGCCTGCGCTCACCGCGCAGGCGATCGTCGGCGGCATGCGCCACCTCATCCTCCTCCGCCTGCGCGCGGGACGCGAGCGCGAGCTCGCGCTGCTCGCGCCCGAGCTGATCGACTGGATCGAGGCCTGCCGCCACCGCTCGCGGTCGGCTCCGTGCCCGCGTCACGCGGCGGGGAAGCCGCGCCGGGGCTCGAGCCGGCGTTCGCGCCCTCTGCGCCGGCGTTCCTGGCGGGGGCCGATCCGCGCTCGCGGGCGCTGTGCGCGACGGCGAGACTGTGTGCCCGCGAGGGCTTCGCCGCCGTCAGCGAGGAGCACATCGCCCGTCAGGCGGGCATCTCCGTGCAGGCGCTGCAGCGCGTGTTCGCGAGCCGGGAGGCGTGCCTGCTGGCGCTGCTCGAGGAGCTTCGCCGCGAGTCCGCGGCGGTCATCGCGGCGGCAGCCGGGCGATGGCGAGGCGATGGCCCGCGGGGACGCATCGCCGCGTGCGGGCGCTGCTCGCGTTCGTGTCGGCGCGGCGGGAGCTCATGCGGATCGCCTTCGTCGAGGGCGTCGCGCTCGGGCGAGGCGCTGCTCGAGCCGATGGCGGGCGCGATCGCGCAGCTGACGGCGGCGCTCACGGCGGGCGCCCCGCGCGCTGTGCATGCTCCGGAGATCGCCGGCGAGGCGGTCGGCGGCGCGGTCTGGGCGCTCGCGTGCGGCGAGCTCGCGCGCCGCGCGCCGCCCGAGGCGCTCGCGGACCACATCACGTACCTCGTGCTCGCTCCCTACTCGGGCCTCGCGCCGCCGCCGAGCAGATCCGCGCAGCGCACACAGGCGCCGCCTGAGCCCCGAGCTGCGCCGCGCGCCGCCGAGTCTGGCATCGTGGGCCGCGATGACGAAGACCTCGCAGGCCCGCCCACGGCGCGTGGGGCACAAGGGCGCCGCCCACATCGAGCCCGGCAACACGCTCGCGAGCTTCGATGCGGCGCTCGAGCACGGCGTGGACATGATCGAGCTCGATGTGCTCAGCGAGCGCTCCGACGGCAGCGGACGCCTGCTCGTGGCGCACGACTACGAGGACCTGCGCTCACGCACCGCGCTCGAGCTCGACGGCGCGCTCGAGCATCTCTCGAGCGAGCGCTTCGCGGGCATCGAGTTCGACATCGACGTCAAGCTCCCCGGCTACGAGCTGCGCGTGCTCGAAGCGCTGCGTGCGCACGAGCTGATCCCGCGCGCCCTCGTCAGCGGCATGTTCACGGGCGGCCTCGACCGCATGCGCGCCGCCGAGCCCGGACTGCGACTCGGCTGGTCGGTGCCGCGCGTGCGCCGCGACTACACCACCGACATGCTCACCGCGATCCCAGCGCTCGCGATGCTCACCGGCTACCGGGCGGCGCTGCCGCGCCGCGCCCGCAAGGCCCTGGAGGACGGGCGCTTCGACGCGATCATGGCGCACTGGCGCGTGGTGACGCGCGCGCTCGTGCGCGCGGTGCGCGGCGGCGGCGGCGAGCTCTACGTGTGGACGGTGGACGACGCGAAGATGATCGCCAAGCTCGAAGGCATGGGCGTCGACGGGATCATCACGAACGACCCGCGCCTGTTCAGCCGATCCGGCACGTAGCAGAGCTGTAGCCCGCCGGGTCGGCGCCGGCGAGGCTCTTGTGCCCGGCTTCGGTGACGCGCGTCGCCGAGCCGAGCACGTGGCGGGCGCTCCGCCACTGGAATTCGACGACGCCGCGGAAGGTGAAGGCAGGCTGCCCGGCGGCGGGCATCAGCTGGAAGCTGCGCCCGCCCTGTCGCGCGGAGGCGCCTGTGCCGACGTACACGAACACCGGCCGCCCGCTGGACAGCGTCGTCCAGTGCCCGGTGGAGCGGTTGCGGTACTCCAGGCGGAAGCTCATGTACATGCGGTCGTGGGCGTTGTGCGTTGCCGGGCATCGATCCGCGAACGCCGATCGTGTTCGGCTGATCGCGCGGAGCTGCACACGTCGATCGTCGCCCACAGCTCCCGCGAGGTGAGCAGCGCGCCGCCGTGGCGCGCGCGCCCGCGTACGCGCCGATGCCGCGTGCGCGCCGAGCGAGGCGGCCGCGCAGGCGAGCACGGCGCCGAGCAGCGCGCGGAAGGACGAGCATGCGCGATCGGGCGGGCATCGCGCCTGACCATAGCGCCGCCCCAGCGGCGCGCGCGCAGATGGCCGGGAGCGTCCGGGGCGGGGCAGCGCCGTGGCGGTGTGGTATCTCCTGCGCGATGGGTGCGACGAGCTCAGCGGACGTTGTAGAGCTGCTCGGACGGGTGCCCGCGTTCGCGACGCTCGAGCGCGGCGACCTCGAGCGGATCGCGCAGGTGGCGGTGCCGCGCGAGTTCGCGCCAGGTCAGGTCGTGTTCCGCGAAGGCGACGCCAGCGACACCTGCTACGTCGTGCGCGATGGGCACGCGCGCGCGATCCGCACGCACGGCGACGGGCGCACGATCACGCTCGCGACGTTCGGCCCGGGCGACATCTTCGGCGAGCTCGCGATGTTCGAGGACGAGCGCCGCTCCGCGACGGTGCAGGCGATCGAGACGACGATCGTGGTGGGGGTGCTCGGTCCCGACATGCGCAGGCTGATGGGCGAACATCCCGACATCGCAACGCGGCTGGTGGTCGCGCTCGGCAGGCGCCTGCGCGAGATGAACGAGCGGCTCTCGCGCCAGTCCTTCCAGACCGTGCAGAGCCGCGTGGCGGTCGTCCTCGGCGACCTCGTCGCCCAGGAGGTCGCAGCCGGCAAGCCTCCACGACGACGTGCTCGTCACCACCACCCAGGCCGATCTCGCGCAGCTCGCGGGCTCCTCGCGCGAGTCTGCGAGCCGTTTCCTGGCGGTGCTCGAGCGCGCCGGCGTCATCTCCCAGGGCCGCGGGCGGCTGATCGTCCACGAACCCGAGGCGCTGCGGCAGTATGTCTTCTAGCCCGCCCGCCAAGGGACAGGCGCGCGAGTTCTCGGCGGGCGGCGTCGTCGTGCGCGGCGAGGAGGTGGTCGTGATCGTGCCCACCCGCCGCGCCGCCGACGGCTCGCGCGTGCTCACCCTGCCGAAGGGGCACCCTGATCCCGGCGAGAGCGCCGATCGAGGCGGCGGCGCGCGAGGTTCGCGAGGAGACCGGCATCGTCGCCGAGCCGGTCCGCGAGCTGGGCGAGAGCCGCTACTGGTACCGCCGCGAGGGCCGCACGATCGGCAAGGTGGTGGCGTTCTTCCTGTTCACCTATGTCGAGGGGGACATCGAGGACCACGACGACGAGGTCGAGGAGGCTCGCTGGATGAGCCTCGCGGAGGCGAGCAGCACACTCAGCTACGACGCCGAGCGCGAAATGGTGACGCTCGCGCAGACCTACCTCGGCAAAGACCGATAGCCTGCTCTCGGGCTTCGCGCCCGCGCCCATCGATCTCGCACCTCGTCGGGCCTCCGCAAGAACCGATCTCCACTCCCGACAAAGGATCCCGATGCAGGTCCTCAACTTCTACTCCACGATCTTCGCCGACGAGCTCAAGCGCGGGCGCAAGACGGCGACGATCCGGCTCGGCGACAAGTCGGGCAAGTACCGCAAGAACCAGGCGGTGCTCGTGACGATCGGCTACCAGTACTCGCCGCGGGAAAAGATCTTCGAAGCGGTGATCGACCAGGTCGAGGTGATGAAGCTGTCCGAGCTCTCGCCGCGGGACATCAAGCACGACAACCCCGAGTTCCGCCGCCACGAGGAGCTGATCAACTTCCTCGAACAGATCTACGGGCGCGAGGTGGCGATGGAGGACACCGTCACGGTGGTGCGCTTCTCCCAGATCATCGAGAACCCCTCGGGGATGACCGAGGCGATCAAAGGCTTCGGCGGCGCCCAGAACTGAGCGCCGGCGCGCGCGCCGCGGCGGCGCAGCGCCGCGGGTGGCAGTCGGCACCGGCGAGTGCCAGCGGGCCCGCGTCTTGCGCCGAAATCTTCTATATTCTGAGCGGAGATCGTTGGCACTCCCCCCATGAGAGTGCCAGAACAGGGCGGCTCTCCCCCACAGCAACGGGCTTTCAGCCGCCGCAGTCCCCTAGATGGAGGTTGTCCGATATGAAGCTCAAGCCCCTGGGCGATCGCCTGATCGTGCGGGCGGTGGAGGAGGAGGAGACCACTGCGAGTGGCCTCGTGCTCCCCGACACGGCCAAGGAGAAGCCGCAGAAGGGCAAGGTGCTCGCGGCCGGCGACGGCAAGCTCGACGACAGCGGCAAGCGCATCCCGCTGGACGTGAAGGAGGGCGACGAGGTCCTCTACAGCAAGTACGGCGGAACCGAGATCAAGATCGACGGCGAGGATCTGCTGGTTCTGCGCGAGTCCGATGTCCTCGCCAAGGTCGCGTAAGGAGATTTGAACAGATGGCACACAAGGAGCTCAAGTACGACGCGGAAGCGCGCAAGGCGCTCGAGGCGGGCGTCGACGCCGTAGCGAACGCGGTGAAGGTGACGCTCGGCCCGAAGGGCCGCTACGTGGTGCTCGACAAGAAGTTCGGCGCCCCCACGATCACCAACGACGGCGTCACGATCGCTCGCGAGATCGAGGTGGAGGACGTCTTCGAGAACCAGGGCGCACAGCTCGTGCGCGAGGTCGCCACCGCCACCAACGACGTGGCGGGCGACGGCACGACGACGGCGACGGTGCTCGCCCAGGCGATCGTCCGCCAGGGCCTCAAGAACGTCGCTGCGGGCGCCAACCCGCTCGCGCTGAAGCGCGGCATCGAGCGGGCCGTGGAGGACGTCGTCGGCAACATCGCCTCGCAGTCCAAGGAGGTCTCCGGCAAGGACCAGATCGCGCGCGTCGCGACGATCTCGGCCGGGGACGAGGAGATCGGCGACGTGATCGCGGACGCGATCGAGAAGGTCGGAAAGGACGGCGTCGTCAACGTCGAGGAGGGCCAGACGTTCGGCATGGACCTCGAATTCACCGAGGGCATGCAGTTCGACAAGGGCTACATCTCCCCGTACATGGTGACCGACCAGGACCGCATGGAGGCGGTGCTCGAGGAGCCCTACATCCTCATCGCCAACCAGAAGATCGGCTCGGTGCGCGACGTGCTGCCGGTGCTCGAGCAGGTGATCCAGAGCGGCAAGCCGCTGCTGATCATCGCCGAGGACGTGGAGGGCGAGTCGCTCGCCACGCTCGTCGTGAACAAGCTGCGCGGGACGTTCACCGGCGTGGCTGTGAAGGCCCCCGGCTTCGGCGACCGCCGCAAGCGGATGCTCGAGGACATCTCGATCCTGACGGGCGGCGAGGTCATCACCGAGGAGCTCGGGCTGAAGCTCGAGAACACCCAGGTGTCGCAGCTCGGACACGCTCGTCGCGTCGTGGTGACGAAGGACACCACCGACGATCGTCGACGGCGCGGGTGACCAGGACGGGATCAAGGGCCGAATCAACCAGATCAAAGCCGAAATCGAGAACACCGACTCGGACTTCGACCGCGAGAAGCTGCAGGAGCGGCTGGCGAAGCTGTCGGGCGGCGTCGCCGTGGTGAAGGTGGGCGCTGCCACCGAGACGGAGATGAAGGAGAAGAAGCACCGCGTCGAGGACGCGCTGCAGGCCACCCGCGCCGCGCTCGAGGAGGGCATCGTGCCCGGCGGCGGCGTCGCTCTGCTGCAGGCTTCCTCGGCTGTCAAAATAAGCGACAACGGCGCCTCGCAGGACGGTTCCGACGATGAGCGCACCGGGGCGAGGATCGTCCTGCGGGCGCTCGAGGAGCCGCTGCGCCAGCTCGCCGAGAACGCCGGCCTCGAGGGCTCGGTCGTGGTCAACGAAGTCCGCAAGGCCAAGAAAGGCCAGGGCCTCAACGCGCAAACCAACGAGATCGTCGATCTCGTCAGCGAAGGCATCATCGACCCGGCGATGGTGACGCGCTCGGCGCTGCAGAACGCGGCGTCCATCGCCAAGAACATCCTCACCACGGAGGCGATCGTCGCCGAGGTGCCGGAGAAGGACGGCGCCGGTGCCGGCGCAGGCATGCCGGACATGAGCGGGATGATGTAGAGACCGCTCAGCGGATCTCTGCAGTGCTTCGAAGGCCCCGGCAGCGATGCCGGGGCCTTTGTCGTCTCAGGGCTCGCGCGGAGCCAGGGCGGCTCGGCGCGGCGCCGGCGTCCGGCTACACGGCCTCCGGCGGCCGCGGCGGCTCACCCACGTACACCGCAGTGGGACGGATCAGCTTCGCCTCGCGCTTCTGCTCGAGGATGTGCGCGGACCACCCGGCGACGCGGGCACAGGTGAACATCGGCGTGAACAGCTCAGGCGGCACTTCCGCGAGGTCCAGCACGACGGCTGACCAGAACTCGACGTTGGTGGCGAGCACGCGGTCGGGCCTGCGTGCCTGAAGCTCCGCGAGGGCTGCCTTCTCGAGTGCCTCCGCCGCCTCGAAGCGGGGCGAGCCGAGTTCCCGGCAGGTGCGCCGCAGCACCCGCGCGCGCGGGTCTTCGGCGCGATAGATGCGGTGTCCGAAGCCCATCAGCCGCTCGCCGCGGTCGAGTGCGTCGGACACCCAGCGCTCGGCGTCGCCGAGCTGTTCCACTTCCTCGAGCATCTTCAGCACCCGCGAGGGCGCGCCGCCGTGCAGCGGCCCAGAGAGCGCACCCACCGCGCCCGACAGCGCCGCGGCGACATCCGCGCCCGTCGATGCGATCACGCGGGCGGTGAAGGTGGAGGCGTTCATGCCGTGCTCCGCCGCCGAGACCCAGTAGGCGTCGATCGCCTTCACGTGGTCCGGGTTCGCCTCGCCGCGCCAGCGGATCAGGAAGCGCTCGGGGATCGTGCTGCCCTCGTCGATGCGCGGCTGGGGCACCGGCGGCTGGCCGACGCCCCGCGCCGACTGCGCGACGAACGACAGCGCCATCACCGAGGCGCGTGCGAGGTTGTCGCGCGCCTCCTCGTCGGAGATGTCGATCAGCTCGCGGAAGCCCCACTCGGGGGCGAGCATCGCGAGCGCCGATTGCACATCCACGCGCGGGTCGCCCGAGCGCACGGTGAGCGCGTGCGGTTCAGCGGGAGGCAGGCCGGGTTTGAAGCGCCCGTCCACCAGCAGGCCCCAGACCTGCTCGTAGGGGACGGCGCCGACGAGGTTTTCGATGTCGACTCCGCGGTATCGGAGGGCGCCGCCCTCTCTGTCGGGCTCTGCGATCTCGGTGGCGAAGGCGATGACGCCCTCGAGGCCCGACTGGACCTCTGCTGGTGACTGAACCGCGCTCATGGCACTCGCTTTCTGAGCTGGATGCTTGACGGGTGGCTGCCTTGTGGGCAGACGCATATCCTCGCAGGATCGCCGGGCCGAGTAGGCTCAAGCGCGCCATCTGCGCGCCGGGCAGGGCGCCGCCCAGCCATCCCCGAGGAGCAGAGGAGGAGCCGTGTCAGACCAGGACCTGTTGTTCCGTGGAGCGAGCGAGCTGGCGGGCATGGTGCGCTCCGGCGAGGTGTCGTCGCGAGAGCTCGTCGAGCTGTCGCTCGAGCGGATCGAGGAACTCAATCCCGCGCTCAACGCGTTCGTCCAGGTGGACGCCGAGCGCGCGCTCGCCACCGCCGAGAAGATCGCCCCGGGCGACCCCCGCCCGTTCGCGGGCGTGCCCACGGCCGTCAAGAACAACCGTCCGGTGGAGGGCCTGCGCCTGACCTATGGCTGCTCGCTGATGTCGAGCCACGTCGCCGAGTACGACCACAACGTCACGAGGCGGCTGAAGGACGCCGGCTTCGTGATCGTGGGAACCACGACGCTCCCCGAGTACGGCATCCTCCCGGTCTCCGAGGCGCGCCTGTTCGGCCCGACGCGCAACCCCTGGGACCTCGAGCGCACGCCCGGCGGCTCCTCCGGCGGCGCCGCCGCTGCCGTCGCCGCCGGGATCGTCCCCGTCGCGCATGGCAACGACGGCGGCGGCTCGATCCGCATCCCCGCTGCGTGCTGCGGGCTCGTGGGACTGAAGCCGAGCCGCGGGCGGATCTCGGCTGTCGCCCGAGCTCGGGGACTCCTCGCTCGGCATCGACGGGATGCTCACGAGAACGGTCGCCGACACCGCCGGGATCCTCGACGTCCTCGCCGGCTACGAGCCGGGCGACGCCACCTGGGCCCCGCCGCCGCCCGAGCCCTTCGCCTCGAGCAGCGGACGCGCTCCGCGCCCGCTGCACATCGCTGCCACGACGCGCCCGCCGGTGGGCGACGCGCCCGTGGATCCGATCTGCGCGCAGGCCGTCGCCGATGCCGCCGAGCAGCTCCGCGCGCTGGGGCACGAGGTGGAGGAGGTCGATCCGCCGTGGCAGGAGGAGGGGCTGCGCGAGCTCTTCGGCACCGTCTTCTCGAACCAGATATCGCTGTCGATTGCCTACTCCGGAAGCGTCGCCGGCCGCGAGCCCACCGCGGACGACATGGAGCCGATGAGCTGGGCGATCTTCTCGATGGTGAAGAAAATGGGCTCGATCGAAGGGCTCGCCGCCAACGTGCGGCTGCAGCGCCACGCCCGGCGGCTCGTCGCCTTCCTCGAACGCTACGACGCGCTGCTCACGCCGGCGCTCGCCGAGCGCCCGCTGCCGCTCGGCACGCTCGATACCGCCGCCCCCGACCCGATGGCGACGTTCACGCGCTCGGGCCTGTTCACCCCGTTCACGCCCATCTTCAACGCCACCGGCCAGCCGGGGATCTCGCTGCCGTTGTTCGAGGGGCCGGACGGGCTGCCGCTCGGAGTGCAGCTCGTCGGGCGCCCGGCGGGCGAGGGTGCGCTGCTCGCGCTCGCCGCGCAGCTCGAGGAGGCGTCGCCGTGGGCCGAACGCCGGCCGCCGATCGCGCTGGGGGTGGCGGACTGACGTCTGCGCCGGATCGGTCCCGGGTCCAACAACAGCAAGCACGCCGGCGCCGCGGATCGAACACATCTCGCAGTCCCACAGCCGCTGGCGCGAGGGCTCCAAGCTCGCAACCTTCGCCCGAAGCCGCGCTCGGGTCGGGACGACGTTCACGCTCGTCCTCGACGAGCGCGCCACGGTGACGCTCAGATTCACGCAGCAGCTGCCGGGACGCCGTGTCCACGGCCGCTGCGTGGCGCCTACGCGCTCCTCGTCACCGCCGCCGACTGCGGCGGGCAGGCGCTCGAGCGCCAGCCGCCTCGCCTTCACGATCGTCAAGTAGAGCTCGCCCGCTCCCCGCGCCCGCTGCGCGGTTCCCGCTCCCGGCTCCTCGTCACATGCTGCGCGCGGCGCGTGTCCCGGTGCACGCGTGCCCGTGGAGCGATCTCACACTGGATCCAGGGAACCCTCGATGTAGTGGAACGCGAGCCAGAAAGAATTCGCTTCACGAGGCGTCCATGTCTACGATGAGCTTCCCGACAGAAACCAGAGAGTTCTTCCTCGGCGACGGGCGGACGGTTCGCGTTCGACCCCTGCGCCCAACCGATCGCGCCACGTATGAGAACGCTGTCGTCGATCTCTCGCCTCGCTCGCGCTACCTGCGTTTCTTCGCTCCGATAGTGAGGCCGAGCAAGCGACTGCTCGACCAGATGACGCTGATCGACGGGCATCGGCATGTCGCGTTCATGGCGCTGACGCCGGACGAAACGACGGCCGTGGGCGTGGTCCGCTACGTCCGCACCGCTGACGAAGCCCGGGCGGGCGAAGTTGCGATCGCGGTGGCGGACGACTGGCAGGGACACGGGCTCGGCATTCAGCTCGTCAGGCACACCGTCGAGCACGCGCGCCTCGCGGGGCTCGATTCCCTCGTGGGGACGACGCTGGCGGAGAACCCCGGAGCCGCGCGGCTGATGCAGGCGGCGGGCTTCTCGGTGGCGGGGGGCAGCGGCCCCTACAGGGAGCACCTCCTGCGCCTGCGGCACTAGCGCCGGATCGATCAGAACGGGTCGCCGACGCCGAGCACCTCGCCCATGCGCGCCGGGCTCACGCCGAAGCGTTCTGCGCCCGCGGCGCCCTGGGGGCTCGCCATCGACACCTCCATCAGCTCCGCCTCGTCCCACGTCGCGAAGGCGCGCGGCCCCATCGCCGCCTCCAGCAGGCGCAGCGAGCGCGAGACGAGCGGCGTGGGGATGTGCACGAGCGGGCGGCTGCGCCCGAGGGAGCGAACCACGGTGCGGACGATCTCGGTGTGCGTGAGCGTCTCCGGGCCCGCGATCTCGTGGCGCGTGTGCCCGCCGCCGCCGTCCGCCTGCAGCGCAGCGACGACACAGCTCGCGACGTCCTCCGCCCAGATCGGTTGGAACATCGGCGCGGCCGCTGCCCGAAACCGGCATCAGCGGCAGCAGCGCGAGCCGCTCGATCAGCGTCAGCCACGGGTCGTGGGGGGCGTACACGAGCGAGGGCGCGAACACGATCGTCTCGAGCTCGGCCTCGCGCACCGCCTGCTCTGCCAGCGCCTTCGCGCGCAGGCAGCGCGTGCGGTGATGCGTGGCGGCGCCCAGCGCCGAGAAGTAGACGAAGCGCTCCACGCCGCGCCGCTCCGCCGCCTCCACCATCCGCCAGGTGGCGATCCCGTTGAGCTCCTCGATCGAGCCCCGCGGCTGGTCGCGGATCGAGGCGGCGAGGTGGATCACCGTGTGCACGCCGCGCAGCGCGTTGCGGAACGAGGGCGGGTCGGTGAGGTCGCCGAGCGCGATCTGCACGCGCACGCGCTCGGGACCCAGCCTGCGCGGGTCGCGCACGAGGCAGCGCACCTTCTGCCCTTCGGCGAGCAGCCGGCGCAGCAGCGCGGAGCCGATCAGGCCGGTGGCGCCGGTCAAGAGCAGCATGATTCGTACAATATGCGTCTCCCGTCGGGGATCCGCGCAAACGACCCAGAAAGAAGCGAATGGCCTACGTGATCGCCGAGCCGTGCATCGGCACCAAGGACAACTCCTGCGTCGAGGTGTGCCCCGTGGACTGCATCCACCCCACACCGGACGAGCCCGGCTACGACGCCGCCGAGATGCTCTACATCGACCCCGAGGAGTGCATCGACTGCGACGCCTGCGTGGAGGCGTGCCCGGTTGACGCGTGCTTCGCCGAGGACCAGCTCCCCGAGGAGTGGCAGAAGTACACGCAGGTCAACGCCGACTACTTCGCCAACAGCCGCTGATCAGGAGCAGGTCTAGGCGGCGGCGCCCAGCGGGTCTCGCGGGTAGGCGGGGCCGAGCACGTCTAGCACCGGCACGTCCGGGATCTCCTCCCTGAGCATCGCGCACAGGCGCTCCGAGTCGAAGTGGTGTGACTGGGGCGCGACGGGGTTGACGGTGATGGCGAGCAGCGACAGCGGCCGCAGGGTGCGCAGCCGCACCCCGTAGCGCTCGTACCAGCCGGGGCCGCGCTCGCTGAGGAAGGCCTTCGTGCTGTCGGCCACGAGCACGTCGAGCTCGGCGCCGCGGCGGCGTGCGGCGAGTGCGAGCGCGCGCAGGAACGCCTCGGGCAGCGCCCCCGCCACGAGCAGCCAGCGCGGCGCGCGCACGCCCTCGAACAGCGCACGCCTCGATCGCCGGCGGCTCCGCCGTGAGCACGAAGCGGGGAGGCAGGGGACGCGGCCAACGAGATCCTCGTCCACCACCACGCTCGTGCCCGGATGCTCTGCTGCGAGCCCGCGCAGCCGTGCCGCCTCGCCCTCGCCCTCGACGCTCGGCAGCCGTGCGAGTGCGACGGCGTCGCTCGTGCGGCGATACCACCTCGCCGATGTCCGCGCTGAGCACGGCGCCCGTGGAGAGCACGAGCCCGTCCGCCACGTCCGGCGAGGACGCCGCGCGCCGGTCGATCGCGCCATCGATCAGCGCCTGCGTGGCACCGAGCTCGAGCATCCGCTCGCTCACCTCGCTCACCTCCGCGGCGGCGCTCGGCCCCGCCACCTCGACGGCGCCCCGCTCGCCCAGCCGGGCGATCAGCACGCGCCCGAGCGGCGTGCGGGCGTCCGTCTGCTCGAGCAGCTCGTGGCGCAGGCCGCTCGCCCGCAACAGCGCATCGGTCGTCGCGACGATGCTCCCCGGCGAGAGCGTCACCCGCGGCTTCTCGATGCGGAAGTCGATCACGTCGTGCTCCTCGCCGTCGCGTCCGACCGATGTCACGCCCACCTGGCGCTCCGACGCGCTCGAGCTCCTCGAGCAGCGTCGTCAGCGCCACGGTCTTGCCCGTGTTCTTGGCGAGTCCTACCAGTGCCAGCCGGCGTGCGGGAGCGGTGAGCTCGGAGAGCAGCACGCCTCAGCGCGCGCTGGCGACGCGGGCGGCGAGCTCGCGCACGATGAACGTGGCGAGGTGGTGGGGGTAGGTGCCCTTCGAGAACCCCGCGTCGTAGCCGAGCTCCTTCGCGAGCTCGTTCGTCACGCGCGGGCCGCCGCAGGCGAGGATGATGTCCGACGGCGCCCCTCCGCCTCCACCATCTCGACGAGCTCCGTCAGGTTCTGGACGTGCAGGTTCTGCTGGGTGACCGTCTGCGAGACGAGGATCGCGTCGGCGCCCACCTCGATCGCCTTCGCGAGGAGCACGCTGTTGGGCACCTGGCTGCCGAGGTTGTGCGTCTGGAAGGAGCGGTAGCCCTCGAGACCGTGGTGGCCGTGGTAGCCCTTGAGGTTGAGCATCGCGTCGATCCCCACGCTGTGCGTGTCCGAGCCCGTGCTCGCGCCCACCACCACGATCTTGCGCCCGACGTGCTCGGCGGCGAAGCGCTCGATCTCCTCCTCGCTCATGTACTCGATGTCGAAGCCCTCGCCCTGCATCGCGCTGAAGTCGACCGTCTGGGTGCAGCGCGCGTACATCACGAAGTACGTGTAGCCGGGCGTGAGCTGCTCGTAGTGGACCACCTCCGGGTCCTCGAAGCCCATCCGCGCGGCGAGCTCGAGCGCGGCCTTGCGCGCGGCGAGCGAGAACGGCACGGGCAGCGTGAAGCTCATCTGCACGAGCCCGTCGTCGAGGTGGTCGGCGTAGGGCCGGACCGCAGCCGAGGTCGAGATCGCTATGTGACATAGCTGCCCTCGAGCATCAGCTCGGCGAGCGGGTTGATGTAGCCGTCCTGCACCTCCACGATGCCCTCGATGCCGCGGCCCTCCTCCACGCTGCGGCTGACGTCGCCGAACGTGCCTTCCTCGATCGCCTTGAACAGCCCGATCTGGGCGATCCGCTCGAGCAGCTCGTGCGCGCCCGCGAGCACCTCCTGCGCGCGCGTCTGGATGATCCCGCCGCGCTTGAACTCGATCTCCTCGCGAGGTCGCGGGCGGCGTTGAACACGTAGTCGACGTTCTGCAGGCCGAGCACGCGATCGTGGATGTGTGGCGTGAAGATCCCCTCCGTCGGCACGCCGATCGTCTGGATGCCCTGCCCCGTGGCGATCGTGGCGAGGTTGAACAGCGTGTCCGCGGCGTGCGTGCGGAACAGGTTGCCGTCCATGTGGCGGGTGGGCGGCATGTACTTCACGGGGCAGTCGGGGAACAGCTCGCGCGTGAGCTGCGCCTGGGCGAGCTCGAGCAGGAAGCCGTTCGTCACCGGCACGTCGATCTCGAACGCGTCGCCGAGCGCGATCTGGCGCGTCCGGCACGCCCGACTCGCGGGCGAGCTGGTGGTTGATGAACTGCGACGCGGTCACCGACGGCGCCGCCTCGATCGCGTCGGCGGTGCGCAGGTAGTTGTCCTCGCCGGTGTTGATCACCACGCCGAAGTAGCCGTTGACCATCCGCGAGTTGCGCTGGTCGATGACGCCGCGAACCGGGTTGATGTCGCGGTAGAGGATCCCGTAGAGGGCGTCGTTGACCATGTTGTCGAAGCCCTCCCACGCGCCCATCACGGCGATCTCCGACATGCACAGCCCCGAGCAGAAGCTCGACAGGCGCACGTAGCTGTCCGTTCTCGCGCGACCACTCGTCCATCGCCTCGCGCATGATCCGGAAGTTGGCCTGCGTCGCGAACGTCCCGCCGTAGCCCTCGGTGGTCGGGCCGTAGGGCACGTAGTCGAGCAGGCTCTGCGCGGTCGAGCGGATAACCGCGACGATGTCGCCCCCCGCCTCCGCCACCGCGCGCGCGTGAACGACGTCCTCGTAGACGTTGCCCGTCGCGGTGAGGACGTAGCGCAGCGGCGTGCGCGCCTCGCCGAGCTGCTCGCGCAGGGCTCGGCGCTCCTCGAAGCGCCGCGCGATCTCCGCGATCCGCGCGGCGCACTCCTCGAGGATCCGCTCCCTGATCGCCTGCTCGCTCGGCCTGCTCGAGCGTGTCGAGCTCGAGCTCGCCGGCGCTCACCGCCTCGGCGACCTGCTGCGGCGTGCGCCGGTCTGGATCAGCGCGTTGCCGAGCCAGTGGGCGATCCCGCGGCCGAGGCCACCGCGCGCGTGGACGTGGTCGACGAGCACGTTCGGCAGCGGCACCTCGAGCGCGTCCGCGCCGTCGACGCCGAGCAGCCGTGTCACGCTGCGCTCCACCGACACGGTGGTGCGCCCGCCGACCTGCTCGCTCACCTGCTCGGCGATCTGCCTCGCCGCCTGGCGGCAGGCCGGCGACGACGCCGGGGTCGAGGCCGAGCTTGGAGGCGCTCACGAGAGGTCCCTGACGATCGGGAAGGGGATCACCTCGCGCAGCGTGTCGCGTTCGGTGAGGATCATCACGAGACGGTCCACGCCCATGCCGCCGCCGGCGGTCGGCGAGTAGCCGTACTCGAGCGCCCGCGTGTATTCCTCGTCGTTGGGGTGCGGGCACGTCGCCGTCGTCGACCGCGCGGCGCTTGCGCTGGTCGACGAAGCGCTGCCACTCGTCGACCGGATCGTTCAGCTCGGTGTCCCCGCTGACGAGCTCGATGCCGCCGATCACCGCGTCGAAGTGCTCGGCGAGCTCGGGGTGCACGGGGTGGCGCTTGGTGATCGGGAAGGGCTCGAGCGGGAAGTCGAAGACGTGCGTGGGCTGGTTGATCGTGCTCTCGATCTTCGACGCTGTAGATGTCGGCGATCACGTCCGCCCAGCTCGCCTCCGGTTCGAGCGGCTCGTCGAGCACCTCGGCGAGCTGCTCGCGCGTCGACTCCATCATGTCCAGCCCGAAGCGCTCGAGGATCAGCTCGCGCATCGTCACCCGCCGCCATGGCTTGGCGAGGTCGATGTCCTCGCCGTTGCGCCTGATCACCGTGCGGCCGATGGCGCGCCTGCGCGACATCGCGGAACATTTCTTCGGTGACGGTTGCCACGTCGTTGTAATCGGAATACGCGCACATGAACTCGATGATCGTGAACTCGGGGCTGTGCTTCGGCGAGATGCCCTCGTTGCGGAACACCTTGCCCATGTCGTAGACGTTCTCCATGCCGCCCACGATGCAGCGGTTCAGGAACAGCTCCACCGAGATGCGCAGATACAGTTCCCGGTCGAGGGCGTTGTGGTACGTCGTGAACGGCCGCGACCCCGCGCCCCCGGCGAGCGACTGCAGCGCCGGCGTTTCCACCTCGATGAAGTTGCGCTCGTTCAGCCACTTGCGGATCTCGAACACGATCCTGTGCCGTTTGATGAACAGGTCCCGCGTCTCGTCGTTGGCGATCAGGTCGAGCTCGCGGTAGCGGTAGCGGGTGCCGGTGTCGGCGAGGCCGTGGTGCCGGTCGGGCGGCGGCCGCAGCGCCTTCGTGAGCAGCGTGCACTTCGCTCACCTCGAGCGCGAGCTGGCCGCGCTGGGTGATGTACACGCATCCGTCGATCGCGATGATGTCGCCGATGTCCAGGCCGAGGATGCGGTCGTAGGCCTCCTGGCCGAGCGAGTCGACGCGCACCACCGCCTGGATCGAGCCGGACAGGTCGCGGACGTCGAGGAAGGCCGTCTTGCCGTGGCCGCGGCGGGAGATCAGGCGTCCGGCGATCTGGTAGCGCAGCTCCGGGTGCTCACCCTGCGAGAGCGCCGCAGGGTCGTGCGCGGCGAGCACGTCGGCGATGCGCGTGCGCGTGTTCCACAGCGAGATCGGCGGGTAGGGGTCGATCCCTTCCGCGCGCAGGCGTTCCATCTTCGCCCGGCGCTCGTCGATCTCGACCACGCCGTCCTGCGCCGGCTCGCGATCGTCCTGCTCCTCCTCCTGCTGGTCCTGTACTGCCATTTGCGGTGATCCTCCCAGGTGGCTCGGGCTTGTCAAGCTGCCGCGGCGCTGCGGCGACGCCGTGGCGCGCAGGCTCTGCGAGCCCGCTGCGGGAAGGGCATGTCGGTCAGCTCGGCGGCCCTGATCAGGCCATCGGCAGCGACATGCCCACGGGTTTGGCGCTCTCCTGGCCCTGCTCCGCGTGCCCGCGCCCACCTGGACGAGCGGCAGCACGGGCAGCGTCGCCGGCGTCAGCGCGATCAGGCCCCGCGCGACGTGGCGGATCGCCTGGGCGCCGGGGTCATCGGGGTTCTCGATCGTGAGCGGGATGCCCGCGTCGGACTGGCTGCGCAACGGCATGGTGAGCGGCACCTTGCCGAGCAGCGGCACGTCCAGCTCGTCGGCGAGCTCCTGTCCGCCCCCCTCGCCGAAGATCGCGAAGCGCTCGCCCGCCGGCGTCGTGAAGCCCGACATGTTCTCGACGATCCCGGCGACCTCCAGCGACACCTTCTCCGCCATCTGCGCGGCGCGGCGGGCCACCTTCTGGGCCGCCTGCTGGGGGGTCGTGACGATCAAGAAGCGCGCCTGCGGCAGCAGCTGGGCGAGCGTCATCGACACGTCGCCGGTGCCGGGCGGGAGGTCCACGAGCAGGTAGTCGAGCGCGCCCCAGTCGACGTCCTGGAGGAACTGGGTGAGCGCCTTGTGGAGCATCGGCCCGCGCCACACCACCGCCGCGTCTTCCTCGACGAAGAAGCCGATCGACATCACGGCGACGCCGTGCGCCGAGAGCGGGATGATCTTGCGCTGCTCGGAGACCGCGGGGCGTGTGGATCCGAGGCCGTACATACGCGGGATCGAGTAGCCCCACACGTCGGCGTCGAGAACGCCCACCCGCTTTCCTTCCGCGGCGAGCGCGGCGGCGAGGTTGGCGGTGAGCGTGGACTTGCCCACGCCCCCCTTGCCCGAGCCCACGCAGATGACGTTCTCGACCTGCGCGAGCGCTCCCTCCGGCAGGCTCGCGCGGCCGAGCTTCTGCTGGAGCGCTGCCTTCTGGCGTTCGTCGAGCACGTCGAAGTAGACGTTCACGTGCGTCACGCCCTCCACCTGCGAGGCGGCCTGCGCGACGGCGGTCTGGAAGTGGCCCTTGATCGGACAGCCCGGCGTCGTCAGCGACACCGTTACCTCGACGACGCCGTTCGCGCATGGACGTCGATCGAGCGGACCATGTCCAGCTCGACGATCGAGCGGTGCAGCTCCGGATCGATGACGGCCTCGAGGGCCTTGCGTATCTCCTCGCGGTCAACCACGAGGCTCCATTGTGGCAAACATGCGCGCCCCTACCCGTCGCCGATGCGCGCCCGGACCCGTCGCCCGGGCGCGCCCCGACCCCGTCGCGCGGTGCGGGCAAAAAAGAGACCCGCGGGCAGTGGGGGCCGCCCGCGGGTCGAGGGAGGAGAGGGTGCTACTACTGCCGGCGGGATATGAGGCCGGCAGACTCTCCCGCTTGCGGCCTCTCCGGTCCGCGCGGGGGAAGCTGGTTCTCAGACCAGGCTCAGGATGCGCTCCTGTACCCGGTTGGCGAGCTCGGAGCCGTTCTTGGCGAGCGTCTCGCGCCGGTCGTCGATGTCGCCGACCGTGGTCTCGATCGCGCGCCGGCGCAGGCGCAGATCGCGCTCGACGCGGCGACGGCGCTGGCGCAGATCGCGCTCGACCCGCACGCGCGTCTTGCGAACCTCGCGCTCGAGGCGGTTGCGCTCCGTCACGGCACGGCGCTCGAAGCGGCGCAGCTGCTGCTGGGTCCTGGACGTGGACGAGTACGTCGAGATCGTGTCGCTCACGCTGGAGACGACCCGGTCGCGGGCGATCAGGGCGGCGCCGACGGGAATCAGCACCGCGCGCTCGGCGTAGTCGCCGACGAGCTGGACGGTGTCGCGGGTGGAGGTCTGAGGCGCAGGGGCGGTGCGAGTGGCGCGCGCCTTTCGCGCGGGTGCTGCGACGCTGCGTCGTGCGCGTGGCCGTCGAGGCTTTCGCGGACGCAGCCCGTCGGGCTTTGCGCGCTTTCGTGGGTTTCGCTGAAGTCGTGTTGGCGGTGGGCATCTGAAGGGGGCTCCTCTTGTCACTCGCTGCCTGGCGAGTACGGGTGGTGTAAGTGCTCCCGGCCGCCGCTACGTGCGGGCGACCGAACACACGTTTGTAACCCGGTCGCAGGAGATCGTTACAGCGTGATCGTATCAGAGAGGGAAAACGCCGTATCCACAGCGAGATGCCGACCACGACTTTGTGACATGCGGAACGTGCGTTCGAGCCCCTGCTCCCGCGATCCAGGGCGCCACCGGCGCCGGCATGAGAACATGCGTTCGCCCCGCGCGACCGTCCGCGCGGTATCAGCTCGAGCGCTCGGGCGCCTCCGGCTCGGGCGCAGCGGGCGCCTCGAGCCCGGGCGGGCTCGTGCTCACGCGCGCGAGCCAGCGCGAGGGCTCGGCGAGCTCGGCTGGGGTCGGCAGCGTCTCCGGCGAGCTCCACGCGAGCGCGAGGGCACCGGTGCCGCCCGCAGCCACCACGGCGTCGCAGAAGCGCCTGCCCTCCTGGTACTGGCGCAGCTTGAGCTCGAGCCCGAGCAGGCGCTCGAGCACGCGCCAGGGGAGTCCGCGCGTCGCCCGGCGGCGGTCCATCGCGGCGCGCAGGCGCGGCAGCGAGGGCAGCACGTCGGCGCCCACGGCGTCCATCGTGTGCTCGGCGTGACCCTCGATCAGCGACATCGCCGCCTGCATTCGCTCGACGAGCTGCCAGCGGTCCTCGCCGAGCGCGAGGCGCAGGAGCTCGCCCTCGCGCGCGCGCGCCACCAGGTCGCGCAGGTCGCCGATGTCGGGCAGGCCCGGCAGCTTGCGCGTACCCGACTCGTCGCCTGCGACCGCCACCTGGAGTCCTTCGATCAGCTCCGTCAGCATCCCTCCGAGGTGGCCTCGCAGCCACGGCGCGCCGGAGAACTGGACTGCGTGTGTGATCTCGTGGATGCTCACCCAAGCCACGAGCTCGTCGCGCTGCACGCCGAGTGTCCGCGCAGCCTGCGCGAGGTTGGGCGCGAGCAGCAGCAGGCGGGGCTGGACGTCGGGCTCGAGCAGCGCGATGTCGTACTGGCCGAGCACGCGCTGGGACAGGACGCCCGTCACCGCTCCCACCTGCACGCCGAGCAGCGCACCCGAGATCGCGCGCATCGGCATCGACAGGACGCCCGCGTCCGCGCCCATGCGCTCGCCGAGCGGCGCGAGCATCGGGCGCATCGTGCGCAGGTTCGCAGCGATCCAGGCGGGGCGGTCCACCGATTCCAGCGGCGGCATCTCCGCCGGCAGCGCCAGCCCGCTGTAGTCGCTGACGCGGGCGGCGAAGTCGCGCGCGAGCGGCTCGACGTCCGCAGCGCGGACGCCGCCGGGCGGCGGCGAGCCGGCGAGCAGCTCCCCAACCCGCTGCGCCGTGCCCCAATCGATCAGCTCCACCCACAGAGCGTAGCCAGGGCGGTGTGCGCGCCGCGTATCCTTGGGCTGTGACCGGGACGAGAATCGCCTCGCCGCCGCCGCTGCGCGGGCCGGCCCGCGAGCCCGACGGCGGCTTCCTCACGCGGGCGGAGGTGCGCGACGTGCTCGCGTGGATCCGGCTGCTGATCGACCCCCAGGACGCCTCCGCGGTCGTCCGCGCGCTCACCCGCCCGCCGATCGAGCTGCGCCAGGTCGACCTCGCGCGCGTCATCCAGGTGGCGCGCCGGCGCAAGCTCGACCTCGTCATGGGGCTGAGCGCTGCGAGCGAGTCGCCGCAGGTGCCGCCCGAGGCGCGCGAACGGATCCAGCGCTTCCTCGAGCTGCACCGCCGCGCGGCGGAGGAGCTCGACGCGGTGGAGCCCGACGTCTTCATCGGCAGCCTGATCGAGCGCCTCGGCATGCGCGGGCGCACCCTGCTCGCCCCCGAGGCCGCCGCTGCCCGGCGCGAGAGCCTCGAGCAGCTGCGCGCGCTCGCTGTCGAGTTCGTGCGCGACAGCCCGCGCGCCACCACCCGTGACCTCGCCTCCCACCTCGCGGGCGTCGTGCCGCGCAGCCGTGTCGCCGGGGCGGGCGCCCCACCGCCCGCTCCACAGCGCGAGGCGCCCGCGTCCGCGGACACGGAAGCGCCGGGCGACGGGGAGCTGCCTCGGCCTGCGGCGGACACCGCCCTCGACGGGAGCCCGCCCGCGCGCGCGCACGAGGAGGAGGACGAGGTCCGGCGGGCGCTCGAGGAGACGCTGCAGATGCTGCGCGCAGAGGTGCTCGACAGCGTTGCCCGGATCGGCGGGCGGCTCGGCGAGCTGAGGCTCGACACCGACCTCGACATCTCCCACGGGGTCGTCCGCTACCTCGAGTTGCTGAAGGTGTCCGCTCTGCTCCAGCGCCCCGCGGGCGAGAGCCCGGCGGAGGCGATCGATGACCTCAACGCACGCCTGCTCGCCGCCGCCACGCCGCTGCAGCGCGAGATCTTCGACACCTCGCCGCTCGACGAGGCGCTGTTCGCGGCGGAGCCGGACGAGCGTGTGCGCGCGCACGCGGTGGCTCCCCGTGATGAGCCCTCGCTGGGGTCCTTCCTCCCGCGCAAGGGAGTCGGGCTGGCGCTTTCGGCGTCCGACATCGAGACCTACCGCAGCTGCCCGCTTCGCTACAAGTACGCGCGCGTGCTGCGCATCCCCAGCGCCCAGACGACGAGCCAGCGCTTCGGGATCGTCGTGCATCAGGTGCTCGAGCGCTACCACTCCGAGGGCGCCACCACGCTCGCGCAGATGCTCGAGCTGCTCGACGCCGGCTGGCAGCGCGCCGGCCTGCGGACCGGGGAGCGCGAGCACGAGCTGCGCGAGCTCGCGCGCGAGTCGCTCGCGCGCTACCACGCGCGTCTCGGCGAGGAGCAATCCGAGCACGTCTGGTTCGAGCGCGGCTTCTCGTTCCGGCTCGGTCCACATCACCTGCGGGGGAGGGTCGACCGGGTCGACCGCGTGGGCGAGGACACCGACCCTCAGTACGAGCTGATCGATTACAAGACCTCGCGCCCGAAGACCGCCGAGCAGCTCGCCGACGACGTACAGCTCTCGCTGTACGCGCTCGCCGCGCGCGAAGACTGGGGCCTGCAGTGCTCTCGCCAGGCCTACTACTACGTGCTCGACGACGTCAAGGTGCCCGTCCCCCGCAGCGAGCGCGACGCCGAGGCGGTGAAGGACGTCGTGCTCGAGGTAGGCGAGGGGATCCTCGCGCAGGACTTCGCACCCACGCCGAGCCCTGCCGCGTGCGCGATCTGCGACTACCGCATCGTCTGCTCGGCCGCCGAGGCCTAGGCGCGGCGGGCTGAGGAGGCCCAGGCGCGGCGCGCTGCGCTGAGCCGCCCGGCGCGGCGCCTACTTCTCGCGCCCGCGCTGACGCAGGAAGCGCTGGAATTCGCGCGCGAGCAGGTCGCCGGACGGGACGTCCCCTGGCGTGTCGCTCGCTTCGCTGTCGCTCGCCTGCTCGAGCCGTTCGACGAACGCCTGGACGTCCGGGTCCGACTGCACGGCGAGCCCCACCTGGCGCTCGTACTCCGTGGCGGCGGACTCGAGCTCGGAGACGTCGACGGACACGCCGATCAGGCCTTCCACGCGGCGCAGCAGCGCGAGCGCGGCCTTCGGGTTGGAGGCCGCGGCGACGTAATGGGGGACCGCCGCCCACAGGCTCGCCGACGGCAGCCCCGTCTGCGCGCAGGCGGTGTGGAGCGTGCCGACGATCCCGGTGGGTCCCTCGTAGGAGGACGGCTCGATCCCGAGGCGCCGCATCAGCGCGGGGTCGGAGGCATGACCGGTCATCGCCACCGGCCGCGTGTGCGGGACGTCGCCGAGCAGCGCGCCGAGCGTCACCACCAGCTGCACCCCCATCGCCTCCGCGAGGTCGATCAGGTTCGCGCTGAACGTGCGCCATCGCATCGAGGGCTCGTACCCCTGGACGAGCACGAGGTCGCGGGGGGCGCGCGGGGCGGGCGCCTCGAAGATCTCCACGGTCGGCCACTCGATCTCGCGCGCACCGCGATCATCGTCGCCGCCCTCGCCGAAGCGGATGCACGGGCGGTTCGACTGGAAGTCGTAGAACTCCTCGGGGTCGATGCTCGCGAAGCGGCGTGCGCCGAGATTGGAGGCGAGGAACGCCACCGCGCTCGAGGCGGCATCAGCGGCGTCGTTCCAGCCCTTGAACGCGCACACCATCGCGGGGGCACGGAGGCCGTCGGGACGGCGGTCCCAGATCAGCGGCTGCATCCGGACCACCGTACATCATGGACCGATGCCTCCCTCGATCGCCGCCGACCCATGCCCGGAGCAGACCGTCGCGACGCTGCGCGCCGAGGAGGAGGTCGACTCCGTCTTCGCATGCACGCGCAAGGAGCGCCAGATCTCGCGGGCGGCACCCCCTACCTCAACATCGAGCTGCGCGACGGCACCGGCTCGATCCGCGGGCGCGCCTTCCGCGAAGCCGACGTGCTCGCCGGCCGCTTCGAGCGCGGCGAGCTCGTACGCGTGCAGGGCCGGGTCGAGCGTTTCCGCGACGAGCTGCAGATCGAGGTGCGCGCGATCGCGCGCGCGGAGGGGGAGGCAGGCGGACCCCACCCGCTTCCTGCCGCGCGCCTATCGCGACGTCGACGAGCTCGACGGCTTCCTCGAGCACCTCGCGCGCGAGGTCTACGACCGCCCGCTCGCGGCGCTGCTCGCGCGCCTGCTCGCGGACGCGCCGCTGCGGGAGGAGATACGCCGCGCGCCGTGCACGCTGCCGGCGCGGGCATACGCGGCAGGGCGGCCGCGGCCCACCACGCGTATCTCGGCGGGCTGCTCGAGCACACCGTTGCGGTGGCGACGATGGCGCTCGAGCTGTGCACGCTTCACCCGCGCCTCGATCGCGACCTGCTGCTCAGCGCCGCGCTCGTGCACGACCTCGGCAAGACGCGCGAGTTCACGTATGGCGCCGAGATCGCGCGCAGCCGCGAAGGAGCGCTGCTCGGGCACGTCGAGATGGGTCTGCGGATCATCGCCGAGCACGCGCCGACGCTCGCTGGAGCGTGAGCGCAGGCTCGCGCTCGAGCACTGCGTGCTCATGCACCACGGCGCCGATGCGGCCTCGGGTCGGCGCTTCGCCTCGGCCGAGGCACTCGCGCTGCTACCGCCTGAACGCGCTCGACGCGGCCGTCAAGGGCGCCCTCGAGGCCCCCGGCTCGCGCTGCTCGATCGCCTCGCCTGAGCCCGCAGAACGGCGCTTTTTCGCGGTCAAGAGCCCTACCGGGAGTGCCGATATAGCCGTAATGGGCGATATCGCCATGCCAGCCGTTGTCCCCTCGGAGCCCGAGCGCGAGCAGCAGCCCTCCGAGCAGCGCCCGCCCGAGGAGCAGGTCCTCGTCGGGGGAACGCCCCAGCGGGCTGTACCCGCCGCGCAATCCCGGCCGCTCCACGCGCATGATCGGCGAAGTGGCGGTCGATCTCGGCTTCGCCGACCGAGCGACGGTGGAGGACGCGGTGACGGCTGCGCGGGCCCAGGGGCGGCCCACCGGCCTCGTGCTCGTGGAGCGCGGGATCCTTCGCCACGACCAGCTCGCACGTGTCGTCGCCGAGCGCTTCGGCCTCGACTACGTCGACCTCTCGGTCTACGACCTCGACATGGGGGCGGTCAACCTGATCAGCTCCGAGACCGCCAAGCGCTACCAGGCGGTGCCCGTCGGGTTCACCGACGACGGCTCGCTGCTGCTCGCGATGGCGAACCCGACGAACGTGCTCACGATCGACGACGTCGGCATGATGACCGGCCGGCGGATCCGTCCCGCGGCGGCCTCGGTGGAGGACCTCAACCTCCTGCTCACGCGCTTGACGCGGATGGACGAGTCGATCGAAGACATCGTCGACGACGGCGCCGAGGAGGACAGCGACGCGAGCTCGCTCGTCGACGAGGCCGACAACGACGCTCCGATCATCAAGCTCGTGCACTCGATCGTCGCGCAGGCGATCGAGCAGGGGGCCTCCGACATCCACGTCAACCCGGAGGAAGGCGACACCCGGGTCCTGTTCCGGATCGACGGCGTGCTCGCGCCGGCGGCGACCGTCAAGCGCAGGATGGCGCAGGGCGTCGTATCGCGGATCAAGATCATGGCCGACCTCGACATCTCCGAGAAGCGCGTGCCGCAGGACGGCCGCTTCGCGCTCACCGTCGACTCGCGTCGCGTCGACATCCGCGTGGTGACGCTGCCGCTCGTCAACGGCGAGGGAGTCGTGCTGCGCATCCTCGACAAGACAGTCGTCGTCGACGGCCTCGACTCGCTGGGGATGCAATCCGACGAGCAGAAGCGCTTCGCGAAGGCGATCCAGCGGCCGAACGGCGCGGTCCTCGTCACCGGGCCGACGGGATCGGGCAAGTCCACCACCCTCTACGCCGCGCTCAACGTGCTCAACGACGGCGAACGCAGCATCCTCACGATCGAGGACCCGGTCGAGCAGCGCATCGCCGGCATCAAGCAGATGCAGATCGCGCCGAAGGCGGGCGTCACGTTCGACGTGGGCCTGCGCTCGATGCTCCGGGCGGACCCCGACGTGATCATGGTGGGCGAGATCCGCGACCGCGAGACCGCGCACATCGCCGTGGAGGCTGCGCTCACCGGGCACCTCGTGCTCTCGACGCTGCACACGCGCGACGCGCCGAGCGCCCTCGGCCGCCTGATCGACATGGGGATCGAGCCTTTCCTCGTGTCCTCGGCGGTCGACTGCATCGTCGCGCAGCGCCTCGTGCGGATGGTCTGCAAGCACTGCAAGCGCAAGCAGGTCCTCTCCGAGACCGTCCTCTTCTCGCACGGGCTCGCGGGCGCTGAGCCGTACGAGCCGGTGGGCTGCTCACGCTGCTCGGGAACCGGCTATCGCGGGCGCATCGGGATCTACGAGGTGATGAGCGTGAGCGAGCGGATCCGCGCGCTGATACTCGAGCGCGCCTCCGCCGACGACATGGTGGCGGTGGCGGTGGAGGAAGGGATGCTGCGCCTGCGCGACGACGGGCTGTGCAAGGTGCGCGAGGGTCTCACCTCGATCGCCGAGGTGGAACGCCTGACGACCTCGATGGTCTAGGCCTCGCGCCGGTCCACCGAGCGCGGAACCGCGGAGCGCCGCGCCGCCCCACGGAAATCAACGCGCTCGGCGCCCAGCCGATCGAAACCGGCTAGCCATGAGCACGTCCCCTTCCAGCAGCGATTCGTCGTTCGAGCCCCAGCGCGAACAGGCTCGGCACGCGCAGGACGTGCCCACGCAGCCGCTCGACGTCGCGGCGCAGCCGGCTCAGGCGACGGGCGTGCTCCTGCCGATGGGCGGTCTTGCGCCCGCCGATCGCTCGGCGCCGGCGGGATCGATGGCGTCGCTGCGCAGCCGCCGCGCCGAGCTCGCAGAGCGCGTTGCCACCCTGACGTGGGACCTCGGCGGGCTCGCCTACGAGATGGCGATCCGCGACCACTACCGCCTCGACGTGCTCGCCCGCAAAGCGGCAGAACTCCAGCAGGCGGACGCCCAGCTCTCGGAGGTGCAGCGGCTGCTCGCCGCTGCCGAGGCGGGCATCCACGGCCAGTGCCGCTCCTGCGGCGCCGTCCACAGCCGCGGCGCGAGCTTCTGCTGGCACTGCGGGGCTCCTCTGCTGACGGAGGCGCGCCCCTCCGTCCTCGACGCGAGCGACGCCTGAGCCGGCGCCGCGCTGGAGGCGTGTCATGCCCAGGGCTGGCACGTCATCCAAGCGGCCGGGTCGGTCTACCGCGGGAGGAATGCGCGCAAGGGGTTCCGGTTACGGATCGGTCCCTGCCGGGCGCTGGGCGCTGACACCCCGCGCGACGCGGAACTCCGCGGCGACCTCGCGTGTCGCCGCCTCGGCTCCGAGTGGAAACACGTGAAGCGCATCTACGCGCGAGATACTGGCAAGGCCCGCCGCCAGTTCGCCCGCGAGGTCGATACCGCCGCCGCGACTGATCTGCGCCAGGGCTCGCTGAGGAATCGCGACCCCGGGTAGCGCACAGGCGCGCTCCGCCATGTGCGCGCTGCGGAGCAGCGCGACGCTTGCGTAGAACCGCACGCCCGCGAGGGTGTCCTCGGCGGCCGAGAGGAACGCTTCGAAGCGCCCGAGGTCGAAGATCATCTGCGACTGCACGAAGGTTGCTCCAGCGGCGATCTTGCGCCGCAGGAGCCGCAACTCCCGGTCGACGTCCTCGGCGAAGGGATTGACGACCGCCCCGACCGCCAGCGGGTACGGGGCGCTCCATGCGGGCGCGCTCGCAATGAGCTGCGTGGCGGTCATGTCGGCCACATGTTCGATGCCAGGCACCGGATCGCCCTGCATGCAGAGGACCGCCTCAGCGCCGAGCGCCGCCGCGCCCACGACCTGGGACTGCAGGGCAAGCCGGTTGCGATCGCGGCAGGAAACGTGGACGATTGTCCCCACGCCCCGCTCCCGTGCGAGCGCTACCGCAGCCAGCGGCGACATCCGCGGCTGGCCGGCGTGATTGTCGGTCAGCCCGACGACGTCGACGGTGTCGGCCAGAACAGCGATCCGGTCGCTGACGCGCGCGCCATCGGCCTGGGTCGGCAGCGAGATCTCCGCGGACGTCAGGGCGGTCAGCGACACGACCGCCGGAGCCTAGCCCGTCGGTCCGTCAGGCCGACCCATGCCTCGTTAGTCGCGAACGTGCCTTCAGCTGCGCGGTATCCGCAGCTCCGGCCAGTTGACAACAATCAATCGCTTTGCCCAGGGGCCGCACGGCCTGCAACCGGGCAGGCCGGCAGTAGCCGTTCGCCCTCACCGGCTCGCCAAGAGCAGCGCGCTACCCAATCCTGCTGGGTCGCTGCGTCGAGAGCCGAGGAACGCCGCGAGCGAGCCGCGATGCTGCGCTAGCCCTCGTCGCGTGCTTCCTCTGGGAACAGCCGGTCAAGCACGAGAACGCCAAATTCCCAGATCCCCCACTCGACGGCGGCCCCGGGATCCGATGTACTCGACAACGGGCCCGCGAGGCCGTGGCGTTCGAGCGTCTTCAACAACGGATACATGAGCGCCAACCCATTCGGGAACATGCGAGCGAGCTCGATGTCCAGGATGCCCTTGCCAGCGGTGCCCTCATCTTTCAGTCGTCGCAGCACGCGAAGGTGCGGGGGCTCTAGATCGGCGACCGCATTTAGCATGAGCCACGCTTCGTCGATCTCGGTCTGCTGATCCTCGCCGAGACCGAGGGCCAGCAGGCGTCCCAGGGCCGAGGTCTTTCGTCGCGATGCCTCCGCGACGGCCAGGCGCAGCACTGACTCTGCGAAGTCACTCAGCTCCTCGTTCTCCCGGCAGCGCGCCATCAGGGCTTCACGCGAACCGGCACTGGATGCCTCCGCTGCCGCCGTGAATTCGAGCAGGCGACTTTCCTTGAGCGTCCTGCGTTCTTCCATCCACCGATTGACAGCAGCCGCCCGCGGAGCCAGCAAGGCCAGTCCGAGCTTGAACTCAGGGTTGAACGGAAGTTCGCTTGGGTTCAGCTCAGAGCCGGGCATCAAGGGAGCGACCCGTCTGCGGGTCCGACTGGGCTTCCAAAGACTACGCGCTGTAGGCACTTCGGACCCATGACCCGACTCCGTACGGGCGGCTAGCAGCGCCGGATCCGCAGCTCCGGAAACTGATCAAAATGGTCGACCACGCCCAGGGCTGGCAGGCGCCTGAGCGCCGCCACGGTACGCAGGCGCGTCTGCGATCAGTCGACTGGCAAGGGGGATCGTGGTGAGACTCTGGCGTTGCGCCCCTGCGCGAAGGGACGCAACGAGCAGGTGCATCACACGCAGAGGTTTTCGCCTTCCCGCTCGACGGTGTTCGAGTCTTCGTTGCCTGCCCGATCTCGCGCGCGGACGACAAAGTAGAAGGTGTCTTCCGTCGGCAGCTGTGGCGTGTCGAAGGAAGTAACGCCGGGAGCAGTCGTGTATGTCGGTGTCGAGAAGTCCTCGCCGCCAGGCGTGGTCGCCTGGTAGACCTCGTAAACAAACCGTGAGCGCTTGTTCTTCTTGGTAGCCGATTCCCAGCTCAGGTGGTAGCTGGAGGTCCTTCCTCCTCCGATCGGGCCGGGGATGCATGTCGTGGCCGCCTTCAGGCCCGCAAACGTGATGTGGCCTTTCCCCTTCGCCTCGGCAGGCGAGCTGATCACCAGCAGTGCGAGTACCACGACCAAGAGCAGGCTTCCCGACGCAGCCGCGGAGCGTCGGCAGGGCTGAGACGAGCTTGAAGCGCTCATGAGACCTCCTCGCTGAAGGGTCGCCCGAGTCTAGCGCCGAGAGTCGAGGCTAGCCGCGCGGCACGCGCAGCTTCGGAAGATTGATCAAAACTGGTTGGTACGCCCAGGGCTGGCAGGGCCTCCAGACGGTCGGTGTGCAAGCCTTGGTCGATGGCGTCTTCGAACGTCGAGCTCGGAACGATGTCGCCGAACATCGAGCTTGTCCGTCGCTGGTATGCGTTGCTCCCCAGTCTGGGGGGTACCGACCGGAACGACGATTCCGCGTTCGTCGATCGCGTGTTTCGCGACTACCTCGACGAGGAGTACGAGCTTGGGCTTCCCGGCGGCTACCCGGAGGGCGAACCGGTCTTCAGGGGAAGAGAGGGATTCGCGCAACTGCTCGCGATGCTGCGGGACGCCTGGGGCGAATGGCGTTTTGAGCCCGAGCGCTTCATCGACGCGGGCGACCGGGTAGTGGTGTTCGTGCGCGTCGTCGCCGAGGGCAGCGCGAGCGGAGTGCCGATCGAGCTGCCAGACGCGCACGTCGTTACCCTCCGCGACGATCGCTTGACATCGACTTACGTCTACCGAGATCGCTCGGAGGCCCTCGAAGCCGCCGGGCTCCAGGCCTGAATCGGGCGCCTCAGAGCGGTATCCGCAGCGCCGGGAGAAACCGTCAACGAGCCAGGCGATACTGCCGGACGATGCCCAACGATGACCTCACCGACCGGCAGCTCGAGCTGATCGCGAAGCTCGCGGCGCTCGAGCCGACGCTCTCGTTCATGGGCGGCTACGCCGAGGACGCGCTGCTGGCAGGCCGCATCACACGCGAGCACGAGGACGTCGACGTGACCTTCCCGCGCAGCGAGCAGAAGCTGCGGCTCGCCCAGCTCGCGGAGCTCGGCTTCGCCACCTGGGAGACATGGGGCGAGGCTGCTCCGGGCGTGCCCTTCTACCTGTTCGGCCAGAACGGCGAGCTGAAGCTCGACCTCGGCGTTGTCGACGAGGAGGACGGCAAGCATTGGATGCGAGTCCACAGGCTGTCGTTCACGGTCGGCGGGGAGGAGGCGCCCGCTGGCTATCAGCTGCGGCTGCCCGACGACCTCTTCGACCAGCCGCCGGTGGAACTGGAGGGGATCTCGATCAAACCCATCTCCCCGCTCGCGCTCTACCAAATGCGCGCCGGCGTCGCGGAGCGGAATTCCTTCGGCCCCTTGTCCGAACGGCACGTGCTCACGTTGGCCCAGCTGCGCGAGTGCTTCTTTCCTGAGCGCTCCGAGGAGGAGCTGCTGCCGCTGTGTGAGCCCTTGCGCTTCTAGAGATTCGCAGCTTGTCGATCAGGCTCGTCCGGCGGCGACAAGCACCAGACTCGTGAAACGCACGCTGCCGTCCTCGGAAGCGTGCGCGCGGGCGGCATCGGTGACCGCCTGCCATACCTGCTGTTGCACCTCGGGTGGATGCGGCTTCAGCATGTTCGTGACGGGCGGGATCATCTCCTGGGTACTGCGCGTGAACTCCTCGGCCGAGTCGTACTCGAAGGTGATCTCCAGTTCCTCGACCTCGACCTCGGCGAACCCGCCGCCTTCGAGCAGGCCGCCGATGGCAGCGGGCGTCGGGCGCGACAGTGGTCCCGGCGTACCCGGCGGCGGTGGCGGAACCTCCAGGAGCTTCATCACCGTGCGCATCGGGACCGCGATGAACGGGACGCGCTCGGGCGGGCCCCACGAGCTGATCGCCATGCTGGCGCCCGGCTTCAGGAAGCTTCGGACGCGGCGTGCCGCGCCCTCGCCATCGGGCTCGAAGATGATTCCCCATCGCGACACGGCCGCGTCGAAGCTGCCCGGCGGGAAGTCCAGCGAGGCGGCATCCGACTCTATGAACTCGACGTTCTGCAGCCCGGCCGCCGTTGCGCGTTCGCGACCATACGCCAGCATGCCCGCCGAGATGTCCGTCGCGACGACCCCGCCCTCCGGCCCGACGATCTTCGCGGCCGTGAGCGAAGGTTCACCGTAGCCGGCCGCGACGTCGAGTACGCGCTGACCAGGTTCCACGCGAGCCATTGCAACAAGCCGTTCGCTGACCGGCGCGGTTGCCCGGTCGATGAACTCGCTCCAGTCGCGCCAGCCCTTGGATGCCTCGTTCCAGTCGCCGCGCTGGCGAGCGCGGAACTCCTGTTGGTCGATCCCTGCCGCCTGCATTGCTCTCCTCCGGGTTCGATTCGTCGACGTGCGTGCGCGCGGCGGTCTCGCCCGACCACGCAGCCAGCGACCCAAGCCTACTCGCCGCGGCAGGGCCCCTCGACACGCACCCGGAGACACCGACGCGCCTGGCCTGAGGGGATCCTCGCGAAATCCGCAGCTCCGGGAAACTGATGAAGAGTGTTCGATACGCCCAGGCCCGGCAGGGCTCAGAGCCGGCGTCTACGGTGTCGACTCGGAGATCCCCGCTGCACGTAGCCCCTCGGCGCGATCAAAGTACGCTCGAAAGCGCCAGATCCGCTCGCCGCGAAAGTCGAGGATTGCCGTGTATGGCTGGTCGATCGGGGCGCCGCTGCCCTTCCCGCGTCCCTTGAGCCGACCGGACACGAGCACGCGATCGCCGAGGTCGCGAAACTCCTCGGCAACGCCCTGGAGCTCCTCCCAGTTTTCGCTCGTGTCGGCGACGAACCGTTCGACGCCCTCGCGTCCGCGATAGCAGCCGCCCTCATAGGCCCTCGTCAGGGCCGGCCACCACTCGAAGTCGGGGGTCACGAGCTCGGCGAAGGCGCCATCGACGTCACGGCGGTTGTAGGCGTCCCCGAATCGCTTGGCGAGATCCACTTTGTCTGGGGGCATGTCGTGTCGCAGTATCGCGGTGCGCCCCGCCCGGGGCGGGCAGGGTCTCCCGGATGGCCGGGTGGGTCTGTCGGGTTGCTCGCTCGCGCCTGAAGCAGCAACGCGGCGGGGACATAGACTTCGCGCCGGAACGGCGTGCGGCAACAGAGAGCGGGGAGATCCACGATGGCGATCGTGCAACGCAATGTCCAGATCAATGCTTCGCCACAGGCCACGATGGCCCGCCTGAGCGATGCCAGTCGCTGGCCGGACTGGTATCCGGGCATGACGGAGATCGACATCGCCGCCCCCTTCCCCGAGGAAGGGGGCAAGGTCGTCTTCAAGGTGAAGTCGGCGGGCATCTCCATGCCGATCACCGAGACGGTTCTCGACTACCAGCCGGGCAAGTTGCAGCTACTCGAAATGGAGGGCATGTTGTCGGGGCGCGCTCGCTGGGAGCTCACCCCGGAGGGCGATGGAACACGCCTCACCACGACGTTCGACTACGCGCTGCCGGCCGGCGTGTTCGGCAAGATAGCCGATGCGCTCATCGTCAAGCGCATGAATGCCAAGTCCCTCGAAGAAGCTCTCCACAACTTCAAGGCGCTCGTCGAGCGCCAGTAGCCGCGCGCCTGGCGAGCGAGTGTCGCCGGCGCAGCCGATCGTCCAACGGCGTTCGGGGCGGCCGCACGGCGCACTAGCGTCGTTCGCATGAGCCGTGGATCACGCAGTCTCGCTCTGCACCTCACGCTGTCACTGACGGCAGCGCTGATGGCGCTCGCCGCCGGGGCGAGCGGCCTGTCCGTCGCCGCCGCGGGCGCTCGGCACCCCCCGAGCGTCCCTGCGCCTGCGCCGCCGCCGCGCGAATACGGCTGCCCGATCCTGCCGGCGAGCAACCCCCTCAACCACGACATCTCGCGCGCCCCCGTCGATCCCAACTCGGCGCGCTACGTGGCGAGCATCGGCATCGCCGCGCACCTGCACCCCGACTTCGGCTCGAATCCCGGATACGGCATCCCCTTCGCCGTCGTGGGCGCCGCCCAGCCGCGGGTGCCGATCACGTTCACCGAATACGGCTCGGAATCGAACCCGGGCCCGTATCCGGTGCCGCCGGGCGCGCCGGTCGAGGGGGCGGGGGAAGAAGGCGACCGCCACGTGCTCGTGCTCCAGCGCGGCAGCTGTCGCCTGTATGAGCTCTACGCCGCCGCCCGGCGCGGGAGCGGCTGGGAAGCCGCCTCGGGCGCCGTCTTCAACCTGCGCAGCAACGCGCTGCGCCCCGAAGGCTGGACGTCCGCCGACGCGGCGGGCCTGCCGATCTTCCCGCTGCTCGCCCGCTATGCGGAGGTGCACGCCGGTCGCATCGACCACGCGCTGCGCGTGACGGTTCCGCGCACGCAGCGCGGCTACATCCATCCCGCCGTTCATTTCGCCTCGGGCGACAGCGACCCCGCGCTGCCGCCGATGGGGCTGCGCCTGCGGCTGAAGGCTGCCTACAGCCTCGCGGGCTTTCACGGGCAGGCGCTCGTGGTGATGCGCGCGCTGAAGCGCTACGGGCTGATCGTCGCCGACAACGGCTCGCCCTGGTACATCACGGGAGCACCCGACGCGCGCTGGAACGACGAAGACCTCGACCAGCTCAAGCAGGTCCCCGGGTCCGCCTTCGAGGCGGTCGCCACGGGTCCGATCCGCCACGCCGGGTGATCCGACGCGCGCGTGCAGCGAGCATGCCGCGGCGGGCGATGCCTGCCGGCGCCGTCGGGGCGGTCGGGCGCTAGGAGCTCGGTGCGTCCGCGTGCGAGGGCGCGGGCGCCTCAGCCGGCGCGGCCTCGGCGACGGCGGGCGCGACCGGCTGCGCCGCGGGCTGCGCCGCCGCGGGCTGCGCCGCCGCGGGCGCTGCAGCCTGCTGCTGCTGCGGGCCGGGCGGAAGCGCGCTCTGCTGCGAGGCGCCGGTCACCGAGTCCTTGAACTCGCGCATCCCCGAGCCGAGGGACCGGCCGATCTCGGGCAGGCGCCTCGCGCCGAACACGAGCAGCAGGATCACGACGAGGAATGCGATGTGAAGGGGGTTGTCGAGTCCCATCGCGGACCAGTCTAGGCGATCGCAGGGCGCCTTGCCACGGGTGTGGACGCCGCTCAGGCGCCGGGGCGCGCCGGAGGCGCTCGAGAGGGCCCCCGCGGGGCGTCTCCCCCGGCGCCGAGGGTGCGGTGCACGAGCTGGCCCGCAACCACGAGCAGCAGCGCCGCGAACGCGTCGCGCAGCACCTCGCCCGACAGCGCGTTGGCGAGTGCCACACCCGCCGCAGCCCCCGCCACCGACAGCGCTCCGAGCAGCAGCGCGTCGGCGCGGCGCACGTTGCCGTAGCGGTCCTGGCGATAGGTGCCCACGATCGCCACCGGCACTATCGCGAGCAGCGACGTGGCCTCCGCCTGGTGCTGGTCGAGCCCGAGGAAGATCACGAGGCCGGGCACGAACAGGACGCCTCCGCCCACGCCGAGAAGGCCGGCGATGATGCCGCCGGCGAGGCCGATCGCGACCGCGCCTATCACCTGAGGACGAGCTCCACGGCGCTCGCCGTGAGCACCGCCGCGAACGACAGCGCGATCGCCCGCCCGGGCAGCCGCTGCTGCAGCCAGGTGCCGATCAGCACGCCGGCCACAGCGGGCACGCCGACGAGCAGCGCGTCGCCCACGCGCACGTTCCCGTAGAGGCCCTGGACGGCTGCGGCGAAGGAGGCGATGAAGGCGATCGCGGCGAGCGAGGTGGCGGTGGCGGCGCGCTCCTCGTAACCCATCCACAGCACGAGCAGCGGCACGATCACGGCTCCGCCGCCGACGCCGAACAGCCCGCTGAACAGTCCTGCGAGCGTGCCGATCACCGCCAGCCGCAGACGGCGTCCCAGCGGCGGCTCAGCAGTCAAGGGCACGAGCGGACGGGCCGGCCACCATGCGCGCCATACTAGACCTCGTGTCCCCCGCCGCTACGCTCGTGGAGGCGCTCGAGCCGATCCGCGCCGATCCCGCGCACGCCGCTGTGCTGCTCGACATCGACGGCACGCTCGCGCCGATCGTGCGCCACGCAGCCGATGCTCACGTGCCGGAGGCGACACGCACGCTGCTGATCGAGATCGCCGGGCGCTACGGCATGGTGGGCTGCGTCAGCGGGCGCCGCGCCACCACCGCCCGCCAGATCGTCGCGATCGGGACGATCGCCTACGTGGGCAACCACGGCGGCGAGCTCCTGCGCCCGCGGGCGATCAGGCCCGAGGTCGACCCCGAGCTCGCCGAGTGGTCGGCGCGCGTGGATGCCTTCGCGGGGCGCGTCTTCACGCCGCGACGCCGAGCGCCTGCGCGTGCGCAGGGAGGACAAGGGCACGATCGCCGCCTTCCACTGGCGCGGCGCGCCCGACGAGGAGGCGCGCGGAGGCCGCCGTGCGGAAGATCGCCGAGCTCGCCGCCGAGGAGGGCTTCGCCGTGCACTGGGGGCGCAAGGTGCTCGAGGTGCGCCCGCCGGTCGCGCTCGACAAGGGGCTCGGGATCACGAGCCTGCTCCGCAGCGTGCCCGTGAGCGCCGCGCTCTATGTCGGCGACGATACGACCGACCTCGACGCGTTCCGCGGCCTGCGCGCGCTCGTCGAGTCCGGCGCTCTCAACGACGCGGTGTGCGTCGCGGTGGCCTCCGACGAAGCTCCGCCCGAGCTCGCGCACGAGGCAGACCTGACGGTCGATGGACCGGCCGGCGTGCGCGGCCTGCTCGAGGCGCTTCTGTAGGTCGTGAGGTTCGTCGACTTCCTGCGCGCAACCGTCCTGCTCAGCGGTGCAGCCGCAACCGCGCTCGCGGCGGTGACGGTGCTCGCGGTGGGCGCGGACTCGAACAGCCTGCTCGTTCCGATCGCCGTCGGCTGGTGGCTGATCGCGGCGATCATCGGGCTGCGCAGCGG
Organism: uncultured Solirubrobacteraceae bacterium; assembly: GCA_963796305.1. Classification (GTDB taxonomy): domain Bacteria; phylum Actinomycetota; class Thermoleophilia; order Solirubrobacterales; family Solirubrobacteraceae; genus Palsa-744. Next base: position 355,759 of record CAWCKZ010000006.1, on the reverse strand, counting down.
CCGCCGCGCCCAGACCAACCCGCCGATCGCGCGGCTGCTCGCCGGGGCGAAAGCCACCACCACGCTTCCCGAGCATCACCCGAGCGCCGTGCTCCTCAACCGCCTGTGGCCGCTGCTCGTGTTCACGCTCCTGTCCGGAGGACTCGGCTTCCTCGCGCCGCAGATCCCGGGCATCGCCACCGGCTTCGCGCTCATCTGGGCGCTCGCCTGGCGCCGCCAGGATGCGGCCGTGGTCGCGATCGAGGAGCGAGACGGGGCGGTCTTCTACGTTCGCCGCACCTCGCCGCTGCGGCCGATGGCGCTCGACCGCACGCCGGGTTTCAAGGCGATCCGCAGCGAACGGGTGAACGGCGCCGTCACCTGAGATGCCCGCGCTCGCGGGCGCCCGAGGTCCTGATCGTCTCGCTCGGCTCGACGGAGGGCCTGCGCCGCGCCGACAGCGAGCTCGAGGACTCGATCCGCCGCGCCGGGCGCCAGCGTGGCGCTCACGGCGGCCGCGCCGCCCGCCGCCGCGGCGCACGCTGATGCTCACGGATCTCGGCTGGGCGCGCGCGGCGCGCGCTGCCGCGCACGCGAGCCCTCGCGCGATTCGAGCGCCCGCCCCGCGCGGTCGTCTACTCGAGCACCACCGCCGCTCTGATGTGGCCGCGGCCCGGTGCGATCCGCTTCGACGCCACCGCGAGCGCGAACCGGCCCGGCCGTCACGGCGTCTGGCAGCGTCCGCTCGAGCACCGGCGGCTCGCCGCCGCCGAGCTGCTGCTGCCGTGGAGCGAGGGCGCGCTAGCCGAGGCTGGGCTCGACGGGCTGGGACGGGGCGGCGCGCTCGTGCTGGCGGTGGCGGTGGAGCCGTCGGGCGCCGTCCGGCGACCGCGACATCGCCGTCCTCACGTACGCGGCGAACCCGGAGAAGAAGGGCCTCGACCGCGTGCTCGCAGCCTGGCGCGAGCTGCGCCGCGACGGCCGCCTCGCGGGCGAGGAGCTGCACGTCGCGGGAGCCAGCGCGCGGGACCTCGAGCGCGCCGGCATCTCGATCACGGCGGACGAGGGCGTGCACGTCCACGGCGAGCTCAGCCCCGAGCACTACCGCGCCCTGCTCCGGCGTGCGCGTGTGTTCGCATGCGCCCCCCGCCGCGAGGACTACGGCATCGCCCAGCTCGAGGCGCTCGCCGACGGCTGCCTGCTCGTGAGCACTCCCTCGCCAGGGCCCTACGCGGCGCTGCCGATCGCGCGCCGCCTCGACGAGCGCCTCGTCGGCGAGGACCTCGCAGCGGCTCTCGCCGCAGCACTCACCGATCCGCTGCCGGGCTACGCGCAGCGCGCGGCAGAGGCGCTCGCTCCGTACCGGCGCGCCGCCGTCGACCGCGTCGTCGCGGAGCGGCTACTGCCGCGCCTTCTTGCGCAGGGCGAGTAGCTCCGCCAGCGGGCGGGTGTTCGCGACGTCCTGGCGCCGCAGCCACGCGCGCCGCGCGGTGGCGACGCCCCAGCGCATGTTCGCGAGCGTGCGCACGCGGTGCGCGTCCGAGTCGATCACGAGCAGCACGCCCGCCCGCGAGGCTGCGCGCGCGTGCACGTCGGAGAGGTCGCGGCGATCCGGGTTGGCGTTGATCTCGAGCAGCGTGCCCGACTTCGCCGCCGCCGCGAACACCGCCTCGAGGTCCACCGCGTAGGGCCGGCGGCGCTCGATCAGCCGGCCGGTGGGGTGGCCGATCGCGTCCACCAGCGGGTGCTCGATCGCCGCCAGCATCCGCTCGGTCATCGCCTGCTCGCCGGCGGCGAACGCGGTGTGTACGCTCGCCACCACCCAGTCGAGCTCCGCGAGCAGCCCGTCCTCGTAGTCGAGCGAGCCGTCGGGCAGGATGTTCACCTCGCTGCCCGCCAGCAGCTCGATCCCCTCGATTCGCCCGTTCACGTCTTTCACGCGCTCGATCTGGCGCCGCAGCTCGTCGGGGGACACCGCGTTGCCGAACCCGTGGCTCGCCGAGTGGTCGGTTATCGCGAGGTACTCATACCCCCGCTCCCGCGCCGCCTCAGCCATCTCCGCGATCGTGTTGTGGCCGTCCGACGCCACGGTGTGGCTGTGAAGGTCGCCGCGGATGTCGCCGAGCTCGATCAGCTCCGGCAGCCCTTCGACGCGCGCCGCGTGCTTCGCGCTCCTGCGTGGACGGGCGCCCGCCGTGAGCCGTGCCGCCTCGAGCTCGCCGCGGTCCTCCCTCAGCTCGGGCGGGATGTAGGGGAGGTCGAGGCGCTCGTACACCTCCTGCTCGCTCGCGCACGTCTCCGTATCGCCCGTGGCGTCGTCGAGGATCCCGTACTCGGAGACGTGCAGGCCGCGCCGCACCGCGGCTTCGCGCAAAGCTGCGTTGTGCGCGCCGGAGCCGGTGAAGTGCTGGAGCAGGTTGCCGAGCTGCTCCGGCCGCGCCACCCGCAGCTCCACGGTGATCCCCGAGTGGGTGACAGCTCGGGCGCCGGACTCGCCGGACGAGAGGACCCGCTCGATCTCCGGAAGCTCGCCGAGCAGCGCCGCCAACCTCGCCGGCTGCTCGCCCACCGCCACGAGGTCGATGTCCTTCACGCTGTCGGCGAGCCTGCGGGCGGAGCCGGCGAGTTGCACCTGCGTGCCCGCGCCGCCGGCCTCCGCCAGCCCGTCGGCGATCGCCTCGCCGATCTCGATCGCGCGCGGTAGAAGGAAGCGCGCGGCTCGAGCCGGCGGCTCGGCGTCCGCCCCCGCAGGCATCCGCTCGAGCGCCTCGAGCACGCTCGCCTCGACCTTCGGGCCGAAGCCGCGGACGGTGCGCAGTCGCCCTTGCCTCCGCCGCCGCGCGCAGCGACTCGAGCGAGTCGATCCCCAGCTCCTCGTGCAGCAGGCGGGCGCGCTTGGGACCGAGGCCGGGAAGGCGCGTGATCGCGACGACGCCGGGCGGGAAACGCGCGCGCAGCTTCTCGGCTGCGGGGATCGACCCCGTCCGCACGAGCGTCTCGATCTTCTCCTGGAGCGTGCTGCCGATCCCGGGCAGCTCGCTCGCGCGGCCCTCGAGCGCGAGCGCCGCAACCGACACGGACGCGTCGCGCACGCTCTTCGCCGCGCTCCGGTAGGCGAGCACGCGATGCACGATCGCGCCGTCCAGCTCGTACAGGTCTCCCAGCTCGTCGAGCGCTTCGGCGATCGCGGCATTGGGCATCGGCGGCTCGGGCACGGGCATCAGCGTAGGGCGCCCGCTCCCAGCGCAAGGCGCGAGGAGGCCTGTCGCAGATCCCGCTCACGCTCTAGGGTACGCCGCGCGATGTCCGGCGAGCCGTGGCTGGTACTGCCCACATACAACGAGGCCGAGAACGTCGAGGCGATCGTCCGCGCCTCCGGCGAGGTGCTCGCGGCGGCGTCGCCGGAGGGCTACCGCGTGCTCGTCGTCGATGACTCCTCGCCCGACGGAACCGGGCAGATCGCGGACGGACTGGCGCAGGAGCTGGGCTGGGTGGAGGTTCTCCACCGCCACGAGAAGAACGGCATCGGCCCCGCCTATCTCGCCGGCTTCCGCCACGCCCTCGACCGCGGCGCGGGCTACCTGATGGAGATGGACTCCGATTTCTCGCACGATCCCGCCGACCTCGCCCGCCTGCTCGCCGCCGTACGCGCGGGCGCCGACCTCGCGCTCGGGTCCCGCTACGTTCCCGGCGGCGGCGTGCGCGACTGGGGTCTCCTCAGGCGGATCGTGAGCGAGGGCGGCTCCACGTACGCGCGGATCGTGCTGGGGCTGCAGGTGCGCGACCTGACGGGCGGCTTCAAGTGCTTCCGGCGCGAGGTGCTCGAGGCGATCCACCTCGATCGCGTGCGCTCGCAGGGCTATGCCTTCCAGGTCGAGCTCACCTACCGGGCGGTGCAGGCGGGCTTCGAGGTGGTTGAGGTTCCGATCGTCTTCCGCGACCGCGAGCACGGCCAGAGCAAGATGTCGTGGCGGATCGCCGTCGAGGCGATGTGGCTCGTGCCGCGGCTGCGCTTCAGCTAGCGCCCGGGGTCGCCGATGCAGAGGCGATGGACGCCTCCTCATACGCGTTCGCCCACGGGCTGCGCCACACGCGCGCGACGCTGCGCCACTGGCAGGCGGCGCCCGCCGGCGTGGTCGGGCGCTGGGCAGCCGGCTCAGCCCTCGCCGCCGTCGGGCTGCTCGCGGCGGTGTGGCTGGTGGCGACGCTCGACAGCGGCTACCAGCAGATCATCAGTCCTGCAGCCGCCCTTCGCCGTGGGGGGCGTCGGCGACGTGGCGCGCGTGCTCGCGAGCAACCTGCCGGTGCTCGCGCTGCACGCGATGGCCTGCGTCGCCGGGTTCATAGCCGGCAGCTCGCTGCCGTTGCAGGCGCCCCATCGTGAGGGCGTCTCACGCTGGCTGCACGAGCACGGCGGACCCATCGCGATCGCCTTCGTCGTCTGCGCCACCGCCTTCTCGCTCACCGCGCAGGCCTACCGCATCGGCCACAGCCTCGCGGGCGTCTCCCACTTCCTCGGCGTCGCCCCGGGCCTGCTGCTGCTTGGCGTGCTCCCACATGCCGTGCTCGAGCTGACGGCGCTGTTCCTCCCGCTCGCCGCGTGGATCATCGCGAGCAGGCGCGGCGAATGGGAGACGATGCTCGCCGCCACCGTCGTGACGGTCGCGATCGCGCTGCCGCTGCTCGTCGTCTCGGCGCTGATCGAGGTGTACGTCTCGCCGCACCTGTTCACCGCGCTCACGCACATCCACCCGCCGATCGTGCGCGTCTCCGAAGGCTGGACCGTCGTCGTGCACTGAGCTCTCCGCACCGGCGCCGCGCCCGCCGGGGGCGAGCTCGTCTCCTCGCCGTGCGGGCGCGCTACCTCTCGTCGTCCGAGCGGTCGCGCAGCTCTTCGCGGTTCTCGGCGCGCAGCAGGATCACGACGAGCACGACCGCGGCCACGACCACCACCGCGATGACGATCGGTCCGCTGACGGCGAGGGGGACCATGCAGCCAACGATAGCCGTCCGCGAGAGCGCTGAGCGCGGCGCCCGCGCGGGGCGTCGACGAGCTCCCGGCGGCCCGGCCGACGGCGATCGGGAACCCTTCCTTCATTTTGTATAGTGAGGGGTAAGCGATCCAAGGAGAACCGATGGCAGGCAACCTTCCGCAGGTCACAGACAACAACTTCGACGCCGAGGTCCTCGAGGCCGAAGCGCCCGTGCTCGTCGACTTCTGGGCGCCGTGGTGCGGTCCCTGCCGCGTGGTCGCTCCCGTGCTCGAGGAGATCGCTGCCGAGCGCGACGATCTGCGGATCGTCAAGCTCGACATCGACGAGAACCCTCAGACCGCGGCGCGCTTCCAGGTGCTCTCGATCCCGACGCTGATCCTGTTCAAGGGCGGCCAGCCGGTGAAGACGGTGATCGGCGCCTACCCCAAGAAGAAGCTCGAGCAGGAGATCGAGCCGGCCCTCACCGCGGCCTAGCAGCCGCCGGGGCGCCGGGCGTAGCGGCGCGGCGCACCCCGATCGCGAGCTCGAGGCCGTCGATCTGCGTCTGCTCGGCAGTAGTCCATCGCCGCGCTCTCCTGCGCGGCGCGGTCGCCGAGGTCGAGCTCGAGGGCGAGCGTCTCGCCCATCAGGTAGTCGCGGTGCCTCGCGGCCGCGTCGAGCAGCTCGGCAGCGCCGTACAGCGCCAGCTCGATCCTGTGCTCGACCTCGAGGCCGGCCGTCTTGCGTGCGTTCTGGACGGCGTGGACGATCTCGCGGGCGCGGCCCTCGGCGCGCAGGTCCTCGTCCACCTCGAGGTCGAGGGCGACGGCGTGCGCGCCCTCGCGCTCGACGCTGTAGCCCTCCGGGCGCGCGCATCGTGAGGATCACGTCCTCCGGGGAGAGCACGTGCTCGCGCCCGGCGACGGTGATGCCGATGCGCCCGCCGTCGCGCACCGCGGCGGCGACGTGCGCGCCGTCCAGTGAAGCGACCGCCTCGGCGGCGAGCGGCATGTCCTTGCCGAACAGCGGCCCGAGCGAGCGGTAGTTCGCCTTGACCTCGTAGCTGCCGAGCTCATCGGCGGCGGCTACGAAGCGCACGCGCCTGACGTTGAGCTCGTCGCGCACGACATCGGCGAGACGTTCGATCGCCTCCCGCTCGCGCCCGTCGGCGACGACGACGGCCTCTCCCAGCGGCTGGCGCACCTTGATCTTGGCCTGTCCACGGGCGCCCAGCCCGAGCCGTACCGTCTCGCGCGCGAGCGCCATCGCCTGCTCGAGCTCCTCCTCGCGGCCGCCGAGCTCGGCGGCGGTGGGGAAGTCGCAGAGGTGGACGCTCTCGAGCGAGCCGTCGAGGTTGTCGTAGATCTCGTCGGAGACGAAGGGGCAGAACGGCGCGAGCATCCTGGAGACGGCGAGCAGGCACGCGCGCAGCGTGCGGAACGCAGCGGGATCGCCGTCCCAGAAGCGCCGGCGCGAGCGGCGCACATACCAGTTGGAGAGCTCGTCCACGAGCGCCGAGATCGCGCGACCGGCGCTCGTCGCGTCGTACGCCTCGAGGCGCTCGCACACGAGCTCCGCGGTCGCCGCGGTGCGCGACATCGCCCAGCGGTCGAGGTCGCGCTCGTCGGCTGCCAGCTCGCGGTGCCCGGAGTCCGGCGCGCGCAGCTGCTCGGCGGCGACGCTCGCATAGAGCGCGTAGAAGTAGTACGTCGACCACAGCTGCTTCAGGAACAGCCGCACGCCCTCGCCGATCGTCTCGAGCGAGAAGCGGTATCCGTCCCACGGCTGCTTGGACGTGAAGAAGTACCAGCGGAAGGCGTCCGCGCCATAGCGTTCGAGGACCTGCCACGGCTCCACCGTGTTCCCGCGCGACTTCGACATCTTCTGACCCTCCTCGTCGAGGATCAGCCCGAGGCACACCACGTTGCGGTAGGGGGCGCCCCAGCCGAGCAGCGTCGAGACGGCGAGCAGCGAGTAGAACCAGCCGCGCGTCTGGTCCTGCGCCTCGCAGATGAAGTCGGCGGGGAAGCCGAGCTCGAGCGCCTGCTCGTTCTCGAACGGGTAGTGGTGCTGCGCGAACGGCATCGCGCCCGAGTCGAACCACACGTCGATCACCTCGGGCACGCGGCGCATCGGCTCCCCGCAGGCCGCCGCCCCGGCCTCGTGCGGGCAGGGGAAGCTCAGCTCGTCGACGAACGGCCGGTGGTGGTCGGCGAGCTCGCGCCCCGAGCGCTCCGCCAGCTCGGCGAACGATCCGACCACGTGCACGTGGCCCCGGGGGCAGCGCCACACGGGCAGCGGCGTTCCCCAGTAGCGCTCGCGCGAGAGCGCCCAGTCGACGTTGTTCTTCAGCCACTCGCCGAAGCGCCCCTCCTTGACGTGCGGCGGATGCCAGGCAACCGTGTCGTTGGCGGCGAGCAGCTCCTCCCGCAGCCGCGAGGTGGCGATGTACCACGACGGTTTCGCGTAGTAGAGCAGCGGCGTGCCGCAGCGCCAGCAGTGGGGGTAGGCGTGCTCGAAGTCCTCGACCTTGAGCAGCAGCCCCCGCCGCGTCGAGATCCTCGATCAGCTCCGCGGTGAGCGCGGCGTCCTTGACGAATCGCCCCTCGAACGAGCGGCCCTCGCGATCGCGCACGCGTGCGTCGTAGGTGCCGTCGGGCCGAACCGGGTTGTAGAGCGTCTCCGCGCGCGTCGCGTCGAACGGCACCCGCGGCGAGGAGGCGGCGACGCGGTAGTCCTCCTCGCCGAAGGCGGGCGCGAGGTGGACGATCCCGGTGCCGTCAGCGGTCGTGACGAAGGCATCGGCGAGGATCGGCAGCTCGCCGGGCTCGCGGTCGGTGGCGGCGAAGATGGGCCCCTCATACGTGCAGTAGCGGCTCACGAGCTCCTCGCCCGAGAAGCGCTCGAGCACCTCCACGCCCTCGCCGAGCACGTCCGCGAGGCGGTCCTCGGCGAGCACGTAGGTGTCCGCGCCCACCCGTGCACGCACATACGCGGCAGCGGGCGCGACCGCGAGCGCGACGTTGCCGGGCAGCGTCCACGGCGTCGTCGTCCACACGAGCAGGCGGTCCTCGCCGCCGGCGAGGGGCAGCTTCAAGAAGACGCTCGGATCCACGACGTCGCGGTAGCCGAGCGCAACCTCGTGCGAGGACAGCGTCGTCTCGCAGCGCGGGCAGTAGGGGACGACCTTGTTGCCCTCGTAGAGCAGCCCGCCCGCGTGAATCTGCGCGAGCGCCCACCAGACGGACTCGATGTAGCTCTCGTCCAGCGTCCGATAGGCGTCGTCGAGGTCGATCCAGAAGCCGATCCGCTCGGTCAGCCTGTTCCAGTCCTCGAGGAACGTGAAGACCGACGCGCGGCACTCGGCGTTGAAGCGCTCGATGCCCACGCGCTCCTCGATCTCGGCCTTGGAGGAGATCCCGAGCTGCTGTTCGACGGCGATCTCCACGGGCAGGCCGTGACAGTCCCATCCGCCCTTGCGCTCGACATAGCGCCCGCGCATCGTCTGGAAGCGGGGATAGATGTCCTTGAACACGCGCGAGAGCACGTGGTGGGAGCCCGGCGGGCCGTTCGCGGTGGGCGGGCCCTCGTAGAACACCCAGCGCTGCGCGCCCTCGCGCATGCGCAGCGAGCGGGCGAACACATCCCGCTCGCGCCAGCGCTCGAGCACCTCGAGACTCGAGCGCGGGCAGCTCCTGGCGCGCGTCCACCGCGCGGCGCGGGATCAGGAGTCGTGCGGCGGGTGCTTCCGGCACGAGCGGCAATTCTAGGCGCGCGCCGCTCGCGCGCCGCTTCGTTGCCAAAGCTCGAAGTGGCGCGCCCGCCGGCGCCCGCGGGTATCGTGATCGTCGCGGCCCTCCTCCCCCGATGCCGGCCGTCCGCAGACGCTCGATGTCCCTCCTGAAGAGAATCTCATGTTCGCTCGCGGTGGCGGCGGTGACGCTCGCCCTGACCGCGTGCTCCAACGCCGCCGACGAGCACGAAATCACGATCACCGCCTCGGTGCGGCCGCCCGAGACGCTTGTACTCCCGCACCGGGCTTCAGCTGCTGCGGCGGCGGAACCCCCGTGCGGCGCGGGCGCGACGCACGCCGCCGCGCTCGCGGCGGGGCTCGTCGCGCAGCGGATCTACGCGCTCGAGCTGGAAAGCCCCGAGGTTCGCTCCGACCGCCGCCAGATCGAGAGCTACGGTCCCCTGCTCAGCGCCCTCGCCCGCGGTGAACGCGCGGCGGTGGCGCAGGCGGTGACGAGCCTCGTGTACTCGCACACGCACGTCGTGCGCCTGCGCGTGAGCGGCGGCGGGGGAGTGCTCGCCGACGTCGGGGGCCCGTACATCATCGCTCCGGTGAGCGGGACGCTGCGCCAGGGCGGGCGCGTGCTGGGGCACTACGTCTTCTCGGTGCAGGACGACCTCGGCTACGTCAAGCTGGAGCACCGCTTCGTCGGACTGCCGCTGATCCTGCGAACGGGGTCTCGCCGGCTGCCCGTCGAAGGGACGCTGGCGCAGTCGGCGGCGGCGCTCCCCGACAGCGGCCCTGTGGACTACGCCGGCCAGCGCTACGAGGCCTTCACCGTCCACGCGCGCGCGTTCCCCGACAGCGCGCTGCGCGCGACGCTGCTCGTCCCTGCGTCCGCCAGCGCGGCGGTCGGCTGCGGTGCGGTCCGCGTCGCCGAGCTCGGCCGCATCGGGCGCCGCGTCTGGGACCGGTTCATCACGGTGGGCTCGCCGCTGTCCTCCTATCCGCGTGCACTGCAGAGCCTCACCGGCGCCCTCGGCTACGTTCGCGCGGGCTCCCGCCAGATTGCAGGCTCGAGCACCCCCGGTCCCTCCCGCCTGCCCGCGAGCGGCAGCGTCCGCTACGGCGGCACGCGTTACCGCGTGATCTCGTTCGCCGCCTCGAGCGAAGCGGGCCAGGTGCGCGTCTACCAGCTGATCGCCCCGTAGCCGGCGTTCGCGCCGGCCGTGCTTACGATGGGGCCGTGCGGCTCCGCCTCTACCACCATCAGGACGGCACGCGCGTGGCCTACCGCGAGGTCGGCGCAGGTCCCCCGCTCGCCCTGCTGCACTCCGGCCTGCTGTCCCACAAGGAGTGGGAACCGGCGGTTGAGCAGCTCTCCGACCGCTTCCGCGTGGTGCTCCCCGACCTCCCGCTGCACGGCGACTCCGAGTACGGCCCGGAGCACCCTTACACGCTCGACTGGTTCGCCGAGGTGCTCGGCGGCTTCGCAGCAGAGGTGCTCGGGCCGCGCCCGCAGATCGCCGGCCATGCAGCCGGCGCGGAGATCCTCCTGCGACGCGGTCGGCGAGGGGGCATGTGCACCCGGCCCGGATCGTGCTGATGTCCAACCGGCTGCACGCTCCCGCCACGTATCCGGGGCGCCGGCTGGCGTTCCGCAGCGTCGTGCGCGCCGCCGTCGCTCCCGGGCGTGGACGGCCTCGTCTCGCACGGAGCGCGCTTCGTGTTCACGCCTTCGCGCGGGCGCCGGCTGTCGGCGCGCGGCAACCCCGCCGCCGTCCGATCTCGTGCGCCACGCGTTCGCCGACCTGCCCGGCAACGCCGAGCTCGCGCGCTCGTGGGCGAAGTGCGTGCGCGTGTGGAGCTGGGGGCCGCACAGCGAGCTGCTCGAGCTGTACCCGCGCCTGCAGATGCCGGTCCTGCTGCTGTGGGCCGACCAGGATCCGCTGCATCCGCTCGCGCCCGCCGAAGAGGCGCTGCGCCTGCTGCCACAGGGCCAGCTGCGGGTGCTGCCGAGCACGGGCTTCCTGATGGCCTACGACGATCCCGTCGGGCTCGCGCGCGAGCTCGCGGCATTCTGCGGGTAGGGTTCAGGACCACGCCGCCGGGCGAGTGCCCGCAGGGCGTCGCGGCCGGCCATCGTAGTCACTAGGAGAGCAAATGCCAGACGTTCAGGAGCTGTGGGGCGGCGAGACCGCCAAGGCCATCGAGAACTTCCCGATCTCCGGCGAGACGGTGCCGGTCGCCGTCGTCCACTGGCTCGCGCGGATCAAGGGCGCCGCGGCGGCGGTGAACGGCGAGCTCGGCCTGCTCAGCAAGCGCGGCGGCGGGCCGGATCGAGAAGGCGGCGGCGGAGATCGCCGCCGGCGCGCACGACGACCAGTTCCCGATCGACGTCTTCCAGACCGGCTCGGGCACCTCGACGAACACGAACGCCAACGAGGTGATCGCGCGTCTGGCCGGTGCGGGCGTGCACCCCAACGACCAGGTGAACATGGGCCAGTCCTCCAACGACGTGTTCCCCTCCGCCGTGCACCTGGCGGCGCTCGACGTCGCCCAGAACGAGCTCCTGCCCGCGCTGAAGCAGCTCGAACGCTCGCTCGCGCGCAAGGCCCGCAGCTTCCAGGGCGTCGTCAAGTCGGGGCGCACGCACCTGATGGACGCCGTGCCGGTGACGCTCGGACAGGAGTTCGCCGGCTACGCGGCGCAGATCGCGCTCGCGCAGGAGCGCATCGCCGCGGCGCTCGTCCACGTCGGCCAGATCCCGCTCGGCGGCACCGCCACCGGGCACGGGCCTGAACACGCATCCGCGCTTCGCCGAGAGGGTGCGCGCGCGCCTGCGCCGCGAATCGGGGCTCAAGCAGATCGCCGCGCCGCTCGACCCGTTCGAGGCGCAGGCGGCACGCGACTCGCTCGTCGAGCTCTCCGGGCGCGCTCAAGGTGCTCGCGGTGTCGCTGTCGAAGATCGCGGGCGACCTCGCGCTGATGGGCTCCGGGCCGCGCGCGGGCATCGGCGAGCTGTTCCTGCCCGAGCTGCAGAAGGGCTCCTCGATCATGCCGGGCAAGGTCAACCCGGTGATCCCCGAGGTCGTCCTGCAGGTGTCCGCGCAGGTGATCGGCAACGACGCCGCGATCACCGTCGGCGGCATGCAGGGCCAGTTCGAGCTCAACGTGCGCATCCCGCTGATCGCACGCAACCTGCTCGACTCGCTGCGCCTGCTCAGCTCCGCCTCGCGCGTGTTCGCCGAGAAGTGCGTCGACGGCATCCGCGCCAACCGCGCCGGCACCGACGCCTCGGCGGGCGCCACGCTCGCCGTCGCCACCGCGCTGAACGGCGCGATCGGCTACGACCGCGCAACCGAGATCGTCAGGAAGGCGACCGAGAGCGGCCGGCCGCTGCGCGAGGTCGCGCTCGAGGAGGGCGTCGAGGCGCAGCTCTACGACGAGACGATCGACCTGCGCCGGATCGCGCGCGGCAACCGCGGCTGAGCGGCGGCGCGCGCTCCTCAGCCGCCCGGCAGCGCTTTGAACAGCCGCGCGACGGCCGCGCAGCGGGCTTGGCGCGCCCGTCCCGTGGCGAACAGGCCCTTGCCGTTGATCCCTTCGATCAGCCGCACATGCGGCAGTTTGAAGTGGATCGAGCCGCCCTTGAACTGAGGCGTCAGCGGGTAGTCGCGCAGCAGCCAGATCAGCATCCCGCTCAGCCTCGGGTCGGCGCGGTAGACGGCGATGTGCTCCGCCAGCAGGCGCGACTGGTAGCCATAGCCGCCGGGTGCCGAGGAGGGGTTGAGCCCGTTGGCTTCGGCGCCGAACTCGCTGATCGCGAGGATCCGTCCCGGGAACGTGCGCTCCATCGCCGACAGCCGCGCGCGCATCGCCGCCGCGAGCTGCGCCGGCGTGTCGTTGCGGGTAGTCGTACCAGCCGGAGTAGTCGGTCTCGGCGATCGCGTCCACGTTCGTGTAGAGCGAGCCCGCGTGCGCGGGAGGGTGGTCGCCCCACACGTCCACCGCCACCGGGCGGGTGGGCTCGCTGGCGTGCAGCCAGCGGGTGAGCGTCTGCACGTAGTCGCACCTCGGCGGCTTCGCGGCCGTTGCCGGCGACCTCGTCGACGAGGTTCCAGGCGATGATCGACGGGTGCAGCTCGTCGGCGAGCACCGCGGTGCGCGCCTGCTGCTCGGCTTCGGCGAGCAGCCGCGGCGTGCTCGAGTACCAGTTCCCCGCGCCTTCCACCGGCCCGATCCCCTGCCACACGAGGATCCCCGCCGCGTCGAGCCGTTCGAGCAGGCCCGGGTCGAGCGGGTGCTGGGCGCGCGCGCAGTTCGCCCCGATCGCCTTCAGCTCGGCGACGATCGCGTCCTGGTCGCTCGGCGTCAGGGCGTCGCCGTGCGCCTGCGAGTCCTCCTGGATCGTCGCGCCGTGCAGCAGCAGGCGCGTGCCGTTCAGGTACAGCCGCCCGCCGTGCCAGCTCAGCTCGCGCAGCCCCACCCGCGCCGTGTAGCTGCTCTCGCTGCCCACGGCGATCTCCAGGCGGTAGAGGTTGGGGTCGGCGGGCGACCACAGCGCAGGCGACGCCGACCTGCGCGGTCGCCGTCGCGATCGCGTTCTGGCCGTGGCCGAGCTGGACGGGCGCGAACGCCAGCGGGATCGTGGCGGAGCCGGGGCGTTCGAGCGAGCCGCTCGGCACGATCGTGCGCGCCGGGCCGGCGTTGTGCACCTGGACGCTCACCTGCACGGTCGCCGATTGCGCGCCGCTTGCGTCGCTCGCGCCGAGCGTCGTCGCGATCGTCGGCGTTGACAGCTCGCTTTCGCCGAGCGGCCGCAGTTCGACGGCGCGGTCGATGCCGCCCCAGTTGAACCAGGTGCGGTGGAAGCCCGCGCGCGACTGCGCGGCGGGGTCGCGCCAGTCGACGCGCACGACGAGCTGATGCGGCCCCGCTCGCGAGCTGCGCGCGCACCTCGAACGGCAGGTAGGAGCCGTGGTGGGAGCCGAGCGGCCTGCCGTCGAGCCAGACGTCCGCCCGGTAGTTCACCGACTGGAACGTCAGCGCGTACTGCCCGCGCGGTCGCCACCGGCACGCGTCGTGCGGTACCACGCCACCGAGCCTTCGGCGTTGCGGATCCCCGCGCCGCCTTTGTAGGCGCTCGCGCGCAGCGTGTCGGGGACGCTCACCGGGCTGCCGGAGAAGCCGCCGCGCTGCCAGCCGAGCGAGCCGCCCCGATCGCGCGGGTCTTCGCGCAGCGTCCAGCTCCGCAGCTCGACGCGTTCGCCGGCACCGGCGTGGATCGACGGTTCCGTGGTGGGGGCGTCCCGCGCTCCCACCGCCGTCACCGCGAGGGCGGCACAGGCGAGCGCGACGGCGAGGGCGGGCTTCTTCAGGGTTGCGAGCACGATGTCCGGGGGGTGTGGCGGGAGCCCGCCATTCTGACGGCTGGCCCGCTGCATGCTGCAACAACCGCGGCGCGCGATCAGAGCGCCGCGCCGCAGCGCCTGCTCGTCGGTCCGGGCGAGCATCCGCTCGAGCAGCGCGAGCGCCCCCGCCTTGGAGAGGGGCTCGTTGAGGTTGCCGCACTTGGGCGACTGCACGCACGAGGGACAGCCGGCGGCGCACGTGCACTCGGCGATCAGCCTGCGCGCGTCCTCGCACAGCTCCTCGAAGCGGGCGAAGGCGGTGCGTGCGATCCCGATACCGCCGGGATGGCCGTCGTAGACGAAGATCGTGGGCCCGCCCGTCTGCGGGTGGAGGTTGGTCGACAGGCCGCCGATGTCCCAGCGGTCGCACATCGCGATCAGGGGCAGCACGGCGATCTGCGCGTGCTCGGTGGCGTGCAGCGCGCCGAGCATCGCCTCGAGCGGGATCGAGTCTGCGAGCGCCGCCGAGTCGAGCTCGAACCACAGGGCCTGTGTGGCGAAGCTCGTTGGGGGCAGCTCGAGCCCGATGATGTCCACCTGGGCGTGGTCGGCGAGCCGCCGGCGCTGGTAGCCGAGCACGGTGTCGGTGACGCCCACCTCGCCCAGCGACAGGGTCACGCCGAGCGCCTCGCGCCGGTCGAGCAGGCGCACGATCTCGGTGTCGGTGGCGCGCTTGGGCTGCGTGTACCAGTCGCCGTCGAACGGTGAGACGAGGGCGCGCCGGCGCTCGAGGTCGAGCTCGCGGACCTCGTAGGAGCGGCCCATGTGCATGTAGACCGCGCCCGTGTGCACCGTCGAGTGCGCGCGTGCCGCCTCGGTGGAGCCGAGCAGCTCGCCGGAGGACACGTCGACGATCGCGAACGTGTCGGGCGAGGCCGAGCGCAGCGACAGCTCGGCGGCGGGGTAGCGGTCGGGGCGCCGCAGCACGAACACGCCGCGGCCCACTGCGCCGCCCGGCGCGGGGCGCCTGCGCAGCTCCCCGGCGCTCTCCAGCAGCTCGGCATGCGCCTCCCAGCGCGGTCCGAGGAACTCGGCGTCGCTGCTCGAGAGCGGCCCCTCGTGCGCGGCGCACAGGAGGTGGCCGCGGTGGATCACGGGGCTCTCGTAGTCGAGGATCGCCGCCTCCACCGGTCGCTCGAGGAAGTCGTCCGGATGGCGGCAGAAGAACTGGTCGAGCGCGTCCTCCCCGGCGACGTACACGGCGAGGCCGCGCCCGCGGCGCCCTGCGCGGCCCCACATCTGGCGCAGCGACGCGACGGTGCCCGGGAACGTGACGACCACGGCGGCGTCGAGCTCGCCGATGTCGATCCCGAGCTCGAGCGCGTCCGTCGTGATCACCGCGCGCAGCTCACCGCGCATCAGCCGCCCCTCGAGCTCGCGCCGCTGCTGCGGCGTGTAGCCGGCGCGGTAGGGGACGACGCGCTCGGCGAGCTCGGGGTGGGATTCCTCGAGCTCGAGCCGTACGAGACGGCTGAGGACCTCGACGCCCTTGCGCGACTTCATGAAGCAGATCGTGCGTGCTCCTTCGCCGGGTGAGCCCGGCGAGCAGCTCGGCGGCCTCGCCGAGCGCGGAGCCGCGGGTTCCGAGCGCCTCGTCGATCAGCGGCGGGTTCCACATCGCGATCCGCCGGCGCGGCGCGGGCGCCCCGTCGTCGTCGATCAGCCGCACGCGGTCGAGGCCGGTGAGCCGCTCCGCCAGCTCCACCGGGTTGGCGATCGTCGCCGACGCGAGCAGGAAGCGCGGCTCCGTGCCGTAGGCGGCGGCGATCGCGGCGCAGGCGGCGCAGCAGGTTCGCGACGTGCGAGCCGAACACGCCCCGGTAGACGTGCGCCTCGTCGATCACCACGATCGCGAGGTTCGCGAACAGGTCCGCCCACGCGGCGTGGTTGGGGAGGATGCCGACGTGCAGCATGTCGGGGTTCGTCAGCACGACGTTCGCCGTGCGGCGGATCTGCGCCCGCGCCTCCCGCGGTGTGTCGCCGTCGTAGATCGCCGGGCCGAACCCGCTTCGGCAGCCCGAACGCGCTCAGCGCCCGCGCCTGGTCCTGGGCGAGCGCCTTCGTCGGGTACACGTAGAGGGCGCGCGCGCGAGCGTCGCGGCAGAGCACGTCGAGCGTCGGCAGGTTGAAGCACAGCGACTTGCCGGACGCCGTCCCCGTGGTGACGATCGTCGGTCCCGCCCACGCGGCGTGCACCGCCTCGCGCTGGTGGGAGTACAGCTGCTCGATGCCCACCCGGGCGAGCGCCGCGAGCACTTCCGGGTGGAGCTCCTCGGGGGGATCGCACAGCCGCCCCACACCGGGGCCCTCGGCGGCCTCGCGGACGAGCCGGCCGTCCTCGCGGGCGCCGTCGAGCAGGCCGCTCCATGGCTCGAGTCTGCGTTCGTGGACCAAGGACTTGAGATAGTAGATGCGATGCGAGCGCCCGCAGCCGAGAACTGGGCCGAGACCCGCTCGTTCCATCATTCGCGTTTCCCCACCGCGCGGATTGCCGCCGAGCGCGACCGCAGCATCGCGGTGTGCCTGCCGGCGCGCGAGTGCGCCGCCACGGTCGGCCCGATCGTCGAGGCACTGCTCGGCCTGTGCGAGGACGGGGCGATCGACGAGGTGCTCGTCGTAGACGCCGCGTCCACCGATGGCACGGCGGCGGCCGCCGAGGCGGCGGGAGCGCGCGTGTGCCAGGAGGCCGATCTCGAGCCCGGCGTCGGCCCCGTGCTGGGCAAGGGCGATGCGATGTGGCGCGCCCTGTCGGTGATCGACAGCGAGATCGTGTGCTTCCTCGACGCCGACACGGCGGACTTCGCGCCCCACTTCGCCACGGGGCTGCTCGGGCCGCTCGTGTGCGAGCGCGGGGTCGCGTTCGTGAAGGCGTTCTACGAGCGCCCCTTCGTCCAGGCGGGCGTGTCGATCCCGAGGGGCGGCGGGCGCGTGAACCATCTCCTCGCCCGTCCGGCGCTTGCGCTCTTCTACCCCGAGCTCGCCGGTGTGCGCCAGCCCCTCGCGGGCGAGGTCGCCGCCACCCGCGAGCTGCTCGAGAGCGTCCCCTTCGCGACCGGTTACGGCGTCGAGGTGGGGATGCTCATCGACGTCTGGCGCGAGGTGGGTCTCGAGGGCATGGCACAGGTGGACCTCGAGGAGCACCGCAACCGCCACCAGCCGCTGCTCGCGCTGACGCCGATGGCTGAGACCGTGCTCGCCACGATCGCGGCGCGGCTGCAGCGCGAAGGACGCCTCCAGGGCGCCGGCCTGGGCGCGCCCTCGGAGCCGGTGCTGGAGCGACCGCCCCGGGCCACCCTCCCCGTCGCGTGAGCGCCGCCGCGAACGTGCGCTGCCTGTACCTGGACCTCGACAGCACGCTGCTCGGTCGCGGCGCCTCGATGCTGCACGACGGCGAGGGGAACGTCACGATCGAGGGCGTACGCGCGGTGCAGGCGTGCCTGCGCGCGAGCGTGGAGGTGGTGCTGATGTCCGGGCGCCGCCGCGCCCAGGTCCAGGAGGACGCGCGGCTGCTGGGCCAGACGTCGTTCATCTGGGAGTCCGGCGCATGCGTCGTGCTCGAGGGCGAGGAGCACTGGCTCACCGGCGAGCTGCTGCCGGGCGAGCTCACGATCGCCGAGCAGATCGAGCGCTCGGGCGCGCCGGCGCTGCTGCTCGAGCGCTACGAGGGGCGGCTCGAGTACCACGAGCCGTGGCACGTGGGGCGCGAGGTGTCGCATCTGTTCCGGGGGCTCGTCGATGCGCTCGAGGTGGACCGCCTGCTCGTCGAGCACGGACACGGGGACCTGCGCATGGTGGACAACGGCGTCGTCAGCCGGCGCTCTCCCGCGCTGGCGGGACTCCCGCACGTTCGCGGCTACCACCTCGTCCCCGTGGGTGCGTCGAAGGCTGCCGCCGTCTCCTTCCACCGTGCCGCCCGCGGCTACGCGCGCGAGGAGACCTTCGCGGTGGGCGACTCGCGCGAGGACCTCGCCTGCGCGGCGGAGGTGGACACGTTCTGGCTCGTCGCCAACGCGCTCACGCGCGATCCCACGATGCGAGAGCAGCTCGCCCGCGTTCCCGGCGTGCGCGTCGCCGAGCGCGGTCACGGAGCTGGGGTCTACGAAGCGGTGGTGAGCACGCTGATGGGCTCCTAGCGCCGCCGCAGGCGCCGCCAGACCCTCCGCCAGAACCCCGGCCGCGGACGCCTGCGCCACAGCGCCGGTGGCGGCACCGTCGCCCGCACCAGCGCCACCCACTCCTCGAGCGGGCGCTCGCCCGCGATCAGCTGTGCGAGCGCGCCGGTGACGGGTGCGCCGAGGCCGGCGCCCACGAGCGCGTGCGCCAGCAGCGGCACCGACTCGAGCGCCTCCACCGCCTGCCCGACGCGCTGCGGGATCTCCGCTGCGGGCACTCCGGCGGCGAGCAGCTCGCCCGCGCGGCGGTTGCGGCTCTCGCGCGCGAGCGCGGTGGCGAGCAGGTCGCCCGTGCCCGCGAGCCCGATCATCGACTCGGGGCGCGCGCCGAGGCCCGCCGCGTAGCGCCACACCTCCGCGAAGATGTGCCCCGCGGCGGCGCCCGCGGCGTTCGGCCCCTGCGCCTCGGTGGCGCCGGCGGCGAGCGCCGCGGCGTTCTTCGCGGCGCCGGCGAGCTCGACCCCCACCGGGTCGTCGGACTGCTCGCAGACGACGCCCGCTCGCGTGAACACCTGGGCGAGCGACTGCGCGAGCTCCTGCTCGCCGCACGCCGCCACGAGCGCGGCGCCCTTGCTCACCATTTCCTGCGCGTGCGCCGGGCCGCCGATGCAGGCGACGCGGTGGGCTCCCAGGAGCTCGGCGAGGACGATCGTCGGCGGCAGGCCGTGGGGCGGGACGAGGCCCTTGGCAACCGACACCACCGCGCTGCGCGCGCCGAGCCCCGATCCCGTGAGCCCGGCGATCACCTCCGCCAAGCCGTGCGAGGGAACCGCCAGGAACACGTAGTCGGCGCGCGCGAGGCCGTCGGCGGCGGGCGCCACCCGCAGCGACGCGGGCAGCTCCACGCCGGGGAGGTAGCGCCGGTTCTCGCGCTCGGCGTCGATCAGCTCGGCCTGCTCGGCGGTACGCGTCTGCAGGGTGGTGCGCAGGCCCGCGCGCTCGAGCAGCACGGCGAGCGCGCTCCCGAACGAGCCCGCCCCGATCACGGTCGCGCGCCGGGGCCCGGGCGTCGGCCGCGAGCGTGCGCGCGGGGCACGAGCGACCGGGCTCGGGGTAGGCTCGGGCTCGTCCATCTGATGCGCGAGCCTAGCGATCGACAGACAGCCGCCGCCCGGTGGCGCAACTGGGCCGGCGACGAGGGCTGTCGGCCCGTGGTGATGCGCGAGCCGGCATCCCCGCAGGAGCTGGCGGCGGCTGTCGTGGAGGCGGAGCGCCGCGGCCTGCGCCTGCGCGTGACCGGCAGCGGGCATTCGTTCAGCGACATCGCCTGCACCGACGGGATGTCGCTGAGCATGCGGCGGCTGCGGGGCGTGCTCGACGTCGATCGCTCCTCGGGGCTCGTGCGCGTCCAGGCGGGCATCACGATCCGCGAGCTGAGCCGCCTGCTCGCGGGCCACGGCCTCGCCCTCGAGAACCTCGGCGACATCGACGCGCAGACGATCGCCGGCGCGATCTCGACCGCCACCCACGGGACGGGGGCGCGCCTGCGCAACATCTCCGCCCAGATCTCGCGAGCTGTCGCTCGTGCTCGCCGACGGCTCCACGCTCGTCGCCTCGCGCGGACGGCGACGCCGACGTGTTCCGCGCCGCCCGCGTGGGGCTCGGCGCGCTGGGCGCGATCGCCGAGGTGACGCTGCGCTGCGTGCCGGCGTTCACGCTCCACGGCGTGGATGCGCCCGCGCCGCTCGAGGAGACGCTCGAGCGCTTCGAGGAGCTCTCGCTCGCCAACGACCACTTCGAGTTCTTCGTCTTCCCGCACTGCGACGTCGCGCTCACGCGCACGAACAACCGCACCGAGCAGCCGCCGCGCCCTCGCAGCCGCCTGAGCGCGTACGCCAACGACATCCTGCTCACCAACCACGCGTTCGAGCTGCTGTGCCGCGCCGGGCGCAGGATGCCGTCGCGGATCCCGCAGCTCAACCGGCTCGTCACGCGGCTCGCCGGCAGCTCCGAGCGGGTCGACTCCTCCGCGGCGATCTTCGCGACGCCGCGGCTCGTGCGCTTCACCGAGATGGAGTACGCGCTGCCGCGCGAGCGCACGGTCGAGGCCGTCCGCCGCGTGATGGCGCTGATCGCCGATCGCGGCTTCGCGGTGCCCTTCCCGATCGAGGTGAGGACGGTGGCGGCCGACGACGCGCTGCTGAGCACGGCGGCGGGTCGCGACAGCGGCTACGTCGCGGTGCACATGTACCGCGGCATGGAGTGGGAGCCTTACTTCCGCGCCGTCGAGGCGATCATGGACGAGCTCGACGGGCGCCCGCACTGGGGCAAGCGCCATTTCCAGACCGCCGCCACGCTGCGCGCGCCGCTACCCGGACTGGGACCGCTTCCAGGCCGTGCGCGCGCGCCTGGATCCCGATGGCCGCTTCGCCAACGCCTGGACCGATCGGGTCCTCGGGCGGCCGGCGCCGCGCGGTGGCGATGGCTCGAGGATCGCTACGCGCTGCTCGAGCGGGCGACGGCGGACCTGGAGGCACCGTTCGCGCTCGTCGACCTCGACGCGCTCGACGCGAACGCCGCCGACATGGAGCGGCGCGCCGCGGGCAAGCCGATCCGGCTCGCGAGCAAGTCGGTGCGCTGCCGCGCGCTCCAGGACCGCGTGCTCGCGCGGGAGGGCTTCGCGGGCACGCTCGCCTTCACGCTGCCCGAGGCGCTGTGGCTCGTCGCGCACGGAGCCCGCGACGTGCTCGTGGCCTACCCGACCGCCGACCGGCGACGCGCTGCGCGCGCTCGCGGGCGGCGCCGAGGCGGCCGGCGCGGTGACGGTGATGGTCGACGGCGTCGAGCAGCTCGAGCTGATCGAGCGCGCCGCCGCAGGGGAGGGCGAGCGTGCGCGTGTGCCTCGACGTCGACGCGGGCTGGCGCGCGCTCGGGGGCCGCATGCGGGTCGGCGCGAAGCGCTCGCCGCTGCACACGCCCGCGCAGGTCCTGGCGCTCGCGCAGGAGGTCCTGCGGCGCCCGCGGCTGCGCCTCGCGGGGATCATGGCCTACGAGGCGCAGATCGCGGGCGTCGGCGACACGCCGCCGGGAAGCCCGCTGCGGGCGCGCGCGATCCAGGCGATGCAGGCCCGCTCCGCGCGCGAGCTGGCGGGCCGGCGCGCCGCGATCGTGGCGGCGGTGCGCCGGGCGATCGACGACGCCGGGGCGCCCGCGCTCGAGTTCGTCAACGGCGGCGGCACCGGCAGCATCGAGCGCACGCCGCCGAGGACGCGGTCACGGAGGTCGCGGCGGGCTCCGGCCTCTACGGTCCGACGCTGTTCGACGCCTACCGCGCGTTCACGCCGCGGGCCGCCGCGCTGTTCGCGCTGCCGGTGGTGCGCCGGCCCGGGCGCGGCGTCGTGACCGCGCTCGGCGGCGGCTACCTCGCCTCGGGTCGCGGGGACGCGGCGCGGCTGCCGCGCCCCGTCCTCCCGGACGGGCTGCGCCTCGACCGGCAGGAGGGCGCGGGCGAGGTGCAGACCCCGCTGCTGGGCGACGCGGCGGACGCGCTCGCGATCGGCGACCGCGTCTACTTCCGCCACGCCAAGGCCGGCGAGCTGTGCGAGCGCTTCGCGAGCCTGCACCTGCTCGGGGACGGGCGCATCGTCGAGGAGGTGCCCACCTACCGCGGAGAGGGACAATGCTTCCTGTGAGCGGCCCACACAGCCCAGCGGCGGAGCGGCGGCTCTTGCCGAGGCGGTCCTGCGCGATGTCGTCGAGACGCTCGCGCCGCTCGACCGCACGCCCTGCTCGAGCGGCGAGCGGCGCGCCGCCGAGTGGCTCGCGGAGCGGCTGGCGCGGTGCCGGGCGTGCGCGTGGAGCTCGAGGAGGAGCCCTCGTGGGGGACGTTCCCGCCGACCTCAACGGCGCTCGGGCTGCTCGGCGTCGGCGCAGCGGCTGCTCGTGCTCGCGGGCCGGCGCCGCAGCGGCGGGCTGCTCGCGGCGGCCGCCTTCGCGGGCATCGTCGACGAGGCCCACAACGGCCCGCGGATCGTGCGGCGGATGCTGCGCCGGCGCCGCTCGACGGTCAACGTGGTGGCGCGCGTGGACGGCGCTCCGGCGGGAAGCCCGCCGGCCGCCGAGGGCTGCGACACGCTCGTCGTGCTCGCGCACCACGACGCGCCGCAGACGGGGCTCATCTTCGACCAGCGGCTGCAGCGCCGGGTGTACGAGCTCGCCCCCGCGGATCATCGAAAGCTCGAAGACGCCGCTGCCGCAGTGGTGGATGGGGCTCGCGGGACCGCTCTGCACGGTGCTGGCGGCGGCCGGCCCGCGGCGCCTCGCGCGCGCCGGCCTCGTGATCGGCCTGATCGGCTCGGCGCTCATAGCCGACCTCTGGCGCAACCCCACCGTGCCGGGCGCGAACGACAACCTGTCGGGCGTGGCGGCGCTCGTCGCGCTCGCCGAGCTGCTGTCGCAGGACGCACCGCCGGGGCTGCGCGTGCTGCTCGTCTCGTGCGGCGCCGAGGAGACGCTGCAGGACGGCATCCGTGCTTTCCTCGCGCGCCACCGCACCGAGCTCGACCCGGCCCGGACCGCGTTCGTGAACCTCGACACGATCGGCTCGCCCCATCTCGTGATGCTGGAGGCGGAGGGCCCGGTGAAGATGGAGCAGTATGCCGGCCCCTGGCTCCGCGACCTCGTAGAGGATTGTGCGCGGCGCCTCGAGGTGCCGCTCGAACGCGGCTATCGCGCGCGAGCCTCCACGGACAGCGTGATCCCGAGCCGAGCCGGTTATCCGACGGCGACGCTCGTCTCCATCACCGCGTGGCGCAGCCCCGCCAACTACCACCTTCCCGAGCGACGTCCCGGAGAACCTCGACTACGGCACCGTGGGGCAGGGCGTGCGGCTCGTCGAGGGGCTCGCGCGGGCGCTCGCACAGCGCGACGGGGACGCCGCGGGGGGCGCCGAGATGACGGGCGCGAGCGCGCCGACCTGCGATCTTGAGGGTGCATGCCCGAGGGCGACACGATCCACCACGCGGCGGCTCGCATCCGCGAGGTGTTCGAGGGGCGCGTACCGCGCGAGATCGTCACCCCGCAGCCGCGTCACCGCCCCGAGCGCTGGCCTGAGCGCCTGGCGGGACGCGCGCTCGCCGCCGTCGACGCCCACGGCAAGCATCTGTTCCTGCGCTTCGAGGGCGGTCTCACGATCCACTCGCACCTGCGCATGAGCGGGTCCTGGCTCGTCTGCCGCGAGGGCGCCCGCTGGCGCCGTTCGCGCACGAGCGCGTGGCTCGTGCTGCGCGAGGGTGGCTGGGAGACGGTGCAGTTCGGTGGGCCGGTGCTCGAGCTGGTGAGCGACAGGCGCGCGCGGTCCGATCCGCGTCTGGTGCGCCTCGGGCAGGACGTGCTCGCCGAGCGCTTCGACGCGAACCTGTTCCTCAGGCGCCTTCGCAGCGGCGATCCGGGCGCGCCGATCGGCGAGGTGCTGCTCGATCAGCGCACCCTCGCCGGCATCGGCAACGTGTGGAAGTCGGAGGCCTGCTTCGCCGCCGGCGTCGATCCGTGGCGCGCGCTGCGCGACGTGCGCGACGAGGAGGCGCTCGCGCTCGTCGACTTCGTCCGCGAGGGCATGCGCGAGAGCGTGCGCGAGGGCCACGGCGCGCGGCCGCGCGCGGTCTACCGGCGCACGGGGCGCCCGTGCCCCCGCTGCGGCGCACCGATTCGCGCCCGCGCGCAGGGCGACGCCGCGCGTTCGACGTTCTGGTGTCCCCGGCTGCCAGACGCTGATTCACACGAGGGCGGCGAGCCGGGCGGCGGCTGCCGCGAGCGCCGACGCGCTCCCTCCGGGCGCGAGCTCGATCGCCTGCAGGTCGAGCATGCGCGCCTCGAACAGGCCGAGCGAGCTGCTCGTGGCGATCGCGTACGCGGGCACGCCTCCCTGCCGCGCGCGCGTGGCGATCGCGAACGTGAGCGTGCCGGCGAGCGTTCGCGCCCGCAGCGGCCCCGACCCGATGATGACGGCGCGGGCGCGCCGCAGGCGCTCCTCGAAGCCGGCTGCCGCCAGCATCCGCTCGATCTCCGCGGGCGAGAGCGCGCCATCCTCCAGTGGAGCGAGGTCCGCCGCGGCGAGGCCGGCGCGTTGCAGCCCGGAGCCGATCGCCGCGGCGGCCCGCGGCGCGGCGAGCCGGCCGATCCGCCCGCATGCGACGAGGGGCGTGTGCGGGATGCCGCGCACGCTCATTGCGTCGCGCGGAAGCGCCGGAGGGTCTCGCGGAGGCTGCGCACGAGCACGATCGGGCATCCTTCCAGCAATGGCGCCGGGCAAGCGCGATCACAGGATGGGGCGGGCGGCATGAGCTTGCCGCTGTCGCCGCCGCTCGCGCCCCAGCTCGCGCTGTCGCGCAAAGAGCTCCCGGTGGGGGAGGACTACTGCTACGAGGTGAAGCTCGACGGCTTCCGCTGCGTCGCGTTCGTGGACGGCGAGGAGGTGTTCCTGCAGTCGCGCAACGGGCGCCCGCTCGGTCGCTACTTCCCCGAGCTCGAGCTGCCTGGCGGCCGCTACGTGCTCGACGGCGAGATCGTGGTGCGCGACGGCGAGGGGCGCGAGGACTTCGACGCGCTCGGGCAGCGCATCCATCCGGCGGAGTCGCGTGTGACCCTCCTCTCGCAGGAGACACCCGCGGTGTACGTCGCGTTCGACCTGCTCGCCCGCGACGCGGATGCGATGCTCGCGCTGCCGTTCGGCGAGCGTCGGGAGGCGCTCGAGGCGCTGCTCGCGGACGACGGCTTCGCGGGTGCGCCCGTCGAGCTGATGCAGACGACCGACTCGCCCGAGGCGGCGGGCGAGTGGCTCCAGCACGCGGAGGGGGCGATCGCCAAGGAGCGCTCCGCGCCGTATCGCCCGGGCGAGCGCAAGGGGATGGCGAAGGTCAAGCGCGTGCGCACGATCGACGCGGTCGTCATGGGCTGGCGCCCCGGCAAGCACGAGGGGACGGTGGGGGCGCTGATCCTCGGGCTCTACGACGGGTCCGAGCTGCGCGTGGTGGGTCACTGCTCGGGTCTCACCGCGAGCGAGAAGCGCAGGCTCGTCGGCTTCCTCGAGCCGTATGCCACCGGCGAGCGCGGCTCCGCCGACCCGAGCCGCTGGAGCGCCGGCAAGGAGCTCGAGTGGGTCGCGCTGCGCCCCGAGCTCGTCGTCGAGATCGACTTCGACCACGTCTCCGCGGGCCGCATCCGCCACGGCGCGAAGCTGCGCCGCTGGCGCGAGGACAAGGACCCGCGCGACTGCAGCTTCGAGCAGCTCTCCGGCTAGGACGCCCCACGGGCTCCACTAGCATCCCCGCTGTGAGCGAGGACGGGCACAGCACGGCGACGGTCGCCGAGGAGGAGTACCTGCAGAGCCTGTTCTGGCTGCAGGAGGCGGGGCTGCCGATGACGGGCGCCAACCTGTCCCGCGCGATGCAGCTGTCGGCGCCCACCGTTCACGAGATGATCGGCCGCCTCGAGCGCGACGGCTACATCACGCGCGCGAGCGACCGCTCGATCTCCTTCACCGACACCGGCGCCGAGCACGCGGAGGGGATCGTCCGCAGGCACCGCCTGATCGAGCGCTTCCTGACCGACATCCTCGGCGTGCCCTGGGATGAGGTGCACGAGGAGGCCGAGCGCCTCGAGCACGCGATGTCGCCCGTGCTCGAAGAGCGCATGCGCGCGGCGATCGGCGACGCGAAGACCTGTCCCCACGGCCACCCGATCGTCGCCGGCGCGCGCCTTCAGGGTGTGCCGCTCGCGGACGTGGAGCCCGGCGCGTCGGTTCAGGTGCTGCGCTTCGAGAACGAGGCCGAGGACCTGCTGCACTACCTCAAGGGCTCGGGGATCGAGCCCGGGCTCGAGGGCGTGCTCGCAGAGAGCGACGGCGAGCACGTCGTCGTGGAGACGGCGGACGGGCTGCGCGTGACGCTCACGAGGAGCGTCGCCGAGACCGTCTCGGTGCTCGCCGACCCCTCGCCGCCACCCCGCACGGCGCTGCCGGAGCAGCTCGTCATCGGCCAGCGCTACGGCCGCTGACTCGGGCGGAGCCTGAGTCGGCTGCTCCTACAGCGAGCGGTAGGCGTCGGCGAGCCGCGCCACGCCCGTGTCGATCTGCTCGGGCGTGACACCGGAGTAGGCGAGGCGCAGGGTGTTCTCGCCCCCCTCGAGCAGGAAGTCGGTGCCCTTCACGAACGTCACGCCGCGCTCCTCGGCGGCCCTGAACAGCGCCTGCACGTCGCTGCCCGGCGGCAGCGTCACCCACATGAAGTAGCCGCCCTGCGGCTCCACGAACTGCGCCTCCGGAAGCTCGCGGCGCAGCGCGCCGGCGAGCGCCCGGGCGCGTTCCGACAGCGCCGCCTTGACGGTTTCGATCGAGCGCTCGATCGCTCCCGAGACGCAGAACTCGTAGACGATCGACTGCGCCACCATGTTCGGCGAGATGTAGGTGCCCGTCGCGAGCTTCGTCACCGCCGCGATCAACTCGGTCGGCCCGACGAGGTAGCCCACCCGGATCCCGGGGCACACGGTCTTGGAGAAGGAGGACGCGTAGACGACGCGCTCGGGGTCCATCGAGAGCATCGTCGGCAGCTCCGCGCCGCTGAAGCGCAGCGCCACGTAGGGGTCGTCCTCGAACACGACGAAGCCGTGCTCGCGTGCGAGCCCGAGCAGCTGCTCGCGCTTCTGCAGCGACAGCGTGTAGCCGGCGGGGTTCTGGAAGTTGGGGATGATGTGGGCGAGCTTCGGGCGCGCGCCGCCCGAGAGCAGGCGCTCGAGCTCGGCAGTGTCGATGCCGTCGGGTTCGAGCTCGACCGCGTGCAGCAGCGCTCCGCGCCCGCGCAGGGACAGGAGTGTGCGGTCGTATGTGGGGCGCTCCACCACCACCTCGTCGCCGGGCGCCACCAGGTGCTCGAACAGGAACGCGTCGGCCTGCAGCGAGCCGTTCGTGACGAGCACGTGCTCGGGCTCGACGCCGTGGCGCTCGGCGATCCAGCGGCGCAGTTCGGGGTAGCCGACGGCGGTCCCGTATGCGGTTGTCCCCGCGGGGTCGTTCTCGAACGCGCGCACCGCCGCTTCGCGGAGCCCGTCGACGTCGACGATGTCGAGTGAGGGCGCGCCGCGGGCGAAGGAGATGGTGGGGCCGGAGGGGGAGCCCATGGCGGGGTAGCTTAGGCGCCCGAGCAGCTCGTCGTACTCGCGGGTGAGCTCGCGCGCGGTGCTCTCGAGGCGCTCACGGAAGCGGAGCAGCTCCTCGGCGCTCGCGCTCGAGCGAACCGGCGCCGGCGATGCGGGCGGGCGCTCGGGGAGCGGCGCGAGCAGCGGCGAGGGCTCGTGCCACGCCTGGCCGGGCTCCACGAGAGGAGCGGGCACTGCCTCGCCCGGGTCCGCCGCCTCGTCGACGATGTGGGCGGCGGAGCTCGCCCACGGGGTGTCCACGGCGCTCGCCGCCGCGGGCGTCCGTGGCTGTGCCTGCATCTGTGCGGGCGCGCCCATCGTGTTGAGCGTGCGCTCGAGCTCGCTCAGCTTGCGTTCGAGCTCGGCGAGCGTCGATGCCAGGTGGCTGTCCATGCGGCTAGCGTACCGGCCGCCGGAGCCGCCACCGGGAGCGAGCAGGAGCGGGCTCGCCCGCGCGCTCAGGCCGGCGCGGAGGCGCCGCCGAGGACCTCGACAGCGATCTCGGCTGCTTCGGTGGGCGTGCGACCGACGCGGACGCCGCGGGCTTCGAGCGCCTCCGCCTTCGCAGCGGCGGTGCCCGCGGAGCCGGAGACGATCGCCCCCGCGTGCCCCATCTGCTTGCCCGCCGGCGCGGTGAAGCCGGCGATGTAGGCGACGACGGGCTTCTGCACGTGCTCGGCGATGTACTCGGCGGCCTCCTCCTCGGCGGAGCCGCCGATCTCCCCGGAGAGCACGATCAGCTCGGTCTGCTCGTCCTCCTGGAAGAGCTCGATGATGTCCACGAACGAGGACCCGGGGACGGGATCGCCGCCGATGCCGACGATCGAGCTGCAGCCGTAGCCCGCCTGGGCGATCTCGTTGCCGATCTGGTAGGTGAGCGTGCCGGAGCGCGACACCACGCCGATGTTGCCTTCCTTGAAGAAGGACGCAGGGATGATCCCCACGTTCGCCTTGCCCGGGGAGAGGATGCCGGGGCAGTTGGGGCCGACCAGGCGCGTGCCGGGATGGTCGCGCTGGAGCACGTTGTACACGCGCAGCTCGTCGTGCGCCGGGATGCCCTCGGTGATCGCCACGACGAGCTCCACGCCCGCGACGGCGGCCTCGAGGATCGCGTCGGCGGCGAAGCGCGGGGGCACAAAGATCATCGCCGTGTTCGGCTCGACCTCCTTCATCGCCTCCGCCCAGCTGTCGAACACGGGTATGCCGTCGACGTCCTGTCCGCCCTTGCCCGGGGTGACGCCGCCCACCACGTTCGTGCCGTAGTTGCGGTTGTTGAGCGTGTGGAAGGTGCCCTCGCGCCCGGTGATCCCGGCGACGGCGAGGCGCGTGCGCTCGTCCACCAGGACGGCCATCAGGCGCTCGCTCCCACGCCCTGCTCCGGCGGCAAGCGCGACGACGCGCTCGGCGGCGTCGTTCATCGTCCGCGCAGGGTGCACGTTGGGCAGCGCGGCCTCCTCGAGGAGGCGCCGCCCCTCGACGTCGTTGGTGCCGTCGAGGCGCACGACGAACGGCACCGACGGTTTGATCTCTTCGAAGGCGGCGATCAGCCCCGTGGCGACCTCGTCCCCGCGCGTGATCCCGCCGAAGATGTTGAACAGCACCGCCTTGACGGCGTCGTTGGCGAGGATCAGGCTCACCGCCTGCTTGATCTTCTCGGCGTCCGAGCCGCCGCCGGCGTCGAGGAAGTTGGCGGGCGAACCGCCCGCCTGGGCGACGACGTCGAGCGTCGACATCACGAGACCGGCGCCGTTGCCGAGGATCCCGATGTCGCCGTCGAGCTTGACGTACTGGAGCCCCTCCTCCTTGGCGCGGCGCTCGAGCGGGTCTTCGTTCTCGGCGTCGGAGAGCTCCTGGTTCTCCGGGTGCCGGTACAGCGCGTTGCCGTCGAGTGACACCTTCGCGTCGAGCGCGCGCACTTCGCGCGGTCCGGCGCCGTCGGAGGGGCCGGGGGTGACGATCAGGGGGTTTATCTCTACAAGCGTCGCATCCTCCTCGATCCACACCTCGTAAAGCGCGACGAGCGCGTCGGCGACACCGGCGACGACGTCCTCCTCGACACCGCCCGAGGTGGCGATCTCGACGGCCTGCTCGCGCGTGAGCCCCTGGAGAGGGTCGACGTGGCGCCGGATGAGCTTCTCGGGCGACTCCTCGGCGACCTGTTCGATGTCGACGCCGCCCTCCACGCTGAACATGACGAGCGGCTGCTTGGCGGAGCGGTCGAGCAGGATCGACGCGTAGTACTCGAGCGCGATGTCGGACGCGTGCTCCACCCACACGGTGCGGACGATGTGGCCCTTGATGTCCATCCCGAGGATGTTGCCCGCGTGCTCGCGAAGCTGTGCCTCGTCGCCGGCGAGCTTGACGCCGCCCGCCTTGCCCCGGCCGCCGATCAGGACCTGGGCCTTCACCACCACCGGGTAGCCCACCTCCGCCGCCGCCGACGCCGCGTCGTCGACGCTCTGGACCGCCCTGCCAGAGGACACAGTGAGCCCATGGCGGGCGAACAGCTGCTTGCCCTGGTATTCGAGGAGGTCCATCTGCGGCGCGGGACTCTAACGCAAGATCGTCCCGGGCGCGGAGGTGCGCGGCGCTTTCGAGGCGGCTCCGCGGCGCAGGGCGCGGCCCCCGGCGCGCAGGTCATAATGCCCGTTCCATGGCCATCCCCAAAAACGTCACATTCGTAACTTTTGACGTCTACGGCACGCTCATCGACTGGGAGAGCGGGATCTACGACGCCTTCGCCGCGGAGGCCGCAAAGGACGGCATCGAGATCGATCGCAGCGTGCTGATCCCGATGTTCATGGAGATCGAGCGGGAGATCGAGAGCGGCTCCTACGAGCTCTACGCGGAGGTGCTGCGGCGCACCGCGATCGAGATCGCAAAACGCCTGGAGTGGCCGCTCGAGCCGTCGCGGTCCGGCTTCCTGCCCGACTCGGTCCACCGCTGGAAGCCCTTTCGCGAGACGAACGCGCAGCTGCAGAAGCTCGCCAAGAAACACAAGCTCGGCCTCCTGTCGAACATCGACGACAAGCTCCTCGGCCAGACGCGCAGGCACATACCGATCGACTTCGACCTCGTCGTCACCGCGCAGCAGGTGCGCTCCTACAAGCCCGAGCTCCCGCACTTCACCGAGTGCGCACGCCGGATGGGCGGCAAGCGCGGCTGGGTGCACGTCGCGGCGAGCCACTACCACGACGTGGCGCCCTGCGTGAAACAGCGCGTGCCGGTGGTGTGGGTGAACCGCAGCAAGGAGGTGCTCGAGTCCTCCCAGAAGAAGCCCACGGCGGAAGTCCCGAACCTGAAAGAGGCAGCGAAGCTGCTCGGCGCGAGCTGAGTGCGCGCGGTAGCGCTGCACCCCGACGTGCTCGTCGTCTCGAGCGCGCTGCTGGCGCTCAACTGCGCGGTCGTGAGGGGTGCTGAGGGCGAGGGCGTCGCCCCAGGCGCTCCCGCGGAGTGCTTCGTGATCGACTCGCCCGTGCTCCCGGACGAGCTCGAGGCGATGCCGGCGCTCCTCGAGCAGGCGGGGTTCCCGGCGCCGAGCGGTCTGCTCGCGACGCACGGCGACTGGGACCACCTGCTCGGAAGGCTCGCCTTCCCGGCGCTCGCGCTCGGCTGCGCGCAGAGCACGGCGGAGCGCCTGGCGGCGAGCCCGGGGGAGGCGCAGCGCGAGCTGCGCAAGTTCGACGAGGAGCTCTACATCGAGCGTCCGCATCCGCTGAGCCTCGGGCCGCTGCAGGCCCTGCCGGTGCCGGGGCGCTGCGAGCTCGGCGCCGAGGAGCTCGAGCTGCACGCGACTCGCGGGCACACCGCCGACGGGATGGCGGTGTTCCTGCCGTGGGCACGCGTCCTCCTGTGCGGCGATTACCTGTCAGGGATCGAGATACCGATGCTGTCCTCGCAGCAGGGCCTCGACGGGCTCGACGCCTACACGGCGACGCTCGAACACCTGCGCCCGCTGCTCGAGCAGGCCGAGCACGTGGTGCCGGGCCACGGGCCTGTGGGCAGCGGCGCGGCGGCTGCGCGCGTGCTCGAGGAGGATCTGGCCTACCTGGCGGACCTGCGCCGCCGCGGCGAGCGCGCAGAGCTTCCTGAGGGCAGGCGCAGCGGTGAGCAGCGTCGCCTGCACCGCGCGAACGCGCAGGCGCTCTAGCCCTCGGCGCTCTTGATCGTCGCGATCGGGGCGCCCGCCTGGATCGGCTCGCCCTCGACGATCGGGAGCTCGACGATCGTGCCCGCCTTGTGCGCGGTGATCTCGTTCTCCATCTTCATCGCCTCGATGATGCAGAGCAGCTGCCCCTCCTCGACCGCGTCGCCCTGCTTGACGAGGACCTTCCACATGTTCCCCTGAAGCGGCGAGGGCAGCGTGTCGGGACCGCCACCGGCGCTGGACTTGCGCTCGCCGCGCCGCGGCGACGGGCGCGCGGCTGGCGCGGCGCCGTTGGCGCCGGGCGCGCCCCCGGCGGAGAGCGGGGGACCCAGCACCCGCACGTCGAAGCGCCTGCCCGACACCTCCACCGCGTAGCTCTGCTCGAGCAGCTCCTCCTCCGCCGGCGCCTCCGCGGGAGCCGCCCCGGGAGCGGGGAACGCGAGCGTCTTCAGCCACTTCTTGTCCTCGAGCAGCTCCCTGCACGTCTCGCCCCGGGTCCACTGCTCGGTGGCGAGCAGCGCCTGGTGGAACGGGATCAGCGTCTTCAGTCCCTCGATCTCGAATTCGCCGAGAGCACGCAGCATGCGCCTGGTGGCCTGGGCGCGGTCGGCGTCCCAGACGATCAGCTTCGCCACCATCGGGTCGTACATCGGCGAGACCTCGCCGCCTTCCTCCACGCCCGAGTCCACGCGGACGCCGGGGCCCATCGGCTCGCGATAGCGGCCGATCCGGCCGGGCGCCGGTGCGAAGTTCTTGGAGGCGTCCTCGGCGTTGATGCGGCACTCGATCGCGTGGCCGCGCAGCTCGACGTCGGTCTGCGCGTAGGACAGTTCCTCGCCGGCAGCCGCTTTGATCCCCTCCCTGACGATGTCGATGCCCGTCGTCATCTCGGTGACGCAGTGCTCGACCTGCACGCGCGTGTTCATCTCGAGGAAGAAGTACTCGGGCTCGCCCGCGTCGCTCTCGTGCGTCGCGAACAGGCCCTCGATCGTCCCCGCGCCGACGTAGCCGACGGCCTTCGCGGCGTTCACGCCGATCTCGCCGATGCGCTCGCGGATCTGCGGGTCCACCACCCATTCGGGCGCGGGGGACTCCTCGATCACCTTCTGGTGGCGCCGCTGGATCGAGCAGTCGCGCTCGCCCAGGTGGATCACGTTGCCGTGGCGGTCGGCGAGGATCTGGACCTCCACGTGGCGGGGATCGTGCAGGTAGCGCTCGAGATAGACGGTGGCGTCGGAGAAGAACTTCTCGCCTTCGCGGCTCGAGCCCTCGAACGCTCCCGGGAGCTCCTCGGCGGAGAGCGCCACGCGGAAGCCCTTGCCGCCGCCCCCGCCCGCCGCCTTGACGGCGACCGGGAAGCCGATCTCCTTCTCGGCGATGCGCAGCGCGTCCTCGACCGTGTCGACCGCCTCGGTCGTGCCGGGCACGATCGGCACGCCCGCCTCGCGCATCAGCTCACGGGCGCGCGTCTTCGAGCCCATCGCCTCGATCGCCGTGGCGGGCGGACCGATGAACACGACGCCCGCGTCCTCGCACGCCTGCGCGAACGGCGCGTTCTCGGCGAGGAAGCCGTAGCCGGGATGGATCGCCTCGGCGCCCGAGCGCGCGGCGACCTCGAGGATCTTCTCGACGTTCAGGTAGTTATCGGCGGCGGGGCCGTCGCCGAGGTTGTAGGCCTCCTCGGCGCGCTTGACGTGCGGCGTGTCGCGATCGTGCTCCGAGTAGACGGCGACGCTCGCGATCCCCAGCTCCTCGAGCGCGCGCACGATGCGCACGGCGATCTCGCCGCGGTTGGCTACGAGGACCTTGCTGAACATCGGCGGCGGAAGCTTAGCGACCCCCGGCGCCTCGTCAGCCGGTCACCCCCGCGCGGCGCCGCTCCTCACTTGATCGTGAAGCTCTTGGTGGCGGCTGCGCCGTTGCCCGCTGCGTTGTGCGCCACCGCCTGCAGCCGGTAGGCGCCGTGCGCCAGGCGCTTGCCCTTCAGCCGGCCGCTGAAGTGCAGCTTCACCGCCGTGCCCGCCGTATCGGTGTGGGTGAAGCTCCCGAGGGCGGTGAGGAGGGTGCAGCGTTTGCCGTGCTGGTTGCTCCTGGAGGGGCGCCGGCAGCTCTTGCCCTGACGGCGTCCGCTGGAGACGCGCAGCACGGTGAACGTGGTGGTGGCTGCCTGGCTGTCGCGGTAGCTGACGGTGGCGCCGTACTTGCGTTTGGCGCTCGTGATGGTGGCCCCCGAGGGGGCGGCGTAGAAGGCGCTCGGGCTGATCGTCAGCCCCGAGATGACGCCCGCCACAGGTTTCGGGCCGGGCGGCGTGCTCGCAACCGCGGGCGGCCGGGGGCACGCCACGGCGTGGCCCTGCAGCTCGAACGCGCCCTTGTCCTGGAGCGCCAGGCAGTCGCCGTTGCCGTCGAGGACGCGCGGGTTGCCCGCGAGGTCGGTGCTCGACGGCGTCAGCCCGAAGGGCAGCGAGATCGCACCCGCGGGCACGCTGTCGACGGCGCTCGAGAGGGGGTTCAGCTGGTAGCCGGTGATCGGCGAGCTGAACAGCGCCGCGGGTTCGGTGTGCGTGTTGCCTGCGCTGCCGCTCGCGCACTGGATCGAGCCTTCGGTGCCAGTGGCGGCCTGCAGCTGGCTGGGCACGTCGGAGTTGCTGCAGGTCACGGTGGCGGAGTTACCTCCCGGACCCATGCCGGCGGCCTGCTGCTCGAGCAGGATCGAGCCCTCGATCGCGACATCCGCGTGGCTGGCCGTGCCGCCCGCACCCACTTCGACGTCGTGCACTCCCGGTCCGTCGGCGACTCCGGCTTCGCCGGCGTCGATCGTCGACGCCGCGATCGTGACCGTCCGTTGCTTGCTCGCCCCGTGCTGGAAGAACACGCCCTTGACGCCGCCGAGCAGCTCCGAGGAGTCGAGCGTCGCGTTGGCGTTGATCGCCAGCAACGCGCCCGGAACAGCTTTGGGGGCAGCCTCCATGACCGTGCGCTGCACGACCAGCCCGGGTTCGTCGCCGAGGCCGAAGTATCCAAGCACCGGGGAGGTGCCCGCGGGGCTCTCGGTCAGGCGGCTGTCGGCGATTGTGACCTGGCCGCCTTCGCCCTGGAACGCGGGTCCCTGCCAGACACCGCCGGCTTCAATGTGCTCGTAGCGCGCCGTGCCCAGCGCCTGGCGGATGGCGGCCGCGCTGCTGGCTGGGTTGGTCATGCTCACCGTCACGCCTTCGAGGGTTGCGGACTCGGGTAGGAACAACCCGACGCCGATCGCATTGGTGGTGGCGCCACCCTGCTCCACTGAGTCGTGGCTGAGCGCTGCGGAGCCGAGTTCGATCCCGATCCCGATCCCCTGGCTGCCGCTGGCGAGGTTCACGGAGGTGCTGCTGACCGACAGGGGCGCGCCGTTGCCCTCGATCCCGGAGGCTTTCGATCCGCTGAGGATCGCCACGGTCGCGGCGTTGACGGTGAACGGGACGAAGTGAGCGACGATCGCCGCGCCTTCGGTGCCGCTCTCCATCGTGACGCTTCCCCCGTTCATCGTGACGGAGCCGACCTCACCCGAGGAGATGCCGGTGGCGTTGGTCGCACTCTGCATGTCGACCGCGACGTTGTTGAGCGTCACGACCGCGGCGGCGTCGATTCCATCTTCTTCGTCGCCGCTCAGATTCACCACGCTCAGGTTGGAGAGCTTGGCGGTGCCTGACGGGAGGTTGATCTTCACGGTGGCGCTCGTGCTTTTCGCCACCCCCACGATCTCCGTGCCGCTCCCACCGGCGCCCGCGCCGTTGATCGTCGTTCCGTTGTCCGCTGGCGTTTCGAGCTTCACATTCTCTTCGTAGATCCCCGCGCCCACTTCGATCGTCGCGGTTCCCGGCAGGACCTCGGACTTCGTCACGGCGGCGCCGATCGTCTTGCAGGGGGTGCCGGGTTCGGTGCACGCGTTGGTGTCTTTGCCTGTTTTGCCGCTCACGTAGAGGGTGGACGCGGACGCCGCGGACGCTGCTGTACCGGCCAACATCGTCGCCGCCGCGCCGACGCAGATCAGTCTCCCCACGCGGTTCATTGCGTGTCCTTTCCCGGGATTTCCGCCGCGCGGCGGGACCCTTGCCCGGCGACGGTCACGTGCAACCTCGAGGTACCGACAAGAGACTACGCCGGGTTCCGGTCGGAGGGCGCCAAGCTGGACGATTGGGCAATACGGCCAGGGGGCGGCGCGATGGCCGACCCCCGGCGCCTCGCCAGCCGGTCACCCCCGCGCGGCGCCGCTCCTCACTTGATCGTGAAGCTCTTGGTGGCGGCTGCGCCGTTGCCCGCTGCGTTGTGCGCCACCGCCTGCAGCCGGTAGGCGCCGTGCGCCAGGCGCTTGCCCTTCAGCCGGCCGCTGAAGTGCAGCTTCACCGCCGTGCCCGCCGTATCGGTGTGGGTGAAGCTCCCGAGGGCGGTGAGGAGGGTGCAGCGTTTGCCGTGCTGGTTGCTCCTGGAGGGGCGCCGGCAGCTCTTGCCCTGACGGCGTCCGCTGGAGACGCGCAGCACGGTGAACGTGGTGGTGGCTGCCTGGCTGTCGCGGTAGCTGACGGTGGCGCCGTACTTGCGTTTGGCGCTCGTGATGGTGGCCCCCGAGGGGGCGGCGTAGAAGGCGCTCGGGCTGATCGTCAGCCCCGAGATGACGCCCGCCACAGGTTTCGGGCCGGGCGGCGTGCTCGCAACCGCGGGCGGCCGGGGGCACGCCACGGCGTGGCCCTGCAGCTCGAACGCGCCCTTGTCCTGCAGCGCCAGGCAGTCGCCGTTGCCGTCGAGGACGCGCGGGTTGCCCGCGAGGTCGGTGCTCGACGGCGTCAGCCCGAAGGGCAGCGAGATCGCACCCGCGGGCACGCTGTCGACGGCGCTCGAGAGGGGGTTCAGCTGGTAGCCGGTGATCGGCGAGCTGAACAGCGCCGCGGGTTCGGTGTGCGTGTTGCCTGCGCTGCCGCTCGCGCACTGGATCGAGCCTTCGGTGCCAGTGGCGGCCTGCAGCTGGCTCGGGACGTCGGAGTTCGAGCAGGCGATGCTCGCGCTGCGGCCTTCGGGCCCGACGAGCGCGAGCTGTGGCTCGAGCAAGATCGAGCCCTCGATGCCGGCGTTCGCGATCGTGTTGGTTTTGCTGGCCACCAGTGTGACGCCGAAGAAGCCGACCCCGTCCGCGACGCCGAGTTCGCCGGCGTCGATCGTGGAGCCGGCGACGGTGACGGTCTTGACCTTCCCGCCGGCCCCTTCGTCCAGGATCCCCGTGCGGCCGCCGAGGAGCTCGGAGGAGTCGACGGTGACGTCGGCATTCGCCGTGAACACGCGACGCGCTCGAGGTGGGGCTCACCTGAGCGACGCTGCGCCGCAGCACCAGCCCCGGAGTTTCCGAGCCGCCGAGGTAGGCGATCGCCGACTGTTTGCTGGCCGCCGGCAAAACCACGCTGCTGTCCGTGAGCGTGACGTTGCCCCCTTCGGAGAGGAAGCCGAACCCGAGCCAGGAGCCGCCCACCGTGAGCCGTTCGAGGTTGACGGTGCCGAGCCCACCGACTATCGCGCCGGCTTTGCTGGCCGCGTTGCTCATCGTGATGGTCACCCCGCGCGCCGAGAACGGTGCGCCGAAGATCGACTGCAGCGCGTTGGCGCCGGATCCGGCGCCGTTCTCGACGATCGTGTCTTCGGCGAGTGTCACCGCGCCGCCGGTCGTCCCGATGCCGGCGCCTTCACTGGCGGTGCTCGCGATGTTGACGAACGTTTTCGTGATCGACGCCGCCGCTGGGAACGTCGTGCTGATGCCGCCCGCGAACGATCCCGACGAGACGAGGATGCTCGCTCCTTCGATGGTCACCAGGGACCCCGGGCCCCCGGTCAGCGCCATGCCTTTGGTGCCCGCCTCCATCGTCACGCCGCCGCCGTGCATCGTCAGCGAGCCGGCAACCACTCCTGCTTCGATGCCGGCTGCGGACACCGGCTCCTCCATCGTGACGACGACGTTGGTGAGCGTCGTCACGGCCGCGGCCGTCAGGCCCTTGCCCGTATTGGTTGGCTTGTCGTTCACGATCGAGAGGTTGTTCAGAGCGATTGCCGCGCCGGGCGCGCCGAGGCTGACCGTCGCGCTGCTCGTCGCTTCCGGTCCCTCGATCTCGGTGCCGCCGAGGCCGCTGCCCGCGCCGTTGATCGTCACGCCGCCTGCGGCGGTGCCGAGCGACACAGTTTCGGTGTAGACGCCCGCCGCCACTTCGATCGTGGCGGTTTCGTCTTCGGGAGTCGCTTCCTCCTTTTTCACCGCCGCCTGGATCGTTTTGCACGGCGCGGCGGGCGAGGTGCAGGGGTTCAGGTCGCTGCCGCTGGCGTGGTTGACGTAGAACGTGCCCGTGGCGGCGAGCGCCGAGGTGCTCGTCGCGAGCACGGCGCCGAGCGCGATCGCACATACACAGAACAGCCGCCGCACCGAGCTCATCGTCAAAACGCCCTCCTCACATGGCGCCCGCATGCCCGCGAGCTGCGGACCGGTCGCCACAGGCTAATGCAGAAAGCGGCGGCGCTGGACGGGCGTGGACGAACGATTGTCCGCAGAAAGCGGGCTTCGGGCCGGCGGGCGCCGGCGCGGCGCGAGGCCTCTAGGAGGCCGCGGCGGCGGCGATCATCCCCGCGCCGACGGTGCGGTTGCTCGCCTCGTCGATGAGGATGAAGCTGCCCGTGCGGCGGTTGCTCGTGTAGGGTCGAAGGCGAGCGGCGCGCTCGTGCGCAGGTGTACGCGCCCGATGTCGTTGAGCGCGAGCTCGGCGGGTGGCTCGCCGCGCTCGAGCGTGTGCACGTCGACGACGTCGTCGATGCCGTCGACGATCGCGGTGGCGTGACGCGAGGTGTGCTTGAGGACGTAGCGCGAGCCCGGGCCGCAGCGGCTCCTCCGTCATCCAGCAGACGTCGGCCGACAGCGCGCGCGCTACCGCGGGCGCCTCGTCGGGATGGCAGATCAGCTCCCCGCGCGAGACGTCGATCTCGTCCTCGAGCCGCAGCGTCAGCGACATCGGCGCCATCGCCTCGTCGAGCTCGCCGTCATAGGTGTCGATCGCGGCGATCCGCGTGCGGCCGCCGCTCGGCACCACCTCGACCTCGTCGCCGCGCCGCAGCGCGCCGCTCGCGAGCTGTCCGGCGTAGCCGCGGTAGTCGCCCTCGCTCCCATCCGCCCCCGAGGGGCGGATGACCCACTGCACGGGGAAGCGCGCCGGCTTCTCGTCGGGGTGGTCGTAGGCGACCTCGACCTGCTCGAGGTGCTCGAGCAGCACCGGGCCCGTCGTACCACGGCATCCGCGGCGAGCGCTCGACGACGTTGTCGCCGTTGAGCGCGGACATCGGGATGTAGGTGATCGACCTCACGCCGCTGAGCTTCTCGGCGAAGCCGCCGAACTCGTCAGCGAGCTCCTCGAAGCGCTCGCGCGAGTGGTCGACGAGGTCCATCTTGTTGACCGCGACGACCATCTCCGGGATCCCGAGCAGCGCGCTGATGAACGCGTGGCGCTTGGACTGCTCGAGCACGCCCCGGCGCGCATCGAGCAGCACCACGGAGACGTCCGCGGTAGACGCGCCCGTGACCATGTTGCGCGTGTACTGCCGGTGCCCGGGGCAGTCGGCGATGATGAAGCGCCGCCGCGCGGTCGCGAAGTAGCGGTAGGCGACGTCGATCGTGATGCCCTGCTCGCGCTCGGCGCGCAGGCCGTCGGTCAGCAGCGCGAGGTCGAGCGCGCCCTCGCCGCCGCGGCGCTCGCTGGCCTGGGCGACGTGCTCGAGCTGATCCTCGAACACCTGCTTGGAGTCGTAGAGCAGCCGCCCGATGAGCGTGCTCTTGCCGTCGTCGACCGAGCCCGCGGTGGTGAAGCGCAGGAGGTCGAGCGTCATCGTGGGGTGTTCGCGGGGGCGGGCGCGTGCATCAGAAGTAGCCCGCCTTCTTGCGGTCCTCCATCGCGGCCTCTGAGACGCGGTCGTCGGCGCGGGTCTCGCCGCGCTCGGTGAGGCGCGTGGCGGCGATCTCGACGACGACGTCCTCGAGCGTGCCCGCGAGCGAGACGACGCCGCCCGTGCACGTCATGTCGCCGACCGTGCGGTAGCGCACGGTCTCGGTGAAGACCTCCTCGCCGTCGATCAGCTCGGCGTCGCCGTGCCACGCGTAGAGCATCCCGTCGCGGCGGAACACCTCGCGCTCGTGCGCGAAGTAGATCGAGGGCACCTCGAGCTGCTCCTGGTCGATGTACTCCCACACGTCGAGCTCGGTCCAGTTCGACAGCGGGAAGACGCGCACGTGCTCGCCCTTGTGGATGCGGCCGTTGTAGAGGTTCCACAGCTCGGGCCGCTGGCTCTTGGGGTCCCACTGGCCGAAGTCGTCGCGGAAGGAGAACACGCGCTCCTTCGCCCGCGCGCGCTCCTCGTCGCGGCGGGCGCCGCCGAACGCGGCGTCGAAGCCGTGCTCGGCGATCGCGTCGAGCAGGGTTACCGTCTGCAGGCGGTTGCGCGATGCGCGCGGGCCCGTCTCCTCGACGACGCGCCCGCTGTCGATCGAGTCCTGCACGCTCGCGACGATCAGCCGCTCGCCGAGCTCGGCGACGAGGCGGTCGCGGAACTCGATCACCTCGGGGAAGTTGTGCCCGGTGTCGACGTGCATCAGCGGGAACGGGAAGGGGCCGGGCCGGAACGCCTTCTCGGCCAGGCGCAGCAGCACGATCGAGTCCTTGCCGCCGCTGAACAGCAGCACCGGCCGCTCGAATTCGGCGGCCACCTCGCGCATCACGTGGATCGCCTCGGACTCGAGCGCGCGCAGGTGGCTGAGCTGTGGACGCGCGGCGACGCTCATCTCGGCTCTCGGTCTACTCGACGATCTCGACGTGCAGGCCGCACTCGGTCTTGTCGGTGCCGGCCCAGCGGCCCTCGCGCCCGGAGCCGGGCTGCGTGCACGGCGCGCAGCCGATCGACTCGTAGCCGCGGTCGTGGAGCGGGTTGTAGGGCAGGTCGCGCTCGTGGATGCGCCGCCAGAGGTCCTTGTCGGTCCAGTGCGCGAGCGGGTTGTACTTCCACAGGCCGCGCTTGTCGTCACGTTCGATCGCCTGCGCGTCGGCGCGCGTGGGACCCTGCTCGCGGCGGATGCCGGTGATCCAGGCGTCGGCGCTCGTCGAGCGCGCGCTCGAGCGCCGCGACCTTGGCGGCCGAGCAGCAGTGCTCGGGCCCGCTCCACGGCCGCTCGGGGTTGCTCGCGTCCTGGACCTCGATCTTCACGCCGAAGCGCTCCTCGAACGCGCGCCAGGTCTGCAGCGTCTCCGCGAACAGGACGCCGGTGTCGATCGTCACGATCCGCACCGCGTCGGCGGTGCCCTGGTCGAGCCGCAGCAGCTCGTCGATCAGCACCGACTCCTCCTTCTGGAAGGAGCACAGCAGCACGGCGCGCTCGCCGTGGCGGGCGGCCTCGCGCAGCGTGTGGGTGAGGCTGAGCGCACGCTCGGAGGCGGTGCGCGGGTCGGGAGCGCCCGCCGACGGCTCGGCGGGCGCGCCGCCGGCCGGTGTCCCGGCCGTGGGTAGGTGAAGTGGGTTCATCTGCTCGCCTTCCGTTTCCTCGCCGCCTAGACCGCGCACTCGCCCTCTCCGCGAATCACTTCGAAGGGCGCGTTGCGGTTCCAGTCGATGAACTGGTTCATCGTCTCCAGGGAGAAATCGACAGGCATCGACAGCTCCTTGACCTGCGCTTCGAGCTCGGCGGTGCCGACGCGCTCGACGAAGGCGCCCCACGTCTCGTCCTCGAGGCGCGCCTGCTCGTAGTGGCGGATCCAGCGCTCGATCGCCTCGGGCACGCGCTTGGCGGGCAGCCGCAGCTTCAGGCGCTGGCCGAACGCCACGTCGCCGCCTTCGTAGACGCCGCCGACGTGCGGGATGTATGCGGGGATCGTGTGCTCGCCGACTTTGATCGAGGCGCCGTAGAAGCCGATGTCGGCGACGTGGTGCTGCGAGCAGCCGTTCGGGCAGCCGCTCATCTTGATGTGGATCCGGCGCGTCAGCGCGTCGCTCGATCTGCATCTCGAGCAGCCGCTCCTGCACCGCCTCGTTGAGCCCCATCGAGCTCGTGATGCCGAGCTTGCAGGAGTCGGTGCCCGGGCAGGAGACGACGTCGGTGACCTCGCGCGAGCCCGCGCTCGCCCAGGCCCAGCTCGGAGAGCGCGCGCCAGACGTCGTAGACGCTCTCCTCGCGCACCCAGCGGAGCACGAAGTTCTGCTGGACGGTCGTGCGGGCGTAGCCGCCCGAGTACTCGCGCATGATCGCGGCGAGGCCGCGGAACTGCTCGGGCGTGAGGTCGCCGCGGGTGACCTTCACCTCGACCGTCACGAAGCCCGTCCTGCTTCTGCTCGCGCACGTTCGTCGCGCGGAAGCGCTCGAACTCGCGCAGGTCGCCGTTGGGGCTGCCGTGGACGCGCGGGCGGCGCCGGGGCGCTCTCGCGCTCGTC
This sequence comes from uncultured Solirubrobacteraceae bacterium, assembly GCA_963796305.1. Taxonomy (GTDB): domain Bacteria; phylum Actinomycetota; class Thermoleophilia; order Solirubrobacterales; family Solirubrobacteraceae; genus Palsa-744. The sequence goes on along the minus strand of CAWCKZ010000006.1, from coordinate 313,739 downwards.
GTCGAGGAACAGCCTGCTGCTCGATCGAGAAGTCGCGTTCCTGCACCCAGTCGCCGCGGAGCTCCTCCTCGACCTGGTTGCGCAGCTCGTCGATGCCGTACTTGTCGACGAACACCTTGATGCGCGCGCGGGCGCGGTTCGCCCGCAGCCACTCCTGGCGGTCGAAGATCCGCATGACCGCCTCGGTCACCTTCAGGTACTCGCCGTTGTCGAGCTCGAGGAAGTCGTAGAGGACCTGGGCGGCGCGCGGCATGATCGAGGTGCCGCCGCCGACGAGCATCTCGACGCCGCGCACCTCGCCGCGGCCGTCGATCTCGCGCACGCGGGCGCGGAAGGCGACGTCGTGGATGCCGCTGATCGCGCGGTCGCTCGGGCTCGCGTCGAACGACGTCTTGACCTTGCGCGGCATCGCCTGCGTCGTCGGGTGGCGCACGAAGTAGCGCACGTAGGCGCCGGCGTAGGGGGTCAGGTCGAACAGCTCGTCCTTCGCGACGCCCGCCCACGGGTCGCCGGTGACGTTGCGCATCGTGTTGCCGCAGCCCTCGCGGCTCGAGAGGCCCGACTCGCCGAGCTCGCGGATCGCCTTCTCGGCGTCGGGCAGCGGGACGTGGTGCATCTGGATGTTCTGGCGCGTGGTGATGTGGCCCTTGCGCAGCGGCACGTACTTCTCGACGACGTCCGCGAACGCCTCGAGCTGCTCGGGCGTGACGCCGCCGAAGGGGAGCTTCACGCGGATCATCTGCACGTCCGGCCTGGCGCTGGCCGTAGACGCCCTGCTTGAGGCGGAACTTGATGAACTCGTCTTCGGGCGTGTCGCCGGCGAGGAACTTCGTCGCCTCGGTCTTGAAGTCGTCGTACTCCCGCTGGAGGATCGGGATCACGTGCCCCGGTACGTTCTGCAGGACCTCGGGGTCCTCGAGCGTTCCTCGGTTCGCGGGGATCGAAACTGGCTCCATCGGGGGGATCCTCCTGTCCGGACATTCGGCGCGGGCTGCGCCCTATCGAAAGGCCGCCGGCGCCGCCGGCTGGATATTGGGCTAAAGCCTAGCGGCTTTCAGGTATTTATCCAGGGGTGAGGGGCCGAGCCGCTGCGGCTCGCGCGAAACGCCCTCCAGGATCGCCGCGCGGCGCCAGCGGATCGACGGCGTCCGCGGAGGCCGCGATGCGGGGCGCGGTCTCGCGCATGAAGCGCTCGAGCGCCGCCACGATCGCCGCCGCCTCCTCCTCGGAGGCGGACGGCGCGACGATCGTCAGCTTGGGGCGGCGGTTGACCATCGCTCGGGTGTGGCGGTCACAGGGGGATGTTGCCGTGCTTGCGCTGCGGCCCCGGTTCGCGCTTGCTCTGGAGGGTGTGCAGCGCGGTGATCAGCTTCGGGCGCGTCTCGTGCGGGACGATCACGTCGTCGATGTAGCCGCGCTCGGCCGCCGTGTAGGGGTTGGCGAAGCGCGCCTTGTAGTCCTCCATCAGCTTGGCGCGGCGCTCGTCGGGCGTGGGGCTGCCGCGCGATGTCGCGCCTGTAGATGATGTTGACGGCGCCCTCGGGGCCCATCACCGCCACCTCGGAGGTGGGCCAGGCGAAGTTGAAGTCGGCGAGCATGTGCTTGGAGGCCATCACGTCGTAGGCGCCGCCGTAGGCCTTGCGCGTGATCACCGTGAGCTTCGGCACGGTCGCCTCCGTGAAGGCGTACAGCAGCTTCGCGCCGTGGCGGATGATCCCGCCCCACTCCTGGCTCGTGCCGGGCAGGAAGCCCGGGACGTCGACGAACGTGAGCAGCGGGATGTTGAAGGCGTCGCACGTGCGCACGAAGCGGGCGCCCTTCGCGGAGGCGTCGATGTCGAGCACGCCCGCCAGCTGGTTGGGCTGGTTGCCGACGACGCCGATCGTGAAGCCGTCGAGGCGCGCGAAGCCGCAGATGATGTTCTTCGCGAAGTGCTCGTGCACCTCGAAGAACTCGCCGTCGTCGACGATCAGGCGGACGACGTCGCGCATGTCGTAGGGCTTGTTCGGGTTGTCCGGCACGACGCTGTCGAGCTCCGGGTCCATCCGCTGGGGGTCGTCGCTCGGCTGCACGCGCGGGAACCGTCTGCAGGTTGTTCTGCGGCAGGAAGCTCATCAGGTAGCGGCAGTCCTCCAGGCAGGCGTCCTCGTCCTCGGAGGCGAAGTGCGCGACCCCGGACTTCGTGTTGTGGGACATCGCGCCGCCCAGCTCCTCGAAGCCCACCTCCTCGCCGGTCACCGTCTTGATCACGTCGGGGCCGGTGATGAACATGTGCGAGGTCTCCTTCACCATGAAGATGAAGTCCGTGATCGCCGGGGAGTAGACGGCGCCGCCCGCGCACGGGCCCATGATCAGGCTGATCTGCGGGATCACGCCGGAGCACCTGACGTTGCGCACGAACACGTCTCCGTAGGCGCCGAGCGAGACGACGCCCTCCTGGATGCGCGCGCCGCCCGAGTCGTTGATGCCGATCACCGGGCAGCCGATCTTCGCCGCCAGGTCCATGATCTTGCACATCTTCTCGCCCATCACCTCGCCGAGCGAGCCGCCGAACACGGTGAAGTCCTGGCTGAACACGCACACCGTGCGCCCGTCGATCGTGCCGTGGCCGGTCACCACCGCGTCGCCCCACGGCCGGTTCTTCTGCATGTCGAAGTCGTAGGTGCGGTGGCGTACGAACGTGTCGAGCTCCTGGAAGGAGCCCGGGTCGAGCAGCTTCTCCACGCGCTCGCGCGCGGTGTACTTGCCGCGCGCGTGCTGCTTCTCCTCCGCCTCGGGCGCGCTGTGCAGCGCCGCCTCGCGCAGCTCGTGCAGCTGCGCGAGCTTCTCCTCGTAGGTCTCGGGCGCCTTCTGGCGCGGCGCGCGGCGGTGGCCGCTGCGCGACGCGGCGAGGAGCGCCGCATCCGACTGGCGATCGTGCGGGGTACTCGACATCGGAGGCGGATGTTATCCGCGTGCGCGCGGCGAGCCCGCCCGCGTCTGCGCGCCAGCGCCGCGCCCGGGCCCGCCCCGCTAGGACCGCGAGAACGGGCGGTGATGCGCGGAGCCGAGCGTGTCGAGCACGGCCGTGAGCACGGCGGTGACATGCTCGGCAGCCGTCTCCTCGGCCGCCCGCAGCTCGGCGGCGAGATCGGCGGGCTGCGGCGTGGAGATCAGGCGCGCGCACGGTGAAGGGATCCGCCACGCGCACATTCCTCGGGGGCGATCGCGCTGCTCACGGCGTCGAACGTCACGGTGGAGGGGAGCTCGATCGGCTCGTACGGTGCGGGTGGCTGCGGCGCGGACGCCGGGGTGCTGTCGGTCTGGTGCGCCACGAGCTGCTCGGAGGAGGCGGCGGTTGCGGCGGTGTCGTCTCCTGCGGCGGGGGGCTCCGCATCCGATGTCCGCTCGTGCGAGTCCGGCGCCTCGCCACGCCGCCGGGAGAAGAGTCGCGCGAAGAACCGGCGGCGCTCGATGCGCTCTGGCTGGGACTCCGTCGTGGCGCCGGCAATGGGGCCGCCGGCGTCCTGCTGCTCGGGCGTGGCGCGTGGCGCCACAGCGGCGGCCCGCGGCTCGGGGGTGGCGGCGGCCTGCGGGACCGGCTCCGGCTCGTGCTCGGGCCCCGTCTCGGCCTCTGGCTCCGCCTCGCGCTCGGACGGCACCGGCGCGGGTGGGGACGACGCCTCGGCGGGAGCGGCCTCCTCGGCCGGGGGCTCCACGGCGGGCGCGGTTTGAGGGTCGGGCGCCGGCATCTCCCGATCGACGGTGAACTTGACCTTCGTGCCCCACCCCGACGCCTTCAGCAGCACGGTCCCGGAAGTGTCGCCCGCCTGCCACTCGATCCGCGTCTCGGGCTCGGTGCGCGTGATCCTCACCTCGCCCAGCTCACCGAGGTGGCGGGCGAGCGACTCCTGATCGCTCAGCTCGGCCCAGAGCTCGGGCGGCGACTTGACGAGCGTGCGCTGGACCTCGGTGGAGATCATCGCCCCACCTTTCGAGCGATCTCCCGCTACTCCTTCGTGGTAATGCGCGCGGGCGCAGCCGTTCGCGCCGCGGCGCGGCTCAGGCGGCGGAGGCTGTGCTCGCGGAGCGCAAGAGGCCCCGCTCGTGCAGCAGCTCGGCGAGCTGGACCGCGTTGGTGGCGGCGCCCTTGCGGAGGTTGTCGGAGACGATCCACATGTCGAGCGCGCGCTCGTGCCCGGGGTCGCGCCGGATCCGCCCGACGAACACGTCGTCCTTGCCGGCGGCGTCGATCGCGAGCGGGTAGAGCGCGGCGTCGGGGTCGTCCACGACGGTGACACCCGGGGCGTCGCGCAGCAGCTCGCGGGCGGTCTCCGGGGACAGCGGCTCGCGCGTCTGCACGTTCACGGCCTCCGAGTGGCCCGTGAGCACCGGCACGCGCACGCACGTCGCGCTGACGGCGATGCCGGGGTCGCCGAGGATCTTGCGCGTCTCGTTCATCATCTTGCGCTCCTCGTCGGTGTGGTCGTCGCCCGGCGCGAACTTGCCGGCGTGGGGGAGCGCGTTGAACGCGATCTGGTGCGCGTACTGCTCGGGCGGTGCGATCTCGCGGTCGTGCAGCAGCGCGTGCGACTGTTCGAGAAGCTCGTCGACGGCTCGCCTGTTCGTGCCGGAGACCGCCTGGTAGGTGCAGATCACGAGCCGCTCGATCCCCGCGCGGTCGTACAGCGGCTTGAGCGCCACCACCATCTGCATCGTCGAGCAGTTCGGGTTGGCGATGATCCCGCGGTGGTGCTCGAGCGCGTCCGGGTTCACCTCGCTGACGACGAGCGGGATGTCGTCCTCCATTCGCCAGCGCGAGGAGTTGTCGATGACGACAGCCCCCGCCTGCGCGAAGCGCGGGGCCCACTCGCCGGACGTGGAGCCGCCGGCTGAGAAGAGGGCGACGTCGAAGCCCGCTATCGAGTCCTCGTCGAGCCCCTGCACGACGAGACCGCCGTCGAGCTCGCGCCCGACCGAGCGCTCGGATGCGAACGGGACGATCTCGCGCGCCGGGAAGTGCCGCTCGCGCAGCAGCTCGAGCATCAGCGTGCCCACCTGTCCGGTGGCGCCGACGACCGCTACGCGATAGCCCCCGCTGCCCATCGCCTCAGGGTAGCCGCTCAGGGCTTGATCGCCATGAACAGAATCGTGACGAGCACGAGCGCGCTCAGCAGCGTGCCCACCGTCGACAGGCGTTTGACGAGCGCCTGGTACTCGTCGCTCATCTCGATGTCGGCCGCCTCGCCGGCTGCGGCGATGTCGCGCTCGGCGACGGCCTCGGCGCGTTTGGCGGTGGGGATCATCACCGATCCCACGATCGCGCCGATCACGATCGCCGCCGCCAGGCCCCACTGCACGAAGAACTCGCTCCAGTGGTCCCCGTCGCTCGCCAGGAAGATCCCCGCCACGAGGACGATCAGCAGGCCCGGGTTGACCAGCCAGCGCTCGATCGTGTACTCGACGCGGTGCATCAGCGGCAGGCTGCGGGCGCCGTGCCGCGCGGCGACGGTGAACATGATCGGGTAGGCGAACGTCACGCCGAACGCCACCACCACCGCCATGATGTGCAGCGCGAGGACGAGTTCGTAGGCCGATGCGGCGAGCACGGTCATCGCGTGCACCATATACGACGCGCGCGGCACGCTCGTGCCCCCGGGTGTCAGCGGCGCGAGAGGACGACCACCGGGATCTCGCGCTCCGTGCGCGCCTGGTAGTCGTCGTAGGGGGGCCACACCTCGGTCATCAGCTTCCACAGCCGCTCGCGCTCCTCGCCCTCGGCGACATCGGCGTGCACCGCGAACTTCTCGCCGGGCAGCTCGATCTCGGCGTCGGGCTCCGAGCGCAGGTTCTCGAACCAGCTCGGGTTCTTCGGGGCGCCTCCCTTCGAGGCGACCACCACCCAGCGGTCGCCGTCCACCCGGTGGATCAGGGGCATCGTGCGCGGCTCTCCCGAGACGCGTCCGGTCGTGGTGAGCAGCAGGATCGTCGTGCCGCGCCAGTGGTAGCCGCGCTCTCCGTCGGTTTCGCGGAAGGCGCGGACGTGCTCGTCGAGGAACAGGTCGTCGTCGTCTGTCATCAGAACCTCGGTGTGTAGGAGCCGAATACGTCCTGCATCGCGCCGCACACCTCTCCCAGTGAGCAGCGGTCCTTGAGCGCCTGGCGGATCGCCGGCAGCAGGTTCTCGCTGCCGCGCGCCACCTCGCGCAGCTCCTCGAGGCGCCGCGCCACGAGCTCCTGGTCGCGCTCGGCCTTGAAGCGCGCCAGCCGATCGAGCTGTTCGCGCTCGGACTCGGGATCCACGCGCAGCAGCTCGGGCACCTCGATCTCCTCCTCCTGGAAGGCGTTCACGCCCACCACCACGTCCTGCCCGATCCGGTAGCGCTCCTGATAGCCCCACGCCGACTCGTCGATCTCGCCGGTGATGAACTCGATCGCGTTCACGGAGCCGCCGAGCTCGTCCACCTTCGCGATCAGCCGCCCCGCGCGCGCTTCGATCTCGTCGGTGAGCGCCTCGACGAAGTAGGAGCCCGCGAACGGATCCACGGTGTCCGCCGCACCGGACTCGTTGGCGAGGATCTGCTGCGTGCGCAGCGCGATTTTGGCGGCCCGCTCGGTGGGCAGCGCGAGCGCCTCGTCGAAGCCGTTCGTGTGCAGCGACTGGGTGCCTCCGCACACCGCCGCGAAGCCCTGCAGGGCGACGCGCACGATGTTGTTCTCCGGCTGCTGCGCGGTGAGCGTGACGCCTCCGGTCTGGGTGTGGAAGCGCAGCATCGTCGCCTTCGGGTTCTTGGCTCCGAAGCGCTCGGTCATGATGTGCGCCCACATGCGCCGCGCGGCGCGGAACTTCGCCACCTCCTGGAAGACGTTGTTGTGGCCGTTGAAGAAGAACGCCAGCCGCGGGGCGAAGTCGTCGACGTCGAGGCCCTTCTCGATCGCAGCCTGCACGTAGGCGATGCCCGAGGAGAGGGTGAACGCCACCTCCTGCACCGCCGAGCACCCCTTCTCGCGGAAGTGGTAGCCGGAGATCGAGATCGTGTTCCAGCGCGGCACCCGTTCGTGGCAGTACTGGAACAGGTCCGTCGTCAGGCGCATCGTGGGGCCGGGCGGGTAGATGTAGTTGCCCCGCGCGATGTACTCCTTGAGCACGTCGTTCTGGGTGGTGCCCAGCAGCTTCTCGCTCGGCACGCCCTGCTCCTCGCCGACGAGCTCGTACAGCAGCAGCAGGCATGCGGCGGGCGCGTTGATCGTCATCGACGTGGACACCTCCTCGAGCGGGATCCCGTCGAACGCGGTGCGCATGTCGTCGATCGTGTCGATCGCCACCCCGGTGCGGCCGACCTCGCCCAGGCAGCGCGGGTTGTCGGAGTCGAGGCCGAGCTGGGTCGGCAGATCGAACGCCATCGACAGCCCGGTCGACCCCTTCGAGATCAGGTAGCGATAGCGCTCGTTGGACTCCTTCGCCGACGCGTAGCCCGCGTACTGGCGCATCGTCCATGTCTGCTTGCGGTACATCTCGCGATGGACCCCGCGCGTGTAGGGGTAGCTGCCGGGCTCGCCGAGGTCGAGCCCCTCGGGGACGTCCTGCTCGGTGTAGAGCGGCTCGATCTCGATGCCCGAGTCGGTGAACCGGCGCGGGTCGTCGGGACCCACGATCGGGGCGACGCTCAGGTCATCCCGATCCTCATCCGGGAGGTGCGCTGTGGCCACGTCCTTGATGATATGGACCCCCGGCGGCATCCGGCCGCCGGCGCGTCCGCAGCCGGGCCCGGGCCGCCGGTTGGCGCAAAACGCGCTGCACCAAGCGCACGGGCCGGTTACCGCGGGCGGGCTCGGGTATTCTGCGGCTCGTGGCAACCTGCCTGGTCACCGGGGGCGCGGGGTTCCTGGGCTCTCACCTCTGCGACGAGCTCATCGCACGCGGCAACCGAGTCATCTGCGTGGACAACCTCGAGACGGGATCGCTCGCCAACATCGAGCACATCCGCGACCCCGAGCGGTTCGTGCACCTCAACGTGGACATCATCGATCCGTATTTCGTGGAGGAGCCGATCGACTTCGTCTACCACCTCGCATCCCCGGCGTCGCCGATCGACTACCTGCGCCTGCCGCTGCACACGCTGAAGGTGGGCTCGTACGGGACGCACCACACGCTCGGCGTGGCGAAGTCCAAGCGCGCGCGCTTCCTGATCGCGTCCACGAGCGAGGTGTACGGCGACCCGCTCGAGCATCCCCAGGCGGAGAGCTACTGGGGCCACGTCAACCCGATCGGTCCCCGCGGCGTCTACGACGAGGCCAAGCGCTACGCCGAGGCGCTCACGATGGCCTACCACCGCCAGCAGGGCGTCGACACGGCGATCGTGCGGATCTTCAACACATACGGCAGTCGCATGCGCCCGCACGACGGCCGCGCCGTGCCCACCTTCCTGCGCCAGGCGCTCGCGAACCGCCCCATCACCGTCTTCGGCGACGGCAGCCAGACGCGCTCGTTCTGCTACGTGAGCGACCTGATCCGCGGGATCATCGCGCTCGCCGAGTCGGGCCACCACCACCCCGTGAACATCGGCAACCCGGACGAGTTCACGCTGTTGGAGCTGGCGGAGGCGGTGAAAGAGCTGACCGGCTCCACCGCCGAGATCGTCTACGAGGCGCTGCCCGAGGACGACCCCAAGCAGCGCAAGCCCAACATTGCGCTCGCGCGGGAGCTGCTGGGCTGGTCACCGGAGGTGCCGCTCAGGGAGGGGCTCCAGCGCACCATCGAGGAGTCCGGCGTGGAGCTGCTCGTGGGAGGCGGCAGCCGCTGAGCGCCACCGAGAAACGGGAGTGCACCGAGCCCGCACGTGAATTAACCGCACCATGTGGGAGTGTGAGGTGTTGTGAGTAGCAGGATGGGAGAGAGGTCCCCTGGAACATCGCCGCCGCGCCACGCGGCTCCGGCCCTCTTCCCCTCAGGCGCTGTCGCAGCGCCCCGTCGTCGGCCCGCGGCGGCTCCCGGCGGATTCGATCGCGGCGCGCGACTCCGGCGATCGCGACATCCGCAGCCGGCGTCCGCCCGCCGTGCTGTTCCTGCTGCGCATGTCCACGCTGCGCCGCGCAGCGCGCGTGCTGACGCTGCTCGCGCTCGACTTCGTCGGTGTCGCGGCGGCGATCTTCACGGCGCTGATCCTCAAGGAAGCGGTGCACGGCTCGGTCGAACCGAGCAACGCGCTGCACGGCACGGAAAGCTTCTTGCCGTTCGCCTACCTGCTCACCGCGCTGCTGTTCGCGCGCTCGGGGCTGTACGCCGAACGGGGGCTGCGCCCGGGACTCTCGCGGATCGTCGGCTCGCTGTTCGAGGTGGCGTTCGTCGCGCTCATCTTCGCCGTGGTCAGCGGCGAACACTTCTCGAGCTTCTACCTCTTCTACGGCTCGCTCGCGTTCGCGATCTTCTACGTCTCCTCACTGCGCGCCCTGTTCGAGCGGGCGACGGGCTCGCTCCTGCGCGCCGCCGGCTACCGCCGTCGCACCGTGCTCGTCGGCCGCGGCAAGCACATCGGCGACGTCGCACACGCGCTGTCCGACCACCCGCACTCGCCGATCGAGGTGGTGGGCTTCCTGGCCCCGACCGACCTTCCCGGCAACGGCCTGCACTCGCTCGGCAGCCTGCGCGACCTCGACGAGGTGCTCGGCCGCGAGCGCATCGACGAGGTGATCATCGCCGATCCCGACTTCTCCCAGGACGACGCCGTGGAGCTGATGGACCAGTGCCACCGGCGCGGGGTGCGCGTGCGGCTCGCGCCCTCGACGATGGAGATCCTGATCCACCGCGCCGAGTTCGTCCCCGGCCAGTCGGTGCCGCTGTTCGAGCTCGGCCCGCCGGTGTTCGAGGGCATCGACTTCGCGCTGAAGCGCACGTTCGACGTCATCGGGGCGAGCATCCTGCTGATCGTGCTGAGCCCCCTGCTGCTCGCGATCGTGCTCGCCGTGCGGCTCAGCTCGCGCGGTCCGGTCGTGTTCCGCTCGATGCGCCGCGGCATCGGCCAGCGCCCCTTCCCGTGCCTGAAGTTCCGCACGATGCACACCGACGCCGAGGAGCGCCAGGCGGACCTCGAAGAGCTGAACGAGGCCTCCGGGGCGCTGTTCAAGATCCGCGAGGACCCGCGCCTGACCCCCGTCGGCCGGCTGCTGCGGCGGTTCTCGCTCGACGAGCTGCCCCAGCTCGTGAACGTGCTGCGCGGCGAGATGTCGCTCGTCGGACCGCGGCCGCTGCCCGAGCGCGACTACGCGATGCTCGAGGACTGGCACCGCAAGCGCTACCTGGTGCTCCCCGGCATCACCGGGCTGTGGCAGGTGTCGGGTCGCTCGGAGCTCGACTTCGACGACCTCGTGCACCTCGACTTCATCTACCTCGAGCGCTGGTCGCTGGCGCTCGACCTGACGATCCTGCTGAAGACCGTGCCCGCCGTGTTGATGCGGCGCGGCGCCTACTGAGGCTCGAGCCCCTGCATGCCTGCGCCGCCCGGCCGCGGGCGCAGCGCGAGGCTCGCGAAGCGACCCTCTTCAGCCGCTTCGAGGGCGCGGCCATACACGCTCCATGTCGCCCGCGCCGCGTCCGCCCAGCTCCATGCCGGGGGTGCGGGGGCGGGGCGGCGCGCCTGCTGTGCCGTGCTGAGGAGCGCCTCGACATCCGCCGGCTCCACGAACGTCGCACGCCCGCCGAGGACCTCGCGCAGCGCGGGCGAGTCAAAGGCGACGACGGGCGTTCCGCAGGCGAGCGCCTCGACGGCCTGCAGTCCGAAGCCCTCGCCCTCGGAGGGCAGCACGAGCGCGTGGGCACCCGTGTAGATCGCGGCGAGATGGTCGTCGGCGACGCGCCCGGTGAGGATCACGTTCGGGAGCTCGTGTGCCCACGGGCGCGTGGAGCCGACGAGCACGAGCGGGAGCTCTCGATCTGCCGCGGCGAGCTCGCTCACGTGCCGGTCGGGATCGGGATGGAGCAGGCCGCCCACCCACACCAGGTAGCGCTCGGGCAGGCGCAAGCGGGCGCGCACCGCGGCGACCTCTTGCGGCGGCCGCGCGTACATCGCCGAGTCGGCCGCCTCGGGGATCACCACGATCCGCTCGCGCTCGATGCCGAGGTGAGTTACCGCGTCATCGGCGAGCGCCCGGGTGGGCACGATCACGCGCGCGGCGCGCTGCACCGCGAGGTGGCGCAGGCGTAGCCGCATGCCCGTGCGCAGGTGCTCGCTGCGGCGCTTCAGCGACGACAGCCCGTGGATCGTCACCACCGTGGGGCACTGCGTGTGCAGCAGCGCGCCCGACATCCACGGCGAGTGGAACACGTCTGCGCCGTGCGATCGCGCGATCGCCGACGGCCGCCGCGTCTCGAGGATCTCGTCGCCCGCCGCCGCTGTCTCGCCGAGCGCGCCGAGCAGGCAGCGCGCGTAGCGACCCAGCCCATGGGGGTTCGACGCCGGCCGCATGTCGAACGCGACCTTCATTCGAGTCCCGCCTTCACGCGTTCCTCCCGCCGGCGCACCACGCGAACATAATCGCTTTGGGTGCGGTTGGATACCTTTGACAGCTTCTCTGCACGCAGCGAGCGGAAAGCGCTGCCCCGTACGTACGCTTCCCGCGATGTCCGCGAGCGACTTCCACGAAGCGATCTGGCGCGAGCTCCCCGAGGGTTTGGAGCCGGTTGACTTCGAGCTGCGCAGGAGCTTCCTGCTCGCGCATGTGAGCCCCGGCGATCGCGTGCTCGACCTCGGTTGCGGCGAGGGCGCCTTCGCGCACGAGCTTGCGCGCGCGGGCGCCGATGTGCTCGGCGCGGACGTCGCCGAGGAGCCCCTGCGGCGGGCCCGCGAGCGCCACCCCGAGCTCGCGCTGGCGCTGATCGCCGAGCGGGCCCCCTGGCCGCTCCCGGACGCCGGCTTCGACGTGGTGTGGGCCGGCGAGGTGATCGAGCACGCCTGCGACACCGTCGCCTGGCTGTCGGAAGTGCGCCGCGTGCTCGTCTCGGGCGGGAGGCTGCTGATCAGCACGCCCGCGCACGGACGCCTCACGCGGCTTCGTTTCGCGCTCTCCGAGCGCGCCTTCGCCGAGCGCTTCGACCCGCGCGGAGACCACCTGCACTTCTACACGCGCGGCATGCTCGAGCGCGCTGCTGGGGGAGTTCGGTTTCGAGCAGGTGCACGTGCGCGCGGCGGCAGGAGCACCCGGCGCGCGCCGGGTGCTGCTCGCTAGCGCCGTGCGGGCGCGCTTCGCGACGGCCGGGCAGACGCCGCTTTGACGGCGCGCAGAGCTTCGATGTAGTCGTTGTAGATTTCCACCGCTTCGCGATCGCCGCGCTGCGGAAGCAGCAGTTCCGGCGCGATCGACTGCGGATCGAGGTAGATCGCCGCCTGCAGCTCCCGCACCGCGTCCTGAGGGTCGCCCTGCAGGTCGTAGCGGCCGAGCGCGAGCCACGTCTGGGGGTTGGAGGGCTGTTCGCGGACGCCCCGCTGGAGCGTCGCCCGCGCGAGCGTCTGCTGGCCGCTCGCCCGCTGGATGTCGGCGAGCGTGAACAGCGCGAGCGGGGAGAGCGGGTCGCGGTCGACCGCGGTGCGCGCCGAGGCGAGCGCCGCGGCGGGGTGCGAGGAGAGCTGTTCGAGCGCCTGCTCGCGCGCATCTTCTGCGCGCAGCGGCTGCCATTGCGACCACGCCGCGAGCAGCGCCGCCGCGATCGCCGCGCCCGCGACGAGCAGGCGGGTGCGGCCGATCTCGGCGAACGAGCGCGGCCAGCCGCGTGCTGGAGTCGGGGCGTCGAGGGGCCCTCGCCCGGCGAGCCAGCCCGCGCAGAGCAGCGCCGCGCACGCGGTGCCCGGCACGTACCACGTCCAGTCGATCAGCGAGTGCGCACCGAAGGTGATGACGATGCAGAGCATGCTCAGCAGGCCGATGCGCTCCGCGCCGTAGCCTTCCGCGTGCGCTCGCCAGCCGGGGCCCTGCCCGGCGCCGGAGCGGAGGTCGAGCCACGAGCGCCAGGGCGTCCATCTTCGGTTGAAGGGGTGCGTGGCGCGGCCCGCCGCCGCCGCCCAGCAGCCGAGCAGCGCGAGGACGACGAGCAGCCCCACGAGGCCGAGATCGGCGAGCGTCTGCACGACGAAGCCGTGGGCGTGCGCAACGACGAGCGGTGCCGTGCGGTAGCGAAGGCGGGCGGTCTGGTAGCCCATCGCCCCCGCGCCCAGCGCCGGGTGCGCGCCGAACACTTCGAGCGCCTCCTTCCAGTACCGGGCGCGCACGCTCGCCACCGCCGTTAGGCGCCCGGGCGTGTTCGGCGGCGTTTTCGCGTTCGGGTTCGTCAGCGAGGAGACGTCGTGCGAGATCGTGCCCGTCAGGCCCCGATGGGTGTGTGCGAGGGCGCCTGCGAAGGCGATCACGGCGACGACGATCGTTCCCAGGAGCACGGCGCCGGCGCGACGCCGCGCCCGCTGCGAGGGAGCGCGGCGGCCCGTGAGGAAGCCCACGGCGATTCCCACCGACCGCGAGCAGCAGCACCATCGCCAGCAGCATCGCCCCGAGGCGGTGGCCCGCCGCCGTGCGATCCGCGAGCGCGACGTTGTCGGAGCTCAGCGCGTGCACCGAGAACGTCCATGCCGCCACGGCGCCCGCCGCGACGGCCGCGACGATCAGCACCGCGGCTCCGCGCAGTCGCAGCGGGACCATGCAGAACCAGGCGAGCAGCCCGATCGCAAGCGCCGCGAGCGCGCCGCGGGAGTAGGCGAGCAGCAGAGTCAGGAGGAGGATCCCCAGCGCCGGGTATGCCATCGCGCTGAGCAGCGCGTGACCCCGGCGCCGCGCCCCGAGCCACATGCATCCGATCGCGCCCATCGCCGCCGTGAGGCCCGTCGCGTTCCAGTAGCCGTAGGGCTGCTCGATGCGCGCGTACGTGTCCGAGCGAGCGAGCGAGCCGGGGAAGACCTTCGTCAGCAGCGCGTAGCCGCACACCACCACCGCTGCCAGCGTGACCCCGCCGAGCACGGCGCTCCACTGCCGCGGGGCGAGGCGCACGAGCACGATCGCCGCCGCGAACACCCCCGTGTACGCGAGCATCCTGCCCGAGTCGAGCCAGCTCGCGTCGGGCTGCACCGACCACACCACCGACACGCCGGTGAGCATCGTGAGAGCGACGAGCAGGCCGAGGCTCCACAGGCCGTAGCCCGTGCCCGCGCCCGCGATCACCGCCGCGGCGACTGCGATCCCGGCGCCGAGCGTCAGCACCATCTCGCTCGTCGTCATCGACCCGAGGCTCAAGCCGCCCTTGGCGAAGAACGCGACGAAGCAGATCAGGCCGGCAACGGCGAGCGTGACGAGCCACTGCCGGCGCGAGTGGGCTGCGCCCAGGCGGGATGGCCGCTGGCCGGCGCTCCAGAGCGACGCGGGCACGCGCAGGCGCCCGCGCACGAGCGGGCGCTCAGTCGGGACGGTTGCCACGGAAACGGTTGCGGAGGGATCCCCCGGCGACTACCGCCAGGCACGCGAGCAGGAACGCCACGATCGCGAGCAGCGGGCTCGGCAGGGTGCTGAACGCCGAGGCGACGTTCGCGTGCACCACTCCCGGCCGCACCACCTCGCCGCCCACCTTCTGGGGCACGCTCCCCGACTGGGCGGCATGCGCGATCGCCTGCTGCTCGGCGGGGGTCGCCGGGATCGGAGCGATGCTTTCCCCGCTGCCGCCCGCGCCGCCGTGGCCGCCCGCTCCGGCGAGCTGCGCTTGCCGGATCAGCGCCGCGCAGTTTGTGTACTCTTCCGTGTCCGCGCTCAGCTCTTTGAGCGCTTTCCCGTAGGCGCTCGGGCTGAAGCCGCCGAGCGGCTGGCCGTGCGTGCACCTCTGGATGATGGTTTCGCCGACGTCGGCTCGCGCCGCCGCGGCGCACGAGAGCGCGAGCGCAAGCATCAGGGCCGGGAGGGCGAGGCGGCTCTGGCGGCGGCTCGATGTCATCGCTCGGGTTGCCAACGCTACCAGCGGTCTCGGGAGACCCCGACGGATGCGAGCGCGCGCGAGAAGCCCTCCGCCCACGCCTCGTGGCTGTACTCGAGGACGTCTCGCCGGCCCGTCTCGCCCATGCGCGAGCGCAGCGCGGGGTCGGCGCAGAGGCGCTCGATCGCGCCGCTCAATGCGGCTGCGTCGGCGGACGGCACGACCAGACCGTTGTCGCCGTCGCGCACCAGCCCGCCCGCCGCGGCGCCCACTGAATCGGTGGCTATGACTGCAAGCCCTCGGTTCATTGCCTCGTTCACAACCAACCCCCACGGCTCGCGAAAGGTGCGGGTGGGGCGGGACGGGACGACGAGCACATCGCAGGCTGCGTAGACCTCGCGCAGACGCTCGGGTGCGAGCTCGCCGAGCGACACGACGGGCGGATCGTGGGCGTCGGAGCTTCGTCGCGGGCGCACCGTCGCACCGACGAGCACGAGCTCCGCGGGCGCGTCCGCCGGCAGCGCGTGCCAGGCGGCGAGGAGCACATCGAGGCCCTTCCCGGGCGCCGGACGCCCGACGAACAGGAACCGGGTGCCCGGTCCCTGCTCCCAGGTGGCCTCGCTGCGGGCCCGCCACCCCGGGCGCGCCCCAGAAGTCGTTGTCCACCGACTGAGGAGCGACGTGCACGTTGTGGGCGCCGCGCGCCTGCACGTACGCGCTCACGTGCGGGCCGTACGTGACAACCGCGTCCGCCGAGCGATACAGGCGCCGGAGCGGAAGGTAGCTGAGCGCGTGCGCGGCGCTGCGCGGGTGCGCCCAGAGCGACGCCCACAGGATCAGCGGCACCCGGCCTGCCCGCGCCCCCGCCCACGTCGCGGCGGGTGCGAGCCTGCCGCCGGTAGGGCACACGACGGCCCGATAGGCGCCGCTCGCCGCCAGGCGGGCGAGCCCCGCGGCGGACACCGCGCGCGTCGGAAATGGGAGCTCGGCGGGCCCGGCAGGTCCTCCGTGCAGCGACCGGCCGCCGAACAGCGCCACCTCCACGAGCTCGCGCTCGTGCAGGCACGCGAGCGCGCCCACGCGGTAGGCGGGCACGTTCCCGGTGACGAACAGCACCGGCTTCATACGAGCGCGCGTGCGTACGCGGCGACGGTCTGCAGGCCGCAGCTCTCCCACGTGAAGTTCGCGGCGACGGTTGCGCGCGCCCGCTGCCCCGCCTCGCGCAGCCGGTGCGGATCGCCCAGCAGCTCGTCGATGCGCTGCGTCAGCCGCTCGATGTCGCCCGGCGGCACGAGCACGAGGCCGTCACCCGCGGCGGCGATCTCCTCCGGGCCGGGCTCGCCCCGGCAGCCGATCGCCGGCACTCCCGCCGCCATCGCCTCGATGTACGCCACCCCGAACGCCTCGTCCGTGGACGGCATCACGAACAGAGTGCAGCCGCGCGCGCGCTCGAGCGCGTCCTGCGGGGGGAGCTGGCCGTGAAAGTCCACGCGCTCGGTCACGCCGAGCCGCGCAGCGAGGCCTTCGAGGGGCACGCGCTCGGGCCCGTCGCCGATGATCGAGTAGCGCAGCGTGGGGTGGCGCTGGCTGAGCACCGCGAGCGCTCGCAGCACGTCGCCGTGGCGCTTGCGTGCGACGAGGTGGCCCACCGTGACGAGCGAAGGCGCCGCCGGGACCGCCGGGGCGTGCTCGTGCCGCGGACGCTTCAGCTCCGGGAGGTCGGCGCCGAGGTGCACAACCCGAGTCTCACCCGCCCCGAGGCACTGCGCCATCTCCGCGATGCCGTGGCTGTTCGCGAGCACGAGCCTCGCCGCCCCGAGCGAGCGCGCCACCGACCGCGCGCCGGCGGCGCCACGCCTGGCTGTGTAGAGCACGTCGCCGCCGTGCACCGACACCACCACCGGACAGCCGGGGCGCGCGCGGCGCACGGCGTCGCCCGCGGGCACCGCGTTGTGGGCGTGCACGAGCTCGAACGGGAAGCGCCGGGCGAGCCGCCGCAGCGCGAGCGCGAGCGGCAGTGCCGCCCACGCTCCCCATCCGGCGTAGCCGCGCTCGCGCGGGGGCGACACGTAGGGCACGTAGACCACGGGCAGGCCGTCCCTCACCTGCCGTCGCGGCTCGCGCAGCAGGCTGCGCATCGACCGTGCCGCCTCGCCCGCCCCTGCCTGCAGGGAGGCGCGCGGGGGAACGAGGCGGTGGAGCACGAGCACCTGCACGTCCGCGCCCGCATCGCGCGCGGCGAGCGCCTGGCGGTGCGCCCATATGCCCATCACCGGGTCTCGCCGGCTCGGGTAGAACTCGGCGACGACCGCCACACGCGGTCCGCTGCGGGAGGGCGAGTCGCTCACCAGCGCCTGTGCGTCGCGAGTGTTCGTTCGGCCTCGCGCGCGCTCACGTAGGGGCGCTCGGCGAGCAGGCCCCGCGCCTCCGACACGGCGGCGTCGCGGTCGTACGCCGCGCCGGCGGGTGCCGCGCGATGGCGGATCGCCACCGCGTCGAGGACGCCGCAGCGCCAGCCGTGCTCGCGTGCGAGCGCCGCCCAGTGCAGGTCGAGCCCCCATCCCATGCGCACCCGCGGGAACGGGAGCAGGACGGGGAACGTGCGTCGGGCGAAGGCGGTGACCGGGCCGATCTCGACGAAGCTCGTCTCGCGGACGGCGCTGCACGGGCGCCGGCGCGTCACCGACCAGGCGGCGTGCGAGTCCAACCGGTGAGCGGGCTGGGCGAGCGCGAGCGAGAAGCGCTCGCACAGGAAGATGAAGCGGTCGAGGAACCCGTGCGGGAGCTCGACGTCGTCATCGAGGACGAGCAGCCAGTCGCTGGCGCCGGGCGGGTGCTCCGCCAGCAGGGCATCGATGCTCTCGAACTTGCCCCGTCCCTCGGGCGCGCACGTGTGCAGCTCGACGCGGTGGCGGGAGCTCTCGAGCTCCGCGCGGATCCTGGCGGCGAGCGCCCGCCGCTCGGGACGCTCCACGCCGACGGCGAGCACGCTGCGCACGGGCGGCGTCCGCCTGGCCGCACGGGCGAGGCGCGTGCGCCGGCCGCTCGCCACCTCGCATGCGTCCACGAGGCGGTCCTCCACGTGACGGCGCACCGCGTCCACGCCGCCCACCGTCCCGCTCGCCCCTGAAAGGAAGTCGGCGTCCTCGCCGAGCCGCGGTGGGCGCCCGGCCCGGCGGCGCTCGTGTGCGCCCTCCCGCAGCCTGCCCGCGCTGTGCGCCGCCATCGTCAGGCCCGCGGGACAGCGTCGCCGCAGCACGTGGCCGAAGCACGCGGCGAGCGTGCGCAGCTCCGCGCGCAGCGAGGGCGCGCACCCGCGGCGGGCGTCGAAGCGGCGCGCCGCCCGTCCGCGCACGTAGGCGCCCCGGCACAGCGCGCGCAGGCGCGCGTCGGCGCCGGCGCGGCGATGCAGCACCTCCGCGCCCGCCACGTAGCGAACGCGGGCAGCGGGCTCGCGCCTGCGCAGCCGTTCCTGCCACTCCTGCTCGTCGCCGCCGCCCTCGAGCGTCTCGTCGAACCGCCCCACGCGACGGAGGGCATCCCGTCGTATCGCCATGTTGGCGCCCCACGCGAACTCGGCGTCGGTGTCCGCGGGCCCGAGGTCGAGCGTCGTGATAGGCGCGCTCTCCCTGCCACACGTGCGGGGCGCGTCGCCCTCGAGCCGAGCCGTTATCCGTCCGGCGAAGACGTCGACGTCGGGGTTCGCTGCGCCGGCTGCGAGCAGCGCACGGAGCCAGCCCGCCGCGACGGCGACGTCGTCGTCGACGAACACGACGAGCTCGCCGTGCGAGCGATCCACGCCCGTGTTGCGTGCGGCGTTGAGCCCGCAGGGACGGTCGTGCGGCTCGTAGCGGGCGCCCGCCTGCTCCGCGACGGCGCGCGCCTCGGGCGAGGCGCCGGCGTCGTCGACGACGACGATCTCCACGCCGAGCTCGCGCGCGGCGGGGGCGATCGACGCGAGCGCCACGCGCAGGTAGCCGGGGCGCCCCCGGGTTGGGATCACGATCGAGGCAGGCGGCATTTCGCTCGGACAGTAGCGTTCGCCGCCGCGCGCGCGTGCGAATAGGCTCACGGCGCGCATGGTGCTGTTCCTGCACAACCGGTACCGCACGACCGGCGGCGAGGAGCGGGCGGTCGAGGACCTGCTGTGGCTCGTGCGGGAGCAGCTCGAGGAGCCCGCCGAGATGCTCGGCTGCGACTCGGCGCAGCTCAGCCGCGGGCGGGCTGCGGCGGGGCTGCTGCGCGGAGGGCTGCAGGCGCGCGACGTGGGCCGCGCGGTGCGGCTCACGGAGGCGCGCGTCGTGCACGCCCACAATCTCCTTCCCGCGCTCGGCTGGCGCGCGCTCGCATCCGCCCGCCAGGCGGGCGCGCGCGTGGTGCTGCACCTGCACCAGTACCGCCTCGTATGCGCGATCGGCGTGTGCTTCACGCGCGGCGCCGACTGCACGCGCTGCCACGGGCGCCGCACGCTCCCCGGCGTGCGCCTGAACTGCCGCGGCAACCGCCCCGAGTCGCTCGCCTACGGCGCCTCGCTCGCGCTGTGGCAGCGGCGCCTCGTCGAGCAGGCCGACGCGGTGGTCGTCCCGAGCGCGTTCGCGCGCGAGCGCCTGCGCGAGCTGGGGGCGCCGCTGCCCTGGAGCCGCGTGCACGTGCTCGCGCCGCCGCTGCGCGCTGCGGCGCCGGACGCGCCCGATCCGCCGCCGCCGGCGGCGCGCGGGAGCGGGTATGCGCTCGCCGTGGCGCGTCTCGCCCCCGAGAAGGGCCTCGACGTGGCAATCGACGCCTGCCGGATGGTGGGGATCCCGCTGCTCATCGCCGGCGACGGGCCCGAGCGCGCGGCGCTGGACGAGCGTGTCCGCGGCGCGGACGTGCGCTTTCTCGGCCAGGTGGACGACGCCGAGCTCGAGCGCCTGCGGGCAGGCGCCGAGATCGCGCTCGCGCCCTCGCGCTCGGCAGAGACGTTCGGGCTCTCGGTTGCGGAGGCGATGGCGGCGGGCATCCCGGTCGCCGCAAGCCGCGTCGGCGCGCACGCCGAGCTGCTCGACGCGGAGGCGCTCGTGCCCGCCGGCGACGCCCGCGCGCTCGCGGCGGCCATCGACCGGCTCGCGGGCGACCGGGCGGCGGCAGAGCGCGGCCTGCAGCGCGTGCGCGCGCTGTGCGCACCCGCCGCGGTGGGCGCACGCCTGGGCGCGATCTACGAGGGCGTCGGCGCCGGAGGAACGTAAGCTGCGCCGGTGTCCTCCGCTCCCAGAGCCCTCATCACGGGGATCACGGGCCAGGACGGGTCGTTCCTCGCGGAGCTCCTGATCGAGAAGGGCTACGCGGTCACGGGCCTCGTCCGGGACGGCGCGCGGACGCTCGGCTCATCGGAGCACCTCCGCGGCGAGCTCGAGCTCGTCGTCGGCGACCTGCTCGCGCCGGCGACGCTGCGCGAGGCGGTGCGCTCGGCGCAGCCGAGCGAGATCTACCATCTCGCCGCGCCGTCGTTCGTGCCCGCGTCCTGGGAGCGCCCCGGCGAGACGAGCCGTGCCATCGCGGGCTCGTGCGCCGCGATCCTCGAGGCCGTTCGCGAGATCGACGCGGGCACGCGCGTGTACGTCGCCGCCTCCGGCGCGATGTACGGCGATGCGCCCGAGAGCCCGCAGCGCGAGGACACCCCGTGCAGGCCCACCAACCCCTACGCGATCGCCAAGCTCGCCGCCCACCAGCTCGTCGGCGCGCTGCGCGCCCACGACGGCCTGCATGCGAGCTCGGGCATCGTCTACAACCACGAGTCCGAGCGCCGGCCCGAGCAGTTCGTCACCCGCCGGATCACGCGTGGCGCCGCCGCGATCGCCCTGGGTGCGAGCCGCGAGCTCACGCTCGGCTCGCTGGAGGCGGTGCGCGACTGGTCGTTCGCCGGCGACATCGTCCACGGCGCCTGGTTGATGCTCCAGCAGGAGTCTCCCGACGATTACGTGCTCGCGAGCGGCGTCGGCCGCACCGTGGCGGAGTTCGCCCGGGCGGCGTTCGCCGCAGTGGGGCTGGAGGCGGAGCGCTACGTGCGGGTGGACCCCGTGCTCCAGCGTGCGCCCGAGAGCACACCCAGCGTGGGCGACCCCGCCAGGGCGCGCGAGCGGCTCGGCTGGCGGGCGCAGGTGTCGTTCGAGGAGCTCGTGCAGCGGATGGTGGACGCCGACCTGCGCGCGCTGCGCGCCGCCGAGGCGGCTCGCTGAGGCGCGCTCGCCGCCCCGCCGGCGCCCCCCGGCACGGCGGCAAGCGGCGGCGCGGAGCCCGGGCCCCGTCCCGGCGAGCGCCTACACTGCGGGCCGATGACCACCGTGGGGGTTATCGGGCTGGGCTACGTGGGGCTGCCGCTCGCGGTGGCGTTCGCCGAAGAGGGCGTGCGACGTGGTGGCGCTCGACGTCGATCCGCGCAAGGTCGAGGCGGTGTCGGCGGGCGACTCCTACATCGAGGACGTTCCCGCCGAGGCGCTCCGCGCGGTCGCGGGACGCATCCATGCCACCACCCGCTACGCGCGCCTCGCGAAGGCCGACGCGGTGCTGATCTGCGTGCCCACCCCGCTCACGCGCAACCGCGAGCCGGACCTCGGTCCCCTGATCGAATCGAGCCGCTCGCTGGCGGAGGTCCTCCAGGCGGGTCAGCTGGTAGTGCTCGAGTCGACGACGTATCCCGGTACGACGCGCGAGCGGGTTGCGCCGCTGCTCGAGGAGTCGGGGCTCGCGGCCGGTCGCGACTTCCACCTGGCGTTCTCCCCCGAGCGTGTCGACCCGGGGCGCACCGACTTCACGCTGCGCAACACGCCGAAGGTGCTCGGCGGGCTGACGGAGGCCTGCTCGGAGCGCGCCCGCGCCCTCTACGAGCGGGTCTGCGATCGGGTGGTGGTGGTGTCGAGCCCCGAGGCGGCGGAGCTGACGAAGCTGCTCGAGAACATCTTCCGCTCGGTCAACATCGCGCTCGTCAACGAACTTGCGATGCTCACGGATCGCATGGGCATCGACATCTGGGAGGTCGTCGATGCCGCCGCCACGAAGCCTTACGGCTTCATGCGCTTCGAGCCCGGGCCGGGGATGGGCGGGCACTGCCTGCCCGTCGATCCCTTCTATCTGAGCTGGCGCGCGCGCGAGTTCGACATGGCGACCGAGTTCATCGAGCTCGCCGGCAAGGTCAACCAGCAGATGCCCTATCACTGCGTGGCGAAGGCGCAGCGTGCGCTGAACGACCGCGGCATGTCCGTGAAAGGCGCGCGCATCCTCGTCGTGGGCGTGAGTTACAAGCCCGGCGTCGGCGACGTACGCGAGTCGCCCGCGCTGAAGATCATGTCGTTGCTGCGGGAGCTGGGCGCGGATGTGAGCTACCACGACCCGCACGTGCCCGCGCTCGCGGAGTTCGGGCTCGTAAGCGAGCCGCTCGAGGCGGCGCTGTCGTCTGCCGACCTGGCCGTGATAGTGACGGCGCACCCCGGGGTGGACCACGATCTGATCGCTGCGCGCGCTCGGCTCGTGCTCGATCTTCGCGGCGTGGCGCGCTCGAGCGGATCGCCGAGCGTCGTGGCGTTGTGAGCGACGTCGGCCCCCCGCACCTCGGGGTCGAGCCGGTTTTCGGCGAGCGCGTACAAGTCGGGGAGGGGGTGATGTTCGGTGCGTACGTGGTCGTGCGCGACGGCACGGTGATCGGGCCCGGGTGCTCGATCGAGGATCACGTCGTGCTCGGGAAGCGTCCTCGCCTCGCGCGCCACTCGGGGGCGCATGGTGAGGTCGCCGCGCTCGAACTCGGTGCCAACGTGAGCGTGTGCACGGGCGCTGTGGTGTTCGCCGGCGCGCGCATCGCAGCGGAGGCGATCATCGGCGATCAGGCATACGTGCGCGAGCGCTCCTCGATTGGCGAGGGCTCGGTGATCGGGCGCGGGAGCGCCGTCGACAACGACGTGCGCATCGGTGCGCGGGTGCGCGTCCAGACGGGGGTCTATCTCACCGCCTTCAGCACGGTCGAGGACGATGTCTTCATCGGACCCGGCGCGCTGACGACGAACGACGACACGATGGCGCGGCACGGGCCCGAGCTGCCCATGCGCGGCCCCACGCTGCGGCGCGCCTGCCGGATCGGCGGCGGCGCGGTGCTGACGCCCGGCGTGGAGATCGGCGAGGAGGCGTTCGTGGCGGCGGGCGCGGTGGTGACGAACGACGTGCCGGCGTCGGGCGCTCGTCATGGGGGTGCCCGCGCGGGTCGTGCGCGAGGTGGCTGACGAGGACCTGATCGAGCGCTGGCGCTAGGCGGCGCGGGCGGCGGCCACCACCTCGTCGGCCTGCTCGCGCGAAAGCAGAGGGTTCATCGGAATCGCGAGATGCTTGCGCGCGGCCTCCTCGGTTCCCGGGAGCTCGGCGGCGGGCGCCCACTCGCGCATCGGCGGCTGGAGGTGGACGGGAGTGCGGTAGTAGGGCTTGTGGCCGATCCCCGCCGCCGCGAGCGCCGCTTCGAGCTGCTCGACGCGGGGGTGGCCCACCACGTACAGGTGCCACGCGGGCGAGCAGCCCGCCACCGGCAGCGGCAGCTCGGCCAGCTCGCCGAGACCCGCCTCCTCGTAGTGGCGCCCGGCGCGCCGCCTGCCCTCGGCGAACCCGTCGAGGTGAGGCAGCTGCGCGCGCAGGATCGCCGCCTGCAGCTCGTCCAGGCGCGAGTTGTAGCCCACCATCTCGAAGCTCACCTTGTCGCGCGAGCCGTGGAAGCGCAGCGTGCGCACGCGTTCGGCGATCGCCTCGTCGCCCGTCGTCACGGCGCCGCCGTCGCCGAAGCAGCCGAGGTTCTTGGACGGGAAGAACGAGAACGTCGCGGCGGTGCCGAGCGCGCCGGGTCTCCCGGCCTGAGCGAGCGAGCCGGCCGCCTGCGCCGCGTCCTCGAGCACGGGCACGCCGAGGGCCTCGATCTCCGCCACCGGCGCGACGTTGCCGAACAGGTGCACCGCCACCACCGCCTTCGTGCGGGGCGTGAGCGCCGCACGGACGGTGTCGGCGGTGACGCAGTAGGTGTGCGGGTCGATGTCGCAGAAGACGGGCGTCGCGCCGGTGGGCGGGATCGCCTCGGCGGAGGCGTAGAACGTGAACGAGGGCACCACCACCTCGTCTCCCGGTCCCACGCCCATCGCCCGCAGCGCGATCGTGATCGCGTCGGTGCCGTTGGCGACGCCCACCGCGTGGCGCGCGCCGCAGTAGGCGGCGAACTCCTGCTCGAACGCGCTGCCCTCGGGGCCGAGGATGTACTGCTCGGAGTCGAGCACGCGCGCCGACCGCGGCGCGCAGCTCCTCGCGGAGCGGCTCGAGCGGCGTCGTGGTGTCGAACAGCGGCACCGCCATCGCTTCAGCGCGGGGCGAGCGCCTCGAGGTCGGCACGGGTCATCAGGCGGATCAGCTCCTCGAAGCTCGTGCGTGGCTTCCAGCCGAGGTCGCGCTCGGCCTTGCTCGGGTCGCCGATCAGATGGTCCACCTCGGCCGGCCGCACGAACGCGGGATCGATCGTGACGTAGCGCTCGAAGTCCCCGAGCCCCGCCTCGTCGAATGCCACCTCGCAGCATTCGCGCACCGAGTGCGCTTTGCCGGTTGCGATCACGTAGTCCTCCGCGACGTCTCGCTGGAGCATCAGCCACATCGCCTCGACGTAGTCCTTCGCGTAGCCCCAGTCGCGTTCGGCGTCGAGGTTCCCGAGGCGCAGCTCCTCGACGAGGCCGTGCTTGATGGCGGCGGCGTGCCAGGTGATCTTGCGCGTGACGAACTCCAGGCCGCGGCGCGGGCTAGTTGGAGATGACGAGGCGGCCGACACCGGCGCAGAAGCGTCCGCTCGCCGTCTCGATGTCGAAGGTCCACTCGTCGTCGGGCACAGCGGCCGGCACGCACCTTGCGCACTTCGGCCGGGTTCTTGCGCAGGTGCGCGCCCTTCGCCCCAACCCGCACTCGAGAGGCGAGGTTGAGCTGGTAGTAGGTGGGACCTTCGCGCTGCTCCACGTATACAGAGGCGGGCTGGCCGGCGAGGTGGTACATCCAGCACAGGCCCTGTGCGAGGACGGCGCTGTTCGTCTTGATCGAAGCACCGTTGCCCTTCTTCAAGCCGTCGCCTGCGTAGTAGCCGCGCAGGAAGGCTTCCTGGATCTCCTCGTCCGCGTTGAGGATCAGCGGCGGCACCCGCTTGAGACTCGTCGGGGTGTACAGCTGTTCCCGCAGCCAGAGGGCGGCTGGGCGGCTTCCGGTCAGATCGACTCGCTCGACGGAAGCGTCGGTGTTCCAGCCAGACGTTGCCGCGTCCGCTCGCGCGAGCTCCCCATGAACAATCGCGACCACAGCAGCCGAGACCTGCAGCCGCAGCGCGGCGTCGTTGTTCGTGAAGCACGCGCTCGAGCCATCCCGGTGGACGTACCCGTCAGCTGCCATCAGCCCGAGCAGCTCGGCGATCTCCGGCGTCGCGACTCGCCCACATCCGTGCGGTCGGGCATCTCCTGCGCGAGCGCGAGCGTCATCGCCGGGCTCGACCTCGCGCGCCGGCACCTTGACGAGATCGGCGTCGAGCATGTTGTGGTGCGCGGTGACGTCGACCACGCCCGCGCGAGCCTGAATCGAGAGGAGCTCGTGATCGGGATCGCTCGCGCGCCGGCGCGTCGCGGTGATCGCGGTCACCCGTGTCCAGCACTGGCCGTCCCAGATCTCGAGTCTCGACTTGGGGATGAAGTTCTGCACCGATGCACCGCTTCCGCAGGAGGGGAACGAGATCCGCCGGTGTCGTGACGTCGATCAGCTCGTCATCTCTGACGATCAGCGGTGTGATTCGAAGAACACGGACTCTCGTGGTTGAACAGGATCCCCGAGGTTGCGTGGAGGTCATAGGACTCTCGGTAGTTGACCGTGATGAAGTGCCCGTACACCTTCGCCACGCCGTAGGGCGAGCGCGGGTAGAAGGGCGTCGTCTCGGTCTGCGGGACCTCGAGCACCTTGCCGAACATCTCGCTCGAGGAGGCCTGGTAGAAGCGCGCCTCGGGGCACACTTCGCG
Organism: uncultured Solirubrobacteraceae bacterium; assembly: GCA_963796305.1. GTDB lineage: Bacteria > Actinomycetota > Thermoleophilia > Solirubrobacterales > Solirubrobacteraceae > Palsa-744. The sequence continues at coordinate 287,789 of CAWCKZ010000006.1, read as the reverse complement.
CATCGCCTCGAGCATCCGCGTGACGCCCACGCCGGTGAACTCCGCGGTGAGCGTGGGCTGGATCCAGGACACCGCCACGAACGACATCGCGGCGAGGTTGTAGATCTCCGTCGGGCGGGCCGCCCTGAGGGCGTCCACGAGCGAGCGCTGGTCGAGGAGGTCGCCCTGGTGGAGCGTGATGCGCTCGCGGATGTGCTCGATGCGGTCGAACTTCTCGGTGGAGGCGCGCCGCACCATGCCATGCACCTCGTAGCCCTTCTCGAGGAGCAGCTCGGCCAGGTAGGAGCCGTCCTGACCGGTGACCCCGGTGATCAGGGCTGAGCGGCGGTCTGCCATCGGCGGCAGCCTAGCGGCCGCCCCCGAGGGCGCGCGCGTGGGGGCGCGGCGCTCAGGCGGCGGGCGAGGCCGACGCCGGCTCCCCGGAGCGCTCGCGCAGCCAGCGGGCGGTGTCCGCGATCCCCTCCTCGACGCCCACCTGCGCCTCCCATCCGAGCAGCTCGCGCGCCTTCTGCACCGACGGCCAGCGCCGCTGTACGTCGATCTCGAACGAGGGCCTGTGCTCGAGCGCGAACTCCTCCGGCTCCTCACCACACGCCTCCCACACCAGGCGCGCGATCTCGGCGACGGTCAGCTCGCGCGCCGCAGAGATGTTGAAGTCCTCGCACAGCCCGGCCGGTGAGCTGATCGCGGCGATGATTCCCGCGGCGACGTCGTCCACGTGGGTGAGCGTGCGCGTCTGCTCGCCGGACCCGAAGATCTCGAGCGGGCGCTGCCCGGAGAGCACCTTGTGGATCAGATCGGGCACCGCGTGCGCGAGGCCCGGCTCGGGCTGGGGAAGCTCGCCGGGGCCGTAGGCTCCCCACGGCCGGCAGATCGTGTATGGGAAGCCGTGCTCGGCGTGCGCCGCGCGGCAGCGGACCTCGCCCGTGAGCTTCGCGAACCCCTGCGCCGAAAGCGGCACCGGGCAGCTCGGCAGGTAGTCCTCCGGGGTGGGGAACACCTCGGCGCGCTCGAACACCATCGCCGCGGAGACGTAGAGGAAGCGCTCGACCCCGAGGTCGAGCGCTGCTCGGATGACGGCGTCGGACACAGCGCTGTCCGACGCCATCAGCGTGTGCGGACGGCGCTGGAGCGTGGCGACGCCGCCGGCGCCGCCGGCGAGGTGGATCACATGCGTGCAGCCGGTCATCGCTGCGCGCGCCTGCCCCGGCTCGCTCAGGTTGCCCGCGTGGACCTCGCAGCCCTCCCGCATCCACTGCGCCACCGCCAGCTCATCCGAGACGCGCACCTCGTAGGCGGGGTCCGCCAGCAGGTGCCGCGCGACGGCGGTGCCGATCGCCCCGGCTCCGCCCGTGACGAGGACCCTGCTCACGCCGCAGCTCCGAGGGCGAGGAGCACGGCGTAGCGGGTGCGCTGCTGGGGTCTCATCGAGGCGAAGGGTAGCGTCGGCTCGGAGCCGCAGGCGCAGGTGGGACGCCTTGCGCGCAAGGGGACGAGCACCCCCGTGGCGAGCACCCCACTGCGAGCACCGAGCCGCCGCGGCTCAGCTGGGCGAGCGCCGCCGGTGGCGCACGTACTGGCCCGCGAACTGCCAGACGAACATCGGGTTGTAGCGGGCGTAGCGCCGCCACAGGCGGCGCGGCTCGCGCCAGAGACGGTACGTCCACTCGAGGCCGTTTCGCTGCATCCAAGCAGGCGCCTGCGGGACGAGCCCGGCGTGGAAATCGAACGCCGCGCCCACCCCGACGAGCAGCGGCGCGCTGAGCCGCGAGCGCATGCGATGCATCCACAGCTCCTGCCGAGGCTGACCCGTGCCGACCCACACGACCGCGGCGCCCGAGCGCTCGATGTCATCGATCGCCTGGGCGTCCTCCTCGGGTGACAGCTCCCGGAACGGGGGAGAGTTGCCGCCGACGATGCGCAGACCGGGGAAGCGCTCGCACAGGCGCCGCTCGAGCAGCCCGCGCGCATCGGCGTTGCGGCCTCCGTACAGGTACATCGGCGTCTGCGCGCGCGCTGCCCGCGCGCAGAACTTCAGCATCAGGTCGGGGCCATAGACGCGCGTCGCGCGCGCGTGTCCGAGCGCGTGCAGCGCCCACACGAGTGGCTGGCCGTCCGGCACTGCGAGCGTCGCGCCGAGAACGGCTGCGAGCGTGCTCGGGTCCTCGCGCGCGGACATCACCAGGTTCACGGCCGCCGCGGTGACGTAGGCGCGCGCGCCGGCGGCGATGACGGCCTGCATCCAGTCGAGCACCTCCTCGTAGTCGGATACCGCGAGCGGGATCCCGAGGACCTCCGCGCAGGGCGGGCGTGGCAGGTACGGGGGGCACCCGCGAGGTGGAGGCAGCCGGGTCTGGGATTGCGTGAAGATACCCGCCCTCGTGACGATCGACGGCGACTTCTGGCGAGGGCGTGCGGTCCTGGTGACGGGCCACACCGGCTTCAAGGGAGCTTGGCTGTCGCTGTGGCTGCAGCGGCTCGGTGCGCGGGTGACGGGTGTCTCGCGCGGCGTCCCCACCGAGCCCTCGCTGTATGCGCTGGCGAACGTCGGCGAGCCGATGGACGAGCTCACCGTGGACGTCCGCGACCGGGCATCGCTCGAGGAGGCGCTCGAGCGCAGCTCGCCGGAGGTCGTGCTCCATCTCGCGGCCCAGCCGCTCGTGCGCCGCTCGCTGCACGACCCCGCCACGACGTACGAGGTGAACGTGCTCGGAACCGTCAACGTGCTCGAGGCGGCGCGCCGTGCCGGCGTCCGCGCGGTGGTCGTGGTGACGTCCGACAAGTGCTACGAGAACGCGGGCGGCGCCCCGCGGCGCTTCGTCGAGGGCGACCCGCTGGGTGGCGCCGACCCGTACTCGAGCTCGAAGGCCTGTGCGGAGCTCGTGGCGGCGGCCTATCGGAGCTCGTTCTCGGGGCGCGAGCGCGGGCCGGCGATCGCGACGGCGCGTGCCGGCAACGTGCTCGGCGGGGGAGACTGGGGCGAGGACCGGCTGCTCGCCGACGCCGTCCGCGCCGTCGACCAGGGAGAGCCGCTGCGCGTTCGGAACCCCGCCGCGGTGCGTCCCTGGCAGCACGTCCTCAGCCCGCTCGGCGGCTACCTGCGCCTCGCGGAGGAGCTCGTCCGCGGCGCGGGCGCCGAGCGCGCGTGGAACTTCGGGCCGCAGGCCCAGGACGAGCAGCCCGTCGGCGACGTCGTGCAGCGGCTCGCCCAGCTGTGGGAGGAGGAGTTGACGTGGGAGCTCGACGGCGCAGCCCACCCTCCGGAGGCGGCCCGCCTGGCGCTCGACTCCAGCGACGCCGAACGACTGTTGAGGTGGCGGCCAGCCTGTGATCTCGACACGGCGCTCGGCCTCCTCGTCGAGTGGCACCGCGCGCACAGGGCGGGCGCCGACATGCGCGCGGTGAGCCTCGCGCAGATCGACGCACTTTGCGCCAGATCGAATTAGACAAATAGATGGAATCGCCTAGGCTTGGCGACGATGAGCCCGCTGGGCCTTCGCCGCTACCGCGCCGAGCGCCTCCTGCGTGAGGAGTTCGAGGGCCTGCGCGGTCGCGTGCTCGCGAGCGTGCGCGGAAGGCTGCGGGCGAGCGGCGTGCGCCTCGACGAGAGCGACCTCGAGGCGTGCTACTCGCAGGCCTGGCAGGGGCTCTACACGGCGATGCTCGCAGGGAGGCAGATCGAGAACCCGGCGGGCTGGCTCGTGCTCGTGACGAGCCGCCGCGCGATCGACGAGCACCGCGCGCGCCGGCGCTCGGGGAACGAGGCGGGGCGCGCCGCTCGCTGACGGGTGAGGGCGCCAGCGGCGCGGCGGCCGTCGCGGAGCGCGCCGCGCCGGCGCGCGATCACGCCGAGGAGCTCGACGATCGCATGAAGATGCGCCAGCTGATGGAGGGCCTGCGCGGCCGGCTCAGCGCGCGCGAGCGCGAAGCCGCCGCGCTGTGCTACCTGCAGGGTCTCTCGCGCGCGCAGGCGGCGGCGCGGATGGGATTGAGCGAGGCACGCATGCGCAAGCTGATGGAGGGGCGCTCGCGCGGGCGCCCGGGCGTCGCCGCGAAGGTGGGCGCGATCGTCGACACGATCTCCTCCGGGCGCTGGTGCGAGGAGCAGGGCTCGCTCATGCGCGCGTTCGCGTTCGGCATCCTCGACCCGGACGGCGAGCGCTACCGGCTCGCCGAGGCACACCGCCGGCAGTGTCCGGCATGCCGCCGATACGTCCGCTCGCTGCGGGGCCTCGCGGGCGTGCTGCCGCCCGTCCTCTCGCCGCTCGCGCTCACCGCCGGGGCGATCGGAGGCTCCGGGGCGGGCGCCTCCTCGGGCGGGGCGCTCGCCGCCGCCAAGGGCGCCGGAGCCGGAGCGTCCGGGCGGCGCGGCATCGGCGGCGGGCGGAGCCCGGTGGGGCTGCGGGCGGGGCAATCGCTCGCCGGCGGCGCATCTGCAGCGGGAGGAGCGGCGGGCGCGGGCGGCGGCTGGCTCGTGCTCGGCGGCGGCCTCGGCGCGAAGCTCGCCGCTGCCTGCCTGCTGGCGCTCGGCATCGGTGCGGGATGCGTGGCGCTCGGCGTGGTGCGAGGCGGCCGCGCCCCCGAGCACAGGCACGCGCCGCCGCACCGCTTGGCGCTTCCCGCGGCGCGCTCGCTTCTGGCCACGCAGCCACAGGCGCCACCCGCTCTGCCACGCCGCCCGGCGGCCGCCTCCCGAGGCCGCCCGCCGGCGTCTTCCCCCGCCACCGCGTCGTCGCGGCGGCCGCGAGTTCAGCCCCGAGCAGCAGCCGCCGCCCGGGGCTGCTCGGCCCGCCGGCGCAGGTGCCACGCCCGCTCAGCGTGAACGCGGCGCCCGCGGAAGCGCATCCGCAGGCGGGAGGCGGCGGTGGCGCCGGCGTGGCGGCCGAACGGGAGTTCTCGCCCGGGTGAGCGCGCGCGGTCAGGGGTTCGGGAACACCTTCCGCAGGCGGATCGAGCGCGAGCGGATTGCCGCGCGGACGCAGCCGGCCGGTGGCGATCGCCCTGAGCGGGTCCAGCCGCCGGCCGACGATGTCGACGAAGTCCTGATAGGCCACGCGCAGGCGCAGGTCAGGCGACGGCGCAGCGCCCTCCTGGACGACGCTCGACCCGTTGTTCACCGTCAGGTGCCAGGGGGACAGGTCGGGATCGGTGAAGTCCCATTGGAACGTGGTGGCGTGCGGGAGGCCATGGCGCGGGTCGACCTGGCGGCGGATCGTGTCGAACAGCAGCGCGAGCGTCTCCGGGTTGCGGTCGGAGGGGCCTTCGCGCACGCCGATCACACCCGCCTGAGCGAGCGCGCGGCCGCGTCTGGAGATCTCGAGCGGCGTGAGGCCGGGCGGGATCACGGGCGGTCCCGGCAGGGTCTCGACGGCGAGACCCGCCGAGCGCAGCTTGGTCGTCATCGACGTCACGCCCTCCACGCCCACGTCGTCCCAGCTGGCGTTGAAGACCGTGATGTAGCGCTCGTCCCAGCCGGGCGGCATCAGCACCTGCGAGGTGTACGGGTTCACTTCGCGCAGCAGGCCCGCCACCGCGCGGCGGCACGCCCTCGGGGTCCATCCGCCTGAGGTCGGCGAGCAGCTTCACGCCGAAGCCGATGTGCCGTTGCTCATCCGCCGCGATGTTGTCCATGCCCTGGCGGAACGCGGGCAGCTGGTTGCGTTCCTCGAGATAGCTGCAGATGAAGTGCTGGCCCGGCTGCGCGAGCGAGGCCTCGATCACGATGTGGTAGAGCGTCACCGCCGCCGCGAGCTTTGCCGGCGAGCGGTCGGCGCGCAGCTCGTCCGCCATCGTGTCGAGCCGGCCGAAGATCTTGCGGAAGCCCGGCGTGAGCTGCGGCTTGATCGCCTGCAGGCCGCTCGCGGTGGAGCCGTCGCCGATCCCGCAGACCTCCTGCATGAACCGCTTGAAGAACACCGCGTGGCGCGCCTCGTCCACCTGCTGCGTGGCGAGGAAGTACTTCTGCTCCTCGAGCGGGGCAGCGTCGATGTAGGGGGAGAGGTTGTCGGCGACCGCGTCCTCGCCCCAGAAGAACAGGCAGTAGTTCCACACCGCCGCGCGCCGCTCGAAGTCGCTGAAGTCCTCGCGCCACTGGCGCGCGTCCTCGCTGAAGTCGAGCTCCGTCGCCGACCAGTTCCCGCGCTCCCAGCGCGCGTAGAGGTCCTCGTAGGAGATCGCGTCGGCGGGCAGGCTCGCGACTCCCTCGTCTGCCGACACAGCTGCGGTGCTCGACGCCATGCGTGTGCTCCTCTCGCTCGCGAACGGGCCTGCCTCCCCAGGCGGATAACGAACGCTATCGGAATAGTGAGCGCTCTGTCAAGTAGTATGAGGCGATGAGCGCGCCGAACGCAGCGCAGAGCGGCACCGCCTCGACCGCGCGCCGGATGACGCGCGAGGAGAGCCGGGCGGCGACGCGCGAGCGGCTGCTCGGCGCAGCGCGAAGCGTGTTCGCCCGCAGCGGCTTCCACGGCGCCTCGGTCGAGGAGATCGCATCGGAGGCGGGCTTCTCGACGGGCGCGCTGTACTCCAACTTCGACGGCAAGGAGGACCTGTTCCTCGTGCTGATGGAGCGGGAGATCGCCGAGCACGCACGCGAGATCGCCGAGGCGGTCGGCCACCGCACCTCGGTCGCCGAGCGCGCGCGCGGAGGCGCGCGTCAGTGGATGACGATGATCGAGCGCGAGCCCGAGGTCCTTCTGCTGTTCATGGAGTTCTGGGCGTATGGCGTGCGCGACGCCTCGGTGCGCCCGAAGGTTGCGGAGCGCTTCGCCCAGGTGCGCGACGTGCTCACGAGCCTGATCGCCGACGGCGTACGCGAGTTCGACCTCGAGCTCGCGATCCCGGCCGAGCATCTCGCGGTCGCGATCGACGCGCTCGCCGACGGCATCGCCAGGCAGAAGCTCGCCGACCCCGAGGCGGTGCCGGACGAGTTGATGGGGCGCGTGCTCGCGCTCCTGTTCGAGGCGGTCACGCGTCCGGCGGGAGGCACAGGCACGCCCAGTGGAGCGTGAACGCCCGCCGCGCGAGCGGCGGCGCCGCGCGGTGGAGCGACGTCGCGCAGGCCCCACTTCAGGGCGGCGCGCACGCGGGCGCGGCGGCTGTCGCGCGAAGAACGTGTGGACGCGCAGCGGCAGCGGGTCCTCGAGCTCGCCGGCGATCGACAGCCCGGCCGCTGAGACGATCGCCGCGCGCGGCGGCGCGGTCGAGGCGCTGCAGGTGCCCCACCTCCTCGGCGTGCTCGCGCTTGTGCTCGCGCCGCGCCGACCAGTTCGCCTCGAGCGGCACCTCGACGACGACCGCGCGGCAGGCACGCGCGCGATCTCCGCCAGCAGCGCCGGCGGGTCGGGCACGTGCTCGAGAACGTGCGAGAGGATGCCGAGGTCGAACGCTCCGGTCTCGAACGGAAGCGCCTCGCCGTCGTAGCGGCTCGACGCGCTCGATCTCGGTTGCGCTCGCGCGCGATCGCGACCGCCGCGTCGCTGATCTCCACTCCGCGCAGGCGGCCGCCGAAGCCCCGGCGGTGGAGCTCGCACAGCAGGGCGCCGTCGCCGCAGCCGACGTCGAGGGTGCGTGCGGGCTCAGACCCGCGCGCCGCGACACAGCAACACCACGTGGTCGGCCTTGCCGACCGCGCCGAGCGCGCGCCAGCGCGAATACAGCTCGGCCTCCGCGGGCGCGCGCGAGTACGCCTCCTCGTAGAAGCGCGACAGCTCAGCGGACTCCGGCATGGCTGGTGATTATTGTGGTCGCGATGACCGCCAAGCTCACGGCGGCGCTGCGCGAGTCCCCCGCCACCGTGCCCTCGCTCGCCGCGCTGGCGCTGTTCGTCGTCTGGGCCACCGACCAGGCGGGTTACCCGCTCACGCACTGGGCGCCAGGCGGGATCCTGATCCTCGCGCTGCTCGGGCTCACCGTCGCCGCCGTCGGCCTGCGGCTGCGGGACGTGCCCCCGCCGGTGCGCGTGTCGCTCGGCTGCCTCGCGGGGTACGTCGCGCTGAGCTACCTCTCGATCCTGTGGGCGGGAGATCGCGGTGCCGCCTGGGAAGGCGCCGATCGCACGCTGCTGTACCTGCTCGTCTTCGCGCTGTTCGCCTGCTGGCGCCAGCGCGGAGCGACGGCGCGCCCTGCTGCTCGGGGGCTGGGTGATCGCGATGATCGTGCTCGCGGCCTTCACCGCCCTGCACGTCGATGCCGCCGGCGCCGAGCGCCTGCAGGAGCTGGCGCCCGGCGGCCGTCTGCTCTACCCGAGCGGCTATCCCAATGCGAACGCCGCGCAGTGGCTGATGGCGTTCTGGCCGGCGCTGCTGCTCGCGCGAAGCAGCCGGCTGCCCTGGGGTCTGAGGGGAGTGCTGGCGGGGGGCGCGGTGCTGCTCGCCGACGTCGCGCTGCTCAGCCAGAGCCGCGGCTCGTTCTATGCGACGCCGGTGATGCTCGTGCTCGTGTTCGCGCTGCTGCCCGGTCGGTTGCGCACGTTCGCGCTGCTCGTCCCGGTGGCGGGCGCGATCGCGGCGAGCGCACCGGCGGTGCTCGCCGTCGGCGACCACCTGCGCGCGGGTGCCGTCGTGCCGGGCCGCGTCGACACGGCGGTGTCGGCGATGTTCGCGGCGTCGCTCGCCGCCGGGGTCGTGGTGGCTGCCGGCGCGGCGCTCGAGCGCGGACAGCGCCTCGGATCGGCGGCGCGGGCGCGCATCCGCACGGCCGTCGCCGCGGCCGCGGTGGTGGCGCTCGTCGTGGTGCTGGCGGGCGGGCTCGTCGCCGCCGGCAACCCGGTCCACCGCGTGGAAAGCGCATGGCACAGCTTCAAGGGCGGCTACGGGTCGACGACGCCGGGTGGCAGCCGGCTCGTGGGCGGCCTGGGAAGCAACCGCTACGACTTCTACCGGGTGGCGCTCGACGAGTTCCTCGCCCACCCGGTGGCGGGGATCGGAGCTGACAACTACCAGCAGCAGTACCTCCAGCACGGTCGCAGCAACGAGACGCCCCGCTACCCGCACAGCGTCGAGCTGCGCACCCTCACGCAGACGGGCGTCCTCGGGGCGCTGCTCGCGGTGGCGGGGCTCGCGGCGGCCCTCCTCGCGGCGAGCCGCGCGCTGCGCGGCCGCGAGCCGCTCGCCGCGGCCGTCGCAGCGGCGGCGCTCGGCGGCTTCGCCTACTGGGTGGTGCACGGCTCCTTCGACTGGTTCTTCGAGTTCGCCGGGCTGGGCGCCCCGGCATTCGCGATGCTCGGCCTGGCCTGCTCGCTCGGGGCACCCGAGCGCGGCTCGCGCACCCGTAAAGGCGCCGGCTCGGCGCCGCGCCCGCCGGGTGCTGCGTGCCCGCCGCAGGTCTGCTCGTCGCGCTGGTGCTCGCACTCGTCGCTCGCCGCGCCGTGGCTCAGCCGCCTGCAGATCGAGTCCGCCGCGCGCATCTGGACGAGGGCGCCGCGCCGTCGCCTACGCGCGCCTGGACGATGCCGCCTCGTTGAACCCCCTGAGCGACGAGGGGTACGTGGTGGCGGGCAGCATCGCGCTGCGCTACGGGCAGCTACAGCGAGCCGACCACGAGTTCGAGCTCGCGCTGCAGCGCACCCCCGACGACGCCTACGCGACGCTCGAGCGCGGGGCGATCGCCTCGGCCCGTGGTGAACGCGCGCGGGCGCTCGGGCTGCTGCGCAGGGCGGTGCAACTCAGCCCGCGAGACCCGCTCGCGCGGCGCGCCCTGTCGCTCGTGAGGCGGGGTGAGACGGTGGAAATAACGGAACTGAACAGGTTGATCCTGCTCAAAGCTCAGCAGCTCGCATGAGAGCTGCGCATTGTCGGGGCTTCATATGGCCTGCCGGGTTCGCTAGCTTGTGGGGCTAGGTCCCCGAAGCGCCTCCTGCACCTGCCCCTCCCAGAGAGCAGCGGTTTGGGATCGCGCCGGATGGGGATGTGGCATGGCAAGGAGGGCTCCGCCCTCGCCGGATAAAGGGAAAGTCAGGGCAGGGACGCATGACAGGCCTTCGCGGCACCACCATCACAAGGGTCACTCTCGCGACGCTCGCGCTGGCGGTCGCGGCACCCGCGGGCGCCCAGGCGAGCTCGCTGCTGAGCGGCTACGGGGGGCCGGGCACCGGCAGCCAGGCGATCCTCGGCGCCGCGCTGATCGGCGGCGGCCCCTCGGGTGGCGGCTCGCTCCGGTGGCGGCTCCGGGGGTGGGGGCGGCGAAGGCACGAGCTCGACACCCGGCCCGCTCGCGGGCGGCTCATCGAACGCCGGCGGTGCAGGAGCCTCCGCAGGGCCCTCGGGCGCCTCGCACACGCCCTCCCACCGGGGCGCCGCGGGCACCCACGCGGCTGCGTCACCCGCCGTGCGGCCCGCCTACACCGCGGTACTTCCTGCGGCGTCCACCGAATCAAAGGTGGGGGTACCCGTGTTGGGGGTATCGGGCACGGACCTTGCGTTCGTCTTCGGGGGGGTAGCCCTGCTGGTCGGCTGTCGCCGTGCTCACGAGGCGTCTTGCTCACGAGCCAGGCGAGGGCCCGGGCTAAAGGCACGGGACGCGGCAGACGAGTAACAAATCAGGGGGCAAAAAGGAACTTCCGCGGCATTCATGAATCGAACCGGAATAACGCAGCAGACCTCTACTAGCGTTGCCCTTCGCGGCGAGCTCACGCACGAGGCACCCTCACCTCGCGCGCTGCGCCGGGGCACTTTCCACGGTCCCCTGCAGTGGGCGCTCGAGGGATCCGGCTGGGGCGTCGTGCGTCCCAGCGTCGACTTCGTGCTGCTCTGCCTCGCCGTGGTGCTCGCGCTCGGCGGGCTCTATGACACCGTGCACGTCTCCAGCGTGAGCGCGCCGCTGCTCGCGCTGCCGCCGCTGGTACTCGTGCTCTTCTACCTGCGCGGGCTCTACCGCACGCGCATGCGTGCGCTCATCCTCGACGGCGTCGTGCCGGTCGTGAGCGCCGTGTCGGTTGGCGCGATGGCGGTGGCGGTGATCGGGCATGTACCTCAACGACCAGGTCCCGAGCCAGAGCGACTGGCTGCGGGCATGGGCATATGCGCTGATCGGCGTGGGTGTCGGCCGTGTTGGGCTCTCGCTGCTGCAGAGGTGGGCGCGTGCCCGGCGGCTCGTGGGCAAGCCGGTCCTGATCATGGGCGCCGGCGTCGTCGGCGCGCAGGTCGCGCGCCGCCTGGAGAGCCACCCCGAGTACGGGCTTGCGCCGGTGGGCTTCCTCGATGAGGACCCGCGCTCGGTCGCCGAGGTGGGCGGTCGCGACGTGCCCGTGCTCGGCACGATCGAGGACCTCGACGAGACCGTGCGGCGCACGGGCGTGAAGAAGCTGATCGTCGCATTCTCCTCGGTGGCAGACGCGCGTGTGGCGCGTCTCATCCAGCACTGCCAGGAGCTCGGCGTCGACGTGTCGGTGGTGCCGCGCATGTTCGACACGATCAACGACCGCGTCGGCTACGACACGGTGGGCGGCCTGCCGCTGCTGTCCTTCTCCGCCGTCGACCCGAAGGGGCTGCAGTTCGCGATCAAGCACGCGCTCGACAGGGTCCTCGCACTGCTGCTGCTGATCCTGTTCTCGCCGGTGATCCTGTGCGCTGCGATCGCTGTCCGGCTGAGCTCCGCGGGCCCCGCGCTGTTCAGCCAGCGCGCGCGTCGGCCGCGACGGCAAGGTCTTCAACTTCTACAAGTTCCGCTCGATGGCCGTGGCGCCCGAGCCCCAGGACGGCGAGGGCGGGCACAGCGCGCTCGACTTCCTGCTCGCCGGCGACATCGCCCCGGGCGGCGTCGAGGGGGAGGACCGCCGCACGCCGGTCGGTCGCTTCCTGCGGCGCACCTCGCTCGACGAGCTGCCGCAGCTGTTCAACGTGCTGCGCGGCGACATGAGCCTCGTCGGCCCGCGCCCCGAGCGGCCCGAGTTCGTCGAGCTGTTCCGCCAGGACATCGTCCGCTACGGCGACCGCCACCGCGTCAAGTCGGGCATCACCGGCTGGGCGCAGGTGCACGGCCTCCGCGGCCAGACCTCGCTGGCGGAGCGCGTGGAGTGGGACAACTACTACATCGCCCACTGGTCGGTCGGGCTCGACTTGAGGATCCTCGCGATGACGGTCCTCGCCCTCTTCCGGAACGCCGAGTGAGCTGCGCCTCGGGCGCTCGCGATCGGGCTCGCAGACGGGCTCGTGCTAGGCGAGCTTCGTGATAGCCACGACCATGCCGATCAGCACGAACACGACGATGGCTACCTGCATCCAGATCCAGGTGGGGGGCATCTCTGACACCGAAGCCTACCTCCGAAGCGCGCAATGCCGGTGCGCAGGCCCGGCTTCGAGGTGCGCCCGCTGCGCAGGGCCGTGTCTCTCGTGTTGAGCATGGGAATGCATGCCCGACGGGCGCTCGCCGCGCTCGCCCTGACCCTGGTCGCGCTCGCCTGCACGAGCGGTGTGGCGGCGGCCAAAGGCGCGGCGCCTGCAGGACAGCGCTCGTCTCTCCTCGCAGGGGTGAACATCGCCCCGGTGAGTCCTTCCTCGGAGCCCGCCGAAGCCGACCGGGCGATCACCGAGGTCCAGGCCCTCGGGGCGCAGGTCGTGCGCCTGGACGTTCCCTGGTGGGTATTCGAGCCCCACGACGCGCAGCACATCAGCCCGCGCCCGCAGGCGTACCTCGACCGTCTCGTCGCCGATGCACAGGCCGCCGGGATACGGCTGATCACCACCGTCGAATCGAGCCCCTGCTGGGCGTCCTCGGCGCCGCGGGGGCTGCTCGCCGCGTGCCGGCCGACGAAGGCCACCAAGGCGAACTCCTGGCCGCCGCGCAACGCGAGCGACTATGCCGCGTTCGCCGCATACCTCGCCGCGAGGTACGGGTCCGCGCTCGCCGCAATCGAGATCTGGAACGAGCCCGACCAGGCGAACGAATTCTATTTCGCCGGGCCCCACAAAGCGGCGCGCTACGCCACCGTGCTGCGTGCGGCATACCCCGCCATCAAGCGGGCGAACCCCGCCGTTCAGGTTCTCGCGGGATCGCTGGTGGGCTCCAACGGCGCGTTCCTGCGTGCCCTCTACGCCGCCGGAATCAAGGGCTTCTACGACGGCCTGTCGGTGCACTTCTACAACCTCACGATCGCCTCGCTGCGCTCGATCCACCAGACGCAGGCGGCAGCCGGCGACCGCACCCCGCTGTGGCTCAACGAGTTCGGCTGGAGCTCGTGCTGGCCGCACCAACGGATCCAGCAGGAACAGGCCTGTGTCACCCCCGGCATCCAGGCGCTGAACCTCGCTGACACCGTGCGCGCGCTCGCGCGCACCCCCTACGTGCGGGCGGCGGTGGTCTACAAGCTCCAAGACTCGGGCGCCGAAGACTTCGGGCTGCTGTCTGCGGGGGGAGCGCGCAAGGCCGCCTTCAGGAGCTTCGCCGGGGCGCTGCGCTCGGCCGGCGCATCGGTGAGCCCTGTGAGGCTCACGCTGCGCCGGCGCGGCGCGAGCGTCGTCGCGAGCGGCTCGGCGCCCGTCGGAGACTTCATGCTGCTGGAAGCCTTCCAGGGTGCGACGCTGCGCTACCGCGCGGTGTTCATCCTCGACCGCTTCAACCGCTTCTCGATCACGCTGCCGTCAGTGCTCGGCACGAGCGGGCTGCGCGTACGGGTCTTCGAGGCCGGCGCCGGGGCCGCGCACGCCGCCCAGAAGAGCATCTGAGCACCGGGGCGCTCCAGGTGCGCCGGCTGCCGCGCGTGGCCTCAGCGGCGCAGGCGCCAGCGGCGCCCCCGCGGCGCCAGCGCGCCCTGCGGCCGCGGTGGCGGGTCCTCTCCGGCGAGGATCGCCTGCGGCACCTCGCTCGTGAGCCACTCGGCGAGCGCCTGGAGGCCGGCGCTGCGCAGCTCGGCGGCGATCGACGGGGGCTCGCCGCTCGGCGTCGTGGGCGTCCGAGGTGACGTTGTGCACGAGCCCCTCGCGCGCGAGCTCCAGCGCGTAGCGGCGCACCTCGCCGCCGAACCTGCCGACGAGCGATCCCGCCGTGAGCGACATGAGCACGCCGTCCTCGACGAGCGCCCGTACGATGCCCCGCTCGCGGTGAAGCGCGGGGCACCGCTCCGGGTGGGCGAGAACTACACGGCGTCCTTCGCGCAGCAGGTCGAGCACGGCGTTTTCGAGGCCGAGCGCGACGACGGCGAAGGGCGGCTCGATCAGCAGCCACGGGCCGCCGCCGAGGCCCAGCCGCGAGAGCTCCTCGGGCGCGAGCGAGGGGAGGTGGCTGATCGCGATCTCTGCGCCGGGAAGCACCTGGACGTCCACGCGCTCCTGCGCGAGCCTCCTCGAGAGCTCGCGCACGCGGGCGCCGATCGTCTCGGCGTCGTTCGGGCAGCGTGAGCTCACGTGGGGGGTCGCCACGAGCGTCTCGATGCCGGCGGTGGCGGCGGCGCGCGCGAGCGCGACCGAGCCCTCGATCGTGTCCGGTCCGTCGTCGATGCCCGCCAGCACGTGGGTGTGCAGGTCGATCACTGGAGGCGAACCATAGGTGAGGCCCCCGGCGTGCCTGCGACGCGCGTGTGCGACCGGGGGGCGGCCAGCGCGGTGGCCCGCCGGCTCGTCCGCCGCTCAGCCCCGGTATTCGGTGCTCACCGCTTCGAGCTGGCTCCAGGGGATCGTGTCGAGCGTGTCGTAGGGGTTGGGCAGCAGGGTGTTGTACGGGTTCGCCTTGCCTTCGGCGATCAGGGGCGTCGTGTCCTGGGCCGACAGCGCAACCGCTCCGGCGGTGTCGCCGACGAGGATCCCGTAGCGCTGGATGGCGGTTGCGATGGCGAGCGCCGCCGGGCTGAGATGGAGCGAGGCGAGGTTGAGGCTCGGGTTGAGGCGGAAGTGAGTGCCCTCGGGGATCGCGTCTGCGGCGGTGGACTGGCCGTCGGTGCGGTCGGCGGGCCACACGAATGCCCCCCGCGCGGTGTCGGGCATCAGCACTTCGAGCGCGTGGTTGATGGTGCCGCGTTCGAGGTCTTCCAGGTGGATCTGCCCGCCCAGCAGCGAGAGCCCCGAGGCGCCCGCTCCGAACGGCGCCGGCAGGATGCCGTCGCTCGTGTACGCGTTAGCGATCTCGCCGCCCCAGCACGCGGTCCAGTGGCCACCTTCGCTGCAGCACGCGCCACAGCTCCCACAGGTGCCCCGTGGACGGCTGCCACACGATCACCTCTTTGTCGGTGCCGCCCGCGGGCAACGCGTTGGGCGGCATCGGCACCGCTTCGATCTGCGCCTGGAAGCCCGAGAAGATCCCTTCCGGGCGCGGGCAGATCGAGCTCTGGCCGACGAGCGCCACGGTGGGCGCGCTCGGCCCCACGACGTAGACGGGGCTGCTCCACTGCGTCGTGTTGATGACCACGTGCCCGTAGTACTTGGACACCTGGCTGGTGAAGGCGCTGACGAGCTGGGCGGAGTTGGGCGCGAGCGGCACCGACGCGGGGAGCAGCTCGTTGAAGACGCTCTTCGCGGTGAACAGCCGCAGCGGTTCTTCCCGCGGGGCGGGTCTCTGCGGCGGCGCCACTTTCACGGCCGAGCCCCCGCGCATCGCCGGAAGCGGCGGCGCGGCGGCGCCCGGGCTCCTCGTTGAGGGGGAGTGCTTGGGCGCTCGCCGGCAGTGCCTATGGGCTCGCCGGCAGCGCCTCGGGCCCGCGCACGTCCGGTGGGCGGAGTGGCGCCTGCAGACGGCACGCTTCCCACGCGAGGCGTGATGCGTCGTCTTGTGCGCCGCCCTGTGGCTGTCAGCGGCGGCGCGATGCGAGTGGCCGGGCGTCGCGGACGCCTCGGACCCGGCGGGTGCCACCGTCCCCACCGCCGTCGCGGCGGCGCACAGGAGCACGACGCCGAGGCCCCGGTGGGCTTGCGCGGTTGAGGCTGGACGGAGCCGGCGGGACCGGCGCACGCGCAGGAATCCCATCGCCGCCATATCGGCGGCGGGGCGCCCGGCCTTCAGCGCTTGGGACGATCCGTGGACCTTGCAACAAACCTTGCAATTGAGCGCCCTGCGCACCCCTGAGCCGCCTCGGCGCGGAAGGTGCACGATCGCGGCCGTCCTGTTAGCTTGTCCTAAGTCATGGATGGGACGCTGAGGATAGGATGCCTCTGTCGTTGGGTCATGTCTCTCGCGGTACTCGCCTCAATCGCCACGGCGGTTGCGGTACGGGTGGCTAGTTCAGAGGCCGCGGGCAGTCAAAATGGTTCCCCCAGCGGGGGAGCAGTGGCATCCGCACCTGCAACGGCGACGAGCGCGTCGCGTGCGCGGTCGAGCGCTGCCAGCCGCTCGCGTGCGAGCTGCTACGCGCGCGTGGCCTCGGCTGGGCGTGGCCTGCGCTTCTCCACCACCCCGCAGGGGGCGGGCGGCTCCGTGTCGCTGACGATCAGCCTCTACCGGCGCCCGGTGGTGCTCGCGCAGGCGCCGGCATGCGCTCCGCACGTGATCGTCGGCCACCAGTATCGGGCCTCGCTGCGCTACCGCACGAGCAGCTCCTCGGTGGCGCTCGAGGTGCTCGTGCATCGCCGGGGGGCGTGGCGCACCTGGTACGTCACCGTCGACGCGGCTGCACAGGACGCAAGAACTTCAAGAGCGTCTCGACGCTGCTGCGCCCGATCCAGGGCGGGGTCGACCGCGTGGCGCTCGGCCTGCTCGTGCGCGCGCGCGGGAACGTCCAGGCAAAGGGGTTCTCGCTCGTGGACGCCACCGTGCACACCCCTGCCCGACCTGCCCTCGCCTCCGGCGAGGCTCGATCGCGCCGCTGCCCCCGGGAGGTCCCCCGCGTCCGCGGCGTCTGGCACGTGCTCGAAGACATCGAGCATGCGCGCACGATCCACGCGGTGCAGCTGCAGAACGGGAAGCTGCTGCTGATGGCGGGCTCGGGCAACAACCGGATGGAATTCGAAGCGGGCAAGTTCAGGTCGTTCATATACGACCCGTCGCCAACACCTGGAAGGAACTGGAAACGCCCAAGGACGTCTTCTGCTCGGGGCACGTGCAGCTCGCCGAACGGCAACGTGCTGATCCTCGGCGGCACGAGCGCATACCCGCCCCCGCCCAAACCCGGCGAACTGCCGAGCACCGAATACAAGGGCGAGAACGGGAGCTGGATCTTCAACATCCGCACCGAAAAATACGAAGAAGTCCCCTGGAACAAAGCGGAACCGCACCAGCCGGCAGAACCCGGGCCGCTGCTCAACGGCGCCTGGTACCCGAGCGCCACCGAGCTCGGCAACGGCGACGTGATCTCCTTCGGCGGGCTCAACGAGAGACGGCGACGGCGCGACGGCGACCAACTACTTCATCGGGCCCGGACAACCACGAATCCAAGGGCGACCCAGCCCGGCCATTGGGTCGGCTTCGGGAGACGAAATCCAGCAGACCTATCACTGGTTCTGGGGCCTGTACCCGTCGATGATCCTGACCGCCGACGGGCGCCTGTTCTACGACGGCAGCCACGTCTTCGGCAACGGCATCGAGGGATCGAACAGGCGCCCAGCGGCTCCTCGATCTACGACTTCTGGTGCACGCCCGGCAAATCGCCGAAGAAGAAGAACAGGAACGCTGCACGAAACGAACCCGCACGCGATCGTCGAAGGGCCCGAGACGGGCGAATTCCCGCGCGTGCAGGACACGCCCGGCCTCGGCTCACGTCGACCAGCGCGACCAGTCCGCCTCGCTGCTGCTGCCCCCGCCCAGGCGCAGAAGGTGATGATCATGGGCGGCGGCAACACCTACGAAGCCAACACGCCCGCCACCTCACCGACGCAGATCAACCTCGACGAAGCCGAGCCCCACTGGGTCACCGGGCCCGACCTTCCGCGCGGGCACGACGGAATCGGCGGGATGGAGTCGATGGGGCAGGGCAAGATGTACGTCTCGGCCGTCGCGCTGCCCGACGGGACGGTGCTCGAGACGGGCGGCTCGCTGTACCCGCGCACCGACAACGTGCACGAGGCCTCGATCTTCAACCCGACGACGAACTCGTTCACCTCCGTCGCCGCGGACCCCGTCGGGCGCAACTACCACTCCGAGGCGCTGCTGCTGCCCGACGGACGCGTGCTCGCGCTCGGGTCCAACCCGGCTAACCCGGTAACGGGCGAAGAATCGCTTCGAGACCCGGCATCTCGATCTACGAACCCTCCTACCTGTTCAAGGGCCCGCGGCCTGTCCTCACCGGCATCGACGGTGAAGCCGAACCACCTCGAAGGCAACGTCAACCGGACCGACGCAGTGGAAATACGGGACCGAACACACGCTGAGCTACAGCTCCGCCGGCGCCGATCACCTCCGCCGTGCTCATCCGCCCCGCGGCCGTCACGCACTCCTCGGACCCCAACCAGCGCGAGGTCGCGCTGCCGATCACACACGCAGAAGGCGGCCAGCTGAACGTTGACCTCACGTCCAACCCCAACCTCGCCCCGCCCGGCTACTACATGGTGTTCCTCGTCGACTCGAACGGCGTTCCCTCGGTGGCCCAGTGGGTTCACGTGGGACCGCAGGGCGCCGCCCTAGACCGATGACGCGACGTCGAACCGCCACGACAGTCGCCGTTGCCGGGGAGCGGGCATGAGCGTCGCGGTCACAGCGCCCGCCGCGCGCTCGCCGGCGCACGAGCGGCTGACGCTGCGCCGAGCGGTCCCGCGTGCGTCTCGCGCGCGCTCGCGCTCGCGCCCTGGGTCCTGCTCGGCGGTGTTCCTCGCGGCCGAGCTCGCAGTGAGCGCATGCAGCTCAACGGGCCGTTCCTGGACGAGGGCATCTACGTCGCGGCGGGGCTGCGCACGCTGCAGGGCCACGGCATCAGCGACAACTACCTGTCCTGGTTCTCGGGCTCGCTGATGTGGCCGGTGATCGCCGCGCTGGGCTGGAAGGCTGCTCGGGCTCGCCGGGCGCCCGCGCCGCGGCGGCGATCTGCGTGACGGTCGGGCCTGGCCGGGATGCTCAAGGCGACGGGCAACCTGTTCGGCACGCGCGTTCGCGCCGCCACGGCGCTCGCGGCGGTGATCAGCGGCCCGGTCATCGCGCTCGGCGCACCTCGCCGTCTACGACACGCTGCGGTGGGCTTCGCCGGCTGCGCCTTCTGGGCGATCACCGAGTTCCTGCGCCGCGACGACCGCGCCTGGCTGGGCGCGGCGGCGCTCCTGTACGCGCTCGCGGGGCTCGCGAAGTACCCGGCGCTGATGTTCGCCGGTCCGCCGCTGGTCGCGCTCGTGATCGTCGAGCGCGGGCGCGCGGGCCCGCATGGACCTGGGCCTGTTCGGCGTTCATCGCCGGCGCGGTGCTGCTCGTCTACTTCCTCTCCGACCGCGCGCAGCTCGACGGCGTTCGAGGCGTTCCGCACGCAGAACAACCCGAACTTCCATGTCGGGCGCAACCAGATCGTCTACTCGCAGGTCTACCTGACGGCGGTCCCGCTGCTGCTCGCGGCGCGTCGGCGCGTTCCTCGATCGAGGACCGCGCGCGTCGCGTTCGCGCTGCTCACGGGGCTGATCGGCGCGCCCGTCTACCACCTGCTCACGGGCAACCCCTCGGGCGACCAGAAGCACGTCGTCTTCGGGCTGCTGTTCATCCTGCCGCTGATCGGCGTGACGATCAGCCTACGCGCTGCGCCGCTGGCGGGCGGTCCTCGCGGTGCCCGCGCTGATCGGGCTCGCCGCCGTTCGGCGCCGGTGCAGGTGACGCGGATCGACGAGGGCTGGGCGGACCTGCGCGGCTCGGCCGCGCGTGCTCACGCGCGACGTTCGCCCCGGGCGAAAAACTGCTCGCGAGCTCCTCCTGGGTGGACGCCGCCTATCTCTACGACAGGGGCAGGATCTCCTCTCCGTACGACATCTACGACGTCTCGCGCGTCCAGCACCTCGGCGAGCCGCTTCAACGTCTGCCGATTCGACTGGTTCATCGAAGTCCCGGGCGGCGAACCGTGGCCGCCCGCGATCCGGCGGGCCATGGAACGGTGCGGGGCTTCCGCAAGGTCTACGAATCGAGCGCCACAGTGACCGGGCTCGGCTCGAACCTTCGCTTCGTCACCTATCGCGCCCCGATCGAAATCTGGGAGAGCGGTGGCGGCGGAGCTCAAGGCGA
This sequence comes from uncultured Solirubrobacteraceae bacterium, assembly GCA_963796305.1. Taxonomy (GTDB): domain Bacteria; phylum Actinomycetota; class Thermoleophilia; order Solirubrobacterales; family Solirubrobacteraceae; genus Palsa-744. Next base: position 267,743 of record CAWCKZ010000006.1, on the reverse strand, counting down.
GCGCAGGCACCCACCAAGACCAAGGACGGGTAACCCATGAACGAACAAGATCATCGACGCGCGACCGACGCGCGCGCACTGCGCCGGCATCGCTCTGGTGCTCACCGCGGTCTGGTTCCTGCCGTGGCTGTTCGCGCACGCGGACACCTCGAAGCCGTGGATCAGCGTGCCGTTCCTCGCCGCCACGCTGATCGTCGTGGCGGCCTCGCTCGTGTCGGTGGTCAACCGCTGGCAGCGCGCGGTGCCCGTGCGCCGCCCCGTGCCCGCGGGCCAGGAGCCCGACGTCGCGGTGATCATCCCGACCCTCGGCGAGCCCCTCGAGCTGCTCGAGGCGACGGTGCGCTCTGTGCTCGACCAGGACTGGCCGAGCGAGCGGCTGTGGATCCTCGTCAGCGACGACGGCTGCGACGACGCGCGTGCACGACGCTCGTGAACGGCCTCGCGCTCGCCTACCCGAAGGCGAGCCTGCGCTACCACCGCCCGCCGCGTCCGGGTGACCCCCGCCGCCACGGCGAAGCGAAGGCGGGCAACCTCAACTCGGCGCTCGCGCTGCTGCCGCCGCGAGATCGAGTTCGTCGAGACCCGCGACGCCGACGACCTCGTCGGCGACCGCCACTTCCTGCGCGAGACCGTCGGCCAGCTGCTGGCGCGCGAGAACGTCGCCTTCGTGCAGACGTGCAAGGCGGGCCAGGTGGCGCCAGCACGACCCGTTCGACAACCACCAGCCGCACTTCTTCCAGTGCGCGATGCTCTCGCGCTACGCCGCCAACGCCGTGTTCCCGTGCGGCTCGGGGATGGTCTGGCGGCGCCAGGCGCTGCACGAGATCGGCGACTTCCCGACGTGGAACCTCGTCGAGGACCTGCAGTCCGGGCCTCGAGGCGCTGCGGCGCGGCTGGGAAGGCTGCTACCTGCCGATCCTCGGCGCCTACGCGCAGCACTCGCCCGAGGACCTGCCGAACTTCGTCAAGCAGCGCGGCACCTGGGCGCTCGACACGGTGAGGCTCACGCTGTGGGCGCCCAAGCGCGGGCTCTGACGCTGCGCCAGCGCCTGCAGTTCTACGAGCTCGGCCTGTTCTACATGCAGGGACCCGGCGACGCTCGTGTTCCTGCTCGCGCCGGTGCTCGGCTTCGCGCTGCACTGGTATCCCGGTGGTCACCACGACGAACGCCTTCGTCGTGCACTTCTGGCCGTTCGCGGCGGCGCTCGAGCTGCATCTGATGCTCGTGCACCGGCCGATGTCCTTCGAGCAGCTCTGGCGCGCGCGGCTGGTGTGGGCGGGTCTCTGCTTCGTCTACGCGCGCGCCTGCCTGCTCGCGTCGCCGGCGGCCGCGAACGCAAGCCACGCTACGTGGTGACGCGCAAGCACAACCGCCACGCCTGGCACTGGCGCCAGATCGTCCCGCACGTGCGCGTGCTCGCGCTGCTGCTCGGCTCGATGGCGTGGTCGCTCGCGCATCACGGGGTCCTCAACAGCTTCGACATCGGCTCCGCCTACTGGGCGGGGCTCTACAGCCTGCTGCTGCTCGGCTTCGTCCGCCTGAGCTGGCACGGGGCGGAGCTGCGCCTGCCGCGCCCGCGCCTGCGCCCGCTGGGCGGCGCGATCGCGGCCGGGCCGGAGCCCGCGCTCGCCTCGGGCACGCTCGCCGCGGCCGAGCCGCTCGCCCCCATCGTCCCCACGCGCTCGGCGGCTTGGGCGACAGGCCCCGGCGTCAGCCCGCCGGCGAGCTGCGGCCGCTGCCGGGGGATCCGCGCGGACCGCGCTCGCGCGAGGCGCTACGCCAGCTCGAGCTGCGGATCGGCGAATGGGGCAGGCACGCCGACGTGCACCTCTCTCCGCAGCCTCAGCGATCGCCCGAGGTCGGCGGAGGCGGTGTCCTCGGCGGTCGGCGAGTCCTGAGCGCTGCGCCGCCGTGCGCTCAGCGCAAGCAGCCCCAGCACGGCTGCGAGGACGACGGCGATCGTCAGGATCGGCGCGCCGTCGCCGAGCGTGCGTTCCACCAGATCGTGGGGTGCTGCCTGCTCGGTGGCGGGTGCCGCCCGCAGGGCCTTCGCGACGCTGCGCATCGCCACCAGCGTCACCGCGTCGGGATAGCCGGTGACGGGCAGCGCGTACTTGCGCTGGAAGTAGGAGATGGCTCCGCGCGTGCGCACCCCGAGGCCGCCGAGCGGGAGCTTGCCGAGCGGGTAGCCGAGCTCGTTCAGCAGACGCTGGGATTCGAGCACGGTCGCCCGGGGAGCGCTCTGTGGCACCGCCGCCGGAGCGCTCGCGCAGGTGCAGGCGAGCAGCGCTGCGAGCACGAGCGCCGCTATGCCCCCGCGCGTTGCCCGGGAGAGCGCAGCCCCACGAGCGCTCACTCCCATCTGCTGCCTCCGTTCAGCACATCCAGATGGTACATCCGATCCGGCGAGCGGGCACGGCTGCGCACAGCACGTGAGCGCGGATATGATCGCGTCCGCTCGGCGGCAGCCGCCGGGCCCGAATCCGCACCCGGCAAGGGAGAGAGATGTTCAAATCGATCGTGGTGGGCACCGACGGTTCCGATACGGCCACCCAGGCCGTACGCGCTGCGGTCGACCTGGCGGAGTCCGTGGGCGCCAGGCTGGACGTCGTCAGCGCGTATGAGCCCGTCTCCGAGCAGCGGCTCAAACAGGAGCGCAGGGAGACTCCCGAGGATCTCCAGTGGGCGATCAACCCGCGTGAGGACGTCGACTCGACGCTCGACGCGGCGGCGTCGCTCGCCCGCGAAAAAGGGGTCGAGGTGGAGGTGTTCCCGCGGCAGGGCGACCCCGCCGACGCCGTGCTCGACGTCGCCGAGGAGCGCTCCGCGGACCTCGTGGTGGTGGGCAACAAGGGCATGACGGGCGCGAAGCGCTTCCTACTCGGCTCGGTGCCGAACAAGGTCTCCCATCACGCTCCCTGCTCGGTGCTGATCATCCGCACTACGTAGGCGCGAGCTCGCGCTCGAGCTCGGCGAGCTGCGGCCGGAAGCCGGCCGGCAGCACGCGCACGACGGCCCGCGCGCGCGGGCCGAAGGCGAGGACGGTGTCGATCGGGCGCACGTGCATCTCTGCCTCGAGCGCGCGGATCACCGGCAGCGGGCCCACGTGTGCGATCCGCTGCAGCGGGATCTCGCTGCCCGCCGGAGCCCGCGGCGCGACGAGCGCGACGTCGGCACCGCGCCGCTCGAGCTCGCGCAGGCGCGCGAGCGCCGCCTCGGCGGGTCTGCCGGCACCCGCCACCGCGACCACCTTCGGGTGGCCCCACGCGCCGGCGGCCGAAGTGAGCGGCCTCCTGCGCGACGGCCTGCTCGCGCGCTCCCCCGCCGGCGAGGACTCGCGCCCAGACGAGCACGTCGGAGCCGACGTCGAGGGCGATCTTGAGCAGGCCGCGCCATCCGTCGCGCCAGCCGCCGTCCACGACGACGCGGTAGACGAGCTTCGCAGCGGGTCGCAGCACCATGCCCTTCACGTAGCCGAGCGGCGAGGCCGGGGGCGCGACGTGGGCGCTCTCGAGGGCGGCATAGCGCCGCACGTCGGCGAGCGCCTCGCGCAGCGTTCCGGCGAGCTCGTGCTCGAGGTCGCCCTCGAGGATCAGCGGTCGCGCGCGCAGCTCGAGGCCCTCGTGCACCCCGCGCGACTCGTCGTGGCGGTAGGCGCCTCTCCGGAACAGCCGCGAGCGATAGGCGGGGTACTTCGCAGACGGCCCCAGCAGGCCGCCGAGGAAGCGGTTCCGCAGGGCGAACACGGCCATGTCGGCGCCGGCGGGGGGCGCTGCCAGAAGCGCGAGGATGCTCTCGCGCAGCGTTGCCGACACGCGCTCGTCGGCATCGATCTCGAGCACCCAGTCCCCGCTCGCGGCGTCCAGCGCGATGTTGCGCTGGACGGCGAAACCCGGCCACGGGTTCTCGATCACCCTCGCCCCGGCGGCGAGGGCGAGCTCGGCGGTGCGGTCGCGCGAGCCGCCGTCGACGACGATCACCTCGTCGCAGAACGCGACGCTCTCGAGCGCCGCCGGCAGGCGCTCCTGCTCGTCCTGCACGATCAGGCACGCGGAAAGGCGCTCGCCGGGCACGGGCGCCGATGATAGGGAAGGCGCTCCGCGGATCTGCCGATATCCTCGCCCGGCGTGCAGCGGAGCCGCCGCCGATGAAGATCGTGAGCGTGATGACCACGGACGCCAGCGGCGGCGCCGAGTTCGCCGCGATGGAGATGCTGCGGGCGCTGCACGAACGCGGGCACGAGGTGGTGATGCTCAGCGACATGCCCTCGATCGGCCGCGACACGGGGGTGCCCGTCGTGCCCGTGGCGCTCGGCCCGAAGCTGTCCACCGGCACGTGGATCTCGCTGGCGGCGCGCTGGCCGCTGCTGCTCGGGCGCCTGCGCAGCGCGCTTCGCGCCCAGGCGCCCTACGACGTGGTGATGGTGCACTACAAGAAGGAGCAGCTGCTCGTGCGCTCGCTGCCCGCGGAGCTGCGCCGCACGGTCGTGTGGGCCGAGTGGGGACCGGTGCCCTTCCCTTTGCGCAAGGGGCTGCCGCAGCGCGCCTACCTGCGCGCCGCCGATCAGGCGGCGCTCGTCATGGCGATCTCCGAGGGCACCCGCCGCTCCGTCACCGAAGTCGGCGTCCCCGCCGAGAAGGTGATCGTGGTCCCCAACGTCCTGCGCACGGAGGAGATCCGCTACACAGCCGAGGGACGGGCGCGCGTGCGCGTGCAGCTCGACATCCCCGCGGACGCGTTCGTCGTCGGCTGCATCTCGCGCTTCCACCCCAAGAAGCGCAACGACGTCGTCGTGCGGGCCGTGGAGGCGCTCGCGAACCCCCGCGCGCACCTGATCCTCGCGGGCGACGGCGAGACCGAGGGCGAACTCCGCACGCTCGCGGCGCCCCTCGGCGAGCGTGCTCACTTCATCGCGACGCCGGGTCCCGAGGTCCCGGACGTGCTCTCCGCCTTCGACGTCTCGGTGTTCTGCCCGAGCCCGACGGAGGGAGCGCCCCGCGCGGTGATCCTCGGGATGCTCGCCTCGCGGCCCTGCCTGTCAACCGGCGCCGAGGGGGTGGCCGACATGATCACCCCCGAGGTGGGCGGCATCGCATCGCCCGAGAACGACCCCGAGTCGCTGCGCGAGCTGCTCGCGCCGTATCTCGAGGATGGCGCGCGTGCCGAGCGGGAGGGGGCGGCGGCACGCGCCTACGCCGAGCGGACGTATGCGGCGCCCGTCGTCGCTGCGACGATCGAGGCGCTGCTCGAGCGCGCGATCGCCGGCGAGCCTCCGCGCGCCGGATCGCCGTCCTGAGCGCTTCCTATGCTGCGGGCGCGATGCCTCCCGCTCTCCCCGCCACCCACGGCTCGCCTGCATGAGACGCGCGGTAGTGCTCGCGGGCGGGACGGGCACCCGCCTGCGCCCCTACACCACCGTCCTGCCGAAGCCGCTGATGCCGATCGGCGACCGCCCCGTGCTCGACATCGTCGTCCGTCAGCTGAAGTCGCACGGGTTCGAGCGGATCACGATGGCGACCGGGTACCTCGCGGAGCTGATCGAGGCGTTCTTCCGCGACGGCGCCGAGTATGGGATCCCGATCGACTACTTCCGCGAGCACGAGCCGCTCGGCACGGTGGGCGCGCTCGCGCTGATCGAGGGGCTCGCCGAGGACGACGTTCTCGTGATGAACGGAGACGTTCTCACCGACATCGACTACGGGGAGCTGCTCGACCGCCACAGGGCGGGCGACAGCGCCGCGACGATCGCGACGAAGCTGCGCCAGGTGCAGATCTCGCTCGGGGTGCTGCGCTTCGGCGAGGAGGGGGACCCGACGCGGCTCACCGGCTACGACGAGAAGCCGCAGATCGACTACACGGCGAGCATGGGCGTGTACTGCTTCGCCCCGCGCGCGCTCGCCCACATCGAGGCGGGTGAGCGCCTGGACTTCCCCGATCTGATCCTGCGGCTGATCGCAGCCGGCGAGATCGTGCGCGCATGGCCGAGCGACGACTACTGGCTCGACATCGGACGCCACGACGACTACGAGCAGGCCCAGGAGGAGTTCGAGGCGGTCCGACACCGGCTGATCCCGCCCGAGCACTAGCGGCGGGCACCGCGATGGCGCTGACGGCGCCTCGGTGGGCGGGACGGAGGCTAGGAGGCGGCGAGCGCCCCGGCGACCGCATCGACGACGATGTCGAGCTCGTCCTCGTCGGTGCCCGAGCTGAGCGGCAGCGCGCAATGGCGCTCCGCCGCCTCGAGCGCCCGCGGCAGCCCGCCGGCGGGTGCCATCGAGCGGTAGTCGCTGAACGTGTGCAGCGCCGGGTACCACGTCGTCTGCACGCCCCTCGCTTTGAGCTCGTCGCGGAAGCCGTCACGCGCCTCGCGGTCGCGCAGCAGCACGGGGAAGGCGAAGTGCGAGCCCCGCTCGACGGCGTCCTCGTCGAACACGAGCTCGAGACCCGGCATCTCGCGCAGGCGCTCGCGATAGGCGCGGACCGTGGCCCGGCGCGAGGCGATCGCCTCCCCGAGGCGGCCGATGCGGCTCAGCCCCAGCGCGGCGCGAGGCTCGTCGAGGCGGTAGTTGAACCCCACGTCGACGACGTCGTAGGCGGGATCGTGGCCGCGATGGCGGTCCCACGTGCTGCTCGTCAGAGCGTGGGAGCGCAGCAGCCGCACGCGCTCGGCGAGCGCGTCGTCCTCGGTGGCAACCATGCCGCCCTCGCCCACGCAGAGCTGCTTCTTGGAGAAGAAGCTGAACGCTGCGGCGCTCGCCGATCGTGCCCACCATGCGCCCGTCGGGAGCGAGCGCGCCGATCGCCTGCGCGCAGTCCTCGATCAGCGCGAGCCCGTGCGCGTCGCACAGCTCGCGCAGGGCGGCGGTGTCGGCGGCGTAGCCGCAGAAGTGGACGGCGACGATCGCGCGGGTGCGGGGGGTGATGCGCGCGGCGGCGTCCTCCGGGTCGATGTTGAAGTCGTGCGCGCTGCGCACGTCGCAGAGGACCGGCTGGGCGCCGACGTAACGGGCGGCGGCGGCGCTCGCGACGAACGTGAACGCGGGCACCAGCACCTCGTCGCCCGGGCCGATGTTCGCGGCGAGATGGGCGAGGTGGAGCGCGGCGGTGCCGCTCGACACCGTCACCGCGTTGCGCGCCCCGACGTACTCGGCGAGTGCCTGCTCGAAGGCGAGCGTGCGCGGGCCCATCGTCAGCCAGCCCGACTCGAGGCACTCGAGCACGGAGCTGACATCGTCCTCGGACACCACCACGTCGGTGAGGGGAACACGCCAGTCGGTCATCGCGCGGGTGCCGGCGCGATGCTCATCGCGCGATCGCCTCCGCGAGCGCGGTGGCGACCCGGTCCTGGTCGTCGTTCCTCATGTGCGGGTAGAAGGGGAGGGTGAGCTCGGTGCGCGAGGCGAGCTCGGTGATCGGCAGCGAGACGTCGGGGAAGCGCTCGCGGTAGGCGCTGAAGCGGTGGATCGAGGGATAGAAGATGCTCGTCTGGATGCCCCGAGCGCGCAGGCGGCTGCTCACCTCGCCCTGGCGGCCGTCCTCCTCGATCATGATCGGGATGACGTAGCAGGAGGAGTCGGGCACCTCCGTGTCCTCGAACGGGAGCACGATCCCCTCGATCTCGGACAGCAGCCGGCGGTAGCGCAGTGTCAGCTCGCGGCGGCGCTCGATTTCCTGCTCCAGGCGCGCGAGGCGCGACAGCAGCAGCGCCGCGCGCGGCTCGTCGAGCCGGTAGTTGAATCCCAGCGCGATGACGTCGTAGGTGTCGCTGCGCCCGCTGTGGCGGTCCCAGGTGCCGCTCGTCATCGCGTGCGAGCGGCGCGAGCGGACGAACGCGGCGACGTCGTCGTCGTCCGTGCACAGCAGGCCGCCCTCGCCCACCGACAGGACCTTGTTCGAGAAGAAGCTGAACGCGCCCGCGAGCCCCCAGGTGCCGAGCTTGCGCCCGGCGAGCGTCGCGCTCGGCGCGTGCGCGACGTCCTCTATCAGCGCGATCCCGCGCTCGTCGCACAGCTCCTTCAGGCGGTCGGCGGCGGCGGCGTATCCGGCGTAGTGCACGACGCACACCGCCTTGGTGCGCGGCGTGATCCGCTGCTCGACGTCGGCCGGGTCGAGGCTCGGGCGCTCGCGCGAGACGATCTCGGCGAACACGGGGGTGGCGTTGCAGTACAGCGCGGCGGCGGCGGTGGCGGCGAACGTGAACGAGGGCACGATCACCTCGTCGCCCGGGCCGACGCCGGCAGCCAGGTACGCCAGGTGCAGCGCGGCGGTGCAGCTGGAGACGGCGATCGCGTGGCGGGCGCCGAGCTGCGCGGCGAAGGCCTCCTCGAACTCCGCGGTGCGCGGCCCCAGGGTCAGCCATCCCGAGCGCAGCGTCTGTGCAACCGCGTCGAGGTCCGCCTGCTCGAGTCGCAGGTCGAACAGCGGGAGCTCGGGGAATGACTCCACCGTCGCCATCGTTCGGCCGCGGGCGCGCCTAGGGGACGTTCCGGTAGCGGGGGTCGAACGGGTCGCCGAAGGCCTTCGCGTCGAGGCCAGCGATCACCTCGCCGATGCCGTCGGGGACCGTCATCAGCGTCTCGAACCCGAGCTCGGCGCGGATCTTGTCGAAGCTCACCTTGTAGTCGCGCGGGTCCTCGTCGCGGTGCACGTAGGAGACGCGCCCGCGGTCCGTCTGCTTGCCGATCTCCTCGACGATGTCGAGCTTGCGGTAGTTCTCACCGGAGCGCCCGGCGTTGAACACCTGGCCTGCCACGCGCTCGCGCGGAGCCTCGAGCACTGTGAGCACGGCGCGCGCGGCGTCGCGCACGTGGATGTAAGGCCGCCAGAACTGCTCGCCGAACACCTCGAGCTCGCGGTCGGCCCACAGTTCGCGCGTGAACTCGTTCACCGTCAGGTCGAAGCGCATGCGGCGGCCCACCCCGTACACGGTGGCGAAGCGCAGGCACGTGGGGGCGAGGCCGTTGCCGCCGCCGCCCAGGATCAGCTGCTCCATGCCCACCTTCTGCTCGGCGTAGAGCGACACGGGCCGCAGCTCGCCGTCCTCGGTGATCGGCACGTTGGGATCCGCCATGCGGCCGTAGTTCGAGCATGTCGAGGCGAACACGAGCTGCTGCACGCCGGCGCTCGAGGCGTCCTCCACGAGGCTCTTCGTCGCCTCCACGTTCACCTCGTCGGACACCTTCGGGTCGCGCGCGCACGCGGGATCGCCCACGATCGCCGCCAGGTGCACGATCGCCTCGACGCCGTCGAGCGCGTCGGCGCGGGCGTCGCCGTCGCGGATGTCCCCGCGGATCACCTGCACACCGGCTCGCTCCTGCTCGGCGGCGATGTCGTCCTGCCCGTGCAGCAGCGAGTCGAGCACGCGCACCTCGTGGCCGGCCTCGCCGAGCTCGCGCACGAGCATCCCCCCGATGTAGCCGCTTCCACCCGTCACCAGCGTCGTCTTCGCCACGTGAAGCTCTCCTATGGTCGATCTGCCCCTGCCACGTCCGGCCCGCGCCGCGCAGGCGCCGACAGCCGCGCCCCCACCAGCGAGGGCGTGGCTCTGGTATAGCGCTATCGGCACGCGCTTGCAGGCGCTTGAGGTGTCCGCCCCGCTGCAACAGGTGCGCATGGCCCGGTTGCAGGGATAACGTTGACCGGGCCCGAACGCCGAACGAACCTAGGCCCCAATGTCGACTGCAGCCCCTCACGCCGCCCGCCACGCCACCGGGCAACGAGCCGCCCGCGACGTGCTCGTTCAGGTGGTTGCGCGGATCCTCAACCTCGCGCTCGGGGTGTTCGTCACCGCGCTCGTCGCGCGCACCCTCGGCGAGTCCGGCTACGGGCAGTGGACGACGCTGCTCGCGATCCTCAGCCTCGTGGGCTACTTCGCGGCCTTCGGGATGGAAAAGGTGGTGGTGCGCGAAGTGTCAGCCCGACCCCGACAGCGAAACCGACTGGTTCGGGGCGATGATGCTCCTGCGGGTGAGCCTGCTCGGGCCGGTGATCCTGCTCTCGCTGGTCGCCGTGCTGGCGCTCGAGCAGAGCCATCAGATGCTGATCGCGGGGTTGATCCTCGTGCTGATGATGCCCTTCGACGGTGTGAGCGTGTTCGCGCTCGTCTTCCAGCTGCGCGTGAACAACCTCGTGCCGATGCTCGTGCTCACGCTGAAGAGCGTGCTGTGGGCGATCGCCGTGGTGATCGTGAACAACCGCGGCGGTGGGATGGAGGAACTCGCGATCGCGCTCGCCATCACCAACGCGATCGGCGCGATCGCGCAGACGGCGCTCGCGCTGCGGCTGCTCGGCCGCTGGCCGCGGCCGTCGCGCAAGCTCCTGCGGCCGCTCGTCAGCATCGGCATCCCGCTGGGGATCGCGGGCGTCCTCGTGATCGCCTACGCGCGCATCGACCAGGTGCTCGTCTACGCGATCGCGGGTAGCCGCGAAGCGGGTCTCTACGGCGCCGCCTACAACATGCTCGAGGCCTCCCACTTCATCCCGATCTCGATCCTCACGACGCTGACGCCGATCATCGCGGCGTCCTGGCCGAAAGATCGCGAGCGGATGCTCGCGCTGGTGCGCAGGGCCGCCGAGCTGCTGTCCGTGGCCTCGCTCGGAGCGCTCGCGTTCACGGCGGTGGCGGCAACGCCGGTCGTCGAACTGATCTTCGGAGCGTCCTTTACGGAAGCCGGCCCCGCCCTGCCCGTGCTCACGGCGGCGTTCGTGTTCATCTGCTTCGGGTACCTGCAGGGCACGCTGCTGACCGTGATGGGACAGCAGCGGCGCCTGCTGGGGATCAGCATCATCGCGCTCGTCGTCAACCTCGCCGGCAACTTCGCGCTGATCCCCGCGATCGGCTTCATCGGGGCGGCGTGGATGACGCTGATCACCGAGGTGGTCGTGTGCGGCCTGAGCCTGCGCCTGATCCTGCGAAAGCTCGACATGCCTCTCCCGCAGCCCGGGCGCGTGGGCAGGGTGTTCTTCGCGGCCGTGCTGCTCGGTGTCGGCCTCGAGCTGCTGAGCGTCGCGGGAGCCTCGCTGGGGGTGCTCGCCGCAGCCGCGCTCGTCGGCTATCCCACGCTGCTCCTCGGCCTCCGAGCCCTCACCGTCGAGGACATGCTGATCGCGCTGCGCCGCGAACCGGTCTAGCGCGCGGCTGAGCGCAGCAGCCGTATCAGCTGCGGGAACTGGACTCGGGCGTCGTAGCGGCTCTCGCAGCGACGGCGCGCCGCCTCGCCGAGGCGGGCGCGTGCGGCATCGTCGGCGAGGAGCCCGGTCAGCGCTTGGCGCAGCGCCGCGCGATCGCCGTGCGGCACCAGGACCCCGCAGCCGCCGCCGTCGAGCAGGTCGGGGATGCCGCCGACGGGGGTCGATACCACGGGCGTCGCGCACGCCATCGCCTCGAGGATCGCCCAAGGGTTGGTGTCGCCGTAGGTCGGCAGGCACATCACGTCCGCCTGCTGCTGGAGATCGAGCAGCCGCTCATCTCCCGGCTGCAGGCGGTGCACGCGCACGCCCTCTCGCACGGGCACGTCCTCGGGCGTGACGATGTCGAGCTCGACGTCACGGCCGAGGCGATCGTCGAGTGCCGCCAGCAGGTCCTCGCCGCCCTTCTCGCGGAAGCGCCCGCCGACGAACAGCAGTCGCCGGCAACTGCGCTCGCGGTGGGCGGCCGGCCGGTAGCGCTCGAGGTCGATCCCGGGGTGGTGCTCGGCGACGCGCGCCCCCGGCGCCTCCGCTTCGACACCTCTCACCACCCACTCGGTGCGGGCGAGCACGAGCGCTGCGCGGTTGAGGATGCGGCGCTCGAGCGCGCAGCTCGGCGCGATCATCGCCGCGGCGTAGCGCTCGCTGCGCCGCCAGGCGGGCATCGACCACCAGTCGCGGACGGTTGTGTCGAGCGCGAGCACGACCGGCAGCCGGCGCATCGTCGAGCCCATCGCGAGGGCGACTGCGGGGGTGTAGACGTAGACCACATCCGGCCGCCAGAGCGCGAGCTCGCGCTCGAGCTCGCGGCGCGCGCGCAGCGACTGCACGATGTGCCAGCGCAGGCTCGCGAGATCGAGGTTGGCGCGGTTGAGCGGTTCGATCCGGCGCGTGGCGATCGCGTTGGAGAGGCGGGGCATCGGTGAGAGGCCGGCGAAGCGCGCTTCGACGTCGGGGAATCCGGCGAGGCCCGCCCTCAACGCGGTCATGAGCTGGTTGTGGCCGAGGACGTGGGAGCCGAGGTTGCCCTCGTTGAAGAACAGCACCCTCAGCGGGGCTTCCGCCGTCCCGTTGCGCTCGGACGCGACGGGAGAGGCTGCGAGGGATGGCTGCATGGTGGACTGCTCCTCCTTGAGCATCAGGCTGGATAGTCCACTCGGATAAATGCCAACTAAGGGAACTCGGCCACGGGCGGGCGCTCCGGACGCCCCGAATCGCCCGGTACGTTACGCCGATGCGCGTCCTGGTCGTCTCTGCGCTGTATCCGCCGGTCGCCTTCGGCGGCTACGAGGTCGAGTGCGCGGCGGTGGTGGAGCATCTGCGCGCGAGCCACGACGTGCTCGTGCTCACGAGCTCGCGCGATCGCAACCGCGCGCCGGCGGAGGCGCACGTCCGCCGCGAGCTCGCCTACCTCGAGCCCGAATGGCGCGGCGCGGTGGGCGCTCCGCGGGCGTCGATGAAGGCGGTCGGCGCGGCGCGAGGGGCGCTCGCGTGGTCGCCCGAGCTGATCTACGTGTGGAACGGCTCCTCGATCCCGCAGGCGGCGCTGCGCGTGCTCGCCGACAGCGGCGTACCGCTCGCCTTCCGGGTGTGCGAGCACTGGTTCGGCGAGCTGTTCACGGGCGACCAGTTCCTGCGCGAGCTGCTTCCGGGGCGCCGGACGCCCGCGCGGGCGGCGTGGGCGGCGGCGTGCAGGGCCGTGAACCGGCTGCCCTCAATGCGCCTCGAGCCGGAGGCGCCTCTGCGCACTGCGATCTCGTGGAACTCGGAGGCGATCCGGCGGATGGTGCCGATGCCGCCGTTCCTCGATGCGGCGCTCGAGCGCGTGGGCCACTCGGTCCCGCGCTACGGCGACATCTATGCGGGCGCCGAGCGGGATCCCGCGCCGGAGTCGGAGATCGTGTTCCTCGGCCGCGTCACCCCCTACAAGGGCGTGGATGTGGCGGTGGAGGCGCTCGCGCTGCTGCGCTCCGAGCACGGGTTGGCGGCGACGCTCGTTGTCGTGGGCCCGGAGGACCGCGACCACGCCGCCGAGATCCGGCGCCTGGCGGAGCGCCTGGGCGTGACGGATGCCGTGCGCTGGTGCGGCCAGGCGACCCCCGAGCGGGCGGCACAGTGGCTCGCGCGGGCGAGCGCGCTGATCGTGCCATCGAAGTGGGATGAGCCGTTCCCGCTCGTGACGATCGAGGGCGCCCTCGCGCGCGTGCCGCTCGTCGCCGCGGATGTCGGCGGGATCGCCGAGGGCATGCACGACGAGGAGCACGCGCTGCTGTTCGGACGCGGCGACGCGCGTGGCGCAGCAGCGGCACTTGCGCGCACGCTGCGCGAGCCCGAGCAGACCGCCGCGCGCGTCGAGCGCGCGCGCGAGCGGGCGCAGGAGTTCCGTCTCGAGCCGTACCTGGGCGAGCAGGAGCGCTTCGTGCTCGACGCGCGGGCCGCGCTGCACGGTCCCACCGGCACCGTGGCACCGGCGCGGCGCCGGTAAAGGCGGCGCCGGGCGCGGTCGATATGAGCAACACCCATGGGTAGCGTTGTGATGGCCGTGGCCGACATCCAGCTGGGCCGCTGCGTCGCGGGCGGGCCCCTGCCCGCGACGCAAGTGCTCGTGCCGGCGGCGCCTCCCGGCGAATCCCGACGTATCATTGACCCGTGGCCCTTCCCCCGGCTCTGGCGGGTTCGCCGTGGCTGATGTAGAACCGCCCGAGGCAACCTCCGCTCCAACCGTCTCGCCCTTCGAGCTGCTGTCCGTCCTGTGGCGGCGCAAGCTGATCGTGATCGGCACCGTGATCGTGTGCGTGCTCGTATCGGTGGCCCTGTCGCTGCGCTCGTCCAAGCAGTACAGCTCCTCGGCTCAGATCCTGTTCCGCGACCCTGGCTTCGCTCAGGCGCTGTTCGGCAACGGCCTGTTCTCGACTGGCACCGAGGAACCCCAGCGCACGACGCAGACGAGTATCGACGTCGTTACCTCGCTCAACGTGGGCACCGAAGCGGCGCGCATCCTGAAAACGAAGGAACCGGTCAGCTCGCTGCTCGAATCCGTGAACGTGCAGCCCGCCGGGAACGCCGACATCGCGACGGTCAAGGCGACGCGCTCCTCGCCGCACGAAGCTGCAGGCGTGGCGAACGCCTTCGCCGAAGGCTACGTCAACTACCGCCGCCAGAGCGACCGCGCGAAGGTGACACAGGCCGAAGAACTCGTGAACCAGTCGATCGCGAGCTCCCCGAACCCCGCCGAGCAGACGAAGCTCCAGGAAAGCCTGCGCCAGCTGGGCGTGCTGCGCGCCCTCCAGACGGGCGATGCCGAAGTGATCGAGCGCGCGCAGCCGAACAGCAAAGCCGTGTCGCCGAAACCGAAGCGCGACGCCGTACTCGGCCTCGTCGTCGGCCTGCTGCTCGGCTCGGGCCTGGCGCTGCTCGTGGACTTCCTCGACAAACGACTGAAGAAGCTCGAGGACTTCGAACGGATCTTGCCCGACTACCCGGTGATCGCGAGCGTCCCCACCACGCAGGCGGGTCGCACGCGCCAGCTCACTGGCCCCGCCGCCGAGTCCTACCGGATGCTGCGCGAGGGGATCCGCTTCCTGGACCCCGGCGGGCAGGCGCGCTGCCTGGTGGTGACGAGCGCGGACGAGAGCGAGGGCAAGAGCACGGTGGCTGTGAACCTCGCCTCGAGCATCGCCGCGGTCGGCCGCAAGGTGATCCTCATCGAGGCGGACATGCACCGGCCCACCGCCACGAAACTGCTCGGGATGGGTCGCGGCACGCTTGGCCTGTCGGACCTGCTCGTGTCGGACAGCGACGTCGAGGAGTTCCTCGTGGGCGTCGAGTCCGAGCCGGGCCTCGCCGTGCTGCCCAGCGGCACGCACCCGCCGAACTCCGCCGACCTGCTCGCGGCTGGACGCATGGAGGAGGTGCTCCAGCACCTGAGCCGCTCCGCGGAGGTCGTCATCATCGACTCTCCGCCGCTTCTCCCGGTAGCCGACACACGCGTCCTGCTCCGTCTCTCCGCGGTGAGCGGCGTGATCCTCGTCGGTCGCGCCGGCGTGAGCCGCCGCGACCGCGTGCGCGCCGCCGGGCAGGTGCTCGCGCAGAGCGGCAGGAGGGTGTTCGGGCTCGTCGTCACCGACGTCTCCTCGACGGGAAGCAGCTACTACTACTACGGCGGCGAGCCGCAGCCGCCCACGTCGCACCCGCCGACGGACCGCGTGCGCTCCGCCGCCTAGGCGGCAGCGTCCTCAGCCGGCGACGGGGACGCCTGCGCGGGGCGTGTCCGCGAGCGCGCGTCTCGGCGCCGGTAGGCCTCGCGTGCGCGCGGCGCGACGGGCCCTGCCGACGCGCGCCACACGGGTCGAGAGGACGCCGCCCATCGCTCCCAGCAGCAGGTCGATCTGAGCCCAGTAGAAGCTGTCGTAGAAGATCGTCACCACCGCCATGCCGACCACGCCGAGCGCGAGCGCGAGCTCCAGGCGAGGCGTCACCCCGTATCGCAGGCAGCGCAGGAGCACCCGCAGCGCCACCGCGATCGGCACGAACGCGGCGAACAGCCCGACGAGGCCCATGTCGACGGATATCGACAGATAGCCGTTGTCGATCGCTCCGATGGCGGTTTTGCTTTCGGCTTGTTTTGCGGAGTAGCCCGGCGCCTCCGCGCCGAGCACCGGTTTTCGTTCGATCGCTTCGATGGCGTAGCCGTAACTCCACACGCGGTGGGTCACCGACTGCGTGCTCTGGATCTTGGCGCTCAGCTTCTGCTCCACGATGTGGTGCAGCGATCCGGTGCTGAGGATCAGCGTGGCGAGCATCACGACGATCGTCACCACCGCAGCGAGCGCCCGGAAGTTTCCGGCACGCGCCTGCAGCACGACGGCGATGATCAGGATCACGGTGGCAGCCACCCACGAGCTGCGGGATTCGCTGAAGATCAGGAGCGCCGCGCTGCCCGCCGCCAGCGCCCCTGCGAGCAGGCGCGAGCGGCGGTATGCGAACAGCAGCGCGAGCGGCAGCAGCCCGACGACCAGCGCGCCGTAGGTGATCGGGTAGCCCACGAAGTAGCCGACGCGGTTGCCCGGCGCGCGGACGTAGGCGTCGGCGCCCATCAGCGCGAGCGCGATCAGCCCTCCGAACGCGGCGGCGGGCCATCCGAGGCCCGCGCCGAAGCGCCGCGCACACAGGAACGCGACGCCGATGAACAGGAATCCCACGATGCCCGATTCGATCATCGGGGTGAGGCCGCCGAGCGACTGGTAGATCAGCAGCGCCAGCCCTGCGTACAGAACGCCGAGCAGCAGCGCCGCCCTGCTCGGCCGCGTGCGCCGGCCCCCCACCGCGAGCGACCACAGCCAGGGCACGAGCGGAGCGGCGGCGATCGCCGACGCCAGCACCTTCTGCTGGACGAGCGGGGGTTCGGCCGCGTTGGATATGAACGGGTACCAGGGGACGACCGAGATGAGCACGATCGACCACGGGAAGGCCTTGTCACCCAGCAGGGCGAGCGCGAGCACCCCGCCGAGCACGAGGCAGACGACAAGTGCCACCGTGGGCTTGCGGGCTGCGAGCAGGCCGCCCACCAGGCCCAGGAAGACGGCTGCGGCGACTGCCACCCGCTGGACGCGGGCCTCGCTCAAAGAGATGCGCACGGGGGTCTGGTGGGGATGCGCACGGGCGTCTGCTGCTCGATGCTAGCGCCGCGGCGCTGCCGCGCCGCCAGCAACGACCGTTCTCCCTGCGCGGACGTTCTCCTGCGCTGCGCTCTTCGGGGTGACCCCGGCGGACGGGGCCGCCCCGTGCGGCGGCCCCGGTGCCGTGGGTTTCAGCTGAGCGATTTCAGCCCTTCGGTGAGCGGTGCCACGGCCGCCTTCGCCTGCCACGTGCCGAATTTCAAGAGGCCGAAGCCCGGCTGGTTGTTCGTCGGGTTGGAGCTGAACTCGCGCAGGCAGAACGGGAACAGCGCCCTCACCCACGGGCGGGCTTTGATCTGCACCATCAGGTCCGCGTAGTCCTGCGCCATCGTCGATTCGCTCGTGTCCCACGTCGACCAGCCCTCCTCGGTGATCCAGAAGGGCACGTTCGTGCCGTGGGCGACGAACTTCGACCTGATCGTGTCGATCCGCTGGAACGCCCATTCGCCGTTGGCGTCCTTCCAGCCACCCGCTTTGGCGAGCGGCTTCGCGGGGTCGTCGCCGTAGGGGTGGACGGACACGCCGTCTATCCAGGACCCGAGCGCGGGAGCGGCCGTGTACATGTCGTCGATCCAGCTCGTCTGCCACGGGCTCGAGCCACCCGTCTGCGAGGTGTCCTGGTAGTCGGCGGACACGAGCAGCTTCACGCCCGGGGCGACGGCCTTCGCCCCTTTCGCCGCGGCGAGCACGTCCTTCGCATACGCCTCCGGTTCGGGCGTTTTGCCCGACCACGCGTATGGGAAGTAGGGCTCGTTCCACAGCTCCCACCACTGCAGGTTCGCGCTGGTGCCGGGGCCGAAATGCGCAACCGCTGCCGACACGAATTCGGCGTATGCGGTCGCGTTGCCGGGGCCGGTCCACGACGGGGCGTAGCCCACGATCGGCAGGATCGTGATGCCGTTCGCCTTCGCCGCCGTCACGATCTGTTCGAAGTGCGACCAGTTGAAGACGCCGGGCGAGGGCTCGGTTTCCGACCAGGCGAGATCCTCGCGCTCCCAGCTCATCCCGATCGTGCGCATCTCTGCGGCGATCGTCGGGATCGAGTTGATCCCCCAGCCGGCGAGGTTGGTGTTGACGCCCTTGACGAAGGGCAGTCCGAACGTTTCGGCGTCGCCGGATTCGCCGCCGCTCCCGCCGGAGCCGCCGCCTCCACCCGTGCCGCCCGAGCCACCGGTGCCGCCTGAGCCACCCGTTCCGCCCGTGCCACCCGATTCGCCGCCGGTCCCGCCGGTCCCGCCTGTGCCGCCGGTGCCGCCCGAGCCCGAGCCCGAGCCGGTGCCGCCTGAGCCCGAGCCTGAGCCCGTGCCCGTTCCGGAGCCCGATCCGGTGGGGCTTTCGACAGGCGGCGGCGCCGGAGCTTTCGGCGGAGCCGCGAGCGGCGGGTACGTGATCGCGACCTCAAAGGCCCAGCGGTCGCTGTAGTACGCGCGCACGCTGTATTTCACCGTGGCGCCCGGGACGGCTGCCGGAGTGATCGTGTTGACGTGGAGGACCGAGTAGCGGTCGGACTGCCCGGGGACCTTCTGCACGAACACGTACCAGCCGTTGCCCACGGGGCGCCAGCTGAGGGTGTTGCCGCTGACCGTGATCGTGGGCGCACCCACCCCGGAGAGGGAGGCGAACAGCGCGTTGTGTTCGCGTGCGCTCTGCACCGCGTGTCGCGCGCCGGCGCAGCGTCGGGGGTGCGAGCGCAAGCAGGCGCGCAGCGCGCGGGTGCGCAGCGCGAGCACCCGCTCCGCGGCCGCCCGGGCCTGGGCGGCGGTGGGGGGCGTTGAGGACGAGCCTCCGCTTGCCACGGTGGTGGGGCGGGCGAGTGCGCCCGCCGGGGTGGTGATCGCCGCGAGGGAGCCGGCGAGAAGGCAACTGCCCAACAGCGTGCCCCGGCTGCGCCGGGGGCGAGGACGGGATGACATCCGTTGTCGACTCTCCTTCGGTGGCTGGGCTGTCTCCGGGGAGACCCCTGGCTTTGCGGGCCCGTCTCGCGACGGGGGTGCCGTTGTCGGGAAAGCGCCCCACCTTCCGGGTGTGTGGGCCCCGGGGGCGATCTTTAGTGCTGCAAGCAGTCTTTCGGGCGGACCTCGGCGCGCGGTGAGCGCGCCGGCGCAGCGTGGACGCATGTCCTTCGGGGCTGTTCGCGCGCAATCAGGGATTCGCGGCGAGGAGGGACTGCACCTCGGCCGTGTAGGCGCCCTTGGGCGCCATGTTGCTCTGCATCGCCCCGAAGTAGTATTCGCGCCCCGACGAGGTGCCCGTGGCGGCCTGGTCGCGGGCCTGGTAGACGTAGAGGCGCGCGCAGCCTCGAGCCGTAGCGCGCGCGCATCCCCGCGACGGTCGAGCCGAGCGCTTCCGCCGCTTCCTGGTAGGTCATGCAGCGGTTCCAGCCGAAGTTGTCGCTCAGGCAACGCCCGTTGTCCGAGGAGACGCCCCACTCGGTGATGTAGATGGGGATGCTGCTCGGCGCGCCGTGGGCCTGCGTCTGGGCGATCTCGTTGTCGATCTCGCTCCACCATTCGGGCCCGTACGGGTGCACCGTCCAGCCGGCCACGCGCTGGCCGAGGTCGGGCACCGCGCGGAACATCGCTTCGTCCCAGCTCGTGTGGCCGCCGTACTGGTCGCCGATCGCGAGCAGGCCCACCGGCGCGCCCGTCGCGGCGATCGCAACCTGGGCGTCGCGCAGGCGGCGCGCATATTCTTCGGCGCGCTGGATGAAGGCGGGTTCTTCGTACCAGTGTTCGGTGAAGCCGAACTGGTAGGGGTTGTTCGTCTCGTTGCCGAACTCGATGTCGGTGACGGCTGTGCCGGAGGGGAAGCTGCGCCCGCGCCAGAAGCTGCCGCCGGGGCCGAATGCGACAGCCCAGTTGGCGAGGTTCTGCGCCTCTGCGACCGTCGGGACGCCGCCCGGTGAAGACCGCCAGCAGCAGCGGGCGGATGCCGGCCTTCGCATACGCTTCGACGACCGGGGCGAGCTGCGACACGGGGGCGCCGATTTCGAACTGCAGGCGCGCGGTGTGGGCGCCGAGCTTCTCGAGCCAGGGAAGCTCGTACAGCCACACCGATCCCGCCACCGCGCCCATTTCGAAGCCGCCGGGTGCTGCGGCGGTGGAGGCGAGGCTGTCGGCCGGGAGAGGCGGCGGGGGCGCTGGGCTGAAAGGCTGATGGGCGGTGGGCGCGTGCGCTCCGGAGCTCAGGTGGTGTGCGCGGTGCCTGGCGCGCAGCAGGCGCATCGCGGCCACGTACTGTGCGCGGCGCGCGAGCCGGCACCTGCCGGGGTGGCGCGGGTGGCGTCGCAGGCAGACGCCGAGCATCCTCGTCCGGTACGCGTAGGCACGTTCGGCGGGGCCGCGGTGGCCTTTGGGGGCGAGCGCGACGTGCACGCCCGCGTGCCGGCGCGGCGGCCGCCGCGGCGCCCGCGGATGCGAGGGGCGCAGTCGCCACGAGCGCACAGGATGAGCAGCCCGGCGATCGCTGGGCGGCCCTTGTGCAGACGCGTGCAGAGGGAAGGCCGAGGCATGCGTTCGCCGCCCCATCGGCCCGCTCTCCACGACCTTTAGCTCTGCAACGCAACGACGATTGCACTACTCGGCGAGCAGCTCGACGAGCGCCTCGATCGAGTAGCGCTCCCGCGCGAGCTCTCGCCCTCGCCGGCCGAGCTCGCCGCCGCCTTCGCGCAGCAGCCGCACGACGGCGGCTGCGTATTCCTCTGCGCCGTCCGCCACGAGGCAGCTGCTCGCCGCTGCGCACGGCGACGCCGGCCACCGCGCGCGGCGTGGCGACCACCGGCAGCCCGTACGCGAGCGCCTCGATCAGCTTCAGCGGGGTGCCGCCGCCGACGCGCAGCGGCGCGAGAGCGCAGGTTGCGCTCGCATAGGCCGCGTGCAGGTCCTCGACGAAGCCGAGCGCCTCCACGCGGGGATCGTGCGGCTCGGGCAGCCGCAGCGACGCCCCGACGAGCGCGAGGCGCGCATCGGGCAGCGTCTTCCACACCCGCGGGAACACGTCCTCGAGCAGGAAGGCGAGGCCGTCGCGGTTCGGCTCGTAGGTGAAGTTGGCGACGAAGATCGCGCGCCGCTCCTCGACCGCGGGCGGCACGGGCTCGATCGCCTCGACGTCGACGACGTTGGGCGCGAGTCGCAGCCGGGCGGAGGGGCACAGCTCGCGCGCTGCCGCCATGTCCGGCTCGCTCACCATCCAGCTCTCGGCGGAGCGCGCGAGCACCCCCCGCTCGATCGCGCGGAGCGCGTCGCGCGAGCCCTCTCCCGGGGTGAGCAGTTCGTGACGGAAGCCCGACTCGAAGTTGTGGGCGTTGTAGACGACCGGCCGCCGCCGCGACAGCGATTCGAGTGTGAGCGCCGCGATCAACCCGTCGGCGACGACGCGGCCGCGATTGTCCTCCGCGGCGAGTCGCGCGGCAGCCGCCGCGACGGCGGGGGAGATGCCCCGCGCGAGCGAGGGGGGGACCCGGTGCAGGCGCGCGCGGGCGTAGGCGAGCGCGCGCCGCGGGCCGCGGGTGGACTCCACCACGTGCATGTGCACGCCCTCGATCGCCGAGAACGCGGCGTCCGGCTCGTCGCCGTCGAAATGCAGATAGAGGAGGTCGAGCTCGCGCCGCGCGGCGAGAGCGCGGGCGACGCCGTACGTCCGCGCGGCGCGCCCCGAGCGCATGATCGGCGTGTGCAGCGTGACGAGCAGGTCCCTCACAGCGATTCGATCGCCACCGCGATCTCCTCCAGGCGCCGGTCCCAGGAGTGGGCGGCGGCGGCGTGGGAGCGCTCCCGGCGGCGCTCCTCGGTGTCCTGCTCGAGCTCCGCGTCGAGCAACGCCGCGATCCCGGCGGCGTCGGCGGCGGTGCGGACGTCGTCGAGCCCCGCGAGCGCGGGCAGCGGCGTGGAGACGACGGGGAGGCCCGCCGCGAGGTACTCGTAGACCTTCATCGGGAAGATGCTCTCGGTGAGCTCGTTGCGGGCGTAGGGGATCAGCCCGGCGGCTGCCCCGCGCAGCACGGCGGGCAGCTGCTCGTAGGCGCGCGGACCCAGCAGGTGGATGTTCGGCTCGCTCGCGAGCGCGGCGACGTTCGTGCGGGGGTCGCCCGGCCCGACCGGGCCCACGAGCGCGAACGACCAGTCCGGGCGGGCGCGAGCGAGACCCACGAGCAGCGGCATGTCGAGCTTCGTCGCCACTATCGCCCCCGTGAACGCGATGCGCGGTTGCGGCAGCGCCGCCATCGCGGGATCGGTCGCCCCGGGCTCGAGCGCGCGAGCGAACAGCGCCGTGTCGGCGACGTTGGGCGCCTCCAGCACGTTGTTTGAGATCGAGCGCATCCGCTCCGCGAGCTTGGGCGCGCTCGCGAGGACGAGGTCGGCGCGGGCTGCGAAGCGCTCCTCGGCGGCACGGAAGCTCGCGGTGTCGATGAGCGAGTGCGCGGAGATGTCATCGACGCAGTGGTAGACCACGAGCGCCGGGTCGAGCGCGTCGAGCAGCACCTCCGCCTGCGGTACGTAGGACCACAGGATCGGCCGGCTCATGCCCAGGCGGCGGGCAGCGCGGCGCACGAGCGCCGGCAGCAGCCACGCGTTGATCCGCCGCGCCGCCGCGTTGCCGTGCAGCGGCAGCACAAGCGGCGAGAGCACGTGCAGCCCGTCCGCCTCGCGCGGAGGCGCGAGCCCGCGCCGCAGGCGCCTGAGGATCCGCCTCACGTCACGCGCCGCGAGCTGGGGACGGCGCAGCCCGAGCGACTCCACGAACAGGACACGGTTCTCGCGCGCGAGGCGCGCCATCAGGTGGTGCTGGTTGGTCCACAGGTCGGTGTCCCAGTCGGCGAAGCCGACGCAGACGATGTCGCGGTCGCGCAGGGACGGTCGGCTCGGCACGCCGCCATGATCCCAGGCGCCCGGGTTGTAGTCTCGATGTCGGTGCAGCGAACGGGGCAAACGGCGGCGCAGCTGCTGGAGGAGCTGCGGGCAGCCTTTCCCCGCGTCGCAGTCGCCCACGACTGGCTGACGATCCCGGGCGGCTCCGAGCAGGTCGTGCTGGAGCTGCTCGAGATGTTCCCGCAGGCGGAGCTGTTCACGTCCGTTTATGACCCCGCGCCGTGGCCGGCGGCGATCACCGAGCGCCCGGTGCACGTCTCGTTCCTCGGGCGCATCCCAGGGGCGGTGCGCAACTACCCGAAGCTCCTCCCCCTGATGAACCGCGCGTTTCGCTCCTTCGACTTATCGAGCTTCGATCTCGTGCTGTCGAGCAGCCATGCGTGCGCGAAGAACGTGCGCGCGCCCGAGCGTGCGCTGCACGTCTGCTACTGCCACACGCCGATGCGCTATGCCTGGGAGGAGGGCTTCCTCGAGGGCGAGGAGGTGGGACGGATCACGCGGCTGGCGCTCCCGCCGCTGCTCGCGAGGCTGCGCCGGCAGGATCTGCGCGGCGCGGCGGGCCCGGACGTGTTCGTCGCCAACTCGCAGCACGTGGCGGACCGCATCCGCCGCTTCTACGGTCGCACCGCCGAGGTGGTGAATCCGCCGGTGGACGTCGAGCACTTCCTCTCGCTCGAGCGCGAGCCCGGCGGCTACTACCTGGCGTTCGGGCGCGTCGTCCCCTACAAGCGCATCGACATCGCCGTGGATGCGTGCGCGCGCAGCGGGCGCAGGCTCAAGGTGGCGGGCGAGGGCCGCGCGCTCGCGGCGCTGCGCGAGCGGACGGGATCGAGCGTCGAGCTGCTCGGCAAGGTGTCCGAGCACGAGCGCGACCGCCTGCTGCAGGAGGCCCGCGCACTGCTCTTCCCGGGCGAGGAGGACTTCGGCATCGTTCCGGTGGAGGCGCAGGCGGCGGGCGCCCCGGTGATCGCCTACGGCGTCGGCGGGGCGCGCGAGACCGTGCGCGACCCTACCACCGGGGTGCTGTTCGCCGAGCAGAGCGCCGAGGGCCTCGCCGCGGCGATAGAGCGCTTCGAGGGGCTTGCCCTCGACCCCGCGGATGCGCGCGAGAACGCGAGACGTTTCAGCCGCGCGCGCTTCCAGGAGGAGATGGCGCGGGTGATCGCAACCGCCGCGGGGGAGCGCGATGGGAGCGATGACGGCGCGGCGGGCTGAGCGGCGCACAAGTCGGCCGGCGCTGGGGGCGTTTTTTTGGATGACGAGGCACCGGCTCGCTCTGGAGCCGGTCGCGAGGCTTGGGATCGAGGAAGGCGAGGACCATAAGATCGGCCTTGAAGGGCACCGTGCTGCGCGCCGTTCACCTTCCCGGCGAGTTCGTCCGGCTGTCTCGCCTGATCGGACCGGCTGCTGCCCTGCGTCTGACGCTCGCCAACGACATCGGCGTCGCGCGGCGCCGGCTCGGAAGCAGGCGCGCCCTGCGGCCCGTGTCGGTTCGCGTCCGCGGGATCGAGTACCCGCTCATCGTGCGGCCGGCGACGAGCGATTACGGCGTCTTCCGCCAGATCTTCCTCGAGCGTGAGTACGCGCCGCTCGACGGACTCGCCGCGCCGCGGCTGATCGTGGACTGCGGTGCCAACGTCGGCTACTCGAGCGCATACTTCCTGAGCCGCTTCGAGCGTGCGCGCGTCCTCGCTGTCGAGCCGGATCCGGACAACGTCGAGGTGTGCCGCCGCAACCTCGCCGCCTACGGCGGCCGCGCGCAGGTGCTCGCGAATGCCGTGTGGCCGCGATCGACGCGGCTCACGCTGCTTCGCTTCGGCGGCCCGGGTGACTGCGGGGAGAGCGGGGTCCAGGTATGCGAGGCGTCCCCCGTCGGTGACAGCTCGGACTGGCCCGAGCACGTTCACCGAGGTCCGAATCCACCTGTGCCGTCGGGCGAGGTGGAGGCGCTCAGTCTGGCTGCGATCAACGAGGTTGCAGGCGGCGGGCCGATCGACCTCCTCAAGATGGACATCGAGAAGGCAGAGCTCGAGATCTTCAGGGACGACGACCGTGCCTGGCTCGGCAACGTCCGGAACATCGCCATCGAGCTTCACGGGCAGCCCGCGCGCGACGCTTTCGCTCAGGCCCTCGAGACCTACCGCTATGACGGTGTGGAGTCAGGCGAGCTCACGATCTGCCGCGGTCTCGCGCCGCTCGCGCCGCCGCCTGCGGCGACGGGGCGCTCGTAGCCGTGGCGGTTTTCTGGTCGGCGACGGCGAGAGCGCCTGCGGGACCCTCGTCGCCTGCTGAAGCGCGCGCGTCCGAGATGAAGCACGCCGCCACGCCGGCTTCTGCGGTCGACCCCGGCCGGTTAGGGATTTCCCCTAACCGAGGGCCTACCCGTGGAGGTCTCGCGATCCTGTGAAATCTTCTGACACCCGTTGTGCGATTTCTTTGCAAATTGCGGCTTCATTCCATATGCTTGAGCGGTCGGATCGGCGTGGGGGGTCAAGTTGCATTGTCCTGGGCGCCGATGAGAATGGCGCAGCGTCGGCCCTGAGGCACCCACGGACACGTCGGGGGCGTCGGGGGGTGTTCCCGGGCAACAAGGAAGCGGAGTTGGGGGATGCGCACCGCAGATGACGGGTTGGGTGGGGAGCCGGTGGCCGCCGGCGACCAATCCTTGGCCGCGGACGGCACCAAGCCAGCCGCTGATGGGGCGGCTGGACTGATGCGCCACACCGTCAGGCCCGCGCGACTGGCGTCGCTACTCGACGTGCAGCAGCGTCGCCGCCGCCGCGATCGCGAGCGCGTCGCCACGACCGAGGCGGTCTCGCTCGAGCGCCTGCGCATCGCCGCGGACGTCCACGACCTGATCCTGCAGGACCTCGCGTTTGCCCTCGCCAATGCGCGGATGATCTCGGCGGGGGTCGGTGATGCGTCGGCAGCAGAGGCGGTGGTGGCGTCCTGCGAGCGGGCCCTCGCGGCCGGCAGGAGCCTCCTCGCCGGCCTTTCCGGCCACGACGGCGCGCCGGTGCAGCAGACGCTCGAGCGCGCGGTGCACCTCGCCGCGCGCGGTTCAGACATCAGCTTCAGCGGCGACGGGGTAGCCGAGGGCACGCAGCCCGACCGCGCGACCCGCGACGCCCTCGTTCACATTGCCCGCGAGGCGGTGACCAACGCCGTCAAGCACGGACCTCCCGCGAGCGTGGCGGTCGTCCTCGAGCACGCCGACGAGTGGCGCCTGCGCGTAAGCGACGATGGCCCTGGCTTCGAGGACATGGCCCGGCGCGGATTCGGCGTCGACAGCATGAGGCGGCATGCGGAGGCGCTCGGAGGATGGCTGCGGATCAGAACCACGGCGGGCGGAACCATCGTGGAAGCGGGGCTGCCGTGAGCGAGCCAGCGGCGAGCGCTGCCCGCAACGACCGAGGCCGCTCGCCGACGATCGTCATTGCCGACGACCATCCCGCCATTCGCCTGGGTGTGCGGATGGCGCTCATGCGGGGGGGCTTCAGTGTCGTGGGGGAGGCTCCCGACCGCGACGGAGCTGTTTCAGCCGTGCTCCGCGAGCACCCCGACGTCTGCCTTCTCGACGTGCGCATGCCCGGTGGCGGTATCGAGGCCGCAGCCGAAATCGCGGAGCGCGCACCCGCTACGTCGGTGGTGATGCTCACGGTCTCGACGAGCACCGACGACCTACTCGCCTCGTTGCGCGCCGGGGCGGTCGGATATCTGCCCAAGGACACCCGTCCGGACAGGCTGCCCGCGGCGCTCTGCGGCGTGCTCAAGGGAGAGGCGGCGCTGCCGCGCTCGCTCGTGGGGCTCGTGCTCACCCGCTTTCGCGACTACACGGCCGTCGCCGAGCAGCCGGTGAGGGTGGGCGACGTCCAGCTCAGCTCGCGCGAGTCGGAGATCCTGAGGCTGCTGCGCGCCGGCCGGAGCACGCTCGAGATCGGCCAGATGCTCTCGCTCTCACCGGTCACCGTCCGTCGTCACATCTCCTCGGGGGTGGCGAAGCTGGGTGTGGCCGATCGTGCCGCCGCGGTGCGCGCGATCGAGCCGACCGCGGTGGCCTGAGGTAACGCGAGCGCGTTGCTCGGGTGCGAGGAGCGCCTCACACGAGGCCGCGCCGCACAGCGTGAACGGCTGCTTCGACGCGGCTGTGGACGCCCAGCTTCTCGAAGATGTTCGCCACGTACTGCTTGACGGTATGCCGGCTGATGGCGAGCTCACGGCCGATCGTGGCGTTGTCGGCGCCGTCGGCGATCAGCCGGAGCACGTCGAGCTCGCGGGCGGTGAGCCCCGGGTCGGAAGGCTGCACGTCGAGCACGCCTGTCCGCAGGTCGAGGGCGAGAGCCGCGAGGATCTGACCCGAGAGCACGCCGTGTCCCGAGGCGGCTAGGCGGATCGCCCGCACGAGCTCGTCGGCAGGCGTGTCCTTCAGCAGATAGCCCCGCGCTCCGGCGGCAAGCGCGTCACGGGCGTCGGCGGGATCAGCCGAAGCGGTGAGAACGATCAGTGCGACACCGGGAGCCGTTCTCGCGAGCTCCTTGATTGCATCGATCCCCGACTCGCCTCGGAGTCTGAGGTCGATGATGGCGACGTCGGGACGCAGGGCCATGCCCAGCTGTACCGCTGCCCGAGCATCCCCACCCTCCCCGGCCACGGCGATGCCGTCGTCGGCGAGCATCTCGCGCAGCCCTTCCCTGAAGAGCTGATGATCGTCAACGAGCACGACCTGCAGTCGGTCCGCGGTCGCCGTCATAACCGGAACGTAGAGGAAACGGGCCGGATCTGTTTGTTTCGGATCCTCGAATCCCGGGGTTGTGCGCGCGAGTGGAACGACCGCGGCTGGCGGCATCCATCAGTGCGGTTGCAGGCTCCCGCCCGGCCTGACCGACGCTTGCGTAGTCCCCTCCGCCCTACCTGGCCGTCGTCCCTTTCGGCCGACAGTCCAACCGAGCGTCCAGACCGGCTTGTGTGGGTTGAGTCCATGGCCGCGGCGCTCGACAGCACCGGACGACTGTCAGTTGTCCTGGTGCCAAGGAGGCCTCGATGCTCAAGCGGTTCACGTGCAGCGTCTACGCGACGGCTGCGGTGCTGATCCTACTCGCTGGGTCATCGGCGCTCGCTGCGAGTGCCGTGCGTTCTGCAAAGGCACGTGCAGCGAACGGGCACGGACATCGAAGCAAACACGGGCGCAAGGCCCATCGTAAGACGAGGGGCAGGAGCCGTCCGAAGACGGGGACGGCCGTCCACCAGACTGCTTCCCCGAGCGCCGATGGCACCTCCGGCACGGTGCTGCTGGGAGACAGCGCCATCGAGAACCAATCCGACTCGCTCGTCGCGGGCCAGGCCGAAGCCTTCCGCCTCCAAGCGCACGCGACCCAGCGGAGCGTGCTCGCGCACGTGTACATGGGCGCCGGCAACTCCGCCCATCTGGTGATCGTGGGCGTTTACAGCAGCTCGGGGCAGCAGCCCGGCTCGCTGCTCAGCGTCGGCAGCGCCTCCGTATCGCGCCCGGGAACGTGGACGGAAGTCCCGATCTCCTCGGTGGAACTGACGTCCGGTAAGACCTACTGGCTCGCCGTGTTGGGCCGCGGGGGAACTCTTCCACTACCGTGATCGCTACCGCGGGCCGTGCCCGAGCCAGGCCAGTGCACAGACCGCGCTGTGGACTTTGCCAACGTCCTGGAGAGCCGGGCGGGTGTACTCCGACTGCCCGCCCTCGGCGTATCTCAGCCCCGCCCCGCAGGAACAGAGCCTCAATCTGGAATCCCCCCCCACCGAAATCACGCTTCCAGCCGAAGCGCCGGAACCGACGCCTCCAGCAGCACCTGAAAACACGACGGCTCCCGCGACGAGCGGCTCGGCGGTAGAGGGCCAGACGCTGTCGGCCGGCACAGGCAGTTGGAGCGGAAGCCCCACCTCGTACGCGTATCAGTGGCAGGACTGCGAATCGGCTGGCCCGGGCTGCACGAGTATCGGCGGCGCTACCAGTCCCTCGTACAAGCTCGTCGCGACCGACGTGGGCCACAGAGCCCGCGTGGTCGTCATCGCCACGAACGCCGGCGGGTCCGGTTCGGCGCCCTCGGGAGCGAGCGCTGCGGTGCTGCCGGTCGCGCCCGCCAATACGTCTGAACCAACGATCAGCGGCTCCGCTGTGGAAGGCCAGACGCTCTCCGCCGGGAACGGCTCGTGGTCGGGGAGCCCGACGTCTTTCTCCTACGAATGGCAGGACTGCGATCCCGCGGGCGAAAACTGCGCGGGTGTCGCCGAAGCGAAGGGTTCCACGTATCAGCTGGCTGCAGCCGACGTGGGCCACACGATCCGGGTGGTCGTGACCGTGACGAACGCTGGCGGCTCGACGCCCGCCACGTCAGCCGCCACAGCCATCGTGGAAGCACCTGCGCCGGAACCGCCGGTGAAC
Source organism: uncultured Solirubrobacteraceae bacterium (assembly GCA_963796305.1). Taxonomy (GTDB): domain Bacteria; phylum Actinomycetota; class Thermoleophilia; order Solirubrobacterales; family Solirubrobacteraceae; genus Palsa-744. Next base: position 238,595 of record CAWCKZ010000006.1, on the reverse strand, counting down.
ACGGTGCTGCCGTCGATCAGCGGCTCGGCGGTTGAAGGCCAGACGCTCACGGTTACCGAATGGCTCGTGGAGTGGTAGTCCCGACGTCGTTTGGCTACCAGTGGCAGGATTGCAACAGCTCAGGCTCGAGCTGCGTGAATGCGAGCGGCGCGACGTCCTCGACGTACAAACTCGGCTCGGGTGACGTGGGGCACACGATCCGGGTGGTCGTGACGGCGACGAACGCGGGCGGTTCGACGCCTGCGACGTCGGCGGCGTCGGCGGTGGTGTTGCCGCTCGCGCCGGTGAACACGTCTCTGCCGACGATCAGCGGCTAGGTGGTCGAAGGCCAGACGCTGACGGTTACCGGGAATGGTTCGTGGTCGTGGTAGTCCCGACGTCGTTTGGCTACCAGTGGCAGGATTGCAACAGCTCAGGCTCGAGCTGTGTGAATGCGAGCGGGGCGACGTCCTCGACGTACAAACTCGGTTCGGGCGATGTGGGGCACACGATCCGGGTGGTGGTGACGGCGACGAACGCGGGCGGTTCGACGCCTGCGACGTCGGCGGCGTCGGCGGTGGTGTTGCCGCTCGCGCCGGTGAACACGTCTCTGCCGACGATCAGCGGTAGCGTGGTCGAAGGCCAGACGCTGACGGCCGGAAATGGCTCGTGGTCGGGGAGCCCGTCGTCGTTTGGCTATCAGTGGCAGGATTGCAACAGCTCGGGGTCGTCGTGCGTGAATGCGAGCGGCGCGACGTCCTCGACGCTACAAACTCGGGTCGAGTGATGTCGGCCCATACGATCCGGGTGGTCGTGACGGCGACGAACGCGGGTGGCTCGACTCCCGCGGCGTCGGCGGCGTCGGCGGTGGTGTTGCCGCTCGCGCCGGTGAACACGGTGCTGCCGTCGATCAGCGGCTCGGCGGTTGAAGGCCAGACGCTGACGGCCGGGAATGGCTCGTGGTCGGGGAGCCCGTCGTCGTTTGGCTACCAGTGGCAGGATTGCAACAGCTCGGGGTCGTCGTGCGTGAATGCGAGCGGCGCGACGTCCTCGACGCTACAAACTCGGTTCGAGCGACGTGGCCCACACGATCCGGGTGGTGGTGACGGCGACGAATGCGGGTGGGTCGACGCCCGCCACCTCCGCCGCAACGGGTGTTGTGGAAGCGGCTACCCCGGCGCCGCCGGTGAACACCTCCCTTCCGTCGATCAGCGGCTCGACTGTCGAAGGCCAGACGCTCACCGCCACGAACGGCACATGGAGTGGGAGTCCGACGTCGTTCGCCTACCAGTGGCAGGACTGCAACACCTCGGGGTCTTCGTGCGTGAATGCGAGCGGTGCTACGTCTTCGTCCTACAAACTCGGCTCGGGCGACGTCGGGCACACCATCCGCGTCGTGGTGACGGCGACGAACGCTGGTGGCTCGACGCCGGCTGGCTCGGGGGCGTCCGCGGTCGTATTGCCCTTGGCGCCCGTCAACACGGTGCTGCCGTCGATCAGCGGTTCGGCGGTTGAAGGCCAGTCGTTGACGGCGGGTAATGGCTCGTGGTCGGGTAGCCCGTCGTCGTTTGGCTATCAGTGGCAGGATTGCAACAGTTCGGGGTCGAGCTGTGTGAGCGTGGGTGGTGCGACGTCTTCGTCCTACAAACTGGGTTCGAGTGATGTGGGCCACACGATTCGGGTGGTCGTGACGGCGACGAACGCGGGTGGGTCGACTCCCGCGACGTCGGGGGCTTCCGGGGTTGTGCTGCCGCTGCCTCCCACGGACACGTCGTTGCCGACGGTGAGTGGTTCGGCGGTTGAAGGTCAGTCGTTGACGGCGGGTAATGGCTCGTGGTCGGGTAGCCCGTCGTCGTTTGGCTATCAGTGGCAGGATTGCAACAGTTCGGGGTCGAGCTGTGTGAGCGTGGGTGGTGCGACGTCTTCGTCCTACAAACTGGGTTCGAGTGATGTGGGCCACACGATCCGGGTGGTCGTGACGGCGACGAACGCGGGTGGGTCGACTCCCGCGACGTCGGGGGCTTCCGGGGTTGTGCTGCCGCTGCCTCCCACGGACACGTCGTTGCCGACGGTGAGTGGTTCGGCGGTTGAAGGTCAGTCGTTGACGGCGGGTAATGGCTCGTGGTCGGGGAGCCCGTCGTCGTTTGGCTATCAGTGGCAGGATTGCAACAGTTCGGGGTCGAGCTGTGTGAGCGTGGGTGGTGCGACGTCCTCGTCCTACAAACTGGGTTCGAGTGATGTGGGCCACACGATCCGGGTGGTCGTGACGGCGACGAACGCCGGTGGGTCGACTCCCGCGACGTCGGCTGCCACAAGCGTGGTGGAAGCGGCCGTCCCGGCGCCGCCGGTGAACACGTCGTTGCCGACGGTGAGTGGTTCGGCGGTTGAAGGTCAGTCGTTGACGGCGGGTAATGGTTCGTGGTCGGGGAGCCCGTCGTCGTTTGGCTATCAGTGGCAGGATTGCAACAGTTCGGGGTCGAGCTGTGTGAGCGTGGGTGGTGCGACGTCCTCGTCCTACAAACTGGGTTCGAGTGACGTGGGGCACACGATTCGGGTGGTCGTGACGGCGACGAACGCCGGTGGGTCGACTCCCGCGACGTCGGGGGCTTCGGCATCGGTCACGTCGTCAGGGTCCGTTCAGGCTGGGTGCTTCCAGAACCCTGGCGAAGAAGGCAAGGAAACGACAAGGATCGAAGCCTGCGGCTACGCCGGCTACAACAACACGGGCCCCGAAGCGGGCGCCCTCCCGCTCAAAGAAGAAGCGAAATGGGGCAGTCCAGGCCACCTCATCGTCCTAGCGGTTGTAGGTCCGGGCGAATGCGCGAGCGAAGGCGTGTGGACGAACAACTGCGGCGAAAAGCTCAGCTCCTCGCAGTCCATCGAAGGACGCCGGATCTACGGCGAAGTCAAGGTGCGGCCAACCTCTAAAAAAGCTGTCTTCAAGAACGATGAAATCATCGCCGCAGGGCCGTCGAGCGACGCCGTGAAGAACGAAGGCGGCGAAAACGTGCTCGTGGAACACGTGGCGCTTAGGGGTGTCGCCCAGAAAGGCGAAGGCTCCTACCTTCATGAATGCGCCGAAACCAACGAAGCAAAGAAATTCAAGATCGTGTACTCCCGCCTGATGAACTGCGACGGGATGAAAATGAACAATGGCGCGATCATCGAAAAAAACTACTGTCTCGACAACGTCGAAATCCCAGGAGAGCACTACGAGTGCCTGAGCGATGACTGCAGCAGCTCGCAGGCGCAGGAAGCGCTCGTCGTCCGCGAAAACACGTTCTTCAACATCCACAAAGAGACCTCTGCGATCTTCGTTCAGGGCACGTACGGCTTGTGTCATGAACTCCGCATCGAATCGAACTTCCTCGCCGGTGGCGACGAGACCCTGTCGGCTGGTCTCGAAACGACGGGTCCCGTGGTGATAACCAACAACCGCTTCGCCTTCGCCACGTGCGCGTCTGGTGAAAAGATGATCGTCGGCGGCAACCACGTCTGCGGCGAGCAGGAAGAATGGGCAGGTCACGAACAGCAGATGACGCCGCTTACGCCGGGAGGCACGGGCTACTTCCCCAACTCGGGAAGCTACCGGTACGCGAGCCACGTGATCAAAGGAACTCACCCCACCGGCAACTTCCGCGACGACAACCTCGCCGAACTCACGTGGACCGAAGAACCCTGATTCAGCGGCCTGACCCAGCCCTCGACGACACGCGCCTCGCTTAGACTCCGCGGCCGTGAGGCGGAGGTGGTTGCTGCTGCTAGCCGCGGTCGGTGCCGCCGTGGTCGTCGTCCTCGCCCTTGCTCGGTCGGGCGAGAAGGGGACGAGCACCCGCCCAGCGCCATCGAGTCGGCCGCACCGGCGCGCTACGCGGGCGCCACGCCTGCACGCCACCCACTGCTTCGAGGATCCCGGCGAGCAGGCTAGGAGCACCGCCCGTATCGAACGTTGCGGCTACCCGGGATATGCAAGCACGGGACCTGAAACCGGTGTGGCGCTGACCGAAGACAGCCGCTGGAAGGGCGAGCTGGCGATCCTCGGACCAGAAGACCGCTACGGGGAAGGCGTGTGGACGGTGAAGGACAACAGTCCGTCGGTCAAGCTCAGCGACTCGCAGACGATCGAAGGCCGGCGGATCCGTGGAAACGTCAAAGTGGCCGAATCGGCTACGCAGGCGGTCATCAGGAACGACGAGATCTTGACCGAAGGCCTCGGCTGTCCGGCGTCCGCCAAACCGGCATGCGCGGGTAACTACTCGGCGGCGGCAATCACGAACGCCGGGCAGAACACACTGATCTCACACACGTTCGCGGGCGGCACTGCGAAGACGGGCATCAACGTCGTCTCGGAATGCGTCGCAAGTGGCGGCAACGGCTCCAATCCGGAAGGCGGTGCGCACCTGAGGATCGAATACGGCCGCTTCCTGAACTGCGACGGCGTCAAACTCGATGACGGCGGAACGGTTGAACACAGCTACTGCTTGGACAACGCTGAAATCTCGAGCAGCGAAGGCTCGGCGCACTATGAGTGCGTGAGCATGAACTGCAGCAACGTCCCGCAACAGGATGAACCGCTTGTCCTAAAAGCCAACACCTTCTTCAACCCCCACAAAGAGACGTCTGCGATCTTCGTGCAGGGCACACATGGACCGTGTCATGAGGTTCGCATCTACGCGAATTTCTTGGCGGGCGGTGACGAGACGTTGTCGGCGGGCCTGGAAACGACGGGCCCGGTGCTCATCGATAAGAACCGCTTTGCGTTCGCAACGTGTGCGTCGGGTGAAAAGATCATTTCTGGCGGCAACCACGTCTGTGCCGAGCAGGAGGAATCGGCCGGTCACGAACAGCAGCTGACGCCGCTCACACCGGGTGGGACCGGGTATTTCCCGAACTCGGGGAGCTACAGGTATGCAAGCCACGTGATCCACGGAGCCCACCCCACGGGCAACTTCCGCGACGACGACCTCGCTGAACTGCCCTTCACGGAAGAACCGCCCGATTCCGGCGGCCAGTGATCAGGCCGTCGGCCGGCGGCGCCGGGCAAATGCTCCGACGCCGAGCGCACCCCAACCGCGCGGGCGCATTCGCGTGAGTGCCCGCTCGGGCGCAGTCGTCGCGAGGTAGCTGGGGTCCTCCGTCGACTTGCGCTCACCGGGATCACGCGGCGGTCCCGCCACCGGCCCGAGCAGGTCCTGATCGAGGCTGAAGATCGTGTAGCCGTAGGACTCGAGCAGTGAGGTGACGGGGCTGGGAAGGGCGTCGAACTCCTCGAAGACGATGTCGCGGATCCGACGCATCTGCAACAGCCGTAAGGCGCCTCGCAGGACTTCGAGCTCGTAGCCCTCCACATCGAGCTTCATGACCCCCACATCGGCGTCACCGATCTCCTCGTCGAGCGTGACGACGGGAACCGTGATGGCCTCGACGGCTGCTCCGTCGTCGGTGGCAACCATCGATGCCGTGCCGGCATTCGAGGCGAAAACCTCCTCCACCCGTAGTTCCGCCGTCCCGGAGCGCGACGACGCACCGACGTTGCGCAGCTCGATTCGGGCGGTGTCGGCCTGTGTCTGCCACAAAGAGGCGTTCTCCGAGAGTTGCTGGAACACGTCCGGATGCGGCTCGAGCGCAATCACGCGCCCGCCGGTGCCCACTGCGGCCGAAAGGACGCTTGTCATCTGCCCGATGTTCGCACCAACGTCGAGCGCAACCTCGCCCTTATCGGACAGGCGCCACAGCGCCTCACACACGGGAAGATCGAACACGCCGCGGCGCGCAAGGCAGATTCCGATCTTGTCATCCACCCGGAAACGAAGCGGATGCCCCCACGGCAGGCGGATCACGTCGCGATCGCCTTCAAGGCGTCGCATGTGCCACGGAAGCAGCGTGCGTCGAAGCGCCTGAGACGGGCGAAACAGGTAATAGGGTTTGTTCAGCTTGCGCGCGAGCTGCGACACGAGGTGCGCACTGGCTCCTCAGGCACCGTGCGATCGGCGAACTCGTTCGCGCACCGACCGTGGAGCCGCGGCGGCTGCGGATTCGTGTCCGTGTTGCGTGATGCGGTGATCGAACACCACCCGGTGAGTGTCGTTTACGCCTAGATCGATGTCAAACCCGCGCGCAGCGCAGCCGGATGGAGAAGGGAGCGGCCGGTTTCACAGCGTCTTTACGGCGCAGCAGGATCACTAGTGTCGTTCGACACAAGATCTCGTGAAGGAGGAGCCGAGCGCCGCGTCGAAGCCCGGCGGGAGGGGGTGGCGAACGCCGCCGATCAGCCACCTGAAACTTTTTGTGCGGATCTAAAGCGCGGGGTCTTGTGCGCCGATCCGCGGCCACCCGGCGTGCCTCGTCGCGCCCGGTGGCTAGGATGCAACGTTCTTTGCAAAACGGGTAGCTGCAACGGGCCGTGCAGGAGCGAATGAGCAACATCAGCAAGTACCTGGCCGTGATCGCGGGGATCGCCTCGCTCGCCGTGGGCGGCGTGTGGGCTACCGCGTCGAGCGCCAGCCTGCCCACACACGGCAAGAAGCAGACACCGCGCAAGCACCGTCGCCACAGGAAGCCGACACGATGCACGAAGGCCGCGCCCGTGCACCGCCACGCGAGCGTGGGCCACAAGAGCGTCGCCAAATCACCAACGCCTCGCCGTCATCGAAAAGCGGCGAAGCCGGCGAAATGTCCCGCCGTCAAGCGGAAGCCCACGAGCGCGCCCGCTGCTCCGGTGGGCGCCGGGACGGGTGTGCTCACTGCGAGCGTCGCGAGCGTGTCCCCCGTGGCGGGCGTGCCCCCCGAACCCGCGCCTCCAGCCGAAGTGCCCGCTCCGCCGGCGCCCAGCGCCAGCTTCTCCTACGCACCGGTCTCGCCCGTCGTCGGAGAAGAGATCACCTTGGACGGCACGAGCTCGGCTTGCCAGGAAACGCCGTGTCGCTACGAATGGTCAGACGACGGCTCTCCGTCGCGGCCGCTACCCCCTCTCTGGCCCCTCGGGACGGGTCCAACGCTTCGCTTCACGTTCGTCGAGGCAGGAACGAAGTACATCCGCCTCGTGGTTACCGATGCGCTCGGTCGCTCGGCAACCGTCGAGCATGACGTCGTCGTGGCGCCCGGTGAAGCGGGCGGCGCCCCGCCGGAAAACACCGTCCAGCCGTCGGTGAGCGGCGAAGCGGTTGAAGGCAGCACGCTCGTGGCCAGCAGCGGCTCGTGGACAGGAGCGCCGACGTCCTTCTCCTACCGGTGGGAGGACTGCAGCATCGTCGGCCATGCGTGCTCGAACATCGCCGGCGCCACGGCCGCGACGTATGTGCTCGCCTCGAGCGACGTCGGCCACACGGTGCGCGTCGTCGTCACCGCGAAGAACGCCGAAGGCTCAACGTCCGCGAGCTCGGCCGTCACCACGACGGTGCTCGCCCGCACGCCCGCTGCCCCGGTGAACACGTCGTTGCCGACGATCGCGGGCTCGACGGTTGAAGGCCAGACGCTTGCGGCGGGGAACGGTTCGTGGAGTGGGGGTCCGACGTCGTTTTCGTATCAGTGGCGGGACTGCAATGGCTCGGGGTCTTCGTGCGTGAACGTGGGGGGCGCTACGTCCTCGTCGTACAAACTGGGCTCGGGTGATGTGGGGCATACGATCCGGGTGGTTGTGACGGCGACGAGCGCGGGTGGCTCGACCCCGGCTACGTCGGCGGCGACGGCGGTGGTTGAAGCGGCGGCTGTGGCGCCGCCGGTGAACACGTCGTTGCCGACGATCGCGGGCTCGACGGTTGAAGGCCAGACGCTTGCGGCGGGGAACGGTTCGTGGAGTGGGGGTCCGACGTCGTTTTCGTATCAGTGGCGGGACTGCAATGGCTCGGGGTCTTCGTGCGTGAACGTGGGGGGCGCTACGTCCTCGTCGTACAAACTGGGCTCGGGTGATGTGGGGCATACGATCCGGGTGGTTGTGACGGCGACGAGCGCGGGTGGCTCGACCCCGGCTACGTCGGCGGCGACGGCGGTGGTTGAAGCGGCGGCTGTGGCGCCGCCGGTGAACACGTCGTTGCCGACGATCGCGGGCTCGACGGTTGAAGGCCAGACGCTTGCGGCGGGGAACGGTTCGTGGAGTGGGGGTCCGACGTCGTTTTCGTATCAGTGGCGGGACTGCAATGGCTCGGGGTCTTCGTGCGTGAACGTGGGGGGCGCTACGTCCTCGTCGTACAAACTGGGCTCGGGTGATGTGGGGCATACGATCCGGGTGGTGGTGACGGCGACGAGCGCGGGTGGCTCGACCCCGGCTACGTCGGCGGCGACGGCGGTGGTTGAAGCGGCGGCTGTGGCGCCGCCGGTGAACACGTCGTTGCCGACGATCGCGGGCTCGACGGTTGAAGGCCAGACGCTTGCGGCGGGGAACGGTTCGTGGAGTGGGGGTCCGACGTCGTTTTCGTATCAGTGGCGGGACTGCAATGGCTCGGGGTCTTCGTGCGTGAACGTGGGGGGCGCTACGTCCTCGTCGTACAAACTGGGCTCGGGTGATGTGGGGCATACGATCCGGGTGGTGGTGACGGCGACGAACGCGGGTGGCTCGACCCCGGCTACGTCGGCGGCGACGGCGGTGGTGACGTCGTCCGGGTCGCTTCAGGCTGGCTGCTTCCAGAATCCCGGGGAAGAAGCGAAGGAAACGAGCAGGATCGAAGCGTGCGGCTACCCGGGCTACAACAACACGGGCCCCGAACCCAGTGTCCTTCCCCTCAAAGAAGACGCGAGATGGGGTAGTCCCGGTCACCTCGTCGTGCTCACCATCGTGGGGGCGGGTGAATGCGCGAGCCCCGGAGTCTGGACGAACAACTGCGGAGAACAGCTCGCCACCACGCAGGCGATCGAAGGACGGAGGATCTACGGCGAAGTAAAGATCCGTCCCACCTCCAAAGGTGCTGTTATCAAGAACGATGAAATCATCGCCACCGGGGAAAGCGGCAACGCGGTGAAGAACGAAGACGGTGAGAACGCCGTCGTCACCCATTCCGCGCTTCGGGGACTCGAACGCCGCGGTCCGAACCACCTACACGAATGCGCTGAAACCAATGCGGCGAACAAGTTCACGATCACCTACAGCCGCATTCTCGACTGCGACGGAATCAAAATGAACAACGGTGCGGTCGTCGAAAACAACTACTGCGTGGATTCGGTCGAAATCCCTGGCGAGCACTACGAGTGTCTGAGTGACGACTGCAGCTCCTCCGCGGCGATGGAACCGCTGAAGGTGCGTCATAACACGTTCTTCAACCCGCATAAACAGACCTCGGCGATCTTTGTCCAGGGAACGTGGGGTCTGTGCGGGGAAATCGCGATCGAAGAAAACTTCCTCGCGGGTGGCGACGAGACACTATCGGCGGGCCTTGAAACCACCGGCCCAGTCCATATCAATAACAATCGGTTCGCCTTCGCATCGTGCGCATCCGGGGAAAAGATGATCGCCGGGGGCAACTGGTTGTGCAAAGAGCAGGAACCCTGGAGCGGGCACGAAGAAGAGTTCACGCCGCTCACTCCCGGCGGCACGGGTTACTACCCGAACTCGGGCAGCTACCGCTACGCGAGCCACGTGATCAAAGGCACCCATCCCACCGGCAACTTCAGGGACGACAACCTCGCGGTAGTGTCCTTCACCGAAGAATGAGCGACGGCGCTGTGAGCGCCTAGGCGGAGCCGGCGACGCGCCCGTTCGCGGCAGCTGCGAGGGACTGGCGCTCGTCCGCCCCTGGCTCGCCGGGGTGGGGCGTGACAGCCGTCGGCGGGGGACTCCCGAAGGGCGGCTCCTGTCGCCCCAGCAGCGTCAGCAGCGCCCGGCGGGCGGCCTCGCGGCGAGCGGCGGCGTCAGGCTTTCTTGACACCCGCGATGCGACGGCGCGAATCGCGTGGCGCAGCATCAGGGCGAGGAGGTAGAGCTGGCGGCGCCCCGGCTCGAGGTGCTTGTGCGCGTACTGCTTACGCGTGTAGGCATCCTGGGCGATCATCCGCGGCCGCACCCCGGCCTTGTCGGCGTGATGCACGATCGTCATCTGGGGTAGGTGACGTACCTGCCACCCGCCGCGCTTCATCCGCAGGCACAGGTCCGGCTCCTCGGAGTAGATGAAGAAGCGCTCGTCGAGCAGCCCCGAGCTGAGCAAGGCCTCTCTGCGGGCGAGCATGAACGACCCCGAAGTCCAGTCGCACACGCATTCGCGCTCGTAGCTGCTTGGATCGATCACCCGTTCCCCGGCCCACCCCGGATGCACCGGCCAGCGCTCGGACAGCAGGGCTTCTCCGAGCGCGCGCGAGACGCTCGGAAAGCGGCGGATGGTGGGCCACAGGGTGCCGTCGCCGGCAACCTGGCGCACGCCCGCGAGCCCCACCTCCGGCCGCGCGTCGAGCGTCCGCACGAGCTCGCCGAACGTGCCCTCGAGGACTTCCGTGTCGGGGTTCAGCAGCAGCACGTAGCGCGCCGTCGCCCGTTCGATCCCGCGGTTGTTGCCGTAGGCGAAGCCACGATTTGGCGAGGTGACGACGCTGGCCTCGGGGAAGTGCGATTCGACGAGCTCGCGCGTGCCGTCGGTGGAGGAGTTGTCGACGACTATCAGCTCGAGCTGGGCACTGCCGGCGTGGTCGATCGCGGTCGACAGGCAGCAGTCCAGCCAGTGCCCCTCGTTCGTCGACACGACGACGATGGCGAGGTCGGGCACCGCCCCTGGCCGTTGGTCAGGCGCCGATCCCATCGCCCGCTCGCGCTCAGCGCGTGAGACCCCGCGCGGCAAGCGCGCGCGTGGCGTCCTCGACGTGATCGACGGCGTCCTGATCGGACAGCCAGGCCAGCAGGTTTGCCATCCCGTCCGCCAGCGTCATCTTCGCCTCGAAGCCCAGAAGCTCCCCCGCGCGGGTGGGATCCGCGACGCAGTGGCGGATGTCGCCGGCGCGGTACTTCAGGCTGAGCGTGGGCTCGACGTCGAAGTCGAGGCCCGCCGACAGCGCCCGGGCGATGTCGAGCACCGTGCTCGGCTGCCCGGTTCCGAGGTTGATGGGATGTCCCGTCGCGGCTTCGGATTCGAGCGCGAGCAGGAGCCCGCGCACGATGTCGCTCACGTGGATGAAGTCGCGCGACTGCTGTCCGTCCTCGAAGATGATGGGCGGCCGTGCGTTGAGCAGCCTGGAAGCGAAGATCGCCGCTACGCCCGTGTAAGGGTTGGAAAGCGCCTGACCCGGGCCGTACACGTTGAAGAAGCGGAGCGCCACGGTCGGGATCCCATAGGCCGCGCCGGTCACGAGGCACAGCTCCTCGTGATCGCGCTTCGTGATCGCGTAGATCGAGGTAGGGATCAGCGCCTTGTCCTCGCGCGTACCCACGGGCGCGAGCTCGGCGCCGCACGCGGGGCAGCTCAGCTCCCACTGGCGGGCGAGCAGCTGCTCCTCGGCCCGCGGTGACGGCGCGGTGCGGCCGTGCTCGGCACAGAGGTACTCGCCCTCGCCGTAGATCGACATCGAGGACGCCACAACGAGCCGCTCGGGGAGCGGACGCTGGGCAACGACGCGCTCGAGGAACATCGCCGTTTCCATCGTGTTGCGCCGGGTGTAGCGGGCGATCTCGTACATCGACTGTCCCACGCCCACCGCTGCGGCAAGATGCACCACGCGACCGACGCCGCGCAGGGCCCGATCGACAACCGACGTGTCCCCGACGTCGCCCACGATCAGCTCCACCGACGGCGGCAGGTCGGGCTCGGTGCCCGAGTGGACCTGCTCCTCGAGGCAGTCGAGAACGACGACATCGTCGCCTCGGGCGACGAGCTCGCTCACGAGATGGGTGCCGATGAAGCCAGCCCCCCCTGTAACCAACGTCCTCATGTGCTGCCTCGCATAGCCCGCGGCCTCCCGCCTAGGTGGTTGTCCCTGGCCACCTAACGGGGGATGGGCCGGGGTTCTTGCGGAGCCGGACTGGCTCAGGACCCCGGAACGCACGGGGAATCGCTACGTCGCGGCCCCCACTTGCTCGCCACGGACGTCCGCTCGCGCATGTGCGCCGAAAGCACTCGGTTTCGGCGTGGGGGCGGCTGCGCGGTGCCACAGCTCGAGCACGAGCAGCGCCCAGATCCCGCGGCCGTTGTCGCGTGTTCCGGTGGCGTGCTCGTCGAGGAGGCGACGGACCTCGGGCTCGCGGCACCAGCCGCGCGCGATCGTCGCCTCGTCGAGCAGGATCTCGCGCGCGTACCCCTGCAGCTCGCCGCGGAGCCACCGTGATACGGGGAGTTCGAAGCCCTGCTTGGGGCCGTCGAGGACCTCGTCGGGAACCGACCCGCGCAGCGCCGATCGCAGGATCCGCTTGCGCCGCCCGCGCGAGGCCTTCAGCTCGGCGGGCAGCGACGCGGCCAGCTCCATCACCTCGTGGTCGAGCAGCGGCGAGCGGCCCTCGAGTGAGTACGCCATGGTTGCGACGTCGATCTTCGTCAGCAGGTCGCCCGGCAGGTAGGTGCTGACGTCCACGTCGAGCATCCGATCCAGCAGATCGCTCGCACGCTGAAGCCCGCCAGGGCGCCAGCAGCGTCTCCGACGCCACCCCCGTGCCCACCAGCTCGGCGTACTCGCGCGTGTACAGGCGTTCACGCTGCGCGGCCGTGAGTACCGACTGCTGAGCTACGTAGCGGCTCTCGCGATCGAGGGCGAGTGCGCCCGCGAAGCGCGCGAGCCTGTTGCGCATGGCGCGCGGATCGCCGCTCTCGATGCCGGCTTCCTGCGGCCGCGAGCGCGCGGCGCACCGCCTGCCGGCACTCCGTCGAGCCCGGCGAGCGCGAGGTTCGTCGTGTAGCGCTGGTATCCGGCGAAGCTCTCGTCACCCCCGTCACCGTTCAGCGCGACGGTGACGTGCTCGCGGGCGAAGCGCGCCAGGTAGAAGCAGGGGATCGCAGATGCGTCCGCGAACGGCTCCCCGTAGTGGCTGACGATCTTGGGGAGGATCTCCAACGAGTCGGGACGCACAACCAGCTCGTGGTGCTCGGTGGCGAACTCCTGCGCGACCCGTCTGGCTCGCGGAAGCTCGTTCAGACGCTCGTCCTCGAAGCCGATCGAGAACGTCTTGACCGGCTCGCTCGACTGCTCCGCCATCGCCGCAACGACCGCGGAGGAGTCGATGCCCCCGGACAGGAACGCCCCCATCGGAACGTCCGCGACCATCCGCCGGCGCACTGCGCGGCGGATGGCTTCGCGCAGCTCCTCCTCGAGCTCCTCGACGGGCGCGGGCTCGTGCTTGCGCGAGTAGTCAAGCTGCCAGTAGCGGTCGTATCTCGGTGGCGCCGTCGAACGTCAGCGTGCACGCCGGGCATCAGCTTGCGCACCGCGGCGAACGCGGTGAGCGGCGCGGGAACGTAGCCGAGGCGAGATACGCATCGAGCGCCCGGTGGTCGATCTCGCGCGGGATCTCGGGGTCCTGCATCAGCGCTCCCAGCTCGGAGGCGAAGCTCAGCACCCCTGGCCGCTCGCTGTAGAACAGCGGCTTCTTGCCGACGCGGTCACGTGCGAGCAGCAGCCGGCGGCGGCGCGCGTCCCAGACTGCGAACGCGAACATCCCGTGCAGCTCCTGAACGCATGCGGGCCCGAGCTCCTCGTACAGGTGCACGATCACCTCCGTGTCGCCCGCGGTGCGCGAACACGTGGCCGTTCGCGCGCAGCCGCTCGCGCAGCTCGCGGAAGTTGTAGATCTCGCCGTTGAGCACCACCGTCACCGATCCGTCCTCGTTGCGGATCGGCTGATCTCCGGTGACCAGATCGATGACGCGCAGACGCTGGATCCCGAGCCCCACGCCGGGGCCGAGGTGCAGCCCGCGCGCGTCGGGGCCGCGGTGCTCCTGCGCTTCGCACATGCTCTCGAGCACGCCACGCTCGACCGGGGCCCGGACGAGCGCGCTATGCCGGCGATCCCGCACATCGCCGCACTCAGCCCCCCGCGCCGCCGACGCAGCGAAAGCGCACGCCGCGGCTCGTGCCACCAGTCCGGCGAGCTCGCTGCGGATGCGCGCGCGGAGCTCCCGGTGCACGAACCTGCGGAACTCCCGGTCCTCGACCCGAGGCACGCGGTCGATCGCGGAGCGCGACGTACCCGTAGAGGAACGCGACGCCCGACAGGCCCCGAGGCCGCACACGCGCGACCTTGAACGCCCGCAGCGTCACCCACGGGAGCGTGAAGTGGACGATGTAGGCGCACTGTCCGTGACGCGCGCGGCCTCTGAGCGTGCCGTCGGCGCTGCCCCAGGGCCGGTGGTGGTGCGCGACGAGCTCCGGGAAGGCGCGCGTGCGGAAGCCGTGCATGCGCGCGTAGGTCTCGTCGATCGTGTCCCACCCGAGCCGTTCCTGCATGCCCGCCGATCGCCTCCAGGCATGCTCGCGAGTAGCACTTCAGCGTGCCCGGCACGTGGTGCTCGACGGGGATGCGCACGACTCGCCAGCCCTCGCCGCTCGGATCCGGGTCGGCGTAGACTCCTCCCGCGAGCCCGAGCTCAGGGTCGCGCTCGAACTCCCCGAGCAGCCGCTCGAAGTAGTCGCGCCGGCAGCTCCGTGTCGCCGTCGAGCTTGGCGATGTGGGTGAACGACTCCCAGTCGACGCTGCGCAAGCCGCGGTTGAACGTCCTCGGCGCGGCGGCTGTGGCGAGCCGGTCCTTCACCGGCGTGCCGCTGCCGTTGGATAGGGCGCCGTTCGAGGCGGAGCCGTTCACCACTGCGATGAAGCCGATGTCGCGCGCCAGGCGCTCGAGGATCTCGGGCGTGGCGTCGGTGGAGGCGTCGTCCACGACGACCCACGAGTCGGGCGGCCGCGTCTGTGCCGCCACCGCCTGTCCGATCAGCTCGAGGTGAGCCTCCTCGTTGCGGACGGGCGATATGAGCAGCAGCCGCTGGGTCATCGTCCCGATGCGAGCGCAGTGGCGGACTCGCCGCTGGCCTCGCCCACGACCTGGCGGATGATGCTCTCCACCACTCGCCCCGAATCGTCCCAGGAGTCACCACGAATACTCCGGGCGGCGGCACGTGCGGCCTGCGAGCGCACCTCCGCGGGCCGTGCCACTAGCCTTGCGAGAGCGCGTTGGCGATGTCGAACGGGGTGGCCGGCGCGTACTCCACTTCGGGGTTGTCGAGCACGGCCCTGTTGTGTTCGGCGTCGTTCACCACCGGGATGCAGCCCGCCGCGAGCATCTCGTAGGGCACGAGCGAGATGTTGGTCGCGGACAGCGCCAGTCCCGCCACGCAGCGGTTGTAGAGGACGTTGAGCTGCGTCCGGAGAGAGCCGGCCGTGGTTGGCGGCGGCGATCGGGAGCCGACGCACCCGCTCGCCATACAGGTGGATCTCGATCTCGGGGTGGCGCTCCGCGAAGAGGTCGAGGGCGACCACGCCGAGCTCGAAGGCGCGGCGGGGTGCGGAGGGCCTCGCGTACATGCACACGCCGTCACGCTCGCCCTCGTTCTCGAGCCGGTAGCGCTCGACGTCGCATCCGAAGTCGAAGTGGTCGGCGGGCATCCCGTATCGCTCGGTGAGCTGCTCCGCGAGCCATCGCCCCGGTGTGACCCCATGAAAGCCGAAACGGTAGGTCGCCTCGGCGAGCAGCGCCTCGCTGCCGGCGGCGTAGAACAGCTGCTCGAGGTCCTGCACGAGGTAGAAGCGGACGCCTCGTGCAGGCGAGCTGAGCACGGGGTACGCGGTTTCCCAGGAGGTCGCGAAGATCGCGTGTGCGTCATCGATGCCCTCTGCACCGTCGCGGACCTCCGCCTGCACCGCCGGCCACCACCTGCGGATCGTGCGCTCGTGCTGGGCGAGCGACCAGCCGTGGCGGTCGTGCAGGTAGAGGACGCAGCGGTGTCCGGCCTCCTCGAGCGAGGCGATGACGCGGAACATCGTGGTGGCGCCGCCGGCGCCGCCCCCCGGAGGAATGCAGCTCCAAGCGATCGTCAGCGGCTCGTCCTCCCGCGTAGGCATCGCTGCCGGCAGTCTCCACCCCGCCGCCGCGATCTCGGCGGCTCGCACCATGTCCGCTCGCGTCACGCCCAGTCGCGCTTCGTTCACGGGGGCGATCGCGTGCGCGGCGTGCTCGAGCAGGCGGGCAGCGACACCCGAAGGCCCTTCGGCGCCGAGCAGCTGCCGGGTCTGGCGGAGTCGCTCAGTTGCTGTGGGCCCACTCATCGGTGCGGGCAACCCCCGGTGTCGGCCCAGCCGCATCCTCTCGCTTGGCAGCGCATACAAGAGACAACGGTTCGAGCCGCGCGCTTCGTTCGCGCGGCCTCGTGTGCAAGCGACCCCTCGAGCGCGCCCTCCATAACGCGGAGCTTCGCAAGAAGGACTTGCGCCCGCCCGTTGAATCCAGCGCGGTGGCTGTTCGGATATTGCACAGCTTCCCCCACAAGATCGGGGCAGGGCGGATCTGCATGACCGCCTGGTGTGAGGCTGCCGGCGTGGCGGACGCCGGGGGCGACCTGACGGTCTACGCGGGTGTCGTCCACCGGGCGCTGCCGAGCAGCATCACAACGAGGCAGACGCTCGCTCGGGGCAGGCTCCGCATCCCCTACCGCGTGCTCGGCGACCTCCGTGCGCTGGCGCTGCACGACCGGATCGTCGCGCGGGCGCTTCCGCGGATCAGGCCGCGGATCGACGTCGTACACACCTGGCCGCTCGCGGGTCTCGAGACGCTGCGCACCGCAAGGAGGCTCGGGATCACCTCTGTGGTGGAGCGGCCGAACGCCCACACGCGCTTTGCCTACACGGCGGTCGCGCGCGAGTGTGAGCGCCTCGGCGTGGTGCTCCCGCCAGACCAGGAGCACGCGTTCAACGAGGTGCGCCTGCGCAAGGAGGAGGAGGAATACGACCTCGGCGACTACCTCCTGTGCCCGTCCGACTTCGTCCTCGACACGTTCCTCGAGCAGGGGTTCCCGCCCGAGCGGCTCGTCCGCCACATCTACGGGTACGACGACAGCGTCTACTACCCGGCGGAACCAGCGGGCGCCTCCGCCACGCGCGGGCTCAGCGCCCTGTTCGTGGGCGTCGCGGCGGTGCGCAAGGGCCTGCACTTCGCGCTTGAAGCGTGGCTGCGCTCGCCCGCCGCGCGCACCGGCACGTTCAGGATCGCCGGCGAGTTCCTGCCACAGTACGAAGCGAGGCTCGCCGACATGCTGTCGCATCCGAGCGTGGAGGTGCTCGGACACCGCGAGGACGTGCCGGAGCTGATGCGCGAGAGCGACGTGCTGCTGCTGCCGAGCATCGAGGAGGGCTTCGGCCTCGTGTGCGTCGAGGCGATCGCGAGCGGCTGCGTGCCGCTTGTCTCGAACGCCTGCACGGAGCTGTGCGTCCACGAGCAGAACGCGCTCGTGCACGCGGTGGGCGACGTCGAGGCGCTCACCCGCCACATCAGCGCGCTCGACCGCGATCGCGCGCGCCTCGCAGAGCTGCGCGCCGAATGCCTCGCGGCGGCACCCGAGCTGACCTGGTCGAACGCTGGACGCCGGCTGCTCGGCGTCTACGAGTCGGTCGCCGAGGCCGGGCCGGTAGCAGCCGCCGCGCCGAGGCTGGCCGCGACCGCCTCGCGCTAGCCGCGCGACAGCCGGCGATACTCCTCCAGGAGCGACCGCCCCTGCGCGGGCCAGTGCAGCTCCATGCCGCGCTGCTTCGCCCTGCGCGCGCGCTCGCTCCACGCCGCCTGCGAGCCCAAGAGCTCGCTGAGCGGTGCGACGAACGCCTCGACGGAGTCCTCGCTCACGGCAACCACTGCGTCGCCCCCGGTCACGAGCGTCTCGCGCAGCGCGGTCGCCACGACGGGCAGCCCCACGACGAGGTACTCGAGGATCTTCACCATCGTGGAGCCGTGGTTGACGGCGGTGGGAGGCGCGGTGTCGAGCCCGACGTGGGCAGACGCGAGCAGGACGGGCACCTGCTCGAACGGGACCCAGCCCGTGATCGTTACGCGCTCGGAGAGCTCGAGCTCTCGCGCGCGCCGCTCCACCGTCCCGCGCTCGGGCCCGTCCCCGACCACCAGCAACTCGACGTCCAGCCCGCGTCCCTTGACGAGCTCATCCAGCACCTCAACCGTCCGCTCCACGCGGTCCTGTACCCCGATCTCGCCGAGGAACACGAGCCGGACCCGGCCGTTGGGTGCCGAGGGTTGGTGCTCGGCGAACCACACCGGCGGGCAGTTCCGCACGATGACGACGCGGCGGCTGAAAGCAGACACGAGCGCGCGCTGCGTCTCGTTCGTGGTGATCGTGAGGTCGGCGACGCGCGCAGAGCGGTTGCGCATCCACGCGAGCAGGCCCTCCACGGGCGTTGGGCGGCCGAGCTTGGCCCTCAGCATGCCGGCGGCATCGTCGTGGTGGTCGAACACGGCCCTCCAGCCGCGCCGACGTGCGAGCCACAGCAGCGGGAAGAACAGGTCGGGGGGGTTGTGGACGTGCAGTGTGCCTTTGCTGGAGCGCGCCAGACGCGGCAGCACCGCGGCGCTGACGGCGAACGCGGCGGCGACGTACTCGATCGCGGTGCCGAGCAGCTTGCCGTTGCCCTCGGGGATCGGAAAGCGGCGCACGCGCACGCCGTGGATCACCTCGCGAGTGGGGCGACCGGGCTCGCGCGGCGCGAGGACTTCCACCGACAGGCCCGCCCCCACCAGCGTCTCCGCCTCCATGCGGACGCGCGCGTCCAGCGGATAGCGGCTGTTCTCGAGCACCATCACGACGTCGGCTGGGCCGTTCGCACGCGCGCGCATGGCTCTCACCCGTCCCCCTCCGGCTCGGGCGCGAGCTCGATCGTCCCGCCGGTCCAGGCCGCACGGCCATCGCAGCGGGGCGTGAGCCCCTGGGCGCGACGGCGCCACCACTCGGCTATCTCGCGCGGCAGCGCAACCCATACGTCCCCGCGGTCAGCGATCGCCGCGAGCAGCTCGTGGTAGGCGTCGGCGATCACCGAGCGCCCGAGATATTCCTCGTCGGGGTGGGTGATCACCTGGAACAGGCCGCCGTGCGAGCCCACCACCTCGAGCTGGCGGCGCCACAGCGCGCCGTCGTGGTGTCCGAGCAGGTTGAACAGCGTGTGATCCTGCGGCGCCGTGTAGGGCAGCTCGACGACGTCACCGTGCATGAACGGCCACACGGTGGCGGTCCCGCCCGGCACAGGCTCGTGGGGATCGGAATGCGGCATCGTGCAGTCGTAGGAGAACGGCAGCTCGGCGAGCCACTCGACGATGCGGTGGGTGGAGGGCGAGCGGAAGCCCACCGCGCCGAAGCGTTCGGCGGCCTCGCGTAGCAACGGCAGCTGACGCTCGAACGAGGCCCGCGAGGCGAAGAGCGACCGGTCGTGGCGGATGCCATGCGAGCCCACCTCATGGCCGCGGTCGATGAGGCGCTCGACCTGGCCCATGTCGACCGGGTACCAGTCGCTGACGATGTTGAACGAGGATCGGAAGCCGAATCCCTCCTCCCAGCCGGCCACCACCGATGCGCGCGCGAGCCCGTCCGCCGACTCGACGTCGTGCGTGAGCGCGACCGCCGCCCTCGCTCCGTCCGGCCAGAACCACGGGAAGCGCACGCTGCTCACGCCCCGCTCGAGCAGCTCATCGGCCGCGGCGATCGCGAGCAGGTCGGCCCCCGCCGCCTCGAACGGCCATGCCGGGAACACGGGATCGCGCTGCGCTCTGATCAGGCGACGTCGCATCAGCAGCTGCAGCGATCGCGGGATGAAACGCTTGACGCTGTAGAACAGGTCGAGTCCGGCGGAGGGTAGCCCTTTCGTGTTCTCGCGATTGCGCCAGCGCTCGAAGACGAGCGTGTCGTACCAGGCGGCGACGTCGCGCGCGGCGAGCGCGCCCGCTCTGGCTTCGAGCGCTTCCCACCGTGCCTCACGCCAGCTGCCGAGCGCGTGGGCGTCGGCGTCGCTCAGCAGGGTTGCGTCGGAGCTCCGCTCCGCGAAGGGGCCGATCGTGGAGGCCAGAGCGCCGTCGCCCAGCCTCGTGTTCGGTGCCTGAGTGCCCATCAGGCCACGTAGGGGTAGGCGAGCGAGCCCACGGTTCGCCCGAAGAACACGGGGGCGTGCTGGATCGTCTTCGTGAGCAGCCGGCCCGGCTCGAGCGTATCGGGGAGCAACCTGGCGTCGGTGGCGGAGAAGTGGGCGGGTTGCTCCTGACCGCCCCAGCGCCGCTTGAACTCGCGCAGAGACTCGTTGTGCAGGTCGGTGATGCCGAAGTCCATCGAGCGGACGCCGCGGGCAGCGAGCTCGTCGAACGCCGTCGCGAACATCAGGAAGCTCGCACGTAGCTTGCGCGCCGTCGCGTCCGAGGCCCCGTACTTGTAGACCGCATGCTCCCTCCCGAGCACGAAGATCCCGCTCGAGACGAGCCGCCCGTCGGCGTACACCCCGAGTGTCATTGCGCGGCCCTGCTCGTGCAGATCCCACAGCCGGGACCAGTAGCGCTGCGGCTGCGTCGGCGTGCCGAGCCTCCTTCGTGAGCGCGCCGTGAGCGCGAGGCTGGCCCCGAGGAACTCGTCGCGGTCGGTGAGCGTGCGCGCGCTGAGGCCCGAGTCGCTGCGCCGCGACCGCGTCACCGCACGGCGGTGGTGGTTGCTCGCGTTGCGCAGTACCCCGTCCGCGCCGCCCGCGAGGTCGAGGATCTGCACGGAGCCCACCTCGCGCGCGGTCCACCCGGGGAGATCGGCGCGCGTGCGTATCAGCACGGGCTCGGTGTCCGTGTGCGCTGCGAGCCTCCTCAGGAGCTCATCGCGTTGCTGCCGGTCGGCGGCGACGGGCTCGAGCGCGTCGGTGAACGGCAGCGAGGTCCACCGGCGCCGCCACGGCAGCTTGCTGCGGATCATCGGCAGGCCCGCCGTGATCGCGCCGCCGGCGTCGATCATCGCCGCGACCCTTGCCTGCAGGCCGTAGGCGCTCGTCAGCGCATCGAGCCACGCCGGGTGCTGCAGCGGCGACGTCGCATGCGCCCGAGCGAACGTTCGCCAGGCCGTGTCTTCCGGCGATAGTAAAGAGATCCTAAAGATCCCTCCAGAGAGGTCGACACTTGTCTCCACAACCCGAAAACGTGGCGACGGAGCCGAAGCTTGCAGGTTGCGCGCGCGGCCTCGAACGAGCCCTCCGCGCCGCAAAAAAAACGCCCATACGCGCGTTGCTTGGATAAAGGCGGCCGAACCGCGGACCCGGTCCGGCGCCGCCGAAGCTGGCCCGGGGAGTCCCGGGGGCGCGCCAGCGACAGCGACACAGCCACGGACAGGAGCGAAAGGGTCGACATATGGGATTTGCGCTTGTGATTCGGGAGCTGTTGAGGCATCGCGCGCTGCTGGCGGCAGGCGCGGTCGTGGCTGTGCTCGCAGCCGTGCTCAGCGTGTACCGGATCGACGGCACGCACCTGAAGGCGCGTTCGCTGACGTACTCGAGCGCGAGCACCCAGGCGCTGGTCGACTCGAGCTCCTCGGCGCTTGGCAACACCGCGCAGAGCATCGAACCGCTCGCTACGCGAGCGGCGGTCTATGCGAGCTTCATGACCAATCCCGCCGTGCTCGGCATGATCGGCAAGCAGGTGGGTCTCTCCGGCGAACAGCTCTACGCCGCCGGCCCGGCGCTCGGCGCGACCCGCACCGAACAGGAGCCCACGGCGGCCAAGCGCAACGTCCAGATCACGGGCGAAACGAGGCCCTATCGCCTGACCTTCGAAAGCCACGAAACGCTGCCGACGATCACGATCAACACGCAAGCGCCCACGACGGCGATGGCGATCGGTCTCGCCAACGCCTCCGTAGCGGCGCTCGGCAGCTACGTTGAACGAGAGGAGCTTCGCGACAAGGTTCCTGCGAGCGCCCGCGTGGTGGTCCAGCAGCTCGGACCGCCCCATGGCGGGGTGGTGGACAGCGGTATCAGCAAGTCGCTTGCGGCGATGGTGTTCCTCGCGGTGTTCGCCGTCTGGTGCGCACTGATGCTCCTCGCTCTCAGGTTCCGCGAGACCTGGCGTCAGAGCGCTGTCGTCGAGCAGGACACGCTAGAGGCGGCCAGCGAGCAGGACGCCGACGATGCTGACGCCGACGCCGAGGGCGAGCGTCACGGGATCCACATCCACGTGCCGAGCGGGGTCACGGCCGCCGCCGCCCAACCCGAGGAAAGCTTCCCCGCTTCGGTGCGGAGTGTTCCGTGAGCTGCTCCCGGGTCACGCCAGCCCCCTAGGCAAATGACCGCCGCGCTCGGCGTAGAACGAACCGGCTCCCGCTCGTCGCGGGCCGGTGCAGCGGGATCCTCGCCGTCCGAGCAGCGTCCCGACGCCTTTCCACACACGAAGCGACCGCTGCCGTGGGTCCTTGCGGGCTTCCTTGCGATGGTCTTCTTCGTCCCGATCGCAGCGACGGAACTGAAGGTCCATCTGCCGGTTGACTCGCGGATCGACCGATTCGCCGTGATCGGCCTGGTGCTGTCCTGGCTCTGGTTCGGCGGTGATCAGCGCGCATTCTTCTTCACCCGCCGCTCCAAGCTGTTCGTCAGCGCCGCCTGCATCTACCTCCTGGTGGCAACGACGAGCCTGCTCGTCAACGCGCAGCGGATCATCCCGCAGGGCGAGTTCCAGCTCTCAGAGAAGCGACTGGCGCTGCTGCTGTCGATGCTGATCCTCGCCTGGTTCGCACTGACCGCGCTGCGGTTCGCCGACGTGCGCGGCTTCGTGACACTGCTCATCGGGTTCGCCACGCTGACGGCGATCGGGATCATCGTGGAGCGCCGGACGGGCAACAACATCTTCTACAACTGGTCGCGCTCGCTGCTGTCGCCGATCGCGACGGTGGAAGAAGCGCCCACCGTGATCCATCCGAAATTCGGAGGAGAAGGCAGAGTCACGGTCGTCGGGCCCACCAATCAGGGCCTCGCTGCGACGACGATGCTCGTGATGGTGATGCCGTTCGCGCTCGTGCGCATCTTCGACTCGCCGAAGGGAAGCAGGATCAAATGGCTCTATGTCGCCTGCTTCGCGGTGCTCGTCGCCGGAGCTCTCGCCACCGATCGGAAGACCGCGCTCGTCGTGCCGGTTGCGCTCGTGCTCTACAT
This sequence comes from uncultured Solirubrobacteraceae bacterium, assembly GCA_963796305.1. Classification (GTDB taxonomy): domain Bacteria; phylum Actinomycetota; class Thermoleophilia; order Solirubrobacterales; family Solirubrobacteraceae; genus Palsa-744. The sequence continues at coordinate 215,575 of CAWCKZ010000006.1, read as the reverse complement.
CGCCTTCTACCGACCCCGACAGGTGCTGAAGCTCGCGCCGGTCGGAGCCGTGCTGCTCGCCGGCGTCGTTCACCTGGCGGCGCCTGGCGCCATCGGGACCGTGTTCGCCTTCAACGAAAACCTCAAGAGCCGCTCCACCACCCATCGAACGGGCGACTTTGCGGCCCTCAAACCGGATGTGATGGCGCATCCGATCCTCGGACGCGGCTTCGGCTCGATCGATCCCGACAAACCCGCGCTCTTCCGCATCAACGACGACGAGTACCTGGACGAGCTGTGGCAGGGCGGGATAGCCGGCCTCGCCGCCTTCATCTTCCTTGTGCTCTCGCCGGTGATCCTCGCGCGACGGGGGATCCGCTCACGAGATCCCGCCGTCTCGTCGCTCACCCTCGCCGCCTCTGCAGGCTGCTTCGCGTTCGCGGCGGCGTGCCCCCTGTTCGACTCGATGGGCTTCTCGCAGGTCCCGTACCTCTTCTTCCTGCTCGCCGCGATGACGACGATCGCGGCGGCCGGGCCCGCCGGTGACGCGCAGCCCCTGCAGGCGCTTGCGGCGCAGCCGCGTGCGGGACGATCGCGCGCCGTCGCTGCGGTCTGACCGTTTCGCTGGGGCGCTGGCGGCAAGGCCGCGCCCCAGCAGATGCGGCTGCCAACACGCGCGGGATAGTGTGCGGGCGATGTTCGCAGGAGAACGTGCGGGCGATCCGCGCAACGTTCGGCGCAGTGCGGCGCGGAGGTTGGGGTGGCGCGATGGCCGTGTTCGATCCCTAGGCGATCGCGTGCTGCACGTGATGCGTATCACCGGGCAGGGGCAGGACTACGGGGGCCGCGGTCTCGGTCCTGGCCTCTACAGGTTCCGTGACGCGAAGGTGATCCGGCACGTCGGCTACCCGGACGCGCGGGAGGCGCTCGAAGCGTGGGGCTGGAGGAATAGGCGGAGCTTCAGCCGCTGACGCGGTGAAGCGCAGCGGCGGCGAGCCGCGCCCCGGTGGCGCAGGGCGCTGCCACGACGAGCATCCGTCCACGTGAGAGCGCGACGTAGGTGCCCGGCTGGCCCTGACTCATGCAGTAGGCGACGTGGCCGGCGATCCTGCTCTGCGAGCGTCCACGTGTGGACAGCTTCACGGTGCCTCGCGGCTGCACCGCCAGCGTCACAAGCATGTGCGTTCCCGCGGGCCGGTAGATGCAGGTGGGGCCGAGCGGCGCCTCGACGGGTGCGGGGGTGCGGGCGCCGAGGATCGCCCGCGCGTCGCTCAGCGTGACGAGCGTGCACGGACCCGAGCGCGCGCTCGCTGACTCGCCCTCCGCCTTCGAGCCGGCGGGGTTGTCGTCGTTGGCGGTGTTACCGCCGGTCCCGGGCAGCGGTCTCTTCGTCGTCGTGCCCTCGCTCACACGGTCCGTTTGCGCCGCGGTGCCCGGCTCGGCCGAGGCGATCGTGGCGGTGACGGGCGGAGCGGTCGTGCTCGAGGAGCTCCCGCAGGCGCTCGCCGTGAGCGCTGCGGCGCACAGTACGACGCCGAGCAGCGTCGTATGGGGGAGGTGAGGCTTCGACATCAGTGCCCAGCTTCGAAGGTGACGTCCACCCAGTAGTTGGTGGCGTTGAACGAGTTCGTCGGGAACGTGCTCGTTTTACTGTAGGCGTAAACCCCGTTGGAGCTGATCGGGTTCGCAAGCGCCGTCAACGGCGGGTTGCTGACGCCGCTGGAGGCGAACATCGCTGGGTTGTCGGAGTAGTGCCCCAGAGGTGCCAGGTAGCCTGCGACATAGGTCGTGCCGGCGCTGATTGCAACGGGTTTGGAGAAGCTCACCTGCTGCCAGCCCGAGGAGCTCTCCCCCGAGAACGTCGCCGAGGCCAGCAGCGTGCCGCCGCTGGTCCACAGGCTGCCGACGTGCGTCCCCGTGTTCGCCGCTGCCTTGTAGAACCGCACCCCCGTCACACTCCCAGCAACTTCAGAGCTGAACTTGACGCCGAGCTCGACGCTGTTACCGTCACCCGAGTCGGTGGCCACCGGGGTGCTGTTGCCGAAGATGTTCTGGATCGCGACGGGTGTGATCGTGTTGGAGTGTTCGGAGGGTGGCCCGGTGCCGATCGAGTTGGTGGCGGTGACCGTGAACGTGTAGGCGGTGCCGTTGGTGAGGCCGGTGACGGTCGTGCTGGTGGCGGGCGGGCTGCCGTTGATGGTGCTCGCCGTCTGGGCTTCTGAGCCGATGTAGGGCGTGATCGTGTATTTCGTGATCGTGCTGCCGCCGTTGTTAGGAGCGGTCCACGACACGAGCGCGCTGCCGTTGCCCGCCGGCGCCGCCGTCACCCCGCTCGGAGCCGCGGGAGCCGTCGCCGCGGTGGGCGTCACCGCGTTCGACGGTTCCGACGCCGGCCCGTTGCCGTTGGCGTTCGCGGCGGTCACCGTGAACGTGTAGCTCGTCCCGTTCGCCAACCCCGAGATCGTCGTGCTCGTTTCCGGCGCATTGACCACCGTCGGCGTCTGCGCTTCAGATCCGATGAACGGCGTCACCGTGTATTTCGTCGGCGCGCCACCCGTCGCCGGCGCGTTCCAAGTGACCGTCGCCGAACCCGTGCCCGCCGTCGCTTTGACGCCCGTCACCTGGCCCGGCGGGGTCGCCGGCGCTGCTTCGAAGGTGACGTCCACCCAGTAGTTGGTGGCGTTGAACGAGTTCGTCGGGAACGTGCTCGTCGCGCTGTAGGCGTAGACCCCGTCCGGGCTGATCGGGTTCGCGAGCGCGCTCAGCGGCGGGTTGCTCACGCCTTTGGAGGCGAACATCGCTGGGTTGTCGGAGTAGTGCCCCAGAGGTGCCAGGTAGCCCGCGACATAGGTCGTGCCGGCGCTGATCGCAACGGGTTTGGAGAAGCTCACCTGCTGCCAGCCCGATGCAGTCTCCCCCGAGAACGTCGCCGAGGCCAGCAGCGTGCCGCCGCTGGTCCACAGGCTGCCGACGTGCGTCCCCGTGTTCGCCGCCGCCTTGTAGAACCGCACCCCCGTCACACTCCCAGCAACTTCAGAACTGAACTTCACACCCAACTCCACCGGCGAAGAATCACCAGAATCCACCGTGGCGGGGGTGCTGTTGCCGAAGATGTTCTGGATCGCGACGGGTGTGATCGTGTTGGAGTGTTCGGAGGGTGGCCCGGTGCCGATCGAGTTGGTGGCGGTGACCGTGAACGTGTAGGCGGTGCCGTTGGTGAGGCCGGTGACGGTCGTGCTGGTGGCGGGCGGGCTGCCGTTGATGGTGCTCGCCGTCTGGGCTTCTGAGCCGATGTAGGGCGTGATCGTGTATTTCGTGATCGTGCTGCCGCCGTTGTTAGGAGCGGTCCACGACACGAGCGCGCTGCCGTTGCCCGCCGGCGCCGCCGTCACCCCGCTCGGAGCCGCGGGAGCCGTCGCCGCGGTGGGCGTCACCGCGTTCGACGGTTCCGACGCCGGCCCGTTGCCGTTGGCGTTCGCGGCGGTCACCGTGAACGTGTAGCTCGTCCCGTTCGCCAACCCCGAGATCGTCGTGCTCGTTTCCGGCGCATTGACCACCGTCGGCGTCTGCGCTTCAGATCCGATGAACGGCGTCACCGTGTATTTCGTCGGCGCGCCACCCGTCGCCGGCGCGTTCCAAGTGACCGTCGCCGAACCCGTGCCCGCCGTCGCTTTGACGCCCGTCACCTGGCCCGGCGGGGTCGCCGGCGCTGCTTCGAAGGTGACGTCCACCCAGTAGTTGGTGGCGTTGAACGAGTTCGTCGGGAACGTGCTCGTCGCGCTGTAGGCGTAGACCCCGTCCGGGCTGATCGGGTTCGCGAGCGCGCTCAGCGGCGGGTTGCTCACGCCTTTGGAGGCGAACATCGCTGGGTTGTCGGAGTAGTGCCCCAGAGGTGCCAGGTAGCCCGCGACATAGGTCGTGCCGGCGCTGATCGCAACGGGTTTGGAGAAGCTCACCTGCTGCCAGCCCGATGCAGTCTCCCCCGAGAACGTCGCCGAGGCCAGCAGCGTGCCGCCGCTGGTCCACAGGCTGCCGACGTGCGTCCCCGTGTTCGCCGCCGCCTTGTAGAACCGCACCCCCGTCACACTCCCAGCAACTTCAGAACTGAACTTCACACCCAACTCCACCGGCGAAGAATCACCAGAATCCACCGCTGCCGGGGTCGTGAGATCGAAGATCATGTTCTGCGGCGTCACGGGCGCCGACGGACTTGAGGGCAGGCTTTCCCCGGCGGAGTTGCTCGCGGTCACCTTGAACGTGTACGTCGCTCCGTTCGTCAGGCCTTTCACGGTGGCGGTCGTTGCCGGCGGCGACCCCGTGACCGTGGTGGCGGGCTGGGCTTCGGTGCCGATGTAGGGAGTGACCGTGTACTTGGTGATCGGGCTGCCGCCGTTGCTGCTCGGCGCGGTCCAGCTCACGACCGCCTGGCCGGTCGCCGCGACGGCGCTGACGCCGGTGGGCGCGGACGGCGGCGTGGTCGAGGTCGGCGTGACCGCGTTCGACGGTTCGGAGGCCGGGCCGCTGCCGTTGGGGTTGGCGGCGGTGACGGTGAAGGTGTAGGTGGTGCCGTTGGAGAGCCCTGTGACCGTGGCGCCGGTTTCGGGCGGCGTGCCCGAGACCACCGTCGGCGTCTGCGCGGTGGAGCCGATGTAGGGCGTGATGGTGTATTTGGTGACCGGTCCGCCGCTCGCGGGAGCGCTCCACGTGACGCTCGCCGACCCCGCGCCAGCTGCGGCTTTGACCCCCGTCACCTGTCCTGGAGCGGCGGCGGGCACAAGCACGGGCTCGACCCAGTAGTTGCTGCCATGGAAGCTGCCGGTGGGGAATGTGCTGTTGGTGGAGTATGTGAATAGTCCGTTGTTTGAGGTGTAGAGGCCGTTTTGGGGTGGGGTGTTGGCGGGTGTTGCGTGGAGGGGTGGGCTGTTGAGGTTGTTGCCGGCGGTGGGGGGTGGGGTGTAGAAGTACCATTCGGAGTCGGCGTAGTGGCCGTTGGGGTCGAAGTAGCTGGCGATGTAGGTGGTGTTGGGGAGGATGGTGACGGGTTTGGAGAAGGTGGCTTCTTGCCAGCCGCTTGTGGTTTCGCTTGTGAAGGTTGCGGTTGCGAGGCGTTCGCCGGTGGTGCTCCAGAGGCTGCCGGTGTGGGTGCCGGTGTTGGCGGCGGACTTGTAGAAGCGGATGCCGGTGACGGTGCCGAACGTGTCGCTGGTGAACTTCATGCCGAGCTCGACGGCGTTGTTGTCGCCGGAGTCGGGTTCGGGGGGTGTGACGGCGTTGCCCCAGATCGTGCAGGGGCAGGAGATTTTCAGGGGGGTGCCGCTGCTGGGGGTCTCGATGTTGGCGCTGTCGTCGACGGCGCGGGATTTGATGGTGGTGGTGGGGTTGCCGTGCGCGTCCCAGCTGTAGCTCCAGTTGACGGTTGCTTCGGTGGGGGTGGTGAGGGTCGCGGGGTGCCAGCTGGCGCCGTTGTCGGTGGACACTTCGACGCCGGCGATGACGCCGCCGCCGGTGTCTGTGGCGGTGCCTTTGATCGTGACGGCGCTGCCGTCGGCGATCGTCGATTCGGCGGTGGGGGAGGTGATCGTGGAGGTCGGCGGGTTGGTGTCGGTGGTTTTGCTGGCGGTGAGCAGCCCGGGGGTCAGCGATCCTGGCTGGGCGCCCATTTCGGCGAGCAGGTTGACGGTGTACTGCTGCATGTTCGGATCGGGTGGGTGCCCGCCGGGGTCGGTGTTCGGGTCTTTCCAGGCGTTGGTGTTGTCAAGGCCCCAGGCCCATTGCACGGTGCCGGCGCCGAACACGAGCGCGCCGCTGGCGGCGCGGTAGAGCGTCAGGTGGTGGGTGGCGGTGGCGTTGCCGTTGAGGTTGCTGCCGTAGTCGGTGAACGTCTGCACGCCGCTGACGGTGGTGGAGGAGAGGTCGAACTCGCCCGCGGGCCTGTAGCCGTTGTCGACGTCTTCATCCCACTCGTAGCCGAGCGTGCCCGTTTCCGGCGCGAGCGTGAGCGTCTGCCCGGCTTTGAGGTTCGCGACCTCGGTGTTGCGCCACAGCCTGAGCTTGGCGTACTGCGCGGGAACGGTGATTTCCGAGGTGCCCGAGTTGACCTCGAACTGCTGTCCGGAGAGGCTGTTCTCGGGCTTGCCGCCGTCGGCGGGCGGGCTCGCGCGCGGGTCGCGCCAGGCGCCCGTCCAGATCGAGGGGTCAAGCGGGTCGGTGGGCCCCTGGAAATGCGTCTCCTTGTAGGTGGTCAGCGTGCGGTAGGGCGTGCTCGAGCCTTCGGTGCTGGGCCCCCACCTGGTCTTCCAGTAGATCTCGTTCGCGCTGAAGAACGCGAGGTTCACGCCCGCTTCGCGCGCCGCTTCGACGCTCGCGCGCTGCCCCGCCGACCAGTACTCGTCGTGGCCGCTTGAGACGAACACCCTGTGGTTTTTCAGCAGCGCGCCGTTGTTGTCGACTTGCGACTCGCTGGTGTAGCTGACGTTGTAGCCGTTCTTTTCCAGCCACCGCATCATCTGGTATTCGGCGTAGAACAAGTAGGAAGCGCCGCCATCGGTCGACAGCGCCCCGTCGAACGGCCGGTTGTAGGACACCGCGTAGGCACCCTTGTACAGTTCCGGGCTCCCCGGCGGACACGACACCGTGCACGTGTACAGGCTGTTGCCGCCATACGCGTTATACGCCTCCCACGTCGCATCGGAGGTCTGCAACAGGATTTCCGAATGACTGGAATCGTTGCGCACCACGAACGGGATCTGGCTGCGCCCGCCCGTGTCATCGCGCACCAGCAACGCGATGTACATCCCCGACACCGCGCTCGAGGGCACAGTCCACTGCGCCGATTCCCCCCAATTCCCGCAATCGATCAACCCCGTCGAGGAATCCTTCAAGCATTCCGGCTGCACCTGCGGCAACGACACCGATGGTTTGATCCCCGAAGCGACCAGCCGCGCACCATTGCCACCGTAATACCCCAACCTGAAAATATTGATGTGATACGCGCTCGAAGGCGTACTGATCTTGAACCGCTCCGTCTGCCCCACATCCACACTCATCGACGTCGCAAAACCCTGAATCGACGGATCACCAACCTCTTCCACCTGCCAAGCACTCGGAGGAGCCCCCGGCAACGCGTTCTCACACACCACCGGATTCGGAGCAACAGAACAGTTTTCTTCGGCACCCCACGCGACACCGACGTGCAACGCCAGCACCGACAGCGCGAGGAGCAACGGCGCGATGATGATCCTCCCTGGCAGGCGTACGGGAGCGCCCCGCACCTCCATCACCACGCACCCCTCGCGCTGAGGACCGCGGGCAGGGTCTTGAGGATGATCGCGATGTTGAGCCGCAGCGAGCGGCGTTCGATGTATTCGACGTCGAGACGCACCATCTCCTCGAGCGTGACGTCCGAGCGGCCGTTCACCTGCCACAGGCCCGTCACCCCGGGCTTGACGGCGAAGCGCGCGAACCAGTGCGGCGGGTACTGCGCGACCTCGTAGGGAATCGGCGGCCGCGGGCCGACGAGCGACATCTCGCCGCGCAGCACGTTCCACAGCTGGGGGAGCTCGTCGAGGCTCGAGCGACGCAGAAGTCGCCCGCAGCGCGTGACGCGAGGATCGCCGCTGAGCTTGTAGCGAGGCCCGTGCGCCACCTGGCTCGAAGGCGTCGGAGGCTCGGACTCGCCGCCCGTCTCGCCCGTGATGAGGCCGGTTACGTATTCGCGGTGGTAGTCCTCCGGGACGCCGTCCTCCATCGTGCGGAACTTGTGCACCGTGAACGGCTCGACGTTGCGACCCAGCCGGCGCTGGCGGAACAGCGCCGGTCCCGGGGTGTCGAGGCGTACGGCGATCGCGATCGCGAGGAGCAGTGGAGAGAGCACGACCAGCAGGACCGCGGCTCCGACGACGTCGAGCGCGCGGCAGCTCGCCTCCATGAGGCGGCTTACCGACGCGGTGTCAGGTGCCTGCGGGCGCGCCTGCGCGTCGAAGTCGGCGGCCGGCGCCGCCGCGGCTCCGTTGATTGCGCGTGTTGACACAACCGAAGCAACGGGCGGGAACGCTGCAGGCTTCCGCCCAGCCTCGCCGAGCTTCTCAGGCGGCACGGGCGCGGAGAGCATCGGCGAGGCTCTCGATCACGTGGTCCTGCTGCTCGTCCGTGAGGTCTGGGAAGAGAGGGAGCATCAGCGTGTCGCGGCTTGCCGCCTCGGTGTGTGGGAGCGTCCGTCCGACGCCGGTGCGTCCGGCGTACGCTGCCTCCTCGTGCGTGGCCATCACGCCGCGCCTCGTGGCGATCCCGCGGCGCAGCAGCAGCCGCATCAGCTCGGTGCGGTCGAGCGGCGCGCCGGGCAGCACGCGCACGCAGTAGGACTGCCAGGTGCGCTGCGCGTAGGGCGGTTCGTACGGGGGCTCGAGGTATCGCATCCCCTCGAGGGCGGCGGTGTAGCGCTCCGCGAGGCAGCGCCGTCGCTCGAGGATCCAGTCGAGCTCCTCGAGCTGGCACAGGCCGATCGCCGCCTGCATGTCGGTCATGCGGAAGTTGAAGCCGCGATCGGGATAGGACTCGAAGACGACGTCTGCGGCGGAGTGGCGCGCGAGGTCCGAGAGGCTCATCCCGTGCGCGCGCAGGCGCCGTAGCCGCTCGGCGGTGGCCTGGTCCTGGGCCGTGATCATGCCGCCCTCGCCCGTCGTGATGACCTTGCGCGGATGCAGCGAGAAGCAGGCGAGCGACGGCAGCGAGCCGATCGTGCGGCCCTTGTACGACGCCCCGATCGCGCACGCCGCGTCCTCCACGATCATCACGCCGTGGCGCTCGCCGAGCTCGAGGAAGGCGTCCATGTCGGCAGGCAGGCCGACCTGGTGGACGGGCATGATCGCCTTCGTCCGCTCCCCGATGGCGCGCTCGGCACTGGCCGGGTCGAGGTTGTATGTGCGCGGGTCGACGTCCGCGAACACGGGCTCCGCGCCGCAGTGCCAGACGGCGTTGGCGGTGGCGATGAACGAAAGCGAGGGCACGATCACCTCGTCGCCCGGCCCCACGCCGCAGACATGCAGCGCGAGCGCGAGCGCGGTCGTGCAGCTCGTCGTAGCCACCGCCTCGGCGGCACCCACGCGCGCGGCGAAGGCCTGCTCGAACTCGCGCACGCGCGGGCCCTGTGAGAGCCAGCCGGAGGCGATCACTTCCGCGACCGCATCCGCCTCGCCGCCGCCGAGGTGCGGACGCGTGATCGGTATCTCGTTCATCGTGCCGCTGCGAGTGGGGTTGGGGTTGTGTGGCGTTGTGTGCGCCACCAGTCGACGAGTTTGTGTAGGCCGTGTGGGAGGGTGGTGTGGGCGGTGAAGGCGAGGCGTGTTTCGGCGTTGGTGGTGTCGGCGAGGCGGCGGGGGACCTTGTTGACGGTGCGCTCGGGGCCGTGCTCGATGGTGACGTCTGAGTCCATCACCTCGATCAGCAGCTGTGCGAGCTCGAGCAGGCTGGTCTCTTGGCCGCTGGCGACGTTGTAGACCTCGTTGGTGTGTGTGTGGTGGCGGCGAGGAGGTTGGCGTGGGCGACGTCCTCGATGTAGACGAAGTCCATCGTCTGGGAGCCGTCGCCGAGGATCAGGGGTGCTTCGCCGGCCTCGATCCGCTCCATCCAGCGCACGAGCACCTCGGTGTAGACGCCGTGGATGTCCATCCGTGGGCCGTACACGTTGAAGTAGCGCAGCGCGATGTAGTCGAGGTCGTGCATCGCGTGGAAGCTGCGCAGCAGCCCCTCGTTGAACGTCTTGGCGGCGCCGTAGAGCGTGTCGTTGGCGTAGGGGTTGTGCTGCTCGTCGGTGGGGAACTGCCGCGCGAGCCCGTACACCGAGGCCGAGGAGGCGGCGACGACCCGGCGAACACCCTCTGTGAGCGCGGACTCGATCACGTTGTAGGTGCCGTCCACCATCACCTCCAGCGCGAGGCGTGGTTCGGCGGCGCACTGGGTGATCCGCAGCGCCGCCTGGTGGAAGACGACGTCGATGCCGCGCATCAGCTCGGCGAGCAGCTCGCGGTCGCGGATGTCGCCCTCGATCAGGCGCACCGGGCCGTTCGCGAGCGCCCACGCGAGGTTCTCGCGCCGCCCCCGCACGAGATTGTCGAGCACGAGCACCTCGCGAGCGCCCGCGCGCACGAGCTGATCGGCGATGTTCGAGCCGACCGCGCCCGCACCACCCGTGATCAGCGCACGCTCACCCGCCAACCCAACAGCATCCATGCCAAGTCAACGAACCCAAACACCCCCACCTTCCACACACCACGCACTACGGGCCCGCGCCGAGCACCTCGATTCCGACCATGTTCCAGCGCCCGGCGGCCGGGGCCGGGTCGCTCAGCAGCGCCGTGCTCCCCACGGGGCCGTTGATTTCTTCGCCGAACTGCGACCAGAACGTCTTTTTCGCGATCGCGTCGAGATCCTGGTGGAGGATCGCCTGTCCCGCGCCGGGCGTGCGTGCTGCCGCGGCGTCGTAGTCGATGCCCACGCCATACGCGAGCGAGCCCGCTTCGGTGGTCGTGAACGTCACTCGTGGTTCCCCGCCGGAAGCCCCGCCGGATGCTGACGCGCCCGCGCCGCCCGACCTGCGCATCGAGATCACCGTGAGGGCCTGGGCGTACCCCTTCACTTTGGGCGCCGACTTGATCGACTTGTTCTTCAGCTGCTTGGGCGCGAGGCCGGTCCACACCTCGGCGTCGCCGGGCTGGGAGTTCGCGCGGCGCACGAGTGTCCACGTCACACCTCCGCCCGCCACTTTGACCGCCTGCTTTCCGGGCGTGGCGGGACCGTCGGTGGCGACGAACGCGAACAGCCGCTCTCCGGGTTCAGCGTCGCTCACAGGCGGCGTCTGGATCGTGCCGGTGCCTTCTACTGTCGTGTTCAGGTCGAGTACGTGTGTGAGGTGCGGCGTCACCGGCGTCGAGGGCTGGGTTGCCGCTCCGAGTCCCAGCGGGTTTGACGCGGCGACGGTGAACGTATACGTGGTCCCGTTGAGCAGGCCGGTGACGGTGGTCGTCGTCCCGGGCGGGGAGCCGGTGACCACCTTGGGGGTCTGTGCGACCGAGCCGATGTAGGGGGTGATCGTGTAGCTCGAAACCGGCGGTTCGCCGCCGTCGAACGGCACGCTCCACGAAACCTTTGCCGAGCGATCGCCTCCGATCGCGCTGACTTCAGCCGGCGCCGACGGCGTCGTAGCCGGCTTCACCGGGCTCGAGTGTTCCGACTCGATCCCGCTGCCCACGCCGTTCGTGGCGGTGACGGTGAACGTGTAGGTGGTCCCGTTTTTCAGGCCGGTTACGAGCGCCGAGGTGTGCGGCGGGGTTCCGGTCACCGTGGTCGGCGTTTGCGCTTCCGAGCCGATGTAGGGGGTGATCGTGTAGCTCGTGAGGGCGCCCGCGACGGCGGGGGCGCTCCACGAGACTTCGGCGGACGCGTTGCCGCGCGTGGCGGCCACGCCGGTGGGCTGGCTCGGCCTCGGCAGGAAGGTGACGTCGACCCAGTAGTTCGAGGCTTCGAAGCTGCTCGTGGGGAAGGCGCTCGAGTTGCCGTACGTGAACACCCCGTTCGCGCTGAGCGGGTTGGCGAGCGCTGTCAGCGGAGCGTTCGTGATCCCAGTCGGCGTAAACGCTCCCGGGGTCACGGCATAGTGCCCTTTGGGCGCGAAATAGCCGGCGACGTACGTCGTGTTCGCGCTGATCGCGACCGGTTTGGAGAAGCTCACCTGCTGCCAGCCCGAGGAGCTCTCGCCGCTGAACGTCGCCGAAGCCAGCAGCGTCCCCGAGCTCGTCCACAGGCTGCCGACGTGCGTGCCCGTGTTCGCGGTGGACTTGTAGAAGCGGATGCCGGTCACCTTCCCCGCCACTTCGGAGCTGAACTTCACGCCGAGCTCGACCGACGAGATGTCGTTCGATTCTTCCGTGGTGGGCACCTGCGAGCCGAACAACGTCACCGCCCCGGCCGCGGTCGTCGGCATCACGCCGTTGGAGTGCTCAGACGGCGCTCCGGTGCCGTTGGGGTTTGAGGCGGTGACGGTGAAGGTGTAGGTGGCGCCGTTGGCGAGCCCCGTCACCGTCGCTTCGGTTTCTGCCGGAGTCCCGGTGACGACTATGGGAGTTTGGGTTTCGGAGCCTACGTATGGCGTGATCGTGTATTCGATCACGGGTCCCCCCGATGCGGGCGCTTCCCATTCGAGATGCGCTGAACCGACGCCCGCCGTGGCTTTGACGCCGGTCACCTGCCCTGCTCCCTCGGCGGGGACGAACGTGGGCTCGACCCAGTAGTTGCTGCCATGGAAGCTGCCGGTGGGGAATGTGCTGTTGGTGGAGTATGTGAATAGTCCGTTGTTTGAGGTGTAGAGGCCGTTTTGGGGTGGGGTGTTGGCGGGTGTTGCGTGGAGGGGTGGGCTGTTGAGGTTGTTGCCGGCGGTGGGGGGTGGGGTGTAGAAGTACCATTCGGAGTCGGCGTAGTGGCCGTTGGGGTCGAAGTAGCTGGCGATGTAGGTGGTGTTGGGGAGGATGGTGACGGGTTTGGAGAAGGTGGCTTCTTGCCAGCCGCTTGTGGTTTCGCTTGTGAAGGTTGCGGTTGCGAGGCGTTCGCCGGTGGTGCTCCAGAGGCTGCCGGTGTGGGTGCCGGTGTTGGCGGCGGACTTGTAGAAGCGGATGCCGGTGACGGTGCCGAACGTGTCGCTGGTGAACTTCATGCCGAGCTCGACGGCGTTGTTGTCGCCGGAGTCGGGTTCGGGGGGTGTGACGGCGTTGCCCCAGATCGTGCAGGGGCAGGAGATTTTCAGGGGGGTGCCGCTGCTGGGGGTCTCGATGTTGGCGCTGTCGTCGACGGCGCGGGATTTGATGGTGGTGGTGGGGTTGCCGTGCGCGTCCCAGCTGTAGCTCCAGTTGACGGTTGCTTCGGTGGGGGTGGTGAGGGTCGCGGGGTGCCAGCTGGCGCCGTTGTCGGTGGACACTTCGACGCCGGCGATGACGCCGCCGCCGGTGTCTGTGGCGGTGCCTTTGATCGTGACGGCGCTGCCGTCGGCGATCGTCGATTCGGCGGTGGGGGAGGTGATCGTGGAGGTCGGCGGGTTGGTGTCGGTGGTTTTGCTGGCGGTGAGCAGCCCGGGGGTCAGCGATCCTGGCTGGGCGCCCATTTCGGCGAGCAGGTTGACGGTGTACTGCTGCATGTTCGGATCGGGTGGGTGCCCGCCGGGGTCGGTGTTCGGGTCTTTCCAGGCGTTGGTGTTGTCAAGGCCCCAGGCCCATTGCACGGTGCCGGCGCCGAACACGAGCGCGCCGCTGGCGGCGCGGTAGAGCGTCAGGTGGTGGGTGGCGGTGGCGTTGCCGTTGAGGTTGCTGCCGTAGTCGGTGAACGTCTGCACGCCGCTGACGGTGGTGGAGGAGAGGTCGAACTCGCCCGCGGGCCTGTAGCCGTTGTCGACGTCTTCATCCCACTCGTAGCCGAGCGTGCCCGTTTCCGGCGCGAGCGTGAGCGTCTGCCCGGCTTTGAGGTTCGCGACCTCGGTGTTGCGCCACAGCCTGAGCTTGGCGTACTGCGCGGGAACGGTGATTTCCGAGGTGCCCGAGTTGACCTCGAACTGCTGTCCGGAGAGGCTGTTCTCGGGCTTGCCGCCGTCGGCGGGCGGGCTCGCGCGGGGGTCGCGCCAGGCGCCCGTCCAGATCGAGGGGTCAAGCGGGTCGGTGGGCCCCTGGAAATGCGTCTCCTTGTAGGTGGTCAGCGTGCGGTAGGGCGTGCTCGAGCCTTCGGTGCTGGGCCCCCACCTGGTCTTCCAGTAGATCTCGTTCGCGCTGAAGAACGCGAGGTTCACGCCCGCTTCGCGCGCCGCTTCGACGCTCGCGCGCTGCCCCGCCGACCAGTACTCGTCGTGGCCGCTTGAGACGAACACCCTGTGGTTTTTCAGCAGCGCGCCGTTGTTGTCGACTTGCGACTCGCTGGTGTAGCTGACGTTGTAGCCGTTCTTTTCCAGCCACCGCATCATCTGGTATTCGGCGTAGAACAAGTAGGAAGCGCCGCCATCGGTCGACAGCGCCCCGTCGAACGGCCGGTTGTAGGACACCGCGTAGGCACCCTTGTACAGTTCCGGGCTCCCCGGCGGGCACGACACCGTGCACGTGTACAGGCTGTTGCCGCCATACGCGTTATACGCCTCCCACGTCGCATCGGAGGTCTGCAACAGGATTTCCGAATGACTGGAATCGTTGCGCACCACGAACGGGATCTGGCTGCGCCCGCCCGTGTCATCGCGCACCAGCAACGCGATGTACATCCCCGACACCGCGCTCGAGGGCACAGTCCACTGCGCCGATTCCCCCCAATTCCCGCAATCGATCAACCCCGTCGAGGAATCCTTCAAGCATTCCGGCTGCACCTGCGGCAACGACACCGATGGTTTGATCCCCGAAGCGACCAGCCGCGCACCATTGCCACCGTAATACCCCAACCTGAAAATATTGATGTGATACGCGCTCGAAGGCGTACTGATCTTGAACCGCTCCGTCTGCCCCACATCCACACTCATCGACGTCGCAAAACCCTGAATCGACGGATCACCAACATCGGTCACCTGCCACGCACTCGGCGGGGCCCCAGGCAGGGCGTTCTCACACACGATCGGGTTGGCGGCTTCGGCGCAGTCCGGTTCTTCGGCCGCTGCGACCCCCGCCGGCCACAGCAACCACGCCAGGACGACCAGCAGGGGCAGGCACAAACTGAGCGGCAGGGCGGGCAGGCGCGGATGCGTCGCGCTCACCTGGCTCACCGGATCGGAATCGGCAGCTTCACCGGATGCTCCCGGTGATCGCGGGTGCTGCTGGTGTTGGGGTTGTGTGGCGTTGTGTGCGCCACCAGTCGACGAGTTTGTGTAGGCCGTGTGGGAGGGTGGTGTGGGCGGTGAAGGCGAGGCGTGTTTCGGCGTTGGTGGTGTCGGCGAGGCGGCGGGGGACCTTGTTGACGGTGCGCTCGGGGCCGTGCTCGATGGTGACGTCTGAGTCCATCACCTCGATCAGCAGCTGTGCGAGCTCGAGCAGGCTGGTCTCTTGGCCGCTGGCGACGTTGTAGACCTCGTTGGTGTGTGTGGTGGTGGCGGCGAGGAGGTTGGCGTGGGCGACGTCCTCGATGTAGACGAAGTCCATCGTCTGGGAGCCGTCGCCGAGGATCAGGGGTGCTTCGCCGGCCTCGATCCGCTCCATCCAGCGCACGAGCACCTCGGTGTAGACGCCGTGGATGTCCATCCGTGGGCCGTACACGTTGAAGTAGCGCAGCGCGATGTAGTCGAGGTCGTGCATCGCGTGGAAGCTGCGCAGCAGCCCCTCGTTGAACGTCTTGGCGGCGCCGTAGAGCGTGTCGTTGGCGTAGGGGTTGTGCTGCTCGTCGGTGGGGAACTGCCGCGCGAGCCCGTACACCGAGGCCGAGGAGGCGGCGACGACCCGGCGAACACCCTCTGTGAGCGCGGACTCGATCACGTTGTAGGTGCCGTCCACCATCACCTCCAGCGCGAGGCGTGGTTCGGCGGCGCACTGGGTGATCCGCAGCGCCGCCTGGTGGAAGACGACGTCGATGCCGCGCATCAGCTCGGCGAGCAGCTCGCGGTCGCGGATGTCGCCCTCGATCAGGCGCACCGGGCCGTTCGCGAGCGCCCACGCGAGGTTCTCGCGCCGCCCCCGCACGAGATTGTCGAGCACGAGCACCTCGCGAGCGCCCGCGCGCACGAGCTGATCGGCGATGTTCGAGCCGACCGCGCCCGCACCACCCGTGATCAGCGCACGCTCACCCGCCAACCCAACAGCATCCATGCCAAGTCAACGAACCCAAACACCCCCACCTTCCACACACCACGCACTGCATACGGTTCCCCTGGCGCTCGCACTCACCGCGCCGCCGGCTGGCGCTTGCAGCGAGCCGGCGGGTGCGAGAATCGAGCGTGAGCGCTCGTTGCTTGGGCGATATGCCCGTGGATGGCCGACCAACGATCTCGGCGACGATCGGCGCCTACCAGGCCGAGTGCTACATCGCGGAGACGCTCGAGTCGATCCTCGGGCAGACGCTGCCGCCAGACGAGGTGATCGTCGTTGACGACGGCTCGACCGACGGCACCGCAGCCGAGCTCGCGCGGTTCGGGAGCCAGATCCGCGTGGTGCGCCAGGAGAACCGCGGCTGCGCCGCTGCCTTCAATACCGCCTTCCGCGAGGCCAGCTGCGACTACGTCGCAGAGTGCGGCGCCGACGACATATGGGAGCCCGACAAGCTCGAGCGCCAGGTGGAGGCGCTCGTGGCGCACCCGGAGATCGACATCATCTTCTGCGCGGCGCGCGTGTTCGGCGCCTATGACGGGTGCTGGGGGATGCCCGAGCAGGAGGCACGCGCCGGAGTCCTGGAGTCGCGCTCGTTCGCGCGCACGATGTATCGCCGCAACGCCGTGTGCCCCTCCACGACGCTGACTCGCAGGCGGGTCTACGAGCGGCTCGGGCCCTTCCTCGAGCACACTGCCACCGAGGACTACGAGTACTGGATGTGCGCGCTGCGCGGGGGGGCGGTCTTCTACTACGACCCGCGGATGCTGGTGCGCTACCGCCGCCACGACCGCAACGCCTCGAGCAACCACCTCGGCATGGCGCGTACGGACCTGCTCGTGCACACGTGGTACGCCGAGCTCGCTCGCAGCCGGCCGCTCACGCGCCGTGTGCTCGCCCGGGACAACTTCGTGATCGGACGCCTGCTGAGAGACGCGGACCGCAGCGAGGAGGCGCGGGAGGCGTTCGCGGCGTCGCTGCGGCATTGGCCGACGCCACGCGCCCTGGCGTGGCTCGCGCTCATGTGGGCACCCGAGCGCCAGCGGGCGACGCTCGCCGAGGCGACGATCGCGCTGAAGCGCGCAGGGGCACACGCGATCTCGCGCAAGCGGGATCACGCGGGCGCGCGGGCGCAGTCCTAGCGATGCGCGGACTGCCCGCCGGCCGGCGCCGCGCTCGGCCTCCGCGAGGCACGGGGGCGGAATGAGCGAGGACAACGCCCGCCACGAGGAGCTGCGCGCTGCAGCTGTGCGGGGCGTGCGCTGGTCCTCGATCGCGCGCCCGCTGATCGAGATCATCCAGATCGGCTCGATCGTCGTCCTCGCGCGACTGATCGCCCCAGCCGAATTCGGCCGCTACGCGGTGGCGCTGATCGCGCAGGAAGTCGCCTTCCTGATCGTCGCCGGCGGGCTCACCGTGGCGCTCGTCCAGCGCAAGAGCGCCGAGAAGGCGGACTGGGAGACGGGGATGGCGCTCGCGCTCATCTTTGGTGTCGCGCTCGGCGCGCTCACGCTGCTGGCCGCGAGCGTGGTCGTCGTGCCGGTGTTCGGGGCGCGCACCGCCGTCCTCGTGCGGCTGATGGCACCGCTGTGCCTGGTGGCGGCGCTCAGCACTGTTCCTATGGCGCTGCTTCGCCGGCGCATGGCCTTCCGGCGGCTCAGCGAGATCGAAGTGCTGGGCACGTTCGTGCGTGTCGCGGCGAGCATCGGCCTCGCGCTGGCGGGCCTGAGCGGAGAGGCGCTAGTCCTCGGGCTGCTCGCCGGCACGCTGGCCGTGCTGCTCACGGCGTGGGCGAGTGCGCCGCCGCCGATGCCGCGCCTGCACGTCGCCCGCGCTCGCGAGCTGCTCGACTTCGCCGTGCCGGCATCGCTCGCGGGCTTCACGTGGGTCGGCTTCAGCAACATCGACTACGCGATCATCGCCGCGCGGTTGGGCGCCCTACAGACGGGGTTCTACTTCCGCGCCTACACGCTCGCCGTCGAGTACCAGAGCAAGGTGGGAGTCGTGATGAGCCAGGTGGGCTTCCCTGTGCTGGCCCGCACCGCCGACCGGGACGAGCTCGACCGCTTCTACCGCCAGATGGTGCGGATGCTGACGATCGTCGTGTTTCCGCTGCTCGTGCTCCTCGCGATCGGCGCGCCGGTGCTCGTGCCGTTCCTGTTCGGCGCTCGCTGGACGCCTGCGGTGGTCCCGGTGCAGATCCTCGCGCTGGGGGGTGCCTCGACGCTGGTGATCGACGCAGCCGGCACCGTCCTGATGGCGCGCGGCCGAGCGCGCGCGCTGCTCGGCTACGGGTTCGCTCATTTCGCCGTCTACGGGCTCACCGTGCTCGTCGTGGCTCGGTGGGGCATCATCGCGGTGGCGATCGACGCGGCGATCGTGCACACGCTGTTCCTGATCGTCGCCTACGTCGTGATCCTCGACGACACGGCCCAGGAGCCGCTGCGCCGCCTGTGGGACGACGTCGCCCCCGCGCTCGTCTCGTGCATCGGGCTCGCCGTCGTCGCGCTGCCCACGAGCGCCGCGCTCACCGCCACCGGGCTGCCGGCTGTGCCGTGGCTGCTCGCGCTCGGGGCGATCGGGTCGGTGGCCTACCTCATCACGCTTCGCCTCTGCTTCCCCGAGGCCTGGAGCAGCCAGCGCTCGGCGCTCGAGCAGATCGTCCCCGTGCCGCGGCGCCTGCGCGGTAGGCGGCGCCGGCTGGCGGCCTCCGACGTCCGGCTCTCGGCCTGAAGACCGGCTGCACTCGCGGTCTGCCGGCCATCCGGCGCTGTACGCGCGGTCGAGCAGCCACCCGATGAGATGCCTCGGCCGGCGGGCTTCCGAACCGCTGTCCTCGGGCGTGCGTCGAGAGGCCGGGAGGGCGCACTCGACCCGCCCGCTCGCCGCTGCCTGCGCGTCCAGTCCGCGCCGTCCAGTGGGCGACGTCCAGTCGAGGCCGTCAGTCCGGGCCGTCGCCCAGCACCTCCACCGCCGCCATGTTCCACTGGTCGCTTGTCGGCGAGGTGTCGTTGAGCGTCACCAGTTCCCCGGCCGGGCCGGTGATGTGCGAGGTGTATTGCGTCCAGTAGGTCTTGCCGGCGAGTGAGTCGAGGCCCTGGCGGAGGATCAGCTGGTTTTCGCCCGGGATGTGCGAAGTGGCGCTGCTCCAGTCGCTCCCCACGCCGAACACGAGGTCTGCCGCTTCGGTCGTGTTGAGGCTCACATGCGGTTCGCCGCTGGTGCCCCCCGCGGTCGCCGAGACGCCGGCGCCTGCCGACATCTGCATCGCGATCAGGGTCAGCATCTGGTCGTACCCCTTGACCGCCAGCTTCGATTTCACCTTCTTTTCTCCGAGCTGCTTGGGTGCTGTTGCCGTCCAGATCTCGGCGTCGCCGGACTGCTGGTTGGCGCGGGCGACGAGTTTCCACGTGACGCCGGCACCGGAGACGGTCGCCGACTGCTGTCCCGCGCCGGCGGGGCCGTCCGCCGAGACGAACGCGAACAGCTGCTCACCCGCTTCGGCGGTGGTGAACGGTTTCGTGATCACCTTCCGCCCGCCTTCCACGGAGGTCTTGACGTCCATCACGAAGCACGGGCCTTCTTCGGCGGGGTTCTGCACCGTCACTTCGACAGCCGGCGCTTCGCCGGTGTTGCCCGAGGTGTCCTTCACGATCGCGGAGAGCGTGTGGACGCCGTTCGATGCTTCCGTCGTGTTCCAGCTGATCCCGTACGGTTCTTTTGTGACCGGTGCCCCGAGGGGTTTGCCGTCGAGCAGGAACTGCACCGAGGCGACCCCGACGTTGTCGCTGGCGCTGGCGGCGACGGTGGTCGTGCCCGACACGGTGTGGCCCGGCAGCGGGTTGATGATCGCTGCCGTCGGCGGTTCGGTGTCGGGCGCTCCCGGCAGCACCTCGACCCCGGCGAGGTTCCATTTGTCGCCTTTCGGCGCGGTGTCGTTGAGCGTGATCGCCTGTCCCCCCGAGGAGCTCGGCGAGGTGTCGTACTGCGACCAGAAGGTGGTGCTGGCTCCCTGTTCGACGGCCTGCGCCAGCAGTTCCTGGCCGCTGCCCGGCTTCGGTCCGACCGCCCGATCGGGATCCTCCCCCGTCGCGAAGTAGGCCGCCCCCGCGCCGCTCGACGTGAGGGCGACGCTCGGAGCGCCTTTCGTCCCGGATGCGCTCGCCGACGTGCCGACGCCGGCGGCGCCGGAGAGAGCAACCACCGTCAGCGACTGTGCGAAGCCCGCTTCCCCGGCGCTCGCGGTGACGGTTGCCCCCGACAGGGCGGACGGCGCCGCGGCGCTCCAGACCTCGGCGGTACCCGCCTGTGTGTTGGCACGCTTGACGAGCGTCCACTGCAGCCCCGCACCGGTCACGCTCGAGGTCTGCCCGCCCGGGCTCGCCCCGTCCCCGTCCACGAACGCGAGCAGCAGATCCCCGGCGTTCGTGGTCGAGAACGCCGGCGTGGTGGTGCTCGTGGTGGCGCTCTGGCTGACGAGGGTATCGATGCCGATCGAGCCCACCTTCCCGCCCACGGTCACGGTCGTGTCGGCGGCGGTGCCGACGAAGCCGTTCGCGTCGGTCGCCTGGGCGCTGAGGAAGTGCTTGCCCGGGGAAGTGCTCCCGACGGGCCAGCTCAGCTTGTATGGCGGCGCCGTCACAGGTGCGCCGATCGGCTGGCCGTCGAGCAGGAACTGCACGGAGGAGATCGGCGCAGGCCCGCTGGCGGTCGCCGTCAGCTGCACGGTCCCCGAGATAGTCGAGTTGGCTGCCGGTTCGATGAGGTTGACGGTGGGCGGGGTCGAGTCCGGATGCGTCTGTTCGATCACGGTCACGCTGCTGCCTTCGATGCGCAGCTTCGTGTCGGTGAGGTTGTTGGCGGTGTTGGACTCCGCCAGGTAGTGGTAGGGGTCTACCTCGCCGCGCAGCCAATACGTCCCGTTGGCGAGACCCGTGATCGGGATCCCCTCGCCGCCATCCGTCGCGTCGTACTGATCTCCCCAGCCCACGCTGAGGCCGAGCGTGCCTTCCGGTGAGCCGCAGCCGCTGCTCGGGTATTCGTTGTTGGCCGGCGCGTTCGGCACGCCTCCGACGAATGTGTCAGAGGTCATGCAGAAGAGGTCCTTCGGGCTCGGTTCCACGAGGCCACCGACGCCGCCCCCGCCCGCCGTTTTGTAGAGCCAGAACTTGTCGAGCGGGAAGTTGTAGTCGCTCGGCGGGTTCCAGATCATCGGGCCCACGATCGGCACCGTGTGGTCGAATTTCCACACGCCGGGGCTGGGCATCGTGTAGAGCGCCTGGTAGCCCTGGGAGATGCCGGTCTGGGCGTTGTACACCGGTCGCATCTCGAGCGGCCCAGCGCCCGCGTCCTCGGTGATGTGCGTGAACTCCAGCAACCGCTGGCCGCCTTGGTTCATGATCGAGATTTCGCCCGTCGGCATGAGCACCTGCAGGTCGGGGTAGGAGATCGGCGTTTTGTTGGGCGTCACCGGGTTCGAGTGTTCGCTTGCCGGTCCTCCGCCGACCGCGTTCGTCGCCGAGACGGTGAACGTGTACGTAGTGCCGTTCGTCAGGCCCGACACGGTCGTGCTCGGTTCGGGGGGGCTCCCGTTGATCGTCGTCGCGGACTGGGGGCTCGAACCGATGTACGGCGTGATCGTGTATTTCGTGATCGTGCTGCCCCCGTCGAACGGCGCGACCCATTTCACCGTCGCGCTGCCGTTGCCTTCGGTTGCGCTCACGCCGGTGGGCGCCGAGGGCGCGGTGGGTGCGCTCGGCGTGACCGCGTTCGAGTGTTCGGAGGCTGCGCCCGAGCCCACAGCGTTCGACGCCGTGACCGTGAACGTGTAGGAGGTTCCCCCGGTGAGGCCCGACACGGTCGCTCCAGTGGGCGGTGGCGCCCCGTTGATTGTCGTCGAGGGCTGGGGGTTCGAGCCGATGTAGGGCGTGATCGTGTACGAGAAGACAGGGCCTCCGCTGCTGGGGGCGTTCCACGTCAGGCTCGCCGACCCGGTGCCCGCTGTCGCTTTCACACCGGTCGCCTGTCCCGGCGGCGCGGAGGGCGGTTCGAACATGACGTCGACCCAGTAGTTGGTGGCGTTGAACGTGCTCGTCGGGAACGTGCTCCCGGCGCTGTATGTGTAGACCCCGTTCGAGCTCGTCGAGTTCGCGAGCGCTTCCAGGGGCGGGTTGCTGACGCCTTTGGTGGCGAAGCCCGAGGACGTGTCGGAGTAGTGGCCGTTGGGTGCGAGGTAGCCCGCCACGTACGTCGTGTTGGCGCTGATCTGGACGGGTTGCGAGAAGCTCACCTGCTGCCATCCCGATGCGCTCTCGCCCGTGAAGGTGGCGGACGCAAGCAGCGCCCCTTCGGCCGTCCACAGGCTGCCGATGTGCGTGCCGGTGTTCGTGGCAGCCTTGTAGAAGCGGATCCCCGTCACGCTGCCGGCGACTTCCGACTTGAACTTGACGCCCAGCTCGACGGACGTAGGATCGCCGGAGTCGACGGTGGCGGGCGTGGCGTTCCCGAAGATCGTGTCGGTCGCTGCCGCTGCGACGGACGGCACCACCACGAGGGCGACGATCATCGCGATCAACGCCAGCACAGCCTTGTGTACGCCTCCCGTGCCCCTCACCCGGTCCCTCCCTGGCTCATCCCGTCCGTCCCCGTGGATTAGAGCGCATCTCTGCCACTGACGCCAGCGCACTGTCTCCGGCGACGATCGCCTCCGCACCGGGGGCGGGAGCGCGCATGTCCGGCGTGCCCGCGGCGCGGTTGCGCCGCTGCGGCTGCCGGGCGTCTCGCGCCTCCGCCGGTACTGGCCCGATCACGCGAGCCGGGTTGCCTGCCGCGATCACGTCGGCGGGAATCGAGTCGGTGACGACGCTGCCGGCGCCGATGACCGAGTTGGCACCGATGCGAACGCCCTTCAGGATCAGGACGCCGTCGCCCACGAACACGTTCCTGCCGAGCTCCACGGCCGCCGTTTGCGGCGAGCCGTCGCGACGGTGTCCGGCGCGCAGATCGTGGAAGTCGCTGTCGTAGATCGTCACCTCGGACCCCAGCAGGGCGCGCGGGCCGATGCGGATCCCCGGGCCCTCGCTCTTGAGGAAGGCGTTGTTGTTGATCTGGACCCCGTCGCCGATCTCGATGCGGGACGCGGGGTTCGACGCCTCGAGCTGGCAGTAGCCTGAGTAGAAGCCCTTCGATGTGGGCCAACCGAACTCGACGTCGCTTCCGAGCACGATCGAGCCCTCGCCGAGGAACAGCACGGGTTGCAGGATCGTCGCCGAGCCGGTCACCCGCCGACACGTAGACATGCCGCGGAAGCGAACGATCCGCGCGCGCTGCGCAACCCTGCGCAGGATCGCGGACGCCGTGATCATCCGCCCACCCTCAGCACAACGCGACCTCGTCGCCTTCGCCCACCTGCAGCCGCATCGCCCGCGGGATCGAGAAGTCTCGGAACACGCGCGCATGGCGTCCGACGACGCTCGCGACGAGCCGTCCCCCAACGTGCAGCACGCTCGCGTCGGGCATCACGATCGATCGCTCGAGCTCCACACCCTCGATGCGGACGCGCTCGCCGATCGCGGTGTGCGGCCCCACGTAGGAGTCCGTCACGGACGCATCCGCACCGATGAGCACCGGGCCGATGATCACGCTCGCCATCACGCACGCCGTCGGGTGGATCACGATCGGACCCTCGAAGCGGTTTCCGTGCGTCGCCTGCGGCGTCACGTCGCGGTCGAGCCGATCGAGCATCGTGCGGTTCATCACGAGCAGATCGCCTGCGTCGCCCTCGAAGTGGCGCCACGCCGGAGCCGCGCGTACTTGTGCGCGCGCGCCGTCGCGCACGAGCTGCTCGACCAGGGCTCCGAAGTCGAGCAGCTGTGCCGAGCGTCCCAGGTTCGGCAGTCGCGAGAGCGAGCCGGCTTCGAGGAGGCATACTCCCGTGAAGCCGGCGGGCGCGACGAACTCCTCGCTGAGCTCCTCGAACGCCCGCGGAACCAGGCGCAGTCGCCGGGCATCGTGCCCACCGGGATCGACCAGCAGCAGCGCATCGACCTCCTCCGCCTGCAACTGCTCGATGCAGGGCGTCAGCGGTTGACCGAGCAGGCCGTCGGCGCGGTGCAGGACGCACGGCGCGTCACGGACGAACTCGGCGACCGCGAGCAGCGCGCGGTCGGCGTCGTCGCCGGAGTCGTGCATGATGTGGCTGACACGGAGTCCCGGAGGGCCTTCGCTGGCGACCCCCGCCGCGATCTCCTCAACGGCCCCCGGCGGCGACACGAGCGCGACCTCTGCCACACCCGCCTCGAGCATCGCGTCGAGGACGTGGCAGACGATCGAGCGGTTGGCAACCCGCTCGAGCGAGGTCGCGCGGGTGGCGCCGAGCCACGGGCCCGTCCAACGGGTCGTGGTGGGAACGACGACTACGCCCCTAACGAGCACGCCAACCCAACGGATCGCGCGGGCCCTTACTCGCGCGCGTCCGCGCGCTTCTGCATCGCGCGGCGGTACCGCGGCCGGCGGCGAGCTCAGGCTGCCGCCGGTTCGGCGCTGGGCGCAAAGCCGACGGGAGTGCCATTTTCTCGCATCGAGGCCGACGCCATCTCGACCGCGGCCACGATGTTCAATCCGAGCGACACGTTCGAGCGAGGTTCCTGCCCCGTACGGATCGCATTGGCGAAGTCCTCGAGCTCGAGGCGCAGCGGCTCCTGCGGTTCGACCCGCGGGATCACGACGTCCCCGCTGCGGTAGATGAGCTGGTGCTCACCGAAGTTCGACGGCGGCCCAACGTCCATCCCCCTGTCGTACACGCGCACCGGCTCATCGGCGGCGGTGTCGTCGTACTGCACCATCTGCTTGCTGCCGACGACGATCATCTGGCGCATCTTGCGTGGCGCGAGCCAAGAGAGCTGGACGTTTGCGGTCGTGCCGCTCGCGAAGGTGAGCGTCAGGAAGGCGGTCTCGGGCACGTCTTCACGGAACACGCAGCTCCCCGAGGCGGCGATCTCGATGACGGGCTCCTCCAGCCAGTAGAGCATGATCGACAGGTCGTGCGGCGCGAGGTCGCACACCACGCCGTCGCGCTGGTACTTGCCCAGGTTCATGCGCGAAGAGGTGATGAAGTGGACGTCGCCCACGACCTCGGCGCGGATCAGCTCGCGGACGGTGTTCACCGCCGGGCTGTAGAGGAATGTGTGTCCGGGCATCAGCGTTAGGCCCGATTCCCTCGCGATCGCCGCAAGCTCATGCCCGTCCTTGAGACGCGTCGCCAGCGGCTTCTCCACGAGCACGTGCTTGCCCGCCTGCAGCGCGCGCTTGGCAAGCGGGAAGTGCGTCTGCGGAGGTGTGGCGATGATCACCGCCTCCACTGCGTCGTCGAGCAGCACCTCGTTGAACGCGTGAAGCGCACGCGCATCGGGATGGCAACGGCTCAGCGTGCGCAGCCGCGCGGGGTCGCGGTCGCACAGCGCCTGCAGTCGAAACTCCGATGCCTCGGCGAGGTTGCGCGCGAGGTTGGGGCCCCAGTACCCAGCGCCCACAACCGCGGCACCTATCGGAGCGGCGCGCGGAACGACCCTGCCGGCGGGCCGAGTGGCCGGCTCTGCGGTTTCCCAGCCGTTCAGCATCTTGCCGCCACCTCCCGACGAGGCTCGAGCGTCGAGATCATCGCCACAAGCGCACAGCGATCGCGCGACTCGCTGCTGTTTTTCACGCCGCCACCCATATGACCGATCAACGCAGCGTGGCGGCCCGCTCTTGCGTGAAGCCCACAATCGTCTGCGCAACATGTTCGAGCTGCTCGCCGCTCATGCCGGGAAACAGCGGCAGCGAGCACATCCGCTCGGCGAGCCTCTCGCTGACCGGCAGGCTGCCCCGTGCGTACCCGAGCTCGGCATAGGCTTCCGTCAGGTGGATGGGGGTCGGGTAGTGAACCGCCGATGCGACCCCCGCTCCCTTGAGATGCTCGCGCAGCTCGTCGCGGTGATGGCTGCGCACTACGAACAGGTGATAGACGTGGTCGCCTCGCTCGCTCGCGCCGGCGGCTATCTCGAGCGTGCGAGCCTCCCCGAGCAGAGCACGCATCCGCTGCGCGAGGCTGCGGCGATCCTCGTTCCAGCCGTCGAGACGGAGGAGCTTCCGCCGCAGCACCCCCGCCTGAAGCGCGTCCAGCCGGGCGGTGGTGCCGATGATCCGATGGCTATAGCGTGGCTGCTCGCCGTGCGCGCGCAGCAGCCGCACGCGGTCGGCGAGAGCTGGCACCGACGTCACCACGGCGCCGCCGTCGCCCCACGCGCCGAGGTTCTTCGTCGGGTAGAAGCTGAAGCAGCCAAAGGCTCCGAAGGAGCCGACACGCCGTCCCTTGTACCGTGCGCCGTGCGCCTGGCAGGCGTCCTCGATCACGTGGATCCCCGCGCCGCGGGCGAGCGCCAGCAGCGGATCGAGATCTACGGTCGCGCCGAACAGATGCACCGGGATCACGCAGCGCACGCGTGGATCGAGCGCCTCCGCGACGATCTCCGCGCTGAGCAGGTGCGAGTCGGGATCGACGTCCACAAGGCGCGGCGTCGCGCCCACGGCGCTCACCGCCTCGGCGGTGGCGATGAACGAGTTCGCCGGCACGATCACCTCGTCGCCGGGACCGATCTCCAATGCGCGCAGCGCGAGCGTGAGTGCCTCCGTCCCCGAGGAGACGCCCACCGAGAAGTCGGTTTCGCAGTAGGCGGCGAACTCGTGCTCGAACTCCTCGACTGCCTCGCCCAGTGTGAACGCGCCGCGGGCGGCGATCGCCTCCACCTCGCCCATCAGCTCCGCGAGCAACTCGGGATCCGCGTTGTCGAGCCGCGCGAACGGCACCGAGAGGGACCCGTTTGGCGCGGGCGCGCTCAACATGCCGGGCGGACGGAGCACGTCGCCGGGGCCGACCCGAGTCGGCTCAGCTCCACCTGCAGCGCGCGGCGGCCGCGGTGATGCAGGCCATGGATGGAGCTCTCGGAGCGGCCCATCTGCTCGGCGATCTCGGGAGGTGAGAGCCCGACGACGTGGCGCATGATCATCACCCTGCGCTGCTCGTCGGGAAGCGATGCCAGTGCCGCGTGGAGGTCATGGGCGCGCTCGCGCGCACCGTCGTCCGCATGCACGTCGGCGCCGAGCACCTCTTCGGTCGGAATCGGCCGACGCCGGCGCAGGTGGTCGAGCGCGACGTTCCTCGCGAGGCGCAAGAGCCAGCCCGAGAAAGGCACCCCCTGGTCCTCGTACTTTCCGATCGCGTGGATCAGCTTCATGAAGACCTGCTGGGTGAGGTCCTCCGCCTCCTTCTCGTCCCGCACGATGCTGCGGACGTAGCCGTAAACGTTGTCCGAGTAGCGGACGTACAGCAGGCGCAGCGCCTCGCTGTCGCCCTGCTTGGCGCGGGCGATCGCGAAACGTACCTGGCGCAGTGCCTCCGGTGATTCATCGAGCGTCCTGCGGCCGCGGAACCCCGCGTGGCCATCCGTGACTTGCTTGACCAGCAATGCTTGCCCCCTGCATCGTGCGTGTGGCACTCCGTGCGCCTCGCATGATCGGCGGGCCCAGCAGGACGCACAATGGGCCGATGTTCTTGAGATGCGTTCACGTGGTGAACGAATCTGTGGCGGCGCTTCCGGTCCGGCGATCGACCACGGCGCGCGCCCCTCCCGCCGATCTCGTCGCGCTCGCTGACGATTTGGGGATCGGCGCCGCGTTCAAGTGATGAACGCTCACCCTGGCGGTCACCCGCAGCGACTAGCGGCCGCGGCGCCGCCAAATTGCTCGCGGTGCGCGTGGGTGCGCTCGCTCGACCACGCCGACGGCCGCGTGCCCGCCCGCCGGGCGGGGGTGCACGCGCGCGTCGCTGCGATCTGGTGTACTGCCCGAACTGGGGCTCTTGGGAGCTCGTGAGGTCGCCTCAGATCTTGTGTGGCGCCGGAGGGGGCAAAGGAGTGCGACGCATCGCCGGACGACTGGGCCAGTTCGCGGCTGCGACCGCCGCGCTCGCCGTGGTGGCAGGGACGCTGACGCCCGCGGCGGGTGCGGCTGTGGGCACGATCTTTGGTTCGGGGACCCCTGCGACGGTGGATTCGGGTGATGGGAGCTCGGTGGAGCTGGGTGTGAAGTTCAGCTCTGAAGTGGCGGGGAGCGTGACGGGGGTGCGGTTTTACAAGGCGGCGGCGAACTCGGGGACGCATGTCGGCAGCCTGTGGGCGAGCTCGGGGACGCTGTTGGCCTCGGCGACGTTCAGCGGGGAGACTGCTTCGGGCTGGCAGCAGGTGAGCTTCTCCAAACCCGTTGCGATCGCGGCGAACACGACGTATGTGGCGGGGTATTTCGCGCCGAAAGGCCACTATTCGGATACCTCCTCGGGCTTTGCTTCGGCGGGCGTGAGCAGCCCGCCGCTGCTGGCGCTCGCGAACTCGGTCAGCCCGAACGGGGTGTATTCCTACAGCGGCGCGAGCACGTTCCCGACGGGCAGCTACAAAGCGACGAACTACTGGGTGGATGTGCTGTTCGAACCGGGCTCTGTGAGCGCACCGGGGCAGGTGACTGGTGTCTCGGCGGCGGCGGGCAACGGCTCGGCGAACGTGTCGTGGACGGCGCCGTCGAACGGAGGCAGCACGATCACGAAATACACGATCACGCCCTACATCGGCTCAGAAGCGCAGGCGGCGACGGTCGTGCAGGGGAGCCCGCCGGCGACGAGCGCGACGGTCACGGGGTTGGCGAACGGTACGAGCTACACGTTCACGGTCACCGCCACCAACTCGATCGGCACCGGGCCACCCTCCGAACACTCCAACGCCGTCACGCCCGCGGCGCCGACCGCTCCCGGGCCGCCCGCGGGTGTCTCGGCGACGGCTGGCAACGGCTCGGCGAGCGTGTCGTGGGCGGCGCCGTCGAATGGCGGCAGCACGATCACGAAATACACGATCACGCCCTACATCGGCTCGGAAGCGCAGACGGCGAGCACCGTCAACGGCACCCCGCCCGCCACCAGCGCGACCGTCACGGGCCTCAGCAACGGCACCGCCTACACGTTCACGGTCACCGCCACCAACTCGATCGGCACCGGGCCACCCTCAGAACACTCCAACACGATCACACCCGTCGCCAGCCAGAACATCTTCGGCAACACCACCCCTGTGACGGTGGATTCGGGTGATGGGAGCTCGGTGGAGCTGGGTGTGAAGTTCAGCTCTGAAGTGGCGGGGAGCGTGACGGGGGTGCGCTTCTACAAGGCGGCGGCGAACTCGGGGACGCATGTCGGCAGCCTGTGGGCGAGCTCGGGGACGCTGTTGGCCTCGGCGACGTTCAGCGGGGAGACTGCTTCGGGCTGGCAGCAGGTGAGCTTCTCCAAACCCGTTGCGATCGCGGCGAACACGACGTATGTGGCGGGGTATTTCGCGCCGAAAGGCCACTATTCGGATACCTCCTCGGGCTTTGCTTCGGCGGGCGTGAGCAGCCCGCCGCTGCTGGCGCTCGCGAACTCGGTCAGCCCGAACGGGGTGTATTCCTACAGCGGCGCGAGCACGTTCCCGACGGGCAGCTACAAAGCGACGAACTACTGGGTGGATGTGCTGTTCGAACCGGGCTCTGTGAGCGCACCGGGGCAGGTGACTGGTGTCTCGGCGGCGGCGGGCAACGGCTCGGCGAACGTGTCGTGGACGGCGCCGTCGAACGGAGGCAGCACGATCACGAAATACACGATCACGCCCTACATCGGCTCAGAAGCGCAGGCGGCGACGGTCGTGCAGGGGAGCCCGCCGGCGACGAGCGCGACGGTCACGGGGTTGGCGAACGGTACGAGCTACACGTTCACGGTCACCGCCACCAACTCGATCGGCACCGGGCCACCCTCCGAACACTCCAACGCCGTCACGCCCGCGGCGCCGACCGCTCCCGGGCCGCCCGCGGGTGTCTCGGCGACGGCTGGCAACGGCTCGGCGAGCGTGTCGTGGGCGGCGCCGTCGAATGGCGGCAGCACGATCACGAAATACACGATCACGCCCTACATCGGCTCGGAAGCGCAGACGGCGAGCACCGTCAACGGCACCCCGCCCGCCACCAGCGCGACCGTCACGGGCCTCAGCAACGGCACCGCCTACACGTTCACGGTCACCGCCACCAACTCGATCGGCACCGGGCCACCCTCAGAACACTCCAACACGATCACACCCGTCACGACGCCGATCGCCTACCCCGATCTGCAGGTGCTGATGCCCCAGAGCGAAATCTACGTGATCCAGGGCGGCGGGAGCCGAACACTCGAGTTCACCCACATCACCGAGGACGCCGGTGCAGGCCCGCTCGAGATCCGGCCCGCGTACAACCCCTCGACGGGGATCGCGCAGGGCTACCAGGCGCTCTATACGATGCCCAGCCCGGGGGTGTGGAAGTTCGACCACACCGTGCCCATCGTCGGGCCGATGGTGTGGGTGGCCCCCGGCGACTACCGCTTCCCGCTCGACAGGTTCTGGCTCTACGGCGTTGCGGGCGGAGGGGGGCCCGGAGCGCTCGTGGCGAGCAGCCCGAAGTCGGAATTCTGCATGACCTCCGACGTGTACGTGGGCGGCGTGCCCAACGCGCCCGCCCAGAACACGTATCCGAGCTACGAATGCGCCAACCCCGAAGGGGTGCTCGGGTTGACGGTGGGCTGGGGCGACCAGTACGACGCGAGCGACGGCGGCGAGGGCATCGACATCTCGAGCCTTCCCAATGGCACGTACTGGCTGCGCGGCGAGGTCGATCCGTCCCACTACCTGCAGGAGTCGAACACGGCGAACGACATCACCGACACGAAGCTGCGGATTGAAGGCGCGAGCGCGACCGTGCTCGAACAGACGCACCCCTCCTCGACGCCGCCGACGGTCACGCTCACGAGCCCGGCGACCGGAGCGAATGTCTCGGGCTCGGTCTCGCTCACGGCGACGGCGAGCGGCGGAGCTCCGATTACATCGGTCCAGTTCCTGCTCGACGGGCAGCCGATCGGCGCGCCCGTGAGTGCTCCCCCGTACACGTTCAACTGGGCCGTCGGGAGCACCCCTCTCGGCAGCCATTTCCTGAGCGCGCAGGCGACCGACGCGAACGGGTTCGTGGGCACCGCGGCCGATGTCCCGGTGACGGTCGGGGAATCGGGTGGGGGAGGGTCCGACCACGAACCGCCCACCGTCGCGATCGTCAATCCGGCTGCGGGCCAACAGCTCTCCGGCTCCGTCCCTGTCACCGCGAACGCCTCCGACAACGTCGCCGTCTCCTCGGTGCAGTTCTACCTCGACGGCAAAGCGCTCGGCGCCGGCGTCACGAAACCCCCCTACGCGATCAGCTGGGACACGACGGCGGCGGGGAACGGCAGCCACACGCTCACCGCCACCGCGACCGACAGCTCGGGCAACACGGGCACGTCGGCGCCCGTGGGTGTGACGGTGCAGAACCCCGCCGAACCGGGCCCGTGCTTCGTCATGGACGCCAACGTCACTGCGCACGGACTCGGCACGGTGAAAAGCCCCGCGTTCACGACGGCTGAAGGCGGCGAGCAACTGCTCGCGCTGGTGGGCGTGGACGGCCCCGGCGGGGCCGGGCGCCAATCGACCACGATCTCCGGCGCCGGGCTCGCGTGGAAACTCGTCGCCCGCGCGAACTCCCGTTCCGGCGACGCCGAGATATGGACAGCCACGGCACCCGCGGCCCTCAGCAACGCCACCGTCACCTCGACGCCGGCAGTGGGCGGCTACGACCAGTCGCTGTCGGTGATCTCGATGCAGATGTCGATGGGCGTCGGCGCCTCGGCGGTCGGCGGGCGGAGCGAGCGGAGCGCCCACGGTCTCCCTGCAGACGACCGAAGCGGGCTCGCTCGTTTTCGGCGTCGGCAACGACTACGACAACGCGATCCCGCGGACGCTCGGACCCAACCAGGTGCTGCTCCACGAATACCTCGACGCCAGTGGCGACACGTACTGGTCCCAGTACACGGGCCACATCACGGGCCCGGCCGGGGAAACGGTGACGCTCAACGACACCGCGCCGACGAGCGATCAGTGGAACCTCGCGGCGGTCGAGCTGCGCGGAGACGGCCCGGGCTCCTAGCGGCGGCCGGCGCAGGCGCGTGTCCGCGGCCAGCCGCCGCGATCGCCACAGCGCATCGCTTGCGCTGGGCGGTCGTGTCGGTGGAAGTTGCGAGGGGTCGTCGCGTTGGTCTGTATGGGTCCGCTGATGCGCGCAGCAACCGCACTCCTTGGCGCCCTCGGGGCGCTCGGCCCGGCGCTTGCGCCGTCGCCAGCGGCTGCCGGGACGCCGCCCGACGCGGTCACGCAGCCCGCCACCTCCATCTCGCAGACACAGGCGACATTGAACGGGACGGTGAACCCGAACGGCGAAGAAGTCACCGAATGCTATTTCGAATACGGCACGCCCGAGTCGCTTCCGTCGCGAGTAGCGTGCACGCCCTCCCCCGGAGCCGGCGCTGCTCCGGTGGCGGTTTCCGCGACGGCACTGGGGCTCGGACCGAACAACCTGTACGAGTTCCGCCTCGTCGCCACGAGCGCGGGCGGCGACGGTCACGGCGCCTACGGATCGTTCACGACGCCGGGTGAGCCCCCGAGCGTCTCCACCGGCGCAGCCACCTCCGTCACGCAGGTGTCCGCCACGCTGAACGCCACGGTGGACCCCGAGGGCGAGCCTGTCGGCGACTGCCGGATCGAATACGGGCCGACGACCGCCTACGGTCAGGACGCACCGTGCGAACCCGCGCCGGGCACGGGGATCGTGCCCGTCGACGTCTCGGCCTCGGTCGGTGGCCTCGCGGCGAACGCGATCTACCATTTCCGAGTCCTCGCAACGGGTCCGGGCGGAATGAGCTCCGGTAGCGACCACGCCTTCAGCACGTTCAAGACGCGCCCGGGTGCGCCGGCGATCGTCGGCGAGGCATCCGCGCAGAGCTTCGATTCCGCCAGCGCCTCGCTGTCGGCCGCCGGTGCGGGCGATCTGCTCGTCGCGTTCGTCGCCGCCGATGGGCCGCTCGAAGGCGGACAGACCGCGGTCGTGACGAGCCCCGGGCTCAGCTGGTCGCTCGCGGCGCGCCAGAACGCGGCGCTCGGCGATGTCGAGATCTGGGTGGCGCGCGCTCCCGCTGCGCTGGATGGCACGGCGGTCTCCGCCTCGCTGTTGCACACCGGATATGACGAGAGCCTCACGCTGATTGCCTTCGACGGTTCTGGAGGAGCTGGCAACGCGGCGACGTCCACGCGCACCCGCGGAGCACCCCGCGGGACGCTCAAACCGCTCGCCGCGAACTCCTGGGTCTTCGCGGTCGGCAACGACTGGCTGGCGTCGCTCCCGCGCGCCGTGGGACCTGCTCAGTCGTTGATCGAGGAGGACTTCGACGAAGCGGGCGACACCTTCTGGGTACAGTCCGCCGACGAACCGACGCTGAGCGCTCGCAAGAAGGTGAAGCTGAGCGACACGGCACCGAAGCGCGATCCGTACAACCTCGCGCTGGTCGAGGTCCTTTAGCACCAGCGCGAACGCTCGCGACTTCGGGCGCGCGCGCTTCCGCGAGGAGATAGCCCAGGTGATTGCCCGCGCCGCTCGAGTACGGCGCTAGAGTCCGGCACGTGCAGGAGGTGCTTCCCGGCGTCTACCACTGGACCGCCGTCCACCCGCGGATCCAGATCGACGTGTCCTCCTACTGGCTCGACGATACGGGTGTGCTGCTCGATCCGCTCGTTCCGCCCGATGAGGGGGTCGAGTGGTTCGCCTCGCGGCCGCTCCAGCCGCAGGCGATCCTGCTGTCCAACCGCCACCACTACCGCCAGTCCGACCGCTTCGTCGAGCGCTTCGGCGCTCGCGTGCTGTGCAACAACTGGGCCTGCACGAGTTCGCGCACGGCGAGCAGGTGGAGGGATTCGACATCGGCGAGGAGCTCCCGGGTGGCGTGCTCGCCTGCGAGCTCGACGCGATCTGCCCGGATGACACCGCTCTGTACCTCGCCGCGCGCGGCGCGCTCGTGATCGCGGACGCGGTGGTGCGGGGCGGCCCTCACGGGCAGGACGGCCCGCTCGGGTTCGTGCCCGACTCGCTCATGGACGATCCCCCCGCCACGAGGCGGGGCCTGCTCGCGGCGTGCGCGCGGCTCCTCTCCGAGCTTCGCTTCGAGCACCTGCTGCTCGCCCACGGCGGCCCCGTGCTGGGCAACGGGCGCGAGCTGCTGCAGGACCTCGTCGACAGCGGCGGCCGCACGGCCTTCGAGATGTAGCCGGATGCGCACGCTCGTCACCGGCGCCAGCGGCTTCATCGGCGGCGCGCTCAGCCGCCGGCTGCTCGCGGGCGGCCACGACGTGTTCGCGCTCGTGCGCCGGCCCGGCTCCGAGCCGCCCGGCACGCGCGCCGTCGTCGGGGACCTCGGCGACGCGCAGTCGCTCGCGCGGGCGCTGTCCGAGGCCCAGCCCGAATGCGTCGTGCACCTGGCCGCCGAGATCGCCTCGCAGCGCAGCGCGAGGAAGATCGCCGAGGTGAACGTGGGCGGCACCGAACGGCTGCTGTCGGCGTGCGTCGCCGGGGGGCTCAGCCCGCGCGTCGTGTTCTCCTCGACGGTGGTGACGGGCGACGCCAACGGGGCGCTGCTCACCGAGGACTCGCCGCTGCCCGTGCAGACGCCGTACGGCCGCTCCAAGCAGGAGGGCGAGCGCCTCGTGCTGGGCTCGGGGCTGCCCGCCGTCGTCGTCCGCCCATCCCACGTCTACGGGCCCGGCGGCTGGTACGTAGAGGAGCTGGTGTCGCGGCTGCGCGCCCCCGGGCGCTTCGCGGTGGTGGGCGACGGCCGCAACCTGTGGGACGTGGTGCACGTCGACGACGTCGTGGCGGCGCTCGAGCTGGCGATGGACGAGGCCCCGGCGGGATCCACCTACCACGTCGCGGACGACGAGCCCATCACCTTCTACGACTTCATGGCGCTCACGGCGCACGAGCTCGGCGTCGGTCCTCCGCGGCGCCTGCCTGCTGCGCTCGTGCGCCTCATCGCCGGCAGCAACGCCGTCGATGCAATCGTGCGCTCGGCTCGCTCCTCGAACGCCAAGATCAAGCGCGAGCTCGGCTGGTCGCCGCGGTTCGCCACCGCGCGCGAGGGCGTTGCGGACTCGGTGTCGCGGCTCGCGGGCTAGCGCCGACGGGCGAGCGCTCGCCCTCCGGCGCCGGCGGGCGGGCTAGGTGAGTGCGCGCTCTGCCTCGTCTGCGACGTGCCGGGCGATTGCGAGCGAGGAGGTGGCGGCGGGCGAGGGTGCGTTGCGGACGTGCAGCGCACGCTCCGTGTGCGAGAACACGAAGTCGTCGACGAGTCGCCCGTCGCGCGCGAGCGCCTGCGCGCGCACGCCCGCGAAGGCGACCTGGACGTCCTCGGCACGCAGCTCGGGGACGTAGCGCGCAGCGGCGCGGACGAACGCCGGGCGCAGCGCCGCGTGGCGCAGCTCGGTCACGCCGGTGCGCCACCAGCGGGCGAGCATCCGCCACGTGCCCGGCCACGCGAGCGTCTCGCGTACGTCGCGCAGCCGCACCGTGCGCAGGCTGTAGGCGTCGCGCGCTCCCGCCATCAGCGCGGTGGGCCCGATCAGCACGTCGCCGTCGATGTGCTTCGTCAGATGGACGCCGAGGAACGGCAGCGACGGATCGGGGACGGGATAGATGAGCGAGCGGACGAGGTGGGTGCGCTCGGGCGCGAGGCGCAGGTAGGCGCCGCGGAAGGGCACGATCCGCGGGTCGGGGTCGGCGCCCGCCACGACGGCGAGACGGTCCGCCCAGGCCCCGGCGCAGAACACCGCCCGCGCGGCGTCGGTGGCTCCGTGCGAGTGGCGCAGGCGCAGCGAGCGCGGTGCGTGCTCCACGCCGAGCACCTCGCAGGAGGTGGCGACGACGCCGCCGGCGGAGCGCACGTCGTCGGCGTAGGCCCTCGCGACGGCGGCGAAGTCGGCGATCCCGGTTGCGGGCGAGTGCAGCGCCGCCACCCCGCGGGCGTGGGGCTCGATCGCCTCGATGCCCGCCGCGTCGAGCCTGCGGATCCCCTCGACGCCGTTGGCGCGGGCGCGGCGCTCGAGCTCCTCGAGGCGGCCGAGCTCGGAGCGGTCGGTCGCCACGATCAGCTTGCCGCAGCGCTCGCTGGCGATGCCGCGCGCCCGGCAGTACTCGTACATCTCGCGTGCGCCCTCGACGCACAGGCGCGCCTTCAGCGAGCCCGGCGCGTAGTAGACGCCCGCGTGGATGACGCCCGAGTTGTGGCCCGTCTGGTGGGTGCCCAGCTCGGGCTCGCGCTCGAGCACGCACACCGAGGCGCCGGGTGTGCGCGCGAGCAGCTCGCGGGCGACCGCGAGGCCGATGATCCCGCCCCCCACCACGGCGACGTCGCAGCGCTGCGGAGCCGTCGCTTGCGGGGCCTCGGGCACGCGCCCAGGCTAGCGCTAGGGGGCGACCGCGCCGGGGCCGCCCGCAGCCGTCGCCGCCGCGGCGTCGAGCAGGCCGGCGCCGTAGAGGCGTTCGTCGCCGCCGCCGCCGAGCTTCCTCGCGGTTGCCACCAGGCGCGCGGTGAGCTGCGCGGGCGTCGGATGCCGTCCGAGCACGCCGCTCGCGATCACGAGCGCGGCGGTGGCTGCCACGTGCGGCGTCGCCATCGAGGTGCCTTCGTAGCCCGACGGGATGCCGAACACCCGCGGCGAGCTGCCGGTGAAGGTGACTTGGAAGATGTCCCGGCCGCCGGGCTGTTCGGGGTGGCAGTTGGGGTCGCTCAGCAGGTTCGCGTCCGCGCCGCCGCCGGGCGCCACGAGCGTCATGCCGGAGCCATCGTTGGAGTAGGAGGCGAGGCAGCCGTGTTCGGTGGTTGCTCCCACCGACACCACGTACGGGGCGCGTGCCGGGTAGGCGACCGCGGTGTGGCCCTCGTTGCCGGCGGCGCCCACCACGAGCACGCCCCTGCGGTGCGCGTAGCGAAGCGCCGCGATCAGCTGGGGTATGTCGGCCGCCGTCACGCCGGGCGAGAACTCGAGGCTCAGGTTGATCACCTGCGCGCCGTGCCTGACGGCGTAGACGACGCCTTCGGCGATCGTCGAGGCTTCGCCTTCGCCCTCGCTGTCGAGCACGCGCACCGGCATCAGGCGAACGCCGTATGCGAGGCCCGTCAGGCCGTAGCCGTTGTTCGTCTGCTCGGCGATCGTCGCCGCGACGAACGTGCCGTGTCCGTTGCGGTCGTTGGGGAAGCCGTTGCGCGAGATGAAGTCATAGCCCTGCACGAACTGATGCGGGCCGAAGTCCGGCGAGCGCCGGAAGCGGCCGCGGTTGGCGTAGGCGACGCCGGTGTCGAGCACCGCCACCGTCACGCCCTGGCCGCCCGGATGCCCGTCGGCGATCAGGTTCGCCCAGGCCTGCGGCGCGTCCACGCCGTAGGGGCCGTCGAAGTTCCATTGCAGTTCCTGCCAGCCGCCGAGCGGCCCCGAGGCGCGGCCGCGGTCGTCGGGGATGTAGCCGGAGGCGTGCGCGATGTAGTTCGGCACCGCCCACTCGACGTCGTGGCGGCGACGCAGGCGCGCGAGCGCCGCAGCGACGCTCGTGCCCGGCGCGAGATGCAGGATGCGCGTGCGCGCCTTCGCCGCGACTGTGCCGCCGCGCGCCGTCAGCGCCGCGACGCGAGCGAGCACTCCGCGCTTGGGGGCGCGGATGACGGGCGCGTAGCGGACGACGATCTCATTCGGTACGTAGTCCTGCCCGGCGGATGCGAGCGCACCCGAGGCGCACACCGCCAGGCCGAGCGCGGCGGCGAGCGCCGCGACTAAGAAGATCCGCCACAGCCTGCGAGCCGGCTGTGCGGTGAATGGGCTACCGGCTGTGGCGTGCATGGTGTCTTGTAATGATGATGCCCGGGGGCGCGGTCGGCGCAGGCACTTGCGATAGAGGCCGCAGGGTTTCCGATGAGTGAGCGCTTCTTCCCTCGCGACGACTACTTCATGCGCCTCGCGTTGCGTGAGGCCGAGCAAGCATTGGAACACGAGGACGTGCCAATCGGCGCGGTGGTGGTGCGAGAGGGCGAGGTGCTCGCCGCCGCACACAACGAGCGCGAGCTGCGCCAGGACCCCACCGCCCACGCCGAGATCCTCGCCCTGCGGGCTGCCGCGCGCGCGCTCGGCAGCTGGCGCGTGCTCGATGCCGTCCTCTACGTGACGCTCGAGCCCTGCGCGATGTGCGCCGGAGCGGTCGTGCTCGCCCGCGTCCCGCGCGTCGTCTTCGGCGCGAGCGATCCGAAGGCCGGCGCCTGCGGCAGCGTCCTCGACGTGCTCGCCGAGCCGCGCCTGAACCATCGCCCCGAGGTGGCGGGGGGTCTGCTCGCCGAGGAGAGCGCGGCGCTGCTGAGCAGCTTCTTCGCGCCGCGCCGCTAGCCTGCGGGCGCGGATGATCTAGCCTTGGATGCTCCCCCTGGAGGGGTGGCAGAGCGGTTGAATGCGGCGGTCTCGAAAACCGTTTCGGGGGTGAACTCCTCCGACGAGGGTTCGAATCCCTCCCCCTCCGTTTTAGGAGCTCGCGCAGTTGTGCGAACCTGTCACGCCCTGGCTGATGAGTCCTCCTGCGACCCTTCTCATGTGGTTTCAACTGCGCTCCCCCGAGCTGGCCGAAGACTTTGAGCGTCTGATGACGGAGGATCGGGACATCGTCCGGGGGTCGCTGGACACGGTGTCGGACTGGCGTCTCACGCGGCCGGCGGACGTGCCCGGACAGTCGATCGGCCAAGCCGATTACGTGCTGATCGCAGAGATCGTCGAGGTGGAGCGTTTCGAGCAGCAGGCGAGCGAACACGTCCAACGCTTGACGGACGACTTGGCACATCTCGTCTCGAGCCGGGGGATGCTCGTCGTGCGTCCCGTCCTTTGAAATCCGCGATCGGTGCAGAGCGATCAGACCGATGCGGCAGACGAGTTTGCGAGGGGCGCTCGCGGGCGCGGTCGCGACGGTGGTGATGACACTCGAGCAGCCACTCGACCAACGCCTCTTCGACTCCAAGTACGACGACGTCGAGATCCTGGGCAAGCTCGTGACGGGCGGCGACGCTTGGCAACCCATCGGCTTCGCGCTCCACGTGCAGAACGGCGCGATCTTGGGCGCCGCATACGCGCGGCTCAATCCGTCCCTGCCGGGGCCGGCGGTTCTCCGCGGCCTGCTGGCGGGCCTCATCGAGCACGTCTCGACCTGGCCGATGGTCGCGCTGGTCGACCGCTACCACCCTGCCCGCAAGGAGCTGCCGAAGCTCGTCGCCAACCGGCGGGCCTTCGGCCAAGCGACTATCCGCCACGCAGTGTTCGGGATCGTCCTCGGGCTGCTCGAGGACGCGCTGAACGGCCCTGCGAGCCCTGGGCGCAACAAACAGGTGTGATCAATCTCCCGGAGCTGCGGATCCCGCGCGGATCGCCTCAGCCGGAGCGCATCGGCGTCGAGGGATCCTGTCGCGGCGAGTACGCTTAGGTCGCTGGTTGCGGGCCGGCGAGACAGCCACGCCAGGCGCGCACACACGTTTGCGCATCTCACGGGGGGAGAGCAATGCCGGCGATACAGATCGACCAACCGGAGTTTCGCGCTGGCCAGCGCCGCGACTGGGATGCGGCGTCCACGGGCTGGCGCGAGTGGAGCGAGTTCATCGACCGGTTTACCGCGCCGGTCAGCGAACGGCTCATCGCGATGGCGTGCGTGGAGCCTGGCCAGCGCGTGCTCGACGTCGCCGCCGGCTACGGCGAACCCTCGCTCACGGCCGCGAAGATCGTCGGGCCCGAAGGCGAGGTCGTCGCGACGGACATCTCGGCGGGCATGCTGGCGTATGGTCGCGAACGCGCGGCCACTGCCGGGCTCCAGAACGTCGAGTTCATCGAGTCGGACGCCGTTTCGCTGGACTTCCCGCCGGGCAGCTTCGACGCGGCCTTGTCGCGTTGGGGGATCATCTTCGAGCCCGATGGCGAGGGCGCGGCCGGCCGCGTCCGCGGCTTCTTGAAGCCGGGCGCATGGATGGCGATCAGCTCGTGGGGGCCGCCCGAGCGCGTCCCGATGATGGCGGTCCCGATGCGCACGGCGATGAAGCTCCTGGAGCTTCCGCCACCGCCGCCGGGTAGGCCGGGACCGCTGTCACGCCCCACGCCAGCTGCCATCGGCGGCCTGCTCGAAGGCGGCGGGTTCTCCAACGTCGCGGTCGAGGAGCTGGAGGTCACCGTGGAGTACGGCTCGGCTGAGGAGTTCACGCGCTCGGTCCAGGCGCTCGTCCCGCCGATCACGAACCTGCTCAAGCCCCATCCACCCGAGCTGCAGCAGCAGGTGTGGCAGGCGGTCACGGACGCCGCTCGCGCGCATGTTTCCGAGGACGGCAGCGTGCGCATGACCAATCTCGTGCTCGTCGCCGCCGGACAAGCCTGATCAGCGCGATCGGGCGTTCTCGGCCGGGCGCTCCAGCTGGCCCTGCCAGGCCTGGGCGTGGCAAGCCTCCAAACGCGAAGCTCCTGGTCGCCGCGTACGGAAGCAGGCCCGCTGGCTACCCCATTTCCTACCCCGAGCGCTCGAAAGCCCGATAAGCACTTGGGATCCGCCAGACTTGAAACCGGTTTCGGGGGTTTTCCTCCGACGAGGGTTCGAATCCCTCCCCCTCCGTACCGCCCGCCGGCAAACTCGCGGGCACCTATCCGATCTTCGCGCCCGCTCTAGCTGCCGAGCAGCCGGGCCTTCTGCGCTGCGAACTCATCGTCTGTCAGGACCCCCTGGGCGTGGAGTTCGCCGAGGCGCGTGAGGTCGGCGAGCGTCGCATCGGTCGGAGCCGGCGATGCTACCGCTGCAAGGGCGCCAGCCAGGTCCGCCCCGCTGATGACCGTCGTCCCGGGCGGCGGCGTCACGCCAATCGCCGAGCCGTCGGGCGCCGCAGCTTGGTCCTTCTCGGGGTGAACGATCACGGGGACACTCTGGCCCACGAGCGAGTTCTCGGTGCGGGGGATCGGAAGCCACATCTCGATCTTCGTCTCGAAGGCGCTGCGCCCAGGAGGCTCGACGCGGACGTGCAGCTTGTACTTCCGAGCGGTTTCTGGTCGCCCCGCGGCCTGGTCGCCGTTCGTCCAGTAAGTCCCATGCTCCGCAAGCACCTTGCCCGTGGAAGGGATCCAGTCGGAATGGTCTTTGTGCAGCAGGCTCACGTCGTCGTACCTTAGTTCGGCACGGGACTCGCCGTCAACGGAGAGTCCTGAGCCGGCGCGCGTGAAGTTCCCGGATGCGGCGCGCGGTGGAGTCAGGGGTGCGGATCGCACGGCCACATCGATCAGGGTTCGAACGTTGTCCCATCGCCCCCGTCGTAGAGGCCGTCTCAGAACGGCGATGCCGCCGAGCAGGCGCTCGGATTTCCGGCCAATGAAGCGCCACCTAGAGCCTCCATCGTCACCGCTTGAGCGTGAAGCGCCTGATGGCCGTGATTGGTTGGTTGCCCGCTGCTGTGAAGGTGCCCTTGGCGGTCAGCTGCAGCCGTTTGGCGTGCTTGAGCAGTTGCCTGCCCCGCGAGGTCAGCTTGATCTTCAGCTTCAACGAGCCCGCCCGTGAGAAGCTCCCCCGGCCGGCGGCCACCAGCACCGGCTTGGGCTTCGCCCTTGAGACGTGGGCGCCCTTGGGCAGGTAGTACCAGTCGATCACGACCGTACCAGCCGTCAGTGCGGTGAACGAGACCGTGTATCCGCTCTTTAGCAGCGCCGTGATCCTCGCCGCCCTGCCCGCCGGGACGATCTGCGAGAGGAGGCTCGCTCGGATCTGTGCGGCGGTGGGCCCGAGCACGAAGGTACTCGTGGGGATCAGCGCGGGTGAGATCGTCAGCGCGATGGCCGGACTGTCGGCGCTGATCCCATACGCGTCAGTGGCCCTCAGCACCACGCTCGCGCTTCCCGCGCCGATTGGGGTGCCCGTGATCACGCCGCTCGCCGGATCGATTGAGAGACCGGCTGGAAGTCCGCTGGCCGTCCACCGGTACGGGGTCGTTCCACCGGTGGCTTGGACGCTCGCGAGGTAGGGAATCCCCGCCGGACCGGCGGGCAGCGATGCAGTGCTCACGGCAAGATCGGCGACCAGCGCCAGCGTGTGCTCTGCGGCAGATCCACGCGCCACGGTGTCGATCGTCGCTCCAGCCGGCAGTGCCACAAGTGCCGGGGTCGGATTCGCTTTTGTGCTGCCGTTGTTGATTTTGCTTCCCAGCTGCCCCGTTTCATTTAGGCCGAACCCGTACAGCTGGCCAGCCGAGGTGACGGCCAGGGTGTCCCCGATCCCGGCTGCGATCTGGCTTACCGGGCCGGCGCCCGCCGGCAGCGATACGAGTGCCGGATTCGGGTTCGGGCCGCTGTTGGTTTCGATCCCCAGCTGCCCGAAGAAGTTTTCACCGAACGCGTACAGCTGCCCGGTCGAGGTGACCGCGAGGCTGTGTTCGTTGCCGGCGGCGACCTGGGTCACCGGGCCGGTCGCCCCGGGGAGCGTCACGAGCGTGGGCGTCGGGTTTGCTTTTTCATTGCCGCTGTCATGTTCAATACCTAGCTGCCCAAAACGGTTGAGGCCGAAGGCGTACAGCTGCCCGGTCGAGGTGACCGCGAGGCTGTGGGCGCGGCCGGCGGCGACCTGGGTCACGGGGCCGGTCGCCCCGGGGAGCGTCACGAGCGTGGGCATCGGGTTCGGCTTTTCTTCGCCGTTGTTGGCCGGCGTCCCCAGCTGCCCATAGCGGTTCGTGCCGAAACCGTAGAGCTGGCCGGTTGCGGTGACCACGAGGCTGTGATCGAACCCGGCGGCGACCTGGGTCACGGGGCCGGTCGCCCCGGGGAGCGTCACGAGCGTGGGCGTCGGGTTCGCGTTTGCTTCTTCGTTGTTGGTTGTACTCCCCAGCTGTCCGTGAAAGTTTTCGCCGAAGGCGTACAG
This sequence comes from uncultured Solirubrobacteraceae bacterium, assembly GCA_963796305.1. GTDB lineage: Bacteria > Actinomycetota > Thermoleophilia > Solirubrobacterales > Solirubrobacteraceae > Palsa-744. The sequence goes on along the minus strand of CAWCKZ010000006.1, from coordinate 172,856 downwards.
CTGGCCCGGTCGAGGTGACCGCGAGGCTGTGTTGTTCGCCGGCGGCGACCTGCCTCACGGGACCGGTGGCTCCCGGGAGGCTCACGTGCGTCGGCGTGAAGAATGAGCCGTTCGTGAGGTTGCCGGCCGTGTTCCCCAGTTGCCCGAAGTAGTTCAGGCCGAACGCGAAGAGCTGGCCCGTCGAGCTGACCACGAGGCTGTGATAGCGGCCGGCGGCGAACTGTGTAACCGGACCGGTCGATTCCGGAAGGCTCACAAGTGTTGGTGAAGGATTCGCCGTGTGGACGTGAAGATTGGTTTCGTTCGCGAGTTGCCCGAAGTAGTTTTCGCCGAACGCGTACACCTGTCCAGGCGCGGTGGGCGCGGCGGCAGCAGATGATGGCGCTCCCGCGAGTGCGACGATCATCGCCATCCAGAGCCCCACCAATCTCCAACGGACACCGCCGCTGGCGGCTGCGGTGACATCAACAGGCATGTGGATCCCCCCGGATTCGCTTGTCCGCTACGGACACGCGCGCGACGGAATCCGAATCCATCCAGCGCTCCGCAGTCACAACTCGACGGTGGTACGAGCGTGGCAAGGCTACGCCGCGATGGCCGGACGTCGGCGAGCCCAGCGCCTCGGGATGATGCCGTCATGTAGGGTCCATCCGCGGTCCTCGAGCGTGGGGGTGCTCTTCCGATGGCGCATGAGTTCAGCGGCTCGGCCGTGATCGACAGGCCGATCGACGAGGTGTTCGCGTTCCTGGCGGCGGGGACGAACGACCCCAAGTTCAGCCCGCGTGTGCTCGAGATCCGCAAGGCCACCGACGGCCCTGTCGGCGTCGGCACCGTGTTCGAGAGCCGCGTCAAGGATGCCGGCATGACCACGAGTCGCCGCTTCGAGCTGACAGAGCTCGAGCCGCCCACGCTGATCCGCTGGACGGAGCGCTCCAAGAACATGATCACGGTGCCCGCGGGCGGGTATGACCTCGAGGCGCTCGGCGAGCGCCAGACGCTCCTGACGATCCACAACGAGCTCGAGGGTCACGGCTTCGGCAAGCTGCTCGTCGGGCTCGCCTCCAGGTCGGCCGTGAAGGACGCCGACGCGTTCGCGCTGCGGATCAAGGCGGCGGTCGAAGCCGGTTGACCGCTTCGCCGACGCTCGAAGGCGGGTGCCTGTGCGGCGCGGTGCGCTACCGCTACACCGGCGAGGTGGGGCGCGCGAACTACTGCCACTGCAGCGACTGCCGCCGGCGCACGGGAGGGCCGTTCAACGTGAGCGTCGGCCTGGACGCGGACGGCTTCGGCGTGGTGAGCGGACGGGCAGCCTCGTTCACCAAGCGCGGCGACCGCGGCGACGAGATCACTCGGCACTTCTGCGCCGAGTGCGGATCGCCGCTGTTCACGTGCTCCGAGCGACACCCGGCGCGCGTGTACGTAACGGCGGGGTCGCTCGACGATCCGGCGCTCGTCGAGCCCGTGCGCGAGCTGTGGACGCGGTCGAGGGTGCCGTGGGCGCATATCCCTGCAGACCTCGAGAGCTTCCCCGAAGGCCGCCGGGGCAAGGCAAGCGGCTAGCTGCGGCGCCCCCCGCGTGGGCGCGCGCAGGGCGCGCCGAACGCGTTCATCCCTGCTCGAGCAGCGCCGCGAGGCTCGCGAGCGCCATTCGCGTCCCCGTCTCGTTGTCGGCCGGCGACACGCCGGCGGGCAGGCCCTCGTGGTCGATGCGCACGTCGGTGCCGTCGGCCGTCTCACGAAGCGTGGTCGTGATCGTCATCTTCCCGCCGAACGCCGGGTCGGGGCTCTCGAACTCGACCTCTTCCACCACCTGCTCGCCGGGCACGAGCCTCGCATAACGGCCGTGGTAGATGTCCGTCCGAGGATCGCTCTTGCCCGCGCCGGTGGGCGTGTCGTAGCGCAGCGAGACGCGGAATGCCCCACCCTCGCGGGCGTCGAGCTCGTGCACGTGGGCGGTCATGCCCTCGGGCGCGCGCCAGCGCTCGATCGCGTCGGCGTCGAGCAGGGCGCCGTAGACCGCGCCTCGCGGCGCCCTGATCAGCCTGCTGGTACGCGTGCAGCCCATCGGCCACCGGATTGAAACACCATTCGGGCGCCGCTGGTGGCAAGCTGTCCAGAGGACGCGACGAGGTTGTCACGAAATTGTGAAGCCGTTTATGATCAACCCGCTAAGGGGAGCCATCACGGAGGAGGGATGAGATGCACAGGGGAATGACGCGGCGCAGCCTGCTTCAGGCGGGCGCAGCGGCGGGGTTTGCGGCGTTGGCCGCCGACCCGATGGTGAAGGCCGCGCTCGCGGCGAAACCGGTGCCGGGCAAACTGTCGGACATCGAACACGTCGTCTTCCTGATCCAGGAGAACCGCTCGTTCGACCACTACTTCGGGACGCTGCCGGGCGTGCGGGGCTTCACAGACGGCGCCGAAAAAGGCGTGCTCTCCCAGCCGGGCTACCCGGTCGAAGGCTACGAAGGCCACCTCATGCCCTTCCACCTGGAAAACACCGACTGCTTCCACGACATCACGCACAGCTGGCTTCCCCAGCACGAATGCTGGAACAACGGCGCGATGGACGGCTTCGTCAAAACCCACCTCGCGGTGGACGGCGAAAGCGCCGGGCCGGAGACGATGGGCTACTACGAGAGCACGGACATCCCCCTGTACTATGCGCTCGCCGAAAAATTCACGATCTGCGACGCCTATCACTGCTCGGTGCTGGGGCCAACGGACCCGAACCGGCTGTACAGCCTGACGGGGACGATCGACCCCGACGGCCTCAACGGGGGCCCGCTCGTCGAGACACTGGGCCCGCCCACGCGCGAAAACAAAGCCGGCGCCTTCTCGTGGCGGACGATGCCCGAGGAACTCTCCTCGGCGGGCATCAGCTGGAAGGTCTACAACGGCACCGACGGCGGCGGGGGCGGCGTGTTCGACAACGAGCTCACGTACTTCAAAAACTTCCAGACCGACGCGAAACTGAAAGAAAAGGCGTTCACGCCGGCATACCCGAACGACTTCGAAAGCGACGTCAGCCTCGGGCAGCTGCCGCAGGTCTCGTGGGTGAACGCGTCGCTCGCCCAGACGGAGCACCCGGGCGTCGGGACGGCCCACGTCGGCGAATACGTCGTCAGCCACGTCATAAAAACGCTGAGTCGCAATCTCGAACTGTGGAAGAAGACCGCGCTGTTCATCACGTGGGATGAGAACGGCGGGTTCTTCGACCACGTCGCGCCGCCCACGGCGCCGCCGGAAACGCCGGGGGAGTATTTGACGGTGCCCGACGTGAGCGGGAGCTCCGGCGGCGACCCGGGGCCGATCGGGTTGGGCTTCCGCGTGCCGATGCTGATCGTCTCGCCCTTCTCGCGCGGCGGCTTCCTCAGCTCGGACACGTTCGACCACACCTCGATGCTGCGCTTCCTGGAGACGCGCTTCGGCGTCGAAGTGCCCAACCTGAGCACGTGGCGGCGCGAAACGGTGGGCGACCTCACGAGCGCGTTCAACTTCGCCGAAGGCTTCGCGCGCCGCGGGAGCCTCCCGAAGGTGAAAGCCACCAAGCAGCAGCGCCACTCGGGCGAATGCCCGGCGGGCCCGGTGAAAGTGCCGCCGAACTCGACCCCCGTGCAGGGGTCGCGTGAATGGCGCCACCCCAGCGGGCCCTAGGGTTCGGGACCGTCGCGCCGGCTCGCCGGCTCCTGCCAAGGGGCCGGGGAGCCGCGCACGACGCCCGCCGCGGGCTCAGCTCCCGGTGAGGCCGGCGAGCAGGCGTGTCGCGCTCACCTCGAAGCGCTCGGGATCGCCGTAGGAGCGCGCCACGAGCATCGTGCCCTCGAGACCGCCGAGAATGCTCTCGGCGGTCTCGCTCGCCGACCCGCTGAAGTTGATGCTCCCGTCCGCGCGTCCCTGCTCGAGCACCGCCGCCAGCCAGGACTCGTTGTGGTCGAGGAACTCGAGCACCGCGCGCCGGATCGGCGCCGGCAGCGTCTCGTACTCGGCCGCGAACATGCCGCACAGGCACATGCGCCTCTCGCGCAGGACGCCCGCGTAGAGGTCCGCGTACGCCGCGAGCTTGGCGGGCGCCTGCGCGTCCGTCTCGTCGATCGAGTCGAGGGCGGCGCTGAAGCGCTCGCTGTAGCGCGCGATCAGGGCCTCGCCGAGCGCCGCCTTGCTCGGGAAGTGGTGGTGCAGGCCCGCCTTCGTCACCCCGAGCTCCGCCGCCACCGTCGCGTAGCTGAAGCCGTTGAAGCCGCGCTGCTGCACGAGCCGTTCGGCGGCGTCGAGGATCCGTACCCGCGTGTCCTTCCCCGCGCTCGCATGTGTCGCCTTCGTGCGTGCTGTCACGGGCTCACCGTCCGAAATCGAAGCCTTGACTTTCCTACCTACTAGTAGGTAGTGTAGCGGCCGATCCCTAGCTGCGACCGAGGTGAGCCGTGCAGGAGACGCAGCACAAGCGCTTTGCAGCGCCCGACGAGGTCCGCGAGTTCCCGAACGGGAAGGCGGAGATCCTCTCGATCGGCGACGCCGAGGTGGGCCGTCTCGTGTTCCAGCCCGGCTGGCGCTGGTCCAAAGATGTCAAGCCGATCGCCGGGACCGAGAGCTGCACGGCGCCCCACATGCAGTACCACGTGAGCGGGCAGCTGGCGATCCTGATGGACGACGGGACCGAGCTCCTCGCCGGGCCCGGCGACGTGACGTCGCTGCCGAGCGGCCACGACGCCTGGGTGGTGGGCGACGAGCCCGTGGTGGTGGTGGACTGGTACGGCGCGAGCAGATATGCGAAGGCAGGCTGAGCAGGCGCGCCGCCGCGGCGGCGGCGAGGAGCAGCCGCGCACGGGGCGGTGGCAGCCGTGAGCTTCAAGATCGCGCACCGTGACGACCTCCTCACGGACGGAAAATGGCGGCTCGTCAGGCGCACTCTCGAGATCGACTCGTTCGGGATGAACCTCGTCGAGATCCCGGCGGGCGAGCAGATCCCCGAACACGATGAGACCGGGCGCGACCAGGAGGAGGTGTTCCTGACGCTCTCGGGCAGCCCGACCCTTCTGATCGACGGCGAGGAGCATCCGGCACCCGCAGGGACGTTTGTACGGCTTGACCCGGAACACGTGCGCACCGTGCGCAACGACGGCAGCGACACGGCGAGCGTCCTGATCGTCTCCGCGCCCCGCTCGAGCGGATACGAGGCGATGGGATGGGCATGAGCGCCGCCACCGACGAGCTGCGCGACGTGATCGACGCCTACAACGACGCGTGGAACGCCCACGACCTCGAGCGCATCGCCTCGATGCATGCGCCCGACATGGTGTTCGAGAACCACACGGCCGGCGAGCGCGCGCAGGGCGAGGAGGCGCTCGCGCACATCGGCGGCATCTTCGCCGCCTGGCCCGACATCGAGTTCCGCACCCGCCGGCTGTACGTGCGCGAGGACCTCGTCGTGCAGGAGTGGACCGCGAGCGCCACGCACACGCAGCCGCTGCGACGCGGCGAGCTCCTCGCGGAGCCATCGGGCGAGCGCGTCGAGTGGGAGGGGATGGACATCATCCCCTTCGAGGGCGGCAAGGTGAAGCGCAAGGACGTCTACTCCGACTCGGTGTCGATCCTGCGCCAGGTCGGGCTGCTGTAGGCGGCGCGTCGTGCGCGCGAGCCGTGCGAGCGCTACGGTGGGGACACCTCGCGGGGGCGCCGCCGCCCGCGCGAAGGACGGGCGATACTGTCGAGGCGAGGAGGAGGCGCGGTGAGCGCGACCGAGCACCAGCAGCTGATCGAGCACAACGAGGAGGCGATTCGCGCCTGGGACGGTCCTCTCTATGACCGCTTCGTGCGCTTTCGCGAGACCGTCACGGCAGGGCTCGGCGCGCACGGCGAGGAGGCCCTGCGCCTGTTCCCGCCGCAGGCGGGCGAGCGCGTGCTCGACATCGGCTGCGGCTTCGGCGACACCACCCAGCGGATCGCGGGGCTCGTGGGCCCGGAGGGAGAGGCGGTCGGAGTGGATGCGGCGGAGCGCTTCATCGAGGACGCGGTGCGCGAGTCCAGCGAGGCGGGGGTGGAGAACGCGCGCTTCTTCGTCGCCGACGTGCAGGACGGCCTGGCGGGCGAGGAGGGCTTCGACCTCGCCTTCTCGCGCTTCGGCACGATGTTCTTCGCCAACCCCGTCGCCGCGATGCGAGCGGTGCGCAACGCGCTCGTCCCCGGCGGGCGCCTCGTGATGGTGGTTTGGCGCCGGCGCGAAGACAACGACTGGCTGTACCGGGCGCAGACGATCGTCGAAGGGATCGTGCCGCGCCCGGAGGAGTACGACGAGCCGACGTGCGGGCCGGGGCCGTTCTCGATGGCGGGCGCCGACACGACGAGCGAGATCCTGCTGCGCGCCGGCTTCGAGGACGTCTCGCTGCGGCGCTGCGACATCCCGATCTCGGTCGGGAGCGACATGGACGAAGCGATCGAGCTCGTGATGGCGCTCGGTCCTGGGGGCGAGATCCTGAGGCTCGCGGGCGACCGCGCCGCACACCTGCACGGCAAGGTCGAGGCGGCGCTCCGCGAGGGGCTCGCCGAATTCGACACGGGCAGCCAGCTGCGTGCGCCCGCGTCCACCTGGATCGTCACCGCGCGCGTCCCCGGCGCCTGAGCGGCGCCTGCGCTCCTGCTCAGCTCCCGGCGCCGATCCAGTCGCGCAGCGCCGCGTGCATCGCTTCCACGCCGACGATCGGCGCCGGCGGATCGCGCCAATCGGCGGGCACCACCGCGAACGGATGCGTCTGCGGCCCGCCGAGGCCGCCGTGGGAGCCCATGAACTCCTCGAACGGCGCCACCTCGTCGCGCTGGGGGTCGTACATGCAGTTGATGAGGATGTCGGGGCAGTGCGGGAAGCTGTCGTGGCGGCGCAGGTGCGCCTCCGCCGTGGGGTCGAAGTGGGCGAGCGGGTCCTCGCCCTCCACCGAGCCGTCGGCGAGACGCCGGCGTCCGCCTGCGCCGAGCGCGAGCGCGCCGTGCTGCTGCGATCGCACCATCACGAAGGCGATGCCGGGATGGCGGCTGAGGACCTCGAGCAGCCGGGGATGGGCGGCTTCGATCTCCTCGCAGCTGAGCCGCTGCTCGCTGCGGGTGAGGTAGACCAGCCCGAGGCCGCCGGAGGCGAGCACGATCGCCTCGTGCTCGGCATCCGGTGGGCGCTCGCGCTCGGCGAGCGCCTCGCGGTTCGGCCCGAGCGCGACGGTTCCCTCCACCGACCGGCTGCGTGTGGCGCGAGCAAGCACGCGACCGCCCACGCTCGGCTCCTGGCGCGCGTCCGCCAGCACCGCCCCGACGTCGCCCCATGCCTCGTCGATCGCTGCGGGTGAGTACACCCGACCCTCCGCGAGCGCCTCGTTCACCACCTCCTCGAGCGTCTGCCCGAAGCGCTGGCGGAAAGGCCTGCCCTGTGTCTGGCCGTGGTCGGACAGCACGATCAGGTGGTAGGGCCGCGGCGCCTGCTCCGCCGCCCGCTCCAGGCGCTTGAGCTGATCGTCGTGGCGGCGCAGCACCGCGAACGCGTCGGGCTCGCGGATCCCGGAGTGGTGGGCCACCTCGTCGTAGCCCACGAACGTCGCGTAGCTCACGCCGACGCCCTCGACGATGTCCGCCATCAGCAGCGCCGTCATCAGGTCGCGCATCACAACCGCGATGACCGCGCGGATCAGTGGATACAGCCCGCCCCGCTCGACGTGCTCGGCGCCGCTGCGTCGCTGGCGGGACGCGGCGCGGCGCTCTTCGGCGATGTCCGCGAGCGACAGCACGACCGTGCGCATGAAGCCGTACGGGTCGGCGAAGTAGGCGAACAGGTCCGCCGCCTTGGAGCGGCTGCGGTCGCGGATCATGCTCATCGTCGCCGTGCAGCGCCCGGCGTCGCCGGAGAACATGTTGCCCCTGCTCGTGCCGTGGGCGGCGAGCAGTCCCGCTCCTGTGGAGTGCCGCTGCTCGAGCTCGGCGGCGTCGCCGGGATGGTTGGACACCATCGTCCGCCCCGACTCCTTCTCGTACCAGCGGAACGCCGGCATGTCCCAGTTGCTGCCGAGCAGCAGCCCCGCCTGGCTCGCGCCGGTCTGGGAGGAGAGGTCGCACTCCCATCCCATCAGCCGGTGCGAGCCGTCGCCGAGCCAGCGTGCGATCGTCGGCACGTGTCCCGCGTCGATCGCCTCGCGCAGGATCCCCTCGCCGAGTCCGTCGATCTCGAACAGGATCACGCCCGGGACGTCGCTGCGGTTGCTGTGGCGGAAGCGCCGGCGCCGCCGGCGCACGACGCGCAGCTGGAGCGCGTCGCCCTCGACATCGAGGAGCGGTGCGAGGAGCATCGAGACGAGCGCGAGCCCGAAGGCGATCGCGAGGTCTTCGCCGAACGACGGGCTCTTGCCGTCCACGACGTAGAACGCAAGCGCCACCATGCCTGCGCTCAGCACGAGCGAGCCGAGCCCGAACGTGAGGATCGTGAACGGCAGCGCGATCCGCGTGAGCAGCGGCCACAGCAGCGCGTTGATGAGCGCCATCACGACCGCCACCAGCAATGCCGCCTGCAGCGACAGCGTGCTGCCGGACAGCAGCGCCGTCAGCACGATCAGCACGAGCGCCTGCGCCGCGAGCATCGCCGCGGAGCGCAGCAGGAAGCCGACCGCGCGGCGCCAGAGCGCGGAGCGCGGCGGCCCGGCGCTCGGTCCGGTGTGTGAGCTCATTGCGTTGCTAGGTTCCAGTCCATGGCCGACGCTTCGGCTACGGCCGGTAGTTCGGGCCCGGCCCGGGACCGTATCGTTTTCCTCGGGCACTCCACCGTCCTGATCGAGCTCGAGGGCACACGGCTGCTCACCGATCCGCTCCTGCGCCGCCGCGTCGCGCACCTGCGCCACCTCTTCCCCGCGGGGCGCGAGCAGCTTGCAGATGTGGATGCCGTGCTCATCTCCCACCTGCACTACGACCACCTCGACCTCGGCTCGCTGCGGCTGCTCGGACACCAGACCCCGCTGCTCGTCTCGCGCGGCGCAGGCGCGTGGCTGCGCGCGCGAGGCTTCGCCGACGTCACGGAGCTGGGCGTGGGCGAGAGCGATCGGCTCGGCCCCGTGGAGGTGGCGGCCGTCGCGGCGAAGCACGACGACCGGCGCATGCCGGGCGGGCCGCGCGCGCCGGCGCTCGGCTTCGTCGTGCGGGGCCGGCGCTCGGTCTACTTCGCCGGCGACACCGAGCTGTTCGAGGGCATGAAGGACCTCGCGAGCGGGCTCGACGTCGCGCTCCTGCCGGTCGCGGGGTGGGGTCCGAGGCTCGGGCCCGGCCACATGGACGCGCACGAGGCCGCGCGGGCGGCGAGCATCCTGCGGCCTCGCCTGGCGATTCCCGTGCACTGGGGGACGCTGCGACCGATCATCGGCAGGCGCGCCCCGCTCGACCACTCGGGCGCGCCGCACGAGTTCGCGCGGCACCTCGCCGAGCTCGCGCCGGACATCGAGGTGCGCATCCTCCAGCCCGGCGAGGAGACCATCATCTGAAACGGCCGCCCGGAGGGCATCCCGAGCTGGAGTGTGCAGGGTCGTGCGCCGGTGTAGGCTCGCCACAGGAAGCGATCCCGGCGGCAGCGATGGTCGTGCCGGGCCTACCGAAGGGGTGCAACCGATGGAGCACGAGCACACGCAGCACGTCGCAGCAGCCCCCGACCGCGTGTTCGCGGCGCTCGCCGATCTCGAGAACCTTCCGCGCTACGTGCCGCAGGTGACCGCCGCGGTGCGCGGCGAGGGCGACACGGTCTCGGTGGAGGCGCGCTACGAGGGCCACACGCAGCAGGGAGAGGGATGGTTCCGCGTCGATGAGCCCTCGCGCCGCGTCGAATGGGGCTCTGCGGCGAGTGGCTATCGCGGCTGGATGCAGGTGAGCGCCGACGAGGCCGGGTCGCGGCTCACGCTGTTCCTGTCTACCTCACACGGCGACGCGCCGGACAGCGAGGTGATGGGGACGCTCGATGCGATCCGCCGGCTCGTCGAGGCCGACGCCTAGGGCTTCGAGGCGGCAGCGCGTGGAGAGCGTCGATGTGCGTCGTAGTGGGGGCGCGGCTCGCCGGCTGCGCGCTCGCGGCGCCGCTCGCCCGGGCGGGGCGCAGCGTGCTGGTGCTCGACCGCATGTCCTTCCCCTCGGACCAGCTCTCCACGCACGTCCTGCTGCCGGCCGGCACGAGCGAGCTCGCTCGCCTCGGCGCGCTCCCGCGGATCCTCGCTCTGAACCCGAGCAGGGTGCGCTGGGTCTGCGTCGAGGTTGACGGCGTCGTCTGCCGCGAGCGCCTGCGTCCCGCCGATGACGGGATCGACTTCGGCGTCTGCGTGCCGCGCGACCTGCAGGACGTGCAGCTCGTCGAGGCGGTGCGTGAGCAGGGTGCGGAGGTGCGCGAGCGCTGCACCGTGCAAGAGCTGCTCTGGCGTGGCGGGCGCGTCGTCGGGGCGCGCTACCGCGACGAGGCGGGCGCCGAGCACGAGGTGGCGGCGCAGATCGTCGTGGGCGCCGACGGACGGCGCTCGACGGTGGCGGCGCTCGTGGGCGCCTGGCGGCCCTACCGCGTGTCGCGCAACGGCCGCGGGCTCGTGTTCCGCTACATGGACGACCCGCGGCCCGACGGCGAGGAGGCGCAGACATACCAGCAGTGGCGGGAGGGCGAGTCGTTCGCGTTCGCCTTCCCGACGACGCCCGCCGGGCGGCTGCTTGTCCTGATGATGGGCCACCGCGACGAGGCGAGCGAGGCGCGGAGCGACCCCGAGGGCTACTGGGAGCGCAAGCTGCGCGAGCATCCCGCGCTGCGCGAGCGGACGCGAGGCGCCGAGCGGCAGACCAAGCTCCGCTCGACGGGCGAGACGCCTGCGTTCTTCCGCGCCTCCTCGGGCCCCGGGTGGGCGCTCGCGGGCGACGCAGGGCACTTCAAGGACCCCGTCACCGGCCAGGGCATGCGCGACGCGCTGCTGGCGGGGCGCACGCTGGGCGAGTGGCTGCTGCCGGCGCTCGACGATCGGCTCGCGGTGGATCGTGCGACGCGCCTGTGGGAGGCCGAGCGCGACCGCGAGTGCCTGCCCGCCTACCACTTCGCCAACGCGGACACGCGCGTCGAGCGCCAGCCGGCGGCCATGCGCGAGCTCCTGCGCGAGGCGGGTCGCACGACGAGCCCCGACATCGGCGACCTGTTCGGACGCGCCCGCACGTTCCGCGAGATCGCGCCCGCGCCGCGACTCGCGCGGGCGCTGGCGCATGCTCTCTGGCGCGGCGAGCGCCCGCGCTCGGAGACGCTCGCGAGCGCGTTGCGCGACGCGCGCGTGTCGATGCGGGTGGAGCGCGAGCGTCGCGCCGACCGCTTCCGCTCGAGCCGCGTGGTGGCGGGCTCCGAGCACCCCGGGGCTCGCTGGCCGGCGGCGCCCGCGCCTGCCGTCCGCGAGGAGCTCGCGGTCGTCCGATGACCCGCCTCGCCGTCGTCCAACCTGCGCTCGCGCTCGGCGAGGTGGAGCGCAACCTCGTGCGCATGGAGGATCTGATCCGCGACGCGCAGCGCGAGCACGGGGCGGATGTGATCGTCGTGCCCGAGGGGCTCACCGGGCCCAACGTCTACGCTCGCCCGCTCCGCTCGGCGCCGCGGCCGGTCGACGGGCAGCCGATGCAGATGCTGAGGCGCCTGGCGCGCGAGCTCGACTGCGTGCTCGCCGGCGGCTTCCTCGCCGTGCGCGCTCGGCACGCCTACGGCACGTTCGTCCTCGCCGAGCCGAACGGCGCCGTCCACCTCCACGACAAGGACATCCCCACCGCCTGGGAGCAGCACTTCTACCGCGGCGGCGACGACCGCGGGGTGACCCGTTGCGAGGCGCTCGACTGCACTGTCGGCCTGATGTCGGGGTGGGAGTGGGCGCGCTTCCGAACGGCTGCGCGCGTGCGCGACGCGGGCGCACGGCTCGTGCTCGGAGGGATGTGCTGGCCGTCGATGCCGCTGAGCTGGGGCCCCGGCCCGGTACGTCGCTGGGTTGCGCGCGAACACTCGATCTGGCGGGCCCAGGCGGCGGCGCTCCCTGGGCAGGTGGCGCGCCTCACGGGCGCGCCCGTCGCGCACGCCGCCCACGTCGGAGCGGTGACGGGCGAAACCCCGCTCATGCCCGGCGTGCCATGGGAGACGGTGATGCTGGGCGAGTCGCAGGTGTGCGACCGCGACGGCACCGTGCTCGCCCGGCTGACGCTCGAGGACGGCGAGTCACACGCCTGCGCCGAGGTCGAGCTCGGATCGCCGCGGCCGCTCGCGGAGATCGAGGAGCGCTTCTGGATCCCGCGGCTGACGCTCGCGAGCCGTCTCGCCTGGCACACGATGAACGCGCACGGGAACCTCGCCTACAGCGTCCGCCACGCGCGCAACGGCTTTCCCTGGCAGGCGCTGCCCGCGGGCGATTTGCCGGATGAGATCCCCCCCGGGGAATCCGCTCCTGCCGCGACGAGCTTCTAGGGCCTCGCCGCCGCCGGTACCGCGGCGCGCCGCGGGCTGCGGCGCCGGAGGCGCTCCATCAGCTCGCGCTCGGCTTCGGCGCCGCGGCGCGTCATCGCGCCGCGCAGGTCCACGCCGCCGCGCTGCACCGTCCAGTAGCCCGTAGCCGTCTGCTTGATCTTCAGTCGCTGTTCCATCACGCAGCCGTCCTCTGCATGGTTGTGATCGACGTTCTCTCTCGACACGGCCTTCTCGGCAGCGCGCCGGCCACCCTGTAGCCAAGACGGCGCGCCTCGGCGGGTTGCCGACCGTCGTGCGCCGTCTCGGGCTTCGCCGGCGACGTCGAGGTCATCCTCCGCCGCCCACGATCCGCCTGCGCATGCGATGGACGCGGCGCAGCTCCTCGACGTCCTCGTCGATTCCCCCGAGCCCGTCGGCGGCGTCGGCGCCGAGCAGGGATACCCGAAGATGGCGCCGCACGAGCTCCCCGGCGATCGCGTCCACCCGCTGCGCCCCCGCACCCGTCCGCGAGCCCACCGCCCGCTCCAACCGCAGGCCGCGGAACAGCAGGCCGACGCCGTCGTCGAGTACCCAGCCTCCCGGCATCGCGCCTTCGCGAACGTGCGCGAGCCACACCGGCAGCCGCTCGGGCTCGCCGTCGGCGTGCACGGTGAGCGAGCCCTCGAGCAGCCCCAGGCCGGCGAGCGGCTCGGGCGGCCCGCTCGAGCGCGTGATCCCGGCCTCGAACCAGCACATCGCCCCGGCGCTCAGCCCGGCGAGCACGGTCCCCTGCCGCCATGCCTGCACGAGCAGCGCGTCGAGCCCGTGCGCTCGCCAGATCGCGAGCAGGTTGCGCATCGAGCCGCCCCCCGTGTAGATGATGTCCTGCTCGAGCACGGTCTCGCGCAGCGAGCGCCGCGACTCGCGCAGCCGGAAGAGGGATAGATGTTCGGGTTCGCACGCGCGCCCGCAGAAGCGGGCGCGGAAGGCGTTGATCTGCCCGGATGTGTCGCCGGAGGCGGTGGGCAGGAACAGGATCCGCGGCGAGGAGGTGCGTGCCAGCGACAGCACGTAGTCGTCGAGCAGCGGGTTCTGCGGCTCCATCGTGAAGCCGCCGCCGCCCATCGCGAAGATCGTCCGCTCCTGCTCCGCCACCGCCGGGCGGGGCCTCATGCCGCCACCTGCACGCGCTCCCGCGCATGCAGCGACACGCTCTCGAGCCGGGTCTCCACCACACCGTCCGCGCCCCCCGGCTCGACGTGGTAGGCGTGGCGCTGCTCGCGCGAGCTCACCACGCGCTCCAGGCTCGTTCCGAGGAAGTGCAGCGCGACGCCGTCGTCGACCGCGAAGCCCGGCAGCATCCCGTCGGCGACGAAGCGGTGGTACTCGGTGCGCCTCGCGGGCTCGGCGTCGTAGTGGACGCAGTTGGAGTAGGGCAGCAGCCCCAGCCCGCGGATCGACCTGGGGGCGCCGTGGAATGCGCTCAGGGCCTGCTCGAACCAGCACAGCGACCCGGCCGAGGGGCCGCACAGGACGATGCCGCGACGCCATGCCTCGCGCAGGATCGCGTCGAGCCCGTGGGCGCGCCACGCGCCGAGCATGCTCACGACGTTTCCGCCGCCCACGTAGATCAGGTCCTGACAGAGCAGGTGCGTGGCGAGATCGTCCTCCACGCCGCCGGTCCCCTGATCGCGCCGGAACAGCGAGACGTGGCTCGCCTCGCAGTCGGCGGAGAAGCGCCTGTAGAAGCGCACGACGTAGTGGTCGGCGTCCCCGGAGGCGGTGGGCAGGAAGCACACGCGCGGGCGTGACGCGTCGGCGAGCGAGAGCACGTAGTCGTCGAGCAGCGAGCCGTCCTTCTCCATCGAGAAGCCACCGCCGCCGAGCGCCACGATCTGGGGAGGTCTGGTTGCCATCGGCTCGTCGCCGGCGGGCGGGTGCACCGCCGCCAGCCTCCTCCAGCCTGCCCGGGCGCCCGCGCCGGGGCTATGGACCGCCGTCCCAGATTCCGATCGCGCCGATCGACACGCGGCCCATGGCGTGGCGGGCGTATACCTAGAGTGTCTGGGATGCCGCAAGCGAGAGAAGGGGACACGAGCGCTCGCGCGTCCCAGGGCGCGGCCATCGCGCTGCATGGCGTGGTCAAGCGCTACGGCTCGATCGTCGCCGTGAACGGACTCGATCTCGAGGTGGAGCCGGGCATCTGCTTCGGTCTGCTCGGGCCCAACGGCGCGGGCAAGTCCACCACGATGCGGATGCTCACTGCGCAGACGCTCGCCGACGAGGGCGAGATCACGGTGCTCGGCTACGAGCTGCCGCGCGAATCCAAGCAGTCGCGGCTCGAGATGGGGGTGGTGCCGCAGCTCGACAACCTCGACGTCGAGCTCACGTGCCGGCAGATCCTCACGGTGTTCGCACGCCTGTACCGCGTCCCGCGGGCTGAGCGCGCCGCGGCGGTGGAGCGCGCGCTCGGCGTCGCCAACCTGCACGCGCGCGCCGACACGATCGTGCGCGAGCTCTCGGGGGGCATGCGCCGCCGGCTGCTCGTCGCGCGCGGTCTCATCCACGAGCCGCGGCTCGTACTGCTCGACGAGCCCACCGTGGGCCTCGACCCGCAGGTGCGCCAGGAGCTGTGGTCGCTGATCGACGGGCTGCGCTCGCGCGGCGTGACGGTGCTGATGAGCACGCACTACATCGAGGAGGCGGAGCGGCTCGCGGACACGGTGGCGGTGATGTCGGGCGGGCGCATCATCGCCCAGGGCCCGCCCGCCGAGCTCGTGCGCGCCCACGCGGGCGAGCAGGTGCTCGAAGTCTACGGCCCGCCCGACCGCCTGCAGGAGCTCGACGAGCTCGCCGCCGGGCACGGCTGGTCGAGCAGGCGAAGCGGCCCGGCGGTGGCGATCCTGCGCGCGGAGCAGCTCGACGGCCTCGCCCCCGAGGGAGTGCGCCGTCCCGCGAACCTCGAGGACGCGTTCGTCGCCCTCACCGGCGGGGAGATCGAGTGAGCGCCGGCGCACAGCAGCTCTCCGCGACGGCGCCCGTGCGGCGCGTGGGGCGCCTGGAACCGGCGGCGCTCGCGGGCGTGATGAGCCGCGACATCGCCATCTTCGGCCGCTACTGGAAGGCGACGACGTTCTCCTCGATCGTCCAGCCGACGATCTACCTGCTCGCCTTCGGCCTCGGCTTCGGCGCGCTCGTGAAGAACGTCGCCCACACGACCTACGTCGAGTACGTGGCGACGGGCGTCGTGGCCACCGCCGTGCTGTTCTCCTCGGCGTTCCCCGGCATGTTCAACACGTTTGTGCGCTGGCAGTTCCAGCGCACCTACGACGCGATGCTCGCTGCACCCGTCGACGTCGAGGAGCTGATCACCGCCGAGATCCTGTGGATCTCGATTCGCGCGGGCATCTACGGGCTCGCGCCGCTGCTCGTCGCGATCGCGTTCGGGCTCGAACCCTCCTGGGGGATGCTGCTCGTGCCGTTCATCGGCTTCGTCACGGGCTTCGGGTTCGCGGGCTTCGGCGTGACCGTCGCGGCGATTGCGAAGACGATCGACAACTTCAACTACGTCACGAGCGCCGTGCTCACGCCGCTGTTCCTGTTCGCCGGCACCTTCTTCCCGATCTCGGCGCTACCGCTGGGGGTGCGCATCGTCGCCCAGTTCAACCCCCTATACCACTGCGTGCAGCTCGTGCGCGACGCCTCCTACGGTCAACTCGGAGCGGTCGACCTCTACCACAGCGCGGTGCTCGTGGGGTTCGCGCTGCTGATGTGGCGGCTCGCCATCGCCTGTCTGGGCAAACGCCTGATCGACTGAGCGCTCCAAGGAAACTCTGAGGGTCAGCCAAGCCCCCTCTTAGCCCGCCGGGCGATCCTCCGCGGCGTGACACGCTCCTGGCAGCCGCGCCCGCTCACCTCCCCCGCCGCAGCGCCCGCAGCTGTGGCCCCCGCGCCCGTCCCGCGGCGCGCCGGCGCCGTGCTCGCCGCGCTTCGCGGACGGCCCGAGATGTGGCTGCTCACGGTAGTCGCCGCGCTGCTGTACCTGTGGGCGCTCGGCAGGAACGGCTGGGCGAACGACTACTACAGCGCCGCCGTGCGCTCGATGAGCTCGAGCTGGCACAACTTCCTGTTCGCCTCGCTCGACCCGAGCGGCGTCATGACGGTGGACAAGCCGCCGCTCGCGCTGTGGGTGCAGGCGCTGTCGGTGCGGCTGTTCGGCTACCACCCGCTGAGCATGCTCGTGCCGCAGGCGCTGATGGGCGTGGCGAGCGTGCTCCTCGTCTACGACCTCGTACGCCGGCGCTTCGGCCGCGCGGGCGGCTTCGTCGCGGGGCTCGCCCTGGCGGTGACGCCGATCACCGTCGCCGTCTCGCGCCACAACAACCCCGACGCGCTGCTCGTGCTGTGCTGCGTCGCCGCCGTCTGGTTCGCCGTTCGCGCCCTCGAGGATGGGCGCACGCGCTGGCTCGTGCTCGCCGGGGTCGCGGTGGGGGCGGGCTTCGAGACGAAGATGGGCGTCGCGCTCGCGGTCGTGCCGGGCATCGCGGCGGCGTGGCTGTGGGTTGCTCCGGCGGCGCGCGGGCGCCTGCACGCGCTGCGGCAGCTGCTCGCCGGCGGCGTGGCGATGCTCGCAGTGGGCGGCGCCTGGCCGGCGCTCGTCGAAGCCGTCCCCGCCTCCGCCCGTCCCTGGGTGTCGGGGACGAGCGACAACAGCGTGCTCTCCCTGATCTTCGGCTACAACGGGCTCGGCCGCGTGGACGGGCAGTCGGGCGGGCCCGGCGGCGCCGGCGGACCGGGCGGGAGCTTCTTCGGCGGCTCTCCGGGGCCGCTGCGGCTGCTCAACTCGGCGCTCGGCGGGCAGGCGGGGTGGCTGCTCGGCTTCGCCGCCGTCGGCGGCCTGTCGATCCTGATCGCGAGCCGCCTTCGCCGCGGCGATCCGCGCTCGGGCTGGTTGCTGGCGGTGGGCGGCGCGTTCGCCGCCACGGCGGTGCTGTTCAGCTTTGCGAGCGGCATCTTCCATCCCTACTACGTGTCGCTGCTCGCGCCCTTCGCCGCCGCCCTCACGGGCGCGGGCGCTGCCCAGCTGCTCGACGGGGGCAGGCGCATGCGCCTGCTCGCCGCGTGCGCCGTGCTCGCGGGCGTGGCATGCGAGCTCGTGGTCCGCAGCCGCTACCCCGGACAGCTCGAATGGCTGGGGCCGCGTGCTCATCGCCGCGGGGCCTGCTCGCTGCCGTCGCGCTGATCGTGTGCGACGGCAGGCGCGCCCGCGCCGCCGCGCTTGCGGGCGCGACCGCGGCGCTGCTGCTCGCGCCCTCCGCGTGGGCGCTCGACACTCTCGGACACGCCGAGAGCGGCACGTTCCCCGCGGGCGGCCCCGCCTCGGTTGCAACCGCGGGCGGGCCGTTCGGCGGCTCCGGCGCCCGGCGTTCCGGCCTGATGGGTCCTCCCGCCGGCGCGGGCGCTCTGCGCGCGCGTCCACCCGCTTTCCCCGGCGCCGGCACAGCTCCGCCGTCCGGGGGCGAAGGCGCGGCCGCCCCCGGGATGCAGGCGCCCTCGGCGGGAGCTCGCGGCGGGCCGATGCTGTTCGGATCGGCGCCCGCCGGACCCGGCGGGGGCGGGTTCGCGGGGCCCGGTGCCGGCGGCGGCCCCTTCGGCTCGTCGAGCTCGCTGAGCGCGATCCTCGCCTACGTGCAGGCGCACGGCGGCGGGACGGTGGCGGTGGCGAGCCAGTCGAGCGCGGCCTCGGCGATCATCGCGAAAGGCGCGGCGGTGGCGGGCATCGGCGGCTTCTCGGGACGCGAGAGCGACGTGAGCGCGCGCTGGCTGGCGGAGGAGGTGAGCTCGGGGCGGATCCGCTGGGTGCTCGCCGAAGAAGGCGCCGGAGGCCGCTTCGGCGGTCGCTTCGGGGGCCCGCCCGGCGACACACGCACGGGTGCCCGCACCGCGATGGCGGCGGTCGCCAGTGCGTGCACGCGCGTGCAGACCTCGAGCTCGAGCACCGCGGGCGCGCTGTATGACTGCCGTGGCAGCGCCGCCGAGCTCGCACGCGCGGGCGGCGTGAGCGCCGGCGCCTAGACGCGCTCAGCCGCCGAGCTCGGCGGCGATGCGGGCCCGCACGCGCTCGCCGATCTCGCGCGTCACGGAAACCGGGGGCCCCGAGCGCCAGCTCCTCCACGCGGCTCACGGGCAGCACCTCGACGACGCTCGAAGCGATGAACGCCTCCTGCGCGGCTTGCGAGGTCGCTCAGCGAGGCGGCCGTCTCGCGCACGTCTGCCGCCTCGAGCACGAGGCGCCGGGTGATCGAGTCGAGGATGTGCTCGGACAGCGGCGGCGTGTGCACCGTCCCCGCCGACACCCAGAAGAACGACGCGGTTGGTAGCTCGAGCAGGCGCCCGTGGGGCGTGACGAGCAGCGCATCGTCGAAGCCCCGCTCGCGCGCGAGCCTCGTGGCGAGCATGTTGGCGGCATAGGAGAGCGACTTGATCCCGTCGAGCACGCGCACGGGGGCGAACTCGACGCACCCGAGCGCCATCGTCGCGGGCATGGCGGGCAGCGGCTCGAGCAGCGCGATGCGATGCCCGCCGCGGGTGGCGAGCAGCCGCAGCAGGCAGTCCCCGGGCGCCGCCCCTGCCAGCAGCGTGTCGATGTCCCGCGAGCACGCCGCCCGGTCGAGCTCGAGGCGCAGGTTCGCGGCGGAGCGGGCGAGGCGCTCGAGGTGGAGCTCCCGCGCGTAGGGCACGCCGCCGTAGAGCCGCAGCACCTCGAAGACGCCGTCGCCGCGCAGCAGTCCTTCATCGGTTACGGGGATGCGGGCCTCGGCGAGCGGGAGGAGCTCGCCGTCGAGGCAGACGACGCTCACGCGCTGCACGGTAGTGGACCGTGCGCGTCGGTCGCGGGGCGGGGCAGGGCGCACCTGAGTAGAAGCGGCGCACGCGGGGCCCTGATGAGTCATGCTGAGGGTACCCAGAGCCCGCGGGGATTCGGCCCGTCCGAGGCAGGAGTTATGAAGAACTCGTCCAATAGCTCCGTTCGGGTCCGAAACTCTTCGCGACCGCTGGAGTCATAACGGGTAGATAGGCGCTCGAAGGACAGCTGCCGCTCAGAGGAGGTTGAGGATGAGGGTCAAGGTTCGCTTAACACTGTTCGGACTGGCCGTGGCCATGGTCCTCGCCCTGTCGGCGCCGGCTGCGCACGCGTTCGGCGTCGAAAAATTCTTCGCGGCGAACTGCAAGCAGACCTTCGAAGAATGCGGCGAAGGCGCCGAAGAACCCGGACCTCAAAGAAGCCGAAGAAGAAGGCTTCACGGAAGCCGGCGGATGGGTGCCCTTCGGCATCACCGACTTCCAGATAAAAACCGAAAAAGTCGGTCCCCTCCTGGTCCCCGAGGGAAGCGGACCTGCCTTCGAAAACTTCGTCGGCGCGAGCATCAAGAACATCCGCACCGACGTCGCGCCGGGCGTCGTGACGAACCCCGAGGCGATCACGAAGTGCTCGCAGAAGGACTTCGAATCGACGCTCGTCGAACCGAAACACAAATTCTATCTGGCGAGCAAATGCCCCGCGAGCAGCCTGGTCGGGGAAAACATCGTCCTAACCGCCGTGCCGGAAGCCGGCGCAGACGTGACGCTCACAGGCAAGGTCTACAACCTCGAACAGCCCTTCGGCCTGGCATCCGACTTCGGCGTCGCGCTCGACCTCAGTCCGCTGGGCGCTGCCCGGCCTCTTCTCGCACACGTTCATCGAAGGCAGCGTGGAATGGCTTAGCGACTACCACGACTACTTCACGATCAAGAACATCACGCCCGGCCTGCTCCGCTCGCGGCTCGTGTTCTACGGCGCGCACCGAAGAAGGCGAAGGCGAACCGACGGGCTTCCTGCGCAACCCGAGCAAATGCACGAAGCCGAAATCGCCGGAAGTGACGACGACGATCGCGATGGAATCGTACGGCGGCGCGCCGGCGTAGAGGCCCTACGCGACGCTCGTGGGCACCGACAGAATGCCTCGCCGAGCCCTTCAAACCGACGTTCGCGCTGACGCCTGAAACGACGGCGACCGACGCGGCCGACGGCGCCGCGTTCGAAACGACGATGCCGCATGCGGCACCCGAAGAAGGAGTGCCCGACACGTCCGACCTCAAGAACGCGAAGACGGTGCTGCCGGTCGGCATGTCGATGAACCCCTCGGCGGCGGCGGGCCTCGAAGGCTGCACGCCTGAACAGATCGGCCTCGAACCGGCCTCGCCCAACGTGAGCTGCCCGTCGGGCAGCCGCATCGGCACCGTCAACCTCGAAGTCCCGACGCTGCCGCGCGAATCGCTGCCGGGCCCGATCTTCCTCGGCAAGCCCGCGGGCAAACAGATCGAAGGCCCGCCCTACACGATCTACCTCGACGCCGAGTCGGGCCGCTACGGCGTGAAGGTGCGCCTCAAGGGCACGGTCACGCCCGATCCCAACGACGGGCCAGCTGACGACGACGTTCAACGAAAACCCGCAGGCGCCGTTCAACAAGGCGATCCTGAAGTTCAAAGGCGGCGCCTTCGGCGCGCTCGCCAACCCGCTCGAATGCACGGCCTACAAAGCGGAAACGGAATTCACCCCGTGGTCCGGCGGCGGCGCCGCGTTCCCGTCGGGCCCCTTCTCGATCGAAGGCTGCACGGCCTCGCCGCCTCCGTTCGCGCCGATCCAGGGCACCTCGAACGAACCCGGCCAGGGAGGCTCCGCGAACACGTTCACGTTCGGGTTCGAACGGCCTGAAGGCCAGCAGTACCTGAGCTCGATCGCCGACGACGCTGCCGCCGGGTCTCATCGGCTACATCCCGACGGTGACGCAGTGCCCCGAACCGCAGGCCGCCCAGGGCACGTGCTCCTCGGCGAGCCAGATCGGCACGGTGGCGGTCGCCTCCGGCTCCGGCACGCCGTACACGTTCCCGGGCAGGGTCTACCTGACCGGCCCATACGCGGGCGCGCCGTTCGGGCTGTCGATCGTCGTGCCGCCGGACGCCGGGCCGTTCTCGCTGCCCCCGGTCGTCGCGCGGGCGAAGATCGAAGTCAAATCCGACACCGCGCAGGTGGTCGCCGAGCGACCCGAACATCCCGCGGATCGTGGGCGGGATCCCAACCCGCATCCGTGCGCTCAACATCGTGATCAACCGCCAGGGCTTCGAGCGCAACCCGACGAACTGCTCGGTATTCGCGACCGAATCGGTGGTCGCCGGCTTCACGCCGGGCGGCGCATCGGCGACGCGCGACCCTATCGACGCCGTTCCAGGCGACGGGCTGCAACACGCTTGCGTTCAAACCGTCGTTCTCGGCGAAGACGGGCGGTAAACCGTCCCGCCAGAACGGCGCGAGCCTCGAAACCACGATCAACCAGCCAGCTGGGCGAGGCGGGCATCAAATCGGTGCTCGTGACGCTGCCCGAAGCAGCTGCCGTCGCGTCTGACGACGCTCCAGAAAGCGTGCCTGCCGCAGGTGTTCGCGGCGAACCCGTTCAGCTGCCCCGAAGGCTCGATCGTGGGCGGCGCGCGCGCCAACACGCCGACGCTGCCGAGCAAACTGACGGGCCCCGCCTATCCTGGTCGCGCGTGGCGGCGCGCAGTTCCCCGACCTCGACCTCGTGCTCGAAGCCAACGGCGTACGGGTGATCCTGAAAGGCAACACCGACATCAAAAACGGGATCACGACGACGAACTTCGCCACGACGCCCGACGCGCCGGTGTCCAGCATCACGGTGAACCTGCCGATGGGCCCGCACTCGGCGCTCGCCGCGTTCGGGAACCTGTGCACCGAAGCGCTCACGATGCCGACGACGATCACCGCCCAGAACGGGGTCGTGTTCAAACAGAACACGACGATCACCCCGAAGGGCTGCGGCGTGCAGATCATCGGCAAGAAGGTGGCCGGCAACACCGCCTACCTGACCGTCAAGACGTTCGAAGCCGGCCGCGTGAGCGGCAGCGGCAACAACCTCACGACGGTCGCCAACCACTACAACGGCGCTGTCAAGTCGGCGAGCCTGAAGGTGCCGCTCTCGCCGTCCGGGCAGACGCAAGCGCAAGCCGCTGAAGGTGAAGGTACGCGTCGGCTTCTTCCCGAAGAAGAAGGGCGCGGCCGACGTCGACGGCGTTCACCACCGTCGTCTTCAGATAGCTCGCGTCGCAGCTCCCGCCCGTGGGGGGCAGGATGTCCCCCACGGGCCCCTCTCGGGCGGCGGCGCGATGGACGCGCGCCAGCCGACGGCTGCGAGGGTCGAGCTGCGGCGTCCGCAGGACGCCCGTCGACTCCCCGCGGCGCTTCTCAGCGGAGCGGTCATGGCGTAGATTGGGTGGATGGATGTCGTGAAAGGTATGGATACCTCAACGTCGTCTTCGGGCCTCGGGGGGCTGCTCGTCGGAATCCGCCGGCTGATCGCGCTCGCCGACAGCGCGCTCCGACGGAGAGACGATCTTCCGCGCGCTCGCCGCCGAGCTGCTCGCCGCGCCGGGCGCCGCGGAGGTGCACGTTCATCACATCGGGCACGAGCAGGACGACGACCTCGTCGCCGTCTACATGTTCGACGGCCAGGGCAGGATCAGCTACCTGCTGCCGGCCGGCGAGCGCGCCCCCGGGGTGAGCTGGGTGGCGGCCACGGGGCGCAGCTTCCTCGCAGCCGACGGCGACGAGCTCGAGAGCAGCGTTCCGCGCCTGTCCGCCAGCGGCGAGACGAGCTCGGCGCTGCTGCTGCCGCTGGTCGAGCGAGGCGAGGTCGAGGCGGTGGTGGTGCTCGTGCGGCGCGACGCCGACGCCTTCACCCAGGCCGACGTCGAGCTCGCGAGCGCGATCGTCGATCAGGCGGCGTCCGCGCTCGCGCTCGTGAGGGCGCGCGCCGAGGCCGGCACCGACGCCGTGACGGGATCGATGAACCATCGTGCGATGCGCAGGCGCCTCGACGAGGAGATCGGGCGCGCCACGCGCACGGGTGGGCAGCTCTCCTGCCTGCTCATCGATCTCGACGACTTCAAGCTCGTCAACGACCGCCACGGCCACCAGGCGGGTGATGCGATGCTGCGCGACGTCGTGAGCGCGCTCGTCGGAGAGTTTCGCTCTTTCGACCGCGTGGCCCGCTACGGCGGCGACGAGTTCGTTGTGATCCTCCCCAACGCCGACCTCGCGAGCGCTGCCGCTGCGGCGACGCGTGCGCTCGCGCGCCTGCGCTCGCTCGCCACCCACGGCGTGAGCGGCGTGTCGGCGTCGATCGGCGCCGCGCAGTGGCAGCCGGGGATGGCACCGACGAGCTGATCGAAGCCTGCGACACGGCGCTGCTGCGCTCCAAGCGCCAGGGCAAGGGACGCGTGACGCGCGCGGCCGACCCGCTCGGCACCCAGTAGGTTCGGCACGCGGCGGCGACTCTGCGAGACTGCGACTCGCAGCCCCCTAGAGCTCGATCGCCGGGAGATGCCGATGTCGCAGAACAGCTTTGGCGCCAAGGACACGCTCGAGGCGGGCGGGAAGAGCTACGAGATCTATCCGCTCGACGCCCTTCAGCAGCGCTACGACGTCGCCCGCCTGCCGTTCTCGCTGAAGGTGCTGCTCGAGAACCTGTTGCGCACCGAGGGCAACGGCGCCGTGCGAGGCCCCCGACATGGAGGCGCTCGCGAGCTGGGATGCCGCGGCGCAGCCGAGCAAGGAGATCGCGTTCACGCCGGCGCGCGTGTTGATGCAGGACTTCACCGGCGTCCCCGCCGTCGTCGATCTCGCCGCGATGCGCGACGCGATGGCTGTGATGGGCGGCGATCCGGTTCGCATCAACCCGCTCGCGCCGGCGGAGCTCGTGATCGACCACTCGGTCCAGGTCGACGCCTTCGGCACGCGCGAAGCGTTCCGCGTGAACGCCGAGCGCGAGTTCGAACGAAACCGCGAGCGCTACGCGTTCCTGCGCTGGGGCCAGGGAGCCTTCGACGACTTCTCGGTGGTGCCGCCGGACACCGGCATCGTCCACCAGGTGAACCTCGAGTACCTCGCGCGCGTCGTCTTCCCGAAGCAGGGCTCGGGGTCGCAGCCGCTACAGGCCTACCCCGACACGCTCGTCGGCACCGACTCCCACACCACCATGATCAACGGGCTCGGAGTGCTCGGCTGGGGCGTGGGGGGGATCGAGGCGGAGGCGGCGATGCTCGGCCAGCCGATGTCGATGCTGATCCCCCAGGTGCTCGGCGTGGAGCTGCACGGGGAGCTCCCAGAGGGCTCCACCGCCACCGACCTCGTGCTCACCGTCACCGAGCTCTTGCGCGAGCGCGGTGTCGTGGGGATGTTCGTGGAGTTCTTCGGCCGCGGCGTGGCGGCGCTGCCGATCGCCGATCGCGCCACGATCGGCAACATGTCGCCGGAGTTCGGCTCGACGTGCGCGATCTTCCCGATCGACGCAGAGACGGTTCGCTACATGGAGCTGTCGGGGCGCAGCCGCGAGCAGGTGGAGCTGGTGGAGGCATACGCCCGCACGCAGGGACTGTGGCACGACGAGCAGGCCGAGCAGCCCACGTTCTCGGACACGATCGAGCTCGACCTGGCCACCGTCGAGCCGAGCCTCGCCGGCCCGCGCCGTCCCCAGGACAGGATCGCCCTGGGCGACGCCCAGGACGCCTTCAGGCGCGCGCTGCGCGACTTCGCAGACGGCGACGACGGCGGGCAGGACGCACACGACGAGGCGGTGGCGGAGTCCTACCCGGCCTCCGACCCGCTCGCCAACGGGGTGCCCGGGCACGAGCCGGCGCCGCACCACGCGGCGGCGGCGAGCGCGCCGGGCGGAGCGGCGACGCTCGAGCGCCGCAGCACGCCCACGCCCGTCGAGCTCGACGGCGACACGTTCGAGATCGATCACGGTCACGTCGTGATCGCGGCGATAACCAGCTGCACGAACACGTCGAACCCTTCGGTGATGGTGGGCGCAGGGCTGCTCGCGCGCAACGCCGTCGCCCGCGGCCTGCGAGCGAAGCCGTGGGTGAAGACCTCGCTCGCGCCGGGCTCGAAGGTAGTCACCGAGTACCTCGACCGCGCCGGTCTCACCGCGCCGCTCGAGCAGCTCGGCTTCAACCTCGTGGGCTACGGCTGCACCACCTGCATCGGCAACTCCGGGCCCCTGCCGGAGCCGATCTCGGCGGCCGTCGACGCCGCCGACCTCGCGGTCGTCTCGGTGCTCTCGGGCAACCGCAACTTCGAGGGACGCATCAACCCCGACGTGAAGATGAACTACCTCGCCTCGCCGCCGCTGTGCGTCGCCTACGCGCTCGCCGGCACGATGGACGTCGACATCGTCACCGACCCGCTGGGCCAGGACGACGACGGCAACGACGTCTACCTGCGCGACATCTGGCCCGCTCCGCAGGAGGTCGCCCAGATCGTCGGCGATGCCGTGCGCGCGGAGATGTTCCGTGACAGCTACGCGGACGTGTTCGCCGGCGACGAGCGCTGGAACGGCCTCGAGGTGCCCACGGGCGAGCGCTTCGCCTGGGACGAGAGCTCGACCTACGTCCGCCAGCCTCCGTACTTCGAGGACATGCCCGCCGAGCCCGAGCCCGTGCGGGACATCGAGGGCGCGCGCGTGCTCGCGCTGCTCGGCGACAGCGTCACGACCGACCACATCTCACCCGCCGGTGCAATCAAGCGCGACAGCCCTGCGGGCGTCTACCTGCAGGAACACGGCGTGGAGCCGCGCGACTTCAACTCCTACGGCTCGCGCCGTGGCAACCACGAGGTGATGATGCGCGGCACGTTCGCGAACATCCGCCTGCGCAACCTGCTGGGCGGCGGCTCGCAGCCGCTCCCCGAGGGCGGCTACACCCGCTATCTCGCCGGCTCGGACAACGGCGGCGGGGAGCCCATCCCGATCTACGACGCCGCCATGCGCTACATCGCCGAGGGCATCGACCTGGTGGTGCTCGCCGGCAAGGAGTACGGCTCGGGGTCGTCCCGCGACTGGGCGGCGAAGGGCACGAGGCTGCTGGGCGTGCGCGCGGCGATCGCTGAGAGCTTCGAGCGCATCCACCGCTCGAACCTGATCGGGATGGGTGTGCTGCCGCTCCAGTTCCCGCAGGGGCAGAGCGCGAGCTCGCTCGGGCTGAGCGGCGAGGAGACCTTCTCGATCACCGGCCTCGCGGAGGGTCTCGCCGGCGGCGGAGCGCCGCCGTCAGAGGTTCGCGTGAGCGCCCGGCGCCCCGGTGGGGAGGCGGTGGAGTTCGATGCCCGCGTGCGCATCGACACGCCCCGCGAGGCCGACTACTTCCGCCACGGCGGCATCCTCCAGTACGTGCTGCGCCAGCTCCTCGCCGCATGAGCGAGGGCGACGCCACAGACGGCGGCCCGGCGGGCGCGGCCGGGGCGCCCAAGCTGCTGCTCGAGCTGCTGCAGGCGCGCGGTCCCTCGGGGTACGAGGATGCCCCGGCGGAGGTGTGGCGGCGTGCCGCCGGCGCCTTCGCCGAGGTGCGCACCGACATCGTCGGCACACCGCTCGCGCTCGTGCCGGCGAAGGCCGGCGCGGCGCAGGGCGGGCGACGGCTGCTCGTGATGGGGCACATCGACGAGATCGGCCTGATCGTCACCCACATCGACGACGACGGCTTCCTCTGGTTCCGCGAAGTGGGCGGGTGGGACACGCAGATCCTCGTCGGGCAGCGGGTCGTGCTCGACACCCGCGGCGGTCCGCTGAAAGGCGTGATCGGGCGCAAGCCGATCCACCTGCTGCGCGACGAGGACCGCAAGAAGGTGGCGGAGACGCGCGAGCTGCACATCGACATCGGCGCCCGCGACGGCGAGCAGGCGCGCGCGCTCGTGCGCGTGGGCGACGTCGCGGTGATCGACGCCGAGCCCGCCGAGCTCGCAGGCGGCCGGCTCGCCGCCCGGGCGCTCGACAACCGGCTCGGGTCGTTCGTCGCGCTAGAGGCGGCGCGCCTCGTGGCGGAGGGGGGCGGCGCCGAGTGGGAGCTCGCAGCGGTGGCTGCGGTGCAGGAGGAGACGACGTTCGGCGGCTCCCGCACGAGCGCCTTCGCGCTAGAGCCCGACGCCGCGATCGTCGTGGACGTGACGCACGCCACCGACGCCCCCGGCATCGAGGTGAAGGACGCGGGCCGCCATCCGCTCGGCTCGGGCCCCGTTCTCAGCCGCGGCTCGACGCTCAACGAGCGCCTGTTCGAGCTCCTGTTCGACACCGCCGAGGCGGCGGGCATCCCGTTCACGGTGGAGGCCACCGCGCGGGCGACCGGCACCGACGCCGACGCCGTGCACATCAGCCGCGGCGGCGTCCCCACGGCCCTTGTGTCGATCCCGCTGCGCTACATGCACTCGCCCGTCGAGCTCGTGCAGCTCGAGGACGCGCATGCCTGCGCGCGCCTGATCGCGGCGAGCGCGCTCGCGCTCACGGCGGACAGCAGCTTCGCAGGCTGAGCTCGCGCCGGCGGGGTGTTCGCTCCGCCGGCGCGGCTCTGTCGGGAGGCGCTAGCTCGCGGCGCCCGTGAGCTCGGTTTCCGGTGAGATCTCGTACGCCGCGCCGGGGCGCCCGCCGACGACGAGCATCGTCAGGCCCTCGGCGCCCGGGATCACTTTGCGCTTCGTGCCCGGCGCCACGCGTACGAACAAGTCCTTGCCGAGGTCGATCCGCTCGCCTTCGATGTCGATCTGACCCGAGCCGTCGAGCGCCAGGTAGACCTCCTCCTGGCCGTCTTCCGAATGGTCGTGCTCGGGGTAGTCGGGGTAGTTCGGGGGCAGCCGGATCAACTGCACGCCGAACGAGGTAACGCCCAGCTCCGCGCGGACCTTCACGAACCCGCCGCCGAAGCCGGCCTCCATGTCGTCTATGCGCTTCACGGTGTAGTCAGCCATCGGCCGACCCTACCTCATCGGCAGAACCAGCGCGAGCTGGCGCGACTGCGCGAGCAGCGTCCCGTCGGGCGCCCAGATCAGGCTGTCCTCCTCGAAGAAGCCCTCGTGGATCAGGCCCGTGCGGATGCGGATCAGGCAGAGGTCGAGACGCTCCCGCCCGGGCAGCGGCAAAGCCGCCCGGAAGTGCACGTTGAGGTCGATCGTCGGCGAGGGGTTCGGCTCGGCGAAGCGCATGAACGGCGCGGGGATCAGTGCGTCGCTGAAGAAGGCAAGCGAGAGCGCATCGATCTCGCGCCCGTCGCGGTGTCCGATCCAGCCGCCGATCTCCATTCGCTGCTCCACCCCGGCGAACGGTTTTCCGCCGAAGCGTTTCTGCAGGATCGTGTGGGCGGCGATCGGAGGGGCGAGCGGGTGCGGCGGCTTCCCCGGCCACACCGGCTCCCTCGGCGGCTCCACCTCGGGGAAGCGCATGTCGGAGAGCTCGGGTGCGCTCCACGGCACCGAGAACGCTGCGAGCACGAGTGCGATCAGGCGGCCGTCCTGCTCCATGCGCGCCGACAGCGAGCTCAGCGAGCGCCCATCGCGCTCGCGCACCGTGCGGATCTGCACCGGCCCGGGCTCCGGGGCGCGCGTGTAGTGGATCGTCAGCGATCGCGGCGAGCGCGCGGGGTCGCCCACCGTCTCGGTGAGCGCGCGCAGGATCATCGCGGCGAGGTAGCCGCCGTGGGGGCCGCGCCCGGCGCGCCAGTCCGGGGACACCTCCGCCCCGAAGACGCCCTGCGTCTCCGAGTCGTCCTCGCGCCACACCGACGTGTCGCGGTCGAACTTGCCCTGCTCGCCCGAGGGCTGTTGCGCCTGCTCCGCCTCAGCCACGCACGAGCCGCTTGTAGGTGATGCGGTGCGGCCGGTCCGCGGCGGCTCCCAGGAGCTCACGCCGGTGGTCCTCGTAGGCCTCGAAGTTGCCCTCGAACCACGTCACCTGCGAGTCGCCCTCGAACGCGAGCACGTGTGTCGCCACGCGATCGAGGAACCAGCGGTCGTGTGAGATCACCATCGCGCAGCCCGGGAACGCGAGCAGCGCGTTCTCGAGCGCGCGCAGAGTGTCCACGTCGAGGTCGTTCGTGGGCTCGTCGAGCAGCAGCAGGTTGCCGCCGCTGCGCAGGAGCTTGGCGAGGTGCACGCGGTTGCGCTCGCCGCCTGAAAGGTTGCCGATCCGGGCCTGCTGGTCGGAGCCGCGGAAGTTGAAGCCCGCCACGTACTGGCGCGAGTTGACGTCGCGCTCGCCCACCTTCAGCACGTCCACCCCTTCGGAGATCTCCTCCCAGACGGTCTTCTGCGCGTCGAGTGCGTCACGCGACTGATCCACGTAGGCGAGCTGCACGGTGTCCCCGAGCTCGAGCTTGCCCGCGTCGGGCGTGTCGTCGCCCGTGATCATGCGGAACAGCGTCGTCTTGCCGGCTCCGTTGGCGCCGATCACGCCGACGATCCCCGCACGCGGGAGATCGAACGACAGCGACTCGATCAGCAGCCGGTCGCCGAAGCCCTTGACGAGATCTGTCGCCGTCAGCACGCGATCGCCCAGGCGTGGCCCCGCCGGGATGTGGATCTGCACCTCGTCGAGCTTCACGTTGCGCTCCTCCGCGACGAGCTCCTCGTAGCGGGCGAGGCGTGCCTTGGACTTGGTGCGGCGTCCCTTCGGGTTCGTGCGCACCCACTCCAGCTCGGCGGCGATCGTCCGCTGGCGCGCCTTTTCGGTGCGTTCTTCCTGCGCCAGACGGACCTGCTTCTGCTCGAGCCAGCTCGAGTAGTTGCCCTCGTAGGGGATGCCCCTGCCGCGGTCGAGCTCGAGGATCCAGCCGGCGACGTTGTCCAGGAAGTAGCGGTCGTGCGTCACCGCCACCACCGTCCCCTTGTACTCGGCGAGATGCTGCTCGAGCCACGCCACCGACTCGGCGTCGAGGTGGTTGGTGGGCTCGTCGAGCAGCAGCAGGTCCGGCGCGCTCAGCAGCAGCCTGCACAGCGCCACGCGCCGGCGCTCGCCGCCCGAGAGCTTGCTCACGTCGGCGTCGGCGGGAGGCAGGCGCAGCGCGTCCATCGCGTATTCGAGCTGGGTGTCGAGGTTCCAGGCGTCCGCCGCGTCGATCTTCGCCTGGATCTCGCCGAACTCCTCGGCCGTCTCCTCGGAGTAGTTCGCCGCGAGCTCGTTGAAGCGGTCGAGCAGCGCCTTCGTCTCCGCGACGCCGTCCTCGACGTTGCCGCGCACATCCTTGCTCTCGTCGAGCTGGGGCTCCTGCTCGAGCATCCCCACGCTCGCCCCCGGGGCGAGCGCGGCGTCGCCGCGGAACTCCTGCTCGACCCCCGCCATGATGCGCAGCAGCGTGGACTTGCCGGCGCCGTTGTAGCCGAGGACGCCGATCTTCGCTCCCGGAAGGAACGCGAGCGTGATGTTGTCGAGCACCGTCTTGTCCGGAGGGTGGACCTTCGACAGCCGGTGCATCGTGAAGACGTACTGGGAAGACATTCGCACGCAGGATATGACCTCGTCGCGGTCGCTAACGTTGACGGGTCATGCCCACGACGGTCCTCGATATCGAGCAGCACCTGCTCCTGCTGGAGCTCGAGGCGCCGTTCTCGAAGCGCGACGTGCAGCTCGCGCGCCGGCGCATGGCGAAGCGCTGGCACCCCGACCTGGCGCCGCAGGGCAGGCAGTTCGAACACGAGCGCCACCTCAAGGCGATCAACGAGGCTGCCGACCAGCTCGAGCGCCTCGCGGAGGGCTCGCGGGGCGGGCGCGTGTCTCAGAACGCCGTCAAGGTGAGCGCCGCAGCAGCACGCAAGGCGCGCGAGGAGGCGGGCAGGCGCGCCTACGAAGCCGAGCAGCGGGCGCGCGCCGCCGCCACCGAACGTGCCAAGCACGATCCCTTCGGCAGCCGCGTGCCCGACCACTCGGTGGTGCACCGCTACGCCCGCTGCCAGACCTACCCGGAGTGGGGCGTGGGGACCGTCACCGGGATCTACTTCTCCTCGAACGAGAACTCCGACGGCGAGGTGCAGCAGTGGGCGCGCGTGCGCTTCAGCCACGGCGTGCGCACGGTCCCCGCCGGGAGCATGCGCTTCGTCGACTTCTCCAAGCCCGACCCCGCCGAGGAGCGGGTCGAGCGCTTCATGCTCGCGGCACAGCGAGCGATGGCGGAAGGCGAGTACCTGCTTGCCGCGCAGCGGCTCATCTACGCGCGTGACTCGGCGCCCCGCGACGTCGCCGTCCTGCGCCTCATGACGCTCGCCTTCTGGCAGGCGGGCAAGCTCGATGAGGCGGCAAGGGCGGTGCGCGACTGGGCGCGCGTCGACGGCGAGCGGCCGGCTGCGCACAGGTTCGCTGCGCGCATCTACGAAGACATGGGCGCGGATGACCTCGCCGAGGAGGCCGCCGAGCGGGCTGCCGAGCGCGGCCCGTCCGACGCCGGCGCGTGGGAGAGGCTCGGACGCCTGCGCCTGCGCCTGATGGACCGCGAGGGGGCGCTCTCCGCGCTGCGGCGCGCAACAGCGCTCGGAGCGGGCGAGGACGTGCGCGAGCTGATCGTGCAGGCGCTCGCGATCGAGCCCGGCCGCGCCGCCGCCGAGGCCTGAGACGCGCGACGGTTGCGGCTCAGAGGATGTTCACCGCGCGCGAGACGATCAGCCCGATCGTCACCAGCGAGACGAGCGCCTGCACGCCCATGATCGTCTTCGCCATCGGCGTCAGCGGCATCGTGTCGGTGGGGGAGAACGCGGTGGCGTTCGTGAGCGACACGTAGAGGTAGTCGAGGAACCGCGGCCGCCAGTTCACGGGCTCGATGCGGTCGTCGCTCATCTGCGGGAACAGGAAGTCGGGCGCTTCGTCGTGTCCTGCCGCCCGCCTGCCGGGGCCCCCGCGGTCGATCTCCCAGTACCACAGCGCGAAGATCATGAAGTTCGTGAGCCAGATGAGCATGCCGGCGAGGATCAGTTCGCGGCCTTTCGCCGGCTGGTGGTGGAGCAGGTGTTTGCTGAGCGCGATCAGCGAGTAGATGTTGGCTGCGCTCACGAACGCGATCAGGGCAACCGCCGCTTTCTGGCGCCTCGGGTGCTCGTACTCGAGCGTGCGCGGGGAGGCGAGCACCAGGCCCACCACCAGCAGGCCCTCGAGCACGGGCAGCAGCCAGACCGGTCCCGCTTTGAGCCGTGAGGGGAGCGCCACCTGCAGCGCGATCGCGGCGAGCACCGTGAGCTGCGCCGGCCACACCGGTTCGGGCGATGCGGGTGGTGGATAGGGGCGGCCCTGCCGTTCGATGCTCTGCGCTGCCACCGATCAAGAGCGTATGGGCGCGGTCGGAGGGGATTTCGCGCTGCCCATCTGCCGCTCGTGGTGGCTGATCGCGACCGCGCACGCTAGCGTTTAGGCCGATGGGTATCGAGAGCCCCGTCCACCTCGCCTTCATCGCCGCCGTCGCCCTGATCGTGCTGGGCCCCAAGCGGCTTCCCGAACTGGCGCGCGCCCTCGGCAAAGGGGTGCGCGAGTTCCGCGAGGCGATCAACCTCGGGAGCGACGGCAACCAGGCGCCCGTAGAGCAGGCGCAGCCGCCCCCTCCGACCGCGTCGGTGCCGAGCACGGCACCTGCGGCGCTGCCCGCAGCACCG
This sequence comes from uncultured Solirubrobacteraceae bacterium, assembly GCA_963796305.1. Taxonomy (GTDB): domain Bacteria; phylum Actinomycetota; class Thermoleophilia; order Solirubrobacterales; family Solirubrobacteraceae; genus Palsa-744. Next base: position 139,905 of record CAWCKZ010000006.1, on the reverse strand, counting down.
CCTGCACCTGCGCTCGCCGCCGAGAACGGACAGGCCGCGGCGCCGCAGGCACCCGCTCAGGCGCAGGAAGAGCAAGAGCCCGGCGCATAGCGCGGCGGGCGTAGCCGCCACCGCCTGAGCGCCGGCGCCCGCGGCGTGCAGCTCGCGGCGGCCCTGCGAAGGCCCTGGGAGCGATCCGGCGCAGCCTGTACGGTCCGCCGATGCGGCTGATCGTGGCGCGGTGCGAGGTCTCCTACGCGGGTCGCCTCGCCACCGCGCTGCCGGAGGCCGTGCGCCTGCTGATGCTGAAGGAGGACGGCACCTTCATGGTGTGGGCGGACGGCGGCGGCCCGAGCGTGAAGCCGCTCAACTGGATGGCGGCGCCCACCGTCGTCGAGGAGGAGCTCGACGAGCAGGGCGCGCTGCGACGGCTGCTCGTGCGCAAGCCGCGCCAGCAGGACCGCATCGAGGTGGACATCGCCGAGGTGGTGTCCGATGTGACCCACGAGCTCGACACCGCGGCGGCGCTCGAGAAGGAGGGCATCGAGCGCGAGCTGCAGGAGCTGCTCGCGGGTGCGCCCCGCTGGTGCGGCGAGGGCTTCCGGCTCGTGCGGCGCGAGTGGCCCACCGACATCGGCCCGGTGGACCTCATGTGCCGCGACGGCGATGACGAGTGGATCGCGGTGGAGATCAAGCGCACCGCCACGATCGAGGCGGTGGAGCAGCTCGACCGCTATCTCGAGCGCATCCGGCTCGACCCCGCGCTCGGGACCTGCCGCGGCGTCATCGCAGCGCAGTCGATCAAGCCGCAGGCGCGAGTCCTGGCGCGCGCACGGGGCATCGACTGCGTCGAGGTCGATCCCGAGCTCGTGCGCGGCGAGCGCGAGCCCGCGCTCACGCTGTTCGCCGCCTGAGCGGAGCTGCGAGGGACGGCGAGCGCCGGACGTGCTGCGGGCGTGCGCCGTAGCCCGGCGTCGAGCCAGCCCGCCGCCGCCGGGATAGGCTGCAGGCCTTCCCGACCAAGGAGTCCCGCCGATGTCCGACGATCAGACCCCCGTCCTCACCGAGCGCCGCGGCAACGTGCTCGTCATCACCCTCAACCGTCCCGAGGTGCGCAACGCCGTCAACGCCGCGCTCGCCGCGGGCGTCGCAGGAGCGCTCGACGAGCTCGACGCCGACGACGGCCTGTCGGTCGGCGTGCTCACCGGCGCCGGCGGCTTCTTCTGCGCCGGGCATGGACCTGGGCGCGTTCGTGAAGGGCGAGTCGCCCTGGTTCGGAGACCGCGGCTTCGCCGGCATCGCCCAGCGGGCATCGCGCAAGCCGCTGATCGCCGCGATCGAGGGGTTCGCGGTTGCGGGCGGGATGGAGATCGCGCTTGCCTGCGATCTGATCGTCGCCGCGAAGGGCGCGAAAATGGGCATCCCCGAGGCCAAGCGCTCGCTCGTCGCCGCCGGCGGCGCGCTGCTTCGCCTGCCGCGTCGCATGCCCTACCACGTCGTCATGGAGCTGGCGCTCACCGGCGACCCCTTCCCTGCCGAGCGCTTCCACGAGCTCGGTCTCGTCAACCGCCTCGCCGAGCCCGGCTCGGCGGTCGACGTCGCGTTCGAGCTCGCCGGCGCAGCTCGCCGCCAACGGGCCGCTCGCGCTGATCGCCTCGAAGCAGATCCTGCAGGAGCAGTTCGACTGGTCGACAGCCGAGATGTGGGCCAAGCAGGGAGAGATCGCGGGCCCGGTGATGGCGTCCGAGGACGCCAAGGAGGGCGCAAACGCCTTCAAGGAGAAGCGCGACCCGGTTTGGCAGGGGCGCTAGCGGCGCGAACGACGCTTGCGCCGACGCTGCGAGAAGATCATCCGGAAGCGCCGCCACAGAGCAGCCATCAGCGCTCTCCCGGGGTCTTGCGCGGGTACTGCGAGATCGGCTGGCGCAGGTCGATCGCGGTCGTGACGATCCTGTTCTGTTCGTCGATGTGGGCCGCCGGATAGCCCTCGCCCGGGCTTGCCCGCTCGGGCCTGCCGATGTAGCCGAAGTGCATCTCCGTGCGGCATGATCTGCATCAGCCGCGGGAACATGTGTGCGCGCGCGCCCATGTTGCGCGGCTCCTCCTGCACCCACAGCACCTCGCGCAGGTTCGGGTAGCTGCCCATCAGCTCGAGGATCTGCGTTTCCGGGAACGGGTAGAGCAGCTCGACGCGCGCGACCGCCAGCCCCGAGTGGGTCTTGCGGTCGGGGTGGCCGACGAGGTCGTAGTAGATCTTGCCGGTGCACAGCACGAGGCGCGTGACCTGCTCGTTGCTGCACGCCCGGCTCGGCGAGCACGGGCTGGAAGCGCGAGTTCTCCGCCATGTCCGCGATCGAGCTCGCCGCCTGAGGCAGGCGCAGGAGCGACTTGGGCGTCATCACGACGAGCGGGCGCTGCTTGGCGATGCGCGCCTGGCGGCGGAGCAGGTGGAAGTACTGGGCGGGCGTCGTCGGGCTCGCGACGCGGATGTTGCCCTCGGCGACGAGCGCGAGGAAGCGCTCGAGGCGCGCCGATGAGTGCTCCGGGCCCGATCCCTCGTACCCGTGCGGCAGCAGCAGCGTCATCCGCGATGTCTGCCCCCACTTCGCGAGGCCCGAGACGATGAACTGATCGACGATCACCTGCGCCGAGTTCACGAAGTCGCCGAACTGCGCCTCCCACAGCACGAGCGTCTCCGGCGCTTCCTGGCTGTAGCCGTACTCGAAGCCCATGCACGCGAGCTCGGACAGCGGGCTGTTGTGCAGCTCCATCGGGGCGAGCGCGCCGGGAAGGTTCTGGATCGGGCAGACCGTCTGCCCGGTGGTCGCGTCGTGCAGGACCATGTGGCGCTGGCTGAACGTGCCGCGCTCGGTGTCCTGTCCCGTGAGCCGCACGGGCGTGCCCTCGGTCAGGAGCGTCGCGAACGCGAGCGCCTCCGCGTGCGACCAGTCGATGCTCTTGACCGCCGGATCGCTCTCGTCGAGCGCCTCGCGGCGGCGGTCGAGCTGTTTGACCAGCTTCGGGTGCACGGTGAAGCCCTCCGGCACGGTCAGCAGCTGCGTGTCCGAGCTCGCGCAGGCGCGCGGCGGGCACCGCGGTCTCGACGTCGGGGCTGGGAGAGCGGTCGAGCTGGTACTCGCCGGTCGTGTGCTCCTCGTCGCTCTCGGCTGCCGAGGCGATCTTCGTCTTCAGCCGCTGGTGCAGGAGGGTGAGGTTGTCCCACACCTCCTGCGCCTGGCGCTCGACCTCCTCCTTGGAGACCACGCCCTCGGCAACGAGGCGCTCCGCCCACAGCTCCGACACGCGTTTCTTGCTCTTGATCTTCGCGTACATCTCCGGCTGGGTGTACGCGGGCTCATCCGACTCGTTGTGGCCGAAGCGCCGGTAGCCGATCAGGTCGATGAGGACGTCGTGACCGAACTCCTGGCGGAAGGCGAAGGCCAGCCGCACGGCGCTGATGCACGCGGGCACGTCGTCGGCGTTCACGTGGATGATCGGAACGTCGAAGCCCTTCGCGAGATCCGAGGCCCAGCGCGTCGAGCGCGCGTCGTCGGGGTCGGTCGTGAAGCCGACCTGGTTGTTCATGATCAGGTGCACGGTGCCGCCGACCTTGTAGCCGTCGAGCGCCTGCAGGTTGAGCGTCTCGGAGACCACGCCCTGCGCCGGGAACGAGGCGTCGCCGTGGATCACGATCGGCACCGCGGCGTTCGTGTCCTGGTGGGCGTGCGGGCCCTGGCGCGATGTCTGCGCTGCGCGGGTGGCGCCCTCCACGACCGCGGAGACGAACTCGAGGTGGCTGGGGTTCGACTCGAGGTTCACCTGGATCGTGCCGCCCGCCGGCAGCTGGTAGGTGCCGGTGGTCCCGTGGTGGTACTTCACGTCGCCCGTCCCGCCCTGGGGGATCGTGGTGACCGCCTCGAGCGTGGAGGCGCCCTCGAACTCGGCGAAGATCGTGTCGTAGGCGCGTCCGAGGTTGTGGGCGAGCACGTTCAGGCGCCCGCGGTGGGCCATCCCGATCACGACCTCCTTGCCGCCGTGCGCCGCGGACAGCTGGATCAGCTCGTCGAGCATCGGCACCGTCATGTCGAGGCCCTCGACCGAGAACTGGTGCTGGCCGAGGTAGGCCTTGTGCATGAAGCGCTCGAGCGCGTCCACCTCGACGAGGCGTTTGAGCAGCGTGCGCCGTTCCTCGTTGGAGAGCTCGTGGCGGAAGGCGCCCGACTCGATGTGCTCTCGCAGCCACACGCGCTGGCGGTGGGAGGCGATGTGCTCGATCTCGTAGGCGATCGTCCCGCAGTAGGTGTCGAGCAGGTGGGGCAGCGCGTCGGCGAGCGTGGCGCCGGGCACGTACACCTGGAAGACGTCTGCCGGCAGCTTCGCCTGGATCTCCGGCGTGAGCCCGAGCGCCTGCGGGTCGAGGCCCGGATCGCCCTCGGGTTCGCTGCCGAGCGGATCCAGGTGCGCCGCGAGGTGCCCGTGGCTGCGCACGCGGCTCACGAACGTGCTCGCGGCGTGAACCGCGCGCAGCTCCTCGGCGCCGGGCGCCGGCGCCGCGGGCAGCCGCGGGCGCGGCCGCGGGCGGCGCAGCGGCAGGCGCGGGCGGCGACGGCGCCGGCCCGAGCTCGACGCCGAGCGCCGAGAAGACCGAGTCGTAGAAGCCGTCCTCCCCCTGAGGTAGCTCTCGATCGAGCGCGAGGAAGCGGCCCGACTCGGCGCCCTGGATGATGCGGTGGTCGTAGGTGGAGGTCATCGTCATGACCTTCTCCGCGCCGATCGCGGCGCCCACGCGCGCCGAGGCCGACCGGGTAGGCGATCGAGCCGGTGGCGACGATCGTCCCCTGGCCGCTCATCAGCCGCGGCACCGAGGCGATCGTGCCGAGCCCGCCGGGGTTCGTGAGGGACATGTTCGCGCCCACGAGGTCGTCGGCGCTCGAGCGTGTTCGTGCGCGCCTTCTCGACGAGCGCGTCATAGGCGGCGAGGAAGGCGTCGAACGGCAGCGAGCCCGCGTCGGTGATCACCGGGACCATCAGCGTGCGCGAGCCGTCCTTCTTCTCGACGTCGACCGCGAGGCCGAGGTTCACCTGGCCGTCGTCGATCCTGTGCGGCTTGCCGTCGATCTCTTCGAAGTGATGCGCCATCACCGGCATCGCGGTTGCCGCGCGCGCGATCGCGTAGGCGATCAGGTGGGTGAAGGACACCTTGTGCCCTGCAGCCTTCAGTTCGCGCCGGCGCGCGTCGAGCGCCGTGACGGTGATCGTGCGGAAGCTCGTCGCCGTGGGGATCGATCGCGACTCCTCCATGTAGCGCGCGAGCGCCGCCGCGCCGCCCTTCAGGAGCTGCGCGCTGCCGCGCTCGGCGCGTCGCCGCGCCTCCGTTGGAGGAGGCCGCCGCCGCGCCGTTGCCCGCTGCGGCGGAGAGCACGTCGGACTTCGTGATCCTGCCCGCCGGTCCGCTGCCTGACGACGCTCCCGAGGTCGACGCCCTCGGCGGCCGCCACGCGCGCCGCGACGGGGGACACCTTCGTGCCCGCCGGAGCCTCGGCGGTCTCGCGCCTGCGCCGGCGCCGTCGACGCCTGCGCGGCGGCGTGGCTGCGTCGGCTCGGCGCCTGCGCGGCTGCTGCCGGCGCGCTCGGCGAGCGCGGCTGCCTTCAGCGAGATCCGTGCGATCACCTGGCCGACGGTGACGGTCTCGCCCTCCGCGATGAGGATCTCGCTGACCGTGCCCGTGGCGGGGGAGGGCAGCTCGATGTCCACCTTGTCGGTGGAGATCTCGACGATCGTGTCGTCGAGCTTGATCGGGTCGCCGACCTTCACGCGCCATTCGAGGATCGTTCCCTCGGACACCGACTCGCCCGCGGCGGGCGTCACGACGTCCACCGTGTCCGCCTGCCCCGTCGGCGCGGGCTCCTCGCGCCTCGCAGGCGGCGGCGCCGTCGGCCTGCTGCCGGCGGCCTGGATCTGCGGCAGCCCGCGGCCGGCGCGCGCTCTCCGCGGGGCGTCTTCGGCGGGCGCCTCGGGCGGAGTCGCCGGCGAGCGCTCGGCGGGAGCCGCTCCGTTCAGCGAGATGCGTGCGATCACCTGGCCGACGGTGACGGTCTCGCCCTCCTCGATGAGGATCTCGCTGACCGTGCCCGTCGCCGGGGAGGGCAGCTCGATGTCGACCTTGTCGGTGGAGATCTCGACGATCGTGTCGTCGACCTTGATCGGGTCGCCGACCTTCACGTGCCATTCGAGGATGGTTCCCTCGGAGACGGACTCTCCCGCTGCAGGGGTCACGACGTCTACTGTCTGCTGAGCCCCGTTGCCCGTTGCCATCTCCTTTCCACTCTAGCGCGGCGACTGCGCCGGCATGTTCGGCCGCGCATGACAGCATTCACATCGTCGCGCGCGGCGGCTCCGCGGCGTCGGCGGCGGGCTCGGCGGGGGGCTCTCGCTCGCGTCCCTCGCGCACGAACTCATAGCTTCCGAAGAACGGGCCGATGCCGCCGAGCACCGCCACCGCGACGGCGAGGCGCAGCGAGACGACGCGCAGGCGCGCCGCCGTGATGCAGGCGATCGACATCGCGATCCACAGCAGGCCATGGGTGAGGCCGAGCGTGAACGTGAGCGGCTCGGGCTTGCCGATCGCGAAGGCGCTCAGCAGCAGCGCGAGGTAGATGCACGAATGAGTGAACGACGTCCACTTCAGCCGCGTGAAGGTGAGCGGCCCGGCGCGAGGGCGCGGCTCGGCGCTCACTGCGTGAGCCAGCGCGCCATCCGCGGCAGCGCCTCGCCCGCCTCTGCCGGCCATGCGTCGATGTCGCGCGGCCACCACGCGAACTCGTCGTGCTCGTGGTCGGGGGTGACGGATCCCTCCTCGCCCTCGGCGAGCCACGCCTGGCCCACGAACATCACCAGCCGGTGCGGCAGCCGCAGCAGCGCCTCGCCGCGCGACGCGCTCGGGCGACACCGACCACTCCTCGCGCAGCTCCCGCACGAGCGTGTCTGCCGGGTTCTCGCCGAGGTCCACCGCGCCCCCCGCGCCGAGCGCCCAGCGCCCCGCCCACGAGGACACCCACGGGGCGCGCCGCCCCGCGAGCCAGCGCCCGTCCGCCGAGCGGGTCACGCACAGCGCGGCGAGGCTCAGCTGCGCGTCTTCGGGGACGAGCCGCAGCGCCCAGCGCAGCGGCTGCAGCTCGATCGCGATGCCGCCGTCGTCCTCCTCGTAGCCGACGAGCCGCGCTGCCACGCCGTCGTGGCTGGGCGAGCCGCGGTCCTGGAGGTCGCGGATCGCGGCGTCCGCGGCGCGCGCGTGCTCCGGCGAAGGCTCGAAGCGCGTCCTCGCGCCAGCGCACGGAGATCCGCTCGAGCGCCCACGGCCCGCGCGCGAGGATCTCGGGTGCCGTGCTGCTCGCAGTCGGGCTTCGCGGACACTCGCGACAGGCTAGTCAATGCGGCAGAGGCGCCGGTGACGGTGGCTCTCGGCGCGAGGTCCCTAGACTCGCGCCCCGTGAGCAGCGCGCGGCGCAAGCACTGGGGATGGGGACGGGAGGACCAGCAGCAGTCCTCCGAGCAGCTGCGCGCCGCCGCGCCCGCGCTCGCCGAGCAGCTGCAGATCGTCGCTCGACGGGGTCGAGGATCCCGTTGCCGCTCGACGTCGCTCGCGCTGCCCTCTCCGCGTGTCACGGTCCCCGCCGCCCTCGAGGGACATCTGCCGCGACGACGTCCACGCGCGCGCCTCCCATGCGCTCGGCAAGTCCTACGCCGACGTCGTCAGGGGCTTTCGCGGAGATTTCGAGCACGCGCCCGACTTCGTGGCGCTTCCGCGGGACGAGGAGGACGTGGAGCGCGTGCTCGAGTGGTGCTCGTCGCGAGCGGGTGGCCGCCGTGCCCTACGGCGGCGGGACATCGGTCGTCGGCGGCGTCACGCCCGACGTGGGGCCGGGCTACAACGGCGCGATCTCGCTCGACCTCGGCGCGCTCGATCGCGTGCTCGAGGTGGACGAGGTGTCGCGCGCGGCGCGGATCCAGGCGGGGGCGCTCGGACCGGCGCTCGAGGATCAGCTGCGCGAGCACTCGCTCACGCTGCGCCACTTCCCGCAGTCGTTCGAGTTCTCCTCGCTGGGCGGCTGGATCGCGACCCGCGCGGGAGGCCACTTCGCGACGCTGTGGACGCACATCGAGGATCTCGTGGAGTCGGTGCGGGCGATCACTCCGGCGGGGATCTGGGAGTCGCGGCGGCTTCCCGGATCGGGCGCCGGCGTGAGCCCCGACCGCATGCTCGCGGGCTCGGAGGGCACGCTCGGCGTGATCACGAGCGCCTGGGTGCGCGTGCAGCCGCGTCCCGTGCACCGCCGCTCGGCGGGCGTCCGCTTCGACGGCTTCCTGCGCGGCGCCGAGTGCGTGCGCGCGCTGTCGCAGTCCGGGCTGCACCCGTCCAACTGCCGCCTGCTCGACCCCGGCGAGGCCGCGCTGACGATGGCGGGCGACGGCACGCACGCCCTGCTCGTGCTCGGCTTCGAGTCCGAGGACCATCCCGTCGACGCGTGGATGGAGCGCGCGCTCGCGATCTGCGCCGAGCACGGCGGCAGCGCCGGCGGCGGCGGTTCGGCGGGCGGCGACGCCGTGAGCTCGTGGCGCGAGGCGTTCCTCGGCGCTCCCTACCTGCGCGACACGTTCGTGGCGATGGGCGTGCTCGCAGAGACGTTCGAGTCGGCGATCACGTGGGAGCGCCTGCCCGCCTTCCACGAGCAGGTGAGCGCGGCGGCGCAGGAGGCGGTGCGGCGCGAGTGCGGCGAGGGACGCGTGTTCTGCCGCTTCACCCACGTCTACCCCGACGGGCCCGCTCCCTACTTCACGGTGATCGCGCCCGCGCGGCGCGGCGGCGAGCTCGAGCAGTGGGCGGCGATCAAGCGGGCGGCCTCCGACGCCGTGCTCGCCGCGGGGGGCACGATCACCCATCACCACGCCGTCGGGCGCGACCACCGGCCGTGGTATGACCGCCAGCGTCCCGAGCCGTTCGCCGCCGCGCTGCGGGCGGCGAAGGCGGCGGTGGACCCCGCCGGGGTGATGAACCCGGGTGTCCTGTTCGGGGCGCCGCCGCGCATGAGGATCGCCGTGCTCGGCCCCGGAGGGGTTGGCGGCCTGCTCGCGGGCGTGCTGCACCGCGCCGGCAGCGAGGTGACGGTCGTCGCGCGCGAGCCGACCGCGGAGGTGATCGGCGAGCGGGGGATAAGCGTCAGCAGCGTCATGTTCGGGGACTTCCTCGCGCGCCCGCGGGCTGTCGCGCGCTCTGAGGAGCCCGTCGAGGCGCTGATCGTCGCCACGAAGGCAGACGGCCTCGAGGCCGGCTTGAGCCGGATCGCTGCCGAGCCCGGCATCGTGCTGCCGCTGCTCAACGGGCTCGACCACCTCGTCCCGCTGCGCGAGCGCTTCTCCGCCGAGGCGGTGCTGGCGGGATCGATCCGCGTGGAGGCGGACCGTCCCTCGGCGGGCATCGTCGTGCACACGAGCCCGTTCCTGCTCGTCAGCATGGCAACCGCCCACGCCTCCGCAGCGCGCGCCCATGCACGCCGCTCGCCGGCGGCGCTCGCCGACGCCGAGGTGCCGGTGCGCGTGTATGAGGAGATCTCGAAGGGCTCGGAAGCGGAGGTGATGTGGTCGAAGCTCGTGCGGCTCAACGCTCTCGCCTGCACCACCAGCGCCTACGACAAGCTGCTCGGCGAGATCCGCTCGACGCCGCCGCTGCGCGCCGACCTCGTGGGCGCGATCGAGGAGGCATGCGCCGTCGGCCGCGCGGAGGGCGCGCGCGACGTCGAGCCGGCGAGAGCGCTCGAGGAGCTCGAGCGCGCCCACGACACGCTCGGCAGCTCGATGCAGCGCGACATCGCTGCGGGCCGCCCGCCCGAGCTCGATGCGATCCCGGGCTCGGTGCTTCGCGCAGCCGCGCGCCATGGCCTGTCGCTGTCCCACGATCGAGCGCCTCGTCGCGCTGATCGCAGAGCGCGCAGGCGTGGAGCCGCCGCGGATCGCGGGCGCGCCCGCCTGAGCGCGGCGCCGGCCGGCGTACCGGGCGGACCGGCTGCGGCTAGCGCTCGGGGTTGAAGGGATCCTGCCGGAGCGGGGTGACGCCCGGAGCGGTTGCCGGCAGCGCCTCGCGCGCGATCGCGTCCACCGCCTGCTCCTCGGCCTCCGTGAGCTCGTCCTCCTCGTGCTCGCCGTCGCAGAGCACGCGGAAGTTGCCCGTCACGCCCGCGTCTGTCTGGATCGTGATGCCGGGAAGCACCTCCTCGCCCTCCTCGAAGCCGAGCCGCTCCAGGTCGAAGTGCGAAAGGCCGATCCCGTAGGCGCTGTGCGTAGGGTTCTCGCGGTCGTGCGCCGCCACCGCCTGCGCGAAGCGCTCGAGGTTCTTGGCGATCTTGCCGGTGTCCGCCATCGCTCGGGGGGAGGGTAGCGCGGCTCCGGGGATCGGGCTCGCGGCTGTCGCAGAGGCCCTCCGCGTGGAGCCGGGCGCGATCCATTACGCTCGCGCGAGGCGACGAGAGGAGCTCAATGGCTTACCTGATCACGCACTTCTGGCCGGGCGCCACCGAGGAGCAGTACAGAGCCACGCTGGCAGCCGTGCACCCTCCGGGCGGCCTGCCCGAGGGGCAGACCTACCATGCCGCCGGGCCCACCGAGGGCGGCTACCTGATCGCAGCCGTCTGGGAGTCGAAGGAGCACTTCGAGCGGTTCCTGCACGAGAAGCTGCTCGCGAGCATGCCCATCGAGGGCGGGATGGGCGGCCAGCCAGAGGAGCGCACCGCCGAGGTGGCGAACCTCATCGCGGCCTGAGGCCGCGGGGCGGCCGAGAAAGGAAGGGGCCCGCTCGCCCTCCAGGCGGCGGGCCCCACGTTGCGCGGTCGCCGCTCAGGCGGCCGTGGGCGCCGGATCGGGCCGCACGATCACCGTGTCCGCCACCGCGACGATCTCATCGACAGGCAGGTCGGCGCGCGAGGCGTGCTCGCGAATAGCCTCCGGGCTGCTTGCCTCGTAGATGCAGACGGTCCCGACACCGCTGCCGTTCTCCGCCAGCACGTAGCTGCGGATCCAGCGGATGTCGTCGGACATCTCGTCGTCACCCACCTGTTTCGAGCGCGCTGCAGCCTCCTCGAGATCGGCGGGCGAACGCCAGCCGCTGCGCCTGAGGATCACGTATGTGTTCATCTGTCGAGCTCCTGTGTACGAAGATTGCGTGGCCGGGATCGGCCGTTGCAGGTGATCCTAAGAAGCGCTCGGCGCGCGCTGTGTGCGACCGCGCACGCTCGCCAGGCCCGCGATGGCGACACTGAGCAGCAACGGCCCGAGCGGCGGCTCTATCGTTCCGCTCGCACGTGAATCGGCGATCGGGAGGGGGAACATGACGGGCGGCGACACGGCGCAGGACATCGTCGGTAGGTTCTACGAGGACTTCAACAGCGGCGATATCGGTGCGGCCGTGTCGGCATTCTCGGAGGAGCTGGAGACCACCGACCCGGGGATGGGGACGGTCCACGGGATCGAGCCGTTCAGGGAGTATCTCGACACCTTCAAGCGGGCGATGCCGGATGCGAAGGCGATCGTCGGGCACACGTACGAAGCCGGCGATGTCGTGATCGTCGAGGGTCGGTTCATCGGGACGCACACCGGTCCGCTGGCGACGCCGGATGGCGATGTCGAGCCCACCGGCGCCGGCGTAGATCTGCGGTTCGCCGACGTCTCCCGCGTGCGAGAGGGAAAGATCACCTCCTATCACACGTACTACGACCAGCTCGGCCTCATGACCCAGCTGGGTCTGATGGGCGAGTAGGCGCCTCACGACGGAAGCGGTTTTCGACTCATGAAGGCTCGCTGTGCGGCGCATCGAGATGGCCTGGAGCGAGCTTGCGCTCGCGCTTCGCTACCCAGCTGTGGCGACGGCCGCCGGGACGACCTCTGCGTACTTGACCGTGTCGATGAACTGCCGGAAGCGCGCCAGCTTGCCGTCACGGATATCCCAGACGTGGACGGCGGGCAGGTCCAGCGGCTTCCCGGTCGCTTTGCCGGTCCCCGTGTAGCGGACGACCGCGGCGACGGTTCCGCCGGATTCCATGAACTCCTCAGCTACCAACGCGAAGCCCTCGACGTCCTCGGTGATCGGGCCGAAGACGTTCTGCGCGACGGCATCGCCGCCGCGGTACACGCCCCCGTATGGCATGCCCTCGGCCTCCGACCATTCAATGTCCTCCGCGAATGCTCCGAGCACGGCGGGCACATCGCCTTGGGCGAACGCCCCGTAGATGCTCTTGACGAACTCGACGTTCTGCTCACTCATGGTTTCCCCCCTGGTTGGTCCACGTGGAGCCCTGACCGTACTCGAACGTCAGGTCTCGCGTTCCGTCCTACGGACCGGGGCGCCCCACGCACTACGGCTGCTCGATCAGCTCTACCCGGTACCTGTCGGGCTACTGGACGGCTTGCAACTCATCCGCCCGCGCGTCGGTTCACGGCGGCATCGATGAGAAGCACTCAGCCGCCGTCGCCGACGGACGACTACGGATGCCCGGGTGGGCACGTCGCGGGAACCTTGCCGCTGATGACCTACAGGGAGCGGATCGCGTATCGCCCGCCGACGCCCGGGATCGTGCGCGTGAACCGTTGGGTGGCCCGGTTGGCGGTGCTTGGCCTGACACCGCGCAACACGATCGCACTCGAGGTGCCAGGACGACGGACGGGCAAGCCGCGGCGCACGGCGCTCGTGAGCACCCATTACGGAGGCAGCCGCTATCTCGTGTCACTGCCGGGGGAGTCGGCGTGGGTGCGCAACGTGCGCGCTGCCGACTACCACGCTGTGATCCGCCGCTTGCGGGCCACGCCGGTGACGCTCGAGGAGGTGCCGGTCGATCGGCGCGCCCCCATCATCCGCGCCTACCTCGGCCAGCGGGCCTATTCGAAGTCGCCCGAGTTCGAGGCGCGCGAATTCTTCGGAGTCTCGCCGACGGCCACCTTGGACGAGCTGGCCGAGATCGCACCCCGTTATCCGGTGTTCCGGATCGTCGCCGACACGAGCCGTGGCGGTCGTCGCGCCGGACCCGAGCGAGTGGTCTGAGCAGTCCCGCTTGCTCAGCCGCTGGTCTGCTCACGTGCGGCCGCTCGATCATCTCGACCCGATACCCGTCGGGATCTTTCACGAACGCGAGCAGCGAGCCCGCCCTCGCGCACGGAGTAGGGCGGCTTCTCGGGCTCGATCCCCTGCTCCTTGAGGTTCGCGAGCGCTCCGTGGATGTCGTCCGTGGTGATCGCGATGTGCCCGTACGCGGTGCCGAGCTCGTAGGCGTCCACGCCGAAGTTGTAGGTGAGCTCCAGGCGCGGCATGTCGCCGTCGCCGGGCTGGTTCATGAAGACGTTGACGGCCTCGTCGCGGATCGGCAGCCGGCCGACCTCCTCGAAGCCCAGCGCTTTGTAGAAGGCAACCGAGCGGTCGATGTCGGTGATCCGGTAGCAGGTGTGGATTAGTGCCATGGGCGGGAGTCTAGACTGGCGGCGTGCGAACGTTGATCGTCGGCCACGGGGGGCGGGAGAGCTCGCTGGCGATGCGCATGGCGGAGCACAGCGAGCTGCATGCGTTCGTCGGCCACGCCAATCCCTCGATCCTCATGCACGCGCGCACGTCGGGAGGGGGGCACGCGATCGGCGACGTGTGCGATCCCGAGGCGGTCACCGCGTTCGCGCAGGAGCGAGGCGTGGACCTCGCGATGGTGAGCGCGGACGAGCCGCTCGCCGCAGGCGTCGTCGACGCGCTGCACGCCGCCGGGATCGGCGCCGTCGGCCCCACCCGCGCGGGCGCCGAGATCGAGTGGAACAAGGCCTTTGCGCGGACGCTGCTGCTCGACGTCGCGCCGGAGGCTGTGCCGCGGCTGCAGATCGCGCGCGACGCGAGCGAGCTCGCGGAGGCGATCGACTCCTTCGGCTCCAACCCGATCGTCGTGAAGCCCTCGGGACTCACGGGAGGCAAGGGCGTGAAGGTGATGGGCCCGCACCTCGACAGCCACGAGGACGCTCGCGCCTATGCGCTCGAGCTGCTCGGCCGAGGGCGGCCGGGCGAGTCGGTGCTGATCGAGGAGAAGGTGATCGGCGCGGAGTTCACGATCCAGGCGATCAGCGACGGCCGCACGGTCGTGTTCCCTCCGCCCACGTACGACTACCCCTACCGCTACGACGGCGACGAGGGCCCCGGGACGGGCGGCATGGGGTCGCTCTCCGTGCCCGGAGCCACGCTGCCCTTCATGGCAGCCGGCGACTACGAGCAGGCGTGCTCGATCATCGCTCGGGTGATCGAGCGCCTCGGCGCGGAAGGCCGCCACTTCAGCGGCGTGATGAACAGCGGGTTCTTCGCCACCGCGGAGGGGGTGAGGGTGATCGAGTTCAACGCCCGCTTCGGCGACCCCGAGTGCATGAACATCATGAGCCTCTTCAGCGGCAGCTGGCCGCGCGTGATGGAGCGGATCGCTGCGGGCGCGCTCACGGAGTCCGACGTGCCGCTGCGCGAAGAGTGCTCGGTGGTGCTCTACCTGGTGTCTCCCGACTACGCGCTCCGTGCGGGCCCGCGCTACGAGTTCACCCTCGATCGCGAGCGGATCGAAGCGGACGGATGCCACGTGTTCTTCTCCTCCGCCGTCGAGAGCTCCCCCGGCGCATACCGCACGGTGGGCACCTCGCGCGCCGTCGCGCTCGCGAGCACCGCGCCCACGCTCGACGCGGCGCGCGAGCGCGTGGCGGCGGCTGCGGCGAGCGTGCCGGTGCTCGAGTGGCGCAGGGACGTCGGCGACGAGCGCTACCTGGAAGGGCTGCGCGAGCTCGTGGCGGGACGGGCGCCGAGTGCCGAGCCGGCGCTGCCGAAGGGCCCCTAGCGGCTCCGGCGTTGTGCAAGGATGGCGCGGTGGTAGTAGAGCGCGCGCTTCATCCCCAGTTCGTCTCGAACACGTACCTCATCGCCGACGGCAAGGGCGGCCCGGCCTTCTTCATCGACGCCGGCGGACCCGTCGAGCCGCTGATCGACGCGGCCGAGCGCCTCGGGCTCGAGCCCAGCCACGTCCTGCTCACCCACCACCACTTCGACCACGTCAGCGAGGTGGGCGTGCTGCGCAGCCGCTGGCCCTCGCTCGAGGTTCTCATCAGCGCGCGCGAGAAGGAGCTGCTCGGCGACGCCGAAGCGGCCGGCGCGGAGGCGGGCCAGACGGACGGCATGCAGGGGGTCGAGGCGGGCGACAAGCTGCGCTTCGGTGCGCTCGAGGTCCGCGCCCTGCACACGCCCGGCCACACCGCCGGGATGCTGTCGTTCCTCGTGGAGGACACGGGCGACGGCGAGCAGGCGGTGTTCACCGGCGACACGCTGTTCAAAGACTCGGTGGGCGGCGTGAAAGCCCCGGGCCACACGACGTATACGGACCTGCGCGACTCGATCATGGGCACGCTCATGGAGCTTCCGCCAGACACGGTCATCTACCCGGGGCACGCCGATGCGAGCACGGTGGCGCGCGAGTGGGACGCCAACCCCTTCATCCGCGTCTGGCGCGGCCTCGACCCCGAGGGCTCAGAACCCTGCACTGCCCTCGGCGAGCCCGCCACGCTCGTCCTGCTCGGAGCCGACTACGACGGCGGGACGAAGGCCTGGGTGCGCTGGCAGGACGGCTCCGACGACATCGTCCCCGGCTCACGCGTGGAGTCGCGCGGCTGAAGGGCTCAGGCGACGGCGCTGCTCCCCGGTAGCGGCGACGGCTCCTAGCATGCAGGTCGTGACGCGCGAGAACGAGAAGATCCCAACCTCTCGCGTGCGCCGCACAGCGACGGTCGCCACGCTCGCCGCGAGCGAGGCGGTGAAGCAGTTCGGCACGCGCGCTGCCAACGTCACCCGTGGCGAGGAGGCCTCCGAAGCGGCGATGTCGCGCCGCCAGCTGGAGACCGCGAAGCAGATCGTCGCGGTGCTCGGCACGATGAAGGGCGCCGCGATGAAGTTCGGGCAGGTGATGTCCTTCCTGGACGTGGGGCTCGTCGGCGAGGAGCACCGCGAGGAGTTCCAGCGAGAGCTCGCGAAGCTGCGCGACGCTGCGCCGACGGTCGCCTTCAAGCAGATGCGCCAGGTGATCGAGGAGGATCTCGAAGAGCCGATCTCGGAGGTGTTCTCGAGCTTCCAGGAGGAGCCCATCGCAGCGGCTTCGATCGGACAGGTCTACCGCGCCACGCTCGCCGAGGACGGGCGGGAGGTGGCGGTGAAGGTGCAGTACCCGGGTGTCGCGAGCGCGGTTCGCGCCGACATGCAGAACCTGGACATGATCATGCGCCTGCTCAAGCGGATGGCGCCGGGGCTCGACGTGAAGGCGGTCACCGAAGAGATCCAGGAGCGCATCGGAGAGGAGCTCGACTACGAGCTCGAGGCCCAGAACCAGCGCTCGCTGGCGCGCATCTTCGCCGGCCATCCGTTCATCTGCGTCCCGGCGGTCGTCAGCTCGCTCTCGCGCGAGCGCGTGCTCGTGAGCGAGTACGTCGAGGGCGTCGGCTTCGAGGACCTCAAGCAGCGCTCGCAGGCGGACCGCGACCGCCTCGGCGAGATCGTCTTCCGCTTCTACCTCGGCTGCCTCTACCGGCACCGCCAGTTCTCCGGCGACCCGCACCCGGGCAACTTCCTGCTGCTCGACGACGGCCGCGTCGCGTTCCTGGACTTCGGCCTCTTCAAGCGCCTCGACTCCGAGCCCGTCGAGCTCGAGCTCGCGGCCCAGCGCGCGGTCGTCGAGGGCGACGCGCCCGCGCTCCACCGGCTGCTCGCGGAGTCGGGCTTCCTGCCGGAACCCGAGCGGGTCGACCCCGACGTGCTGTTCGCGTTCGTGCGCGACGCGATCTGGTGGTACACGGTCGCCGACGAGCCCGTGCAGCTCTCGCCGGAGATCGCGACGCAGGTGATGATCGAGAGCTCGGACCCGCGGTCGAGCTCACTTCCGGGAGATGCGCCACCAGGCACATGCGCGCGGAGCACCTGTTCGGGACGGCGCATGGAGATGCTCACGCTCGCCGTGCTCTCGCAGCTGCGCGCCCGTGCGAACTGGCACCGGATCGCGCGCGAGTGGATCTACGGCGACGAGCCGGTCACCGAACTCGGCCGCCAGGAGGCCGAGTTCTACGGGCACGCCGGAACGCCCGCAGCAAGCTGACGCGCTGCCGGGCCGCGCGCGCGCGCCCGCGGGCACTCACGTGAGTCCAGATCTGTGCGTCGGGCTTGCGCGAGAATGCCGCGATTTGCGAGCATTTACGTCGTCCAGCGCGCATTTTGCGCGAAATTACAGATCGTCGGCCTCAGTGTCGATACTGCCAGGTGTACATGCGCTTTCCGAGGAGCATTGGGCGAGGTGGAGGGCTCGGCACGATGACCGCTACGCGCGAACGCCGCGTCAGCGAGCGGATCGCAGCGATCGAGCTCGAGCTTCCCCGTACCGTCGAGGCGCCCAGCCTCGCGCGCGCCGCGATCGCAGGACTCTGCCGGGACATCGAGCTTGAACGGGTCGAGCCGCCAGACGTTGCTGCTGCTCGTCTCCGAGGTTGTGAGCAACGCGGTGCTGCACTCCAGCGGACCCGACGAGGAGCGCATCGGCTTCTCCGCGAGCGCGAGCGAGGACGCCGTCACGGTCAGCGTCACCGACGCGGGCGAGGGCTTCACGCCCGGCGAGCAATGCACGGGCCGTCCCGACGGCGGTTTCGGCCTGCAGATCCTCGAGTGCGCAGCCAGCCGCTGGGGCGTCGACTGCGAAGGCCAGACACGCGTCTGGTTCGAGCTGTCCCGCTAGCGATCGCGCTCGTCTGAGCCCGTCTCGAGCACGGCCGCCTTCTGGGCGTCGAACTCGGCGTCCGTGAGCACGCCGCTGTCGTGCAGCCTCGCGAGCCGCTCGAGATCGTCGATGCGGCCGGCGGTGGGCGAGCCCGTCCGCGAGAACGCAAGGGCCTGCCTGCGCTCGGCGAGCCAGTCGCGCATCGCCTGCGCGGTCTGGCCGGATCTCGCGTCCGGGAACTCCACCGCGGTCATCCGCTCGAGCATGTGCGCTCCGAGCGGCGAGCAGGATCGCGATGCCGATCACCGGTAAGCGGCTGGCGCGTGGAGGCGAACGGCCCCCAGATCACGAGCAGCAGCAGGAACAGCCCGGCCACGACGTAGATGCGAGCGGGGCGCTCGCGCAGCGTCGGGGCGAGCGCCCTGCGCAGCGCCACCGCCGGGCGCGTCGATCCGCCCACCCACGCCGCCACGACGAGTGCCGCGCCGTACGTGACCACGGCGATCGCGGCGTCGAACAGCAGCGTCGTGCCGATGTTGAAGGCTTCGTGCGCCGCGGGCTTGTTGGCAGGGCACCTTCACGAGCGAGTCGACGACGGCGTCGCCGAGGATGCGCCGCGCGAGCAGCACGATCAGGCCCACCAGCACCAGGCACCAGCCGACAGCTCGCACGGCCACGCGGCGCCATCCCTCCGCCATCCACACCGCGAGCAGGAACAGCCCGATCGCGAGCAGCGGCAGCACGATCGGCGAGACCCCTGATGGCCTTCGCGATGTTCTGCGCGGTCTTCAGCTGCGAGGAGCGCAGGATCACGATGTTGCCGGTGGTCGGCGGCAGCTTCACGCCGAGCTTCGCTTCGGCCGTGCCCCGCGCCACAGCGCCGCTCGCACCGGTCACCTTCGACTCCACGGTGGCGAGTTGTTCCTTGAGCCCCACCTGCGAGGCGAGCTGTTCGAGCAGCGGGTGCAGCCTCAGCACCACCTCGCCGTTTTCGGTGGAGATCGTCTTGCTGCCCCCGCCGAGGATCCGCAGCAGCTCCTGTTGGGCCGTCCGGTTGGCGAAACGCCACGCTTGCTGCACCTTGCCGGTGGCGAGCACGGCGGGCGCGAGCTGGATCGCCAGCGCGCTGCAGCCCCGCGGTTGCGGGAGAGGCGAGCGCCGACACTTCCGATGGCAGCACCTTCTTGACTTCCTTCGTCACGTCGACGTTGTTGAACAGTTCGTTCACGAGCAGGTCGCCCACCGCCTTCTGCACCTTCGGGTTGGCGAGCAGCTGGGAGCTCGTGCTCGTCCAGTTGTCGGTGTTCAGGAGCTGCCTGTGGACCCACACGGCGAGCACCGCGAACACGCCCACGACGACGGCCGCCGCGAGCAGGGCGTTCACCCGCCAGCGGCCCGCCCGCCGTGTCGGCGACGGCGGCGCCGTGTCGCCCGTGGCCGTCTGCGCGCGCGGCGCGCGCGGAGACCCGTCGTGGGGGGGCTCGGCCGGCAGCGCCGTCGGCTGCGGCAGCTCGCTCGTGGGCGGCTCCTCCTCGGACGGGTCGTCCTGCGGCGGCTCGGCAGCCGTCACCGCGTGCGGGCTCTGTTCCTCGGCGCCAGGATGGTGCAGGCCACCATACCGACCGGCATGCTGGCAAACTGCGGCGCCATGCCCGAGGGCCTGTCGCCGGCGGAGGTGGGGAAAGAGATCGGCGAGCACGCGCGCCACTCCTCAGCGCACGGGGAGCATGACGCGCGCGATCGGACACTGTCGATCGTCGAGGCGGTGTTGCTGTCGCTCGTCGCGGTCCTCGCGGCGTACTCGGGCTTCGCGGCGGCGAAGTGGGGGACGGAGTCCTCGGTGTCGCTCGCCGCCGCGTCCGCCGCGCGCACGAAGGCGAATCGCGCGAACCTCGAAGCGCTCCAGATCCGCACGCTCGACTCGGTGTCCTTCAACGCCTGGTTCGCGGGCTTCACGACGGACAACGCCAACGCGATGCGCCTGGCGCGCAAGCGCTTTCGCCCCGGCTACCGTCCCGCCTTCGACGCCTGGCTGGAAACCGACCCTGCACACAACCCCAACGCTCCCCCGGGGCCCTCGTACATGCCGCAGTACGTGATCCCGCAGCAGGTGCAGGCGCGCGCCCTCGACGCCGAGGCCGACGCCGCCTTCGCAAAGGGCGCCCACGCCGGCGACACCTCCGACAAGTACGTGCGCGGCACCGTCTATCTGGCGACCGTGCTGTTCCTCGTGGGGATCAGCAGCCAGTTCAGGCTGCGCCAGGCCCGCTACGGGCTGATCGCCGTGGGCACGCTCATCCTGGTGGTTGCCGTGGCGTTGCTGCTGAGCCTCCCCGGGCCCCCCAGCGGGCACGCCTGAGAGCGGGCGCACGCCACCAGGCGCCGTGCTGTCCCACGTCGGCGCGCCAGTGCGTTCGCGATGCACGGCCCGGGAACGCGTCCCCCGCGGCATCGTAATAGGCTGGGCTTTCGCGGACGCGAAGGGAGCGCGCGCCTCGTCGATCAGAGCGGGCGAACGGAGGCTCATCGTGATCACTCCGAAGGGACCGAAGACGCGGACGGCGGACCGGGGCATGCACGTCGATGCGCAGCCCGCCGACGTGCTCGTCATCTTCGGCATCACCGGCGACCTGGCGAAGGTGATGACGTTCCACTCGCTGTACCGCCTCGAGCGGCGCGGGCTGCTCGACTGCCCGATCGTGGGCGTGGCGGGGGACGACTGGACCGTCGATGACCTGCGCAAGCGCGCGCGCGAATCGATCGAGGCGCTCGAGCCGGTCGACGAGGCCGTGTTCGAGAAGTTCGCGGGCCGGCTGTCCTACGTGAGCGGCGACTTCACCGACTCCGCCACGTACGGGCGCGTCGCCGGCGCCATCGGCGAGGCGAAGACGCCCGTCTTCTACCTGGAGATCCCGCCGTTCCTGTTCGGCCCGGTGATCAAGCAGCTGAAGGACGCGGGCCTCACCGCCGAGGCCCGCGTGGTCGTGGAGAAGCCGTTCGGCCACGACCTCGCTTCCGCCCGCGAACTGGCAGCCGAAATCCACGAGTCGATCGACGAGTCGCAGCTGTACCGCATCGACCACTTCCTCGGGAAGATGGGGACGGAAGAGTTCCTGTACCTGCGCTTCGCGAACACGATGATCGAGCCGATCTGGAACCGCAGCCATGTCGCATGCGTGCAGATCACGATGGCGGAGGACTTCGGCGTCGAGGACCGTGGCCACTTCTATGACCCCGTCGGAGCAATTCGGGATGTCGTCGTCAACCATCTGATGCAGCTCGTGGCGCTCGCCGCGATGGAGGCGCCCGCCGGCAACGACGCGGCCACGCTCAAGGACGCGAAGTTCGCTCTGTTCCGCTCGATCCACGACGCCGACCCCGCGCACTACGTCCGCGGCCAGTACGACGGCTATCTCGACATCGACGGCGTCGCGAAGGACTCCACCACCGAGACGTACGCCGCCCTGCGCCTGGAGATCGACAACTGGCGCTGGGCGGGAGTGCCGTGGTTCATCCGCACCGGCAAGCGCCTTCCGGTCACCCAGACCGAGCTGCGCGCGGTCTTCCGCGACCCGCCGCGCCTGGGCTTCCTCGAGGAGGGACACCGCCGCCCCGAACCGAACCAGCTCGTCGTCAAGCTCGACCCCACGACGGGGGCGCGGGTGGTGCTCGACGCCCACCGCGCCGATGTGACAGGCGCCGCGCGCGTCACGCTCGACGTCGAGTTCGCCGAGCAGGGCGGCGAGGCGCCGACTCCCTACGAGGTGCTCCTGCTCGACGCGATGAGCGGGGACGCAACGCGCTTCACGCGCCAGGACAGCGTCGAAGAGACCTGGCGGATCTTCGAACCGCTCCTAACGAGCCCGCCCTCGGTGCATCCCTACGCGCCGGGATCGTGGGGCCCGGAGGAGGCAGAGAAGCTGGTCGCGAGGTTCGGCGGCTGGCACGGACCATGGGTGGAGGAATGAGCCCGGCAAAACGCAAACCGAGCAAAGCGAGCACGAAAAGTGCGCCCGCGCGCGCCGCGACGAAAGCGGCGAGCGCGAGGAAGAAAGCTGCGAGTGGAAAAGCCAAAGCTGCAGGGCCCAGGACGCGCACGACGATCGGCGGCGCGGCCGCTCGAAAACCGCCGCGGAGGGGGGCGCCTCCGGCGGGTGCGGGCGAGCCACAGATGCCGCAGAGCGCGGCGATGGCCTCCCCCTTCCCGCCAATCGCCGACTACGCGTTCCTGTCGGATTGCCACACGGGCGCGCTCGTCGCCCCCGACGGGTCGCTCGACTGGCTGTGCGTGCCGCGCTTCGACGCGCAGAGCGTGTTCGGCACGCTGCTCGACCGCCAGGCGGGATCCTTCCGCTTCGGGCCGTTCGGCATCAACGTGCCCTCGGGGCGTGTGTACGAGCCGGGGACCAACCTGCTGCTCACCACGTGGAAGGCACCAACCGGCTGGGTCATCGTCCGCGAAGCTCTGATCATCGGCCCGCGCCGCGGCGAAGACACGGTCACCCCGCACACGCGGCCGCCCACCGACGAAGACGCCGCCCACCTGCTCGTGCGTGTTGCGATGTGCCTCGACGGTCATGTGGAGATGGAGCTGACGTGCGAACCGGTCTTCGACTACGGACGGGTTCCGCCCGAATGGACCGTGCGCAACGAAGGCCACATCGCCGACGCTGCCGGCAACGATCTGACCATCAGGCTCACAACGGACCTCGCGGCGGGCGTCGAGGGCGAACGCGTGCGGGCGCGGCACGTGCTGCATCAGGGCGAGCAGATCTTCTGCTCACTGTCGTGGGCGGAGGGGCTCGCGGCGCCGCAGACGATCGACGAGGCCAACGAGCACATCGCGACGACCGCCCGCTTCTGGCGGGAGTGGCTCGGCCGGGCGCGGATCCCCGACCACCGCTATCGCGATCCCATCCAGCGCTCGGCGCTCGCGATCAAGGGGCTCACCTACATGCCAACCGGCGCCACCGTCGCCGCGCTCACGACCTCGCTGCCCGAGACCCCGGGCGGGGAGCGCAACTGGGACTACCGCTACACGTGGCTGCGGGACTCCACGTTCACGCTACAGGCGCTCCACTACCTCAACCTCGACTGGGAGGCCGAGGAGTTCATGCAGTTCGTCGCGGACCTCGAGACCAACAAAGACGGCGCGCTGCAGATCATGTACGGGATCGACGGGCGCCGCGACCTGCGCGAGAGCCTGCGCGAGGACCTCTCGGGATACGCGGGTGCGAGCCCGGTGCGGATCGGCAACGGCGCCTACAACCAGCGCCAGAACGACGTCTACGGGGCGGCGCTCGACTCGATCCTGCTGCACACGCAGCGCAGCCAGCGCCTGCCGCGCCGGCTGTGGCCGATCGTGCAGGCGCAGGCCGAGTGTGCGACGAAGGTCTGGCGCAAGCCCGATCAGGGCATCTGGGAGGCGCGCGGTGCGCCCAAGCACTACGTCTCCTCGAAGCTCATGTGCTGGGTGGCGATGGACCGCGCCGCGAAGCTCGCCGAGATCCGCGGCGACGACAAGCTCAGGGCCAAGTGGGGCCAGACCGCACAGGACATCAAGGAGGACGTGCTCACCCACGGCGTCAGCAAGGGCGGGGTGCTCCGCCAGCACTACGAAACAGACGCACTCGACGCTTCCACCCTGCTCGCCGCGATCTTCGGCTTCCTCCCCCCGAGTGACGAGCGGCTGCGTGCGAGCGTGCTCGCGATCGCCGAAGACCTCACCGAGGACGGCTTCGTGCTGCGCTACCGCACCGACGAAACCGACGACGGGCTCTCGGGCAAGGAGGGCAGCTTCCTGATCTGCTCGTTCTGGCTCGTATCCGGGCTTGCGGTCGTGGGCGAGGACCAGCGTGCGCGCGACCTGATGGAACGGCTGCTGCGGGTGGCCTCTCCGCTCGGGCTGTACGCCGAGGAGTTCGACACGAGCACCGCGCACCATCTGGGCAACTTCCCCCAAGCCTTCTCCCACCTCGCGCTGATCGAGGCGGCGGCGCGCATCATCGTCGCCGAGTACATGGGCGAGCTGTGATGGCGGACGCCTACGACGTGATCATCATCGGCAGCGGCGCCGGCGGCGGCACGCTCGCCCATCGCCTCGCGCCCTCCGGCAAGCGCGTGCTGCTGCTCGAGCGCGGCGACTGGCTTCCGCGCGAGCCGCAGAACTGGCTCGCCGAGGACGTGTTCGTCGATGGCCGCTACATGTCGAAGGACAGCTGGCTCGATCGCGACGGCAAGGCGTTCCAGCCCCAGGTGCACTACTACGTCGGCGGCGCCACAAAGCTCTACGGCGCCGCGCTCTACCGCCTCCGCGCCGAGGACTTCGGGGAGCTGCGCCACCACGACGGCATCTCGCCCGCGTGGCCGCTCTCCTATGAGGACATGGAGCCGTGGTACACGCAGGCGGAGCAGCTCTACCAGGTCCACGGCGCACGCGGCGAGGACCCCACCGAACCTCCCGCCTCGGCGCCGTATCCGTTCCCCGCCGTCTCGCACGAGCCGCGCATCGAGCAGCTCGCGGACGACTTCGCGGCGACCGGGCACCATCCCTTCCATGCCCCCTGCGGCGTGATGCTGAACGAGGGCAACATGGCCTACAGCGCGTGTGTGCGCTGCAACGACTGCGACGGTTTCCCCTGCCTCGTGCACGCCAAGTCCGATGCGGAGGTGATCGCCGTGCGCCCGGCGATCGAGCACCCCAACGTCACCCTGCTGCGAGGCGCGCGGGCGGTGCGCCTGCGCACGAACGACGCCGGGACCGCCGTCACCGAGGTGGAGGTGGAGCGCGACGGAGCCAGGGAGCGCTACAGCGCCGACGTCGTCGTCGTCTCCGCCGGGGCGGCGAACTCGGCTGCGCTGCTGCTCGCCTCGGCGAACGAGCGCCACCCCAACGGCCTCGCCAACGGCTCGGACGTGGTGGGGCGCAACTACATGTTCCACAACAGCGTGGCGGTGCTCGCGCTCTCGAAGGAGCCCAACCCCACCGTCTTCCAGAAGACCCTCGGGGTGAACGACTACTACTTCAAAGGACCAGACTTCGACTACCCGCTCGGCAACATCCAGATGGTGGGCAAGTCGCAGGCGCCGATGTTCCGCGGCGAGAAGCCGGTGGAGACGCTGCTCGCGCCGAGCCGCACGCTCGAGCGCATCGCCCGTCACGCGGTCGACTTCTGGCTGTCCAGCGAGGATCTTCCTGTCGCGGAGAACCGCGTCACGTTGAGCGATGACGGCACGATCAGGCTCAGCTACACGGCGACGAACGCGGAGCCGCGCAGGCGCCTGTACGAGACGCTCAAGTCGCTGCTCGGCAAGCTCGGCATGGAGGAGCACCACAGCGTGCGCCACGCCTACCTGAAGAACCCGATCCCGGTGGCGGGCGTCGCTCACCAGGCGGGCACCTGCCGCTTCGGCAGCGACCCCGCCGAGTCGGTGCTCGACGCCGACTGCAAGGCGCACGAGCTCGACAACCTCTACGTCGTGGACACGAGCTTCTTCCCGAGCATCGGCGCGGTGAACCCGGCGCTCACGGCGATGGCGAACGCGCTCCGCGTCGGCGATCACCTGCTCGAGCGCGTCGGGGCCCCCGGCGCCGGGCAGGGGGCGAGCGGTGGCTGACAGGGCCTCGGACGGGCGCCGGCGCGTCGTGATCGTCGGCGGCGGGTTCGGCGGCCTCACCGCGGCGCGCGAGCTGCGCCGAGCCGACGTGGACGTGACGCTCGTCGATCCGATGAGCCACCACCTGTTCCAGCCGCTGCTCTACCAGCTCGCCTGCGGCGGCCTCTCCACAGGCGAGACCGCCACCCCTATCCGGGCGGCCCTGAAGCGGGCCCGCAACGTCTCGGTGCTGATGGCGCGCGCCACAGGGCTCGATGCGCAGGAGCGGCAGGTGATCCTCGACCGCGGCGAGCGGCTCGACTACGACAGCCTGATCGTCGCCTGCGGAGCGCAGACCTCCTACTTCGGCAAAGACGAGTGGAGCGACGTCTCCTACGGCCTGAAGACCCTCGACGACGCCGTGCGCCTGCGCAACCGCATCTACGGCGCCTTCGAGGAGGCCGAGCGCGCTTCCGACCCCGCCGAGCGCGATCGCTGGCTGACGTTCGTGATCATCGGCGGCGGTCCCACCGGCGTGGAGCTCGCAGGAGAGCTCGCGATCGTCACGCGCCACACGATGAAGGGGTTCTTCACGAAGAGCTCCCCGGCGAAGGCGAAGGTGATCCTGCTCGACGCGGGCGAGCGCGTCACCGCCGCGTTCAGCCCGAAGCTGTCGGAGAAGGTCGCCGGCTACCTCGCCGATCTCGGTGTCACCGTGCAAGAGGGTGCGCGGGTGACGGCGATCGACGACGATGGCGTCACCGCGAGCGTGGGCGGGGAGGAACGGCGCATCGACGCGAAGACCGTCGTGTGGGCGGCCGGCGTGCAGGCGGCGAGCTTCTCCTCGGTGCTCGCGCAGGCGACGGGCGCGGAGAGCGACCGCGGCGGGCGCGTGCACGTGCAGAGCGACCTCACGATCCCCGGGCATCCCGAGATCTCCGCGATCGGCGACGCCACGAGCCTCGAGGGCGCCGGCGGGAGGCCGCTCCCGGGTCTTGCCACCGTCGCGATCCAGCAGGCGCGCCACGTCGCCAAGGCGATCCGTGGCGGCTCCGCGGGAGCCACGACGCCGTTTCGCTACTTCGACAAGGGAGCGCTCGCCGTCGTCGGGAGGGGCCGCGCGATCTGCGAGATCAGGGGCCACGAGCTGTGGGGGCGTCCCGCCTTCGCCACCTACCTGACGGTGCACATGTACTACCTCTCGGGCGGCGGCCCCGGCCATCGCCTGAAGGTGCTGATCGACTGGATCAGCATGCGTGTGGGCGAGCCGCAGAACCAGGTCATCGATTCCGACCTCGCGTCAGTGGAGCACCTGCTGCCGGGGGTGGGCGCCGAGCACTAGCCGGCGTCCCGCCCCGTCGCTCGACCCCCGGGTCATGATTGGCGGATGAGGGCTCTCGATCCCCGGTTGCTGCGCTATGCGCGTGCCACGCGCGCGTTCCTGGCGGTGTCGGTCGGGCTCGGGACGCTCAGCGGCCTGCTCATCCTCGCGCAGGCGTGGCTGCTCGCCGATGTCGTCTCGCGAGCGTTCTCGGGCGCGCGCGGCCCCTCGCAGCTGAGCGGCCCGCTGCTCGCGCTGCTCGTCGTCGTCGCCGTGCGCGCGCTGATCGCGTGGGGCGCGGAGCTCGCCGCCGCCCGTTCCTCCGCGCGCGCCAAGTCGCAGCTGCGAAGCGCGCTCCTCGAGCGTGTCGCGGCCCTCGGCCTCGACAGCTCGCGCGAACGCCGCACGGGCGAGCTCGCGCTGCTCGTCACCCGTGGCATCGACGTGCTCGACGCCTACTTCTCGCTCTACCTGCCGCAGCTGTTCCTCGCGGCGATCGTGCCGGCGATGGTGATCGTCGCGGTGCTCGTCGAAGACTGGGTCTCGGCGGCCATCATCGCCTTCACGATCCCGCTGATCCCGCTGTTCATGGCGCTCGTGGGCGCGAGCACGAAGGAACGCATGGACCGCCAGCTCAGCACGCTCGAGCGCCTCGGCGGCCACTTCCTCGACGTCGTCGCCGGCCTGCCCACGCTGAAGGTGTTCGGCCGCGCGCGCGCCCAGGCGGCGGCGATCCGCGAGATCACCGACCGCTATCGCCGCACGGCGCTCTCGACGCTGCGCGTGACGTTCCTCTCCTCGCTGATCCTCGAGCTCGTCGCCACGATCTCCGTGGCGCTCGTCGCGGTAGCGATCGGCCTGCGCCTGCTGAACGGCGAGCTCGGGCTGCGCACCGCGCTGTTCGCGCTCGTGCTCGCCCCCGAGGCCTACCTGCCGCTGCGCCGGCTCGGTGCCAACTACCACGCGAGCGCCGAGGGCGTGGCGGCGGCCGAGCGCGTGTTCGCCCTGCTCGACGCTCCCTCCCCACCGCGCGGCACGCGCACCCGGTTCCCCGACCCGGCGCGCGCCGATCTCCTCGTCGAGGATCTGCACTTCCGCTACCCCGGCCGCGTCCAGCCTGCGCTCGACGGGATCTCGCTGACGGCGCACGCGGGCGAGATCCTGGCGCTCACCGGACCGAGCGGCTGCGGCAAGTCGACGCTGCTCGCCGTCCTCTTGGGGCTCGTCCGCCCCGACGCGGGATCCGTCCGGGTCGGCGAGGCTGAGCTCGCCGAGCTCGATCTCGAGGCATGGCGCCGGGCGCTCGCGTGGGTGCCCCAGCGCCCGCACCTGTTCGGCGCCTCGATCGCGGAGAACGTGCGGCTCGGGCGTCCCGGGGCGGACGACGCGCAGGTGCGCGACGCGGTCGCCCGGGCAGGGCTCGAGGAGGCGGTGAGCAGGCTGCCGCAGGGTCTCGCAACCGTGCTCGGCGAGCGCGGAGCGGGCATCTCGTCCGGCGAGCGCCAGCGCGTCGCGCTCGCGCGGGCGTTCCTGCGCGACGCGCCGCTGCTGCTGCTCGACGAGCCCACCGCGAACCTCGACGGCGACACCGAGCGCGGCGTGGTGGAGGCGATCGGGAGCCTCGCACGCGGGCGCACGGTGATCCTCGTCGCGCATCGCCCGGCGCTGATCGCGCTCGCCGATCGCGTGGTCTCGCTCGCGGCGGCGGAGGTGGCCGCGTGAGCGCCCCCGCGCCGGGCATCCCGCTCGTGGTGAACGACAACGGCCTCGAGGCCCCGCTGCGGTCCACGCTCTCGATCGCGCGGCCGGCGGCGCGCCGGCTGGTCCTCGCAACGCTGCTCGGCGCCGGCGCGATGGCGGCGGCGATCGGGTTGATCGCGACCTCCGCGTGGCTGATCTCGCGCTCCTCGCAGCAGCCGCAGGAGTCGGCGGTGGCGCTCGCGATCGTGGGCGTGCAGTTCTTCGCGCTCGCCCGGGGGCTGTGCCGCTACGGCGAGCGGCTCGTCGGCCACGATGCCGCCTTCCGCGTGCTCGCCGAGCTGCGCGCCCGGCTGTATGAACGGCTCGAGCGTCTCGCGCCGCTGGGGCTGCCCGCCTTCCGCAGCGGCGACCTGCTGGCGCGCCTCGTCCACGACGTCGACTCGCTGCAGGACCTGATGCTCCGGGTGCTTCCGCCGTTCGCGATCGCGCTCATCGTCGGTCTCGCCACCGTCGCGCTGATGGCGGCGATGCTCCCGCTGGCGGGTCTCATCCTGCTCGTCGCGCTGCTACTCGCCGGAACCGCGGTGCCGTGGCTGACGGGCCGGCTCGCGCGCCGCAGCGAGGCGCGCCAGGCGCGGGCGCGCGGCGATCTCACCGCAGCGGTTGTCGACCTCCTCGAAGGCGCCCCCGAGCTCGCGGTGAACGGAGCGACGAGCGCGCACCTGGAGCGCGCCCTCGACGCGGACGCCCAGCTCACGCGGGGCGCCGCAGCGAGCGCGCGCACGGCCGGTGCCGGACAGGGGCTCACGAGCCTCTGCTCGGGGCTCGCGATGTGGGGTTGTCTGCTCGTCGGAGTCGCAGCCGTCCACGAAGGGCGGCTGGAAGGCGTGCTGCTCGCGGGACTCGCCCTGATCCCGCTGGTCGCCTTCGAACTGGTGGCGCCTTTGCCCGCAGCCACGCAGGCGCTCGAGCGCGTGCGCCGCGCGGCCGCGCGGGTGCAGGAGGTGCTCGCTGCTCCCGACCCCGTCCGCGAGCCCGCGAAACCGGCGGCGCTCGGCGAAGGCCCCGACCGGCTGCGGGTGCGCGGCCTCTCCTGCTCCTATCCCGGCGCGCAGCGGCCGGCGCTCGAGGGCATCGACCTCGATCTCGCCCCCGGACGGCGCGTGGCGGTGGTCGGGCCGAGCGGCGCGGGGAAGTCGACGCTCGCGGGGGTCCTGCTCCGCTTCCTCGAATACGAGCACGGCTCGGTGACGCTCGACGGCGTCGAGATCTCGGATCTGCGCGGCGAGGAGTGCCGCGCGAGGATCGGGCTCGTATCTCAGGACGCGCACGTGTTCGACAGCACGCTCGAGGAGAACCTGCGCCTGGCGAGGCGGCACGCCGATCCGCAGGAGCTGCTCGCGGCGCTCGACCGGGCGCGGCTGCTCGAGTGGGCGCAGGCGCTCCCGGATGGCCTGCTGACCGAGCTCGGCGAGCGCGGCGCGCGCATGTCGGGCGGCCAGCGCCAGCGCCTCGCGATCGCCCGCGCGCTGCTCGCTGACTTCCCGCTGCTGATCCTCGACGAGCCCGGGGAGCACCTCGACACGGCCACCGCGGACGCGATCGTCGCCGACCTGCTCGCGGTCACCCGCGATCACGCCACGCTGCTCATCACGCACCGGCTCCAGGGCCTCGAGGACGTCGATGAGGTGCTCGTGCTCGAGACGGGCTCGGTGCTCGAGCGCGGGACACACGCCGAGCTGCTTGCCCGCGGCGGCCGCTACGCGCAGCTGTGGCGCGAGGAGGCGCGCTAGCCGGCCGGGGCTACGCCTGCGGCGAGGCGCCGAGCGGAGCGGCGGGCGGCTCCGATGCGCCGCCCTCGCCAGGGCTCTCGGCGGGAGCCGTTACGCGCCCGCGGAACACGTAGAAGGACCAGCCCTGGTAGAGCAGCACGACGGGGAGCAGCAGCACGGTGACGATCGTCATCACCTTCAGCGCGTAGCCGCCCGAGGCGGCGTTGCTGACCGTGAGGTCGTATGCGGCGCTCGTGCTCGACACCATCACCTGCGGATACAGTTCGATGAACAGCGACCCCACGGTCGCCGCAATCGCCAGAGCCGAGCACGTGAACGCCCAGCCCTCGCTGGCGGTGCTCGACAGGCGCGCCGCGAACAGGATCGCGAGCACCGCCAGCACCTGCACGGGGTGGGGGAAGTCGCCGTTCCCCGATTCGGCCAGCGTGAACGCGACGAAGCCCACCACGAGCGCGCTCGCCACCCATCCGAGCCGCGGCGCGAGCGCCCGCGCCCGCGCGCGCACCGGGTCCTCGGTGCGCAGCGTGAGGAAGACCGCGCCGTGGAACAGGCAGAGCGCGAGCAACGTCACTCCGGTGTAGAGGCCGTAACCGGTGAGGAGGTCGAAGAAGTCGCCGGTGAAGTTGTGGCTCGAGTCGATCGGCAGGCCGGCGAGGAGGTCGCCGAGCCCGACCCCGATCAGCAGCGGGATCAGCAGGCTCCCGATCGTCAGGCACCACGTCCAGGTGCGCCGCCAGCGCTCGTCGTCGCGCTTGCCGCGGAACTCGAAGGAGACGCCGCGCGCGATCAGCGCAGCGAGCACGATCAGCAGCGCGAGGTAGAGCGCGGAGAACCAGGTCGCATACCACGCCGGGAACGCGGCGAACGTGCCCGCGCCGGCGACGATCAGCCACACCTCGTTGCCGTCCCACCATGGGCCGATCGTGTTGATCGCGATCCGCCGCTCGGTGTCGGTCCTGCCGACGAGCGTGTGCAGCGCGCCGACGCCGAGGTCGAAGCCCTCGAGCACGAAGAAGCCGACCCACAGGACCGCGAGGACGATGAACCAGAGCGTGTGCAGGTGCAGCAAGCGGCGCTCCTAGTAGGTGAGCGTGGGGACAGGGGTTAGGCCGGCCGTGCCGCTCGCCGCAGCGGGCTGCTCGTCGCGACCGAGCTCTTTGCGCCCGTAGCGCAGCATCAGCAGCAGGTCGGTGACGCCCAGCGCGATGAAGATCGCGTAGAAGACGATCAGGCTCGCCCAGATTTCACCCGAGCTCACCGCGGGCGAGTTCGCGTGAGCGGTCTTCATCAACCCCTGGACGATCCACGGCTGGCGCCCGTTCTCTGTGAGCATCCAGCCCGCCGTGTTCATCAGGAACGGGGTGATCACCGCCCACACCGACACTCGCAGGAAGCGCTTGGAGGAGTCGAGCCTGCCGCGGTGGAGCAGCCACCCTCCCCACAGCGCGAGCAGCGCGATCAGCGACGCCAGGTAGGCCATGATCCGCATCGACCAGTACTGGATGAACACGTCGGGGACGTAGTTGCCCGGGCCGTGCTTCTTTTCTTCTTCGGCCTGCACCTGGTTGAGCCCCTTCACTTCGCCGTGCAGTGAGTTAGTGGCGAGGATCGACAGCAGGTAGGGGACTTCGATGATCTGCGAGGGAGTCTTGTCGTTCTGGCCACCGCCGATCTGGAACAGCGAGAACGAGCACGACGTGCACGTTTCCCACTGTGCCTCCGCAGCAGCGATCTTCATCGGCTGGTATTTCGCCTCGATCACCCCGAGCTCGCTGCCGACGAACATCCCCAGCAGGATCGAGGGCAGCAGCACGATCACCGACAATCGCGCCGTGTGGTGGAAGATCTCGACGTCGCGCTCCTTGAGGATCTGCCACGCGGAGACGGCGAGCATCACGAGCGATCCCGTGATCAGCGAGGCGAGGATCACGTGCACGTAGCCCCACAGGAACGTGGGGTTCGTGAACAGCGCGCCGATGTTGTTCAGTTCGGGCTGCCCGTGGCTGTTCATCACGTAGCCGACGGGGTGCTGCATCCACGAGTTCGCCGCCATGATGAACATCGCCGAGAGCATCGTCCCCGCCGCCACGATCCAGATGCACGCCAGGTGCACACGCTTGGGGAGGCGGTCCCACCCGAACACCCACAGCCCGAGGAACGTCGACTCCAGGAAGAACGCGGCGAGGCCCTCCATCGCGAGCGGCGCCCCGAACACGTCGCCCACGAACCGGGAGTATTCCGACCAGTTCATCCCGAACTCGAACTCCTGGATGAGGCCGGTGACGACGCCCACCGCCACGTTGATGAGCAGCAGCGTCCCGAAGAAGCGCGCGAGGCGCCTGTACTCCGGCTTCTGGTTGCGGTACCAGGCGGTGTGCAGGAGCGCCACGAGGAACGCGAGCCCGATCGTCACCGGCACGAACAGGAAGTGGTAGATGCTCGTCGTCCCGAACTGCCAGCGCGCGAGGTCGTTCGTCACGAGGCGTCCCCTGCGCGGATGAGGATCGAGCTCAATGCCCCTCCAAAGGCGTCGACAACGGACGGCCGCGGCCGATCATAGCTCCGCGATCGGGCGTAGGGAGCGCGGCAAGACCGCACTTCTGTGCGACCCTCGGCCGATGCTCAGCGAGCCTCGGCGACGCTCAAAACGAAGCGTGCCCGCGCGCGCTCGCCGGGGCCGAGCACCAGCAGCCCGTCGCCGCTTCGCAACGCGTTCGCCGGGGCGCTCATCGGCTCGAAGCAGATGAAGCGCCCGCCGCGCGGCGCGAACACCTGACCGAAGCGATAGCCCTCGAGCAGCTCCACCGCGAGGCGCATGCCGCCCGCCGCCACCGCGAAGCGCGCACCGTCCTCGAGCGAGTCGTAGCCGTCGTCGAACTCGCGCTCGCCGAGCTCGAACCGCTCGGCGGGGAGCCGCTCGCCGGGTCCGAGCGGGATCTGCTGTGGGTCGAGCACGAGTCCGCGCATCTCCGGCAGTGCCACCTGCCACTGCTCGCGCGGCGGGCCCGGGGGGGCGAGGTAGGGGTGAAAGCCGAACGCGACCGGCACCGGATCCGCCGCGCATGCGTCCACGCTCACCGCGATCTCCAGGCGCCCGTCGGCGAGCTCTGCCTCGTAGAGAAGCTGGTGCTCGAACGGGAACACCTCGAACAGCTCGGGCTGCTCGGCGCTCCAGCGCAGGCGGGCGGCGAGCGAGCGTCGCGGGGTCGCAGCGGCGTCGGGCGCCCACGCCAGGCGGCCGCCGATCACGCCGTGGATCGGCAGCCCGCGGCCGTCGAGCGCGACGCGCGCGGGGTCGTGCGGGACCTGCACCGCTCGCCCCGCCACCTCATAGGAGAAGCCCGCGAGGCGGTTCGCCCACGGGTACAGCAGCGGGATGCCCATCGTCTTGCCGCGCCGCGCGTAGGCTTCCGCGCCCTGGTTCTGTGCGAGCAGCTCCACACCACGGAGGCGCAGTGAGCAGCAGAGCATCCCGCTTGCGGGGAGGAACGTCGCGGCGAGCCCGGAGGCGTCGTCGAGGAGCTCGACGGGATCGCCGGCGGCGTCTCCGGCGGGCTGTTGCTCGGCACCCCCTTCACGCGAAGCGCTCATCGCGCCGCACGCTAGCGTTCGCGAACGTCGTGCGCGAGGACGGTGGGACCGCGCCCGGCCGAGGCGCTCTCGAGCGGTGCAGCCCACGCGCAGAATCGTTGCGGTCCCAGGCGCTGGCGGACGCGTCTTGGGGGGGTATGCTCGCCCGATGACCGGGCGGCAGCGAGGAGCGGCCTGAGGTGGCGGCGGTCGAACCACCAGCGGGCGCCGCCTCCGCCGAGGACGCGGGAACCGGGCCCGAGCGCGCCGGGGTCGTGCTCGCCGCGCTGATCGCGGTCGCCGCGGTCGCCAACCTCGGCCTCGCCGTCGCGAACGTCGCGCTGCCCGAGATCGGGCGTGAATTCGACGCCTCGCAGGTGTCGCTGAACCTCGTCGCGGTGGGCTACTCGCTCGGTCTCGCCGCCTCGGTTCTCTATTTCGGCGCGGTCGGCGACCGCTACGGGCGCAAGCTGCTGCTGATCCTCGGCATGTGCCTGACGGTGCCAGCCGACTGCCTCGCCGCGTGGTCGCCGTCGATCGGCGTGCTGTTCGGAGCACGCGTGATCGGCGGACTGGCGGCCGGCATGGCATACCCCACCACGCTCGCGCTGATAACCGCGCTGTGGTCGGGCGCCGCCCGCACCAGGTCGATCGCCCTGTGGGCAGCCATCGGCGGCGCGATCTCATCGCTCGGGCCGCTCTGCTCGGGGATCCTGTTGGAGCACTTCTGGTGGGGGTCGGTGTTCCTGCTCACGCTCCCGCTTGCGGTGATCGCCCTGCTGATGGCGGTCAAGCTCGTCCCTGCACATGTCAGCGAGACCACAGAGCCGGTCGACCATGCCGGCGGCGTCCTCTCGATCGCGATGGTTGGCGCGCTGATCCTAGGCATCAACTTCGCGCCCGTGCCCAACGAGGGGACGCTCGTGCTCGGCCTGTTGCTCGTCGCCGCCGCGGCGACAGGGGCTTTCTACATCAGGCAGAGGCGTGCCCCGAATCCGCTCTACGACCTCCACGCCGCGGCGCGACCAACGTTCTGGGTGGCGGCGATCGCGGGGATCATCGTGTTCGGCTCGCTGATGGGCGCGATGTACATCGGCCAGCAGTTCCTGCAGAACGTGCTCGAATACTCCACCGTCGACTCGGGGCTCGCGATCCTGCCCGGCAGCCTTCTGCATGGTGCTCGCGGCGCCGCGCTCGGCGAAACTCGTCGAGAGCCGCGGGGCGCGTTTCACGCTCCTGTTCGGCTACGTGTTCGTGCTGCTCGGCTTCCTCACGATGCTGCTGCTGTGGAAGGAGAACATCTCCTACTGGAAGGTGGGCCTCGGCTACGCGTTCGTGGGCATCGGCGTGGGGCTCGCCGGGACGCCCGCATCGCACTCGCTCACGGGCTCGGTGCCGATCAAGCGCGTGGGCATGGCGTCGGGCACCGCCGATCTGCAGCGCGACCTCGGCGGCGCGATCATGCAGTCGATCTTCGGCGCCGTGCTGACTGCCGGGTACGCGGCGGCGGCCGGGGCGGCGATCGCCGCTTCGGGCAACAAGGCCGTCACGAGCCAAGTCGAAAGCGAACTGACGAAGTCGTTCTCGAGCGCCGCCGACCTCGCCAAGGGCTACCCCTCCTCGATCCAGCACACGATCATCGAAGGCGCGAAGACGGCGTTCCTGAAAGGCGACCAGTGGGCCTATCGTCGCCGGCATCATCGCCGTGCTGCTCGGCGCGCTGCTCGTGTTCCTGAAGTTCCCGCGCGCCGAGCAGGAGAAACGGCTGCTCGCGAGCTACGCCGCCGAAGACGCTCCGCAGACCGCACAGCCGGCCGCTGCGGCGGCGGCCGCGGCATAGGCGCGACGGGCGCCGGCAGAGCGCGCGAGCGGTTGGGCGTCCCGCGTTGCCGGTGCGCGATTCGGCGTCTCGCGTCGCCGATGCGGTGTCAGCGGATGCGTGCGGTGACCCGCCCCGTTTGCGGCGCGGGACGGGTCACCACTACGCGGCCCTGCCGTGAACGACCCCCCGCCGTTCACTGCTCGGGCATTGCAGCAGCGAGGCCGTTACGAGCTCGCGCTGCGTTTGCCGCGGACACGGGCGGCGGCTCTCCTGGGCGTCGGACCTCCCCACAGGTCCGGCGCTCGAGTCGCACGCGCCGAGGACGCTCCAGCCGAGGAAACGGCAGCCGGGACGGGCATGCTCCACCGCGAGCATCTCCTTCTCCCAATCCCGCAGAGCGTCCACCGTCAGCGGCAGCGGTGGAGCGTTGAGCGTCACCATCCACTCGCGCCTGCCCGTTCCGCGCGCAGCTGACTGGCGAACGGCGAGCACCTCCGCGGAGCTGGCGCGGATGTCCTCCGCCAGCGCGGTGGCGTGGCGGAGGCTGGGCGCCTGAAAGGAGCACTGCAGGCGCACCATCTCGCGGTCGCCTGCGGAGGGGAGTGGCGCGACGGCGGGCGAGCTCATATACCGATCATCCGCGCGCGCGCGCCATTCAATCCATACCGCTGTTGCGTGATCTTAGAGAACCTGGATCTGCACGAGGCTCGTCGTCCCGGGCTTGCCCGACGGCAGCCCGGCGGTGATGCCGACGCGCTGGCCGTGCTCGCACCAGCCGAGCTCGACGACGCGGCGCGCGGCGTCGGCGATCAGCGCCTCGGTGGTCTCGTGACGGCGGATCGACGCCGCCTCGACGCCCCACATCAGCGCGCAGCGGCGCACGGTCTCACGGCCCGGCGAGAGCGCGTAGATGGGCACGGTGGGCCGGTGCGCGGACACGAGCCGCGCGGAGCGGCCCGACAGCGTCGGGATCACGAGCGCGTCGAGGCGCAGCTCGCGGGCGGCATCGCAGAGGTTGTGCGCGATCGTGTACGCCGGATCGGACTCGGTGCGGCGCACCCGCATCTCGTTCCAGCGCTCGTACGGGGCGATCGACTCGGCCTGCACGGCAACCGCCGCCATCATCTCGATGGCCTCCACCGGATGCGCGCCCACCGCCGTCTCCTGCGAGAGCATCACCGCGTCGGTCCCGTCGAGGATCGCGTTCGCCACGTCCGCCACCTCGGCGCGGGTGGGACGCGAGGAGTGCACCATCGAGTCGAGCATCTGCGTGGCGGTGATCGACGGCCTCGCCAGCCAGCCGGCGAGCTCGAGCAGCTGCTTCTGCACGATCGGCACGCGGGCGATCGGCAGCTCGATGCCGAGGTCGCCGCGCGCCACCATCACGCAGTCGGCGACACGCAGGATCTCCTCGGCGCGCTCCACCGCGGCCGGCTTCTCCATCTTCGCGATCAGCGGCAGCCGCGTGTGCTCGCGCACGAACTCGACGTCCTCGGGCGACTGCACGAACGACAGCGCAACCATGTCCACGCCGATCGACTCGCCGTGGCGCAGCAGCTCGAGGTCCTCCTCGGGCACCGCGGGCAGCGAGGCGAGGGGGCCCGGGATGTTGAGCCCCTGGCGCGGCGCGACGGCGCCCCCCACGTCCACCTCGACGTCGATCTCGTGCTCGCCGGGGCGCACCGCCACCGACGCGCAGCCGAATCGAGCCGTCGGCGAGGTACAGCACCGCGTCCTCGCTCACGGCGTCCGGCAGGCCCTCCCAGGAGATGCTCATCCGCGATGGCGTCGCCGGCGAACTCCTCGCCGCCGCACGCGAACGTCAGCACCTCACCCGGTGTGAGCTCGACGATCTCCTCGCGCAGCGGACCGATCCGCAGCTTGGGGCCGGGGAGGTCCTGCAGGATCGCCACCGGGCGCCCGGCGCGGCCGGCAGCGTCGCGCACGCGGCGCGTCGTCTCCGCGTGCTCCTCGAGCGTGCCGTGCGAGTAGTTGAGGCGCGCCACGTCCATGCCCGCCTCGACCATCCTCACGAGCGTCTCGGGCTCGCGCGAGGCGGGGCCGATCGTCGCCACTATCTTCGTCCGGCGCATCCCGGGAAGGTATCGGTAGCGGTGGCGTACCATTCCGGTGGCGTAGCATCGCGGCGTGCCCGTTCCCGTCCCGTCCGCTGCCCCGCGTGGGCGCGGCCGCCCGCATCGCCCACTTCGGCGGCGGCTTCGAGGCGGCGACGGTGATCGCGCTCGACGAGGAGGGCAGGCGGCTGCGGGTCCGCTCGGAGGGCGGCGAGGTGCTCGAGTTCGTGCTCAACCCCGCCACCGCGCGGTTCATCGCCGCCGGGCCCGCCGGCGGCCCCCGCCTCGAGCTGCTCGAGCGACGACTGAGGCGCGGGCGCTCAGGGCGCCTGCACGTCGGGGAAGTGCTCCGCGCAGTGCTCGCGCAGTACGCCGCGCACCCATTCGCGCTCCCTGCGGCGAGGCCGCCCGGAAGCGCAGGAGCAGCTCGCGCTGGCGCGTGATGGGCGCTCCCGCGATCACCCAGCGCACCGCGAGACGCTCGAACAGGAGCTCGCCCGCGCGCTGCCACGCGTCCTCGCGGCTCGCGGCGGGGGAGCCGGCACCGGCGAGCGCCTCGGCGTAGCTGCGGCGCGAGCCCGCGGTGAGCGAGCCGCGCAGCGTGAGCACGTTGCCCTCGGCGTCGCGGTAGTCGGTGCTCGGCGCGTCTGGCTGCGGCTGCCGGCGGGAGCGCCTGCCCACCTCAGCCGGCGTCCGCCGCCTGCTCGAGCTGGCGAGCACGTCACCGGTGAGCGGGTCGGCGTGGCCCGGCCAGGCAGCCGCCGGCTCGAGTGCAGCCAGCTTGCGGATGCTCGCGCGAGCCTGCTCGGTGTCGAAGTTGTAGAGGGGCTCGGGCAGGTGCGGAGCGCTGTTCACGTCCCCACATGTCGAGCGTGTAGAAGCAGTCGCTCGTGATCGCCAGGCGGTCGCGCTCGCGCCAGAGCCCGATCTGACCGGGCGCGTGGCCGGGGAGCTCGATCACCTTGAAGCCCGCCACCTCGTCGCCCTCCTTGACCGTGCCGGCGATCTTCACCGGCCCTCCATCCCATGCGTAGCGGTGCAGCAGGCGGTGGAACTGGCGCATTCCCGGGGGCAGGCCGACGAGCTTCGGCGGCCAGTAGCGGAAGCCGCCGCTGCCCTCGGCGTCCTGCACCTCGTCGGGGTGGCACAGCACTGGGACCCCGAGCGCCGGCGCGGTGCCGCGGTGGTCGGTGTGGCCGTGCCCGAGCACCACGCGGCGGATGCCTCCCATGCGCGCGCCCGCCGAGGCGACCGCTCGCGTCATCGTGCGCGCCCCCGCGTCGAACAGCGTCACGCCGCCGTCGTCCTCGATCAGGTAAACGTTGCAGCGCCCGGGCTGGCCCTGCACGAGCCACACGCCCTCGGCGACGAGGCCGGGCTCGCCGCCCGCGATGCGTTCGATGAGGCGCGTCTTCGTGTTGAACGCGCCGAGCATCCGCTGTTCGGCGCCCGAGCCCTGCGGAGGCATCATCCCGATCTGGCGCGCGAACGTCATCGAGTCGCTGAAGGCGTCGTTGCTCTGGATCAGCCCGTCGCGCACGGTGATCAGGTCGAACCCCTCGAGCTCGATCGGCGTCCCGGTTGGGGCTACGCCGCCGAAGTGGCCCGGGTCCGGCGAAGGTGCCCTTCATGCGCCACTGCACGCCGCAGCGATCGCCCTCGGTGGTCGTCGAGACGACCTCCATGTGAATGTCCGGCACGGCCTCGATCAGCGCGCCGATGAACTCGCGCACGCCCTCGGGAGCCTGCGTGTCCACCTGCCCGCGCACGTTCTCTCGGCCGCCCTCCGCCCACAGCGAGACGGCGGTGTCGAGCTCGCGCGCGTCGATCGCGGCGAAGTAGCGGCGCGCCACCGACTCCGCCTTGCTGCCGGAGATGCGTTTGCGGGGAACCGCAGCCTGCTGCACGCTGGCGGCGGCCTCCTGCACCTTGGTGCTCGCGTCGCTGGCCTTCTCCCGCTGGGACATACACGCCTCCTTGACGCCGCTGAAGAGCCGTAGTCTAGTGTGCGCCGGGTGTCCGATGTGACTCGCAAGCGCGAGCTGGGCAGGGGGGAGCGGGTGCTGCCGGGGGTCTATCGCCTGCGCCTGCCGCTGCCGTGGCCGGGTGTGCCGCACTGCAACGCGTGGGCGGTCGCGGCGGAGGGCGGCTTCGTGCTGTTCGACACCGGCATGCACCAGCCGGGCTCGATGGAGAACCTCGAACGGGCCCTCGAGATGTGCGGCCTGCGCCTCGAGGAAGTGCAGCTGCTCGTGTGCACGCACGCGCACTCCGACCACTGCGGCCAGGCCTCGACGATCGTCGAGCGCACGGGCTGCGAGCTGTGGATGCACCCCAGCCACGAGCTGATGTCGCGGATGATCGAGGACCCCGATGCGGTGCTCGCGCGGCGGCTCGAGGTGGCGCGCCAGAGCGGCGTTCCTGAGGAGCCGCTGCGTCGCTACGCCGCCGAGCGCGGACGCGGCGGGTCGGGGTCGGGCTTCGCAGGGCCGGTGCAGTCGGACCGCGACCTGCGCGACGGCGTCCGCGTCGCCACGAGCCTGGGGGAGTGGGTGGCGTACGAGACGCCCGGCCACTCTCCCTCGCACGTCTGCCTGTTCCAGCCCGAGCGGCGGCTCATGATCTCGGGCGACCACCTGCTCGGGCGCATCTCGCTGTACTTCGAGTTCGGGAACTCGCCGGACCCGACGGGCGAGTTCCTGCACTCGCTCGACAAGGTGGAGCGGCTCGGCGCGCGGCTGTGCCTGTCGGGCCACGGACGCACGTTCGCCGACGTGCACGCCCACATCCAGGGCAACCGCGTGCTCGTAGAGGAGCACCTCGAGCAGGTCCGGGGCGGCCTCGGCGAGGAGCCGCTGAGCGCCTTCGACGTGGTGAGGGCCGTCTACGGGGACTCGCTCTCGCCGCAGAACGGGCAGTGGCTGCTCTCGCAGGTGCTCGCCTACCTCACCCACCTCGAGGTGATCGGCGAGGTCGAGCGCGTGCCCGGCGAGCCCGAGCGCTGGGCTGCATAATCGTCAGATGCGAATCGACCGGATCCTCGCCGAGGACGGACCCGTGTTCTCCTTCGAGTTCTTCCCTCCGAAAACGGAGGCGGGAGAGCGCAACCTGTATGCGGCGCTCGAGGAGCTCGAGACGCTCGATCCCTCGTTCGTGTCCGTCACCTATGGCGCCGGCGGCTCGACGCGCGAGAAGACGATCGAGATCGTCAAGCGCATCAAGGACGAGCACGGGCTCGAGGCGATGGCGCATTTCACGTGCGTGGGCGCGACGGTGCCCGAGCTGCGCGCGACGCTCGACGAGATGCAGCGGGCGGGCATCGACAACGTGCTCGCGCTCCGCGGCGATCCGCCCGCGGGTCAGGAGACATGGACGAAGACCGAGGGCGGCCTCGAGTACTCGCGCGAGCTCGTCGAGCTGATCGCCGCCGACTACCCGTTCGCGATCGGCGCCGCCTGCTTCCCCGAGACCCACATCCACGCCGTCAGCCCCGAGGCGGACCTCGAGCACCTGCTCGCGAAGGTGCGGGCGGGCGTCGACTTCCTGATCACGCAGCTGTTCTTCGACAACGCCGTCTACTTCGACTTCCTGCGCCGAGCCCGCGCGATCGGCGTCGAGGTGCCGATCATCCCGGGGATCATGCCGATCACCCAGGTGGGCCAGGTGGAGCGGATGGCGAGCATGTGCGGCTCGGCGATCCCGCCGGAGCTGCACCGCGAGCTGCACGCCCGCGGCGAGCACCCCGAGGCGGTGCTCGACTTCGGCGTCGCCTACGCCACCCTGCAGTGCGCGGAACTGCTCGCAGCGGGCGCTCCCGGGATCCACTTCTACACGCTCAACCGCTCTCCCGCCACGCGCGCCATCCTCAGCGCACTGAAGATCTCGCGGCCGTGGGAGAAGGCGGTCTACCCCGGGCTCGATCTCGAGGCCCTCGGCGACCCGCGGCGAGCCGTCGGCGGCCTCGTAGCGGACGTCCACCGAGTCGTCCTGGCGGTAGGTCCCCACGCCCCAGGCGCCGAGCAGCCAGCGCCAGCCGCTGATCCTGTCCTTGCGCAGCTCGCGCTCGAACACGAGCGCTCCTTCGCGCACGCTGTAGTCGGCGCCGAGCTCCTGGCGTACGCCGTTGACGTACACCTCGTAGGGCTCGCGCACTTCCCGCGGCAGCCTCACCACCGATCGGCTCATCGCGCCGATTATCCCGCCGCGCGGCGCGAGGGGTCTAGGACGCCCGCCCGTGCCCGCCGCCGCCGCGGCGCCGGCGACGGTGCCCGTACTCGCGCTG
This sequence comes from uncultured Solirubrobacteraceae bacterium, assembly GCA_963796305.1. Taxonomy (GTDB): domain Bacteria; phylum Actinomycetota; class Thermoleophilia; order Solirubrobacterales; family Solirubrobacteraceae; genus Palsa-744. Next base: position 97,973 of record CAWCKZ010000006.1, on the reverse strand, counting down.
CCGCCGCCGCGCGGCATCGACGATCGCGCAGACCTCCTCGGGGCGCTCGACGCGGTGCACGAGCGCGAGGTCCCCTGAGTCGATCCTCCCCTCAGGGAGCACGCTCCTCTCGAGCCACTGCAGGAGACCGTCCCAGTCGCCGTCGCCCACGAGGATGACGGGGAAGTGGCGGATCGTGTGCGTCTGGATGAGCGTCAGCGACTCGAACAGCTCGTCGAGGGTCCCGTAGCCCCCCGGGCAGATGACGAACGCGCTCGCGTAGCGGACGAACATCACCTTGCGCGCGAAGAAGTGCCTGAAGCGCAGGCCGACGTCGACGTAGGGGTTCAGCTTCTGCTCGTGCGGGAGCTCGATGTTGCAGCCGACCGACACCGCCCCGGCATCGCGCGCGCCGCGGTTCGCGGCCTCCATGATCCCGCCGCCGCCGCCGGTGATGACGGCGTAGCCCGCGCGTCCGAGGCACGCCGCCACCTCGCGCGCGAGCGCGTAGTCGGGGTGATCGGAGGGCGTGCGCGCCGAGCCGAACACCGTGACGGCGCGCCCGATGCCCGCGAGCGCATCGAATCCGCGTGCGAACTCGACGGCGATGTCGTGGATGCGCTCGGCATCGGCCGCCCGCACCGCCGCCGGCTCGTCGCCGAGCCACAGCAAGAGCTCCTCGTCGAAGGTCTCGGGGTCGCCGCCGCCGACGCCATCCGCTCGCACGCGTGAAGGTTATGCGCCGCGGCCGACCTCGCCGCGACGGCCGGAGCGACGCGTACGCTGCTGGACATGCACGAGCAGCACGAGCGGCGGGTGTGCGCCGCAGGCAACGCCCCCAACGCCCAGGAGATCAGCTACACCGTTCGCCGCTCCGCGCGGGCGCGGCAGGTGCGCGTGAACGTGCACGCGGATGCGGGCGTCGAGGTGGTGCTCCCCGAGCGCGCACCCGAGCGGGCTGCCGCCGCTGCGGTGAGCGAGCTGCGCCCCTGGATCGAGCGCCGCCTCGAGGAGGCGCGCGAGGTGCTCGCGCGCCTCGCCGAGCGCGCGGGCACGGTGCCCTACCTCGGTAGCCCGCTCGAGCTCGTGGCGGAGCCCGGGCGCACGCGGGCCCACCGGCGCAGCGAGCGGCTGCTCGTGCCCGCCGGCGACGCGCGCCCCGCCATCGAGCGCTTCTACCGCCGCGCCGCGCGCAGGGAGATAGGCGCCCGTCTCGATCGCGCAACCGCCGAAACCGGAGTCCCCTACAGCGGCCTCGACATCCGCGCCCAGCGCACGCGCTGGGCGTCGTGCTCGCCGAGTGGGCGCATGAGCTTCAACTGGCGGCTGATGCTCGCACCAGAGCGCGTGCTCGACTACGTCGTGTGGCACGAGGTGTGCCACCTCGAGATCCTCGACCACTCGCGGCGCTTCTGGGCGCTGCTCGAGAACCGCTGGCCGGGCTACCGCGAGGACCGCCGCTGGCTCGCGCGCCACGGCGCGACGCTCGTGCTGTGAGCGGCTAGGAGCGCTGCTCGATCGGGACGTAGTCGCGGTCGCGGTCGCCCGTGTAGATCTGGCGCGGGCGCGCGATCTTCTGCTCGGGGTCCTCCACCAACTCGAGCCACTGCCCGATCCACCCGCTGGTGCGGCCGATGGCGAACATCACGGGGAACATCGCCACCGGCAGGCCGAGCGCCTCGTAGATCAGCCCGGAGTAGAAGTCCACGTTCGGGTAGAGCTTGCGCGAGGTGAAGTAGTCGTCGTCGAGCGCGCGCTTCTCGAGCTCGGTGGCGACCTCGAGCAGCGGGCTCTTGCCGCGCACCTCGAAGACGTCGTCGAGGTACTTGCGGATGATCCGCGCACGCGGGTCGTAGTTCTTGTAGACGCGGTGCCCGAAGCCCATCAGGCGCTCCCTGCCTTCCTTGACGCCGTCGAGGAAGGAGGGGATGTTCTCGACCAGCTCGATCCGCTGGAGCATCCGCAGCGCCGCCTCGTTGGCGCCGCCGTGCAGCGGCCCGTAGAGGGCGGCGACACCCGCGGCGACCGCCGAGTAGGGATCCACCTGCGTCGAGCCCACCGAGCGCACGGCGCTCGTGGAGGCGTTCTGCTCGTGGTCGGCGTGCAGGATGAAGAGCACGTCGAGCGCCCGCTCCAGGCGCGGATCCGGCTCGTACTTGAGCTCGGTCATCTTGTACATCATGCTCAGGAAGTTGCCCGCGTATTTGAGGTCGTTGTCCGGGTACACGTAGGGCTGGCCCATGTTGTGACGGAAGGCGAAGGCGGCGAGCGTGGGCATCTTGGCGAGCAGCCTGATGATCTGGATCGCGCGGATCTGCTCGTCGTGGATCTGGTTGGCGTCCGGGTAGAAGGTCGAGAGCGCTCCCACGGACGCGACGAGCATCCCCATCGGGTTGGCGTCGTAGCGGAAGCCCTGCATGAAGTCCTTGACGTTCTCGTGCACGAACGTGTGGATCGTGATGTCGTACACCCACTGCTCGAGCTGGCGCGTCGTGGGGAGGGCGCCGTTGATGATCAGGTAGGCCACCTCGAGGTAGCTCGATTTCTCGCACAGCTGCTCGATCGGATAGCCCCGGTGCTGGAGGATGCCCGCCTCGCCGTCGATGTAGGTGATCGCGCTGCGGCACGAGGCGGTGTTCGTGTAGGCGGGGTCGTACGCCATCAGGCCGAAGTCGTGCTCGTCCGTCTTGATCTGCCGGAGGTCCATCGCGCGCACGGTGCCATCGGTGATCGGGAGCTCATACGTCTTGCCCGTGCGGCTGTCCGTCACGGTGAGGCGCTGCTCGGGGAGGCCGTCTGCCGACGCCCCGCTCGTCGCATCGCCTCGCGCGGCAGTCTCGGTCTGGGGGGTCATGTCCGTCTCCTATCCGCGGTTTCGCTGCTGCCTCGATTATGGGCCACCGCTCGGCCGGGCCCGGGGGCGAAGGCGCGGGCGGCTCAAGCGCGCGGCAGGCGGGCGTGGGCCGTGAGCGGGCGCACGCGCGGGGGCGACGCCGGCGCCGGACCGCCGTGGGGACCCCTGCGCGGAGGGCGCGGCAGCCGCTGGCGCGGGTGGCGCGGATGCACGGGCCGCGGACGCGGACCGATGCCCCCGTCCTGCCCGGGCGCCGTCTCGGGAGTCTGGCGGACCGCCCAGCGCACGATCAAGAACAGCGCGACGATCGGGATCTTCAAGAAGACCATCAGCCAGATGAAGGTCCAAGCTTCCACCGCCACCGATCGTATACCCGGTCCAGGATCCGTACAAGCCCACGATGCGCGCCGCCGGCGTATGTGATGGCGGCTCAGCCGAGCAGCTGCAGCGGGGCGCCGCTGAACTGCGTCATCGCGTGCAGTTCCTGGATCCGCGCCACGATCTCGCGCCCCTGCAGGCGCTCCACCCGCGAGGTGCCGAACTCCTCGACGTTGAACGACGCGAGCACGGTGGCATGCGCCATCGCGCGGCGCAGCAGCTCGTCGTCCAGCTCCTCGTGGGGATGGGCGTCGATGTAGCCGACGAGCCCGCCCGCGAAGGTGTCCCCCGCGCCGGTGGGGTCGATCACCGTCTCCAGCGGATACGCCGGCAGGGCGAAGAAGCTCGACCTCGTGACGAGCGCGGCGCCGTACTCGCCCTGCTTGGCGACGATCACGCTCGGTCCGCGCCCGCCGTCCTCGGGGCGCCATTCGAGCACCTCGCGGGCGGCGCCGATCAGGTTGGGCTTGCCCGTCAGCTGGCGCAGCTCGGCGTCGTTGAGGATCACGCAGTCCACCCCCTCGATCGCCTGCACGAGCGAGTCGCGAGCCGTGTCGATCCACAGGTTCATCGAGTCGAGCGCCACGAAGCGGGCGTCGGGCAGCTGCTCGCGCACCTCGCGCTGGAGCTCGGGCTGGATGTTGGCGAGGAACAGCACGTCGCTCGCGCGCGAGCGCTCCGAGAGCTTGGGCTGGAAGCCCTCGAACACGCCGAGCTGGGTGTCGAGCGTCTCGCGCGAGTTGAGGTCCCAGCCGTACTCCCCCTGCCAGAAGAAGGTGCGCCCGCCGGCGATGCGCTCGATGTCCGAGACGTCCACGCCGCGGCTGCGCAGCACCTCGATCTGCTCCTCGCCGAAGTCGTCCCCGACGGGGCCCACCACGCGCACTTCGCTGAAGAACGACGCCGCGAGGGCGAAGTGCACGGCGGCGCCGCCGAGCATCCGCTCGCGCGCGCCGAACGGCGTCTTGACCGTGTCATAGGCGATGGACCCGACCACCGTGATGGACATCGGCGCGCACCTTAGAGCACCCCCGCCGCCACGTGCCGGCGGGTACCCTGCGTGGGACCGCTGCGGGCGCGCACTCCGCTAGCCTCGCCGCATGCGCGCGATCCAGATGACCGAGTTCGGCGGACCGGAGGTCCTGACGCTGACCGATCTGCCCACGCCGGAGCCCGGTGAGGGCGAGGTCCTGATCCGCGTGACGCGGGCGGGTCTCAACTTCGCCGACACCCACACGCGGACGAACTCGTATGTGCAGAAGGCGGTGCTGCCGCTCGTCCCGGGGGAGAGGTGGCGGGCGTGCGCGAGGACACCGGGGAGCGGGTGGTGGCGCTCGTGGGCAGCGGCGGCTACGCCGAGTACGCCACCGCCGCGCAGGAGCTGGTGTTCCCGATCCCGGACGGCCTCGACGACGGCGTCGCGCTCGCGATGATCGTGCAGGGGACCACCGCCTGGCACCTGTACCGCACCTCCGGGCGCGTGGCGCCGGGCGAGAGCGTGGTGGTGCACGGCGCCGCCGGCGGCGTGGGCTCGCTCGCCCTCCAGCTCGGACACCCGTTCGGCGCCGGCCGCGTGATCGCCACCGCCTCGAGCGAGGAGAAGCGCGCGCTCGCGCTCGAGCTCGGCGCCGACGTCGCCGTGGACCCCTCGGCCGAGGGGCTCACCGAGCGGCTGATCGAGGCGAACGGCGGGAGCGAGGTGGACGTCGTGTTCGAGATGTCGGGCGGCGAGGTGTTCGACGCCTCATACCGCGCGCTCGCCCCGTTCGGGCGGATCGTCGCCTACGGGATCGCCACGAACGACGCCAACCAGGTCTCGACGGGATCGCTGCTTCGCCATTCGCGGGCGGTGGTGGGCTTCTACCTGTTCCACTGCCTGCAGCGGCCGGCGATGTTCACCGACGCGCTCGCCGACCTGTTCGCACGTGCCGCCCGCGGCGAGCTGAAGGCGATCGTGGGACACACGTACAAGCTCGACGAAGCCGCCCAGGCGCAGATCGACCTGCGCGCGCGCCGCACCACGGGCAAGCTCCTGCTCGACCCTTCCGCGTGAGCGCCTCGTTCGAGGATCTCGGGCTCTCGGAGTCCACGCTCCAGGCCCTGCGCGACGTCGGCTACGAGTCCCCCAGCCCGATCCAGGAACAGGCGATCCCGAGCCTGCTCGAGGGCCGCGACGTGATCGGCCAGGCACAGACGGGGACGGGCAAGACGGCTGCCTTCGGGCTTCCGATCATGGAGTACGTCGACATCGCCGAGCCGTCCGTGCAGGCGCTCGTGCTGACGCCCACGCGCGAGCTCTGCATCCAGGTGACGCAGGCGCTGCGCACGTACGGCAGCCGCAGCGGGGTGGACGTCGTGGCGGTGTTCGGCGGCGCGCCGATCCGCACGCAGCAGGCCCAGCTGCGCGGCGGCGGACACGTCGTCGTGGGCACCGTCGGGCGTGTGCTCGACCTGATCTCGCGCCACTCGCTCGTGCTCCACGACTGCCGCTTCGTCGTGCTCGACGAGGCGGACGAGATGCTCGACCTCGGCTTCCTCGAGGACGTCGAGAAGATCCTGTCGCTCACGCCCTCGTCTCGCCAGACCGCGTTGTTCTCCGCAACGATGCCGCCGCCGATCCGCACGCTCGCGGACCGCTACATGTACCACCCGACCGTCATCGAGGTCGAGGCGGCGACGCTGACGATCGACACCGTGGCGCAGTTCCAGCTGCCGGTGGACGCCCGCAGCAAGCCCGACAAGCTGGTCGAAGTCCTGCGCGCCGAGGCGCCGGAGCAGGCGATCGTGTTCGTGCGCACGAAGGTGCGGTGCGACCAGCTATACCGCACGCTGCGCGACCGCGGGATGAACGTGCGCGCGCTGCACGGGGACATGACGCAGGGGGCGCGCGACGGGGTCATGCTCGCGTTCAAGGCGGGTCGCGTGCCGATCCTCGTCGCCACCGATGTCGCTGCGCGGGGCCTCGACATCTCGACCGTGACGCACGTCATCAACTACGACGTCCCGACCAGCCCCGACACGTACGTGCACCGCATCGGCCGCACCGGCCGGGTGGGCCGCTCGGGTCGGGCGATCACGTTCGTCGAGGCGCGCCAGAAGCGCGAGCTCGAGGCGATCGAACGCCACATCGGCACCGCCGTGGCGCAGTGGGAGGCTGGAGCGGTGGGCGCGCCGACGCCCGTCCGCGAGCGCCCGCGCAGGCACTCCAAGCCCCACATCTCGCGTCGCGACGAGCAGGAGCGCTACGAGAAGCTCGTGCTCGGCAGCGGCCGCGCCGCTGGTCTGAGGGTGGCGGATATCGTCGGTGCGGTCACCTCGTCCACCGGCCTCGACGGCGAGGCCGTGCGCGACGTGATGGTGCTCGAGCGCTTCTCCTTCCTCTCGGTGCCCGCCGCCGAGGTGCAGCGCGTGGTTGAGGCGCTCGACGGCGCCACCGTGCGCGGCAACGAGGTGAGCCTCGAGCGCGTGCAGATAAGGTAGGCGCATGGCAACAGCGACGATGCAGACCACCGAGGGCACGATCGTCTTCGAGATGTTCGACGAGGACGCGCCGAAGACCGTCGCCAACTTCCGCAAGCTCGCGGACGAAGGCTTCTACGACGGCCTCACGTTTCACCGCATCATCAAGGACTTCATGATCCAGGGAGGGTGCCCCCAGGGAACGGGCACGGGCGGGCCCGGCTACACGTTCGAGGACGAGATCAACCCGAACAAGGTCGTGCGCGGAGCGCTCGCGATGGCGAACGCGGGACCGGACACGAACGGGTCGCAGTTCTTCATCGTCACCGCACAGGAGTGCCCGTGGCTCGACGGCAAGCACACCGTGTTCGGGCGCGTCAGCGAGGGCATGGACGTCGTCGCTCGGCTCGAGGCGCTGCCGACGGACGCCGGCGACAGGCCCAGCGAGCCCGCGGGCATCGACACCCTCTCGGTGTCCGAGGCCTAGGCCGGGCTGATCCCCGCTCCCGGCGCGTCGGAGTAGTCTTCACGAAGACAAGCCGAGCGAGCAGGGGAGAGTCCAGATGGCCACGGCCGAGACGCACGTACCCGAGACCCAGAACGGCATCGCAGGGGCAGGCGCCGATACCGCCACCGGGATCCCTGTCGAGAACCCGGCGACGGGCGAGATCATCGCAACCGTGCCCGAGCTCGACGCCGCCGCCGTCGCCGAGATGGCGGCTCGCGGCCGTGCCGCCCAGCCGGAGTGGGAGGCCTACGGGTTCGAGGGTCGCGCGCGCATCCTGCGCCGCGCGCAGAAGTGGGTGATGGACAACGCCCCGCGGATCGTCGAGACGATCTGCTCGGAGACCGGCAAGACGTTCGAGGACGCAGAGCTTGCCGAGATCGGCTACGCGGGCGCCGCGTTCGGGTTCTGGGCGAAGTTCGGCGCGGAGTACCTGGAAGACGAGCGCATCAAGTCCAGCCAGGTGCTCGTGAAGGGCAAGAAGCTGATCCTGCGCTACCGCCCGCTCGGCCTGGTCGGCGTGATCGGCCCGTGGAACTACCCGCTCACCAACTCCTTCGGGGACTGCATCCCCGCGCTGATGGCGGGCAACAGCGTGATCATGAAGCCGTCGGAGATCACCCCGCTGACCTCGCTGCTGCTGGCTGAGGGCATGCGCGAGTGCGGGCTGCCCGAGAACGTGCTGCAGATCGCCACCGGCCGCGGCGCGACGGGCGCGGCGCTGATCGAGCACGTGGACATGATCATGTTCACGGGCTCCACGCGCACCGGCCGCAAGGTGGCCGAGGCGGCAGCCCGCCGGCTGATCCCCGCCTCGCTCGAGCTCGGCGGCAAGGACCCGATGATCGTGCTCTCCGACGCCGACCTCGAGCGCGCCGCCAACTTCGCGACGTACTACTCGATGCAGAACGCCGGCCAGACGTGCATCTCGATCGAGCGCGTGTACGTCGAGGAGCCCGTCTACGACGAGTTCGTGGCGAAAGTGACCGAGAAAGTGCGCGCCCTGCGCGTCGGCCGGCCGGCCGGGCCCGGATCGGTGGAGGTGGGAGCGATCACGTTCCCGCCGCAGATGGACACGATCAAGGACCACGTGGCGGACGCCGTCCAGCACGGCGCGCGGGTGCTCGCGGGCGGCAACGAGGTGCCCGGCGCGGGGCGGTTCTTCGAACCAACCGTGCTCGTCGACGTGGACCACTCGATGAAGTGCATGACCGAGGAGACGTTCGGGCCGACGCTGCCGATCATGAAGGTGCGCGACGCCGAGGAAGCCGTGCGCCTGTCGAACGACTCGCAGCTACGGGCTCGGCGCGTCCGTCTTCTCGCGGGACACCGAGAAGGGCGAGCAGATCGCGCGCAGGATCCACGCCGGCGCGGCGAACGTCAACGACGCGATGATCAACTACACGGTGCTCGAGCTGCCGATGGGCGGCGCCAAGGAGTCGGGGCTGGGCACCCGCCACGGCGCCGGCGGCATCCGCAAGTACTGCTCGCAGCAGGCGATCGTGGTGACGCCGAAGCTGGCGATGAAGAAGGAACTGTTCATGTACCCGTACAAGAGCCGCACGTCGAAGTTGCTCGCCGGGCTGTTCAAGTTCATGTACGGGCGCGGCAAGAGAGCCTGAGCCGTCCGGCCCCCCGGGAATGGGGTCCGGGCACGGGGGGCGGGGGCCGCTGCAGGGGCGCCGGGAGCTCAGGCTCCCGGCGGGGCCTCCAGCATGTCGAGCTCGACCCCGAGCAGCCGTTCGAGCTCGGGGATGGTGGTCTCCGCGCTCGTGTGGTGGACCACCGCCATGCCGAGCTCCTCGGCGGGAGTGAGATTGAACGGCAGGTCGTCGACGAACACGCACTCCTCGACGCTGCACCCCTGCGCGCTCGGCTCCGAGCTCGTACATGCGGCGTGCGGGCTTGCGCATGCCCTCCTCACCCGAGATGACGACGCCGTCGAAGAGCTCGTCGAACATCTCGTGGGGATAGCGCTGAACGCCCCACGAGTTCGAGACAAGCGCGGTGCGGATCGCCCGCCGCGTGGGCGCGGCGCACGGCCTCGAGCATCGCGCGGTCGGGCGCGACGCCGGCGAACAGCCCGTCGATGAGCCCGTCGGGCTCGATCTCGAGCAGCTCCGCGAAGCTGACCTCGAACTGGTTCTCGGCGAGCTCGCCGGTCTCCAGAGCGACCAGCAGCTCGCGCGCGGCGGGATCGCGGCGGAAGACGCCGAGCATCTTTTCCGGGTCGATGTCAGCGCGCACGCAATGGGCGTGGAAGGACGCGAAGAGGTTCGTCGTGAGCACGCCGCCCCAGTCGATGAGGAGTCCGCTTCGCGGCGTCTCGCCGCCGTCTCGGGACTCGGTGTGCGGCTCCTCCCGGCCGCTCGCGGCAGCAGCCGCTGCGGCGGCGTCGGCGGCGCCGACGGGGTCGGCGGCGTCGTTGTGCGGGGGCGTATCAGCCACCATCCGCCACCGCTTCGGCCTGCCTTGCAAGCTCCAGCACGCCCTCGCCGAACTGCTTGAGGTAGGGGTCGTCGGTCGCCCCGGCGATCGCGCGCTTGTAGTTGCCCTCCATGAACACGATGCTCTTCCAGAGCGCGAGCGTGGTGTACCAGCGGATGTCGCCCATCGAGCGTCCGGTGAGCTCTTCGTAGCGGGCGATCAGCTCTGCGCGGGTGGGGAAGCCCTCGGCGCGGGTCACGTTGCCGAGGTCCCCGCGCAGCCCGCTCGTCGGATCGTCGGGGTCGGTCCACATCATGCACAGGTAGCCGAGGTCCGCGAGCGGGTCGCCGATCGTCGCCATCTCCCAGTCGAGCACCGCCTCGAGGTGGGCGGGGGGCCGCGAGGCGAAGATCGTGTTGCCGAGGCGGAAGTCCCCGTGCACGATCGTCGCGGGCCCCGAGCTCGGCATGTTCTCGCCGAGCCATGTGCCCACGCTCTCCACGGCCGGGATCTCGCGCGTCTTGTTGATCTCCCACAGGCCGAGGAAGCGGCGCACCTGGCGTTCGAGGTAGCCGGTCGGTTTGCCGAAGTCCTCGAGGCCCACCGCTCGCCAGTCGACTGCGTGGATCTCCACGAGCGCGTCGATCAGCTCCTCGCCGATCAGACGGCGCTGATCGGGGTCGTCGAGCGCGTGGGGAATGCTCGTGACGATCACATCACCCTCGATCCGCTCCATCACGTAGAAGGGCGCTCCGATCAGCTCGGCGTCAGAGCACACGGCGAGCACCTCGGGAACGCGCGCGGGCGTGTCGCGGAGGGCGCCGCAGCAGGCGCGCCTCGCGCAGCACGTCGTGGGCGCTCGGCGGCAGCGGCGGGCGCGGCGGCCGCCGCAGCACGGCCTCCTCGCCGCCCCGCTCGATCAGGTACGTGACGTTCGAGTGCCCGTCGCCGATCGGGGTGGCAACGACCTCCCCCGCGCCGATGCCGTGCTCGTCGAGGAAGCCCTCCAGCGGGTCGAGCATGAGCAGTGGGGGACGGCTGTTACGCTGCGCCTCCTGCTCGTTGCGGACGATGTCGTCAGGTGCGATCGGGGCGCTCACGGCCCGAAAACCTACCTAGACCGCAACCTTGCCTGCGCCGCCGTGTCTCTAATCAGCATGCCCAGACTCCGCACCGTCACGCTCATATTGCTTGTCTCGCTGCTCCTGGCGGGTCTCGCCGCCGCTCCTGGCGCCCTCGCCTCGCACAGCCAGGTGACCTACTTCGAGGGGTCCAGCGAACTGCTCGAAGAATCCAGCCGCCCGAACGCCTTCGCCCAGCTGCAGCGGCTGGGCGTGCGCGCCCTGCGCATCGAGCTCTACTGGGCGAGCGTGGTGCCGAGCCGCGACAGCGCGACCCGGCCGAGCTTCGACGCGACCGACCCCGCGAACTACTACTGGGCCCCCTACGACGCGGTGCTCAGCGAAGCACAGCGCCTGCACTGGCCGGTGCTGCTGACCGTCACCTCGCCAGTGCCGCGGTGGGCCACCTCCAACAAGAAAGCGCCCTACGTCACGCGCCCCGACCCCCAGGCCTTCCAGGAATTCATGACCGCCGTCGGCGCGCCACTTCGGCTCGCAGGTGTCGGTGTACTCGATCTGGAACGAGGCGAACCATCCCGCCTTCCTGCAGCCGCAGTGGAACTCGAACGGCACGCCCGCCTCGCCGCGGATCTACCGCGGCCTCTACCAGGCCGGCTACGCCGGGCTGCAGGCGGCAGGGATCGCCCGCCCGCGCGTGCTTCTCGGGCGAGACCGCGCCGACCGGCTACACCCGCCTGAAGAACGTGCGCCGCGAAGGCGTGCTCCACGACGTCGCGCCGCTCGCGTTCCTGCGCGAAGCGCTGTGCCTGAACGCCCACTACGTCAAATCGCGCTCGTGCGGGCCGCTGCAGGCGGTGGGCTACGCGCATCACGCCTACACGCTGCCGGCGGGCCCGAAGCTACGTCTCGCCGATCGCCGACGATGTCACGATCGGCTCGCTCTCGCGGCTCTCGCGCGCGCTCGACCTGGCGGCGCGGGCCCACGCGATCCCCGCGCAGCCTGCCCATCTACCTCACCGAGTTCGGGGTCCAGAGCCAGCCCAACAAACAGCTCGGCGTGCCGGTTGCCCAGCAGGCCGAGTACGACGCGATCGCCGAGCGCATCGCCTGGTCGAACCCGCGCGTCGCCGCCTTCTCGCAGTACCTGCTCAAAGACGACCCGCTCGGCGGCGCTCCCGGATCGAGCGTCCACGGCGGCTCGGTCGGCTTCCAGACGGGCCTCGAGTACGTGAACGGCAAGCCCAAGCCGCTCTACTCGGCGTGGCCGCGTCCGCTGACGGTGTCCAAGACGAAGCAGCGGCTTCTCGCTGTGGGGCCTCGTGCGACCGGCGACCGGCGCGACGCGCCTGACGGTGCTCGTGCGCCGCAAGGGCTCGAGCTCCTACAGGACGCTGCGCACCGTGTCCACGAACAGCCTCGGCTACTGGACGCTGAGCTCCGCCACGCGCGGCGTGGCGTGGCGGGTGCGCTGGATGAGCCCGGCGGGCGTGAAGTACGAAGGCCCGCCGATCCGCGCCTACTAGCCCCGCGCGCTCGTAACCGGCCACCGGCGCGGCTTCCCCGAGGATCAGGGCGGCCGCGCCCGCGGGCGGCTGCGCGGCGTCCCTACGATGGACTCGTGCCCGAGCTGCCCGAGGTCGAGATCACAGCGCGCCTGCTCGACGGCGCGCTGCGCGGAGCGACGATCGAGTCGGCGCTCGCCCCCGGGATCAACGCGCTGAAGACGTTCGAGCCGCCGCTGTCCGACGCTCGCGGGCAAGAGCATCGAGCGCGTTCGCCGGCGGGGCAAGCACCTGATCGTCGATGTTTCCGGCGGGCTCACGCTGCTCATCCACCTGATGTCGGCCGGCCGCCTGCAGCTCTACGACCGCCGCGCAGGGCCGCGCGACCGCACCTCGCGGCTGCTCGTGCGGGTGCGCCCGCGCGAGGCGGACGGCGCCGGCGAGCTCGAGCTGCGGCTGCGGGAGTTCGGCTCCAAGCAGGCGGCGTGGGTGAAGCTGCTGCCGAGCGGCGAGCTCGAGGCCGAGGAGTCGCTCGCGCGCCTGGGACCCGAAGCGTGGCCCGATCCGCCGGACCTGGGTGAGCTGCTCGACGCGCCGCGGCCGCTGCACGCGGCGCTGCGCGACCAGCGCGTGATCGCGGGGATCGGGCGCTCGTGGGCGGACGAGATCCTCTGGGAGGCGCGAGCTTTCGCCGTTCAAGCGCGGCAGCGACCTGCAGGAGGAGGAGGCGGAGCGGCTGCGCGAGGCGATCGTCACGACGCTCGTCCCGCGCGCTCGAGCACTACGAGCAGGTGGTGAGCCTGCCGATCCCCGACAAGCTGCCGATGCCGCTGCGCGTCCACCGCCACGAGGGCGAGCCCTGCCCGCGCTGCGGCACGACGCTGCGCCCGGTCCACTTCGAGGACTACGTGATCGCCTACTGCCCGAGCTGCCAGACCGAGGGGCGGGTGCTGAAGGACCGCCGGCTCTCGCGCCTGCTGCGCTGAGCGTCTTCGCGGCGGTTGCGCTCCACCAGCGCCTGTTAGCATCGCGCCCGTCTGATAGCGGGGGAGGCCAAGTGACACGACGCCGGGCGTACCGGCTCGAATTGGCGGGCTAGCGACCGCGCCCTCCGCCGCCGGCGGCGGTTCTCCACACGCATGCTGCGGTGGCGTGGGCGGCGCCGGATGCCCGAGCACGAACCGACGCTCCTGGCATCCGCGCTCGGCGCCGGTGGCGGCGGTCTGTACGTCGCTCAGCGGGTCGGAGTTCGCCGCTCTCGACGGCACCAGCACAACCGGCCTGGCGGTCTCCGACGATCGGACGGCAGTCTCGCGCGGCTCAGATGGTCAGACGGCGACGGCGACCGTCCAGGGAGAGGTCGCTCGTCTACGACGATGCGGGCATCGCCGCACGTCACGTGCTCGATGAGCTCCGCGAGCCTCACGGCGCCCTGTGGAGCGGCGAGACGCTGATGGTCGTCTCGACGGGCACGAACGCGATCCTGCGCATCCCCGCCTCGGGAGGCATGGCGGGGCGCTGGCAGGCGCCGGGACGGGGCGACTGCTGGCATCTGAACAGCCTCTCCTGGTGCGGCCGCCGGCCCCTGGTGAGCGCGTTCGGCCGGTTCCGCGAGCACCACGGATGGGCTGGTTCGGCTGCGCGGGCAGGACGCGGAGTCGTGATCGACGTGAGATCCGGGCGAGACGTACTCGGCGGCCTGAGCGCGCCTCACAACCCGCTCTGGCTCGACCGCAGCTGGCTCATCTGCAACTCGGACCGGGGGGAGGTCATCCGCCTCGACGGCACGGGGACGCTGCTGTGCCGCAGGCGCTTCGCCGGCTGGACCCGCGGGCTCGCCTACGACGCCGAGCACGTCTACGTGGGTGAGCGCTCATCGCCCCCGCAGAGAGGAGCTGGGCAGCGCCTTCGTCGCGGCGATGACGCGGGACCGGCTCGAGGTGGTCGCGTCTTGGAGCATCCCGAGCCCAGAGATCTATGACCTCCTGTTCGCCCCCGCGTCGCTGGTATCCGGCGTGCGCCGCACGAGGAGACGCATGGCGCTCGCGGCGAGCGGATAGGCGGGCGGGCGGCGCGGCCGAGTCTCGCGACAGCCACGGCGTGAAGCTATTTCGTTCTCCCGCAACAGCGAGGCGCGGGGGCCGAGCCGGCACCCCCGCGCCTTCGAGGTCCGCAAACGCGAACCTTGCTGGGTCTAGTAGATCGCGAGCGCTTTGAAGGACTTGCCGTCTTTCGAGCCTGTGCCGCTCACTTCTTTGGCGAGCACGAATTCGGGTAGCCCCACCACGTAGTAGAAGTAGTCAGACGCCCATGGCCCGAACCCAACCGGCCCCTTGGGTGTGACCGCGGGGATCGGCAATCCGGTGGTGCTGGCGCACTTGAACTTGTCGGCACCGCCCGACGTTGCTGTCCCGGGGTACTTTTTCGACGCGATGTGAGTGCCTTCGCACTTGATCGGCCCGAAGATCCCATCCGTGTATTCCTCGACGTAGTGAGCCCTTAGTGTGAAGACTTTGCTCCCCGGCACGGCGCGACTGCTGCCGCTGCCGGCACCGGTGAGCGCGAGTGACGACGAAGCGAAAAGCGCGAAAAGCGCGAGCATTACGAGCGCAGCCAACAGCTGCGCTGCGAACAGCTTCCTAGCTCTCATATTGCCTCCTTGCCCTGTGTCTAAAAGGGCGTCTCGGGCACCCCCCTTGAGCGCCTCTTGTCGAGCGTAGCGGCTGCCGAGCAGGTGGGGCATATGTCTTCCAAGGTCTCCCATAGGGCCGACATATGCCGTGCTGCGGTACCTGCGCAGGAGCCGGTCGCGCGGAGCGAGTCGAGCGAAGAGCGTCATGCCCTCCACAGCGCTTCGAGCGTGCGCGCGCGTTTACCGCCGGAGCGTGGCGGCTACACCGCCTACTCCTCCAGCCCCACGGCTTTGAGGCTTCGCGCTTGTCGCTGAACAGGCGCCAGCGCACCACCTTTCCGCCGCGCAGGGTGGCTGGATCGTGGACTACGGGAGCGATCCGCATGCCCACGTTTGTCCCGCCTGCTCGTAGCGGGCGATCGCGTCGTCCTAGGAGCCGGCGGCATCCGCGAGATTCTGGACTTTGGGCGTCCCGGCCTCGTCGATGCAGGCGACCGCTGCCGGATTGACGAGCACGGGCTTCCCGCTCTTGTGTAGCTCTGCGTAGCCCCGCCGGTCAACCGCCTGTAGCTGCTGAGCTGCCTCCGTCGCAGACTCGTCAACGAACAGCGGATCGCCACCGAGGATCTGAAGTCGCGCGCCCACGTTGCACACCGTACTGGCTCAGGCGGCCTCGATCGTGATCCGCTCGGCCCACGGCCGGGACGAACAACGGCGGTCTTGATCGTGGCCCGGATCAAGGCCCGCTGCTCATCGAGGGTCAGGCGGTCCCATCGCTCGATGCGTTCACGGTGACGGCGACCGAGGCGGCGCCCAGCCCTTCGAGCCTCGCCTCGGCATCGTACCCGGGCTGGTCGAGGTGTCGGTGCAGAGGAGCGAAGCGGAAGAACCGGCCGAACCGATCGCCCTCCAACTACGAAGTCAAGGCGATCAGCGCGAAATCGGTGGAAGTGACGTTCAACGTGGCTCCCGCCGCGGGCAAACTGCTCTACATCACGGTCGTCGGCTGAGCGGCGCCGGCCGTCGGACGCGAATCCACCGCTTGAGCTTGGTCCAGGGAATGTCCAGAACTGGATTGCCCGCGCCGCGATCTTGAGCGAACCTCGCTACGCGGCGACTGCTCGCCGCTCCTGTGTACGGGAGGCCCGGACGCTGATCTGCCCCGGCGGCGGCGTCCGGGCCAAGCCCGCTAGCGGATCAGCCGGTCCATCCGGGCTGCGGTGATCGTCTCGCGAAGGGTCTGCAGCGCGCCGGGCGTGGGCGCCAGTGCAGCTCGTGCCGTGCCTTGGCGGTGCTCATGATCATCGGCTCGCGAAACGCGCTGATCCACTGGGCCTGCGAGGGCAGGAAGCCAAGCCGGCCCACCATCTCAGCGACCGCGTCGACAGCGAGCTCGGGCATCGGGATCGAGTACCAGCCGAGCTCGTCGGCCAGCTGGCTCACGGTGAGGCGGCCGGTGCCCGCGAGGTTGTAGGCGCCGGGCTCTCCGCGCCCCGCCACCGCCGCGCGTATCGCGCTCGCGACGTCGTCGTGGTGGATCAGCTGGAAGGGCACCCCCGGATCGGGCAGCACGGGCTTCAGGATCGGCACGCCTTCCAGAAGCCCCAGCACCGGCGCCGGAAGCCGCTCGGAGATCTGCGTGTAGGGCAGGCTGTCGATCAGCAACGGTGCGCCCGGCCCCGCGACGATGCACGGGCGGAACACATACGCCTCCGTTGAGCTTCCCGCGAGGGTGCTCCCCAGCAGCGTCTCGACCTCTGCCTTCTGGGCGGAGTAGTAGTGGCCGTCCGATCCGCGCGCAGGCACATCCTCGGTGAGCGGCTGCGGGTTGTCGCGGTGGAAGCCGTAGGCGGCTACCGAGGAGGTGTAGACGAGCCGGCCCACCCCTGCTTCTGCGCATGCCTCGAAGACGTTGCGCGAGCCCTCCAGATTCACCTGCTGGCTCTCCTCGGCGTCACCCATGATGATGAACGCGAGGTGGACGACGACGTCCGCGCCGGACACGAGCTCCTCGACGGCGCCCCGGTCGAGCACGTCGCCGCGCCGGTAGGCGAGCTTCTTCAGACCGCTCGCCTTCGCGTCGAACGGCCTGCGCGCCATCCCCACGACGCTGCGCACCTCACGCGAGCGCTCGAGCGCCTCGAGCACCGAGTGGCCGATCTCGCCCGTCGGGCCGGTGATCGCCACGGTGAGGCCTTTGGAGGAGCGCTACGCGCCGCCACGCGCTGGTTGTACCGCATCGGGGCCGTCCGGACGGGCGGCGTCGGTGGCCGGGAGGAGACGCGAGGCTACGATCCTGTCGGCGATCCGCTGTGGCGCTCGCGCTCCGGTGCTCTCGCCTGCGGCCCGCCGCCACGCGCTGAGGGGCATGCGGCCGTTGTGCCGCGGCTGTCCATGTCCGTACGCTTGATGCTGTGAGCGCGCTTCCAGGCTCCACCTCCGTCGGGCACAGCATCACTACGTTCTTCGACGCGGTCGGCCAGTTCTTCTCCGATCTCGCCGCGGTGCACTGGCCCGCGCTGCTGCTCGGGCTCCTGTTCTTCGGCATCAACCTCACGCTGCGCTCGCGCGCCTTCTACAACAGCCTGCGCGCCGCGTACCCCGCCGTGCCGATCCAGTTCTGGCGGATCTGGGGCGCCTACGTCGCCGCGGTGGGCTTCAACAACGTCGTGCCGGCACGCGGCGGCGACCTGATCAAGCTCTTCCTGTCCAAGTCCTCGGTGCCCGGCTCGCGCTACCCGACCGTCGCCGCGGCTTTCTTCGTCGAGTCGATCTTCGACGCGAGCGTGGGGCTGCTCGTGCTGATCTACGCCTTCAGCCAGGGCGTGTTCCCGAAGCCGCCCGACTTCTCGAAGCTCAGCTCGTTCGACATCTCCTACCTCGCCGAGCACTTCTCGCTGACGCTGTTCCTGATCACGCTGCTCGCGGTGGTGGCGCTCGTCGCCTTCGCGGTGCTGTCCCCCCGCGTGAAGGCGTTCTGGACCGCGCGTGCGCCAGGGGTTCACGATCCTCAGCGACAGGCGCCGCTACCTGCGACAGGTCGCGTCGCTGCAGGCGCTCGCGTGGCTGTCCCGGTTCGCCGCCTTCTGGTTCCTGCTCGAGGCCTTCCGCGTAGGCGGCTCGGTGCAGAACGTGCTGCTCGTGTTCGGCGTCAACCAGGTGGCGGGCGCCGTGCCGTTCACGCCCGGCGGCGCAGGTGTCCAGCAGGCCCTGCTGGTGAAGGTGTTCGCGGCGAGCGCGTCCACGAGCGTCGTCGCCGCCTACTCCGTCGGCCAGCAGATCGCGATCGCCACGTTCACGGCGATCCTCGGCCTGAGCGCGGTCATCTTCATCTTCGGCTTCCGCTCCTGGCGGGAGGTCATCCATGCGGGGCAGGCGTCACGCGAAGCCGAGCGCGAAGCCGAGCGGGCGGGGACGGAGCTTCGAGCAGCCGCCTCCGGGCGAGCCCCCTGCGGACCCCGCCGCGCCGCCGCCCGCGGCGCGCCCGGGGGGCGCGCGCGCGCGCTACTGAAGCCCCTAGCGCGCCTCGCGCACGAGGGCCACCGCCTCCGGGAACACGCGCGCGATGACGGTGCGGATCTGCTCCGCCTGAGCCTCGGCGTTGCCCTGGACGTTCACGCGCTGCACCGCCGCCACGGTCATCTCGACGGCGAGCTTGATCGCGTTGTCCGCCCACGCCAGGCGCTGCTGGCCCTGCATCTGGTCGGCGAACTCCGCCAGGCGCCGCTGCAGCTCCTCTGGGTCGCCGAACAGGTCACCGAAGCCGCTGCTCTCCATGCCCGCATCATAGACTCCCCTCGCTCATGCCCAGCGCAGGGGAAATCCGCGAGCAGACCGCGAAGGAGCTCGACCGCCGCCGGCGCCTCGCCGTGCCGGCGTTCGCGGGCGGCCTGCTCTACCTGCTGAGCTCGATCGTCATCAGCTCGACGCTGAACGGGGCGCCGACGGTGGGGCTGCTGCAGGGGCTCTCGCCGGCGCTGTCCGGCGTCGCCAACCCGTCGGTGAGCCCGCGCGCGGAAGAGGTGAAATTCATCAGCCACCACGCCCTGCCGCTGATCGCCGGCAGCCTGCTGGCCGCGATCGCGCTCGGGGCGCTCGTGCTGATCCTGCTGCTGCTGATCGACGCCACGCAGCTTCCGCCGCCCGCGTGGAAGGCCGCCCGCCCGCTCGTCCTCTACGGCGGGATCGCGGTGGTCGTCGTGAGCGTCGGCCATCAGGTGGTCAGCGCGATCGAGACGCACAACTTCGCCGTCGGCAGCGACCACTCCAACCACGCCGTCGACCAGGCCCTCACGAAGGGCGCCGCGAACCTGATCGTCAGTACCTCGACCTGCTCGCGGGGCTCGCGCTCGCGGCAGGGATGATCGCGACGATGATGGCGGCGCAGCGGGTCGGGCTGCTGCCCCGCTGGATGGGCATCCTCGGCATCTTCACCGGGCTGCTCATCTTCCTGCCGATCGGCGGCGCCGAGCTGCAGGTGATCCCTGCGTTCTGGATGGTCATGATGGGAATCCTGTTCGTCGGGCGCTGGCCGAGCGGGGACCCGCCCGCGTGGGCGGCCGGCGAGGCGCGCCCGTGGCCCACCGCCGCAGAGCAGCGCGCGGCACGCCAGGCCGCGCGGCGCGAAGGGCCAGCCCGCCACCGCCGGCGCGCCGGCCGCCGCCGCTCCCGAGCCCGCCCGGCCGGCGTCGGGCCGTCCTCGAGGAAGCGCCGGCGCAAGGGCCGCGGCGGGCGCGGCTGAGCCGCTCTGCTGGACGGCGACCGCCCACGCTCGGGGCGGATACGTAGGTCTCGCGATGGCCGCTGGCAGACTGATACGCGTCGTTCGCAGCGGTCGTCAACTCGACCTTCGCGAAGGACCGTGCTGCCGGCATCCCGCTCAACCGTCTCGAGGTGCCTGGTGTCGGCGGCGCCAGGGCGTGACGTGTATATAGAGTCAGCGCGTGAGCGCCGGGCACGATGAGCCGGTGAGCATCGAGCCACGCCGGGCGCCCGCATGGCGCGGACGACGGCAACCGCTCGACCGCGAGCTCGCTGACCTGCTGGACGTCGAGCGCTTCCAGCCGCCCGAGGAGTTCCGCGAGCGGGCGCTGCTGAACGACCCCGCGGTCTACGAGCGCGCCGCCGCGGACCCGAGGGCTGGTGGGCCGAGCAGGCCGAGCAGCTGCACTGGTTCCGCCGCTGGGACCCGGTCCTGGACGACTCGGACCCGCCCTTCTACAAGTGGTTCACGGGCGGCACGCTGAACGTCTCCTACAACTGCCTCGACCGCCACGTCGAGGCGGGCCGCGGGGAGCGCGTCGCCTTCCACTGGCGCGGCGAGGACGGGCGAGGAGCGCGACATCACCTACGCCGAGCTGCTCGCCGAGGTCAAGCGCCTCGCGAACGCGCTCAAGGACCTCGGCGTGGGCAAGGGCGACGTCGTCGGCATCTACCTGCCGATGATCCCCGAGGTGGTCGTGGCGATGCTCGCGTGCGCGCGCATCGGCGCGCCCCACAACGTCGTCTTCGGCGGCTTCTCGGCGGAGGCGGTGCGCGAGCGCATGGAGTTCTCCGAGGCGAAGGTCCTGATCACCGTCGACGGCGCCGCGCGCAAGGGCAAGACGGCGGCGGTCAAGGACCGCGTGGACGAGGTGATGGGCGACCTGCCACGCTCGAGCGGATCGTCGTGGTGCGCAGCAAGGGCACGCCCTGCGCGATGAAGGAGGGCCGCGACGTCTTCTACGACGAGATCCTCGCGGCCGCCGACCCCGAGTGCCGCGGCCCGAGCAGCTCGATGCCGAGCACCCGCTGTACATCCTCTACACCTCGGGCTCGACCGCCAAGCCGAAGGGCATCCTGCACACGACCGGCGGCTACCTCACGGGCGTCTCCGCCACGCACCGCTACGTCTTCGACCTCAAGCCCGAGGAGCGACGTCTACTGGTGCGCCGCCGACGTCGGCTGGGTCACCGGCCACTCCTACATCGTCTACGGGCCGCTCGCCAACGGCGCCACCTCGGTCATGTGGGAGGGCGCGCCCGACTATCCGCACAAGGGGATCTGGTGGGAGCATCATCGAGCGCTACAAGGTGACCATCCTCTACTGCGCGCCGACCGCGATCCGCGCCTGCATCAAGTGGGGGCCAGTGGCCCGCCGCCCACGACCTCTCCTCGCTGCGCCTGCTCGGCTCGGTGGGCGAGCCGATCAACCCCAAGGCCTGGCTCTGGTACCACAAGGTGATCGGCGGCGAGCGCTGCCCGATCGTCGACACCTGGTGGCAGACCGAGACGGGCGCGATCATGATCACGCCGCTGCCGGGCATCACCGCGACCAAGCCCGGCTCGGCGACGCAGCCGTTCCCGGGCGTCAGGCGGAGTGCTCGACGAGTCGCACCGGCGAGCCAGTCGAGAAGGGCAGGGCCTGCTCGTGCTGCGACGCCGTGGCCGTCGATGCTGCGCACCCTCTACCAGGAGGACGAGCGCTTCATCGAGACCTACTTCGAGCGCTTCGGTCCGCGCGACCTACCTCGTCGGCGACGCCGCCCGCCGCGACCGCGACGGCTACTTCTGGGTGATCGGGCGGATCGACGACGTCGTCAACGTCTCCGGGCCACCGCCTCTCGACCGCGGAGGTCGAGTCGGCGATCGTCGCCCATGCGGACGTCGCCGAGGCGGCGGTGATCGGCCAGCACGACGAGGACACCGGCCAGGCGATCGTCGCCTTCGTGACGCTCCAGGGCGACCTCGACGGCGACGACGCGACGATCGAGGGCATCCGCGACACCGTCGCCGAGAGGATCGGCAAGTTCGCGCGCCCGAAGCGCATCATCTGGGCCGACGACCTGCCGAAGACGCGCTCGGGCAAGATCATGCGCCGGCTGCTGCGCGACATCGCCGAGGGACGCGCGCTCGGCGACGTCACCACGCTGCGCGACCCCGACGTGATGGCCGCAGCTCGAGGAGCGCGTCGCGAGCTGCAGGCGCAGGAGGACTGAGGGGCCGCGCGCCCGGCGCCGGCCGCCGCCGATCGCAGGCCCGACCAGGGGGCATCCCCGATGGCGCGGCGCCCGCGGGTGCGATCACTCCGATGCCCGCTCCCGCGCGCTGATGCCATGGCGTCCGCCCGGATGGGGCCGGCGCCGAGAAACCGGATCCGTGCCCCGCGCGCCGAGCGCGGCCTCCCGCGCGTGCCGGCCGGGACCCGCGCGCCGCGGCGACCGCTTCGCCGCCGCCCCGACCGCGGCCTGCTCGGCGGCGTCTGCGCCGGGCTCGCCGAGCACCTCGAGGTCGACCGCTGCTCGTGCGGATGGTGATGGCGATGATCGTCGCCGTGCGGCGGCCTCGGCGTGGCGGTCTACGCGCTCGCTTGGGCGCTCGTCCCCGTCGCACCCGAGAGCGAGGGCGCTGCCGCGGCCGCCGGGCGCCTGGCGCGAGGCGGTCGCTGATCGTGCTCGCCGTCGCGGGCGTGCTGGTCGCGCTGCGGCGTCCGGCCTGCGCTTCGGGGACGCGTCGTGTGGCCGCTGGTGCTCGGCGCGTGCGGGCTCGCGCTCGTGTGGCGCCAGGGCACCGATCGGCGGGCGCCGCGCGGACGCCGGCGATGCCGCCGGCCGTCGCTGCGCAGCCATTGCGCCGGCGCGAGCCGCATCGACGGCCCGCGCGTGGCCATCGGCGCGCTGCTCGTCGCCTTCGCGTCGGCCGCCCTGCTGCACGCCTTCGGCGTGCTGCACAGCCTCGGCAAGGCGATCGGCGCGGTGGCGATCGTCGCGACGTGTCGGCGCTGCTGTCGGGCCCTGGCTCGTGCGCCTGGCGCGCAGCCTCGCGTCCGAGCGCGCGGCGCGCATCCGCGAGCAGGAGCGCGCCGAGCTCGCCGCCCACCTGCACGACTCGGTCCTGCAGACGCTCGCGCTGATCCAGAAGCGCGCCGACGACCCGCGCGAGGTCGCGGGCCTGGCGCGCCGCCAGGAGCGCGAGCTGCGCCGCTGGCTGCTCGAGCGGCCCGCCGCGCGGCGGCCAGGAGACCGTCGCGGCCGCGCTGCGAGCGCGCCGCCGCGGAGGTCGAGGAGCTGCACCGCGTGCCGATCGAGGTCGTGACCGTCGGCGACGGCCCGCTCGACGGCGCCATCGAGGCGATCGTGCAGGCCGCGCGCGAGGCGATGACGAACGCCGCCAAGTTCGCCGGCAGCGAGCGCGTGGACCTCTACGCCGAGGTCGAGCCGGACCGCGTCGAGGTGTTCGTGCGCGACCGCGGCGTGGGCTTCGACCCCGGCGCGATCCCCGCCGACCGCCGCGGCATGCGCGACTCGATCGTCGGCCGCATGGAGCGCCACGGCGGCCGCGCGGCGGTGCGCAGCAGCGCGCGGGTGAGGGCACCGAGGTCGAGCTCGTGATGGCGCGGGGCGCGGCGGCGTGAGCGCGCGCCCGCGCGTGGTGATCGTCGACGACCACCAGCTGTTCCGCGCGGGCGTCCGCGCCGAGCTCGGCGACGAGGTCGAGGTCGTGGGCGACGCGGGCGGCGTGCGGAGGCGCGTCGCGGTGATCGGCGCGAGCAGCCCGGACGTGGTGCTGCTCGACGTGCACATGCCCGACGGCGGCGGCGTCGAGGTCATCCGGCGCGCGTGCGGCGGCGAGCAGCCGGCGGCGCGCTTCCTGGCGCTGTCGGTCTCCGACGCCGCCGAGGACGTGATCGCGATCATCCGCGCCGGCGCGCGCGGCTATGTGACGAAGACGATCTCCGGCGCCGAGCTCGCCGACGCCATCCGCCGCGTGGCCGGCGGCGACGCCGTCTTCTCGCCGCGCCTGGCGGGCTTCGTGCTCGACGCCTTCGCCGGCGAGCCGCCGATGCCGGCGCCGGCCCGCGGCGGCGAGCGCGAGCTCGACCAGCTCACCCCGCGCGAGCGCGAGGTGCTGCGCCACATCGCGCGCGGCTACATGTACAAGGAGATCGCCGCAGCGGCTCGGTATCTCCGTCAAGACGGTCGAGGCGCACGTCTCGGCGGTGCTGCGCAAGCTGCAGCTCTCGAGCCGCCACGAGCTCAGCCGCTGGGCGGTGGAGCGCCGGCTCGTGACCTCGACTCCGCTGAGCGCTTGAGGCGCCCCTAGGGGCCATTCCCGATTGCGGTGGCCGCCCACGGGCGCCAAGCTGCACGCGACAGTGTCCACGGAATCCTCCGAACGCGACGACAGGAGCCAGATGCCGATCGACGGAGCCCAGCTGCACCCGGCGCTCGACACCACAGCGCCGCCGGCGGCCCTCGCGATCGAGACCCGCGGCCTACGAAGCGCTTCGGCGAGCGCACCGCGATCGACGGCGTCGACCTGCGCGTGCCGCGCGGCATGCGCCTTCGGCTTCCTGGGCCCAACGGCGCCGGCAAGACGACGATGATCCGCACGCTGCTCGGCCTCACGCATGCGAGCGCCGGCACGATGCAGCTGCTCGGCCATCCCGTGCCGCACGAGCGCGCGCGGGCGCTGCAGCGCGTCGGCGCGATCGTCGAGGAGCCGCGCTTCCACCGCACCTGTCCGGGCGCGAGAACCTGCAGCATCGTCGCCGCCGTGCGGGGCCCGGACGCCGACGCGCGGATCGACCCGGCGCTCGAGCGCGTCGGCCTCGCCGAGCGGGCGGGCGACAAGGTCAAGAGCTACTCGCTGGGCATGCGCCAGCGGCTCGGCGTCGCGCGCTGCCTGCTCGCCGACCCGCTGCTGCTGATCCTCGACGAGCCCACCAACGGGCTCGACCCCGGCGGCATCCAGGAGTTTCGCGAGATGATCCGCGCGATCGTCGAGCAGGAGGGCCGCACCGTGTTCCTCTCCTCGCATCTGCTCGACGAGGTCGAAAAGATCTGCGACGCCGCGGCGATCGTCGATCGCGGCCGGATCGTCGCGCAGGGCCGATCGCCGAGCTCGCCGCCGGCGGCGCCGGCAACGAGCTGATCGTCGGCCGTCGACGACCCCGAGCGCGCGCTCGGCGCGCTCGGCGCCAGCGAGCTCGTGCACGAGGTGCGCCGCTCCGACGAGGGCCTGCGCGTCGTCCTCGCGCGGCGCCCGCGAGACGGCCGCCGAGCTCAACGCCGCGCTCGTCGG
Source organism: uncultured Solirubrobacteraceae bacterium (assembly GCA_963796305.1). GTDB lineage: Bacteria > Actinomycetota > Thermoleophilia > Solirubrobacterales > Solirubrobacteraceae > Palsa-744. The sequence continues at coordinate 73,093 of CAWCKZ010000006.1, read as the reverse complement.
CGCGGGCATCGCCGTCATGCGGCTCGAGCCCGTTCGCCACAGCCTCGAGCAGCGCTTCCTGGAGATCACGTCGCCGGCTCGACAGCCCGCCGACCGCCGGGAGGTGGCGGCATGAGCACGCTCGATCGCCGCGCAGATGACGGGCGCCGATTTGCTGAAGCTGCGCAAGAAGCGCGGCACGCTGATCTGGGCGCTCGTGCTGGCGCTGGCTGCCGCTGCGTGTCTTCTTCATCGTGCGCGGCGCCACAGCATTCCTCCGACCCGCTCAAAACGGCCCCGCCGGCGGCATCGACGGCTTCGCGACGGCGCTGCGCATCCTCGCGCATCTTCTTCGGCCCGCTCGCGGCGATCCTGATCGGCACCGAGGCAGGCGCCGGCGACATCTCGGCGGGCGTCTTCCGCGACCTCGTCGTCACCGGCCGCTCGCGGCTGGCGCTGTTCGCCGTCGCGGGTGCCCGCAGCGCTCGCGCTGACGTGGCCGATCGTCGATCGTCGCGTTCGTGCGATGTGTGCTCGGCACCTTCGCGTTCGCCGCCGGTCGCGCCCACGCCCGAGGCGCGCAGACCCTCGCGGTGCTCGGCTTCGCGCTGCTCGTCAACGGGCTCTCTGCGTCGTCGCCGTCGGCTCTCGCCGCGCTACGGCCTCGAGGCCCGCGACGATCACGCGTCCTGATCGGCTGGCAACTCGTCGGCGAGCCCGGTGCTCGCCAACATCGAGCTCGCTCGGCGAGCTCGCGCAGAGCGCTGCTGAGCCAGGCGATCATCCACTTCAGCGCCGGTGCGACGTCGGCGCGCGGCGCACGCGCACGATCGATGCCGATGTCGCAGGCCCCGCCGCGCTACCGTCCCCCGCCGCCTGGGCTGCGCCGCGTTCCTGGCGCTCGGCGCCTGGCGCACCCGCACGATGGACGCGTGAGGCCCACGCCGCCCGCGTCCGAGCTCCGCCGCCCGCGGCCCCCCCGCGGGCCGCCCCCCCTCGGGCGGCGGGCCTCAGACCTTGTGGTGCTCGGGCACCCAGGAGCCGTCGTCGCGGCGGGTGAAGTCCTGGAAGAGGCCCGGGCGCCTCCGCCTGCATGATGCGGGCGATCTTGTCGAACACGAGCCGCAGCTCCTCCTCGGCGCCCTCCGCCGTGCGCATCTCGATCACGTGACGCAGCGTGCGGGCGTTCGCCGTCCAGACGATGTCGGTGCTCAGCCCCGTCGGGGCGAGCCGCCGCAGCGCCGAGGTGACCTCCTTCTTCACGTGGAACGGCACGCCCTCCTCGTCGATCCCCAGCTCCTTGGCGGCGCTCAGCCTGGAACTCCTCGAGCTGCTCGACGATCGAGAGCACCTGCTCGCGCACCGGCTCGAGCGCCGGCGGCACGCGGAAGCCGATGTCGGTGAGGCGCACGTAGCGCAGGCTCTCCTGGCTGAAGGCGGAGCCGGCGCGATGCCTGACCAGCTCATGAGTGAACACCCGCGAGACGTTCCGCAGCGCGAACGAGTAGTTGGCGTGCTCGAGCACGCTGCCGTGCGCCGAGCGCAGGATGTTCGCGAAGTACTCGGCCTGGTCGGTGCGGACCTTGCTCACGTTGACGTTCAGGCCCGGCTCCCAGCTGCGGTAGCAGGCGCGGCCCCCGAACTCCACGAGCAGCTCGCCGCTGTTGGGCGCGCCGCCGGACTCCTGCAGGCGCCGCTCGAGCCACGACGCGCCGCCCACGTCCTCGAGATAGGCCCGGATCCCCTCCAGAGTCGGCGGCGGGCCGGGCGATCAGGAAGACGGAGGGGGTGGTCTCGTGCATCGGGCGGCCGATCCTACATACCCCGCCGGGCGTCCTCGCCGGACTCCCGGCGGCGGTTTCTCGGCGAGGGCTGACAGGCGGCGATTCGTTTTCTAGACTCCGACGAGATGGCCTCCCCCGCCACAGACGGCCGCGCTGACGAGATCGTCGCGGCCACGGGTCTCTCGCGCCGCTACGGCGAGGGCGAAGCGGCGGTGGATGCCCTCAGCGACGTCACCGTCGGCTTCCCGGAGGGCCGCTTCGCGGCGATCATGGGGCCCTCCGGGTCGGGCAAGTCCACGCTGATGCACATCCTCGCCGGGCTCGACAGCCCGACCGCCGGCACAGTCCGCGTGGCGGGCACCGAGCTCACGGGCCTCGGCGACCGCGAGCTCACCCAGCTGCGGCGGGACCGCATCGGCTTCATCTTCCAGACGTTCAACCTGCTCCCGGTCCTGAATGCCGAAGAGAACATCCTGCTGCCGCTGTTGATCGCCGGGCGCAAGCCCGACGATGGGTGGTTCGACCGCCTCATCGACACCGTCGGGATCCGCGACCGCCTCAGCCACCGCCCCGCCGAGCTCTCGGGCGGCCAGCAGCAGCGCGTCGCGGTGGCCCGTGCGCTCGTCTCGCGCCCGTCCGTCGTGTTCGCCGACGAGCCGTCGGGCAACCTCGACTCGAAGGCGTCGAGCGACGTGCTGCACCTGCTTCGCAACGCGGTAGACGACTTCGGGCAGACGGTCGTGATGGTCACCCACGACGCCCATGCAGCCTCCTACGCCGACCGGCTGCTGCTGCTCGCGGACGGGCGCATCGTGCACGACGGCGACGCCCTCACGGCCGAGCAGGCGCTCGACCTGATGAAGTCGGTGGCCTGATGCTCTCGCTCGTGTTGCGCGGCATGCTGCAGCGCAAGCTGCGGGTGCTCCTCACCGGCATCGCCATCGCCCTCGGCGTGGCGCTGATGGCGGGCACCTACATCCTCACGGACACGATCAACCACTCCTTCGCCTCGATCTTCCAGACCGCGAGCAAGGGCCACGACGTCGTCGTCACCCCGACCCAGACGCTCGGACGCCAGGTGCGCTCCGAAACGTCGCCGATCGACGAAGCGATGCTCGCGAAGGTCCGCACCACCCCCGGCGTGGCCGAGGCGGCCGGCGGCATCTTCACGCCCGGCACGTTCCTCGACACGAACCGCAAACGCCTGACGACGGGCGGTGCGCCCGCGTTCGTCGCCGCCACCGTGCCGCCGCGCTTCGAGTCGTTCAAGCCGGTCAAAGGACGGTTCCCGAGCGGCCCGAGCGAGGTCGCGCTCGACGAGGCCACCGCCAACCGCGCCGGCCTGAAGATCGGCCAGCAGATGATCGTCGCCGGCTCCAACGTCGCCCGGCGCTATACGATCGTGGGGATCGTCAGGTTCGGCGGCGGCGAATCGTTCGGTGGCGCCGGGGCCGCCCTCCTGATCCCCTCCGAGGCGCAGCGCGTGGTGGGGCTGCCCGGCCACTACGACCAGCTCGACGTAGCGGCGGACCCGGGGGTCACTCCGGCGACGCTGCGCGCGCGCATCCGCGCGGCGCTGCCCGCGACCGTGGACGTGCGCACGGGCGCCGAGCAGGCCGCCAAGAACACCTCCGATCTCGAAAGCAACCTCGGCTTCCTGCGCACGTTCCTACTCGTGTTCGCCTACGTCGCGCTCGTCGTGGGGGCGTTCATCATCTTCAACACGTTCTCCATCACCGTCGCGCAGCGCACGCGCGAGTTCGGCCTGCTGCGCACGCTCGGAGCCTCGCGTCGGCAGGTGATGCGGTCGGTGCTCGCAGAAGGGCTGCTGCTCGGCGCCGGCGGCGCCGTGCTCGGCCTGCTCGGAGGCCTGCTGCTCGCTCCGGCGCTCGACCAGCTGTTCAAGTCATTCGGCGCCGACCTGCCCGACAACGGCACCGTGCTCGAGACCCGCACGGTCGTCGTGTCGGTGCTCGTGGGCATGACGGTGACGGTCATAGCCGGACTCTCGCCCGCGATGCGCGCGACCCGAGTGCCGCCGCTCGCGGCGATGCGCGAGGGCGTGGAGATACCGCGCCGGAAGCCGATCACGCGCGGTCGCTACGCCGTCCCGATCCTCCTCGTTCTCGTCGTCGTTCGGCTCGTCGTCGCGCTCGTCCAGGGCGACAGCTTCGGGACGATCGCGCTGATCACCGGGGTTGGCCTCCTGCTGGCGTACGTGCGCCTGCGCCAGCGGGCGCACGGGCCGCGCTACCGGCTCACGCGGGGGCTCGCGCGCGGGATCGGGAGCCTCGTGAGCTGGCGCGGCGTCACCGGCCGGCTGGCGCGCGAGAACTCGATCCGGCAGCCTGGGCGCACGCTCACGACCGCCGCTGCGCTCACGATCGGGCTCGCGCTCGTCACGCTCGTCGCGGTCCTCGCCGACGGCACCAAGGCGACGATCGACGCCGCCGTGAGCCGCTCTTTCGCGGGCAACCTGATCGTCGAGAACTCGAGCGTCAACAACGAAGCGACGATCCCCGCGATCCTCGCCCCCGCCGTCGCCCGCGTGCCCGGTGTCGCCGCCGTGACGCCCATCGCGTTCACGGTGGGGCGACGCACCGGGAGCAGCAACAACTCCTCCATCACGGTCGTCGACCCCGCGACGTTCGCGCGCGTCTACCGCGTCGAATGGGAGCACGGCTCCAATGCATCGCTCCATGCCCTCGAAGAAGGCGGCACGATCGTCACCAAGGGCTACGCCGAATCGCACCATCTGAAGGTGGGGCAGCCGATCACACTCCTGACCCCCACCGACCGCCACGTGACGGTGCGGGTGGCGGGCATCGCCTCCGACAACGCCCGCCTGCTCGGCGATCTGACGATCTCGCAGCGCCTCGCCGCCTCCGCCTTCGGGCAGCGCGACGACGCGCTCGCATTCGTCTCCTACGAGCCCGGCGCCACCGACGCGCAGGTGCAGCCCGCCGTCAACCGGCTGCTGGCGAGCCAGTTCCCGCAGGCGCGATCGCGCACCGCCGAGCAGTTCAAGCAGGACCAGGCCAACCAGATCAACACGCTGCTCGCGCTCATCTACGTGCTGCTCGCCCTGTCCGTGATCGTCTCCCTCTTCGGGATCGTCAACACGCTGATCCTCTCGATCTACGAGCGCACGCGCGAGCTCGGGATGCTGCGGGCGATCGGCACCTCGCGCCGCCAGGTGCGCGCGATGATCCGCTACGAGTCGGTCATCACCGCGCTGATCGGCGGCGTGTTCGGGGTGGTGATCGGCGTCGTCGCGGCGGTGCTCATCACGACGCTGACACTCTCGGGCTCGGGCTACGTGCAGTCCTTTCCGGTGGGCACGCTTGTGATCCTGCTGTTCGTCGCGGCCCTCGCCGGACTGCTTGCCGCCCAGCTCCCAGCGCGGCGGGCGGCGCGTCTGGACATGTTGAAAGCGCTCGCCAGCGAGTAGCCCGCCCGCGCACCCTCCGCGCCGGGCGGCAGCTAAGCTGCCCGCCGTGGCCGCCCGCGCCCCCTCCCAGCCCGCCGACCCGGAGCTCGATGCCACCGCGTGGGATCTCGAACCGCTGCTCGAGGGCGAGGGCGAGCCGGGCGTCGAGCGCCGCCTCGCGCGCGCGCTCGAGCTCGCCGACGACTTCGCCGAGCGCTACGCGGGTGCGCTCGCCGAGCCTCGATCCAGCCGCCCTGCGCGAGGCGATGGAGGCGCTCGGCGAGATCCAGGACCTGGTCGGCCGCGCGGGCTACTACGCCGCGCTCAGCTTCACCACCGACACCGCCGACCCGGCCCGCGGCGCCCTGCTCCAGCGCGTCCAGGAGCACGAGACCGCGCTGCAGACGAAGCTGCTGTTCTTCGAGCTCGAGTGGGCTGCGCTGCCCGATGAGCGCGCCGAGGAGCTGCTCGCGGGGGAGGGGCTCGACTTCTGCCGCCACCACCTGCGCAACGTCCGTCGCTACCGCGACCACCTGCTCTCCGAGCCCGAGGAGAAGATCCTCGCCGAGAAGGCCCTCACCGGGGCGAGCGCGTGGACGCGCCTGTTCGAGGAGCTCACCTCGGCGATCGAGGTTCAGCTGCCGGGTGCAGGTGACGGTGAGGGTGAGCGGGTGGCGCTCGACGTCGCCCTCAGCCAGCCTCACGCTCGCCGACCGCGACGTGCGGCGCGGCGCCGCCGAGGCCGTCACCGCCGCGCTCGCCCCCGGGCTGCGCACCCGGGCGTACCTGTTCAACACGCTGCTCGCCGACAAGGCCACCGACGACCGGCTGCGGAGCTACCCGAGCTGGATCGCAGCGCGCAACCTCTCCAACGAGGCGAGCGACGAGTCCGTCCAGGCGCTGCTCGAGGCGGTTCGCGCGCGGTACGAGATCCCGCGGCGCTGGTACCGGCTGAAGGCGAGCCTGCTTGGTGTCGAGCGACTCGCCGACTACGACCGCATGGCGTCCATCGCCCAGGACGAGGTCAGCTACCCCTTCGCCCAGGCGCGCGAGATCGTGCTCGACTGCTACCACTCCTTCTCGCCGGTCCTCGGCGAGCTCGCCGCGCGCTTCTTCGCCCATCGCCGGATCGACGCACCGGTGCGCCCCGCCAAGCGCGGCGGAGCCTTCTGCGCCGCCGCCGTACCCGCGGTGTTCCCGTATGTGATGCTCAACTACACCTCGCGCCGCCGCGACGTGCTCACACTCGCGCACGAGCTCGGGCACGGGGTCCACTTCGCGCTCGCTGCGCGCCAGGGGATCTTCCACCAGCAGACCCCGCTCACCCTCGCCGAGACCGCGTCCGTGTTCGGCGAGACGATCGTCTTCGGGCGGCTGCTCGAGGAGGACTCGGCACCCGCCTCGCGGCTCGCGCTGCTCGCCGAGAACCTCGAGGACACGATCGCCACGGTGTTCCGCCAGGTGGCGATGAACCGCTTCGAGGATCTCGTCCACACCGAGCGCCGCGAGCGGGGCGAGCTGTCGGTGGAGCGCTTCGGCGAGCTGTGGGCCCAGAGCCAGGAGGAGATGCTCGGCGACTCGGTGGAGATCACCGAGGGCTACCGCTCGTGGTGGTCCTACATCCCGCACTTCATCGGCAGCCCGGGCTACGTCTACGCCTACGCCTACGGGCAGCTGCTGGCGCTGTCGGTCTACGAGCGCTACGAGCAGATCGGCGAGGAACTGGTGCCGAGCTACATCGAGCTGCTCGCCGCAGGCGGCTCGCGCAGCCCCGAGGAGCTGGGCCGCATGGTCGGCGTGGACCTCGCCGACCCCGGCTTCTGGGACGCCGGCCTCGGCCTCGTCGAGCGCCAGCTCGCCGCCGCCGAAGACGCCGCGCAGGCCTCAGGACGACTCGCCTAGGTGCGCGTGCGATGAAGATGCGCCCGGCGGCGGACGACCTGCTCGAGCGGGTTGCGATCTCGTTCAACCTCGCGCCGCTCCCGGGCGCCCACGCCCTGTACGGGATGACCGCCGGCAGGGTGGTGGGCGTCGCCCAGAAGCTCGGCATCTTCGGCGTCCTGCTGGCGGGTCCCGCCACCGCCGGGCGCGTCGCGGAGCAGCTCGAGCTGCAGGTGGCGGGGACGCGCCTGTTGTGCGAGAACCTCGCCGGTCTCGGCCTGCTCGACCAGGACGGCCACACGTTCTCGGTTTCCAAGCGCGCGCGCAAGTGGATCGATCCGGCCTCGCCCACCTACATCGGCACTTGGCTCGAGCACACCGCTACCTACTGGCCGTGGTACGGCGACATCGAGCGCATCGTCCGCGAGGGCGGCAGCTTCGAGATCCACCGCGAGCCCGCCGAGGACGAGGAGTACTGGCGCGTCTACATCACCGGGCAGTACGAGCTCGCGCGCCTGTCCGCCGAGGAAGTCGCCAAGGCGGTCAAGCTGCCGCCCAACCCCACCGCGCTGCTCGACGTCGCCGGCGCCCACGGCTGGTTCGCCGCTTCGCTGTGCCGCCGCCATCCGGGGATGAAGGCGACCGTCGTGGATCTGCCCGGCTCGGCGCGGGTGGGACGCCAGATCATCGCCGCCGAGGGGATGAGCGACGTGGTGGTGCACCGCGACGGCGACATGTTCGAGTCCGAGCTCGGCGGCCCTTACGACGGAGCGCTGCTGTTCGACATCGTCCACCATCTGTCACCCGAGCAGACCGTCGCCGTGCTGAAGCGCATCCGTGCCGCGCTGAAGCCCGGCGCGACGATCGCCGTCCTCGACATGTACCGCTCCGATGCGCGCCGCCAGCGTGCCTCCGCCGCCTCGATCGGGCTCCTCTTCCACTTGACCTCGGGGGCCGACCTGCACAGCCCCGCCGAGCTCGCCGAGCACCTCCGCGAGGCCGGCTTCGGCGCGCCCCGCCGGACGAGGATCCGGCGTATCCCCGACCAGGACCTCTACCAGGCAAGCGCCGTCTGAGCGGGCGCCGTCGGCGCGCTATACCGCGAGCGCGCCTGGCTCTGCGAGCAGAGCGGGCACCTGCGCGATCGAGTCCACGATCGCGCTCGGAGCGACGCCCGAGCCCGCGAGCGCATCCTCCCTGAACTTCCCGGTGCGCACGAGCACGCCGGCCAGGCCCGCCGCCAGCGCTCCGCCCACGTCCGCCTCGACGTCATCGCCCACCATCACCGCCCGCTCGCAGCCGATATCGGCGACCGCCGTCGCGAAGAACTCCCGCGCGGGCTTGCCCACGACGACCGCCTCGCGCCCACTGCCGTACTCCAGCGCCGCAGCCCACGCGCCGACGTCGAGGGCGAGGCCGTCCGCACGCCGCCAGTAGCGGTTGTGCTGGAGCGCCACGAGCTCGGCGCCGTCCATCATCGCCCGGAACGCCGCGTTGAGCACGGGCGGGGTGAACCCTTCGCCGAGATCGCCGAGCACGATCGCATCGGTGCCCTGCCCAAGCGGCGCCGGGTGGAGCTCCGCGAGGTCCTCGCGCAGACCCTGGCTGACGAGCGCCGCCACCGAGCGGTAGCCGCGCTCGCGGCACAGTCGCACCGCCATCGCCGCCGGCGTGAGCACCTCCTCGGGCGCCACCTCGAAGCCGAGCCGCACGAGCTGCTCGGTGACTTCGCCGCGCGAGCGCGAGGTCGTGTTCGTCACGAGCCGCAGCCCCGCCGCAAGCGCGCGCAGTTCGCCGAGCGCCGCATGAGCGCCCTCGATCGGGTCCTCGCCGACGTAGAGCACGCCGTCGATGTCGAGCAGCACTCCGCGCGCGGACGTGGGCGCAGCGGGCATCTTCCAACTCTAGATGGGCGCGACCTCGCTCAGAGCAGCCCGGGCAGCGCCGCCCCCGCATGCTGGACGAGGTCGAACAGCGGCTGCGGCACGATCCCGAAGAAGATCGTCGCGGCGCCGCAGATCAGGGCCACCGCCACGACCTCGAGCTGGCGGCTGCGCGGCTGCTCGAGCGCCTCGTCGAGCTCGGGGGAGCCGCCGGCGAGCGCGGGCAGGCCGCCCTCGGGTTTGGCGGCGGGTCCCGCCGGCGCGGGCGACTCGCGCATCCACATCGCCGCGATCACCGGCAGGTAGTAGCCGAGCGAGATCATCGAGCCGATGACGATCACCACGCCGAGCCACGTGTAGTTGCCGGAAACGCTCGCCTCGATCAAGTAGAACTTGCCGATGAAGCCCGCCGTCGCAGGGATGCCCGCGAGGCCGAGCATCGCGATCGTCATCGGCCAGGCGAGCAGCGGGCTCTCCCGTCCCAGGCCGGCGAGCGCCTGGATCGAGTCGCCGAGCTCCGTCTGGCGCTCGCGCACCACGATCACGGCGAACGCCGCCATGTTCATGAACAGGTACACGGCGAGGTAGAAGACGGTCGCCTGGACGCCGAGACGCGAGGCGACGACGACGCCGGCGAGCATGTAGCCGGCCTGCGCCACCGACGAGTAGGCGAGCATCCGCTTCATCGAGGACTGGCCGAGGGCGCCCACGTTGCCCACCACGATCGTGATCGTGGCGAGCGCCGCCACCGCGGGCGCCCAGCTCGACTGCGTTTCGATCAGCGCCACGTCGAACAGGCGCAGGAACACCCCCAGCGTCGCCACCTTCGTCGCCACAGCCATGAACGCCGTCACCGGCGTGGGCGCGCCCTCGTAGACGTCGGGAGTCCACTGGTGGAACGGAGCCACCGATGCCTTGAAGCAGAGCCCCGCCACGCACAGTGCAACGCCGGTGAGCGTGAGCGGGTCGGTCGCGAGGCTGCCGTTCGCCAGAGCCTTGTCGATCGCAACGAAGTCGGTGGCGCCGGTGGCGCCGTAGATGAGCGCCAGCCCGTACAGCAGCGTCGCCGAGCCCACCGAGCCGATGATCAGGTACTTCAACCCCGACTCGAGCGAGTGCTCGCGGCGCATCTCGGTGGCGCAGAGGACGTACAGCGGGATCGACAGGAGCTCGAGGCCGACGAACAGCGCGACGGTGTTCTGGGCGCTCGCGAGCAGCGACATTCCGGCGATCGAGGTGAGCAGGAGCGCATGGAACTCGCCGTGGGCCGCTTCGCGGGCGGCGAGCGAGCGCCAGGCGAGCAGCACGGTGAAGGCGCCGCCGACGATCAGGATCAGCGTCAGCACGAGGGACAAATCGTCGATGCGCAGTGCCCCGGACACGACGGACTTCTGCGCGTCCCACTGCCAGATCGTCAGGCCGAGCGCCGCCCCGAGCACGGCGAGCGTGAGCGCGGGCACACCCTGTGTGCGCACACCGCTGCGCCCGAGCAGGCCGAGCAGCAGCACGAGCACCGCACCGCCGAGCAGCGCGACGAGCGGCGAGAGCGCCGCGAAGTCGATGTGCGGGCCCTTCAGCGTCGCCGCCAGGATCGCGCCCGCAGGGCTCATCGCCCGGCCCCCTGCTCATAGCTCACCCGTGCGGTGTCGGTGCCTGCCGATGCGCCGCCTGCTGCCCGCCGCGCGGGAGCGCCGCGCGACGCGGTCTGGAACCCCTGTTTGGAGTCGGTCTGTGCGCTCGCCACCGCGCTCTTCACCGAGCTTTCACTGCGGTGCAGCGCGAGCTGCGGGTAGAACGCGAGGAACACGATCACCGCCACGAGCGGTGCGAGCACCGCCCCGTCGAGCACGCTCAGATCGCGCGACTCAGTGCCTCTGCCCGCACGGTTGTGCATCGAGCGGATGAACAGGCGCAGCGCGTACACGCTCGCGAGCACCACCCCGCTGAACGCGAGGATCGCGATCACGAGCTTGGCTTTGAAGACCCCCAGCAGGATCAGGAACTCGCCGACGAAGTTCGATGAGCCGGGGATCGCGAGCGTGGCGAGCGACACGACGAGGAACAGCGTCGCGAGCACGGGCGCGCGCACAGCGATGCCGCCCATGTCGCGGATGTCCTCCGAGCCCCCCGCGCGCTGTGCGAGCAGGGCGATGATGAACAGGACCGGCGCCACCACGAGCCCGTGGTTCACCATCTGCAGCAGCGCGCCCTGAGCGCCCTGCGCGTTGAGCGCGAACACACCGAGCGTGATGAAGCCGAGTTGGGCGACCGAGGAGTAGCCCGCGATCAGGCGCGCGTCGGTCTGGGTGAACGCCTGCAGCGACCCGTACACGATCGACGCGAGCGCGATCAGCAGGATCAGCATCTGGTAGTGCGCCGAGGCGTGAGGGAACAGCGGCAGCACGATCGCGAGAAAGCCGTACGCACCGACCTTCGACAGCACCCCCGAGAACACCATCAGGACCTCGATCGGCATCGCCCGGTAGCCGTCGGGCATCCAGCCGTGAAGCGGAAAGGCGGGCATCTTGACGAGGAACGCGGCGGCGAAGAACAGGAAGATCCAGTCCTGCGAGCCCGAGCCGAGCGGGTGGGCCTGCAGCGAGGAGAGCGCGAAGGTGATGTGCCCGCCGCTCGCCTCCGCCGCCAGCACGCCGGTGGCGATCGCCGCCGCCAGCATCAGCAGCGAGCCGACGAGCGTGTAGATGACGAGCTTGATCGTCGCGCGGACGCGGTCGGGGCCGCGTCCCCAGCCCCCGATCAGGAAGTAGAAGGGGATCAGCATCAGGTCGAAGAACGCCACGAACAGCGCGAGGTCCTGGGCGAGGAACGCGCCGAGCACCGCCGACTCGGCGAGCATGAAGTGGAAGTAGAAGAGCCGCGGGCGCTCGCGGAACGTCGAGTCCTTGCGCAGCATGGTCGCGAGCGTCGCCGCAGCGAACAGCAGCGTCGTCAGCCCCACGAGCAGCACGTTCAGGCCGCTCACGCCGAGCTTGTAGTGGATCCCCAGGGAGGAGATCCAGACGACGTCGGTGACGTGCTGCAGCTTCGCACCCGACGGGTCGTAGTCGGCGATGTAGCCGATCGCGAGCCCGAGCGAGACGATCGTGCCGAGCAGCGCGAAGGCGGCAGGCACGCTCACGCGCCGCTCGGGCAGCATGCTCGCAGCAGCCGCTTCTTCCTCGCTGATGGGACGCCGGCTCAACAGCTCATCTACGAGCGCACCGAGGAGCCCGCACGCGAGGGGCAGCCAGATGAGAATCGAGAGCGGCGGCATCAGTCCCTGTGCCCCCCCATCACGTCTGCAACAGGAAGTAGAAGCCCACGCCCGCCACGCCGAGCACCAGCATCGCGGCGTAGTAGCGCACGAACCCGTTCTGCGCCGCCCGCACGGCAGCCGACCCGGCGCGCACGATCCCGCTCGTGCCGCCGATGATCGTCTCGTCGACGACGCGCCGCTCGAAGGTGTCGCGGGCGAAGCGCCCCATCGCTGCGACCGGGCGCACCACGGCCGCGTCGATCAGCTCGTCGAAGTACCACTTGTGCGAGAACAGCTCATACGCGCCGCGCAAGCGCTCGCGCACAGCCGCCGAGGTCCCCGGGCGCGCCACCCAGATCCGGTAGGCGAGCGCGATCCCGCCGAGCGCGAGCAGGGTGCCGAGCACCAACCCGAACGCGAGCAGGCCGTCCTTCGTGTGCGGTTCATACAGCGAGGAGGTGGCGAACGAGGGCTTGAGGAAGTCGTCGATCACGAAGTCCACGTTCGGGATCTGCACGAGGCCCGCTCCCGTCGCACCGATCGCGAGAATGATCATCGCGACGCGCATCGGCATCGCCCGTTCGGCGATCGCGTGCGTGGGGCCGGGGAAGCCCACGTCGGTGTCCTCGACTTCGCCGTTCGCCGGGTTACGCGGCACCTCGGCGTGGTGCAGATGGCCTTCCTCGAGCTCGCGCGCCTCCGGGACGGGCTCGTTGTAGAAGGCCCGGAAGATCATCCGGAACGTGTATACGGCGGTGAGGAACGCGCCCACGTAGCCGAGCACATACAGCGCCCAGTGCCAGCCGCCGAGCTCGCCGGTGACGAGCAGGATCTCGTCCTTTGAGAAGAAGCCCGAGAACGGCGGCACGCCCGACAGCGCGAGGCCGCCGATGATGAAGCAGCCGAACGTGAAGGGCATCGCGCGCCGGAAGCCGCCCATCCGGTCGAGCGACTGCTCGCCCGCCATCGCACTGATGAGCGAGCCCGCGCCCATGAACAGCAGCGCCTTGAAGAAGGCGTGCGTCATCAGGTGGAACATGCCCGCGGCATAGGCGCCGACGGACACGCCCATGATCATGTAGCCGATCTGCGACATCGTCGAGTAGGCGATCACGCGCTTGATGTCGGTCTGCACGAGCGCGACCGTCGCCGCCATCAGCAGCGTCGCGCAGCCGATCACAGCGCCCACGTCCTGCGCCGTCGGGGCGAGTTCGAACAGCGTGTGCATGCGCGCGATCAGGTACACGCCCGCGGTCACCATCGTCGCGGCGTGGATCAGCGCGCTCACGGGGGTCGGTCCCTCCATCGCGTCGGGCAGCCACGTGTGCAGCGGGATCTGCGCCGACTTCGCGAACGCGCCCACGAGCAGCAGCACGCAGCCCGCCACCAGGTCCGTCTCGTTCTTGCCCGGGCCGAATGCGCCCGCTTCGGCCGCCGCGAAGCTCTTGAGGAAGTCGAGTGAGCCCGTGTGCTTGAAGATGAAGTAGGTCCCGAGCACGAGGCCCACGTCGCCCACGACATTGATGACGAACGCCTTGAACCCGGCGCGCGTCGCGGTGGTGCGCCGGTACCAGAAGGAGATCAGCAGGTAGGAGGCGGCGCCCACGAACGCCCAGCCCACGATCAGGATCAGGAAGTTGCCGGCGAGGACCAGCAGCAGCATCGCGAACACGAAGAAGTTCAGGTACGAGAAGAAGCGCACCTCGCCGCGGTCCGCGTCCATGTAGGCGATCGAGTACAGGTGGATCGTCGCGGACACCCCGGTGACGATCAGGATCATGAACACCGACAGCGGGTCGACGAGGATCGACATTTCGCCGTCGATCCCGACGGTGCTCGCGTACTTCCACAGCGAGGAGACGAGCTGGCGGTGATCGGAGGGGTGGCCCTGCAGGGAGATGAGCGTCGCCAGTGCCGCGACGAACGCCAGCGTGATCGCGATCGTCCCGATCCATCCCGCCGCGCGGCCGGAGATGCGGCGGAAGCCGAACGCCTGCGCCAGGCAGCCGACGAGCGGGAACAGCAGCACGAGCCATGCCCAGGTGGTGGTGCTCATGCGCGCACCGCCGCCATCAGCCCTGGAGCTCCCGCAGCTCGTCGACGTCGATCGGCAGCCTGCGGCGGTAGATCGCGACGATCATGCCGAGCCCGATGCACACCTCGCAGGCGGCGACGGTCATCACCACGAGGGCGAGGATCTGCCCGTCGCCGTTGCCCCACATGCGCGCGAAGGCGATCAGCGCGAGGTTGCCGCCGTTGAGCATCAGCTCGAGGCACAGCAGCACGACGAGCGGGTTGCGGCGCGTGATCACGCCCACCGCCCCGAGCGAGAAGACGATCGCGGACACCGCGAGATACCAGGCGATGCTCATGACGAGCGGGACCCCGTCCCCGCGCGCGTGCGCTCCTCCCTGGCGCGCGCCGCCCTCTGCTCGTGCCTGCGCCGCGGGATCCTCCACGATCGCGGCGCCCGGGCGCACGATCGTGCCGACCGCCTCGGCGGTCGTGCCGGTGCCGCGCGGGCGAAGCAGGTCGAGCGGGGTGAGCACCTCTCGCTCGTCCGCCTGTTCGAGCCCGCCGCGGCGCCGCGCGAGCACGACGCCGCCCACCGCCGCGATCAGCAGCAGGAACGAGGCGACCTCGAACGCGAGCAGGAAGCGGGTGAGCAGCAGCCTGCCGATGTACGCGGGGGTGCCATAGGTGCGCGGTCCCGGTGCGTAGGGAGCGCCCTCGCCTTCGACAGCCTCGAGCCCGGTGCCGAGCAGGGCGATCATCAGCTCGATCAGCACCGCACCACCCACGAGCGCCCCGCCGAGGCGCAGCCCGGAAGCCACCGGCCCGGTGCCGCGCGAGCCGTTCGCCGATCTGCGAGAGCGCCGGCCGATCCCCTTCGCCGCCGACATATGCGACGACGAACACGTACAGCACCATCACCGCGCCTGCGTACACCACCACCTGCACCGCCGCGACGAACTCGGCCCGCAGCAGCAGGAACAGGACCGCGAGCGAGACGAGATGCACGACCAATGCGAGCACGCTGTAGAAGGGGTTGCGCAGCAGCACGACGCCCATCGCACCCGAGATCGCGCCGATCGCGGCGATGAAGAAGACGACCTCGCTCACTCGTCCTCGTTCCTCAGCGGCGCGCGCTCGAGCGGTTCCGCCAGGAGCATCTCCTTGGTGAAGATCAGATCCGAGCGGTCGTAGTCCGACAGCTCGTAGTCGTGGCCCATCGTGATCGCGTCGAACGGGCAGGCGACCTCGCAGTAGCCGCAGAAGATGCAGCGCGAGAGGTTGATCTCGTAGACCGCCGCGTAGCGCTCGCCCGCCGACACACGGTTCTCGGGCGTGTTCTCCGCCGCCACCACGCGGATGCAGTCGGCGGGGCAAGCCGCCGCGCACAGCGAGCACCCCACGCACTTCTCGAGGCCCGTGTCCTCGAAGCGGTGCAGCTTGTGGCGCCCGCGGAAGCGCGGGTAGACGGGCAGTCTTCTCCTCGGGGTACTGCACCGTCACCGGTCCCTCGAGGATCCGCGCCGAACGTCGTCTTCAGCCCGCGCGCGGTCTCGCGGAAGCTGCGCCACGCAGAGCGCGCGGCGCCCGGCGCGGGCGTGCGCGTCACCTCGATCACGTCCTCGCCCGGGATCCCAGCGCTCGACGCGCAGGGGCTCGGGCGCGCCGCTCGTCCCTGTCTCGGTGGCAGCCATCAGTCGAGCGCCACCACCAGGATCGCCGTCGCGAGAGCGTTGAGCGTGGCGAGCGGCAGCAGCACCTTCCAGCCGAAGCTCATCAGCTGGTCGTAGCGCAGGCGCGGAAGCGTCGCCCGCACCCAGATGAACAGGAAGGTGACGATCCCCATCTTGAACAGCACGACGAACGGGTCCACCCACCCAGGCGGGTGCAGGCCGAAGGGCAGCAGCCAGCCGCCGAGGAACATCGTCGTCGTGATGCCCGCCACCACCAGCACGTTGAGGTACTCGGCGAAGTAGTAGGAGGCGAAGCGGCCGCCGCCGAACTCGGTGTTGTAGCCGCCGACGAGCTCGGCGTCCGCCTCGGTCAGGTCGAACGGCGCGCGGTTCGTCTCGGCGAAGCCCGCCACGAGGAACACGAGGAAGCCGACGAACTGGGGGACGATGTACCACATGCCCAGCCTGGGCGTGGACGATCGTCGTCAGCGACAGCGTCTGCGCGGTGATGATCACGCCGACGAGCGCGAGCCCCTGCGACACCTCGTAGGAGATCAGCTGCGCGGCGCCGCGCATCGCCCCCAGGAACGAGTACTTCGAGCCCGAGGACCATCCGCCGAGCATGATCCCGTAGAACGCGATCGCGCCGAAGGCGAACAGGTACAGCGGCCCCACCGAGGGGTCCACACCGTACAGGCCGACGGGCGTCCCGAAGATGTCCACCGACCGGCCCGAAGGGGATGATCGCGAAGGCCGCCACGGCGGTGACGATCGAGATGATGGGCGCGGTAGCGAACAACAGGCCGACGGACGTGGTGGGCCTGAACTGCTCCTTCGTGAGGAGCTTGAGGATGTCGGCGAGGGGCTGCATCAGCCCGAACGGCCCGACGCGGTTCGGGCCGTAGCGGCCCTGGAAGCGCCCGAGCAGCTTGCGCTCGGCGATCAGCACGATGGGCACGAGCTGGAGGCCGACGGCGAAGATCACGATCGCCTTGATGATCTGGATCCACCAGGCCTCGTAGTAGCCGACGAGCGCGAGCATCATCCCTCGCCGGCGCCGAGCGCCACCGTCGCCTCAGCTCCGTCCCCCGCCGCCGCGCGCCACGCCGCCTGCGCCGCGTCGCGGGGGAGGCGCAGGGACTGCAGGTTCGGCGAGAACTCGACCTCGGGCGCATCCCACACCGAGCGGTAGCCCGCGAGCTCGAGCTGCCTCCTCGGGCGCCACCTCCACTGCGCCCGCGCCTCCGCCACGCGCCGAGGTGGCCGCCTCGAGCGGCGCGCTAGCCGCGGGTAGGAGGCGGCGGCGGGCCGCTCCTGCCAGCGGACGCCGCCGCCGCCGATCTCCTCGGCGGTGAGGCCCGCATAGAAGGGCACGCTGTCGTAGAGCAGCTGCGAGGCGGCCTGCGACTGGTCGAGGTCGATCTGCAGCCCCAGCGCCCCCGCGAGCTGTGCAAGCAGCGCCCACTCGGCGCGCACGCCGTCGGGCCGCTCGATCGCGCCGCGCAGCCGCTGCAGGCGACCGTCGGGGTGCACCACCGTGCCGTCCTTCTCCGCGTACGCCTCCGCCGGGAACACGACGGTGGCGTGCTCGCGGATCCCCTCGGTGAGGAACGACGCGTGTGCCACCACCGTCGCCGCGCGCGCGAGCGCGCGACGCCACAGCTCGCCGTGCGCGAGGTCGCGGAGGGGGTCGCAGTGCAGCAGGTAGAGCGCGCCGAGCTCTCCGGCGGCGAGGCCCTCGGCGATCGCCCTCGCGTCGCGTCCGGCGCCGGGCGGCGCCTGCAGCCCCGGCGCGGCGGTGGGCAGCACGCCCGCCTCCCGCAGCCCGCGCCCGTTGGCGAAGGCGGGCACTTCGAGCAGCCCCGCTCCCGCGGTCCGCGCCATGTGCAGCGAGGCCGCGATGTCGAGCAGCGCTCGCGCGGCCTCCGCCCCGCGCGGCCCGGCGGTGAGACGCTCGCCCCACAGCACCACCACCTCGCGTGCCGCCGCCTCGCCGTCGGTGCGCTCGGGGTCCGCGCCGCCCGCGAGCAGCGCCGCGAGCTCGCGCAGCTCCTCCTCCTGCACCCCTGCCTCGGCGGCGAGGCGCCCGAGCTCGGGGGCGTCGCCCTTCAGCGCGGCGGCGAGGGCGCCCGCGAAGGCGGCGGCTGCTCCGGGGGCGAAGCGCAGCGAAATCGCGGCGCGCGCGTCGAGGGCGCTGGCGTGCGGGGTGGCAACCGCGAGGCGCACGCCGCGCCGGCGCACGCCCTTGCGCACCCGCAGCTCGAGGATCGGCGCGTCGTCGAGCGGCTCGCTGTCGAGCACCAGCACGGAATGGGCGAACTCGAGATCGGACGTGCGCGCCTGGAGCGCCGGGTCGCCGAGCGCGCGCAGCAGCTCGACGTCGAGCGCGCCCGCGCGGCGCGAATCCAGATGCGGCGAGCCGAGGCCCTCACGCAGCAGCCGCCCGAGCAGCAGCCCCTCCTCGCCGGTCGTGCCGCCGCCCGCGATCGCCGCGGTGCCGGCGCCCGCGCGGGCGAGGCCGTCGGCGGCCTCGGCGAGCGCGCGCTCCCACGAGGTCGGCCGCAGCACGCCGCCGCTGCGCACGAGCGGCTCGGTGATGCGTTCGTCCACGTGGAAGGACTGGTAGCCGAAGCGGCCCTTGTCGCACAGCCAGCCGTCGTCGACCTCCTTGTTGTCGCGCGCGAGCACGCGCAGCGCGCGCTCGTCACGGACGGTCACGCTGACGTTGCACTGGGACGGACAGAACGTGCACACCGAGCCCGCGTTCTCGATGTCCCAGGGCCTCGCCCGGAAGCGATACGGGCGCGAGGTGAGCGCGCCCACCGGGCACAGCTCGACGATGTTGCCGCTGAACGGCGCCACGTAGGGGTGCCCGTCGAAGGTCGCCACGTAGGAGTGCGTGCCGCGCTCGAGCAGCACCAGCTGGTAGTCCTCCGCCACCTCCTGCGAGAAGCGCACGCAGCGGTAGCAGAGGATGCAGCGCTCGCGGTCGATCGCGATCGTCCCAGACAGCTCGAGCGGCTTGACGAAATGGCGCTTGGGCTCGATGAAGCGCGAGATGCCCCCGCCCCAGCCGAACGTGATGTCCTGTAGCGGGCACTCGCCGCCCTTGTCGCACACGGGGCAGTCGAGCGGATGGTTGATCAGCAGGAACTCGACCACCGCCCGCTGCGCGACGCGCACGCGCTCGCTGCCGGTGTACACCACCATCCCGTCCTTGACCGGCGTGGAGCAGCCGGTCTGCAGCTTCGGGATGCCCTCGATCTCGACGAGGCACATTCGGCACGCGCCCACCGGCTGGCCGAGCTTCGGCTCGTAGCAGAACACCGGGATCTCGACGTCGCCGTGCTTCGCGGCGTCCACGAGCATCGCGTTCTCGGGCGCGCGCACCTCGCGGCCGTCGATCGTGAAGGTGATGATGCGCGGCTCCGGGCGCGGCATGCTCAGGCCGCCTCCCTCGCGCGCGCGTCTTCCATGTGCGCTTCGAACTCGTCGCGGAACTTCGCGATCATCGAGCCGATCGGCATCGCCATCGCGTCGCCGAGCACGCACAGGCAGTTGCCGATGATGTGCTCCTGCACCGACGCCATGATCTCGAGGTCCATCGGCGTCGCCTCGCCGCTCTCGATCCGCTCGAGCATCTTCACCGTCCAGTTCGTGCCCTCGCGGCAGGGCGTGCACTTGCCGCACGACTCGTGGCGGTAGAAGCGGGCGACCTTCAGCGCCACGTCGAGGATCGGCGTCGAGTCGTCGACGACGATGATCGCGCCGGAGCCGAGCATCGCCCCGGCTTTGGCGAGCGAGTCGAAGTCGTAGGGGACGTCGAGGTCGGCGGCGGTGAGGACGGGCGAGGAGGAGCCCCCGGGGAACCAGCACTTCACCGATCGGCCCGGCGGAGGGCCTCCTGCGAGCTCGTAGATGATCTCCCGCGAGGGCACGCCGAGCTCGATCTCGTAGTTGCCGGGACGCTGGACGTGTCCCGACACAGACACCACCTTCGTCCCGGTGGAGGTCTCCACGCCGAGCTTCGCGTACTCCTCGCCGCCGAGGCGGATGATCGCCGGCACCGTGCTGAGCGTCTCGACGTTGTTGATCAGCGTGGGCCCCTGGTAGAGGCCCTGGTTGGCGGGGAACGGGGGCTTCAGGCGGGGGTTGCCGCGCTTGCCTTCGAGCGAGTCCAGCAGGCCCGTCTCCTCGCCGCAGATGTACGCGCCCGCGCCGCGGTGCACGACGAGCGAGAGCGTGTGGCCGGAGCCGAGTATGTCCTCGCCGACGTAGCCCGCCGCGCGCGCTTCGGCGAGTGCCGCGTCGAGCACGTCCGCCTGTTGCGCGTACTCGCCGCGGATGTAGATGAACGAGCGCGCCGCGCCGGCGGCGTAGGAGGCGATGACGATCCCCTCGAGCAGCTGGTGAGGGTTCTTCTGCATCAGTTCGCGATCCTTGAACGTCCCGGGCTCGGACTCGTCGGCGTTGCACACGAGGTACTTGTCCATCGAGCCCTTCGGCAGGAACGACACCTTCTTGCCCATCGCGAAGCCCGCGCCCCCGCGACCGCGCAGCCCCGACGCTTCGAGGTTCGCGAGCACCTCCTCGGGGCTCATCTGCAGCGCGCGCCGAAGCGACTCGTAGCCGCCGCGGCGTTCGTACACCTCGCGCGTATGCAGCCCCGGCTCGTCGATGTCGGCGAGCAGCAGCAGCGGGGAGGAGGACCCGCTCATGCCCCGTTCTCCCGTGGCATCTCTCGCTCGTTCGCGCGCGGGTCGGCGACGGGGCGGCGCACGAGCTGCTTGTCCGGCAGCACGGGCTCGCCCGCCGCGATCTGCGCGAGCATCACCGGCACATCCTCGGCCGTGAGCGGTCCGACGTAGACGCCGTCGACGGAGGCCATCGGCGCGATGTCGCACGCGCCGAGGCACTCGAATGAGCGCACGTTCACCGTCGGGCCCGCCTCGCCGCCGGCGGCCGCGCGGCCGATCGCGTCGTACAGCTCGTCGGCGCCGCGCAGCGAGCAGGAGATGTTCGTGCACACGTACACGCTGTGGGGCGGTGTCGGCTCGTTCTCGAGCATGTCGTAGAAGGTCGCCACCGACTCGAGGTAGGCGGGCGTCACGCGCATCACGGACGCCACCTGCTCGAGCGCGAGCGGCGAGCACCAGCCGTGCACGCGCTGTGCCGCGGCGAGCGCGGGCAGCGTCGCCGAGCGGGGCTCGGGGTACTTCGCCATGTGCTCCTCGATCTCGGCGCGCAGCGCCTCGGGTACGGGCGTGGCCGGATCGGGTACCTCCGCGGGATCCTTCGCGAGATCGGCCGGCTCGTCCCAGCCGGGAACGCGCGAGCCGTGCTCGAAGCGCCTGACCGCGCTCACCGGTCGATGCCCCCGAGGATCGGATCGAGCATGGCGGTGGTGGCGATCATGTCGGCGATGTAGGAGCCCTTGACCATGGGCGAGAGCGCCTGCAGGTTCACGAAGCTGGGATCGCGCATGTGCACGCGCGCGGGCTTGGAGCTGCCGTCGGAGCGCACGAAGCAGCCGAGCTCGCCGCGGGGCGACTCGATCGGGTAGTAGACCTCGCCCGGCGGCACGCGGAAGCCCTCGGTCACCAGCTTGAAGTGGTGGATCAGCGCCTCCATCGAGGTCGCGAGCTCGTGTCGGGGGGGCAGCGCGACCTTGCGGTCGGTCGTGATGTGTGGACCCTCGGGCAGCCCGTCGAGGGCCTGTTCGACGATCTTCACCGACTCGTATATCTCCGCCAGGCGCACGGCGAAGCGGTCGTAGTTGTCGCCCACCGTGCCCACCGGGATCTTGAAGTCGAAGCGCTCGTAGCTGCAGTAGGGGTCCGCCTTGCGCAGATCCCACGGGTTGCCGGCGGCGCGCAGCAGCGGCCCGGTGACGCCGAGCGCCAGCAGCGTCTCGGCGTCGAGCGGGCACGTCCCGCGCAGGCGCTGCAGCACGATCTCGTTGGCGTTGAGGATCGCGCCGTACTGGTCTGCGCGCTCGGGCATCAGCTTCACGAACTCGCGCGCCTTGCGCTCGAATCCCGGGGGGATGTCCTCGATCACGCCCCCCACCTGGAAGTACCGGGTGTGCATCCGCGCGCCCGAGGACATCTCGAACAGGTCGAGGATCAGCTCGCGGTCGCGCAGGCAGTAGAGGAAGATCGAGACGGCGCCGAGGTCGAGCGCGCTCGTCCCAAGCCAGATCAGGTGCGAGGCGATGCGGTTCAGCTCGAGGTGGATCACGCGCAGGTATTGGGCGCGCTCGGGCACCTCCACCTCGAGAAGCGTCTCCACCGCGCCGCAATAGGCCATCGCGTTGAAGTAGTAGGACAGGTAGTCCATCCGCTCGACGATCGGGATCACCTTCCAGTACGCCTTGTCCTCGGCCGTCTTCTCGATCCCGGTATGCACGTAGCCGATGATCGGTTTGAGGTCGCGCACGACCTCGCCCTGGAGGGTGACGAGCAGCCGCAGCACCCCGTGCGTGGCGGGGTGATGGGGCCCGAAGTTGATCGTGAGGAGCTCCTGCGTTCCGTCCGTCGCCTGTTCGGCGATCTGCTCGGCTACCGGCGAGAGGTCGATGTCGTGCTCGCCGCGGCGGTAGTCGGAGGGTCCCGCGGGCGCGCTCACAGGGGAGGCTCGAGGTCGGGGCTGTCGTTGAAGGTGAACGCCACCGGCTCGCCGCCCACGGGGAAGTCGCGGCGCTGCGGGTGGCCCTCGTAGTCCTCGGGCATCAGGATCCTGCGCAGGTCGGGGTGACCGTCGAAGACCACGCCGAACATGTCGAAGACCTCGCGCTCCTGGTGGTCGGCGGTGGGCCATTCCGGCGTCACCGAGTCGATCCGCGGGTCCGCTGTGCTCATGCGTGCCTTCACCGTGATCCTGTCGACGCGCGCCATGTCGAGCAGCTCGTAGTTGACCGCGAGCCGCGGCTCCTCCGGGTAGTGATCGACGCCGTGCACGCTCGCCAGCAACGAGTAGCCGCGCTCGCGCAGGCGCGCCAGCACGGCGCGGATCCGCGCGGGCTCAACCACGAGCGTTCCCCGCCCGCGGAAGTGGATCGTGTCGAGCACCGGCGGGCCTGATCCCGGATCGCCGCCCTCGGCGGCGCGCAGCTCCTGGGCGATCAGCTCCAGGCCGGTCGCGTCAGGCACCGGCCGTGTCCCCTTTCAGGGGCACGTTCACCGCCTCGCCGTTCCCCGCGGGGAGCACCTCCTCGGTGCCGCGCGCGCCGTAGCGGTCGCGCCAGCCCATGTCGGGGTCGTCCTGCACCAGCTTGCGCAGCTTGAGGATCCCGTGCATCAGCGCCTCCGGGCGCGGCGGGCAGCCGGGGACGTGCACGTCGATCGGCATGAACTTGTCGGCGGGGACGAGCGCGTAGTTGTTGAACACGCCCATCGAGCTGCAGCAGGCGCCCATCGCGATCGCCCACTTGGGCTCGAGCATCTGGTCGTAGAGCCGGCGGATGATGGGCGCCATCTTGATCGAGACGCGCCCGGCGAGGATGATCAGGTCTGCCTGGCGCGGCGACGCGCGAAAGGCCTCGTAGCCGAAACGGGCGATGTCAAGGCGCGGCCCCGCCGTTTGGAACTGCTCCATCGCACAGCACGCGAGCCCGAACGCGAGCGGGAAGAACGAGTTCGAGCGCGCCCACGCGACAGCCGAGTCGAGCGTCGTCGTGAGCATGCGCTCCTGGACGTAGCGTTCGAGCTCGGCCCCCTCGAGGTGCGCCGGCTGCGTGGGGCCTTCGAGCTCGCCGCCGCGCAAGAGCTGGCCGGCGTTGAGCCCGCGCACCCTCAGCCGGTCCGGATCCACGTGCACCCCGCCAGCGGGCCCGAGCGGCTGTCGTCTCACCTCCACTCGAGCGCTCCGCGGCGCCACACGTACACGAAGGCGACGAGCAGCAGCACGACGAACACGACCGTCTCGAGGAGGGCGTAGCTGCCGAAGGCGCGCAGCTCGACGGCGATCGGGTACAGGAAGATCACCTCGATGTCGAACAGGATGAAGAGCATCGCGATCAGGTAGAAGCTGATCCCGAAGCGCATCCCGCGCTTCACCTCCGACGGCAGCCCGCACTCGTATGGATCCTGCTTCTGACGGGCGGCACGCCGCGGGCCGATGAACGAGTTGAGGGCCGTGAAGGTGACGCCTACGACGCCGCCGAGAACGAGGAAGACGATCGCCGGGAGATAGCTGCGCAGCACCGGACGTTTTTATATCACTGCTTGTGGCAGAGTGTTACATAGTGGCAATCCGCGCTAGACCCACCGCATGACGCAGGCTGTGGTGGCTTGTGCGCTGGCCGTCGCAGCGCTCAACGCCATCCCCGCTCTGCTGGGGAGCTGGATCTGGTTCCGGGGCGATCCGAGCGACCCGCGCTGGGCCAACGCCTTCTGGATCAGCCTGCGCGTCGGGCAGGGCTCGGCGCTCGTGCTCGCGATCGTCGTGGGCTCGCTCGCCGTGGCGGGCAAGTCCGCGAGCGAAGGCCTCTTCTACCTGTACGCGCTGCTCCCGCTCGCCGTCGCGTTCGTGGCGGAGCAGCTGCGCGTCGCCTCCGCCCAGACGATCCTCGACCAGCGCGGGCTCGCCGGTGCCGCGGCGGTGGGGGGGCTGCCCGAGGAGGAGCAGCACGGGGTCGTCGCCCAGATCGTCAGGAGGGAGATGGGCGTGATGACCCTGTCGGCGGTCGTCGTGGTGTTCCTGGCGCTCCGCGCGGCGGGAACGGCCCACGGCTTCTGAGCGGCCTATATATTCCCGGCCCAATGAAGCTCGCCGTCACCGCGATGCTCGCGCTCGCCTGCGCCGCCGCGCTGGGTGCGTGCGGCTCGACGGAAGTCAAAGTCGCCAAGGACAGCCCCTACTACAACGGGGCGGTGCTGTTCCGCAACCACTGCTCGGGCTGCCACACGCTGTCGGTGGTGGGCGCCCAGGGCTCGGCGACGAGCATCGGCAACCGCGTGAAGACGAACGGCCCGAACTTCAACATCCGCAAGGAGAGCCCCGAACAGGTCCTCTACGCGATCCGCAACGGCGGCTTCTCCGGCGCGATCATGCCCGAGAACATCGTGCTGGGGCAGGAAGCGCAGGCAAGTCGCCAACTTCCTCGCCGCGTACTCCGGCAAGCAGGCCAAGTCGGTGCCGAGCACCAACATCACGTTGTCTACCAAATAGGCTCGGCTGCCGGGCGGCGTCAGGCGTGCTCGACCTCAGGCGCATCAGGCAGCAGCCCGACGAGGTGCGCGCGGCGCTCGCGCGCCGCGGCGAGGACGTCGCCCGGGCGATCGACGCGGTGATCGAGCTCGACGCGCGCAGACGCGCGCTGCTGCCCGAGCTCGAGGGCCTGCGCGGCGAGCAGAACGCGGCGAACGCGCGCATCCGCTCGGCTTCCGATCCCGCCGAGCGCGAGAACGAGATCGCCGCGATGCGCGAGGTGGCGGCGCGCGCGAAGGAGCTCGAGCGCGAGCTCTCGAACGTGGACGAGGGCCTCCAGGCAGCTCTCGCGCCGCTGCCCAACCTGCCCGACCCCACCGCCGCGCCCGGTCCCGACGATGAGCTCGTCAAGGAGGTCGGCGGCGTCCCGCAGCTCGACTTCGAGCCGCGGGACCACCTCGAGCTCGCCGGGACGATGATCGACATGGATGCCGGGGCGAAGCTGTCGGGCTCGCGTTTCGCCTATCTCAGAGGCGAGCTCGTGCTCGTCGAGCTCGCGCTCGTTCGCTGGGCGATCGAGAAGCTGCTGCGGAACCACGGCTTCGAACCCGTTGTCCCGCCGGTGCTCGTGCGCGAGCGGGCGCTCTACGGGACCGGCTTCCTGCCCGACACCGAGCAGCAGATCTACCGCCTGCCCGACGACGAGCTGTTCCTCGCGGGAACCTCCGAGGTGGCGCTCGCCTCGCTGCACGACGGCGAGATCCTCGATGGCGAGTCGCTGCCGCTGCGCTACGCCGGCTTCTCCTCCTGCTTCCGGCGCGAGGCGGGCGCCGCCGGCAAGGACACGCGCGGCATCTTCCGCGTGCACCAGTTCGACAAGGTGGAGATGTTCAGCTTCGTCGCCCCCGAGGAGTCGGCTGCCGAGCACGAGCGGATCCTCGGGATCGAGGAGGAGATCCTCGCCGAGCTCGGGCTCCCCTACCGCGTCGTCAACATCGCGGTGGCGGAGCTCGGTGCATCGGCAGCGAAGAAGTACGACTGCGAGGTGTGGCTCCCGAGCCAGGCGCGCTACCGCGAGCTCACCTCGTGCTCGAACACGACCGACTACCA
This sequence comes from uncultured Solirubrobacteraceae bacterium, assembly GCA_963796305.1. Classification (GTDB taxonomy): domain Bacteria; phylum Actinomycetota; class Thermoleophilia; order Solirubrobacterales; family Solirubrobacteraceae; genus Palsa-744. The sequence goes on along the minus strand of CAWCKZ010000006.1, from coordinate 46,934 downwards.
GGCGCGGCGCCTCGGCATCCGTGCCCGCCTCGGCAAGGGCACCCAGACGCCCCACACGCTCAACGGGACCGCCGTCGCCGTCGGCCGCACAATCGTCGCGCTGCTCGAGAACGGGCAGCAGCGCGACGGGACGGTGGAGCTCCCGGGCGTCCTGGTCGCCTACGGAGCGCCGCCCGGGCTCGAGCCCGCCGCCTAGCCGATCTGGAACTGGAGCGAGTGCGCCGCCCCGCCGGTGGGGGCGAGCGTGAGCAGGTAGCTGCCGCGGCCGAGGATGCCGCGCCCGACGAGCCGTGCGCTGTTGCGCCCGCGCAGGGCGGTGAACATCGGCTTCGAGGGGAGCGCTCGCCACACGCCGCGGCCGTTGCGGCGCACCCGCTTGGAGAGCGTCACGCGGACGCGCGCCTGCGTGCTGATCGTGAACGCGAACGCGATCTGTGCGAGCCGCGGGCGGCTGCGGTTGAGCGCCACTATCGACTTGCGCGTGAGCGCGAGGCCCGACAGCAGGATGGCGGGCGGGGTGGGCGAGGAGACCGGAGCCGGTGGGCCGGCGGGCGGGTTCGGCGTGCCGACCGGTCCGGGCGGGTTGCCCTGCCCCGAGCCGCCGCCGGTGCCGCCGCCCGTTCCGCCACCGCCACCACCTCCGCCACCGCTTTTTTCTTCGGGTGGCGGCACGAAGGCGGCGATGCCGTGCGGCGTTCCGACGCCGGTGGGCCCGTCGTAGCCGGTGCGCGCCAGGCAGATGGCGTGCGAGGAGCAGCTCGTCGCGGCCTCTTCGGCGGGCGTGCAGCCCGAGAGCCCGGTTTCTTCGTCGAAGCCGAGCAGGCATTCGCCGTTCGAGCCGGTGGTGACGTCGTGCAGGGAGGTGGGTTTCGCCACCGCGTTCTGATACAGCGTGCGTGCCGGGTAGGGGGCGCCGCCGGCGCCGCTCGCGAGCGCGAAGACGGATGCGATCAGGGGGGAGGCGAGGCTCGTCCCGCCGATCGTGCACCAGTTCGCGACGTGTTTGACTTTTTCTTCTTCGTAGGTGTGTTCGCAGATCGGGCTCGTGTCGTGCACCGCCAGCCCGGTGTAGGGGTCGGCGTCCGCGGCGACGTCCGCAACCGCGCGTTTGTTCGTGCACCCCACCGAGGACCAGCCGGACGCTTCCTGCTGCCAGGCCGGAGCTTCGAAGTCGACACTGCAGCCGCCGCCGCCCGCGCCGCTGCCGTTCCACACGGTCTCACCGGCCCAGCCGCCGCCGGCTTCGACGCTGAGGCGCGTCCCGCCGACTGACACGACATGGGGCGAGGAGGCGGGGAACTCGGCGAAGCCGCGTTCGAATTCGGAGTCCCAGTCGAGGTAGCCGCTGTCGCCCGCCGAGGAGGTGATGACGATCCCCGGGTGATCGAACGCGCTCGCTTCCTCTTCTGCAGGCGTCACTTCTCCCTCGGGCCCGCCCCACGAGTTGGAGATCTCCTGCGCTCCGAGGCTCGCGGCGGTGCGCTCGGCTGCTTCGAGGTCTTCATACGAGCTCGATTTGGCCTCGACGAGCAGGATCTTGCAGCTCTGGCAGACCGCGCGGGCGGTCTCCACGTCGAGTGAGATCTCGAGATCCCAGCCGGTGGCTTCTTCGGCTCTTTCCTGTTCGGTGGGCGTTCCTTTCCGGGCAGCTTCGAGCGCCGCGGTGCTGACGGGGAAGGGCAGCGGCGAGGATTCGCCTTTCTGGTTGACGCGCGCGAAGCAGCCGTTGCCGGTCGTGCAGGGCGCCAGCGCGAAGGGTTCGTCGTAGCCTTCGAGGTCCGATTCGACGGTTGGGTCGTTGTACGCGTCCACGATCGCGATCGTCTGCGCGCCCGAGGCGCTCGTGGGGAGCTGGTATGCGCTGTGTAGGTCCTGCGGGCGAAGGCCATAGCTGCCCGCCGCCGGCGAGGGCGCGGCAACGACCGGCGCGCGCGTCACCCCCAGCGGGTGCTTGCGCGCCTTCGCGGCGGCGGTACGCGGCACGAGCTGCAGCGCGAGGCACGATGCGTGGCGAGGGGACGGCGCGCGGCAGGCAGCCTTCACGCCGTAGTCGGATTCCGGCAGCGGGGACACGGTTGCGGCGGCGCCTGCGCCGGGTGCGGCCGCGAGCGCGCCGAGCAGGCCCGCGAGGAGCCCGAGCGCTGCCGGATGTAGCGTGCGCCGATTCATGTCCGCTGGCCAGCCAGGTTCCTGCTCGGCGCAAATGCCGCCGAGCTTGAGCGCGGGGCGCAGCAGACGGACGGCGTGCACCGCCAGCGGTTACCGGATCGTCACGAGATCGTTACCGCTGCGTCACCTGCGAAGGGGGACGCGCCGGAAGTATGCGTCGCGGGACGAACAGCAGCACGGACGCGGGCTTCGGTGCTCCCCGCCGGCGCCCAGCGAGCCATAGAGGGCACCGTCCCCGCGAACAGGGCGCGACGGACGGGGCGGGAGCGGATCCCGTCCCGTTCGCCGGTGCTCAGCGCGCGCACCGGCGCGCGGCGCGGACGGATTCAGCGGCATCGCGCGCTTCCCGCGGGAGTACGCTGCTTGAGCCGTGCCCACCCCATTCGGGTTCCTGCTGTCTCCCGATCCACCCTCGCGCCGCGTGGGCGCGATCGTCGCGCTCGCGCTGGTCGCGCTCTGCACGCTGCTCGTCTACCCGCTCGAAGAAGTTGCACCGGTGGTTTCGCTCAGCGTCGTCTACCTGCCCGCGGTGCTGATCGTGTCGATCACGTGGGGGATGTGGCTGGGCTACGCGACGAGCCTCGTCAGCGCGGCCGCGTTCAACTTCTTCCACCTGCCGCCCACGGGCGAGTTCACGATCAGGGACTCGAGCAACTGGGTGGCGCTGATCACGTTCCTCGTGGTGGCGGCGATCGCGAGCTCCGTGGCAGAGCTCACCCGCGCTCGCACCCTCGATGCCGACCGGCGCCGCCGCGAGGCGGACCTCGCGGCGGAGATGGCGCGCATCCTGCTGCGCGGCAACAGCCTCGCCGAGGCTCTGCCCACGGCTGCGGCGCGGCTGGCGCAGACGCTCGAGCTGGGCTCCGCGGCGATCGTGATGGACGCTGTCGACGGCGACGAACGCACGATCGCGTTCCCGCTGCGCGAGGGCACCCGCCGTCTCGGCACGCTGCTCGTTCCTGCGGACTCCTCCGAGGAGAGCCTCCGCAGGCTGCAGGAGCGCGTCGTGCCCTCGCTCGAGGCGCTGCTGAGCGCGGCGCTCGAGCGCGACAGCCTGCTTGGAGATGTCGTCGACACGGCCGCCCTGCGCCGCGCCGACACGGTCAAGACGGCGCTCCTGCGCGCCGTCTCGCACGACCTGCGCTCGCCGCTCACCGCGATCACGGCAGCGGGCGCCGCCGTCGCCTCGCCGTCGCTCTCGCAGGCCGAGCGCGAGGAGATGGCGGCGGTGATCCAGGAGGAGGCGCGGCGTCTGTCGCGGCTCGTCGACAACCTGCTCGACGCCTCGCGCCTGGAAGCCGGTGCCGCCGAGCCGCACCAGCAGCTCGCCTCGGTGGACGAGCTGATCCGCTCTGCGCTCGCCGAGCTCGCGGCGGGCCCCGAGGAGTTCACGCTGTCGATCGACCCCGATCTCCCGCTCGTGAGCGTCGACGCGGTACAGATGGAGCGCGCGTTCGTGAACGTGCTCGAGAACGCGCGCCGCCACAGCGGCGGCCATCCGGTGTCTGTGCGCGCGCGAGCCGTACGCAGCCTCGCGGGCGGGGGCTCGGGTGCAACCACGGAGCGGCAGGCCGGCGACCGCCTGATCGTCCGCATCGTCGACCGCGGGCCGGGGATCCCGCCGGCCCAGCTCGAGCGCGTGTTCGAGCCCTTTTACCGCGCCGGTAGCGCGAGCACCGGGCACCGCGGCTCGGGACTCGGCCTCGCGATCGCCCGTGGCTTCGCCGAAGCGAATGGCGCCTCGCTGCGGGTGGAGTCGCTGCCCGGCCAGGGCGCCACGTTCGTGTTCGAGTTCCCGCTCGCGCCTGCCCTCGGCGAAGCAGCAGGCGACGGTCGCCCCGCCGGGGCGGCGGCGCCCGCTGACGGAGCGCCGGCGGCGTCCACGGGCGAGCCGGCGGGGCGGTGAGCGCAGAGCCCTCCGATCCCGGCGCTCGCCAGCGGGTGCTGGTAGTCGACGACGAGCCTCAGATCGTGCGCGCGCTGAAGGTGGTGCTGCGCGAGGCGGGGTTCGAGACGGTCGCGGCGGAAAGCGCCGAGCAGGCGCTCGACGCGGCCGCGGTGCGGCCTCCAGAGGCGGCGATCATCGACCTCGTGCTTCCCGACCTCGACGGCGTCGAGGTCACCAGGCGCCTGCGCGAGTGGAGCGAGATGCCGATCCTCGTGCTCTCGGCGGTGGGCGAGGAGCAGCGGAAGGTGGACGCGCTCGCGGCGGGGGCCGACGACTACATCACCAAGCCGTTCGGTACCCGCGAGCTCGTCGCGCGCCTGCAGGCGGCGTTGCGGCGCGCCGGCAGGGGAGAGGAGGAACCCGCGATCACGGTGGACGGGCTCGAGGTCGATCTCGCCGCGCATGTAGTGCGGCGCGACGGCGAGGTGATCCACCTGACACCGATCGAGTTCGACCTGCTGCGCGTGCTCGCGCGCAACCGCGGGCGGCTCATGACGCACCGCAAGCTGCTCGTCGAGGTGTGGGGCCCCGAGTACGTCGACGACATCCAGCCGCTGCGCACGCACATCGCACGGCTGCGCGCGAAGATCGAGCCGGAGGGGGCGGCGACGCCTCGCTACATCGTCACCGATCCAGGCGTCGGCTATCGCTTCGCGGGCTAGCGCCCGCCGCCTCGTCCGCCGCAGAGGGCCCCAGAGGCGCGCCGTCACGAAATCGTTATGCGCGCGCGCCCTTTCGTTATGAGGCCGTAAGGGGGCCCGGCGCATAGTGGCGGCATGGACGTACTGGCAGTTGTGCTCGGGATCGCCGTGTTCGCGATCCTCCTCCTCCTGATCGAGGGCATCGAGCGCGTATGAGCGCCTCGCCGCCGCTCGGCGCGTTCATCGCGCACATGAGCGTGGCCGACTTCTTCGGCCTCGTCGTCGCGGTGCTCGTGATCGCCTACCTCGGCTACGCGCTGGTGCGCGGGGAGAAGCTCTAGGCGATGAGCTTCACCGGCTGGCTCACGATCGTGGGGTTCGCGGTCATCTTGACCGCGCTCGCCATGCCCCTCGGCGGCTACATGGCGCGGGTGTACCGCGGCGAGCACGTCTTCCTCACACCGCTGTTCGCCTGGCCCGAGCGGTTCCTCTATCGCGTCATGCGCGTGGACGAGAAGCGCGAGCAGGACTGGAAGCAGTACGCCAAAAGCCTTCTCATCTTCTCACTCGCCGGATGGCTCCTGCTGTACCTGATCCTGCGCACGCAGAACGCCTTCTTCGTTCCGCACGGGCTCAACCCGCTCGGCTACCACTCGGCTCCGTGGAACGTGACGTTCAACACCACCTCGTCGTTCGTGACGAACACGAACTGGCAGTACTACGGCGGCGAGACGACGATGACCTATTTGTCCCAGATGGCGGGCCTGACTGTCCAGAACTGGCTCTCGGCCGGCGTCGGCATCGTCGTCGCCGTCGCGCTGATCCGCGGGATCGTCGGACGCAGCGGCAACAGCATCGGCAACTTCTGGCGGGACCTCGTGCGGACGGTCCTCTACGTGATGACGCCCATCACTGTCCTTGGAGCGTTGCTGCTCGTCTCCCAAGGCGTGATCCAGAACTTCTCTACCTACCTCTCAGCGCACACGGTGACGGGCTTCACGCAGTCGATCGCAATGGGGCCCGTCGCCTCGCAGGAGGTCATCAAGGAGCTCGGCACCAACGGAGGCGGCTTCTTCAACGTCAACTCGTCTCACCCGTTCGAGAACCCGACGGCATTCACCAACTTCTTCGAGATGCTGCTCGTGCTGATCATCCCGGCTGCGCTCGTGTTCATGTATGGGCGCATGACGGGCAATCGTCGCCAGGGCTTCGCGATCTACGGAGTGATGATGGTGATGTTCCTGGGCGCCGCCTCGGTGGCCTACATCGCCGAGGCCCACGGCTCGCCCGCACAGCACGCGGCCGGCCTGCACACGCACGTGATCGCAGGCTCCGGCGGCGGGAACATGGAAGGCAAGGAGCAGCGCTTCGGGATCGCCGGATCGGCCCTGTTCGACACCGTCACGACCGTCACCTCCTGCGGCGCCGTGAACAGCGCGATCGAGTCCTTCACCGGCATCGGCGGCGCCGTGCCGATGGCGAACCTGTCGGCGAGCGAGGTGATCTTCGGCGGCACCGGCACAGGGCTCTACTCCATGTTGCTGTACGTCCTGCTGGCGGTCTTCATCGGCGGGCTGATGGTCGGGCGTACACCGGAGTGGCTGGGCAAGAAGCTCGAGGCGAGGGAGATCAAGCTCGCCGGGCTGGGCATCCTGATCACGCCCCTGGCTGCGCTCTTCTGCACCGCGATGGCGACCGCGAGCAGCGCCGGGCGCAAGTCGATCGCAGAAGTGGCGACCTCCAAAGCGGGCGGCAACACGCCGCAGGGCTTCTCAGAGACCTTCTACGCCTACCTGTCCCAGGCCAACAACAACGGCTCGGCGTTCGCCGGCTACACGGGCTTCATCCAGCCGAACGCGGGCAACGTCGGCTCCCACGGCGTCACCTTCGCCAACCTGCTCGGCGGCTTCGACATGCTCTTCGCCCGCTTCGCGCCGATCCTGTTCGTGCTCGCCGTGGCGGGCTCGCTCGCGGGCAAGCGCGTGACGCCGGCGGGCCTGGGCACGATGCGCACCGACAACCCCACGTTCGCCGTGCTGCTGATCGGCGTCGTCGTGCTCGTCGGCGCGCTCACCTTCTTCCCCGCCCTGCTGCTCGGACCGATCGTCCAGGGCCTGACCGGACACCTCTACTGACATGAGACGCGACATCGTCACCTCGGCCATCGGCATCGTCGTCCTGACGATCCTGATCGGCCTGCTCTACCCGCTGTTCATCACCGGCGTGAGCCAGGTCGTGTTCCCGGGCAACGCCAACGGCCAGAAGGTCTATGTCGGCGGAAAGCTCGTCGGCTCGAGGATCATCGGCCAGGCGTTCACCAAGCCGAAGATGAAGAACGGGAAGGTGGTCGAAGAAGAAGAAGAAGTCGTCACCGAACCGGACACCCGCTACTTCCAGAGCCGTCCGTCGGCGACCGAAGGCGGCGAATACAACGCCGCGGCGAGCACGTTCTCAAACCGCGGCCCGAACAGCACGCGCACCGAGGAAGCGGACGCCGAAAACATCAAGGCGTACCTCGAACTGGAGGGCCCCTACAACCCTGGCCTCACCGCGGCGAAGATCCCCGTCGACGCGGTGAACACGTCGGCGTCGAACCTCGACCCCGAAATCTCCGAAGCGAACGCGCGGATCCAGGCGCGCCGGGTCGCGGCGGTGCGCCATCTCCCGCTGGCGACGGTGAAGGGCCTCGTGTCCAAGTACACCGACTCGCGCGGGCTCGGCTTCTCTGGTGAACCGGGAGTGAACGTGCTTGAGCTGAACCTCGCACTCGACCGCATGACAGGAGGAACGGGCTGATGTCCGCGCAGACACCGGCGACCCACGAACGACAGGCGGTCTCGCTGTTCCAGCGCGACATCGTCGTGCGCGCACTGATCGACAGCGTCAAGAAGCTCGACCCGCGCGTTCAGATCCACAACCCGGTGATGTTCGTGGTGGAGATCGGCTCGGTCATCACGACCGTGACGTGGCTGATCCAGGCCTTCGGCGGCAAACCGCTCGGCGGCGGCCACGAGGAAGCCTGGTACACGTTCACGATCTCCTTCTGGCTGTGGCTGACGGTCATCTTCGCGAACATGGCTGAGGCCTTCGCCGAGGGTCGCGGCCGGGCGCAGGCCGACACGCTTCGGTCGATGCGCAAGGAGACCGTGGCGAAGATGGCGGACGGCAGCACCAAGAGCGCCACCGAACTCGTCCGCGGCGACGTCGTGGTCGTCGAGGCCGGTGAGCTGATCCCCGGCGACGGCACGGTGATCGAGGGCATCGCCACGGTGGACGAGTCCGCGATCACGGGCGAGTCGGCGCCGGTCATCCGCGAGTCCGGGGGCGACCGCAGCGCGGTGACGGGCGGAACGCGCGTCACCTCCGATCGGATCGTCGTCGAAATAACGCAGGAGCCGGGCCAGTCGTTCCTCGACCGCATGATCGCGCTCGTCGAGGGCGCCGCGCGGCGCAAGACCCCTAACGAGATCGCGCTGAACATCCTGCTCGCCGCGCTCACGCTGATCTTCGTGATCGTCGTCGCGACGCTGCGCCCGTTCGGGCTCTTCGCCGGCACCACCATCTCCGAGACGACGTTGATCGCGCTGCTCGTGGCGCTGATCCCGACGACGATCGGCGCGCTGCTGTCGGCGATCGGGATCGCGGGGATGGACCGTCTGGTGCGCCGCAACGTGCTCGCGCTGTCCGGCCGCGCCGTCGAGGCGTCGGGCGATGTGGACGTGCTGCTGCTCGACAAGACCGGCACGATCACGATCGGCAACCGCCTCGCATCGGAGTTCATCCCGATGCCGGGCGTGCCCGAGGCCGAGCTCGCAGAAGCGGCGCAGCTGTCCTCGCTGGCCGACGAGACGCCCGAGGGCCGCTCGATCGTGGTGCTCGCCAAGCAGTACGGGATCCGCGAGCACGACATGTCGACGATGCACGCCGAGTTCGTGCCGTTCACGGCGCAGACGCGGATGAGCGGCGTCGACTACGACGGCAAGCAGCTGCGCAAGGGCGCGGGCGAGGCGATCATCGCGCTCGTCGAACGCGAAGGTGGCTCGCCACCGCCACAGCTGCACGAGCAGCTCGACCGCATCGGGCGCGAGGGCGGCACCCCGCTGGCGGTCTCGCGCGACAACCAGGTGCTCGGCGTGATCTACCTCAAGGACACGATCAAGGAGGGGATGAAGGTCCGCTTCGACCATCTCCGCGCGATGGGGATCAAGACGATCATGGTCACCGGCGACAACCGCCTTACGGCCGCGAAGATCGCCGAGGAGTCAGGCGTGGACGACTTCCTCGCCGAAGCAACGCCCGAGGCGAAGCTCGAGCTGATCCGCGAGCAGCAGGCCGACGGTCGGCTTGTGGCGATGACGGGCGATGGCACCAACGACGCGCCCGCGCTTGCACAGGCCGACGTCGGCGTGGCGATGAACACGGGCACGCAGGCCGCGCGCGAGGCCGGGAACATGGTCGATCTCGACTCCAACCCGACCAAGCTCATCGAGATCGTCGAGGTGGGCAAGCAGCTGCTGATCACCCGCGGCGCGCTCACGACGTTCTCGATCGCCAACGACGTCGCCAAGTACTTCGCGATCCTGCCTGCCGTCTTCATCTCGACATACGCCGCCACACCTGGGGGCAAGGGCCCGTTGCACGTGCTCAACATCATGGACCTCGGCTCGCCCGAAAGCGCGATCGTCTCGGCGATCATCTTCAACGCGCTCGTGATCCCGCTGCTGATCCCGCTGTCCCTGCGGGGCGTCCGCTACCGGCCGATCGGCGCCAGCGCGCTGCTGCGCCGCAACCTCCTGATCTACGGCCTCGGCGGGATCATCGCGCCGTTCATCGGCATCAAGCTGATCGACCTGATCGTGCACAACCTGCTCGGGGGTTGAGCAGGGTCCGCAGGACTGCGGCCGCCTTCACGGAATCTTGAAGAAGACCGGCTATGGTCGCGACACTCAAGGCCACCAGCGCCGCACCGATGAGGTACTAGATGAACGGTCGTCAGGAGGAATCGTGAAAGCAACGACTCGCCGGAGTTCGCTCGGCGGTGCGACCTGCCGGTCGCACACATGGGCCTGCCCGGTAATCATGAAGACCGACCCCGACCGCGTGGCGTGGACCTGTTCGCGCTGTGGCGCGATGTCGTTCACACAAGTCGGGGCGCGGCCCGCGCTGTCGCGGCCGGTGCGGTCTCAGCGCGGCTGATCGCGAGGACATTGCAAGCGCGCCTCGGGCCGACGATGGCCCGGCGCGCGCCCGTTCCGCTCAGCTCGCGGTGGCGATCAGCACGCCCGCGAACAGGACGTAGGCGAGCACGATGACGACGCCCTCGGCGCGCGCGAGCCCCCGCCGCTTGAACGCGGCCACGATCGCAAGCACCGTCATCGCGAGCGCGGATGCGGCGACGAACGTCGTCTGCGCGGACGCTGCGGCGATGCCGACGAACGTCGTCGGGATCAACAGCCCGCCGAGGATGTTGATCGCGTTGCTGTTCAGCGACGTGCTCAGCACTGCCGAGCCCCGTCCGCGCAGAGCGAGGTAGACGCCGGCAACCGCGTTCGGGAGGCTCGTAACGCCTGCCAGCACGATGCCGCCGATCACGATCGCAGGCACGCCATGGCGACTTCCCAGCGTCGAGGCGGATCGCTCCATAGCGATGCTCGCGCCGACGACGATCGCCACGGCGAGGAGCGTCACGAGCGCATCGCGAGCGCCGCCACGACGCGGATGGATGGCCGCCTCGAGCTCTTCCTCCTCCTCGCTGATCGCCGCCAGCAGCCAGCGCGTCCAGGCCGCGGGCAACCGAAGCCCGGAGATCCTGCTGTGCGACGCGCCCAGCACGCACGAGGTAGGGGACGAACACCGCGAGCGCGAGCAGCAGCGCGGCCAAGGGCGCAAGGACGCCGACGACGAGCAGCACGGAGACGCCCGCGATCCACAGCGCGACGGCGCCGCCGAGCTCGATCACGCGCCGGTGCAGGGCGATGTGCCCGGCGACGATGCCCGCGAGGCCGATCAGCGCGGCGATGTTGAAGACGTTGGAGCCGAGGATGACGCCCGCGCCGATGCGGTCCTCGTTCCCTGCGAGCGCCGTCACCGCCGCCGTGATCTCGGGCGCATCCGCCGCGAGCGCCGCGAGCATGCCGAGCAGCGCCTCGGACAGACGCAGTCGAGCGCCGACGCGCTCGAGCGAGGTGACGAGCAGGATGCTCGTGCGCAGGCTCACGGCGGCTGCCAGTAAGAAGACGATGACCAGCAGCGGATCCGACAATCTCAGACGCTCCGGTCGGCGGCGTGGATGTGAGCTCTCTCGGGCAGCATGCGATCCGCGCCGACCAGGCTTCCCGGCTCGCCGCGCGGGAGTCTAGCCGTGGGACGGTCGCGCGTGCCGTCGCTCGGCGGACTCGCCGTCGGCTGTGGGGGTCGTCTCGGCGGGATGCTCTGCTTCCCGCCGCGCGATCCACGGCGGTCCGAGGGCGTCCGTGACGCCGTGGAGAACGATGGAGACGAGCACCGTAAGCGCAGCGATGTTGAAGATCCGATCGGCGCCCGTCACGCGGTGCTCGACGATCAGCAGCGAGAAAGCGACGGTGGCGACGCCCTTCGGCCCGAACCATGCCATGAACGCCTTCGCGGCTGTCCCGACGCGGGTGCCGGCTAGCGCGATCCAGACGGCTATCGGGCGCGCCACGAACAGGGTGCCCGCCGCGACGGCGAGGGCCGCCCAGCCGTCGGCCGTGAGACCATCGACCGTGAGCAGCGACCCGAACACCGCGAAGATCCCGAGCTTGACGACCTCCACGAGCTCCTCCCCGCGCTCGGCGAAGCACGCGCGCAGGTCGGGGCGTCGGATTCCCACGACGATCGCCGCGACGAACACAGAGATGAGGCCGTTGCCGCGCGGCGGCAGCACGGTGACCCCGTAGGTGCCGAAGGCAAGCCCGAGCCCGTACAGCGCACGCTGATGCCCGGGGATCCCCTCCGCATCGGACTCACCTTCCGCCCGCGGCATCAGCAGCGATCCCAGGAATCCCGCGACGAGCCCGAACGCGAGCCCGAGACCGATGTCTTCGAGCACGAACCGCCACCACACGAATTCGGGACGACCGACTTCCAGGGCTGCCGCGAACGCCAGCACCGCGGGGAGCGCGAGGCCGTCGTTCAGCCCGGACTCGACGTTGAGGGAATGACGGACGACCCGGGGTACGCGCGGGTCCGTGACCACCGCCGAGGACAGCACGGGGTCGGTCGGCGTCAGCAGGGCCCCGAGCAGGAACGACTCGCTCCACCCCAGCCCCACCGCCCATCGCGCGATGAGCGCGACGACGATGGCGGTGATCGGCATCCCGACGGCGAGTTTGCGCAGCGGCAGCTGCCACTCCCGGCTGAGGAGCTCGGCGTCAACCTCGAGCCCGTCCCGGAAGAGGATAACGATCAAGGCGACGGTCGCGAGATCGGCGACGAAGCCCGAGTCGCTCTTGAATTCGACGATGCCCGTCGCTCCCGGCCCCAACAGGAACCCGGCGAGCACGAACACGGCGGCGAGCGACAGCACGCTCCTCCCCGCCAGACCGGACAGCAGCGAGCCGAGGATCAGCAGCCCGCCGAGGACCGCCGCGCCCGTCTGGAACGAGGTCACTGCGGTAGCGTCCCACACGGCCCCCATGGCAGACGGACGCGGACACCTGAAGGTCTTCATCGGGATGGCGCCCGGCGTCGGGAAGACGTACCGCATGCTCCAGGAGGGCTCCGCCGAAGCCGACAACGGGCGCGACGTGGCGATCGGCTACCTCGAGCCGCACGGGCGAGCCGAGACGGTGGCTCAGGGCGCAGGGCTGCCGACGATCCCGCGCCGGCGCGTCGTCTACCGCGGCACGCCGCTCGAGGAGATGGACCTGCCGGCGGTGCTCGAGCGCAAACCCGAGCTGTGCCTGATCGACGAGCTCGCGCACACGAACGCGCCCGGAGTCGAGCACGAGAAGCGCTACGAGGACGTGCGCGACGTGCTCGAGGCGGGCATCGACGTGTTCTCGACCGTGAACGTGCAGCACCTCGAGAGTCTCAACGACCGGGTCACCCAGCTCACGGGCGCGCGTGTGCGCGAGACGATCCCCGACGAAGTGCTCTCCTCCGCCGACGAGGTGGTGCTCGTCGACCTCACGCCCGAGGCGCTCGTCGCGCGCCTGCGGGCGGGCAAGGTGTACCCGTCAGAGCGCGTCCCCGCGGCGCTCAACAACTTCTTCAAGGTGGAGAACCTCGCGGCGCTGCGCGAGACGGCGCTGCGCCAGGTGGCGGAGGACGTCGAGGTGAAGCGCTTTCTCGTGCGCGAGCCCGCGGTGGTGGTGCGCCGCGACGAGGAGGGGATGCTCGTCGAGCCCGACGCGGGCCCCCAGCAGATCGCCGAGCGACTGCTCGCGCTCGCCACGCTCGCGCCGCACTCCGAGCGGATCGTGCGGCGGGCGTGGCGCTCGGCGCAGAGGCTCGACGCGGACCTCGACGTGCTCGTCGTGCGCCCGCCGGGGCGGGCGCCTAGCGAGGAGGATCGCAAGCGCCTGGAGGAGCTGCGGCGGCTCACCGCGATGCTCGGCGCCAGGCTGCGGGTGGAGGAGGGCGAAGACGTGGCGGCGGTCGTGATCGCCACCGCGCGCTCCCTGGGGAGCACGTACGTGCTGATGGGCACCCCCCGCGAGCGGCGCGGGCTCGCGCGCCTCGCCCCCGGGGGAGCAGACTCGCTGCTCACGCGACTGCTGCGGGAGCTCCCGGGGGTGGATGTGCGGATCGTCGCCGACCCCGCGATGCGCCGCGGCGCAGCCGGGGCGGAGCCCCTCGCAGCGGCAGGAGCCGCGCGGCCGGGGCGGGCCCGAGTCCGCCGGTTCGCCGCTGCCGGGCAGCGAGGCCGCGCGGGCGCCCCGTCCCGGTTGAGGAGCGCGTTAGGCGACCGCGCTACCCTGTTGCTTCGTCGCCTGCGACCCTCCCTTCGCGGGCGGCGTCCTGCAAACGCACTTCCGTCCGCAACCCTGGCCCCGCGGGGTTGTTCAGAGATCCACATGACCTCCCGCCGCCTTCCCCAACGCCTGCTTCCCCTACCCGCCCTCGCTGCGGTGATCCTGCTCGCCTGCCTGGCCCTCGGCACCGCGGGCGCCGCAGGCAGCTCCTCCAAGCCGCGTGCGCATGCCGCCGCCACCTACATGACCGGCATCGGCGACGAGGACGCGCGGATGTTCGGCAACCCCCTGTGGCTCCAGCTGCACACACGCATCGCCCGCTACATCGCGCCATACGACGCCGCCGTGCACCCGGACTCGCTCGCCCTCGCGCGCGCCTGGATCAAGGCCGCCGAAGCGAGCCACATCAAGGTGCTCGTCGCCTTCTACCACTCCGAGCACACCCCCACGGTGCTGCCGAGCGTCGCCCAGTACAAACACGACGTCCAGAAATTCGTCAAGCTCTTCCCGTACGTCAAGCAGTACCAGTCCTACGACGAGGCCAACCGCGGCAACGTCGCGGGCGCCTTCTCGAGCCCGTCCGCGCCGACCGCCGCGGCCTACTACCAGGCGCTGCTGCGGGTGTGCACGCGCTGCACCGTCATCGGGCTCGACGTGCTCGACGCACAGAACACCGGCCCCACGCTCACGTACATCTCCGAATTCAAGCGGGCGATCGGAAAATTGCGGACGATCATGCCGACGATCTGGGGCCTGCACAACTACTCGGACGTCAACCGCCGCGAAAGCTGGCGCACGCGCGAAATATCCCGCGCGCTGGGCGGGCAGGTGTGGCTCACCGAGACCGGCGGGCTCGTGAAATTCGGCGGCGCGTTCCCGAACGCGGGCGGCTCGGGCCTCACGCGGGCGGCGTCCGTCCTCAAGTACATGTTCGCGCTTGCCTCATCGCAGAAGCAGATCAAGCGCCTGTACATCTACAACTGGATCGGCGGCACCGCCTCCACGCGCTTCGACGCGGGGCTGATGGACGCGCGCGAACATCCGCGTCTCGGCTACACGGTCGTCTGCCGCCAGCTCCACGGCGCGAACTGCGGCGTGAAGATCAGCAGCCGCTGAGCGCCGCTCCCGCCGTGGCGGCGCCTCTCGCCCACCGCTAGCCGCTGAGCGCGGGCTGCGATCGCCGCACGTCCCTGCCCTCGCGGCGGGGCTCGCGCGGCGGAGCAGCCGCCGCGCAGCGCCGCGCCCGCCAGCGCGAGCAGCCCCACGAACGCCGCCAGCGGGGCGAGCGTGCGCAGCGGGTAGTCGCCGAAGCCCTTGTGCAGCGCGGTGCTGTCGCCCGCGCCCTGGATGCTCAGCAGGCCGCGGTGGTCGATCCCGAGCAGCGTCGGCGCGAGCGCCGCGAACAGCGCCCACGCGGCGACCGTGAGCACCCCGATCCCGAGCGCCCTGCCCGAGATCGGGATCCGCGGTGTGGCGATCGCCGCCAGCGCCACCGCGCCGCCCGCCGCGAGCACGAAGGGCCAGATCCCGCCCCAGCTGCGCCCGAGCCCGAACGCGGAGGCGATCGTCGGCTGGAAGAAGCCCTCGCCCAGGTAGCGCGCCCAGATGACGGTCTCGGTCTCGTAGCCCACGAGCGGGTGCGTGATCGTCGCTGCAACCATCGTCGCGATCGAGATCCCCGCGAGCGCGATCGTCGGTGCCGGGAAGCGCTTGAGGGCGAGCGCGATCGGGAAGCCGATGAACGGCAGAATCGTCACCAGGAAGCGCGGGCCGGGGGCGCCGCCGCCGAACGGCAGGTAGTAGCCCGAGTTGTAGCCCAGGTAGCACAGGCAGACGCCCGCGATCGTGAGCGCCTCCGCGCGCCGGCCGCGCCGGTACAGGAGCACCGTGCCGACGCCGCCCATCGCGAGCACGGGCGAGAGCGTGAGCAGGCCGCGCGAGTCGAACAGCAGCGTCCCCAGCACGGGCAGGCTCGGCGCCGAGATCCCGAAGAACCCCTTCTGCTGCTGGGGGATGTTGGAGTAGGCGAGGTGCGTCCAGGAGTGGAATGCGGCGTGGTTGTAGAGCAGCAGGGGGACGATCCCGATCAGCCCGCCGAGTATGTAGGCGCCGGCGCGGCGCGCCACGAGCGCGGGCGTGAGTGTGTCCCGCCGCGAGAGCAGGTACAGCCCGAGCACGACGCCCACGAAGAACAGCGGGTACTCGGATGCGACGGCGTAGCCGACCGCGAGCCCCGCGAGCCCCAGCAGCAGCGCGCGGGGCGGGCCGTCGCGCTCGCGCATCATCAACGCGAACGCCACGAACCCCAGGAGCGCGCTGAACACATGCGAGAAGAGCAGCGTGGAGAGCGGCAGCACCATCGTCCCGAGCCCGACGATCACCGCCGCCGCCGCGCCGTACCCCGGCTCGAAGCGCTCGGCGACGCGCCAGATCGCCAGGAGCAGCAGCACCGCGGGCAGCACCCCGCCCCACAGCGTCACGAAGTAGACCATCTCGTCTTCGCCGCGCAGCGCCTGTGAGCTGCGTGCGATCGCGGGGGCGTCGACGGCTTTGAGCACCTCGTAGAAGGGCAGCGAGTAGAGCGCGAGGCCCGGGGCGCGCGCCGAGTACCAATGCCCGTGGTAGAAGGCCTTGTCTTTCGTCTGGTAGAGCGGGTTGTCGATCGTCGTGCGACCCGCCGCGAGCGCCCGGATGAGGTCGTAGTGCGAGGCCTGGTTGTCCGACCAGCTCTGGATCAGCGTCGCGAACGCCAGGCCCACAACGAGGATCGCGAGCAGCGCCGCGCGCCGGCGCCGGGCCTCCGCGCGCGTCGGAGCTGAGCGGGCGGGCGCGGGCGGCGGCGTGGCTTGGGCGCTAGGCGGCGGCGTCGCTTCCGCGGCCATCAATCGGTCCCGTGCAGGGCGGCGGGTCCGGGGCCGATTTCGTAGATCACGAGCGAGCCGACGCGCCGACGGGTGACGCCCAGGCCTGCCACCGGCTTGGCGGCGGCAGCCGTCGCATCCGGGGGCTCGGCGAGCGCGTAGCCGACGATCCCGGGGAGGGTGGGCATGCGCAGGTGCAGGACGACCGTGCGGATCCCGTAGTGGCGGAGCTTCTCGATGCTCGCGCGGTCCGGGAAGCCGCTCATCCCGCCGCGCAGGTCGTCGATTCCGGGGAAGTCGAACGTGCTGTTGCCGACGGGGATCTTGTAGAAGCCGTTCGTCGAGAAGTACTGCCACAGGCGGTCCGCGGGGCCGTCGGTGGGGAGGTCGAGCACCGGCCCGGGGAGCCCCACCTCCGCCCGCGCGGGCTGCGGCACGACGGGGTGCCCGAGGTGGCCCGCGCCTTCGCCGACGATCCCGATCACGAGCGCCACGCCGACGATCGCGGGCAGGCTCGCGATGTGGTGGCGCTCGGAGAACGGCCGCAGGCGGCGCACGATCACGTGCACGCCCGCGCCCGCGAGCATCGCGTAGAAGAGCGTCGCGAGCGTGAAGATGCGGCCCGGCACGCGCACGCCGTTCCACCCCGGGGCGTAGTCGTAGAGCAGGCGATAGGGGTATCCCGCGCCCGTCAGGCCGAGCCCGAGCGCGAGGATCGAGACGACCGCGATGCCCACGCCGAGGCCGATGCGCAATCGGCGCGACAGCGGCGAGGCGGCGACGAGCAGGCCGACGAGCGCGAGCACGAAGATCAGCCCGCCCGGGAAGAACACGCTCTCGTTCTTGGAGTGCACGTGGTCGCGCGCCGCCGAGGTGGCGCTTCCCCACACGCGGTTCTCGGAGGACGCAGCCAGCCAGGCGGCGGGTCCCGACGAGTAGTTTTTGACTTCCTTGATCGTCCGTTTCGCCGTCGGGTAGTCGTGTGCGACGCGCAGGTAGGGCACCGACTGGTAGACGGTCACCGCTCCGAGGATCGCGACGCCCGCGATCGTCACCGCGAGCAGGCTCCGGGGGACGAGCGGTCCGCGCCCGCCGCCCGCCTCGGCCTTGCGGGCGGCCTCGCGCTCGCGGGCTGTCCGTGGACGCTCGCCCTCCGCCACGTCTCCGCCCCGCTCATGCGCGTCGCCTCGCTCATGGGCGGCGCCGCGCGGCGCGGTGTCGCCCCCCGCCGTCGCGTCGCTGCGCTCGGCGGCGGCGTCGCTGGGCCCGGCGGCCGCGTGCTGCGCGCCTCGATGCTCGGGGTGAGCCGCCCGCGCCACCAGTAGACGAGCACGATGATGGCGATCACGGCGAGCAGGTAGGCGTACTGCATGCCCAGCGTGAAGCCGAGGCTGATCTGCCACGCCGACACCAGCCAGCCGGCGAGGACGAGCCCGCGCGAGCGTCGCCGGTAGCCGCGGAGCAGCAGGAACAGCGCGAGCGGCAGCCCTCCCGAGGAGATCACGTGCAGGTGCCCCGCCTCGGTGACGCGGTAGGGGGCGTACGCGAAGGCGGCTCCCGCCGCCGCCGCGCCGAGCCGGCGGATCCCGAGCTCGCGTGCGAGCAGATAGGCGCCGACGAAGCACAGCGCCCACGTGAACAGGAACAGCAGGTTGTAGCGGACGAGCGCCGCCACCGTGCCCGACCCGAAGAACGCCGCCGGCCCGTAGCCGAGCAGCGAGTCCGAGAAGGCGAGGCTGAGCGGATGCGGGTAGAACGCGTTCGCGTTGAACACGTGAAGCGGGTCGTGGAGCATCGCGTGCCCCACCCACGCCACCTCCCAAGCCGTGCGCACGGGATCGCCGAGATCGGGCGCGATGCGGCTCGGCAGGTGCAGCACGAGCGGCCACGTGGTGATGATCGACAGCACCACGCCCTGCGAGCACGACGAGCGCGATCTCCCTGCCGCCGATCGACGGCGACGGCGCCCAGCGCGAGGCCGCCGCGCCGCGGTCGCGGGCGCGTTCTGCGCCCTGCCGGCGACCGCGCGGCGCCGGAGGAGGCGGGGGGCGATCCCGGGGCGGCGCGGGGCGGGCTGGGGAGGCCGGTGCTCATGGCCTGATGCTGTCGGAGGCCGCGCGGATCGGCGCAGCATACGTCAGCCGCCCGCGAGACCGCGGCGCATCGGGCGCTTCGGCCCTGGCCCTCGCGGCGTGGCGCTTTTCGTCAGACTTGCCCGCGTGAAGGTTCTCGTGGTGGGTTCCGGCGGGGTGGGCGCGGCGTTCGCGGCGATCGCCCAGCGCCGCCCCGTGTTCGAGCAGGTGGTGCTCGCCGACGTGGCGCTCGAGCGCGCGCACGCCGCCGCACGGGCGCGCGGGGAGGCTGATCGCTTCAAGGCCGAGCAGGTCGACGCCTCCGACCGTGCCGCGCTCGTACAGCTGATCGAGCGCGTGCGGCCCGACGCGGTCCTCAATGCCTGCGACCCGCGCTTCAACGAGGCGATCTTCGGCGCCGCCTTCGACGCCCACACCACGTACCTGGACATGGCGATGACGCTCTCGCGCCCCCACCCCCAGCTGCCGCACGAGATCCCCGGTGAGATGCTCGGCGAAAAGCAGTTCGAGGCGCAGGAGGAGTGGGAGCGCGCGGGCCTGCTCGCGCTCGTGGGCATCGGCGTGGAGCCTGGGCTCTCGGACGTGTTCGCGCGCTTCGCCGCCGACGAGCTGTTCTCCGAGATCCGCGAAGTGGGCGTGCGCGACGGGGCGGACCTGGTCGTGGAGGGCTACGACTTCGCGCCCACGTTCTCGATCTGGACCACGATCGAGGAGTGCCTGAACCCGCCACTGATCTGGGAGCGGGAACGCGGTTTCTACACGACCCCGCCGTTCTCCGAGCCGGAGATCTTCGAGTTCCCGGAGGGCATCGGTCCGGTGGAGTGCGTCAACGTCGAGCACGAGGAGGTGGTGCTGATCCCGCGCTGGGTGCCATGCGAGCGCGTCACGTTCAAGTATGGCCTCGGCGAGGAGTTCATCTCGGTGCTCCAGACGCTCAACAAAATCGGCCTCGACTCAACCGAGCCGATCGAGGTCCGCGGCCAGATGGTCTCGCCCCGCGATGTCGTAGCTGCCGCGCTTCCCGACCCAGCCACGCTGGGCGAGCGCATGCAGGGGCGCACGTGCGCGGGCACTTGGGTGACCGGCACCGGCAAGGACGGTGCGCCGCGCTCCACCTACCTCTACCACGTGGCCGACAACGAGACGACGATGCGCGAGTACGGTAGCCAGGCGGTCGTGTGGCAGACCGCGATCAATCCCGCGGTGGCGCTCGAGCTGCTCGACCGCGGGGACTGGAAGGGCACGGGCGTGCTCGGCCCCGAGGCGTTCGCGCCCGAGCCGTTCCTCGAGCTGCTCGCCGACTACGGCTCGCCGCACGGCGTGGTGGAGCTTCCGGCGGGCTGACGCGCGCGGACCCACCGCCACGTGGGCGCCGGCTGGTACCGGGCGCCCGGCCCCTCGACGCGGCGATCAGCTCGCGACGCCGCCCGGCGGCGCCGGCGGCTGCTCCTCGTCCTCGGCCTCGGGCGTCAGCAGGTGCACGCCGTGGGTCACGTGTTCGGGCCCCATCAGGTGCGCCGGCGCGCGCTCGACGAGGGCATCGAGCAGGCCGGCAGGCGCCGTTTCGGTCTTGCGGGCGAAGAACTGTTTGAAGTAGGGGCGCGAGATGACCATCAGGATCACACCAACGACCATGCCGATCAGGCCGAACCACAGCGGCAGCGTCAGGCCCGCGTAGATTTCGCCTTCTGAGTTGGCTGCTTTGCCGTAGTAGTAGATCGCGTAGCCGCCGATGCCATAGAACATGAGACCGCCGACGAAGGGTGCGAGCCCGACAAGGAAGAACTTGCGCGCGGTGGTGAAGATCTCCTTGCGGTAGTACCAAGCGCTGGCGAACCCGGTGGTGCCGTAGTAGAGGCAGACCGGGATTCCGAGCGCGACGACCGCGAGTTCGAGCGCGGTTTCGGACACGAGGATCAGCGGGATCGCGACCGCGATCGAGAGCAGGCCGAAGCCCCACGTGGACACCGTGGGCGTGAGGAAGCGGGGATGCACCTTGCCGATCACACGCGGGATCGCTCCCCAGTGCGCCATCGACAAGCGTCGTGCGCGCGGTGGGGAGGATCGTCGTCTGCGTGGAGGCGGCGGCGGAGGTGAGCACCGCGACGATCAGGAACTTCACGCCCACCGACCCGAGCACTCCCTTGCCGAGGGCGTTGAGCACATCTTCGGCGTTTTCTTCGTTGGCGATGAACGAGGTCCCGTGGTAGGCCTGCGCGCCGGCGGACACGAGCAGGTAGATCAGCAGCAGCAGGACCGTCGAGAGGACCGCCGCGCGCCCGGGTCCCTCGTTGGAGTCCTCGGACTCCTCGTTCACCGAGACGCCCGAGTCCCATCCCCAGTAGATGAAGATCCCCAGCAGCATCGCCACGACTAGGTCGTGGAACGGCATGTCGAAGGGGTTGAACCACGACGCCTGCGGCTGGATCGAGCCCGACGGGTTGCCCGCGTAGACGTCTACGATCGCGACGATCGAGAAGATCGCGAGCATGATGACCTCAAAGGTGAGCAGCACCTGCTGCACGCGCGCGGAGAGCTCGATGCCGCGGTGGCAGATCCACGTCATCAGCAGGATCCAGAGGATGCAGCCGACGAGGCCCGCGCCTTTGTGGGTTTCCGCCCAGTGCCAGCCGAACAGCTTGTACGTGTACGTCGACGCGATCAGCCCGAGCGACGCCATCACGAGCACGTCCGCGAGGAAGATCGCCCAGCCGTTCACCCATCCCGTCGCGGGTCCGAACGCGCGCGTGGTCCACGCGAACGTCGTGCCCGCGTCGGGGTCCGCCTTGTTCAGGTAGCGATAGGCGAGCGAGACGAGGAGCATCGGCACGAACGCTGCGAGCAGCACGCCCGGTGTGTGTGTGGCGATTCCCGGGTCCAAGACGATGAAGCCGAGCGTCGCGGCGATGGAGTAGGCGGGCGCAACCGACGCCGTCGAGATGACGACGTTCGAGACGTAGCCGATCGCGTTGCGCTTGAGGCCCTTGCTCTCGACCTTCCCCGACGCGGGGGCTCCAGCTATCGCGACGCTTTCGGTGGCCATCAACGGCTCCTCTCCCCGGGGTGAAGACGGCGCTCTGCCGTCATGTGACAAAAGGTACGCCCTCGCCTGGTCGTCACCAAGCGTCGCAATCCCCAAAATGGCGTCCGTTTGCTGTACATTTCGTACAGGCAGCTCCGCTTGTATTGAACGGAGGCGTCATTGAGCCTGCCAACACGCCGCACTAATGTTGTCCTCAGTGTCTAGCTGCGCTCCTGCGCGGCACGAAAAAGCCACATGAGGGAGAGGATGCGATGGGTAGTCCCGCCGATGTGAACGAGCAGTCGCGGGGAGTCCCGGCACGGGCGCCACCGGCTCCACCGCCACGACCTGGGCACCGGGCCCCGCCGGGGTGGCGCTGTACGAGGAGCACCCCGATCGCCTCCAGCGCATGGCCAGGCGCCACCTGTGGATGCACTTCACGCGGATGGGCTCCTACGACGACACCCACGCCGTCCCGGTGATCGTGAGGGGCGAGGGCTGCTACGTCTATGACGAGAACGGCAAGCGCTACCTCGACGGCCTCTCCGCGCTGTACTGCGTGAACGTGGGGCACGGGCGCGCGGAGCTCGGCGAAGCGGCTGCAGCACAGGCGAAGCGGCTCGGCTTCTACACGAACTGGAGCTATGCGCATCCGCCCGCGATCGAACTCGCGGCGCTCGTCGTCGCACCTGGCGCCCGGCAACCTCAACCGGGTCTTCCTCACCTCTGGCGGCTCAGAGGCGGTGGAGTCGGCGTGGAAGCTCGCGAAGGCCTACCACCACGCCAAGGGCGAGCACAACCGCCACAAGCTGGTCTCGCGCAAGCTCGCCTACCACGGCACCTCGATGGGGGCGCTCACCGCGACCGCGCTGCCGCCGCTGCGCACAGAATTCGAACCGCTGACGCCGGGCGGGGTGTACGTGCCCAACACCAACTCCTACCGCTGGAGCGAGGATCGCGACCCGCTGTGGGCGGCCGACGCGATCGAGGAGGCGATCGAATTCGCCGATCCGGAGACGGTCGCGGCGGTGATCCTCGAGCCGGTGCAGAACGGCGGCGGCTGCTTCGTGCCACAGGACGGCTACTTCCAGCGGGTTCGGGAGATCTGCGACCGCCACGGGGTGCTGCTGATCTCCGACGAGGTGATCTGCGCCTGGGGCCGTCTCGGCCGCTGGTTCGGCTGCGAACGCTACGGCTACCAGCCGGACATCGTCACGACCGCCAAGGGTCTCAGTTCGGCCTACGCGCCGCTCGGCGCGGTAATCGCCGGGGACCACATCGCCGAGCCGTTCCTCCACGGGAAGGCCGCCTTCAACCACGGCTTCACGTTCGGCGGGCACCCCGTCTCGTGCGCGGTCGGGATCGCGAACATCGAGCTCATCGAGCGCGAGGACCTCCTCGGGAACGTGCGCGCCAACGAGCCCGCGTTCCGCGAGATGCTCGAGGGCCTGCGCGACCTGCCGATCGTGGGCGACGTGCGCGGGGCCGGCTACTTCCAGGCGATCGAGCTCGTCAAGGACAAGGCCACGAAGGAGACGTTCGACGACGAGGAATCGGAGTGGCTGCTGCGAGGCTTCCTCTCGGGCGAGCTCTACCGCCGCGGGCTGATCTGCCGCACCGATGACCGTGGTGATCCGATCGTGCAGCTCTCGCCGCCGCTGATCGCCGGTCCCGAGCAGTTCCAGGAGATCGAGGCGGTGCTGAGGCCTGTGCTGACCGAGGCCTCCGAACGGATGGAGTCGTGGAGCTCACGGTCGAGAGCCTGATCGGCGAGCTCGGGCTCGAGCTCGTCTCCGGGCAGGACGCCGCGCAGACGCACGTGCGCTGGGTGCACAGCACCGAGCTGCCGGATCCCACGCCCTGGCTGAAAGGGGGCGAGCTGCTGCTGACGACCGGGCTGCAGCTCACCGGACCGAAGCTGCAGCGCGAGCTCATCGAGCGCCTCGCCGACCACGACATCGCCGGCCTCGGCTTCGGCACCGGGTTCGCGCACAAGCGCATCCCGGCGGCGCTCGTGGCGGCGGCGCGCAAGCGCGACTTCCCGCTGTTCGAGGTGCCCTACGAGCTGCCCTTCATCGCGATCACCGAGCGGGCGTTCGCGCAGCTGCTGGACGAACGCTACGAAATCCTCCAGCGCAACATGGTGGGGGACCTGCTCGCAGAGGCACTCAGCGGGCGCCTCTACCCGGAGGACCTGCAGGCGCGGCTGCGCCCGTTCGGCATCGGCGAGCAGGTGGCGGTGCTCGCCTTCGGGCTCAGCGATCCGAGCGCGGGCGCCGCGCTCGTCGAACGCATCCTTGCGCGCGAGCACGTGCCGAGCCTCGTGGCGATCCGCGCGGGGCTGGTGTGCGCCGTGGTGGACCCGCGCGGAGCACAGCCCTCCGAGCTCGCTCGCACGATCCGCGGAGAGCTCGCGGCGCGCTTCGACGACGTCCGCGCGGCGGCGAGCCGGCCCGGGCCGCGCACTCGCTGCGCATGAGCTTCCACGAGGCGCGCTGCGCGCTCGAGGCGGTGCGCCTGCGCAACGGCGACGCACCCGAGGTGGCGTCCTACGAGGACCTCGGCGCGTTCCAGCTTCTGCTCTCGCTGCAGGACGAGGATGCGCTCAGCTCCTACTGCCGCTCGGTGCTCGGGCCGATCGAACAGGGCGAGGGAGAGTACGGCGACGAGCTCGTCCGCTCGCTCGACGCGTTCATCGAGCACAACGGGCACTGGGAGAAGGCGGCCGCCGCCCTGTTCTGCCACCGGCACACGCTGCGCTACCGCATCAGGCGCATCGAACAGCTCACCGGGCGCGACTTCTCGAGCGCGCGCGACCGCATCGAGTTCTGGCTCGCGCTGCGCGGGCGCGAGCTGGCGCGATGACGCCGCGCACGGCGAGCCGCGGTGAGCCGGCCCGGCTACGGGGCAGGGGAGAGCTGATGCGCGTCGGCGTGCCCACCGAGATCAAGACCGACGAGTACCGCGTCGCGATCACGCCGGCGGGCGTGCGCGAGCTCGCCTCACGCGGGCACGACGTGCTCGTGCAGTCCGACGCCGGCGAAGGCAGCGCCTTCTCCGACGAGCAGTTCCGCGCCCAGGGCGCGGAGATCGTGCCCGACGCCGAGTCGGTGTTCGACCGCGCCGAGCTCGTCGTCAAGGTGAAGGAGCCCCAGCCCGGGGAGGTGGCGCTGCTGCGGGAGGGCCAGACGCTGTTCACGTACCTGCATCTCGCCGCCGAGCCCGAGCTGGCGCGGGGGCTGATGGCCTCCGGCGCGACGTGCATCGCGTACGAGACGGTGGTGGACGCCGAGGGGCATCTCCCGCTGCTCGCGCCGATGAGCGAGGTGGCGGGCAAGATCGCGACGCAGGCGGGGGCGTTCATGCTCGAGAAGCCGCTCGGCGGGCGCGGCATCCTGCTCGGCGGCGTGCCCGGCGTGGCGGCGGCGACGGTGCTCGTGATCGGCGGCGGCGTCGTCGGGTTGAACGCCGCGGTGATCGCGATCGGCATGCAGGCCGACGTGTTCGTGTTCGACCGCTCGATCGACAGGCTGCGCGAGCTCGAAGTGGCGTTCGCAGGCGGCGCCTCCACCGTCTACTCCTCGACGCTTGCGATCGAGGAGATGCTGCCCGCGGCGGACCTCGTCATCGGTGCGGTGCTCGTGGCGGGCGGACGCGCCCCCCAAGTGGTGACGCGCGAGCAGCTGAAGCTGATGAAGCGCAACGCGGTCCTCGTCGATGTGTCGATCGACCAGGGCGGCTGCTTCGAGACGTCCCGCCCAACGACGCACTCGAACCCGACGTTCGAGGTGGACGGGGTCACCCACTACTGCGTGACGAACATGCCGGGCGCCGTCCCGATCACCTCCACGTATGCCCTCACGAACGCGACGCTCCCGTACCTGATCGAGCTCGCCGAGGTCGGTGTGGAGGAGGCGCTCGAGCGCAACACGAGCCTGCGCAGCGGCTTGAACGTGCGCAACGGCCAGATCACCCACCAGGCGGTCGCGGACGCCCTCGGCCTGACGGCGGCAGCCGGCTGAGGGGCGAGCGCGGACCACGGACCCAGCGAACCAGGAGCAGACGATGGCGAGCACGGTAGACACCCTCAGCAACTTCATCGACGGCGAGCGGGCGGCGTGGGAGGGGGAGAGCGAACCCGTCCTCAACCCCGCCACCGGCGAGGAGATCGCGCGCGCTCCCCGCTCCGGGCCCGAGGAGGTCGATCGCGCGGTCGCCGCCGCGCGGCGGGCGTTCGACGGCTGGTCGGCGAGCACGCCCGCGCAGCGCTCGCAGGCGCTGCTCGCGATCGCCGACGTCATCGAGGAGCACGGCGACGAGCTCGCCCGGCTCGAGGCGCTCAACGCCGGCAAGCCGATCGAGGCGGTGAAGAGCGACGAGATCCCGGTGATGGCGGACAACCTGCGCTTCTTCGCGGGCGCCGCGCGCACGCTCGAGGGCCGCGCTGCGGGCGAGTACATGGAGGGCTACACCTCCTACGTCCGCCGCGAGCCGGTGGGTGTGGTGGGCCAGGTGACGCCGTGGAACTACCCGCTGATGATGGCGATCTGGAAATTCGGCCCGGCGCTGGCGACGGGCAACACGGTCGTGCTGAAGCCCGCCGAGACGACGCCCATCACCACCCTGCGGCTCGCCGAGCTCGCCTCGGACATCCTCCCGAAGGGGGTGCTGAACGTCGTCACCGGCCCGGGTGAGCCGACGGGGCAGGCGCTCATCTCCCATCCCGACGTGGACATGGTGGGGCTCACCGGGTCGGTGGAGACCGGCAAGCACATCGCTCGCACCGCGGCGGACACGCTCAAACGCGTCCATCTCGAGCTCGGCGGCAAGGCGCCGGTGGTGGTGTTCGACGACGTGAGCCTCGAGAGCGCGCTCGAGACGATTGCGGGCACCGGCTACTACAACGCCGGGCAGGACTGCACGGCGGCGACGCGGGTGCTCGCATCCGGCGGCGTCTACGACGACGTCGTGGCGGGGCTCGCCGCGCAGGCACAGGGTCTCGTCGTCGGCGACACGCTCGCGCCCGACACGACGCTCGGTCCCGTCAACTCCGCGCGCCAGCGCGACCGGGTGACGGGCTTCCTCGAGCGCAAGCCCGATCACGCCGAGATCGTCACCGGCGGGCGCCGGCCCGAGCGGCCCGGCTTCTTCGTCGAGCCCACCGTCGTAGCGGGCCTCCAGCAGGACGACGAGATGATCCAGCGCGAGATCTTCGGCCCGGTCATCACGGTGCAGCCGTTCAGCGACGAGGATCAGGCGATCGCGTGGGCGAACGCCACGCGCTACGGGCTCGCCTCGTCGGTCTGGACGCGCGACGTGGGCAGGGCGCTGCGCGTGTCCAAGGCGCTGCGCTTCGGCTGCGTGTGGATCAACGACCACATCCCGCTCGTCTCCGAGATGCCACACGGCGGCTTCAAGGAGTCGGGCTACGGCAAGGACCTGAGCGTCTACTCGCTCGAGGACTACACGGTGGTCAAGCACGTGATGGCGAACATCGGCTAGACGGGCCCGCCGGTCAGCTAACGTCGTCGCCATGAGCGCTTCGAGCGGGCCGGGTCAGGACGTCCGGGCTGCCCCGGCGGACGGCGCCGGTGTGGCGCCTGCCGACGCGCAGGCGCTGGCGGCGCGTGAGATCCTCTGCGTGCGCGCCGACAATCCCGGGGCGCTGACGCTGACGGGCACGAACACCTGGCTGCTCGGGCGCGATCCGGCGTGGGTGCTCGATCCCGGGCCGCTGCTCGGCTCCCACCTGCGGAGCTTGCTCGACGCGATCGAGCAGCTCGGCGGGCTCGGCGGCATCGCGCTGACGCACGATCACCGCGATCACTCCGAGGCGGTGGCGTCGCTGCGCGAGCACCACCCTGCGCCGCTCGCATCGGGACGCGGCGAGGCGGACGTCGTGCTCGCCGAGGGCACGCGCTTCGGGCCGCTCGAGGCGGTTGCCACTCCCGGGCACGCCGCCGACCACTTCGCGTTCGTGGGCGCCGGCGCATGCTTCACCGGCGACGCCGTGCTCGGCGCGGGAAGCGTGTTCGTGAGCCCGGTGCGATGGGCGGCTACCTGCGCGGGCTCGAGCGTCTGCGGATGCGGGACGACTTCGACGTCCTGTGCCCCGGCCACGGGCCGCCGGTGTGGGAGGCGCACGCAAAGCTCGAGGAGTACGTCGCCCATCGCCTCGACCGCGAGAACCGCCTGATCGCGGCGCTCGCCGAGGGTCGCCGCTCGGTCAAGGAGCTGCTCGACGCCGCGTGGTCCGACGTCCCCGAGCCGCTGCGAGGAGCCGCTGCGGCGACGCTCGCGGCGCACCTCGACAAGCTCGAGGAGGAGCAGGCGCTGCCGGAGGGCGTCGAGCGGCCGCGATTCGAGCCGGCGCAATGGTGAGGGCGCGCCCCGCGGGTCCGGCGGCGGCGCAGGCCGGCGATGGGAGGGCCCCGAGGAGCGCGCCGGGGACGCGCCCCACGCGAGGCGACTCGCCGTTCTCGCCGATCGCCCACTACGGGTTCCTGTCGGACTGCCACACCGGTGCCCTCGTCGCCTTCGACGGCTCGATCGAGTGGATGTGCCTGCCGCACTTCGACTCGCCGTCGGTGTTCGGGGCGATCCTCGATCGCAGCGCCGGCAGCTGGCGCGTGGGCCCGTACGGGACGTTCGTGCCCGCGGGCCGCCGCTACATCCCGGGTACGAACGTGATGGAGACCACGTGGATGACGCCGCAGGGATGGATGCGCGTGGTCGAGGGGCTGACGATCGGCGACTGGCACGACAACAAGCAAGGCTCCAGCCACACGCGGCCACCCACCGACTACGACGCCGATCACCTGCTCGTGCGCATGATCGAATGCGTCCAGGGGCAGGTGCAGGTGGAGGTGGTGGCCGAGCCGATGCTCGAGTACGGGGCGACGCCCGCGACGTGGACGGTCGTGGAGAGCGGCGAGGACGGCGTCTGCGCGATGGACGCGAGTGACGGCGAGACCGGGTTCCGGATGCTCAGCGACATGCGCCTGGGGATCGAGGGCAACCGCCTGCACGGGCGCCACACGATGGTCGAGGGCGAGAAACGCTTCTGCGCGCTCAGCTGGACCGAGGAGCGCGGGGGGCCGCACACGGCGGACCAGGCCCAGGAGTATCTGACCCGCACGAGCCACTTCTGGCGCGCGTGGCTCGCCGACGGCACCTACCCGGATCACCCATGGCGCTTCTACCTGCAGCGCTCGGCGCTCGTGCTCAAGGGCCTCACGTTCATGCCCACCGGAGCACTCCTCGCCGCGCTCACCACCTCCCTGCCGGAGACGCCGCGCGGCGAGCGCAACTGGGACTACCGCTACTGCTGGATGCGCGATGCGTCGTTCACGCTGTGGGGCCTGCACGCGCTGGGGCTCGACTGGGAGGCCGACGACTTCATCCAGTACGTCGCCGACATGGAGCGAGACGAGGACGGCTCGCTGCAGATCATGTACGGCATCAGGGGCCAGAAGGAGCTCCCCGAGCGGACGCTCGACCACCTCAGGGGCTACGAGGGGGCGCGGCCGGTGCGCGTCGGGAACGCCGCGTACAACCAGCGCCAGAACGACGTCTACGGTGCGGTGCTCGACTCCGTGTACCTGCACGCCAAGCGCCGCGACCACATCCCCGAGCGCCTGTGGCCGGTGCTCAGCGACCAGGTCGAATGCGCGGCGCGGGACTGGTGCCAGCCCGATCAGGGGATCTGGGAGACACGCGGGCAGCCGCGCCACTACGTCTCCTCGAAGCTGATGTGCTGGGTTGCGCTGGACCGCGGCGCCCGACTCGCCGAACGCCGCGGCGTAGATGACAAGGCGGAGAGCTGGCAGGCGCTCGCCGAGGAGATCCGCCGGGAGATACTCGAGCGGGGCGTGGACGGCCGCGGCGTGTTCCGCCAGCACTACGACACGGACGCGCTGGATGCCTCGACGCTGCTAGTGCCGCTCGTGCGCTTCCTGCCCCCCGACGACGAGCGCGTGCGGGCGACGGTGATGGCGATCCGCGAGGAGCTCACCGAGGGCGGGCTCGTCCTGCGCTACCGCACGGCGGAGACCGACGACGGCCTGCGGGGCGAGGAGGGGACGTTCCTGATCTGCTCGTTCTGGCTCGTCTCGGCGCTGTCGGAGATCGGCGAGCACCGCGACGCCGAGCACCTGTGCGAGCGGCTGCTCTCGCACGCATCACCGCTCGGCCTCTACGCAGAGGAGCTCGAGGCCTCCTCGGGGCGCCACCTCGGCAACTACCCGCAGGCGTTCACGCACCTGGCGCTGATCAACGCCGTGACGCACGTCATCCAGGCGCAGCAGCAGGGCTGACCCATCCGCGCGAACGGTTCGCCCTACATGCGCACAACCTTTCTCCCAGCGCCGCGTTTAAGGGGGCAGGGTCGGGACCTGTCGCGCACTCAGACACCGGTGCGGCGGGGGGGACGGCCGAAACTGCCTAATGAGGGAAAGGGCTGAAAGCCAATCATGAGAATTGCTTTAGTAAGGCTTATGGTCGCCGCCGCGCTCGTCGCGGCGTTCGCGATCGTCGGTACGGCGTCGGCTAGCGCCGACACCACGAGCTGCACCGTCACCGAAGGGAAGATCAAGCTCTCTCCGGGGCTGAACGAAACCCCGACCGTCCAGAACGTCCAGGTCAAGGGCGTCCTGAGCGGATGCTCCGGTGAAGAAAACGAATTCACCGGCGGCAAGTTCCAGATCCACGAGAAGACAGCCGAACCGGTCACCTGCTCGGTGCTCAAAGGGCCGGGCGTCGGCGCGGCTGCAGAAGAAAACAAGATCATCCTGAAGTGGACGCCCAAGGGCTCGGGCAACTCGCAGGGACCCGTGAGCCTCGTCGTCACCGAAGGGGCCGGCGCGCTGAGCGGCCTCGTGGCCGAAGGGCCGTTCCTCGAAGACGCGATCTCGGGCAGCCTGTCCCAGACCTACACGGGTGGGACCGAATGCGGCCTGACCAAGAAGAAGGTCAAGAAGGGCACGATCAGCGGAACCGTCTCGATCGCCTGATCTAGCGCAGGCAAGCCACAGAGGGAGGGCCCCCGCTGCGGCGGGGGCCTTTTCCTTGTCCGGGCTGCTCGGCTGCCGGCGGCGGTCTCCCCCTGCCGTCAGTAGCCCGGCTCGCCCGGGAGCAGGATGCGCGCCACCTCGCCCTCGAGCACGACGCGCGGCTCCACCGGCTCGACCGTCCGCTGCGAGGCGTAGCGGATCAGCTCGCCGACGGAGGAGAACTCCTGCAGCTGCTCCAGATGCTTGATCGTGGGGAACACGAGCTCGAGCTCGCCCGCGCGGTAGGCGTCGAGCGCGGACCGCGGCGTGAACCAGCCCATGTCCACGCACTCCTCGCCGTCGATCCTCGGCTCCTGGCCCGCGGGGATCTCGGCGAGGAAGAAGTGAGTGTCGAAGCGGATCTGCACCTCGGCGGGCGTGATCCAGCGCGAGAACTTCACGAGCGCGACGGGATCCTCGAGCTCGATCGCTGCCTCCTCATGCAGCTCGCGGATCGCGGCGGCTCGGTGCGCCGAGTCGCCGGCGCCCTCCTCGGCGTCGACGGCGCCGCCGGGGAACACCCACACCCCGCCCATGAAGCGCGCCTTCGGCGTGCGGCGCACGAGCAGCAGCTCGAGCTCGTCCTCGCCGCCGCGCAGCAGGATCACCGTGGCTGCCTGGCGCGGGCGCACAGGCGGCCCGGGGTTGTACGCCTCCCCTGGGCCCGGGCGGGTGTCGTCCTCGGATGCGCGCATCGGCTGACCCTAGCGGCCCGGTACTCTGTGGCGCATGAGAACGACCATCCAGACCCTCCCCCGATGACCGCAACCGAGACGCTCCAGCGCTGGATCTGCGAGTCCTGCGGCTACATCTACGACCCCGACGAAGGCGATCCGGACGGCGGGATTCCCGCCGGCACGGACTTCGAGGACATCCCCGACACCTGGTTCTGCCCGGTGTGCGGGGCGCGCAAGCGCGACTTCACCCGTTACGAGGACTGAGATGGCGGCGCGCAGCCGCCCGCGGTCGGTGCCTGCTCGGCGGACAACGCCCTGACGGCGCCTTCGGATAGCGACTGGGCCGGCCTGCTCGCCCTCGATCGCGAGCGCGTGTGGCACCCCTACGGGGCGCTGCCCGCGGCGCTCGCGCCGCTGCCCGTGCGCTCGGCCCGGGGCGTGCGCCTCACGCTCGCCGACGGCAGCGAGCTGATCGACGGCATGGCGTCTTGGTGGTGCGCGATCCACGGCTACCGCCATCCGGCGCTCGACGCGGCTGTGCAAAAGCAGCTGCAGAGCATGGCTCACGTGATGTTCGGCGGTCTCACGCACGAGCCCGCCATCCGGCTGTGCGAGCGGCTCGTCGAGCTCGCGCCGACAGGTCTCGAGCGGGTGTTCCTCGCCGACTCCGGGTCGGTCTCCGTCGAGGTGGCGATCAAGGTGTGCGTCCAGTACCAGCGCGCGCGGGGAGAGCAAGGCCGCACGCGTCTGCTGACGGTGCGCGGCGGCTATCACGGCGACACCGCGGGCGCGATGTCCGTGTGCGATCCGGTGGGCGGCATGCACGGCCTCTTCGCCGGGCTGCTGCCCGAGCAGGTCTTCGCCGCAGCGCCCGCCCGACGGCTTCGACGCGCCGCTCGACGAGCGCTGGGCCGAGGACGTGCGGCGGCTCGCGCGCGAGCACGCGCACGAGCTCGCCGCGGTGATCGTCGAGCCGGTCGTCCAGGGCGCGGGCGGCATGCGCTTCCACTCGCCCGCGTGCGTCGCGCTGATGCGCAGCGTCTGCGACGAGCACGGGCTGCTGCTCGTGCTCGACGAGATCGCCACGGGCTTCGGACGGACGGGGGCGATGTTCGCGTGCGAGCACGCCGGTGTCTCGCCGGACGTGATGTGCGTGGGCAAGGCGCTCACCGGCGGCTACATGACGCTCGCTGCGACGCTGTGCTCGCCCGCCGTCGCCGACGCCGTCTCGCACGGGCGAGGGCGGTGGCCTCATGCACGGCCCGACGTTCATGGCGAACCCGCTCGCCTGCGCGGTCGCCCTCGCCTCGCTCGACCTGCTCGAGGACGGCCCGTGGGCGCGGGCGCGTGGCGGCGATCGAGGCGCGCCTGCGCGAGGGCCTCGAGCCTCTCGCCGACGTCGCGGGCGTCGCCGACGTGCGCGTCCTCGGAGCGATCGGCGTCGTGCAGCTCGAGCGCGACGTCGACATCGCCGCGGCCACCGCGCGCAGCCGTCGCCGAGGGGGTTTGGCTCAGGCCGTTCCGCGACCTGATCTACGCGATGCCTCCGTACGTCATCGAGGAGGACGACCTCGCCCGGGTCGCTCGGGCGATGGGCAGCGCCGCGCGCGCCTCGCTCGCCGCGTGAGCGGCGGCTCGGCGGCGCGGCTGGACGCCGGCGCCTGCGGCGCCGGCGGGCGCTCGTCAGTGGTGGGGCTTCTTCGCGGGCTTGATCGTGACGGCCTGCGTGAACAGCTTGCTCCCCGCCGATGAGGCGGTGAGCTTGGCGGGGAGCCGCTTGAAGCGCGCGAGCAGGCTCGGCCGACGCCGTTCAGCTTCACGTCACCGTCAGCCGGCGTCCCGCCGGGACCGATGCGCTGCCGCGCGCCCACCGTCACGACCTTGTTGCGGGCCGAGAGCCCGGTCACGCGCTTGCCCTTCAGCCGCTCGGTGGCGGTGAGCGCGAGCGCGACGTTGCAGACGCTCCCGGCTTCGCCGGCGCAGGCGAGCGTCACCGTCACCTTCCCGCCGGAGCCGCTCGACCGCGCCCACGCGAGACGCCCGGGGCGGCGATGCCGGGTGTGGAGGGGAGCGGGAGGCGAGCGGGCGGCGGCGAGTAGGTCACGCCGACCGAGGCGCTCTTCGTGAGCCCCGCCTGGTCGGTGGCGGTGGCGGTGATCGTGTTCGCTCCCGCTGCGAGCGGCACGGTCGCCGACCACGCGCCGCCCGCTTCGAGCGTGGCGGCGACGCCGTTCACGGACACCGACGCGAGCGCGCCCGTGTCGGAGGCGCTGCCGCTCACGACGACGCTCGGCGTCGACACGGTGCTGCCGCCCGCGGGCGAGCCGATCGCGATCGAGGGGGCGAAGGAGGCGATCGCGCCTTCGGCGAGCGACTGCGCTTCCGCCGCGGCGGGCCCTGGGCGAAGGCGAGACGCACGACGTAGGCGCCGCTCGCGGGCACGGTGTGCGCGTACGGCATCGTTGAACACGTTTACGGTCGGTTTGGCTTCGCCCGTGCCTTTCGTGAACGTGAGCGATCCGGAGGGCTGCGCGTCGTAGGCGATCGCGCCGACCGGATGCTGGTATTCGCCGCCTTCGGGCGCGGTCGACTTCTCCTTGTAGAGGATCGACGCCGGCGCCGGCCGGCAGCGAGACCGTCTTGCCCTTTGGTGACGCCGGCGAATTCGCTGCTGCCCGGGAAGCGGTAGGCGCCGCCCGGCGCCGCTTCGGAACATTTCGTTCCCGTAGAGGCGGTCGAGCGAGTGGGCTTTGCCGTCGGTCGAGACGACACGCGTCGGTCAGGTACAGGAGCCGCCCGTCGGAGGTCGGAGCGCCAGGTGCGTTCGAGCGGCGACGCCGGCGGGTCGTGAACGATTCGCAGCTTTCTTTGGTCTCCGGGAACGCCACTTTCGAGCCCGAGCACACGACGAGCGGCTCGCTCTCGTGGATCGTCAAGAGCCCGGTGGCCGGGTCGATCGAGCGGGTGACCGTTAGCCGGGGGCGAGGCCGTGGATGGTTTGAGCGATTCGTCGAGCGCGTTCGCGGCGAAGGCGTCGTAGGCGTTGTGCCCGTCCACCTGAAGCGCCGAGCGGCCTTGGCGACGTAGCGGTCGTTGCCGCCGGAGAGCACGCCGTCGCAGTCGAAGAGCATGTCGTCGCCGGCGGTGAGCAGCGGGGTCGAGAAGAGCATCGGATTCGGCTCAGGCCGCAAGCGCCGGCCGACTCGATCGAGAGCGCGCTCGAGAGCGTCCTGTCTTCGAGGCCGTAGTTGAACATGATCGCTGCTGCCTTCGACGCTTGTCTGGACGGTCCAGTCCGAGGGCGCGATCTCCGGGCCGCTGAAGGACGAGGGCGCGCCGGGCGGGTAGGGCGTCGTCGTCGCCTTCGGGCACCGCGCGCAGCACGCAGGGGTTGTTCGGGGAGTTCGGTGAGCTCGAGATTTCGACCGAGAATTCGCTCGTGCCCGGAACGGTTCGACTTCTTCGGCGAGCGTTTCGACTTCGCCCGCTTCGTAGTAGCAGTTGATTTCGACGTTCCCGGCCTTCGACGTGGTGCCGCTGCACCGTGAACTTCTGTTCGCCTGGCGCGTGCCGTCGTAGAGCAGGTAGGACGGGTTCGCGGGCGTCGTGATTTCCGATTTTTTGACTTCGGCGGCGGCCGGCGCCCGCGTGTGCGATCGCCAGGCACAGCGAAGCCGCCAGCGCGCTCAGCACGACACGGCGCGCCCCGGTCAACATCCTCTCGCTCATCGCTGCACATCCCCCTCGCGCCGGTCCATCGACGCCTCGAGATCATCCATCGCCCCAGATGGTTGCACGAAATCAAGGCTTCGCACGCCGGCAGCAGGTGCGCCGGCGCCATTCCCTGAGCGGCTTCGCGCGCACCGCGGATCCGCTTTCGACCGCGGTGCGCGCGTGCCTAAGGCGCTAGTGGTGCTTGCGGTGTTTGGGCGGCGGCTTGACCGTGACCTTCTTGCCGAGGAACGCCGACTTGCGCGCCGCCCGGCGCGACCAGCGTGCCAGTGAGGCGCACCGGCAGGCTGTGGAAGCGCGCAAGCAGGCTGCGGCCGGTGCGGTTCAGGCCCAGCACGAGGGTCGTTTTCTTGCCCGCCGGGATTTTGACGTTGGCCGAGGCCACGGTCACCCGCTTCGAGCGAGTGCGCGTGCGTGCCGACACGGAGATGATCCGGCGCGCCGCGCAGGCGCTCGAGCGTGCGTGCCGAGGATCTGCACCTGGCAGCGTCTGCCCCGCGATGCCGTTGCAGCCGAGCGTCAGGCGGATTTTGCCGTTACGCCCGCTGGGCGAGCCGACGATCGCCGCTTTCGCAGGCGGCAGCGCGTAGGTGACCGCGACCGAGGCGCTGCTCGCGAGCCCCGCCTGGTTGGTCGCCGTCGCCGTGAGGATGTTGGTGCCGGGCGCGAGCGTCACCGGGATCGACCATGCGCCCCCCGCACCGACCGTCACCGCTTTGCCGTTGAGCGTGAGCGAGCTCAGCCCCACGCTGTCGCTCGCGTTCCCGGACACCGTCACCGTCGGGTTCGACGAGACGATCGACGCGCCGTTCGCGGGCGAGGCGATCGAGACGCTCGGGTGGTAGGACGCGAGCGCGCCTTCGGCCATGCTCTTGCGCTTCGGAGAGCGCGAACGCCTGCGCGAACGCCATCCGCAACGTGTTCGACGAGCCACCCGCCGGCACGTTGCGCGTGTAGGGGATTTCGAAGACGCTCCTGTATTCGGTTGCCTTTTTCGTTCGTGCCGAACGCGAATTCGGCGGGCGTGCTCGGAGCGAGGTCGTAGGCGATGGCGGCCTGCGGGTTGACGCCGTCGCCCGCGTCCGGCGTGGTCGGGCTCGTCTTGTAGAGGATCAGGCCGCCGGCCGGCAGCGTCTCTTTGTCGCCTTTGGCGGTTTTCGCGAACGCGCCCTGCGTCGGGAACTGGTACAGCCCGCCCGGTTCTTCTTCTTCCATGCCCGAGTGCATTTCCATGTAGTAGCGGGCATCGACGCCGTGTTCTTTCCCGTCGATCGAGGCGAAGTGGTCGGTCATCAGCGCGAGCTTGCTTTCGTCGGTCGTCTGCCAGGCTGCGCACGAGGCTCACGCCCGTGCTCACGAAGCTCGTGCAGCTCGTTTTCGGTCGGCGGGTAGGTGTTTTCGGGCGCGCACTTCACGATCGGCTCTTCCTCGTTGATCGTGAACTGATGGGTCGATTCGTTGAACGTCTTCGTCACCGAGACGCTCGGACGCCCGGGTAGGGGCGCTTTGGCTTTGACTTCGAATTCCACGCTGCGTGCCGCGTCGGGCGCGTAGGCGTTGACACCGTCGACCTGCAGGCTCGCCCGCGTCGATTCTTTCGATCGGGGGAACGCCCGTAGCGCAGCGTCTCCGTAGAACACGTACGTGCTCGCGTGCTGTTTCGCGCTGAACATGTTCGATTCGAAGGAGTAGCTGCCGACCGATTCGAGGAACATGCTGCCGGCCAGCGTCGACGCCGCGGCGAAGAAGTTCTGCGCCGGTTTCGAGCGACTGGAACATCGAGGGGATCAGGACCGGCCCCTGGAAGGCTTTCGCGTTCGCCGATTCCTGCCCCGGCCCCAGTTCGGTGAGTTCGGATTCGTGCGGCACCGCGCGGAGCTGGCACAGCGACGATTCGAGCTGGCCCGCTTCGGCTTCCACTTCGAATGCGCCGCCTTTCACTTCGACGTTCGGCGGCGAGCGTGCGGTAGCCGGATTTTTCGTTGGTGGTGTAGCAGCGGATGTCGACTTTCGACAGAGGTCGACGTGCCTTTCACGACGATCGTCCCTTTTTCGTTCACGAACAAGAAGGTGTTGTTCGCGGGGGACGTGATCTGCGAGCTTTCGAGGGCCCAGGCCGCTGCGGGAAGGGCCAGGGCGAAGATGAGGAGCGCGCCCACGATCAGGGCGCCGCGAGTACGGCTGGCGAGCACTTGGAGCCTCCTGTTCCGGGTCTCGGGCACGCTTACCTCGCGGACCCCCATCGAGCATGCTGCCGCGGGAACCTAGCCTGTCGCGCGGACGAGTGCCAGGGGGGAGGTGGGCATCACCCACGAGCGCCAGGGCAGCTTCTCGCCCGCGCGCGCGAGCTCGGCGAGCTCCGGACGCCGCACCGGCGCGAGCGCCGAACACCGGCACGTCCCCGAGCCGCTCGATCGTCTCGCGGTTCGAGCGCTCGATCGCCGCAGGGCCGCCCGGGCCAGGGCGTGAGCACGACCGCCCTCACGTCCAGCCCCGCCGCCCGCGCGGCGCGCAGCGTGAGCAGCGTGTGGTTGATCGTGCCGAGGCCGGGGCGGGCGGCGACGACGACAGGGCAGCGCGAGCTCGCGGGCGAGGTCGCAGACGGTGTAGTCGTCGCTGAGCGGCACGAGCAGGCCGCCGACGCCCTCCACGACGCCGATCGCATCAGCCGCGCGAGCGCCGCTTGCGCAGCCGCGGCGAGCAGCCGGCGCTCGATCGGCCGACCGGCGAGCTGCGCCGCCAGGTGGGGCGAGGTCGCCGGGCCGAAGCGCAGCGGTGCGACCTCCTCGCTCGCCATGCCCGCTGCCCGCGCCAGCAGCTCGTGGTCGCGCGGCCAGGGGCCGCCCGGGCCCTCGCCGGCCGGCTCGTCGAGGCCCGTCAGCACCGGCTTGTGGGCGCGCACACGCTCGCCCGCCGCGACCATCGCGGCCGCCAGCGCGCTCGCGAGCACGGTCTTGCCGACGCCCGTGTCGGTCGCTGTGACGAACAGCCCGCGCATCCCGCGGCCGGCGCGCGCGGCTAGGCGGCGCGAGCGCTCGAGGGCTCGCGCTCGAGGTCGAACGGCGCGTTCGCGCCCGGAGCCTGCTCGTCCTGCTCGTCCGAGCCGAGCGTGTCGTGCAGCTCCGTGTCCTGTTCGAGCCGCGCTGCGGCGGCGCCCGCGTCACGCTCGGCGTCGAACGGAGCGAGCGAGGGACCATCGCGCTCGAAGTCGAACAGCGCGCCCGCGACCGCGCCGCGGTCGGCGACGCCGATCGCGTGGACGGTC
Organism: uncultured Solirubrobacteraceae bacterium; assembly: GCA_963796305.1. Classification (GTDB taxonomy): domain Bacteria; phylum Actinomycetota; class Thermoleophilia; order Solirubrobacterales; family Solirubrobacteraceae; genus Palsa-744. The sequence continues at coordinate 8,540 of CAWCKZ010000006.1, read as the reverse complement.
GCCGGCGCCGCGACGGGTTCGGGCTCGACCGGCGCCAGCACGCGCTCGGCGGGGGCGGGGAGCAGCGATTCGGGGTCGATGCCGAGCTCGCGGGCGCACTGCCCGAAGACGCCCGCGGCGAGCTCCAGCTCCGAGTGCGTGTGCGAGGCCATCGCCGTGAGGCGCAGCCGCGAGGTTCCCGCCGGCACGCTCGGCGGGCGGATCGCCTGGGCGAACGCGCCGCGCTCGATCGCGCGCTGGCAGATCCGCATCGCATCGCGCTCCTCGCCGACGATCAGCGGCACGATGTGCATGTCCGACTCCTCGACCGGGAAGCCCTCCTCGGCGAGCGCAGCTCGCAGCACGCGGGCGTTCGCGCGCAGGCGCTGCACGCGATGAGGTCGTTCCTCCAGCAGGTCGAGCGCGGCGAGCGCGCCCGCGACGACGGGCGGCGGCGGCGCCGTCGAGAAGATCAGCGAGCGCGCGCTGTTGATGAGGTAGCTCACCATCTCCGAGCTCGCGCAGGCGTATGCGCCATATGCCCCGAGAGCCTTGCCGAGCGTCCCCACGACGACGTCGATCTCGCCCTCGAGCCCGGCCTCGGCGACCGCGCCGCGGCCGCCCGGACCGAGGTTGCCCGTCGCGTGCGCCTCGTCGAGGACGAGCCGCGCGTCGAACGCGAGGGCCAGCTCGTGCAGCTCGTGCAGCGGCGCCACGTCGCCGTCCATCGAGAAAACGGTGTCGCTCACGATCACGCGCCCGCCGCGGCCACTGCGTTCGAGGCTCCATTGCAGGTGCTCCGTGTCGCGGTGGCGGTACACGACGACCTCGGCCGACGAGAGCCGGCAGCCGTCGACGATCGACGCGTGGTTGAGCTCGTCGGAGAAGATCGTGTCGCCGCGGCCCGCGAGCGCGGAGATCACGCCGACGTTGGCGAGGTACCCGGAGCCGAACAGCACGCACGCCTCGGCGCGCTCGAACTCGGCCAGCCGTTCCTCGAGCCGCCGGTGGATCGTCATCGTCCCGGAGACGAGCCGCGAGGCGCCCGCCCCGACGCCCCAGCGCATCGCCGCCTCGGCGGCGGCCTGGCGCACGCGCGGATGGTCGGCGAGGCCGAGGTAGTTGTTGGAGCAGAGCAGCAGCACCGGCTTGCCATCGAGCAGCACGGTGGGGCCCTGCGGGCCCGCTCACGAGGCGCAGGCGACGCGTGAGACCGAGGCGCTCCAGCTCGTGCAGGCGCTCTTCGATCTCGTGCATCCGCTCGCTCCTAGCCGACGGGGACGCGGTTGGGAGCGCCGTCCGGGCGCGGCGGCACGCTCCGCTTGGCGCGGAAGCGCAGCTGGCTCGAGGGATCCCACAGCCGCACCGCCAGCGGCGCGGGCTCGGGCTCCGGGTCCTGCGCGAGCAGATCACCGACGGGGTCCGCCTCGCCGTCGGGGGTCTCGCCGGACAGCCAGCCCGAGCGGTTGTCCGGACGCGGGTTGGCGGCGTTGTCGGGCTGGCGCGCGACGTTCAGCCCGAGCTCCTCGAACATCCTGCGGTCGGCCTCGGGCTCGTTGCCGAGCGTCGTGAGGAAGTTGCCGAGCATCACGCCGTTGATCCCCGCCTTCACCGCGAGCTCCTGCAGCTCCGCGAGGTTCTCCACGCGCCCGCCGCACAGGCGGAACAGCGCCTCGGGCAGGATCAGCCGGAAGATCGCGATCCACTTGACGGCCTCCCACGGGTCCATGAACTCGCGGTCGCCGAACTTCGTCCCGGGACGCGGGTTGAGCATGTTGATGGGCACGCTCGTGGGGTCGATCTCGGCGAGCTCGAACGCCATCTCGACGCGCTGCTCGCGCGTCTCGCCGAGGTTGAGGATGCCGCCCACGCAGGTCTCCAGGCCGGCCTCGCGCACCGCCGCGATCGTGCGCAGGCGGCCCTCGTAGCGGACCGTGCTCGTCACCTCGCCGTAGTAGCTGTGCGCAGTCTCGACGTTGTGGTGCACGCGCTGGATGCCCGCCTCGCGCAGCGCACGCGCGCGCTCGGGCGAGAGATGGCCGACGGAGGCGCAGCGCTTGAGGTTCGTGCGCTCGGAGACGAGCCGCACGCCTTCGAGGTACTTCTCGAAGTCCCGCTTGGAGAGCCCCTGCCCCTGCGTCACCATGCAGAAGCGGTGCGCGCCCGCCGCCTCGGCGGCGCACGCGTGTTCGAGGATCTGCTCGGGCTCCATCATCGCGTGCATCGGCGTCTCCGCTTCGGCGAAGCGCGACTGGGCGCAGTCCAGCGTCGTTTCGGGGATGACGCCGGCGGCTCCCCCGGAGATGTCGACGGCGATCACCACGTCCGCCCCCAACCGGCGCGCCGCGTCCACCGCCACCGGGCTCACCACGCCGCCGTCCACGTACGTCCGGTCTCCGATCCGCACCGGCTGGAAGACGCCGGGGATGGCGCAGCTCGCGCGCACCGCCGAGCCCGTGTTCCCCTTCCCGAACACCATCTCCTCGCCGGAGCCGATGTCGGTGGCCACCGCGTAGAAGGGAATCCGCAACTTCTCCATCGTCGTGCCCCGGACCATCCGGTTGACGTACGCCTCGAGCTTCTCCCCCTTCACGAACCCGTTGTCGGGAACGGTCAGGTCCGCGATCTCCCCCTTTTCGATCCCCATGGCGATCTTCTGCAGGTCGTAGGCGGAGTAGCCGTAGGCGTACAGGCTTCCGACGAAGCTCCCCACGCTGGTCCCCACGATCATGTGGACGGGAACGTGGTTCGCTTCGAGCACCTTCAGCACCCCCACGTGGGCGAACCCCTTGGCCGCCCCGGCCCCCAGCACGAGGGCCACCTTCACCGCCTTGCGCGGCGGCTCGACGGGGATCGGCGTCACTTCGCGCCCCGCGCACGAGGCGAGCAGCAGGAGCAGGAGCGGGGAAAGGACGACGTGCGGGGAGCGTCGCAAGGGCATCGGGAACCTCCGGTCACGGGAACAGGATGGGGCGTCCCTCCGCCGAGGGGAAGCCGCCGACGACCAGTTTCGAAAGAAGGGATTTCGCGGCCAGGACGGCGGGAACGACGGCGTCCCCCGCCGCGATCCGCGCGGCGATCACCGCGGCGAGGGCGCATCCGGTGCCGTGCGGGTCGCCGCGACGGGCGCCGATCGGTGGAAGGAGCGTGGCCTGCCCGTCGGAAAAGACGATGTCCGTTCCCCGGCGTCCCCTCCACGGGAAGTGGCCCCCCTTGAGGACGACGGAGGCGCCGGTCAGCTCGGAGAGCTCCCCCGCGGCCACCGCGGCGTCGGCGAAGGATACGATCCGCCGATCCAGCAAGTTTTTCCGCTTCGGGGAGGTTGGGGGTGAGCACCGCGGCGCGCCGGAGCAGCTGCCGATACGCGGGCAACGCGGACGAGGATAGAAGCGGCGCCCCGGAGGAGGAGCGCAGCACGGGATCGAGGACGAGGGGAAGATCGCGGTGCGCGGCGACGAAGGCGAGGATCGCCTCCGCGGCGGCGCGGGTCCCCACCATCCCGACCTTGACGGCCCCGAGGGGGAAACTCTTCGCGGCGGCGGCAAGCGATTCATCCAGGACGTCGCGCGGGACGGGCGCGAAGCGGGAGAAGGAGGCGGTGGTCTGCACCGTGAGGCACGAGACGACCGCGCAGGCGTGAACCCCGGCCGCCGCCGCCGCGCGCGAATCCATCAACACGCCCGCGCCCCCGGTCGGATCGAACCCCCCGAACGCGAGGATCACCGGCATCCCGTTCCGTTTTCCCATGGCGGTCACGCCCCCTTCCTCTTCCGGGCCTTCGGCGCCAGCCCGAGCTCCGCGATCTTCTTCCGCAGCGTGTTCCGGTGGATCCCCAGGATCGCCGCCGCGCGGATCTGGTTCCCCGCCGTCGCCTCGAGAACGACCTTCACGAGAGGGCGCTCCACCTGCCGGACGAACAGGTCGTGAAGGCGGGTCTCGGAGTCGAGCGCCGGTCCGAGCCGCCGGAGGAACTCCCGGATCCGCTCCTCGACCAGCTGCTCCATCGGCGCGGAAGAGGCCTCGGGCGCGCCTTCCGCCCTGGCCAGCTCGCGCACCACGTCGTCGCGCCGCAGCAGTTTTCCCGGGGAGAGGACCGCCAGGCGCTGGACGAAGTTCTCGAGTTCCCGCACGTTCCCCTTCCACGGGCGGGCGGAGAGCTCCTCGACCGCCTCCTTCGAGAAGGAGCGCGGCGGGCGGGAGAGGACGGCGCAATATTTTTGCAGGAAGTGGTCCGCCAGCAGCGGGATGTCCTCCTTCCTCTCGAAAGGGAAGGCACCCGCAGGGGGAAGACGTTCAGCCGGTCGAAGAGGTCCTCCCGGAACTTCCCGTCCGCCACCATCTTCCGCAGATCGCGGTTGGTCGCCGCGATGATCCCCCCGCGGAATGCCCGCGGCTGGTTGGATCCCACGGGGGTGTACTCCCGTTCCTGCAGGACCCGCAGCAGCTTGGCCTGCAGATCGAGGGGCGTGTCGCCGATCTCGTCGAGGAAGAGGGTGCCGTCCATCGCGGCGGCAAGTTTCCCCTGGCGGGCGCTTTCCGCCCCGGTGAACGCCCCCTTCTCGTGCCCGAACAGTTCCGCCTCCTGGAGGTCGCGGGGGATCGCGGGGATGTTCACCGCAACGAAGGGACCCGTGCGTCCCCCCAGCTCGTGGATGCACCGGGCGATCAACTCCTTCCCCACGCCGCGCTGCCCCAGGAGAAGGATGGTGGCGTCCGAGTCCGCCACCTTCCCCATGCTCTGGAACAGCTCGAGGAGGACGCGGCTCTTCCCCACGATCCGGGCGGAGGACCATTCTTCCTGCTCCTCGGGTCGAAAGGAGCTCTCGCGGGAGGAGGCTTCGCTGGCGACGTTCCGCAGGAGTTCCTCGATGCGGGACAGGTCGAACGGCTTGGTGATGAACTCCGCGGCGCCGGCGCGGGTGGAGCGGGCGGCGACGTCGGGTCGGCGGACGGCGGTCATGATGAAGAAGCGGGTGGGGGACTTGCGCGCCTCCACGCGTTCGAGCACCTCGATCCCTTCCACCCCGGGCATCCGGATGTCGACGAAGGCGGCGGCGTACGTGTTCTTCCCCAGGAGGGCGAGAGCCTGCTCCCCGTCTTCGGCGAGGTCCGCGGCGAACCCCATCCCGGTGACGGTCTTCCGGAGAACCCAGCGGATGCTCTCGTCGTCGTCTGCGATGAGGATTCGTTTCACGTCGCGGCCTTTCTCCCCGGATCGATCGGAAGGGATAGTAATACCGCGGTTCCGGCGCCGGGAGAAGAGCGGATCTCCATCTTCCCTCCGAGGCGCGTCACCGCCTGCCGGGCCATCACCAGGCCGAGCCCCGTGCCGCGCGCCTTCGTGGTGTAGAAGGGGAGGAGCGCCTTGCGAAGCTCCTCTTCGGTCATCCCCTTCCCGCTGTCGGTGATCTCGACCTCGAGGAACGAGCGCTTCCTCCCCCGGCCCCGGGCGAAGCGGTAATTGACGTTCATCCGCGCCTCGATCCCCACGGTTCCCGCCCGTTCGATCGCCTCCACGGCGTTCTTCAATATGTTGAGGAGGGCCCGGTAGACGGTGTCCGGATGCCCGGAGACCGGGGGGAGGCTCGGGTCGACGCGGAGATCGAACCGGACCTCCTTCCCCTGGGCACGGGCCTCGGAGAGGAGAAGCTGCTCCGCCTCGCGCAGCAGGGGGAGGAGGGCGAAAGGCCGCGAGGGCGGGGGAGTTTTCCCCATCTCGAGCATCTTCTCCACGAGGTCGTTGATCCGCCGCGCCTCGCGCAGGATCAGCCGGACTCCCTCGGCGCGGTCCTCGTCCGGGCCTTCCCCGCGCAGGATCCACTGCGCCGCCCCGAGGATGCCGCCCAGGGGATTCTTGATCTCGTGGGCGATTCCGTACGCCAGCATCTGCATCTCCTCGGCGCGGACCGCCGCCCGTTCCTCCTGGCCGACGAGCGAAAGGATCTCCGACGATTTGACCGAGAGGACCGCCCCCTGCGGGTCGCCGGACTCCCCGGAGAGCGGGGAGGCCCCGAGCATCACCGGGACGGAAGCGGCCCCGCGGCGCCGAACCGTCTGGCCCCCGCCCACCGGTTTCAACGCCACGTCGAAGCCCGTAACCGGCGTGTTCTCCTCGATCGCCTTCCGGACGATCCGGACCGCCTCCGGGCTTCCGCGGAAAAGGGTCCGGAAATGTTTCCCGGCGAGCGCCTGGGAGGAGCCTTGCAGGATCTCTTCGGCGGCGGGGTTGATGTACGCCAGCTTTCCCGCGACGTCGAAGACGAGGATCCCGACGTTGACCGACTCCAGGGTCCGCCGGAGGAGGTCGCTCAAAAGAAGCGCCCGACGACGGCCCGGAAAGAGTCCGGGTCGGAGACCTTCGGCAGCTCCGAGCGGAAGGCGGCGGCGCCCGGGATCCCCCGGCTGTACCAGGCGAGGTGCTTGCGCATCTCCTTCATCCCGTGCTCGCCATGGCGCAGGAACATCTCCTCGCCGTGGCGCAGGATCAGGGCGCGTCGCGCCTCGGGGGTGGGGAACGGGGCGAAGGGGAGCGGACCGGCGGGGCCGGCGGGGAGGGCGATCTCCCGCTTCAGGGCCGCGAAGATCCACGGGTTTCCCATGGCGGCCCGCCCGATCATCACGCTGTCGCACCCGGTTTCGGAGAGCATCCGGGCGGCGTCCCCCGGCGCCCGGACATCCCCGTTGCCGATGATCGTTTCCCGTGGAAACGCGCGCTTCAGGGCGGCGATGTGCGTCCAGTCCGCGGTTCCCGCGAACATCTGCCCCCGGTGACGGGGATGCAAGGTCACGGCGGCGATACCGGCGGCGAACAGTTCCTCCGCCACCGCGAGGTACGTCTCCTTCTCCGTTCCGAAGCCCGACCGGATCTTCGCGGTCACCGGGATCCCGGCCGCCCGGACCGCCGCCCGGGCGATCTCCCCGGCGAGGCGCGGATTGGACAGGATCGCCGCCCCGGAACCGCCGCCGGTCACCTTCCGCACGGGACACCCCATGTTGATGTCCACGAAGTCGAACCCGCGGCGGGCGACCTCGGCCGCGGCTTCCGCGATCTCGCCGGGATCGGAACCGAACAACTGGGCTCCCACGGGGCGCTCCGCCTCCTCGTAGGCGAGGTACCGCCCGGACCGGACGGGGTCGCACAGAAGCCCCTTGGCCGACACCATCTCGGTCACCACGATGTCGGCGCCGTTTTCCCGGCACAGGCGCCGGAACGTCGTGTCCGTCACCCCCGCCAGGGGGGCGAGGATCAGTTTCCCCCGGAAATCCATGCGGCTACTATACCACTGCCTATCTCTGCCACACCGTGGCGCAGGGATCCTCGAGTCATTGCAGCAGTGCCAGCTTCGGGGACCGCACGGAGCAGAGGGTCCACGCGGCAAGGGGTTTCCGCTTGACCTGCGGGGCGTCGCATGGTACAAATTGCCCGTTTCAACCTCGACCGATCGCCCCGGGCTCGCCAACGGGCATATTTCTTTGCACGGATTCCGGCGGATATCCCGCCACGCTTTATCCAGTAAAAACAGATACGGAGGGGCCATGACTGACACGGTTGTCGCAAGGTTTACCGCCCTCGCGAGGAAGTTGTTTCCCGCGATGGCGGCGCTGGTTCTCGTCCTGCTGGCCACCGCGGCCAACGCGAGCGAGGCGGATCTGATCATCCCCGACCTGGCCAAGGTGAGCTTCCTCGGGGTGAACGGGCACAACCTGCTGCTGTGGGGGCTCCTGATCTGCGTCCTGGGCATCGCCTTCAGCCTCGTCCAGTTCTCGCAGATCCGGAACCTGCCGGTCCACAAGTCGATGTTGGAGATCTCCGAGCTGATCTGGGAGACGTGCAAGACGTACCTGATCCAGCAGGGGAAGTTCCTCGCCATCCTGTGGGTCTTCATCGCCGCGATCATGGTCTGGTACTTCAGCCGTCAGATGGATTCCTTCAAGGTCGGGGTCATCGTCGTCTTCAGCATCATCGGCATCCTCGGCAGCTACTCGGTGGCGTGGTTCGGGATCCGGATGAACACGTACGCCAACTCGCGGACCGCCTTCGCGGGGCTGAAGGGGAAGCCGTACCCGACGCTGGAGATCCCTCTCAAGGCCGGGATGAGCATCGGGATGCTCCTGATCGCCGTCGAGCTGGTCCTCATGCTCATCATCCTCCTCTTCGTCCCCGGCGATATGGCGGGTCCCTGCTTCATCGGCTTCGCCATCGGCGAGTCGCTGGGCGCGGCGGCGCTGCGGATCGCGGGCGGCATCTTCACCAAGATCGCCGACATCGGGGCGGACCTGATGAAGATCGTCTTCAAGATCAAGGAGGACGACGTGCGCAACCCCGGCGTCATCGCCGACTGCACGGGCGACAACGCGGGCGACTCGGTCGGCCCCACGGCGGACGGCTTCGAGACGTACGGCGTCACGGGCGTGGCCCTCATCACCTTCATCCTCCTCGCGGTCGGGCACAAGCTGGACCCCGCCGCGAAGGAGGGCATCCAGATCCAGCTCCTGGTCTGGATCTTCGTGATGCGCATCGGGATGATCGTGACGAGCGCCGTCTCCTACGGGATCAACGG
>CAWCKZ010000005.1:0-527198 GCA_963796305.1 uncultured Solirubrobacteraceae bacterium | reverse complement strand
TTTCCTGCAGAAGTGGGCCGACCACCCCGTCGCCAGCGCTCGTGCCGACGTGGTGGCGTCCGCATGAGACCCGATCGCCTCATGCACGGGGACGCCGCCCCCCCCGCGAATGATCGCGCGCGGGAGCGAGCTCTGCGGTCACCGCCGGCGGACCCTCTCCCTGGCGTACCAGGCGCGCTCGTACGACTCCAGCGTGAGTTCGGCGGTGGCCTTCCAGGTGAATGCCCTCACGCGCTCGCGACCGGCCTCCCACCCACCCTCATGCGAGAGCTCGATTCTGAAGCAGATCGAGCACGGCCGCCCAGCTATGTCCTCTATGCGCAGCGGGTCGAAGTACCGCGCCGCCGAGCCTGCGACCTCCGGCATGGCGGACACGTTGGAACAGGCTACAGGGACCTCGTGCCGCATCGCCTCGAGGATCGGCAGGCCGAAGCCCTCGCTGAGGGAGGGAATCACGAAGCAGCTGGCAGCCGCGTAGAGGCCCTCGAGGTCCGCCTGATCTACGTACGCGGGGAATGCGACGTTCGCTCCGAGGCCCTCGGCTGCGGCAAGTGCGCGCAGCTCCTGCTCGTGCTGGGTGGGACGGCCCACCAGGACAAGCACAGCCGCCGGATCGCTTCGTGCGACGATCTACATTGCTCTAACCAGGCGCGCCAGGTTCTTGTGAGCCTTCTTCGCCGAGACAGCGAGCACCACGTGCCCTTGCCCCAACCCGAGCCGCTCGCGCAGCACGCTCTCCGGCGTTGGCGCGACGCGCGCTTCCAAACCCGGGCCCAGTGGCACGACGTCTATGCGCTCGCGCGGCACCCCCAGGTGCCGCACCAGCTCCTCCGCGCCCGAGTGCGAGATCGCGATCAGGCGGTCGGCGTGGCGAGCAATCGGGGGCACGATCAGGCGCCACAGCCACATGGTGGCCGAGCTGTCCTCGTCCGGCGCCACGATCCAGATGACGTCGGGCAGCATGACGACGTTGACCGCCCGTGTCCGCAGCGGGGCTGTGTAAGCAACGCTGTGGAGCAGGTCGACCCGCCGCCCCGCCACGGCCCCGAGAACCGTCATCTCGGAGATCGCCTTCAACCCGCGCATCCCGATCAGGCGGTTTGCGACGAGCTCGACCTCGCCTGCCCAATCCTCGCCGCTCAGCAGCTCGTGGCCCCGCGGGCTGCAGAACACGCTGAAGCGAACGTCGGGTGCAAGCCGCACCAACTCCGGCACGACTGCACGGATGTAGGTCTCCAACCCGCCCATCGGCGGCTCGAGAAAGACAGCGTTGACTCCGATACGACCCGGCAGGCTGGGCGCACGCAGACGCAAGGTACCCGTATGTGCAGCCCGGCAGCTCGTCTAGGTGCTCGAGCACGGCCACCGCATTCGACGCGCCCGCCGTGTAGAGCTAGTCGGCCTCGGCTCGGAGAGCAGCGCAAGCGGTGGGTCGTCGGGCCGGCGAGCCTGCAGCGGTAGCTCGCCGGTTAGCTAGCCCGGCAACCCTCTGAGGGTGCATGCCGCCCTCATGGCGCGCGACGAGTTGCTTCGCCATTGAGGCGCTTGAGGTAGCCGCCGGGGTTGAAGGTCATCATGAACTTCTCTCTGCTGCGATCCCGCACGAAGCGCTGATCGCGCGCGAGGAAGTCGTCGACCGCCTCGTAGGGTCCGCGCGATAACCCTCGTAGCACCGGGTGGCCGGCGATGTTGGTGTCCTCGACGATGAGGTAGCTGCCTGGGGTGACGAGCGCCGCGTAGGCGCGAAGCTCGTCGCTCACGTGCTCGTAGCTGTGATCCGAGTCCAGGATCACGAGCACGGCCCCGGCGCCGGCGGTGGCGGCGCGCACGCGATCCAGGACCCCCTGGTCGGTCGAGGATCCCGCCACGTAGGTGATCCGCTCGTGCTGCGGACGGTCGGGCGCGGCGTCGACGTCGATCGTGATCACGCGGCCGCGGCTGAGCAGGTCGCAGATCGACGCCAGGTAGTAGGCGCTCCCGCCGCGGTTGGTGCCGGTCTCCACAATCCAGTCCGGGCGAATCTCGTGGAGGATCTCCTGGTAGACCCACACGTCGCCTGGGAACTTCTGGATCCTCGTGCCCAGCCACCTCGTGTCCTCCCACGTGCGGTCCATCGCGTAGTAGTAGAAGCGGTGGAACCACTTGGTGGCGGTGCGCTCGAGCAGCCCGTAGAGAGCGCCGCGCAACTCGGCCGTCCGGTGCCCGCGCCCGTTCGCAGGGCTGCCGCTCGAGCGCAGGGTAGACACGGCGGGAAGTATCGCAGCCGTGCGAGCGCTCGAGATCGGCATCGCGGGCGGCAGCGGCCTGAATTGGGACGGGACTAATGTGGGCCGAATGGGCGTAGTCGAGAAGCTCACCGAACTGCGCTGGCGTGCGGCGGGGCACTACACCCGCCCGCTCTCCGGGCGCTTCACCGAGCCGCTCACCGGCGCGGAGGCGCTCGAGGTGGGCGGGCCGAGCGCGCTCTTCCGCGAGGACGGCCTGCTACCCGTGTACCCGCTGCTGCGCTCGATCGACGGCGTCCAGTGGAGCGCGCAGACGGCCTGGCACAGCCTCGACGCCGAGGACGGCTACAGCCCGACGGGTCTCGGCGCGGGGAGCTCTACCTGCTCGACGACATCGAGCTCGCCGAGCTTCCGAGCGACGGCTACGACGCTGTCATCTGCTCGCACGTGCTCGAGCACATCGCCAACCCGCTGCTCGCCCTGGAGGCGTGGCGCCGCGTGACGCGCCCCGGGGGACACCTGCTGATCGTCGCCCCGCACATGGCGGGCACGTTCGACCACCGGCGTGCGCTCACCCCGCTCGCGCACATGATCGAGGACCGCGAGCGCGGCACCGGCGAGGACGACCTCACGCACCTGCAGGAGACGCTCGACCTCCACGACCGCAGCCGCGACGTAGAGGGACCGGGCGAGGAGTGGGCGCAGAAGCGCCGTGCGAACGCCTCGACGCGCCTGCTCCACCACCACACGTTCACGACGCGCTCGCTGCTGGCGCTGCTCGACCACGCGGGCCTCGAGCTGCTCGAGGTCGAGACGCGCCACCCCCACGACATCTACGTGCTCGGCTCCTGGCCTCCTGCCGGCGCGCGCCCCGACAACACGGCAGCGCTCGCGGCACGGCGGCGGAGCCCGTTCCGCGCGGACCGCATGCCCGCGCCCTGAAGCTGGACACACGCCGGGTGTGAGCTGCGCGGGCGTGTTCAGAGAACCCGGCAGCAGCGTGGCCTGAGCGGCGATCGGCGGAGCCCGGCGATGAGCGCGCGGTTGGCGAGCGCGGCCGCACGCTCGCGAGGTCGGCGCGCAGGGTAGGCCTCGCCGATCTCGTCGGGGTGGGCGTAGGTCGCTCCCAGGTACGTCGCACGGACGCGCTCGTGATGGCGCATCCAGGCGTCGATTCGCGCCTCGAAGGAGAGCGAGACGGTCGCCATCGGGTAGCGGCGCGTGGCGACACAGCGCTGGGCGTAGATCGGCGCGGCGAGCTCCGAGCGGCGCGCGAGGAACAGCTGGTCGCTGAAGCCGAGCCCGAGTGCGAACCCCCCCGCCGTCTCGAGCGTCTCACCCGCGAGCGTGTCGTGTGCCGGTGTGAGAGCGTGCCAGCACGGGTTCGCGGCGAGCACGCGCGCGTCCTCGCCCATCAGCTCGAGCGACGGCGACACCCAGTCGCAGGGCTCGAGCAGCCGCACCTCCGGGTCGCAGTGCACGATCCAGTCGGGGCCCGGAAGCGTCACCGCGACGAGGCCCCAGTCCACGAAGTAGGGGGCGCGGCCCAGGTCAGCCCGCCGCAGCCCCGCCGTCTCGAGCGCATGCGCGATGCGGTCCTCGACGAAGAACCACGCGTCGAGCTCGCCCGCCTGCGCGAGGCTGCTCGCCATGCGCTCGGCATCCGCGCGCTGCTCGACGTTGTTGATCACCACCGTGCGCCGGGCAAACGGATGCCCGTGATCGGCGGCGAGCGTCGCGAGCCGTCCGGGAGCGAGCACGTCGCGGTACGTGCGCTCGTAGGTGTTCACGACGAAGTCGACGGCGTCCATCGCGCACGCCTAGCCGTCTCGGGGGTCCATGCGCGCCCAGCGCATCGGCCCCGGCCGGCGCTCGCTCAGCACCGCATGGCGCTGGCGGGGCGTCATGAAGTCGAGCTCGGGCATGCCATCGACGTCGCGCGGCTCGCCCTCGATCACCTCGATCTTGTGGGTCGCGGCGAAGCGCGCGGTGATGGTCTCGGAGATCGAGGGTCGAGGAACTCGTGAAGCTCGACGAGGATCGGCCACCGGTCAGACGCGGCGCGAGCGCCGGGTCGAGCAGCGTGAGCTCGTAGCCCTCGCAGTCCGACAGCAGCACGACGCCCTGCTCGGGGAACTCCGCGAGCGTCGCCGGCGTGCACTCGGAGTGGACGCTCACGCGACCCGCCACCGCGTTTAGCGCGCAAGCTCCGCGCAGCGGACGCGCGCCTGAGCGTCGATGTCGTAGGCGTGGACGTGGGTGCCGGGGATCGCCAGCGCAAGGCCCGACCGCGTAGTAACCCTCCGCGCAGCCCACGTCGATGACGTGCTGCCGGACGCGCCGCCACCCAGCTCTCGATGACAGGGTGAAGCTCGCGCTCGTAGCTGCCCGTCAGCTTCGCCACGAGATCGCCCGAGGTGCGTTCGAGCCCGTCGAGGTAGCTCATGCCCGTGAACGGCCCGTGCGTGACGGCGAGCCCGTTGCGCCGGACGTACTCCGTCGTCGCGGGTCCGGTCCTCGCCAGAAACGCTCGCGTGCGCACGCGGTCGATCGTTCGCAGGGCGGCGGGCGGGACGAGCGCTGAGGCACGCATCACCGCGCCAGCTTAGACCGCGCGGCGTGCGGCGCCTCAGTGCTCGAGCACCTTCACCTGGTTCGACGCGCCGCTCGCGTAGGGGTAGTCCGCCTCGGGTTCGGACACGACGCGGAAGCGGTACGTGGCGGGCCCCGCGAACCTGAAGCGGTAGCTCGACCGGTAGCCGCCGCGGCGGTCGCTGCGCACGACGTTGAACTTGATCCACGAGCGGCCCGCCGAGCGCGCCTCGAGCACGAGCAGCTTCCCCGACTGGGGAACGGGCCCGCCGAGCAGGCGACCGCTGAAGAAGATCCGCCCGCCCACCGACGAGGTCCTCGGGCTGATCGACAGCCGCAGTGCCGCGCTCACGCTGAGCGAGAGAGTGCGGGTGGCGACGGGCAGCGGGTCGCCCAGATGCGCGCGGTAGGCGAAGCGCAGCGTCCGCGAGGAGGAGGCGCCCGGGACGCGCAGCGTGAAGCTGCCGTCCGCGGCGGTGCGCGGGCTCGCCATCGCCGCCGCCTGCGCGCCCGCGAAGGCTGGAGTCGCGAGCACCTCTATCTGCGCGCCGGCGATCGGCGCGCCGCCGGGCGCCGTCAGCCGCCCCGTCACGACGTGGGTGCGGCCGAACGCGCTGGACAGCCGCGCGCTGTGCGAGCCCTTCCACGCCACCGACAGCGTCGCCTGTTCGGAGAAAGGAGTGCCGTTGGGAGCTCCTGCTCCCGCTCCCGCCGCCGCGCTCGCCGCCGGCGTGCCACCCGGCGCCACGGGGTTGGCCACCATCACGTTCCGATCGAGCACCGGCGCGGAGTTGCCCGCCGCGTCGATCACGCTCACCTGCAGGTGGTGCACGCCGTTGGTGAGGCGTGTCGTGTCCAGCGGCACGTCGCTGCTCAGCGACGCAACGCACGGCTTGACGTAGAGGAACGCTGCAAGCCCGTCACTGGTGCCGCCCACGTCCCTGCAGCGGCCGCCGTCTTCGTCGAGCACGGTCCGCTGCAGCACGCTCCCGTCCACGGTGAACACCGCCTCGTACACGCCGCTGCCCGGATCCGACGCGCTGAACGCCACGTCGCTCGTCCCCGCAACGGAGGGCGCGCGTCGCGAGTTCGCCGCTGACGTTGCCCGCGGACGGGCCTTCGGGCTGTTCGAGGGTGAGATCGGCGGCGAAGAGGTAGACGACGGCGGCGTAGTTGTTCGGGTCGCTGAATCCGTTTTCCTGCATTCGCTACCGGGCAGCCCCGTTGCACACGAGACGTTGACGTAGAGATGCGGATCCAGGATTGGTGCGCCGGAACTTCGACTCGGTTCCCGCTGCCATGCGGCTGACCCGGGTTCACCCCAGACGTGGCATCCGAGTCGAGAAGACGCATTCGTCGAAAACATTCGCTCATCGCCGGAGCCGCAAGCCACGCCTGGTATGTGGCTTTTTCCGCCGCCCCGTCCGTGGAGATAGCCCGCCCGCCAGAGCGACGGCTCGCTGAAGGTGCACTCCCGGCGGGCGTTTCAAAGCTCCATGTGGCCTGGTCCATGTTTCCGCAGGTGCGTCGTGCCTGTCGCCGAGCGACGCGTCGAGCGCCCCGCCCGCCGGCGCACGTGTCTTCGCGTAGTCGTCGAAGGCCCGCCTTTCGCGGTCGACCCCACCCACCCGTCCGCCGGCGCACCTTCACCCGCAGGCGTCCTGCACGAGTACACGTGGTAGCTCCCGGCGCTCGCTGCACCCGCCGCCCAACCGAGCGCGATCGCGCTCAACAGCGCCGCTGTTCCGATTCGTGCGCTCATCACAACCCCATGTCGCTCGGGAGCCCGTTGCGACCCCCCTCCGTTCGTGTGTGCCAGAGGTGCCCATGCAGGGTCAAGCGCCCTGCGACCGGCGCCGCTACGCCGGGCAGGGAGCGCGCGAACGTGTCTCCCATTCGGAGCTCACGCGAACCGCTCGCCGGGGCGAAGCCGGACTCAGACGGTGAAACGCAGCGGCAGCGCGGAGAGGCCGTAGATGCCCGACACGCCCTCGAATGCAGGGCTCGCCGTCGAGCTCGAGCCCGCCGATGCTCTGCGCGAAGAACGTGATGCCCTCCTGCAGCTCCACCCGCGCGAGGTTCGCGCCGAGGCAGTAGTGCACGCCCGCACCGAACGTCAGCGCCCGCGCGCGCCCGCGCTCCGCGGTGATGTCGAATCGCTCGGCGTCCTCCTCGGACACGCCGTCGAGGTCGCGGTTGCCCGTGAACGCGCACACCATCACCACCGTGCCCTCCGGGAACGTCACGTCCCTGTAAACCACGTCCTCCACGAGGATGCGCGCGGTGAACGGCGTGATCGGCTCGTAGCGCAGCGCCTCCTCCACCGCAGCCGGCGCGAGGCTCGGGTCCGCCACGAGCTGCTCCCACTGCTCGGGGTGTTCGGCGAGCAGCCTCATCGCGTGCGCGAGCTGGCTCTGGGTCGTGTCCACCCCACCCACGAGCACGTTGAACACGAGGTTGATGCACTCCACGTCCGACAGCCGGTCGCCCTGCTCCTCGGCTTCGATCAGCATCGAGATGAGGTCGTCGCGTGGCTCGCTGCGGCGCGCCTTCACGAGCGCTTCCGCGTACTCGTAGAACTCCTGCACCGCCTGCTCGATGTCGGGCAGCTCGCTCGCCATGCTCGCCGCGTCGAACTGGCGCTGGATCCAGTTCGACCAGTGGTGCAGTTTCGGTGCGTCCTCGAGCGGCGCCCCCATCACCGTCGCGATCACCTGCGACGGGTAGGGCTTGGCGAACGCCTCCACGAACTCGCAGCGCACGGGCGTCTCGCCCTCCGAGCCCGACGCGTCACCGTTGCGCTCTGCCGCCGCCCGCGCCGTCGACCGCATCATCGCCTCGTCGAGCAGCCCCTGCAGGAACCCGCGCATCGCCGGCCGGTAGCGCTCCACCGCGCGGGGCGACATCGACGGGTTCACGAGGCCGCGCAGGCGCGAGTGGTCCTCGCCGTTCACGTGCAGGATGTTGCGGCGCATCTCCTCGAACAGCGGCCCGTCGCTCACGCCGAAGATCTCCGCGATCTTCATCCCCGGGAAGATCGCCGAGCGCGTCCGCAGGAAGAACTCCGCCGCCTCGCGGTCGAGCACCATGTAGCCGAAGGGCACCTCCGCGAGCCAGCCCTTCGCCCGCAGCTCCCGCATCTCCGCGTGGAAGCGCTCGCCCCGCATCTCGGGGTCGGTGTGGTCGAACGTCGGGAGCTCGAGCTCCGCCAGCTGTGCCATCGCGCCCCGAGCCTAGTTGCTCGGCGCCCGCGCCGCCTGCTCCACAGCCGGCAGGCGCGCGAGCTTCTTCCCGGGGTTGAGCAGCCCCTTGGGGTCGAACGTGTCCTTGATCTGCTCGTGCAGCTCCACCGCGCGCGCGTCCCACTGCGCCTGCAGGCGCCCGCGCTTCACCCAGCCCACGCCGTGCTCGCCCGCAATCGAGCCGCCGAGCTCCGCCACGAGCGCATACAGCTCCTCGCTCACCTCCTCCGCCGCGTCGAGCTCGCGCTCCTGCGCGGGATCCACGAGCACCGTCGCGTGGACGTTGCCCTCGCCGCCGTGCCCCCACGAGCACGAGCGCAGGCCGTGGCCGCTCGCGATCTCCTCGAAGCGCTCGAGACCCTCGCTGCAGGCGCTCGAGCGGCAGCACCACGTCGCCGCTCACCTTGCCGCCCCGCACCCCCGTCACCGCCGGGTTCATGCCGTCGCGCCAGCGCCACAGCGCCTCCACGTCGCGCGGCTCCTCGATCGCAACCGCCTGCTCGGACGAGCAGCGACGTGCAGCTCGTCGAGCTGCGCGCGCGCCTCCGCGAGCCGTCCCGTCCACCTCCACGATCAGCGCGAACCCCGCCTCGGGCGGCACCCGTCACCGCCCGCGCCGCCGTTCGGGCCCGGCGCCGCCCGGGTACGCCGCCGCCACCATCTCGAGCGTCGCACCGTCGAGGAAGTCGAGCACCGACGGTCGCAGCCCCGCCGCGAACATCTCGCCGATCGCCGCACAGCCCTCCGCCCTCGCGCGCAGGAACACCACCAGCGCGATCGCCGCCGGCGGCGCCGGCAGCAGGCGCAGGCGCACCGCCGTCACCACCCCGAGCGTCCCCTCGGAGCCGATCATCAGGTCCTTGATGTCGTAGCCCGACACGTCCTTGCGGATCCAGCCGCCTATCGAGACGAGCTCGCCCGGCGCCATCACCGCCTCCAGCCCGTTCACCCACGCGCCCGTCACGCCGTACTTCAACGCGTGCGGCCCGCCCGCGTTCGTCGCCACGTTGCCGCCGATCTGCGACTGCTCCGACGCGCCCGGGTCGGGCCCGAAGAACAGCCCGTTCTCGCGCGCGAGGCGATGCACGTTGCGCGTCGTCACGCCCGCCTCCGCCACCATCCGCCACAGGCCCGGCTCGAGCTCGCGCACGCCGCGCAGGCGCTCGAGCGAGAGAACGACGCCGCCCTCCATCGCCACCGCTCCCCCCACGAGCCCCGTCCCGCCCCCGCGCGGTACCACCGCCACGTCGTGCTCGTAGCACCACGCCCACCACCGCCGCCACCTCCTGCGCGCTACCGGGCAGCACCGCCGTGTCCGCCCGTCCCTCCACCCCCCGCCTGCGCGTGCAGTCGTGGTTGTAGGGCGATCCGGCGTCCAGCTCGAGCACGTGCTCCGCGCCCACCAGCCTGCCCAGCTCGCTGCGCATCACAGCAGCCGAGGCTAGCGCGCCAGGTACCATTGGGCACAACCATGGCGATCAGCACGAAAGCCCCCGCGCAGGCCGGCGACCCCGACGCCGAACGGCCGCGCGGGCAGCGCGTCCGGCGCTCCCGCCGCGCCCGCACCCGGCGCACGGGGCGCCGCCGCCGAGCGCACGCTCTCCGGCGAGCCCGTGCGCGAGCTCTACACGGCCGCGGACCTGCCCGACGGGGATCGGCGGCCCCGAGGACCCCATCGGGCTCCCCGGCTCCTACCCGTTCACCCGCGGCATCCACTCCTCGATGTACCGCGGCCGCCTGTGGACGATGCGCCAGTTCGCCGGCTTCGGCACGAGCGAGGAGACGAACGAGCGCTTCCGCTACCTGCTCGAGCACGGCCAGACCGGCCTCTCCACCGCCTTCGACATGCCCTCGCTGATGGGCCACGACTCCGACCACGCGCGCTCGCTCGGCGAGGTCGGCCGCGAGGGCGTCGCGGTCGACACGCTCGACGACATGCAGACGCTGTTCGGCGGCATCGACCTCGGCAAGGTATCGGTGTCGATGACGATCAACGCTCCCGCCGCGATCATGCTCGCCTTCTACGTCGCCGCCGCCGAAGCGGGCGACGGCGCCCCCGAACGGGCCGGTCGCCGCAGAGCAGCTCTCGGGCACGATCCAGGCCGACATCCTCAAGGAGTACATCGCGCAGAAGGAGTGGTGCTTCCCGATCGACCCCGCCATGCGCCTGTGCGGCGACATGATCGAGTGGTGCACGCGCCACATGCCGCGCTGGCACCCGATCTCGATCTCCGGCTACCACATCCGCGAGGCCGGCTCCACCGCCCAGCAGGAGCTCGCCTTCACGCTCAAGGACGGCCTCACCTACGTCGAGCAGGCAGTCGAGCGCGGCCTCGACGTCGACGACTTCGCGCCGCGGCTGTCGTTCTTCTTCAACGCGCAGATCGACTTCTTCGAGGAGATCGCCAAGTACCGCGCCGCGCGGCGCATCTGGGCGCGCGAGCTGCGCGAGACGTTCGGCGCGCGCAACCCGCGCTCCTGGCAGATGCGCTTCCACTCGCAGACCGCCGGCGTCAGCCTCACCGCCCAGCAGCCGCTCAACAACATCGTCCGCACCGCGATCGAGGCGCTCGCCGCCGTCCTCGGCGGCACCCAGTCGCTGCACACCAACTCCTTCGACGAGGCGCTCGCGCTGCCCACCGAGGAGGCCGTCACCGTCGCGCTGCGCACCCAGCAGGTGATCGCGCACGAGACCGGCGTCGCCAGCACCGCGACCCGCTCGGCGGCTCCTACTTCGTCGAGGCGCTCACCGACGAGATGGAGGCAGCGCTGCTACGACTACTTCGAGAAGATCGACGAGCTCGGCGGGATGGTGGAAGCGGTCAAGCTCAACTACCCCCAGCGCGAGATCGCCGACGCCGCCTTCGCGCTCCAGCACGAGATCGACACGCGGCGAGCGCATCGTCGTCGGCGTCAACAGCTTCACCGCCGAGAACGAAGAGCCGATCCCCACGCTGCGCGTCGACCCCGAGCTCGAGCGCAAGCAGATCGGCCGCCTGCAGGCGGCTACGCGCCCGCCGCGACGGCGCCGCCGTCGAGCGCGCGCTCGCCGCGCTGCGCGAGGACGCCGCCCACGAGGGGCGCAACCTGATGGAGCCGCTGCTCGCCTGCGCCCGCGCGCACGCCACCGAGGGCGAGATCGTCGAGTCGCTGCAGCAGGTCTTCGGCGACTACGCCGAGACGCCCGTCTTCTAGACGGGGCGCGCGCCGGGACGCCAGAGCCCGTCGCGCGGCGGCGGGCGGCGGCGGGCGGCGGCGCGGGCGCTCAGCGCTCCGGGCGCAGGAACGCCTGCGTCTGCGTCACCTTCGCCGCCGAGCTTTCCGTCCTCGCGCACCAGCTCCGTCTCGAGCACGATCGTCGTGCGCCCGGCATGCAGCGGACGCGTCACCGCCGTCACCGCTCCCTCGCGCACGCCGCGCAGGAAGTTCGTCTTGGACTCGATCGTCGCCGTCCCGATCGCGCCCTCGGGGAGGTTGAGGAAGGCGCACACGCCGCCGCAGGTGTCAGCGAGCGCCATCAGCGCTCCGCCATGCAGAAGGCCGCCCGCCGTGCATCGCTCCGGCGCGAACTCCATGCGCGCGCGCACGAGCTCCGGCCCCGCCTCGATCAGCTCCACGCCGATCAGCGCCGCGAACGGCATCGTGTCGCGGATCTGCTCGGGCGTCGGCAGGCCGCTCATGCGTGTACCGGCTCCGGCGCCTCGCAGCGGCCCTCGCAGCGCCGCGAGCGCCTCGCCGTAGAGGCGCTGCTTGATCGCCCTCAGCGTCTCGGGGTTCTTCCCGCTCGAGCGCCGCCGCCCGCGCGAGCGCACGCGGCAGCACCTCATCCGCCGGCACCGCCTCCTCGACGAGCCCGCCAGCGCCGCCTCCTCGCCGCCGTAGCGGCGGCCCGTCGTCATCGCCTCGTGCGCGGTCCGCTGCGACACGCGCGCCGTGATCAGCGCGTTCATCCCCGGCGTGAAGGGGAGCCCGATGTCGACCTCGGGGAGGCAGAAGAAGCCGCGGTCCGCACGCATCACGCGCTCGTCGTGGGCGAGCGCGAGCATCGCGCCCGCCGCGAACGTGTGCCCCTGCAGCGCCGCCACGCTGGGCACGCCCAGCTCGAGCACGCGGGCGAGCAGCTCGTGCACGCGCACGACGAACGCGGGCGCCTCCTCCCCGAGGCCCGCCATCCACTCGAGGTCGAGCCCGTTGCTCCAGACCTTGCCGCTCGCGCTCGTCACGAGCGCACACGGCGCCGCCGCCTCGACCTCGTCGAGGGCCCGCTCGATCTCGTCGAGCGCCGAGGCGTTGAAGCGGTTCTCGCCCGCGCCGAGGTCGAGCACGAACACGTCGCCCTGACGCTCCAGGGATGCCATCGCGCTCACTCCTGCCGTCGCCGTCCCATTGAGTCCGCCGCCACCCGCCATGCGGAACATCGTATCGAAACATTGTTCTGATCGCGTTCCCGCTCTACCATGCGCTCGTGCCACGCCCCAAGCTGCGCACCGCAGAGCTCTCCGAGCAGGTGCTCGAGGCCGCGCTGCGGCTGCTCGCACGCGAGGGTCTCGACGTGCTCACGGCCCGCCGCCTGGCCTGCGAGGCCAACACCTCCCCCGCCGCCATCTACGAGCTCTTCGGGGACAAGGCGGGCGTCCTGCGGGCGCTGTTCTTCTCCGGCTTCGAAGCGCTCGGCGAGCAGCTGCAGGCCCCCGGCGAGCCCCGGGAGCCGCTCGCCGCGATGCTCGACCTCGTCGAGCGCTACCGGCGCTTCCTGCTCGAGCACCCGGCGCTCGCAGCGCTGATGTTCTCCCGCCCGTTCGCGAGCTTCGACCCCGGCCCGGAGGAGCTCGCGGCGGGCGCCGCGGTGCGCGAGACCGTGCTTCGCGCGGTACGGCGCGGGATCGACGCGGGGGTCGTCAGCGGCGATCCCGGGCGACATCGCGCTCGCCTTCATCTCGCTGATCCACGGCCTCGCCGCCGCCGAGAGCGCCGGCTGGCTCGCCGCCGGCGAGGAGTCGCGTCGAGCGCCGCTGGCAGCTCGCGGTCCACGCGATGCTCGCGGGCTTCGCCGGGCGCAGGCTTCGGGCAGACTGGCGTGTCGGCTGATTAGAGGCTTCCTGCCTACCGGCGAGCCGAGCGGGCCCGTCGCAGCGGTCAGTACCGCCAGATCCTACCACGCTTCGCCGTCCGGAGAGTTCAACCTTCATGACCAGTCGTCCAGGCGCACCGCGGCTCCGGTGCGTTTCCGTCGACGCAGTCCGTCGAATGTGAGGCCGTCGCTCGAGGTCGCCCTGCCGTTCGATGCGCAGTGCGAGGATGCCGTTCCCGAGCCCGAAGGTCTTTCCCTCGTCGACGGCGTATTCGTGCTTGCACGCAGCCGGGTACGTCGTTTCCGCGAGTGGCCCTCCAATGCGTGGATCAGCTTCCTCGGAGTACTCGAGCCGTCGTCTGCTGCAGCCGCGTGCATTCAGAGCGTCGTCGTGCGATCCCTTGAAGGCGACCGAAGTCGTAGCTTCGCAGAGGCACCCGCTTTCCGGTTCGCGCTCCGTGGAGCTCCACGTCACAGAGCCCGAGTCTACGAAGTACTGCCCGGCAGCTCCGGGCTAGCGCGTGACACAGTGCACGCCCTGTGGCGCAACCTGCTGCGGGCGGGTGCACGTGACGTAGCCGCTCCACGAGCTTGTGCACACGTCGCGTCTTCCAGCTCTTCGCGGTGCCGCTGACCGATGTTCCCGACGATCCGCCGCAACCCCGGCTGACGTGCAGGGCTTCGCATTGTGAGCTTCGAGCTTTTCGGCATCCGCCACGTCGTCGACCGTGCACCAGGCCGCGGGCGGGCGCGCGAGGTCGCGCAAACCAGGCTACCTCCTCGCCGCCCCGGCTCTTCGGGTCCGCGGCAGTGGGGCCCGATGATCGCCGCTCGAGCGTCCGGTAACCTCGTGCCGGTTCCGTTTCCAGGTCGCCAGCGGGACATGTGACGCCGCTCGGACGTTGCGTCACGCAGGTCTTCCGACGGCAAGGAAGCGGACCTGCATCGCCCTGCGATTGGCAGAGCGTCAGGTCGAGTCACTGCTCGGCTAGCCCACTCAGCGAATCGGACGGGATCGCCGGACGCCAATACCCGCGCGGGCCTTGGCGGTCGGGCGGACCTTGCGGCGCGGCGTCAACGAGTCCTGCAGCGCCGACTGAAGCACGAGTCCCTCAACGTGGCCCCGCAGGGCTTGCGCCTCCAGGCGTCGCGCGCCTACAGCGGCCAGTGCAGCGCCAGGCCTCCGGGCCTCGGCGCGGCGAGCCCCGCGAGCGGCTCGTTGTTAGCCGCCGCCGCGTGTATCCGGGGGATCGACGCTCGGCCCGACACGGCGCGTGGCGGATGTGCAGAATGGCACAGCCGCGGTAGCCACGTTCGACGTCGAGCGAGCCTGGCCTATTCTGTGATCAACTGCGGGCCGATGTGCTCGGTGCCCACGCGGCGCATACGACGTACTTCTCAGCATCAACGTTGCTCGTCGCCGACCATCGACGGCAATCCTGCTGATCTCCGCTCGCAACACGTGGGCGCTGCTACGACATCAACCACCACACTGGATCGCATGCATGTGGCGCGTCGGCGAGCAGTGCCGCGCAGCACGTTCGCGCTCGGTCCCGGCGTCCAGTTCGCCTACCAGCATTTCGCAGCATGTGGCTTCCATCGTTACGCCGATCTTCTGTCCTCGATTCGATCGGACGGGGGCAGACGCCGCCGAGTCACGCCGCCCCCGCGCGGCGAGGCCGTGCATCGCTCAGGCACGCGTCCATCAAGCGCGAAGCTCGTCGGCCAGTCTTGGTGCGCACGCTCGGCCCGGCCACCATGTGCCAGCCAGGGCGACGTGCAGCCGCTGCCCGAGCGGCGCCGCTGGATCCGGGCGTCGCGCGGGGGATACCGCGCTTTCCCAACTTCACCGAATTCGACCTCGCAGGCGTCAACATCGTCTAGTGGTTCGGCGCCGGCCTGCCGCGCGGCTGATGTACAGCTATCGCCGGTCTACGAGTTCGCCTGCCGTGGGCCGGCGCGGAAGGGACCGACTCGCGGCGCGGGGCCGCGACAGATCGCGGCTCCAGCGAGGCGGCCTGCGCGTCCGGCAGGGATTTGCCGAGCGCCGGTGAAACGGCAAGCGTGGAACGGCGCAGACCACGGTCGCCGCGCAGGCCAGCCTGCTGCAGCGGGGCCGCTCATCGCCGAGCCCTGCCCGCCCGGTCCTCGACGACGCCGCGCAGCGGTCTTCGCAGACCGCGATCGCGGCCGCCCCAGCGCGATTGCGCCTTCTACGAGGTCGCGGCGCCCTCTGTAGCGCCTCGAGACGCTCGTCCGCTCGGCACGGCGCAACTTCGCCGCGCCCGTCGTGTCGGCAGATTGAGTCGCTGCCACGAAGGCGGCATGGAGCTGTCCGCCGGAGCCGCCTCCTGCCGCCATGCCCCACCTTCGAGAGCAAATCACTCCCGCGCTTGCGGCTGTGCGCGCGCTTTTCGCGGGCGGCGCCGCGGGCTGGGCGCTACCCCCGCCGAGGGCGCCGCTGCGCCCCGCGCGCCGAGCTGCGTCCCGGCGCACCTGAACGGCTCGGCGCAGCTCGGTGGCACGCCGCTCGCCGCCTCGCCGCTGCCCGGCTCGCGCGATGCCTCCCCGCAGACGCAGATCAGCCTGCTCGGCGCCCCCTCCTCCGCGATCGCCGGCGTGCGCGTGAGCGGCTCGCGAAGCGGCTCGCACCCGGGAGCGCTGCGCGCCTACTCGCAGGGCGACGGCGCGAGCTTCGTGCCCTCGCGCCCGTTCGCCGCGGGCGAGACGGTGTCGGTGACGGGCCGCGTCGCGGCGTCTGGTGCCGCGCGGCGCTTCAGCTACAGCTTCGTCGTGGGCGAAGGCGACTACGTCCGCCGCCGCTACTACCCGCACCCCAACCGCGACCCCAACGAGAAGCAGCACTTCGCCTCCCAGCCGACGCTCGAACCGCCGCTCGTCACCGTCACCGCGCGCTCGCCCGCCACCGCCCCGGGCTACCTGTTCGCCGCCCCCTACGCCGGCCCCGGCAAGGCGGGCCCGATGATCTTCGACGAAACGGGCTCGCTCGTCTGGTTCGACCCGCTGCCGAGCGGCGTAGAAGCCTCCAACCTGCAGGTGCAGACGCTCGACGGCAACCCCGTGCTCACCTGGTGGCAGGGCTACATCGCGCCGCAGGGGTTCGGCGAGGGCGAAGAGGTGATCGCCGACTCCTCATACCGCCAGGTCGGCCGCGTGCGCGCCGGCAACGGCTATCTCGCCGACCTGCACGACTTCCACATCACCGCGCAGGACACGGCGCTGCTCACCGCCTTTCACCCGCTGAGCTGCAACCTCTCGTCCGCCGGCGGCTCGAGCGCGAGCGACGTCACCGACAGCCTCTTCCAGGAACTCGACCTGCGCACCGGCCTCGTGCGGCGCGAGTGGCACAGCCTCGACCACGTCGCATTCGGCTCCTCCTACTTCTCCGCGCGCGGCCCCAGCGCGGAATGGCCGTTCGACTACTTCCACCTCAACTCGATCGAACAGGGCTCCGAAGGCAGGACGCTGATCTCCGCCCGCAACACGTGGGCGCTGTACGAACTGAACACGCTCACCGGGCAGGTGCTCACGACGATCGGCGGGCGCCACTCCGACGTGAAGCTCGGGCCCGGCGCCGCCACCGCCTTCCAGCACGATGCCAGCCGTCTCGCCGGCGGCGCGATCGCCATCTTCGACAACGGCGCCGTGCCGAAGGTGCACCCGCAGTCGCGCGGCGTGTTGCTGTCGGTGAGCCCCGCATCGCGTACCGCAACCACGCTCACGCAGTTCGTACACCCCACGCCGCTGCTCGCGGGCAGCCAGGGCAACCTGCAGGCGCTCCCCAACAGCGACGTCTTCATCGGCTGGGGCTCCGCCGGCTACTTCTCCGAGTTCAGCCCCTCGGGCCAGCTGCTGTTCGACGCGCACATGCACGGCTCCTACCAGTCCTACCGCGCCTACCGCTTCCCGTGGACGGGCGCTCCCAACTCCGCTCCCGCCGTCGTCGCGAGCGCGAGCACGGGGCCGCCATCGTGCGCGCGAGCTGGAACGGCGATACGCGCACCGCCTCCTGGCGGGTGCTCGGCGGGCCCTCGCCCCAACAGCTCGCGCCCGTCGCCGGTGCGCCCCGCGCCGGCTTCGAGACGCCGATCGCGACGCCGGGCCCTCCGGCCTACGTCGCGGCGCAGGCGCTCGACGGCGCGGGCAACGTGATCGCGACCTCGCCCGTCATCAGCGGCTGAGACGCACTCGCCGGCGCGCAGGTGGGGAGCGCTCAGCTGAGAGAAGCGCCGTGGAGGCCTCTCGGTGGGACGCTCGCGCGCTCCTGCCACCACTCGTTCACGACGTCGAGCGCGCCGCCGATGATCCCCTCGCGGAAGGACGCGGTGTCGTTCAGCCGCGGCAGCGGCTCCGCAGGAGCATCCACCTCGAGGAACTCGCACAGCGGGTCCCACCCTTCGGCGGGGTTCCACACGAGCAGGCGCTCGGCGGGCACGGTACGCACGACCTCGTCGTTCCAGCGCTCCATCACCGCCGCGAGGCCCTCGTCGCTGTACGTCTCGCCGGCGAGCACGCCGTCGTCCTCGCCCCACGTGAGCCGAACGCATCAGGTTCGTGTAGCGGCGCCACAGCGGATCGAGCGCTGCGCGCGCCTCGGACATGTGGTGGATGACCGTGTCGCCGTGGAAGATCCCCCACACCGTCGGGCGCATGCTGTTCACCCATTCCTCGGGCGAGCGCACGCTCAGCAGCACCTTCGCTTCGGGGTAGTGCTCCATCAGCTGCGGATAGAAGCGCGCCGAGGGCCAGTCCACCGTCGACTTGGCCTCGCCGAAGATCCGCTTCCAGTCCGGCGAGCCCGCCGCCACCGCTTCCCACAGGGGAAGGCCGGACTCGAGGTCCGCGAGCAGGTCGCGCATGTGGTAGCAGGGGCCCTAGCCGAGCGCTTCCAGCGCGAACATCTGCGTGGTCGTCGCGGTGCGGGGAAGACCCGCGCCGATCACCTTCATGAGCATCCACTCATCGTCAAGAACGGGTTCTATCAGGTCCACTTGTCGCCAAGCGCCGCGGAGGGCGCTCCGCTGCTCAGGCGGCGGCGCGTACGTCGAGCACGACCTTGCCCGTCGCGCGGCGCTCGTCGAGCGCCTTCAGCGCGTCGGTGCGCGCTCGAACGGGAAGCGCTCGCCGACGATCGGCCGCACGAACCCCTCGTCCACCATCGCGCTGAGCGCCTCGCCGATCTTGACGTTGAGCTCGGGCTTGCCCATCACGTAGGCGCCCCAGCCCGGCCCCCACCACCGAGATGTTCTTCAGCAGCAGCCGGTTCACCCGCACCTCGGGGATCGCGCCCCCGGTGAAGCCCACGACGAGCAGCCTGCCGTCCTCCCGCAGCGAGCGCAGGCTGTCGGTGAAGCGGTCGCCGCCCACCGGGTCGAGCACCACGTCGACGCCGCCGCCGGTGCGCTCGGTCACCTCCTCGCGCCAGCGCTCGCCGAGCAGCACCACCTCGTCGGCGCCGGCAGCCTCCGCCACGCCCTTCTTCTCCTCGCTCGACACCACCGCGATCGTGCGCGCGCCCGCGCCCTTGGCGACCTGCAGCGACGCCGTCCCGACGCCGCCCGCCGCACCGTGGACGAGCACCCACTCGCCCTCCTTCAGCCGGCCGCGCATCAGCAGCGCGAAGTAGGCGGTGTGGTAGTTGAGGATCAGCCCCGCGCCCTGCGCGAAGTCGAGGTCGGGCGAGAGCGGGAAGGTGAAGAACGCGGGCGCCACCGCCGTCTC
This sequence comes from uncultured Solirubrobacteraceae bacterium, assembly GCA_963796305.1. Classification (GTDB taxonomy): domain Bacteria; phylum Actinomycetota; class Thermoleophilia; order Solirubrobacterales; family Solirubrobacteraceae; genus Palsa-744. Next base: position 508,326 of record CAWCKZ010000005.1, on the reverse strand, counting down.
GGCGAAGCCGCCGAGCGCGCAGAAGGCCGCCACGCGGTCGCCCGGCTGTGCCGCCGCCCCCGCCGGCGCGCTGCGCACGATGCCCGCCACCTCGCTCCCGGGCACGTACGGCAGCTCCGGTTTCATCTGGTACTGCCCGCGCGTCTGCAGCAGCTCGGGGAACGACACGCCCGCCGCGTGCACGTCGACGACGACGCCCTCGCCCCGGCGTGAGCATGTGCGACGCCTCGGGCTCGGGCAGCTCCACGATCTTCAGGGCGCTGTCGGGTCCGCTCTCCTCGACGATCTGGATCGCTCGCATGGCGGGCATTATGTCCATAATCGCGGGATCGCCGCCCGCGGCGGGCGCTCGCGGGCGGACAACCCATCGAGGAGGGATGAGGCATGGCGACCGTTCTCTGCGTGCTCTACGACGACCCGGTCGACGGGTATCCGCCGACCTACGCGCGCGACGACGTGCCGCGGATCGAGCGCTACCCGGACGGCCAGACGACGCCCACGCCGAAACAGCTCGGCTTCACGCCGGGCGAGCTCGTCGGCTGCGTATCGGGCGAGCTGGGTCTGCGCAGCTTCCTCGAGGGGCTCGGCCACACGCTGATCGTCACCTCCGACAAGGACGGCGCCGACTCGGTGTTCGAGCGCGAGCTGCCCGACGCCGAGGTCGTCATCTCCCAGCCCTTCTGGCCCGCCTACCTGACAGCCGAGCGGATCGCCAAGGCGCCGAAGCTGAAGCTCGCGCTCACCGCCGGCATCGGCTCCGACCACGTCGACCTGCAGGCAGCCATCGAGCGCGGCAGTCACGGTCGCCGAGGTGACCTACTCGAACTCGCATCAGCGTCGCCGAGCACGTCGTGATGATGATCCTCTCGCTCGTGCGCAACTACATCCCCTCGCACCAGTGGGTGCTCGACGGCGGCTGGAACATCGCCGACTGCGTCTCCCGCTCCTACGACCTCGAGGGGATGCAGGTCGGCTCGGTCGCCGCCGGGCGGATCGGCTCGGCCGTGCTGCGCCGCCTCGCCGCCCTTCGACGTCGGCCTGCACTACACCGACCGCCATCGCCTGCCCGGCGACGTCGAGCAGGAGCTCGGGCTCACCTTCCACGAGAGCGTCGAGTCGCTCGTGTCGGCGTGCGACGTGGTGACGCATCAACTGCCCGCTGCACCCCGAAACCGAGAACATGTTCGACGCCGCGCTGCTCGCGAAGATGAAACGCGGCGCCTACCTCATCAACACCGCGCGCGGCAAGATCTGCGACCGCGACGCGGTGGCGCGCGCCTGCGAGAGCGGGCAGCTCGCCGGCTACGCGGGCGACGTGTGGTTCCCGCAGCCCGCCCCCAAGGACCACCCCTGGCGCTCGATGCCCCACCACGGGATGACCCCGCACACCTCCGGCACCTCGCTCTCGGCGCAGGCTCGCTACGCAGCGGGCACGCGGGAGATCCTCGAGTGCTGGTTCGACGGAGCGGCCGATCCGCGAGGAGTACCTGATCGTCGACGGCGGGCGCCTCGCGGGAGCCGGCGCGCATTCCTACAGCGCCGGCAACGCAACCGGCGGCTCCGAGGAGGCCGAGCGCTTCTCCCGCAGCTGAAGGGGCGGCGGGCGCCCCACTCGGCCGGCTCGGCGGCGCCGCCTAGCGCGACGTGCAGGCGACGGCCCAGCGCCCGTCCGCGCGGCGTCCACCGCGCGTTGCCGGGCCGCCGCCCGGGTCATGGCCCGCATCCCCTCGCGGGCCCTCCGAGGGGCCCCGCGACCTGCGGGAACGGCGGCGCAGGTGCGGCCTGTGGGCCTCCTCGAATGCGAGCTCGAAGCACGTCTCGTGGTAGCAGTCCTCGACCGGAGCCCACCCGGGCTCGCGCGCCTGCTCGCGCAGCCGCGAGGTCTCGCGCACATCGCCGTCCTCGACGATCAGCATCGGCTCATACACGCCGATCACATCGCCGCAGCGCCCGCATCTGAGCTGGGACTCCATGTCTTCATGGTCGGCAGGGACCGCCCGCCGCCCATCGGGTCAAGGCCGACGGCGGGCGTGGCGGACTACGGAGCGCCCAAGCGCATGCGGCGAGCGCCGGCGCCTACTCGCTGCTCGACGCCGCCCACAGGTTGATCCCGCCCTCCTGCGCGTGGCGGTCGATCTCCTCGAGCTCGGACTTCTCGAAGTCCGCGCGCCCGAGCGCCGCGACGTTCTGCTCGAGCTGCTCGACGCTGCTCGCACCGAGCAGCGCCGAGCTCACGCGAGCGTCGCGCAGCACCCACGCGATCGCCATCTGCGCGAGTGTCTGGCCGCGGCGCGAGGCGATCTCGTTGAGCGCACGCACGCGTGCCGATGTTGTCCTCGCTGAGCAGCTTCTGGGAGAAGTAGTTGCCGCGCGCCACACGCGAGTCCTCGGACACCCCCTCCAGATAGCGGTCGCTCAAGAGGCCCTGCGCGAGCGGCGAGAACACGATCGCCCCCACCCCCTCCGCCTCGAGCACGTCGAGCAGCTCGCTCTCCACCCAGCGGTTGAGCAGCGAGTAGGAGGGCTGGTGGATCAGCAGCGGCGTCCCCAGCTCGCGGAGGATCTGCGCCGCCTCGCGCGTGCGCCGCGGCCCGTAGGAGGAGATCCCCGCGTAGCGGGCCTTGCCCGCATCGCACCGCGGTGTCGAGCGCGCCCATCGTCTCGTGCAGCGGGGTCTCGGGGTCGAGGCGGTGCGAGTAGAAGATGTCGACGTGGTCGAGGCGCATCCGCTCGAGGCTCTGATCGAGGCTCGCCAGCAGGTACTTGCGCGAGCCCCACTCCCCGTAGGGGCCCGGCCACATGTCATAGCCGGCCTTCGTCGAGATGATCAGCTCGTCGCGGTAGCGCCCGAAGTCCTCGTGCAGGATCCGCCCGAAGTTGATCTCCGCGCTCCCGTACGGCGGCCCGTAGTTGTTGGCGAGATCGAAGTGCGTGATGCCGAGGTCGAACGCCCGGCGGAGCATCGCCCGGCTGTCCGCGAGCGGCCTGTCGTCGCCGAAGTTCTGCCACAGCCCGAGGGAGATCGCCGGAAGGCGGATGCCGCTGCGCCCGCAGCGGCGGTAAGGCATCGCCTCGTAACGGTCCGCCGCCGGGACGTAGAGGGTCGGGCCGAGTTCGGCGTTGTACGGCACGGCCGGCCGCCTACGCCGAGACCCGCTCCGCGGCGGGTGCGCCTCCCGCCCGCGGCGGTCGCGCGTCGGCGAGCTTCCATGTCAGGGCACCCATCGCGCCCGAGACGACGAGCACGGACGGCCATGCCCCGATCGCCAGCGCGAGCACGTGCGAGAGGATGAACGCGGAGAGCCCCGCCGCGGCGAGCCGCGTCGCCGTGCGCACGCCGTGGCGCGCGGTCCACTCGCGCACGCACCAGATCCCGCCCGCGAGCAGCACCGCCCCGCCGAGCGGACGCGACCCGCTCGCTTCCACGACCGCGTAGCCCGCTATCAACGTGCCCGCCGCAAACGGCGCCGTCGGGAATCGCTCCATCCTCGCCAGCCTAGCGCCCGGCCGGGGTCCGCCGCAGGGCGCGCCCGGGGCCCCGCCGAAGATGAGAAACTGCCATCCAGGGGATGCGCCGCTGCGCGCAAACGCCGCGCGGCGGGGGCTCGCGGCGAAAATGCCGCAGCAGGCGCCGGACAAAGTACGGATGCAACTCGTCCGCGCCCGGCCGTAGCCTGCGCCAACGATGCGACGCGGGGCGATTCAATCGAGTCGAGGGAGTCTTAGATGAGCACTCTGGGAGCAGACATCGTGGGGGCTGTTTTCAACCTGAACCACCCCGCGCACACGGTCGACTGGCACTTCATCCATCTGTCGGTCGCGAACGTCATCGTCATCGCGCTGATGTTCGTCGTGTTCTTCCTCGCGATCCTGCTCCCGTTCCCCGGTGCGGCGCGGCGCGCTCAGGCGAGCAGCCGGCGAGGCGACCCGTCATGAGCAGCGCCGCGCCGACGCCTTCCCGATCGCGGTCCTGGACCACTCGCGTCCGCGAATCCGCCGTCGAGACACTGCCGCCGGAGAAACTCCTGCCGGACGGGCAGCCGACGTACGTCGCGTCCTGGATCTACGTGTTCGGCGTGGCGAGCATCGCCTCGCTGATCGTCCTCATCCTCTCGGGGTCGATCCTCGCGCTGAAGGGGCCCGCGTGGTGGCACTACACCGATGTCGGGCACTTCTTCAACAGCATCCACCTGTGGTCTGTCGAGCTGTTCTTCTTCGTGATGGTGGTCCACCTGTGGGGGAAGTACTGGATGGCGGCATGGCGCGGGGGACGCTCGCGCGTGTGGATCACAGGGGCGGTGACGTTCCTCGTGGCGATCCCCTGCGCGCTCACCGGCTACGTCTCCCAGCAGAACTTCGACGCGCAGTGGATCGCAACACAGGCGAAGGATGGCCTCAACGCGGTGGGCGTGGGCGCGTTCTTCAACGTCACCAACTTCGGGCAGATGTACAGCTGGCACGTCCTGCTGCTTCCGGTAGCAGTCGTGGTCCTCGTCGCCGCCCACGTGCTGCTCGTGCGCCGCCACGGCGTCGTGCCGCCGTTCGAGATCGAGAAGCGCGCCGCGCTCGTGACCGCGGGCGCGGCTGACGGCCGCGCCGCAGCGGGCGCGCGCACCCCCGGGAGCCCGGCCCAGAGCGACGGCGCCGGCGCGGGCGGCGGGGCGACGAGCGGCGGAGGTCCCGGCGCGCCGGGCGAGGGGAGCGCCGCGTGAGCATCTGGCGCCCGAAAGACGACACGAAGCCGTGGGCGGGCGCGTACGCGCCCTACGACCTCGTCAAAGAGCTGTTCATCGCGATCGGCGTCATCGGCCTGCTCGCGGTGCTGCTCACGATCCTGTTCTCGTCTCCCGACGACAAGTCGAGCACGGTGGCGCAGTGGTCACGCCAGCTGCCGGCCAACTTCGTCACCACCGCCTCCGAGCAGCTCGCCGGCACGAGCGGAACCGCGACGTACGGGCCGCCGTACAACCACAACGCCGACGGCCAACACGCCGCGTTCCTCTATCCCCAGAAATGGCTCGGGGTGAGCCACCCCATCAACACCGAACAGGACTTCGTCGTCGGCCCGCTCGAATCCGTCGTCGGCGATCCCGCGCTGACGGCCGCGCTCAGCCAGTACAAGGCTGCGCCGGAAAAGCAGAAAAAGGAATGGGCTGAAGCGTATGCGACGCCCCTCGAAGAAACCGCCACCGCCGAAGAAGAAGAAAAGAAGCCTCCGGGCACCGTGTCGGTGGACGAAGCCACAGGCGTCGTCACCGTCAAGCCGAGCGGCGACGCCGGGCCCGTGCCGGTGATGATGGCGAGCCTCGCGGCGCTCGCGAAGAGCGGTGGCGTCGACGGGACGCTGCTCACGAGCGACCAGTTCTTCCAGACCGACTACACGAAGCCGCTGCTGTTCATGGCGGACGGCGGCCTGCTCGAAAAACGCGCCGAAGAACAGCACCTGCTCGGCGACCAGTGGGGGATGATGAACGAGACCGGCAGCTACCCGGGGCAGGCGTGGCTGTGGCTGTACGCGCTCTGGTACCAGGTGGAACCGTTCAAGGCCTCCGAAAACGCCGACATCCTCGTGATGATGGTGATGGGCGTCCTCAGCCTGGCGTTCATCCTGATCCCGTTCGTTCCCATCGTGAACCGCATCCCGCGCTGGATCCCGCTGTACAAGCTGATCTGGCGCGAGCACTACCGCAGCAGCGAGCAGAGCACCTGAGCGCCGTCGCACGCCGGCTTCGCGCGAGCGGACGCGGCTGGCCGGACGCCTGACCGGTTCCCGCGTCAGGATCCGCGCGCGGCGATCAGCCCGCGCTCGAGCGCGTAGCCGACGAGTTCGGCGCGCGTGGAGAGGCGCAGCTTCTGCTGGATGTGCGAGCGGTGCGTCTCCACCGTGCGAACGCTGAGGTAGAGCTGCTGGGCGATCTCCGCGTTGGTATGCCCGAGCGCGATCAGCTTGAGGACCTCCACCTCGCGCTCTGAGAGATCGTCGGGCGGTCCCGGCGGTGGCTCAGAGGCGATGCGAGCCCCGAGCCGCGGGTTGAGGAAGCTCTCGCCCGCCGCCGCACGGCGCACCGCTTCGACGAGCTCGTCGTCGGCAGCCTCCTTGAGCACGTAGCCGAGCGCGCCGGCGCCGAGCGCTTCGCGCGCGAACGCCGGCTCCTGCTGCATCGTCAGCACGACGATCTGGGTGTCGGGCGACTCCTTCCTGATCTCGGGGATCGCCTCGAGCGTCGAGCCGCCCGGCATGTTGAGGTCGAGCACGAGCACGTCGGGGTGATGGCCGCGCACGTAGCGTCGCGCGCCGTCCAAGTCGCTCGCCTCGGCAACCACCTCGAGATCGCTCTCGCTTTCGAGCACCATCCGCAGTCCGCTGCGCACGACGGCGTGGTCGTCGGCGAGGACGATCCTGATCGGATCCGAGCCGGAGTCGGCGTCGGGGGCGTCGTTGCTCTCGGAGCGCGCGCTCATGGCGGCACGGTATCGCCTCGCGCACCGGAAGTGCGGGCGCGAGGCGGGAGCCCGCGCGCAGCGAGCATCGCCGGGCGCCCGTTTGAGCCCGCGCGCAGCGAGCGGCGGCGGGGAGCCTCGAGCCCGCAGCGGCGGGCGGCTATGCCGCCGCGTCGTCCGCGCCGCGCGCGGAAGGACGAGCAGCGAGCAGCGGGCGTGGCGCTCGAGGTAGTCCGAGGTGCTGCCGAGCACGAGGCGCTTGAGCGGCCCGTAGCCGCGCGAGCCGACGACGAGCAGGTCCACCTCGTCGCCGAACTGGGCGAGCTCCTCGCCGGCGAGCCCATACACGGCGCGACCCTGCGCTCCCTCGATCTGCGCCACGCGCTCGTTGGCTTCCTTCAGCATCAGGTCCACGGTTTCACCGTAGGCGGGCGGGACGAGCCCGGTGAAGGCGTACGTCGGGATCGTCACCACTTCGAGCGCGATCACCTCCGCCCGGCTCGAGGACGCCACCTCGCGAGCCGTCGCGAGCGCATTCTCGCTCTCGCGCGAGCCGTTGTAGGCGACCCCCACCTTCGCGAGCGGGGACGGGCGCTCCGCGTAGCCGCGCGCGCCGATCGCAACCGCGCAGGGGGCGCCGTTGAGGGCGCCGCGCGTGTCGTCGCCGAGCGTCGCCCGGCCGATCAACCCGCGCGAGCTCGATCCCACCACGATCAGGTCGGCGCCCTGCGCCTCCGCCTGCCTGTGCAGCCCCGCGCCCGGCGTCGTGGACTCCACGGCGACGAGCTCAGCCTGCGCGCCCGCGGCGGCGCGCTCCTCCTCGAGCATCTGCTCGGCTTCTGCGCGCTCGTCTGCGGCGGTGCTCGGGGCGATCGCAGCAAGAGGGTGCGCGCGCCCGGCGATCATGTGGGCGAGCGTGAGCTTCGCCCCGTCCGCGGTGAGCCGCTGCGCGATCGCGATCGCGTCGCGGCCGCCCTCCTTGCCGTCCACCCCGACGAGGACGTTCTCGAACATGTCTTCTCCTTGATCGGTCGCTCGACGTCAGACGCGCGATCGCGGGGTTCCGCACTCGCCGCTCGCGATGCTGGGGATTTATACATCCGCTTGCCCCTGCGCTGATCGCCGGCCCGGCGACGCCCTGCCCCGGGGGTCGCAGCGGCGTAGCATTGGCGCGGTGGCCGAGCAGACACCAGCGGCGAACGACGCTGCCGGCGACGGCCGGCGCGACGCGCATCCGCCGATGCCGCGCGACAAGCGCGGCTGGCAGGTGTCGCCGGCTCCCGACGGACGTGGGATGCCCGAGCAGGCGCCGAGCGGGCCGCCGCCCCACCGCAGGATTCGCTTCTGGTGGTTCGTCCTCGCGCTGCTGGCAGTCAACTGGCTCTCGGTGCTCGTCTTCAGCCCGTCGGGCGAACCGCGCGTGAAGGTGCCGTTCAGCCCCTACTTCCTCGAACAGGTGAAGGGCGGGCAGGTGACGACGATCTCGTCGAAGGGCAACACGATCGAAGGCAAGTTCAAAGCGAAGCTGCGCTACCCGCCGAATGACTCCAAGGCGACGCCCACGACACTGTTCGCAACCGAGGTGCCGACGTTCTGGAACGGCAGCCAGCTCTCGGCGCTGCTGCAGGAAAAGGGCGTCCAGATCAACGCCGAGTCGACGAGCTCCAGCCCGTCGCTGTTCGTCGAGCTGCTGCTCGGCTTCGGACCCGCGCTGCTGATCGTGGGGCTGTTCATCCTGCTCGCGCGGCGGGCGGCCGGGGGCGGGGGCGCGATGGGCGCGCTCGGCGCATTCGGACGCTCGCAGGCGCGGCGGATCGACCCCGAACAGATCCGCGTGACATTCGGCGATGTCGCCGGGATCGACGAGGCGAAGGCAGAGCTCGCCGAGATCGTCGACTTCCTGCGAGATCCCGGGCGCTACGAGCGCCTCGGCGGACGGATCCCTCACGGCGTGCTCCTGTCGGGCGCGCCCGGCACCGGCAAGACCCTGCTCGCCCGCGCGGTCGCCGGGGAGGCGCACGCCGCGTTCTTCTCGATCTCCGCCTCCGAGTTCATCGAGGCGATCGTCGGGGTCGGGGCCTCTCGCGTGCGTGACCTGTTCGCGAAGGCGAAGGAGGCGGCTCCGTCGATCATCTTCATCGACGAGCTCGACGCGATCGGCCGCTCGCGCCAGGGATCGGTGTCGGTGACGGGGGCGAACGACGAGCGCGAGCAGACGCTCGATCAGATCCTCACCGAGATCGACGGCTTCGAGCCCGCCGAGGCGGTGGTGGTGCTCGCCGCCACGAACCGCCCCGACGTGCTCGACCCGGCGCTGCTGCGCGCCGGACGATTCGACCGGCGGGTGACCGTGCAGCCGCCCGACCGCGCCGGCCGTGCGGCGATCCTCGTCGTGCACACGCGCTCGATCCCACTCGACGACGACGTCGATCTCGGTGCGGTCGCCGCCAGCACGCCCGGGATGGTGGGCGCCGACCTCGCGAACCTCGCCAACGAGGCCGCGCTGCTCGCCGCCAAACGAGGCCACGAGCGGGTGCAGATGCGCGACTTCACCGACTCGCTGGAGAAGCTCCTGCTGGGGGCGCCGAGGGGGATCGTGTTGAACCCCGCCGATCGCGAGCGCACCGCCTACCACGAGAGCGGTCACGCGCTGGTGGGCATGCTCACCGAAGGTGCCGATCCGGTCCGCAAGGTGTCGATCATCCCGCGCGGGATGGCGCTCGGGGTGACGCTCGCAACGCCGAACAGCGACCGCGTGTCGTACACGCGCGAGGAGCTGCAGGCGAGGATCGACGTGGCGCTGGGCGGCCGCGTCGCGGAGGAGGTCGTGTTCGAGACGATCAGCACCGGCGCAGAGTCGGACATCGAGCAGCTCACGCAGATTGCTCGCCACATGGTTGGCCGCTGGGGGATGAGCCCCACCGTGGGGCCCGTCGCCGTGCTTCCGAGCGACGGACAGGGGCCGCTGCTACCCGGTCTCAGCGAGACGGCGCCGGAGACGCAGCGGCTCGTCGACGAGGAGGTGCGCGGGCTCGTCGAGAGCTCGCACCGCAAGGTGACGCAGCTGCTCGAGGACAACCGCGAGCGGCTCGACAGCCTCGCGCGAGCGCTCCTCGCCAAGGAGACACTCGACGCGCCCGAGGCATACGCCGCTGCCGGCCTGCCGATGCCCGCAGAGGCGGGGCTCGAGCCGACGCCCGCGTAGAGGGCCGCGCCGGGCTGCGGCGAGCCACGCTCACGCCTGCGCGAGATGCCACCTCAGCCGGACGCAGGCGCCTCGGCGGCCGCCGCCGCGCGCGCCTGCCGCACGAGCAGCCCGACGCCGGCGCTGCACACGCCGAGGCTCAGGAGCGCCGCCGCGACGATCGCCGTCGCTGCGCCGGGTGAGAGCACGTGCTCCGAGAGCCCGATCGCCGCCACCGCAGCGGGCACTCCGAGCTGCGCGGTTGCGGCGAGCGCGGCGGTGGGTGTGCGACCCAGGAGCGTCGCGGCGAGGAGGTGGATCGCCACGTTGAGCGCGACGAGCACGCCGACGAGGGCGAGTAGCGCCGGGTCGCCGAACAGTCCGCCCACGTCGAGGCGCGCTCCGAGCACGACGAAGAACAGAGGGATGAAGAACCCGTCTGCGACGCCGCGCATCTGGGTGGAGAGGCGTTTCGGGCCACCCACGATCGCCACCATCACACCGGCACCGAAGCCCGCGATGAGGATGCTCGTGCCGCTCTTTTCGGCGAGCCAGGCGAGGGCGAACAGCACGAGCAGCGACAGGCGCAGATCGAGCGCCCAGCGGCGCTCCTTCGATTCGTGGCGCACGCCGTGCACCCATGGATGCCGGCCCGCGAGCTCCGCCGCGCCGAGGAGCAGCGCGGCGGCGCCGAGGACGAGCAGGCCCCCCAGCAGCGCGTGCGACGCCCGAGAGGGCTGCAGCACGACGGGCACCGAGACGATCGTCACGACGTCGGCGATCGTCACCTGCGCCATCACCTCCATCACCGGGCGGCTTTCGACCCGTGCTTCCTGGATCGCCGGAAGCAGGACCGCCGCCGAGCCGGAGGCGAGCACCACCGCGTAGATCGCGGCGTGGCCGCCGCCCGCCGTGAGCGCCGCGAGCAGACCCGCCGGCACCGCCAGCAGCGCGACGACGCCGGCGAGCAGCGCGCCCTGGCGCAGCGCCGATCCGAGTCGCCGGTCGCGCAGCGGCAGGTGCATGCCCACGGTGAGCATCAGCATCGCGAAGCCCACTTCGGCGAGCGTCGCGATCGTCGGCTCGGTGGGGTCCACCGCGCCGAGCACGCTCGGGCCGACGAGCACGCCGGCGAGGATCTCGCCGACGACGACGGGTGCGAAGCTCCCGCCGAACGAGCTGAGCAGCGGCCCCGCCAAGCCCGCCAGCACGATCACCAGCAGCGTCCCGAAGCCGACGTCCATCCCGCCCTCCCCGCCTACGGCCCGATCAGGTCACGCCGCCTGAAGGCCCACAGCGCCGCCGCTCCCGCCGCGGCGGCGATCGCGAGCATGGCGAGCGCGGCGCCCGCCCGGAACGGCTCCGCCGGGACCAGGCCGACGTGCTGGAAGGGCGAGGCTTCGAGCAGCCACTGCGGCGCGCTCAGCAGCTCGCCGAACAGCGACCACACGAACGCGAGCGCCACGACGCCGTAGGCGACGCCGCTGCTCGCCCGCGGCACCGTCGCGAACAGAAGCGCCGCCACTCCGAGGAACAGCAGCGCCGCGGGCAGGCAGTTGGCGCCCGCCTCGAGCATCTTCGCCAGCGACACATCCGCGTTCTGGACGGCCGCCCCGAGCCAGGCGGCGAGCCCGCTCCCGAGCGAGATCGCCGCCGCGCCGGCGAGCGCGAGCAGCAGGCGCCCGCCCAGCCAGCGCATCCGATCGACGGGCTGGGCGAACAGCGTCTCCAGGCGCTCGGCGGCTTCCTCGGCACGTGCCGCTCCCATCTGCGAGCAGCAGAACAGGCTCACCGCGAGGACGAAGAACAGGAACGACAGGCCGATGTAGCCGGAGGGCTTCGTCACCTGCACCGCCCCGAGCTTCTCGAGCTCGTGCTGGAGGTTCTTGGAGATGCCCGCCGAGGACACGCTCGTCGACACGAGGCCGATGATGAGCGCGAAGAACCCGGTTGCGAGAATCCAGCCGGCGAGGCTGCCGCGCTCGCTTCGCAGCGCCAGCGCGGTCGGCGAGGAGAGGCCCGTCGATCGCGGCGGCGAGCTGTCGCGCAGAGCGAGAAGACCACTGCCGATGTCGCGGCGGGCAGCGATCACTCCCGCCCCGCCGATCGTGAGCGCCGCTGCGGCGAGCGGCAGCAAAAGGACGGCGGGCCGGGCGCCGGTGAACGGCCGCAGCTCCTCGCTCCAGCCGAGCGGCGTCAACCAGCGCATCCACTCGAGGCCCGAGGAGGTGTCGGCAACCACGCGGACGACGAGCGCGAGCGTGATAGCGGCGCTGCCGAGCTCGAGCGCCACCCTGCGCGAGGGGGCGAGCTGGCTCGCGAGCGCGCCGACGCCCACGAACACGGGGGCGACGATGACGATCGCGAGCGCGAGATAGGCCGACCCGCCGGCGGGCAGCTTCGCCGCCACGAGCGCGAGGAACAGGGCGAGCCACAGCAGCGCCGCACCTGCCGCAATCGCCGCCATCGAAGCGAAGTAAGCCTGCCCGCGGGAGACGACACCGGCGAGCACGAGCTCCTGGCGCCCGGTGTCCTCCTCCGCGCGCAGCGCACGCACGGCGGCGAGCATGCCCCAGACGGCGGCGGCGATCGCCAGGAAGCCGCCGACGCGCCAGGCCGTGTAGCCGCCGACCGACAGCAGGTCGAAGGGCTCGCCGTAGAACAGCCGCACGCTCGCGTTGCCGCCGAAGGCGTGGGCGAACGCGAGGCGGCTTGCCTGCGTCGGATAGCTGCTGCGATAGCCCACCACGTTCGCGTACGCCACCAGGGCGAACAGCGCGGCGAACGAGAGGGTGCGTATGCGCGCGTCGGCGAACGCACGCCGCGCGATCGCTCTAGGCGCCGACACGGCCGTCTCGGGCGTCGTAGTGGTGCAGGAAGATCTCCTCGAGCGAGGGCTCGCGGCTGCGCAGCGCGAGCACCGGATGCCTGGCGATCGCGGCGAGCACGGGGGAGACGGGACCGCTCACCTCGATCCGCAGCGCGTTCGTACCCGCGCCCGCCACGGTGGCGCCGGGCAGCTCTCCGAGGCTCGGGGCGGGGCCGTCGAAGGTGACGTCGATCACCTGCGCGCTGAGATGGCGCAGCTGCTCGAGCGTTCCCTCGTCCACGAGCCGCCCCGCGCGCAGGATCCCGACGCGGTCGCAGAGCGCCTCCACCTCGCTGAGGATGTGACTCGAGAGGAACACCGTCTGACCCCGCGCCTTCGCCTCCAGCACAGTTTCCCGGAACGCCACCTCCATCAGCGGGTCGAGGCCTGCGCTGGGCTCATCCAGGAGCAGCAGGTCGGCGCGGCTCGCGAATGCCGCGATCAGCTGCACCTTCTGGCGGTTGCCCTTCGACAGCGCGCGCACACGCTTGTCGGTGTCGAGCCGGAAGCGCTCGACGAGGAGGGCGCGGTAGGCGACGTCCGCGCCGCCGCGCAGCCGGGCGAGGAACTCGAACGTCTCCTCGCCGGTGAGCGCGGGCCACAGGAACGGCTCGCCCGCCACGTAGGCCACCCAGCGGTGCGCCGCCAGTGGGTCCGCCCAGGCGTCGGCGCCGAACAGCTCGGCGCGGCCCGCGCTCGGGCGGTGCAAGCCGAGCAGCAGGCGGATCGTCGTCGTCTTGCCCGCGCCGTTCGGCCCGAGATAGCCGTACACCTCACCACGGGCGATCTCGAGATCCAGGGCGTCGAGGGCGAGGGTGTCGCCGTAGCGCTTCGTGAGCGCGCGCGCACGCACGGGGGGCGCATCGCCGCCGGGGGGGGCATGCGCGCTCGACACGGGTGGGCCGTTCTGGTCGTGCACGGATCAGGCTCGAAACGCCGTCGCTGACGCACGGTTTTATCGCGCAGACGGCGGCTGCAGCGTACGGCGGGCGGCGGGGTCGCCGCCCCTACCTGCAGGGCGGCGCGGACCACGCGCGGCGAATCCGTGCTTTTCCACCGCACGGGCAGGAGCTTCCCCGGTGGCGGGCGCCACCGCGTAGCCCTACGTTGCGAGCATGGCTTCGCATTTGCATCTCGCTCCGAGCCCCTCGGTAGCCGAGGCGCGCGATCCGGATGCGATCAGGATCGTGGTCGCCGATGACCACTCGATGATCCGTCGCAGCGTGCGCCTGCTCCTCGAAGGCGAGGACGACCTCGAGCTCGTCGGCGAGGCGGACGACATGCGCTCGGCTGCAAGCCACGTCAACGGCACACACCCGAATGTGCTCGTGCTCGACCTGGGCATGCCCGGCGGATCGAGCATCGACGCGATCGCCGAACTGCGCGAGACCGCTCCGCAGACACAGATCGTCGTGATGACGATGGAGGAGAGCCCGGTGTTCGCGCAGCGCGCGCTCAGCGCCGGCGCACTCGGCTACGTCTCGAAGGAGCTCGCCGACGGCGACCTCGCGCGGGCCGTGCGAGCGGCGGCGGCCGGACAGCAGTACGTGAGCCCCTCGCTCGCGAGCCGCCTCGACGCGCTCAACCGATCGCTCACCGAGAACAAGCTCAGTCCCCGCGAGGTGGAGGTGCTGCGGCTGATAGCGCTCGGCCACACGAGCGTTGAAATCGCGCGCAAGCTCCACCTCTCGCCCCGCACCGTCGAGACGCACCGCGCCCACATCCATCGCAAGCTCGGCGTGCGCACACGCGCCGAGCTGGTGCGCTACTCGCTAAGACGCGGCCTTCTCGGCGCCTGACTCGCCGCCCTCCGCGCGGCGGTTGACGGGCATCCGCGCGCAGATGTGCGTGCCGTCCTCGCCGGACTCGACGGTGAAAGTGCCGCCGGCGAGCGCCACACGCTCGCGCATGCCCGCGAGGCCGAAGCCCTCGCCGCGCTGCGACGGGTCGAACCCGACGCCGTTGTCGCGCACCTCGACGACGATGTCCCTGCCCTCCTCGCATACGCTCACGGCCACGCGTTCCGCGCCCGCGTGCTTGGTGGTGTTCGTGAGCGCCTCCTGCACGAGCCGGTAGACCGCCATCTCGAGCCCTTCCTCCAGCCGCGCCTCTGTCCGCGCCGGCAGCGAGAGCTCACAGGCGATCTGCAGTGCGGTGCGCTCGCGCTGGCGGTCGACGAGGGCTTCGATGGCCGTACGCAGACCGAGCTCGTCGAGCGCCGCCGGACGCAGGTCGGTGATGATCGAGCGGAGGTTGCCGATTTCCTGCTCGATCCGCTCGACGGCCTCCCGCATCGCATCCCGAGACGTCTCCGGATTGCCGCTTCTCAGTGCACTCGAGAGGAGCAGTCGCAGCCCGCCGAGCCCCTGCAGCGTCTCGTCGTGCAGCTCGCGCGCCCAGCGGCGCCGCTCGCCGTCCGCCGCCGCCAGCATGCTGCGCAGGCGGCCTTCCTCGACCGTCCGCGTCATCGCCACCGCCGTGGCGGCACTGACCGCGAACGTGCGCAGCGTCTGCTCGTTCTCGTCGGTGAAGCCCTCCGCCTCCTCGCCGTGGTCGAAAGCCGCGAGCACGCCCAAAGCCTCCCCGCGGTAGAGCATCGGCACCAGCAGCGCCGTGTGGGCGTCAGCCACGCCGAACGTCTCGGCGGCCACCCGCATCCGCGCGCGCACGTCCGGGATGCGCTCGGGCCGGCGGCTCTCGAGCACCTGACCGGACGTGGACTGCGAGATCGGCAGCCGCGCCTCGCGCGCATCGCGCACGTGGCCGGCGCTCGCCCGCACGATCAGCTCGCTGCCCTCGCGGAGCATGATGACGAGGCTGCGCGCCCCGACGAGCGCGCGTCCGCGCTTGGCGATCAGCTCGAGCACGGGGTCGAGCTCGATCTCGCCACCGATCGCCACCGCGATGTCGCGGGTCGCTTCGAGGCCTCTCACCGCCTGCTCGAGCTCCCTGCGGCGGCGCTCGCTCACTTCGTACAGCCGCGCGTTGTCGATCGCCGCGGCGGCCCAGTCGCCGAGCACGATCGCGGCCTCCTCGTCCTCGGCAGTGAACGTCCCGTCCTCCTTGTCGGCGAGGTAGAGGTTGCCCCACACCTCCCCGCGGATCGAGATCGGCACGCCGAGGAATCCGCGCATCACCGGGTGCCCGGTGGGGAAGCCGTAGCTGCGCGGGTGCTCTCCGACGTCGGGCAGGCGCAGAGGCCGGGGATCTTCGATCAGCACGCCGAGCACGCCGCGGCCCCGGGGCAGGTCGCCGATCGCGCGGTGGATGCGCTCGTCCACTCCGGCGGTGAGGAAGCGCGCGAGCTCGGTGCGCCGCTCGTTGAGGATGCCGAGCGCCGCGTACCGCGCGCCGGTGATCTCGCGAGCCGTCTCGAGCAGGCGCTCGAGCACGCGCTCCTGGTCGAGCTCGGTGACGAGCGCGCGTCCGACCTCCAGCAGTCGCTGCGCACGCACCTCGCCTGCAATCGGGGTCACGCCGAGAATTGTATGTCTCAGACGCGGGCCGCAAGTCAAGCCCTGGCGCGGCGTCGGCAGCGTGGACGCCCCGGCGTCCCGTGCTCCGCGCGGCGCGCCGCATCCGGTGATTGCCGTAGTTTCCCGTCGCCCGCGATGCGGTATCTCCACAGCCGGGCGCCGCCGTATGCGCCGTATCTTCACCATGACCGATGTACGACAACCTGCGATGCCGCCACTGCGGCGAGGTCATCGGCATGTACGAGCCGATGGTGGCGTTCCGCGAGGGGCACCCGCACGTCGGCTCGCGGCTCACGCTCGCGTCCGGCGAGGACGGCGACGCCTCCTACTTCCACCGCGGCTGCTTCGTCGAGCGCCACGGAGAGGCCGAGCTCGGCGAGTGACCGGCTCCACCTCATCCCCGCACCTCAGTAGTTTTCACTTTTCCCTCGGCGGCTTTACTCGGCTGCCGCCGAGACGCCGGCGAGCTAGCTTTCTGCCATGACGAGCAACGACACCAACGGCAGGCTCCGCGTGCTGATCGCGGGCGGCGGCGTGGCTGCGCTGGAGGCTGCACTCGCGCTCCACGAGCTCGCCGCCGAGGAGACCGCCGTCACCGTGCTGGCTCCCAACGAGGAGCTCGTGAACCGGCCGATGACCGTACGCGAGCCGTTCGCATATCCGCGAGCGAGCCACTATCCGCTCGCGCCGATCGTCAGCGACGCCGGCGCCGAGCTGGTGTCCGACGAGCTCGCGTGGATCGAGCCGGACCGCAGGGTGGTCCACACGAAGGGGGGCGCGGAGATCGAATACGACGTGCTGCTGCTCGCGATCGGCGCCCGCATCCACTCCCGCTACAAGCACGCCATCACGGTCAACGACCACACGCTCGACGAGACGCTCCACGGGCTGCTGGAGGACCTCGAGGGCGGCTACATCGACAGCCTCGCTTTCGTCGCGCCGGGACGGATGGCGTGGCCGATGCCCCTGTACGAGCTCGCGCTGCTGACGGCGGGCCGCGCCTACGACATGAACATCGACCTCGCCACGACGATCATCACGCCGGAGGATCGTCCGCTCGCGATCTTCGGCGAGGCTGCGAGCACGGCGGTTGCGGAGCGCCTGGGGCGCACCCAGATCAAGGTGGTGACCTCCGGCTATGCAGAGGTTCCGCGCACGGGCGAAGTCATCATCAACCCGGGAGACCACCGCCTGAACGTCGATCGCGTGATCGCGCTGCCGGAGCTGTACGGACCCGAAGTACGCGGGATCCCGCTCGCCGAACACGGCTTCATCCGCATCGACCCGCACGGCGAGGTGCTCGACGTCGAGCACATCTACGCCGCGGGCGACGCCACCGACTTCGCCGTGAAGCACGGCGGGGTGGGCTCACAGCAGGCCGACGCGGCGGCGGAAGCGATCGCCGCCCTCGCCGGCGCGCCCGTCAAGCCGCAGCCGTTCCAACCGGTCATCCACGGGATGCTGCTGACGGGCGAGCAGCCGCTCTACCTCACCGCCCGCATCACCGGCGGGCAGGGGTTCAGCTCCGAGGTGAGCGACACGCCCACGTGGTCGCCACCGAGCAAGATCGCGACGAGATACCTGTCCCCCTATCTCGAGCAGCGGGACCGCGCCGCCACGGAAGCCCGCGCGTGAGCCCCGCCGCACCCAAACGCGGCTCACAGGCGAAACGCGCCGGCGCCGCGAAGGCGGGCACCGCCAAACGCGTCGCCGCGGTCAAACGCGTGGCAGCCAAGACGGGAGCGTCGAAGACGGCTGACGCCGCCGCCAAGCCCGCTCGAAGCCGAACCGCCAAGCGGAAAGCCTCCGGCACACCGAGCGGCAAGGGACGCGCGCAGGCGGCGGAGCGCAGCCGCTGCATGGTGCTCGGCTACGACGCAACGGAGAGCGGTCGCAGGGCGGCGACGTGGGCGGCAACCGAGCTGCATCCGTCGGGCAAGCTCGTGCTCGTCTACTCCGAGCGCTCGCTGCACGCGCCCGCCTCGCCGCTGTCAAGCGCACACGAGCGGGATGCTGTGGGCCGGGCGCAGTTCGACGAGCTGCTGCTCGACGGCTCGCCTGCGCTGCTCGACATCGACTTCGCTACCGAGCTGAGCAGGAAGGACCCCGTCTCGGCGCTGATCGGCGCCGCCAAGCGCCACCAGGCGGACGCGATCGTCGTCGGCTCCGGGTCCCACTCGCGGCTGCGGCGGATGCTCGGCGTCGTCACCGACGAGCTGCTCGAACGCTCGCCGGTCCCGGTGATCGCCGTTCCGGCAGGGGTCAAGCTGAGGCGGACAACCGCCCGTCCTCGCCGAGCGGCACGCCCTCGAGCGCGAAGCGGCTAGCGAGCAGCTCGGGCACCTCCTCGGGGCGCAGCGGCGTCCGCACCGTTGCCTCGGGGCTGCTCTCGGCGAGCGCGAGGCCCGCCCAGTTGCTGAGCGACTCGCGGCGTCCGTCATCGCGCTGGATGCTCACGATCAGGCCGGTGACGAAGGGCGAGCGCGGATGCGTGCTGATCCACCAGTTGACCGTCTCCACATCCGGCGGCGGCACCGGGAAGGGCAGGAACGAATAGAGGTCCGCCCACTCGCCCTCCATCCGGCCCTGGAGCACCAGTTCGGGCTCATCCGCGACGATGCGAAAGCCCCAACCCGCCTGCTCGTGCTCCTCGCCCGGGCCGAACGGCAGCGGCTCGAACAGCGTGCCGAGCCCGAAGCCCACGTCCGCGTGCCAGACGGCGCCGTCGTCGTGGACGCCCAGCAGCAGGTGCCCGCGCGGGCGCACCACGCCGGGCGCCGCCCCGTAGCGCACGCGCGCGAGGTACAGCTCGACGTCCGCACCGAGCGCGCGCAGGGCGCCCGCCAGGAGCAGGTTCTGCTCGAAGCAGTAGCCGCCGCGCCGCTCGTCCACGAGCTTGCGCTGGAGGTCCTCGATCTCGAGCGACACGGGCCTCCCGATCCGCGGGTCGAGGTTCTCGAACGGGATCGACGTGGTGTGCGCCCGGTGCACCTCGGCGATGCCGGGACGGCCGCTCAGGCCGATCCGCTCGATGTAGGCGTCGAGGTCGAACATGCCGGGCACTGTAGTTCGACCCGCGGGGCGTGCGGGCGTTAGTGTGAGCCCGTGGTCGCCGTGGCGCCACACGAGACTGTTGGAGCTGCCCGCCGGACGGCAGGTAGACGGGTGCGCGGCGTGCTCGCGGCGGCGCTGGTGGCTTCGCTCGGCGCCGGCTTCGGGGCCGGCACGTGCGGCGTCGCGCAGGCGAGCTCGTGGCACCTCGTCTCCTCGTTCGGGCGCAGCGGCGTCGCGGGACTGCCCGTGCGCGAGGAAGGGATCGACTCGATCTACCCGCCCGGACCCGGGGCGACGGGCGCGCTGCTCGCGCCCGGGCCGAGCGGATCGACGATCGTGGGCGGCTACTCGCACCACAGCAGGGGGACCTTCCTGGTGGCGGAGATCACCTCCCGCGGCACGCTCGCGAGGAGCTATGGCAGCGGCGGTGTTGCGACGGTGCCGGGCATCTACTCGACGCCCCAGCAGCCGCCCTGGATGCTCGCGGCGGGCGGCGGCAAGCTGCTCGTGGTGGGGCTCGACCGGAGCCACAACCTCGAGCTCGCGCGGCTGACGGGAAGCGGCCATCCCGACCGCGCGTTCGCGGCCGGCGGGAGCATCCGCGTCGCGCTGCAGGGCACGCAGGGGAAGGCGATGCTGGCGGCGGCAGCGCTCGTGCACGGCGGGGTGCTCGTCGCCTACTACCGCAGCGAAGCGGCGCAGCCGGCGAACGAACCCCGCCGCACCCCCGGCCTCGGAGCGGGACCGCTCGAGCTCGTGCGCCTGCTCACCGGCGGCGCTGTTGACCGCTCGTTCGGGAGCGGCGGCTTCCTGCGCACGACGGGCGCGCCGCCCGTCACCAAAGAAAACGAACCGGCGGAAGGCGTGACGATCGCGTCCGACGGATCGGTGCTGCTCGCCTACGGCGACGCGATCGCCCCGGGGCCGGGCTTGCGAGAAGTGCCCGCTGTGCAGAAGCTCGAAGCGTCCGGGTCGGACGCGACGTCGTTCGGCACGGGCGGGAGCGCCTACCTGCCGTTCGTGCCGACGCTCGAAGGCGAGAGCTCCTCGCTCTTCGGAGCGCTGCTCCCGCTCGCCGGCGGCGGCGTCGAGGCGAGCTTCGGGGGAGCGGGGGAGCTGTTCCGCTTCACGCCGGCGGGAGCGCCCGACCCGAGCTTCGCGAGCTCCGGGCACCCGGGCGCGGGCCACCGCACGCTCGCGCTCGCGCTCGCCCCCGGCGGCGAGACGTTCGCGCTGCGCGGCGCCGCGAAGCTGACGCTGGCGGGCACCCTTGCGACGGGCGCAGGCGACCCTGCGCTGGGTGGGCGTGGTGGGCTCGCGTTCCCTGCGCGGCTGCCCAGCCGCCACGGCGGTGAAGAACAGCTCGCGGCGGCGATGCTCGCGGGCAACAGCACGCTCACGGTGCTCGCCGGCGAAGAGCTCTTCCGCGTCGCGCGGTAGGCCGCCGGCCGCGGGCTGTCGAGACTGCCGACCGGCTGGGGGGCCCGTGCGGCGCAGGGAGTCAGGCGCGGCGTGTGAAGCCGGGCCGGCGCGTGGAACCCGGCGCGGCGGGGGCCCGTGCGGCGCAGGGGGTCAGGCGCGTTGGGCGCCCTCGGGCGCCCAAGCACAAGCGGGAGCGACGGGACTCGAACCCGCGACCTCTGCCGTGACAGGGCAGCGCTCTAACCTGCTGAGCTACGCCCCCGCGGAGCGCGGAATCCGCGATGGGGGCCTCCGCGCCCATCAAGTATGCCAAGGCTCGGCGCGCGGCCCCGGCACATCGATACTGGCCATCCGGCCAGCCTCTGCACTAGGCTTGGGCGCATGGCGCTCGTCGGCCCCCCGCCGATGCTCAACAGGAGCCCGCTCTCGGTGCTGCTCGACGACCTGCGCGACGAGCGCGCGGCGACGGTTCCGTTCCCGCCGGGCGAGACGCGCTTCTCGCTGCCGCGCACGCGCCGCTTCGCCGAGGAACCGCTCGAGGTGCTGCTCGAGTGCTACGAGCGCTACGGCCCGATCTTCACGCTGCGGCTGTTCCACGGCAACGTCGTGTTCATGCTCGGGCCGGAGGCGAACCACTACATCACTCGTCTCGCACGCCTCCAACTTCGAATGGCGCGAAGGCCACTTCCGCGACCTGATCGGCCTGATGGGCGACGGGCTGCTGACGATCGACGGCGACTTCCACCGCCGCTCGCGCCGGATCATGCTGCCGGCGTTCCACCGCGAGCACATCGCGGCCTCGGTGGACGGTGATCCTGCAGGAGACCGAAGCGGCGCTCGAGCAGCTGCAGCCGGGCGCGACGGTGGACCTCTACGCGTGGACGCGCCACCTCGCGATGCGCGTCGCGATGCGGGCGCTGTTCGGCCTCGACCCCGACGGCGACGCGGCGCGCGCGATCGACGCGGCCGGCGCTGTTCGAGGAGGCGCTCGCCTTCTACGCGAGCGAGTACCTGCTGCGCGTCTTCCGCGGGCGGCGCATCGCCGTGGGCGCGGATGCAGGCGGCCGCGCGCAAGCTCGACGCGCTGATCTACGCGCGAGATCGCCGAGCGCCGCGCGAGCGGGCAGGCGCGGCAGCGACATCCTCAGCCTGCTGCTCGACGCCGAGGACGAGGACGGCAACCGCGCTCAACGACGTGCAGATCCGCGACGAGGTGATGACGCTGCTGTTCGCCGGCCACGACACGACGACCTCGACGGTCTCGTTCATGTTCTACGAGCTCGCCCGCCAGCCCGCACTCGCCGGCGCGCTGCTCGCCGAGCAGGCGCGAGCTGCTGCCCCGACGGCCGGCCGAGCGCCGCACAGCTGCTCGGCGGCGAGCTGCCCGAGCTCGAGATGGTGATCGACGAGACGCTGCGCAAGTACCCGCCCGCCTGGGTCGGGCCCGCGCCGGGCGCGCGAGCAGTTCGAGTTCGCCGGCCACACGGTCCCGGCGCGGGCGTTCGTGAACTACTGCTCGTGGGCCTCCCACCACCTGCCCGACGTGTTCGAGGACCCCGAGGACTTCCGCCCCGAGCGCTTCACGCCGGAGGCGCGCGCGGCGCTGCCGAAGGGCGCCTACGTGCCCTTCGGCGGCGGCTCGCGCACCTGCATCGGCATGCGCTTCGGCCAGCTCGAGGTGCGCACGATCGCGATCGCTGCTGCTCGCCGCGCTGCAGCGCTCTCGCTGCCCGAGGACTTCGAGCTGACGATCCGCCAGATGCCGACGATCAGCCCGCAAGGAGGGCCTGCCGATGCGCGTGGCGCGCGCGTCAGGCACGCGGCGCGCCGGACGTTCCCGCCGCGGCCTGAGCGCGGCGCTCAGCGCAGCAGCGCGCTCATCCTGAGCACGTAGCTCGGCGGCTGCGCGCCGAGCCCGCGGTGCGCGCACCGACGACTGCACGTCGACGCGCGGGTCGGCGAAGAGCGTCAGGCGAAGGGCTCCGAGCAGGAGGCCCGCGGGACGCGCGACGAGGGCGCCGCGCTGGCTTCGGCGACCGCGTCGAGCGACGCCGCGACGCCGAACAGCCCGCCGCCGACGCGCACCAGCACGCTGCCCGCCTCGCTGCCCGAGCAGCGCAGACGCTGACGCCGGCGGGCAGCGCCGCGGGGACGTCGGCCGCGCGCGAGCGCGCCTCGGCGCTCAGCCGGCGCGCCGCGCTTGCGGAGCCGCACGCGGTGAGGCGCAGCGGCCCGTCCCGCACCGCCTGCGCGTCGACGGTCGAGCTTCGTGCGCGCCGCTCGCTTCGCGCAGCAGGCCGCGGCCTGCGCGGGGTCAGCGCGAGCCGGCCGCGCCTGCACGTCGACCGAGTCGGCGTGCCCCCACAGCAGCTCGATCGGCCGGCCAGGCGCTCACGTGCACGCTGCTCGACGCGTGCCGTAGCGGCCGAGCGCGAGCGAGATCCGGCTCGGCCGCGATGCCGGGCAGCAGCAGCTGGGCGAGGACGAGCACGGGCGCGGCCGCGGCGAGCGGGCCGAGGGCGAGCCGCACGCATCCTCCGCCGCGGCGCCGCGTCTGCTCGACGCCAGCGTCGCAGCCACGCGGCGCGCAGCCCCGTCGGCGGCGCTCGCGGCAGGCCCGAGCGGGCCTCGCCGGTCGCTAGCCTTGAGGCTGCCGAGGGCGCGTAGCTCAGCTGGCCAGAGCACCTCGCTTACACCGAGGGGGTCGCCCGTTCGAGTCGGGCCGCGCCCATCGCTCGACCGCTCGGCGCAACGAGACCACAACAGGAGATGCCACCACGACACCCCCATCCGCATCGCCGTGATCGGCTCCGGCCCCGCCGGCTTCTACGCCGCGGGACACCTGCTGAAGGACGCCGGGCGAGCGGATCGAGGTCGACATGATCGAGCGGCTGCCCACGCCGTGGGGCCTCGTGCGCTCGGGCGTCGCCCCCGACCACCCGAAGATCAAGTCGGTGACGCGCGTCTACGAGAAGACCGCCGCCCACCCGCGCTTCCGCTACTTCGGCAACGTCACCTTCGGCGAGCACGTCTCCCGCGAGGAGCTGCTCGAGCACTACCACGCGATCGTCTACGCGACCGGCTCGCCGTCGGACCGGCCGCTCGGGATCGAGGGCGAAGACCTGCCCGGGCTCGCACGCGGCGACGGAGTTCGTCGGCTGGTACAACGGCCACCCCGACCACACCGACCTCGAGGTCGACCTGCTCTCGGCCGAGCGCGCGGTGGTGATCGGCAACGGCAACGTCGCGCTCGACGTCGCGCGGATGCTCGTGCTCGCCCCCGAGGAGCTCGCGCCGACCGACACCGCCGACCACGCGCTCGAGGTGCTCGCCGGCAGCAGCGTCGAGGAGGTCGTGGTGGTCGGCCGCCGCGGCCCGGCGCAGGCGGCGTTCACGAACCCCGAGCTGCTCGAGCTCGGCGAGCTCGCCGACGCCGACGTGATCGTCGACGCGGACGAGCTCGAGCGCGGCGCTCGCGGTCGAGGACAAGGCGGCGCAAGCAGGACATCGACCGCGCGGCGCAACGTGGAGATCCTGCGCTCCTACGCCGAGCGCGAGCCGGCGGGGCACCCCAAGCGGATCGTGCTGCGCTTCCTGCTCTCGCCGGTCGCCTTCCGCGCGAGCGAGCGCGGGCACCTGGGCGCGATCGAGCTCGTCCGCAACGAGCTCGTCGCCGCCGACGGCGGCGCGCTGCGGGCGCGGGCCACCGACGAGCACGAGACGATCGACGCGGGGCTCGCGTTCCGCGCGATCGGCTACCGCGGCATCCCGCTGCCGGGAGTGCCCTTCGACGAGCGCTCGGCGGTGATCCCCAACGACGGCGGGCGCGTCGTCGAGCCGACGCCGGCGGGCAGCCGCTGCCGGGCGAGTACGTCGTCGGCTGGATCAAGCGCGGCCCCTCGGGCGTGATCGGCACGAACAAGAAGGACGCCCAGGAGACGGTCGACGCGATGGTCGCCGACCTCGCCAGCGAGAACGGCTCGCAGCCACGCCCACCGCCCGGATCCCGGCGCCCGAGTCCGCCGAGGAGCTGCTGCGCTCGCGCCAGCCGGACCTCGTGACCTACGCCGGCTGGGAGGCGATCGACCGGCACGAGCGCGGCCTCGGCGAGCCCGCGGGGCGCCCACGCGTGAAGCTCACCCGCATCGAGGAGATGCTGCGCGTCGCTGCGGCCGAAAAACCTTGAGCGCTTCTGCGACACTGTCGGGCCGCGAGCCCCGTCGTGGGTCGCCGCGGGCCCCGTTAGCTCATCTGGTAGAGCGCCGGACTTTTAATCCGGTGGGGCGGGTTCGAGTCCCGCACGGGGCATGGATGAAGTGGCTGCAAATCGGTGGGTTTCGGGACCGCTTGTTGGGACGCGCCGCGAGGCCAATTTGGTCCCCATTTGGTCCCGAGAATTGCACGGCGAACCGGCGATCTGCTCGTAGTAGCCGCGGTCGACAGGCGCCCGGGGCTCGAGCGCGGCGATTGGCGCGGTCCTAGTGCTGCGTGTCCGGTCGCCGCACGCCGTCGCGATCAGCGGACGGCGCCTGTCCCACCGAATTCTCGTGGACAGCAGGTGAGCTGACTGGATCCAAGACAGCGGGGTTCGAACCAGGTCAACCTCGGCGCTGTCCCACTAGAACATCCGTTGAGAATTACGCCTTTGCCTTGACAGCGGTGGCCATCGTCGGCATAGGATCGGCGCCTCCTGGCGACCAGCGGTAGGTGTGTCAAGGAAGCCCTGTGCCCACGGCGCGCCTGTGAGTTGCTATTCCGCGGTAGGTCTCCGGGGTAGATGACGAGTCCCTGCTCGTGTCTCAGCGCCGGACAACTGAGAGGTGAGGCCAATGGCAGACCGGACGCCCAAGCGCACCGTGACGGTTGATGTAACCCTCACTCCCGAGGCGGGGGTCGATCGGCCCAAGGCTCGGGCTTACCTGTTCAACCGCGACGGCAAGCTTGTCGACTCCAAGGCGGTCGGCGCCGGTGGGCTGAAGCTCCAACTCTCCGATGACCGTCGCCACCGCCTGCTCGTGGGGCCCGATATTGCAAGCGCGGAGCGCAGCGGCCCCGCGCTCGCCGCCGAGCTCGCGCGCGCCGAGGCGATCTCGCGCGACGTCCTGCCCAAGGCCGGGCTGGGCACGGTGACGCTTGCGATCCCGCCCTCGATCTACAGATGCTGGTGGAAGACGTGCATCTACGTGCACGGCTCCGTCCGCAAGGAAACCGCGCCCGGCGTCTATGCGCCCATCTGCACCGGCGTCGTCCAGATCTTCCAGGTCGACCTCGCCTGCACGCTCGACAACCTCGCGTCGTTCACCGATGCGCCGACGTGGTATGCGGCTGTTGACCGATGTGCTCGCCGGCCTCGATCGCGCCGAGCTGGCCGAACGCATCCGGCTGATCCCGAACCTCCCGGATCCGCCGCCCGAATCCTTCCGCGAGGCGCATGTGCTGGCGCAGGCGCCGGCCGTGCGCAGCGCCGCCGCGGCGGCGGCAGCCGTGCGGGCAGATCTGGCGACCGTGCAGGCAGGCCTGGCCAGCGCCGAGACCGGACTCAGGGCGTCATCGGCTGCCGAGCTCGCGGTCACGCTCAGGTCGCTCCCTCAGCACGCCGTCAAGGAAGCGATCATCGCCAACAAGGCGATCGTCGGGCCCTACCTGTGCTGGCTCATCCCCGACTGGTGGTTCTGCTGGCAGGAACTGGGTGAGGCCACGATCCAGTCCGACGGCACGTTCTCAGCTGAGATCTGCTTCTGGTGCCCGGCGGACTTCCCCGACCTCTACTTCGAGGTGATCCAGACGATCGGCGGGATCGAACGCGAGATCTCAGATCCGCAGATCGCGTGCAGCACCTACTACGACTACGACGGCACCGAAGAGGTGACGATCACGGTTGAAGATCCCGCCGCGGTGGCCTGCAACGAACCCGGGGAACGCCCGATCGGCGGCGAAGAATATTACGTCTGGCCGACCGCGATCGGCAACGACGACCTGCGCGGCATCACCGGGCTCGAGGAAGCCGCCGGCGGTGCGCCTCAAGGGCTCCTCGGAGCAAGCCCCTGGGGCGGGAGCCTCGCGCTTCAGATGCAGTTCGACCCGCGGCTGAAGAGCGACGGCATCGCGAGCTTCTATCGCTGGTCCTACAAGTTCGACGGAGATGCGGGCTTCTCCCCGATCAGCGCGCCGGTGAACCATCGCTACATGACCTTGACGTTCGCGCCGCTGGAAATCCACCTGCACACGGTCAACCTCGGTCCACAGACGGTGGGGGCAGAACCGAACCTCTTCGAAGTACCCGACCCGTACCCCGGTGACGGCTGGGTGAACATCAACGACCCCTACGACCGCCCGTTCGGCTACTTCGACTCGACCGACAACCACTACTCGCCGTTCACCTACACCGACACGCTGCCGCGGCGAAGCGGGATGTGCACGCTGCTGCTCGAGATGTTCGACGCCAAAGGCAAACCGGTGCCGTGCGCCAACAACGGGGTGGGTGGCCCGTTCGACTTCGTCCTGCCCGACCTCAGCGGCCCGCCGACGCAATACACGAGCGTCCTGGGGCCGAACAACATCACCCCCGAAGGCCAGCTCATGTTCCGCGTCCTGATCGACAATCACGACACGTTTGCCTCGCTCGACAGTGTCAGCGTCGACGGCCACACCGCTGACAAATGCGGCATGCTCAATTACGAAGCCGAAGAAGAAGACGTCTCGATCGCGTTCCACGCGACGCATCCCAACGACTACCTGACCTGGAGCCTGGGCGTGTCGCTGGGCTTCTACGGCGGCGTCGCGTCGGAGGGCGGAAGCTCGAGCTCGCCGCCGGCGCCCGAAGATCCGCTCGTGCGGACCGCGGGCTACCTCCTGCACGGATGCACGAACGGAGCCTTCGCCGTGAACCTCTACACCGCCGCCACGGCGACCGACGGCTACGCCCGACAGAGCCAGTACGACCGGTCCGCGACCGTGGCGTTCGCCCTTCTGCACTCGTGAGTGTCACGGGCGCCAGCCAACGTCGAATAATGGGCTCGACGGCCAGCTTCACCACCGCGAACCTAAAAACGGCGGCCAGACCGCCCACTACCAGATCGAATACGACGAAGCGCTCAACAAAAAAGTCGGTGAAAGCACCGCCGAAAGCGCTCGATCGCCGGCTGCGAGGCCGACTTCAAATTGATGACCGGAATGGTTCGGCGGGATCGCCCCGCCGTGGTCCGGTCGCATGATCGGTCCAGATCCAGGCCGGCAACACGAAAAACGGCGGGACCGGAGCCAGCTGGCCCAATCTCGGCGGTCCGATCACGCTGATACCCGAGCTGGCCCCGAAAAGCGCGGCCGCCTCCGTCAATGAATTCTATATCGTCCGCTACCTGCTCGTCTCCGAGGTCGTGGAGATGTTCATGGACACTCAGGGCAAGGGGTGGTACGGGGGAACCTGGCACGGGGGAGGCAACGAGGGCAGCGCAGGCGAGGGCCTTTCCCGTTTCCTCGGGACACAGTTCCTGCTGCGCGAAGGTCAGAGCCTCTCGCTGATCAGTCGGCTACAACATCGCCTTCACCTGGCTTCGAATCCAGCGGCCGCGAAGACTTCGTCAACAACGTCGAACCGACGGAAAACGGGTTCGTCCCGCGTATGCGGCTGCGCTGTGCTGTTCATCTACTACCTCTTCTCCCAGCTCGGGTTCTCGATCGAACAGATCGTCGGCGCCGGAGCGGACCAGCTGGCCGGCGTGTACGCGAACCTCACGGGAGACAGCAGCAATCCCTTCCCGTACTTCAAGCAGATGCTCGACGTCGCGTTGCCCGGAACCACCACGATCACCAGCGGTCAACCTGGACGACCCCTACCCGCTCGGCATCGCTCTCCTATCGTCGGCGTCAAGAACACCTACGGACGCGACGAGGTTACGAACGTCGTCGACGTTCTCAGCGGGCAGCTACAAGCACGCGTTCTGGGTTGCGCTCGACGGCTTCAACCGTAACGTCGTCGGTGCGACCACGCCGAGTCTGCCCACGATCGCCTTCGCCGGGACGACCGCCAGCCCGAACGCGGCAGGGGATCGAATACCAGTCGTCCAACCAGTACGTCCCGCAGCGGATCTCGTTCCCCTACGACATCGTGTTCACCACCGCGAGCGAGAAAGCGTTCCCGGCAACGGCCAGACGCCCGCAGCGGTCGCGACCGAAATCACATCCTCGGCAAGCAGTTGCCGGCGAAAACCGAGTTCTTCTTCACCGCCGGCGCCGACCCCTACTTCAACAACGTCCTCGCGGGAGCTACGCCCGGAGACTAGAGAACGAATGGTGGCTGAGCCAGGATCTGCGCGTCTTCACCGCCACCCCGCTCCTGAACAACCACCCGTTCGCCGGCGGCCCGCAGTTCAAAGACGACAGCTTCCACGGCGCCTACTCCTACTCTCAAGGCGCTGCTCGAATATCTCAACACCGTCCTACGGCGACCCCAGCGGCGGCGATCCGTTCGTCTTCACCGGCTCCCGATCCTCCCGGGACAGGCCGGCGCCTACACCGGTGACTCGTCGGTCACGCCCTTCACGTCGATATGAGCCAATTTCCCGCGATTTCAAAGTCGACAACAACTACAACTTCGCGATCGCCCGTGTACGGCTGCGGGGATCGCGGGGACCCAAACACAAGGCCGAAGGCGTGAAAGTCTTCTTCCGGATGTGGGGGACACAGACGGCCGATACGGATTGGAATCCGGGCTACACCTACCTGAGCCACGACGATTCGGCGGCGGCAACCCGCTGTGGCCGGAAGCGCCGTCCGACAGTCACACGATGCCGTTCTTCGCCACCGGCAACGCGCCGAACTTCAGCGATCCGTCGAACCCCGAGTACGGCACGGGCGGCGTCAACAGCAGGGACTATCGAAATACAGCAGGGCGACGAACAGTGGACCTACTTCGGCTGCTTCCTGAACCTGTATGACGCGAGCTTTTCCGTCAACGGTCAAACAGATCCAGGAACAGCTCCCGGGCGACCACCACTGCCTCGTCGCACAGATCGCCTATGCCGGCGACCCGATCCAGAACGCCAACGGGGTCACCATGTCCCCGGAAATCAGCGACCATGCTGGCGCAGCGCAACCTTCAGGTGACGACGTCCGACAACCCGGGCAACCCGGCGACGCACCGCATCCCCCAGACCTTCGACGTGCGTCCGAGCCCGAAGCTCGGGCTTTCATCTACGCAGGCCGTTTGCCCGACGAGCTGATGATCAATTGGGGCAAGACGTCCCGGCTGGGCAGCACGGCCACGATCTACTGGCCGCAGGTCGCCGCCGCCGAGGTGCTCGACCTCAGCTCCGCGGATGTACGGGGTGCAGGCTGCTGACCGAAACCGAAACGCACGCGATCGCGTGCGTCGACGAGCAAGAACCTGACGTTCGTGCCGATTCCCGCGACGGCCGGTCCGCGGGTTCGCGGGCCTGCTCACGATCCAGCTGCCCGCCAGCGTAGTCAAAGGCCAGGAGTTCAACGTCCTCGTGCGGCGCATTTCCACGCGCTTGTCGGTGCAGCTACCCCGCCGCCGCGAACCGATCCGATCGAGACGGGCTCGGCGCCGACCGCACAACGTGATCGCCTGATCGCACCGCGAGCCGCCCGCGGGGAAGCCCCCGAAAGGTAACCGAACGGTACGTCGTCGGGACGTTCCAGATCAGGGTGCCCGTGGAGGGCAGGCACGCGATCCTGCCGGCTGAAGAGACCCGTCTGGCGATCTTCAAGGCGCGGCTCGCAGGCGCTGGCCACAACCGATCGCTGGTATCCGGTGCTCGCCCGCTACATCGAGCTGCTCTCCGAACGAGTCGACGGCCTCGGCGGGGACCCGAACGTCATCCCGCCGTCATTCGGCGGCTACCTGCCCGGCGGCCGAGCACCGGTCGCCCCGAGCCGCCGGAGGCGTCGCGTGCTCAGCGGGAAGGTGTGCGAGGTGCTGTTCGACTGCTTCGGCGACTTCGAGGGCTTCATCCTGTGCACGTGCGAGCGCGAGCACCGGATCGCCAGCCACGAGCCGGCGGTCAGGGGCTCGTCCTGAGAGCCTGCCGGGAGCGCCTCGAGCTCGTCGTCACGATCGATGAGTCGAGGATCAGAGCGCTGCGCGTCCTGTGCTGCTCGACGTAGGCCGAGCGCCGCGGAGCCGGCCCGACGCGCGCATCCCTACAACCGGCCCCCCCGGTGACCCGGCTTCGCTCGGTGCGTTGTAGCGGTGGGCTAGGGACGCAGCGAACTCAACGGTCGCGATAGCCCTCGCCAGTCAGGGCAGCAACTCAAACGCCTCGCAGTGACTTGGCGCGATTGCGGCGAAGTGGCGACGGTCGAGCGTCAGGATGATCGGGGCACCGAGTCGCTCCGCCAGAGCGATGACCGAGGCGTCTGTACCTCCAAGCGGAAAGCTCAGCGTACTCCTCTACGAGCTCCGCCATTCACGCGAAGTCCTCGCGGCTCAACCCCTCCACATCCAGCTTTCCGATACCTCTTAGAACCTGCTCTCGGCGTCGGGACCCAGTCGACGCCCGACGAAATAGGTCGCCTCGGCTATTGCGAGCGCTGGAACGATCAGTCGAAGGTCCGCCCGCGACAGGGCGGTGCGGCAGGCGAGATGGTCCTCGTCGTCAGCGTCCGCTAGGGCATACAGCGGCCCAGCGTCAACGACGGCCAGGGGCGCCATTCCACTCGTACTCCCGCAGTCGCTCGATGTCTCGGGCAGCGGAGCGATGACCACTGCGGCCGAGGTCCGCAAAGGCGAGTTCGCCGAGCTCGCTCTGGCCGAGGCCCAGGTGCTGGGCTAGCGCAGCGCGCGTGACCTCGGACGCCGAAGCGTGCCGTCTCCGCGCCTCTCGGTCGAGTGCCTGTGCAAGGTCGTCGGGAAGGGAGACGGTGGTGCGCCGCATGCATGAATACCAGCATCGCACAGGGCATGTGGGTCCAGTTCGCGAACCTTTAATCCGGTGGGGCGGGTTCGAGTCCCGCACGGGGCACACGAGGGCGTCGCAGCCCCCAGCCGATCAGCGTCCGGCGCGCCGATCCCGCCGCCTCCCGCGCCCTATCCCACGACCCGCACGTCGGCGTCCGTCCGCTTACGCAGTTCGCGGGCAACGCGCCCGCCGCCGCGCTCGAGCCTGTTCTTAGGGACGATCACGACGTCGAACGAGTGAGCGGCCGTCCACTCGGCGAGCGGTGGCGCGGGCGTCCCGGTGAGCGTCGTGAAGCCCGCACGCGCTGCGAGCGAGCCGAGCAGCGTCCGCGCATGGCGAAGCTCTTCCGCGGCGACGTCACGAATCGCGCAGTTGTACGGGCCCGCCCCTCCGCCTTTGCAGCACCTCATCGGTTTGGCCTGTGGGGCGAGCGTCACCACCACGAGCTCAGCCCCCGACGCAGCCAGCTCGGCCCCCTCGCGCAGAGCCGCCTCTCCGCCGCGACCGTCGCGGTAGACCACGAGCACGCGCCGTCCGGGGCCGCCATGAGGCGATGCCGGCTCTGGGCAGTTCACGCGGATGGGCCGTGACGGCGCTCAACAGATCCTCTCCTCCTCCGGTCGAGGATAGTGCCGCCGAGATGGAGTGGCTGGGCGGCCACCCGCGCCGCCCGCGCCCTCTCGCCCGGGGGACGCGGGTTCCACCTGAGCGTCGGCGGTACGGTTTGCGGCCGACAGCCGTACTCTCGACCGCAACCAGCGTCACCGCGCGACCGCTCCACCTCGCCGGAAGCGTGCCGGAGGCGCGAGGATCCGAGGCCGTACTCCGCGCCGACTCGGCGATGCGCGCAGGGTCGACCGGTCGTCCCGCGGGAGGCAGCTCGGCCGCCGGCGCGGGCTCGCTCGCCGCGAGGACGATCTGCCCGAAGCCGGCGGGCGAAGCCATCGCCAGCCAGCGGGCGATGCTCGGAGTCGACGCGGTAGACGTGCATCACGCCGCGCGGAGCGACGACCGCCTGGCCGGCCGTGAGGACGATCTCCTCGGCGGCCACGAACAGCGTGAGCTGGCCCTCCACCACGTAGAAGGTCTCCTCCTCGCGGTCATGGATGTGCAGCGGCGGCATGTCGCCGCGCGCGCCCCATGCCTCTACGACCTCGAAGCGCGCCGCCCGTCTGCCCGCCCGTCACGTGGACGAAGGCGAGGTTGTCGATGAACCACAGCGGCTGCTCGGGCGTGGCCGCGATCGGCTGGGCGGAAGCGGTGGCTGACATGACAGCTCCTTTCAGTAGACTCCAGGATGGAGCTATTCTAACCTCCAGGATGGAGCTATGTCAAGTACCGCCGAAGCTGACCCCGTTCTCATACGTCGTGCTCGCGCTCGTCGGGCAGGGCGGCGCCGGCCCTCACGACATCGTCCAGATGATGCGCGAGGGCGCCGTCTTCTGGACCACGTCCGAGAGCCACTTCTACGCAGAGCCCAAACGACTCGCGAAGCTCGGCTATCTGAGCGCGCGCAAGGCAGCCGGGGAAGACCCGCGAGCGCACCCACTACGACCCTCACCATGCCGGGACGCGAGGCGCTCGAGGCAATGGCTCGCCGAGCCGGCGGCGCTGCCGCGGATGCAGCACGAGGCGATCGTCAAGCTCCTCGGCCGCCGACTTCAGCGACGACGAGACGGTCCTCGCAGAGCGTCGACGGCGCTGCGAGAGGGTCTCGAGCAGGACTACGCGCGCCTCGGATCCGATGATGGAGCGCGCGCGAGCAGCTCCCCCATCGCACCCGCTATCTGCGTCTCATCAACGACTTCGCCCGCCGCACCCTCGACGCCCAGAGCGCGTGGCTCGACGAGGTCGAGCGCGAGCTCGGCGGCGGGCGCAGCTGAGCCCTCGCCGGGGCGCGAGCTCGATCACGGACGACGGCAGCGACCCGAAACCATTCGCGGCAGGAACGCCCGCGGACTCCCGGGCAACG
The DNA here is from genome assembly GCA_963796305.1 of uncultured Solirubrobacteraceae bacterium. Classification (GTDB taxonomy): domain Bacteria; phylum Actinomycetota; class Thermoleophilia; order Solirubrobacterales; family Solirubrobacteraceae; genus Palsa-744. The sequence continues at coordinate 474,986 of CAWCKZ010000005.1, read as the reverse complement.
ATACTTCGGGCATGGATGCCGATCGCACCCCCGTGCTCGTCGGGCTGGGAGAGGTTGTCTACCGTCCCGATGACGGCCCGGCCCCCGACCCCGGGCAGATGATCGCCGAGGCGATTCGGCGCGCGGCGGCGGACGCCGGCAGCGAGCTGCTCATCCGCCGCACGGACCTGATCGCCGTGGCGCCGTCCGCGGGCTGGCCCGACGGCGACCCCGGCGCCCGCGTCGGCGAGCTGCTCGGGATCGCCCCTGCCACCGCGCGATCGAGCATGCAGGGCGGCAACGGCCCGCAGCTGTTGATCAACCTGCTCGCCTCGCGGATCGCGACGGGACAGCTCGACGTCGGCGTCGTGTGCGGGGGCGAGGCGCTCTTCACGCAGGCGCGCGCCATGCGCAACGGCGGCGCACCGGACTGGGCGCCGCCCGACACTGACGCGCAGCGCCGATGAGATCGTCGAGGGCGAGCAGGATCCCGGCACCGACGCCGAGCGCGAGGTGGGCATCATCGCGCCGATCATGGCCTACCCGCTGATCGAGAACGCGATCGGCCATGCGGCGGGCGAGACGGTGGAGAGCACCTGCACAGCTTCTCCACGCTGTGGGCGGACTTCAGCGAGGTGGCGGCGGCGCAGCCGTGCGCGTGGACGCAGCAGGCATACACGCCCGAGGAGCTGATCGACGCCGGACCTCAGAACCGGCGTCATCACCCACCCCTACCGCAAGCTGCACAACGCGAACATCCAGGTTGACCAGGCGGCTGCCGTGATCCTCTGCTCGGCGTCCGTCGCGAGCGCCCTGGGCATCCCCACAGAGCGCTGGATCTTCCCGCACGCGGGGGCGAGCGCCACCGACGAGTGGTTCATCTCTCGAGCGCGATCGCCTCGACCGCTCGCCCGCGATCGCTGCATGCGGACGGGCGGCATTCGCGCATGCCGGCACCGGCCCCGACGACATCGCGCACGTCGATCTCTACTCGTGCTTCCCCGCCGCCGTTCAGCTCGCCGCGCGCGAGCTGGGCATGAGCCTCGATCGCCCGCTCACCTGCACCGGCGGCCTCACGTTCTTCGGCGGTCCCGGCAACAGCTACTCCACGCACGGCGTCATCGCCGTCGCTCGCGCCCTGCGCGAGTCGCGAGCCGGGCACGCAAGGGCTCGCCACCGCGCTCGGCTGGTATGCCACCAAGCACGCCCTCGGCATCTACGGCAACGAGCCTCCCGCTGAGCCCTACGCGGCGCTCACACCGCCCGTCGATCGTCCGGCTGCGCGCGGTCGTGGCACCGGCGGGCCAGGCGTACGACGCAGTGGCGGAGACCGCCACGGTCATCTACGAGCGTGACGGCTCGCCCTCCTACGGGATCCTGTTCGCTCTGCTCGAGGACGGCCGCCGGGTGCTCGGGACGACCCGGGAGGCAGCTGTTCTCGAGGCGATCCCGCGCGACGGCTTCCTCGGCGCCGAGGTCCACGTCCGAGCCGACCGCACGTTCACGCCACGCTGAGCACGCCGCTGCGATCCGCTCGCGCCCACGCCCGCGCTCAGCGCTTGAACGCGAGCAGCGTGCGCGCGTCGATCCAGGCGTATGGCGCGTCGGGGTGCGCGGCGTCCCAGTCGAAGTCGTAGAGCTCGCGCGGGTAGGCGGCGAAGCCGCCCGCCTCGGGGCCGCGCGGATCGGTCTCCACCGCGCGGCCGTGGACGATCACGAGGAACGTCTCGAGCCCCTTCGTCACCGCCCCGCTCACCGCAGGGTTCGCGCGGATGTTGCGAAAGCGCAGCGAGTCGTCCGCCGAGCCGAACCAGAAGCGCCCGCGGAAGAACAGCCCGTCGACGGGCGCCACGCGCGGCTCCCCGCGCGGCGTGACGGTTGCCAGCTCGAGCACCTGCACGCCCGCGAGCTCAGCGCTCAGGCGCTCGGCGCTCAGGCGTGTCTCGGGGCCCCAGATCGAGCGCAGGTGCGAGCCCGCGCGCGCGTAGCTTGCGTCGAGCAGGCTGCTGCAGCGCGAGCAGGTCCTCAGCCGTCTCGTGCACGCGCCGCTAGGTCGCCGGGAACTCTTCGGCAGTCTGTTTTCGCAGCAGGTAGGTGCCGAAGAACGCGAGCGCGAGGAACACGAGGATCCCTGCGAGTTTGCCGGTCGCCGGGATCGGCTGCCAGATGAAGATCACCGCCATGATCGCCGCCGTGATCGCGTAGGTCCACTGCCGGCTGCTCGCGCAGGAACGGCGCGATCGCCTTGCGTGCCCGCGCACCGCGAGCTTCGCCGGTCCCGCGAACCACGCGGCCGCTATCAGCGGGATGCCGACGATGATGAACGCCCCCGCGATTTCCGAGAGCATCGCCGTCGCGATCTTCAGCACTTCGTGCGCCGCCGGGCGCACCGCTTCGGATTTCACGAGCGAGTCGGTCACCTGCGTGACCAGGATGTTTCGCCCGATGAAGACGAGCAGTCCGACGACCACCGCTGCGATCCCGACCGACATCAAGGTGCGCCTGCGGAAGCCTCCGGCGAGCGCGATCGCGAGCGCATAGAGCAGCGGCACGATGATCGTCAGCGCGAGGGCGAGGCCTTTCAGCGCGTTGCCGCCGTCCTGCACGAGTTTGATTTCGTTGGACTTGAGGATTTTCAGCTTGGCCACCGAGGGCGGCAGCTTCGAGCTCACGTTCGGCAGGCCGAGACGTTCGGTGATGTTCTTGACGATGCTCGCGAGGTCGAGCGAGACTTCCCCGTTCGTGATCACCACAGCGCCTTTGCCGCCTTTGACGACGGTCACGAGCTGCTGGTCGGCGGCCTTGTTCGCCTGTTTCCACGCTTCCTGCACGCGCGGGTTCGCGAGCGCGCGCTGCGCGGCTTCGGTGGCGAGGTTGCGCAGCGCCCCTGAGAGCGGCCCCGCGAGCGGCTTGATCTGCGCCGGCAGCTTGGCGCTGATTTCTTCTTCGACGTTGACGTTTTTGTAGAGCTGGTCGACGAGGTAGTTCGCGGTCGCTTCACGCACGACGGCGTTCTGCAGGAGCTTGGTGCTCGTCGTTGCCCCAGTTGTCCGGGTTGAGCATCTGGCGGTTCGCCCAGATCGCGAAGATCGCGAGCACCGCGAGCACGCTCGTGACGACGACGATCGATTTGACGAGGATCCGTCGCCCTTTGGTGGGCTCGGCAGCGGTCGGCCGAGCGGAGGCCGGCGGCGGCGATGCCGCCGCGCCGCCCGATCCGGAGGTCTCCGGCGCGCCCGCCGACGGCGGCGTGCCCGGCGCGCCGCTGCCCGCGCCGCCGGGGCCCGGCGTGTCCGCGCTGGCGCTCATCCGCTCACCGGCGTCCTGCTCATCTGTCCTCCCCCGCTTGCGAGCCCCCGCAGGATGCGAGGCTGCGCGGATACTAGGCGATCGGTGAACGCGACGTGAACCGCGGAACACCGCACCGCGGATCGCGGAAGAACACTGACCCTCGGCGAAGGCGTCAGAGCCCTGTCTCGGCCGCCACGCGCCCCGACTTGACCGCGTCGGCGAGCGCTTTGTAGTCCTTCTCGTTCTGCTCAGCGTAGGCCTTGGAGAACTCCACGATCGCGCGGTCGAACGTGTCGCCTTTGCCGAGGTATGCAGCGATCGCGACGCGGTCGCCCGAGCGTGCGTGTGCGCGCGCGAGCGTCCAGCCGCACAGCCGCCCGTACGTCTCCATCCCCTCGGGGATCATCTGCTCGATTTCCGCCGAGCCCTTCCAGTCCTTCAGCTGGCGGCCGTAGAAGTCGCGCGCCTGGCCGTCGAGGCCCGCGTCGACGTGGACCCAGCCGAGGAAGATGTCGCTGCTCGCCTGCATCAGGTGCTGCCCGGTCACCACCCGCTCCCCGTGGTTTGAGAACTCGCTCGGCGCGAGGAACTCCTCGAGCACCGATGCCTGCGCCTCCTTCATCTGCAGGAACAGCGGGTCCCCGCCGTCGCGCCCGAGCAGCAGCGCGATCCAGGCACGCGTTCCCACGCTCCCCACCCCCACCACTTTCCGCGCGAAGTCGATCAGCTCGAACTGCTCGAGCAGCACGCGGCGGTCGTGCTGGAGGCTTTCGCGGAAGCCGCGGAGCCGGTCGTGCAACTCTTCGAACAGTTCCTCTCGTTCTCGGCCCTCCGCGAGGTCGGCGATCGGCACGATCAGCGGCGGTTCGGCGACGATCCGCGAGCTGCCGTTCACCCGTTCGCAAAGTTTCGAGAACGCAGACATGCTGTCGCGCGTGCGCGCCTTCGCGATCGCCTTCTCGGCGCGCTTGATCGCCTTGTCGGTTTTTCCAGCGGGCTTGAGCTGGGAGATGAACCGCTGCAGCGTGGGTTCGATGTCGAGATGCGCGTACCACACTTCGAGGTTCTTCATCGCGGCGAATCCCGCCATCGCCGTGCGGTACTCCTTGACCGTGTCGAGCACGACACGCTCCTGGACCTTCTCGGAGAAGCCGTTGTCCTGCGCCGCGATGATCATGCTCACCGCGAGCCGCTTGACGTCCCACTCCCAGGGGCCCGGCAGCGTCTCGTCGAAGTCGTTGATGTCGAACACGAGCCGGCGCTCGGGCGAGGCGAACGCTCCGAAGTTCGACAGGTGGGCGTCACCGCAGCACTGCACCGTGAGGCCGGAGCGCGGCGTGGCGGCGAGGTCCGCCGCCATGATCAGCGCTCCTCCCCGATAGAAGGTGAAGGGCGACACGAGCATGCGTCCGTAGCGGATCGGCACGAGCTCGGGAACGCGCGTCGCCGCCTGGCTTTCCAGGAGGTCCACCACGTCCCTGCGGTGCGGGGCCGGCTCGAACGTCCCGTGGCTGGCGCGGGGCACCTCCTTGCGCGCCGCCTTGCCGCGGGCGACCCGCTCGGCGACGGTCAGGTGGGGAACCGCCGCGCCCTTGGCCCGCGGGCGCCTTTTCGTCGCCGTAGCCATACCCCGACCATACTCCGCTCGCAGCTCACGTGTCAGCGTCGCGAGCGGGTGGGCCGAGCCGATCCACCGGCTGCCGAGCGCCTCCGGCCGCGGCATCGCCTAGGGTGGCGCGCGATGACATCCGCCGATGTCGAGCTGGGGCTCACGGCGCTCGCCGCGATGCTCTCGCCCACCACGCTCACGTTCTCGATCCTGACGCTCGTGCTCGGCGATCGTCCGCGCCGGACGGGTCTCTTGTTCTTCCTCGGCGCGTTCGGCATCACGATGGTGATCGGCGTGGTTGCCGCGTTCGTGCTCGGCAACGCAGCTGCTCCGTCGGGCTCCTCGGAAACCCCGCCGACGTGGGTGGCGATCCTCGACCTGGTGTTCGGCGTTGCGCTGATCGTGCTCGTGGTGCGGGCGCTGCGCCGACCACGTGACCCGGCTCGGGTAGCCGGCGCGATCGAGAAGATGAGCGGCATCGCCTCCTCGCCGGCGATCGCGGTCGTCGCCGCCGGGGCGACGCTCGCGAACCCCGGCGGCTTCATCCCGGTCGCGCTCAAGGACATCTCGCAGCTGAACCCGAGCGCGGGCGAATACATCGTCCTGTGGACCGCGTTCGCGTTGATATCGCTGCTGCCGCTGCTGGCGGCGATCATCGCTCTGACGTTCGCGCCGGAGTGGGCAACCGCGCGGCTTCACAGCGTGCGCGGGTGGCTCGAACGAAACGCGATCGTGCTCGGCGGAGCGATCGTCATCCTGCTCGCCGCCGCGCTCCTGCGCAACGGCATCGTCGCGCTTACGAGCTAGCCGCTGCCTGTAGGACTCCGAGCCGCACGGGCAGGCTCTTGAGCTGGTTGACGAACAGCGCCTGCGCGGCTACCGGCTCGCCCTCGATGGCGATGTCGGGGTAGCGCGCGAGCGTCTCCTCGATCAGCACCTTCAGCTCGAGCCGTGCGAGCGCGGTGCCGAGGCAGAAGTGCCTGCCGCCCGCGCCGAACGCCTGGTGCTCGGCTTTGCGCCGCAGATCGAAGCGGTCGGGGTCCTCGTAGAGCGTCTCGTCGCGGTTCGAGGAGACGTACCACATGACTACCTTCTCGCCCTCTTTGATCTTCTGCCCGTGCAGCTCGGTGTCGCACTTCGCCGTGCGGCGGAAATGCGCGAACGCGGGGAACATCCGCAGCGACTCCTCGACGGCGTCGGGGATCAGCGACGGGTCCTCGAGCAGCAGCCGCTTCTGCTCGGGGTCTTCCATCAGCGCGCGCATCCCGCTGCAGTACGTCGCCTTCGTCGAGTCGTTGCCCGCCGCCATCAGCAGGAAGAAGCCCATCACGATCTCCGTCTCGGTCAGCTGCTCCCCCTCCACCTCGGCGTGCACGAGCACGCTCATCAGATCGTCGGTGGGGTTCTCGCGACGGTCGGCGATCATCTGGCGGCAGCGCTCGAACATCTCCGGGAAGTCCTTGTCGAGGACTCCCTCGATGCCCTCCGGAGCGAGGTCGGGGTCGTCGGCGGCGAGCGACGCGTTCATGATCCGCGCCCACAGCGCGTCTTCCTCCTCGGCGATACCCATGAAGCTGCCGATCACGCGCGAGACGACCGGCTGCGCAACGTCGTTGACGAGGTCGCATGTCTCGCGGCCGTCGAGCCGGTCGAGCACCCTCACGGCGATCGCCCGGATCGCATCCTCGTGGTCGGCGATGCGCTTAGGGGTGAAGCCGCGCTGGAACAGCGCCTTGAGCTTGTCGTGCTTGGGCGGGTCCATGCCGATGAACATCGCCCGCGCGAGCTCGAGCGGGAAGATCTCGGCGAACACGGTCACGCCACCGAGTTCCGAGGAGTAGGTCTGCCAGTCGCGGCTCACCGCGTGGACGTCGTCGGCGGTCGTCACCGACCAGAAGCCCGCCTCCCCGGGGTATTGCTCGATGTGCTCGGTCCAGTGGATCGGACACTTCGAGCGCATCTCTTTGAACATCTCGTAGGGAGGCCCGTCCTCCCACAGCTCGGTGTCCGCCAGCCCCATCGACTCGATGTTCCGCCCGGTTGCCGCCACGTCGACTCCTCTCCCCGTTCGCACTCGCTTCTGCTCAGACGACCCCGCCGCCGTGCTGCACGGCGTGCGCGCAAGCTAGCACCTTGTTGACGAGGCGTCAATGACTTCGTGTAATTAAGTTTGATAGGGTCTGCGCGTGGCTGCGAGCGCGACCTCCACTCCACGCCGCAGGCGCCGCCGGCACGATCCCCGAGACACCGAGCGCGAGATCCTCACGGCGGCGGAAGCGCTGCTGCGCGAGCGCCCGTTCCGCGAGGTGACGGTCGAGCAGATCATGCTCCGCACCGGCCTCAAGCGGCCCGCCTTCTACGCGCACTTCCGCGACCGCTACGAGCTCGTGCCGCGGCTGTTGCAGAACCTCGAGCTGCGCCTGTTCGAGGCTGCCAACCTCTGGCTGAAGGGGGACGGGCACGAGCGCGACGTCCTCGACGAGCGTGAGCGCCGTCGTATCCGTCTTCGAGGAGCAGGGCCCGATCCTGCGCGCGTTGGCGGACGGCGCCGCGTCGGACGCGAGGCTCGAGGAGACCTACGGCGCGCTCGTGCAGGCGTTCGTCGATGCCGACGCCGAGAAGATCCGCTCCGAGCAGGCGAGCGGCCACATCGCGAGCGGCATCGACGCCGAGGAGACCGCGCGCGCGCTCGTGCTGATGACCGAGCGCTATCTCGGTGAGGTGTTCGGCCGCGAGCCCCAGGGCGACCCCGCGTCCGCGGCTGCGGTGGTGCAGCGCATCTTCGTCTCGACCCTCTACGGCAGCGAGGCGTTCGAGCGCCTCGCCGCCGGCTAGCGAGGCTGCAAGAGGCTGCAGGGCGCCACGCGCAGGCTACGGCCGGTGCAGCAGCTCGAGCTTGATGCCGTCGGGGTCGTAGAAGAAGACGGCGTAGTAGCCCGTCGTGTAGCCGTACTCGCGCGGGGCGCTCTCCACTCGCGCGCCCTCCCGCAGCAGCCACTCGTGGCGCTCGTCCACGACCGCGCGCGAGGCGGCGTTGAAGCAGACGTGGTGCACGCCCACCGCATAGCGCTCGTAGGGGTCGGGTGCGCGTCGGAGGTCGCCTCGCGCAGACCGAGCGACCCCTCGAAGCGGCCGGGGATCGACAGGTAGCAGATCGTCTCGCCGCGCTCCCCGGCGATCTCCCGCACCTCGTGTAGCCGAGCGGGGCGAGCAGCGCTTCGTAGAAGGGCCGGCTGCGCGCGATCGAGGAGACGACGAGGTCGAGGTGAGCGATGCCCGCCCGCGTCGCGTCCGCCATCGCTCGCCTAGGCGCGACCGGCGGCGCGGGCCTTCGCGAGGCCGCGGCGCGCCATGAAGCCGTTCGCGAGCAGCAGCACGGTCTTGTTGGCGGGCGCCCTGAAGCCGCTCGAGGTGTGGGGCGCGTAGCGCGCCGTCCTGCAGCCAGCCGGTGTGCTGGCGGCTCTCGAGCCCGATCAGCTGGGCGCGGTAGCTGTGGGCGAGCATCCCCGCGCGGCGCCCGCCCGGGGCGAGCGGGCCCTCGAGCTCGATGCCCGCATCGCTCGCCGCCCCGACGCGCACGGGCACGATCACGGGCAGCCCGTCGGCGCCGGGATAGGTGACGAGCACGTGCGGCAGGCTGCGCGCCTGCTTCGCCGCGCGCTCGACGTCGACGCGCGGGCCGGTGCCCTTCGCGGGCGGCTGCTGGGAGGGCGGCTGCTCGCCCCAGCCCGCTGCTGCCCACGACCGTCGGCTCGCCCGCGCAGGCGAGGTCGGGCCACGAGACGACGCGCTCGACGTTCACGGTCACGAGCACCCTGTCGGCGTAGTAGGCGCTCAGCCAGCGATCCCAGAAGGGGCCGGTCTTGGGCTCGCCCATGAAGCGCACGGAGGCGGGTCGCACGCGCTCTTCGAGCACCTGCGCTGTCGGGGTGCGGGTCGTAGTCGCGCTGCCCTGCACGAGCACGAAGCGCGGAGCGGTCGCGAACCCGTGCTCGCGCGCGTGATAGGCGAGGGCGACGCGCGGGTTCTGCTTGATGCGGTCGAGCTTGCGCCCGAAGCCGAGCGAGGTCGTGAACTGGACGATCCCCGCCTCGCGGTCGCGCAGCCCGATCGGCGCGACTGGCGTCACGACGCCGCCGCCCGCGGGCGTGACGTAGGCGAGCGCGGCGGTCAGATCGCCGCCGATGATCTCATCATCGACGTCGGACCACACGGGTGCTAGGCGGGCTGGGCGAGCGCCGGGTGGCGATCCGCCCACGGCCTCGCCTGCTCGAGCGCGCCCGCGAGCGCGAGCAGCTCGCCGTCCTGCCACGGCCCCGCCGTGAGCATCACTCCCACCGGCACGCCCGCGTCGCTCCAGTGCAGCGGCAGGCTCACCGCCGGCAGGCCGGTGACGTTCCCGTAGGCGGTGAAGGACACGCTCGCGACGACCGCCGGAACCGGCTGATCGGGCGCGGCGAGCTGCGCCTCGAGGGTCGAGCCCGGCGGGCGGCGGGAGGATCGCGGAGGTGGGCGTGAGCAGCACGTCGAAGTCGCGGCCCCAGCGCGCGACCTCGCGGCGGCTGAGCAGCTCGAGCGAGCGTGCGGCGAGCGCGTAGTCGTATGCGCTGACCTCGCTCGTCGCGAGCTTGTGCGTGTGCGCGATGTGCGGCTCCACCGCCGACCAGTCGATCCCGTCGTAGTCGGCCATGCCTCCCTGCGTGAGCGTGATGAACGGGCCGATCATCTCCTCGGAGATCGTCGGCACCTCGACCTCCTCGACCGAGTGCCCGAGCTCTTCGAGCGCGGCGGCGGCGGCGCGCGCGGCGGCGATGCAGGGCTCGTCGGTGGGGATGCCGAGCGGGGCGCTCGCCATCAGGCCCACGCGCAGGCGCGGACGGCGCGGCGCTCGCCAGCTCGGCGAACGGGCGCTGCGGCGCGGGGCGTTGTACCAGGCGCACGGGTCGGGGCCCGCGATCGCGTCGAGCACGCTCGCCGAGTCGGCGACGGTGTGCGCGACGACGCCCTCGACGACCGCGCCCAGCCAGCTCTGGGCGAGGCGCGGGACGCGCCCGCGGCTCGGCTTGAAGCCGACGAGGCCGCAGTAGGAGGCGGGGATGCGGATCGAGCCGCCGCCGTCGTTGGCGTGGGCGAGCGGGAACATGCCGGCCGCGACGGCAGCGCCCGCGCCGCCGCTCGAGCCGCCGGGCGTGCGCTCGGGGTCCCATGGGTTGCGCGAGATGCCGTGCCGCGTGTTCTCCGCCGCCGTGATGACGCCGAACGCGGGGTGTTGGTGCGCCCGCACAGCACGAACCCGGCGCTCGACGAGCGCGTCGACGACGAGCTCGCTCTCCTCGCTCGGTCCGGGCGGAGCGCCCTCAGAGCCGTAGGTGACGGGCCAGCCGGCGACGGGAGTGAGGTCCTTGATCGGTATCGGCACCCCGAGGAACGGCGCGTCCTCGCCAGCCTGCACGCGGCGGTCGGCGTCCTCCGCGGCGGCGCGGGCGTCGTCGTCGTTGCGCCAGGTGACGGCGCACAGCTGCGGATTGCGCTCGTCCACGGCCGCCAGGCACTGCTCGAGCAGCTCGACGGCGGAGACCTCGCGCCGGCGGATCGCGGCGGCGAGCTCGAGCGCGGATGAGGCGGGTCCGAGCGAGGTCACAGCGCGACCCTACCAGGGTAGTCTTCGCGCATGCCATACGACATGAGCGGGAAGACCGTCTTCATCACCGGCGCCGCGCGCGGCATCGGAGCCGGCCGCCGCCGAGCGCCTGCACGCGAGGGGCGCGAACGTCGCGCTCGTCGGCCTCGAGCCCGAGCGACTCGAGCAGAACGCCGCGCGGCTCGGCGACGCGCGCCACGTTCTTCGAGGCGGACGTCACCGACCTCGCCGCGCTCGAGCAGGCCGTGGCGGGCACGGTGGAGCGCTTCGGCGGGATCGACGTGGCGATCGCCAACGCCGGCATCGCCTTCTCGGGCGCGCTCGCCAGCGAGTCGGTCGAGCACGTCGAGCGAACGCTCGCTGTGAACCTGCTCGGCGTCTGGCGCACCGACCGCGCGGTGGTCGAGCAGATCACCAAGCGCCGCGGCTACCTGCTCAACATCTCCTCGCTCGCCGCGGTGGCGCACGCGCCGCTGATGGGGCCCTACACGTGCGCGAAGGCGGGCGTGGAGGCGCTCACGGACGCGCTGCGCATGGAGCTCGCGCCGCGCGGCGCGAGCGTCGGCTGCGCCTACTTCGGCTACATCGACACCGACCTCGTGCGCGCCGCCTTCGCCCACGCCTCGACGCAGGCGATGACGGGTCAGCTGCCCGCGTTCATGCGCCGCCCCGCCCCGCTCTCGAAGGCGGTGGATGCGATCGAGCGCGGCGTGGAGCGGCGCTCGGCGCGCGTGTGGGCGCCGCGCTGGGTGGGCGCGATGCTGCTCGCGCGCGGCATCGTGCAGCCTCTGAACGAACGGCTGATCCTGCGCGACACGAGCCGCCTGAGCGAGGGCATGCGGCTCGCGGCGATCGAGGAGCAAGGACGAGGACCCGATCCTCGGCGTCTCGGCCGAGGCCCTGCACGAGGCCCCGGCCGAGCGCGAGACCGCCTAGGCGCTGGCCTCGGGGGCGCCGCCCTCACCCTCAGCCGGCTCGTCGCCGTCGGCGAGGATCCGGTAGAGGTCGCGGCGGGTCTGCGCGAGCACCTCGCGGGCGCGGGCGATCTGGCTCTCGCTGCCCGCGCGCATCACCTGCGAGAAGGCGAACGCCACCTCGCGCATCGAGCTTCGCCGAGCTCCTGCATTTCGCTGCTGGCAGCGCCGCCCATCTGCTCCCACGGCGCCGGGCGGTCCTCGCCGCGCTCCTCGACGAGCTTGCGGCCCGCGTCGGTGAGCGCGAAGAGCTTGCTCCCGTCGTGCTCCTCGGTGCGGATCAGCCCCTCGTCCTCGAGCTGCTGAAGCGCCGGGTAGACCGAGCCGGGGCTCGGGCGCCAGACGCCGCCGCTGCGCTCCTCGACCTCCTGCATGATCTGGTAGCCGTTGCGCGGCTCCTCGGCGAGCAGCAGCAGCGCCGCCGTGCGGATGTCGCCGCGGCGCGCCTTGCGCCCGCGCCCGCGCGGTCCGCCCCATGCGCCGAAGCCGCCGAACGGATAGCCCTCGCCGCGGCCGCCCATGCCGCGGCTGCGGCAGCGATGCCCGGCGTGGCGTCCGGTGGGGCCGGTGGGCCTTGGTGTGATTGAGTCGAAAACATATCTTTGTCCTATCTAGAGATATCTAAGTACGATCTAGATATATCGTTAACTCATCCCGACTTCAACCCCCGCGAGCGCTGCCAGCGCTGCGAGCCCGCCGAGACTCGCGCTCAGTGGCGGAAGTGACGGCGGTCCGTCGCCACCATCGCTGCGCCGGCGGCGTCGACGGCGGCGACGACCTGCTCGTCGCGGACTGATCCGCCCGGCTGGATGACCGCTGTGACCCCCGCCTGCAGCCCCGCTTCGACCCCGTCGGGGAACGGGAAGTAGGCGTCGGATGCCATCGCGGCGCCCGCGAGCTTCTCGGGCTGGGCGGCGCGCGCCTTCTCGACGGCGATCCGCACGGCGTCCACGCGGCTCATCTGCCCCGCGCCGATCCCGATGGTGGCGCCGCGGCGGCGATGACGATCGCGTTGGAGCGGACGTGGCGGCACACCCTCCACGCGAACAGCATGTCCTGCCACTGCTGCTCGCTCGGCTGCGCGGCGCTCATCACGCGCATCTGCTCGCGCGTCTCGGACACCTCGTCGCGCGTCTGCACGAGCTGCCCGCCGATCACGGCCTTGCCTTCCACCTCGCGCAGCGGCGCGGGCCAGCTCGGGAGCTCGAGCAGCCGCACGTTCTTCTTCGACCTGCAGCACCTCGAGCGCCTGCGCGTCGTAGCCCGGCGCGAGCAGCACCTCGATGAACTGCTGCGCGAGCGCGTCGGCGAGCTCGGCGTCGACGGGGCGGTTGAGCACGATCACGCCCCCGTAGGCGCTCTGCGGGTCGCACGCGAAGGCGCGCTCGTAGGCGGCGAGGCCGCCGTCCGCCACCGCGCAGCCGCAGGGGTTGTTGTGCTTGACGATCGCGCACGCCGCCTCGTCGAACTCCTCGACGAGCTCGCGCGCGGCGCTCAGGTCGAGCAGGTTGTTGAAGGACAGCTCCTTGCCGTGCAGCTGCTCCACGCCGTCGAGCAGGTGCGTGGGCGAGCCGACGCGGGCGTAGAAGGCGGCCCGCTGGTGGGGGTTCTCGCCGTAGCGAAGGTCGCTCACCTTCTCGTAGGCGTCGCGCCAGGAGGGCGGGAAGCCGTCGTATGTGCGCTGCGCGAACCACGTCGAGATGGCGGCGTCGTAGCGCGCGGTGCAGGCGAACGCCTTCGTGGCGAGCTCGGTGCGCGTGGCCTGCGAGAGCCGCCCGCCCGAGTCGCCCAGCTCGGCGAGCAGCCGCTCGTAGTCGGCGGGGTCCACCACGACGGCGGCGAAGCTGTTGTTCTTGGCGGCGGCGCGGATCATCGTGGGTCCGCCGATGTCGATGTTCTCGACGATCTCCTGCTCGCTCGCGTCCCCGCGCGCGACGGTCTGCTCGAACGGGTAGAGGTTCACGCAGACGAGGTCCACCTGCTCGATCTCGTGCTCGGCGGCGGCCGCGAGATGCGCCTCCTCGTCGCGGCGCGCGAGCAGACCGGCGTACAGCCGCGGGTGCAGCGTCTTCACGCGCCCGTCCATCATCTCCGGAAAGCCGGTGAAGTCCTCGATCGGGCGGCTCGCGACGCCCGCCTCCTCGAGCGCGCTGGCGGTGCCGCCGGTGGACACGATCTCGACGCCGAGCCCCACGAGCCCGCGCGCGAACTCGACGATTCCGGCCTTGTCCGAGACGGAGAGCAGCGCGCGGCGTACACGTACCTCGCCGGGCGCCGCGCGCTCCACGCCGGCGGCCCCGGAGGTCATCAGATCGCCTTCCGCAGCCATCGAAGAGAGCCTATCCCCCGCCGGCGCGGATGGCGATGCGCCGCGGGTTGCCCGGGTCGGCGGCGAGCGCGCCGCTCGCGAACAGGCGGACGGCCTCGGGCAGCATCGTGTGCTCGAGCGGGCGCAGCGCGTCGAGCACCTCTCCCGGCTCCCGCGCGTGGGGGAGCTCGACGGCGCGCTGGAGGATCACCGGTCCGCTGTCCACGCCGGCATCGACGAAGTGGACGGTCACCCCGAACACCTTCACGCCGTACTCGAGCGCCTGCTCGATCGCCCGCACGCCGGGGAACGCCGGCAGCAGCGAGGGATGGACGTTGATGACGGCGCCCGGGAAGAGATCGAGGAACGTCTGGCTCAAGAGCTCCATGTAGCCCGCGAGCACCACCAGGCGCGCGCCTCGCGCCTGCACCCACTCGGCGAGCGCGCGGTCGCGCTCGCCGCGGCTTGCGTGATCGGCGCGGGCGAACGTCGCGCACTGGACGCCGCGCGCGCGGGCGCGCTCGAGCGCGGGCGCCTCGGGCGTGCTCGAAGCCACCGCCACCACCTCCGCCTCGTGCCCGTGCACGGTGTCGAGGAGCGCCTGCAGGTTCGTTCCCCCGCCCGACACGAGCACGGCGATCGGGAGTCGCTCTGACACGCCGCCGCACGATAGCTGCGACGGCTGCACCGGGCGCGGCAGAGCCGATTGTGCCAGGCGCTCGCTGCGGCGCAGAGCCGACTAGAGCGGTCCGCTGGCGAGAGCCTTGATGAACTCGAAGATGAACACGCCCTACACGTAGACACCGTCCGGACCCATCCGTGACGCACGTCACAGAGCGCTCGCCCGCGCTGCCGAACACTGATTGTGAGGGCAGGGTCGCTACTGGGATGCCGGAGTGCCTGGTCTCCGGCGCCATCTCCCCACACAAGGACGGCTCAAATGCTCATCGCGATCCTCACAACCCTCGTCATCGTCGCGGCGCTTGCGCTCTCGGTTCGCAGCGAGCGCAACGGGCTGATCAGCGAGCATCGTTACAACAACCTCGCCAACGACGCCTCGGCGGCGCGCGGGGACCACCTCGGCTAGGACGCCGGCTAGACGGCGGCGGGCTCGCGCTCGAGCGAGTACTTGCCGCCCGCCTGCTCGCTGCGGGCGAGCGGGTACTCGCCGCTGAAGCAGGCGTCGCAGTGCGTGTCGCGGGTCGCCCGCACCGCCTCGTACACCCCGGCGAGGGACAGGTAGTGCAGCGAGTCGCAGCCGAGCTCGGCGGCGATCTCCTCGGTGGAGCGCCCGTGCGCGATCATCTCCTCGCGCGTCGACATGTCGATGCCGTAGTGGCAGGGGTGCTTGATGGGCGGCGCGGAGATGCGCATGTGCACCTCCGCCGCGCCCGCGTCGCGGAGCATCTGCACGATCTGGCGGGTGGTGTTGCCGCGGACGATCGAGTCGTCGACGACCACCAGGCGCTTGCCCGCGATCACCTCCGGCAGCGGGTTGAACTTCAGCCGCAGGCCGTGCTTGCGCAGCTCCTGCCCCGGCTGGATGAACGTCCGCGCGACGTAGCGGTTCTTCACGAAGCCGTCGTCCTGCGGGAGCCCCGCCGCCCTGGCGAGGCCGCGCGCGGCGGGGTTGCCGGAGTCGGGCACCGCGATCACGAGGTCCGCCTCGACGGGCGCCTCGCGCCACAGCAGCTCGCCCATCCTGCCGCGCGCCACCTGCAGCACCTGGCCGTTCATGCGCGAGTCGGGGCGGGCGAAGTAGATGTACTCGAACACGCAGAAGGAGCAGCGCCCGCCGCTCGAGACGCGTCGGCTCTCGAGGCCCGCCGCCCCCAGCGTCACGACCTCGCCGGGCTCGACGTCGCGCAGGAAGCGCGCGCCGATGATGTCGAACGCGCACGACTCGCTCGCCACGCAGTAGCGCTCCTCGCCGCCCTCCTCGGAGGGGTCGAGCACGCCGATGGCGAGCGGGCGCAGGCCGTGGGGATCGCGGAAGGCAACCACCCGGTCCTTCGTCATCGCGACGATCGAGAACGCCCCGCGCAACCGCGGCAGCACCTCGGCGATCGCGTCCTCGACATGCGCGGCGGGATGCGTGGCGATCATCGCCGCGATGATCTCCGAGTCGGAGGTGGAGCTGAACGTGACGCCCCGCTCGAGCAGCTCCTCGTGCAGCTCGAGCGCGTTGATGAGGTTGCCGTTGTGGGCGAGCGCCACCTCGCGGCGCGAGCCGTTCGTGCCCTCCGAGCGCTGCACCGGCTGCGAGTTCTCCCACGCGTTCGAGCCGGTGGTGGAGTAGCGGACGTGCCCGATCGCCAGCTCGCCGCCGAGCGTGCGCAGGTCGTTCTCGGTGAACACCTGGCTCACCAGGCCCAGCTCGCGCCGGGTGATGATCTGGCCGCCGCGGTCGGCTGCGGCGATGCCCGCGGACTCCTGCCCGCGATGCTGCAACGCGTACAGCGCGAAGTAGGAGAGCCTCGACACCTCGTGGTCGGGCGCGTACAGGCCGAACACCCCGCACTCGTCGCGTGGTCCGTCACGCATCACGAACACAAACTAGCAGTCGCCTGCACACCCCAATCGGCGCCCCGGTCACGGGAACAGCTCCCTCAACGCGCCATGCGCCTGCGCGAGCTGATCGAGCGTGAGCGACATCAGCTCTCCGCCGCTGCCGCCCGTCCCGCCACCGCTCTCATCTCCCGTCACGCAAGCCGATCCGAAGCGAGCCTCCTCCCACGCGCCCGAGCGCGGTCGCCCGCACACCCCCACCGGCGAGCCGCGCGAGGGCGTCCTTCGTGCCGCTGACGACGAACCCGCCCGGGCCCTCGCCGAACAGCGCTGCCGTGACGGTCGCCGGGCACCCGTCGAGCAGCGAGCGCTCGCCCGCGCCCACCTCGAGCGCCTGCAACAGCGCGTCGAGCTCCACCTCGGCGCCGATGCCAGCGGCGAGGCAGCACTCGGCGATCGCCGTCGCGAGCCCGCCCTCGGCGATGTCGTGAGCGCTCGCGAGCAGACCGGAGCGCACGCCCTCGCGGACGGCGGCGAGTGCCGCCGCGACGCCGTCGAGGTCGATGTCCGGCAGGCCGTCGGGGAGCGCCTCGCCGCAGAGCTTCGCGAGCTCGCTCGCGCCCGTCGCCGGGTCGAACGGACCGAGCAGCGCGATCTCATCGCCCTCGCCGGCGAAGCCGAGGCGCCCGGCCGCGCGCGCGTCGGGCAGGCGGCCCACCATGCCGATCACCGGCGTGGGGTAGATCGGACCCGAGGCGCCCTCGTTGTAGAGCGACACGTTTCCCCCAACGATCGGCGCCGCGAGCGCGCGGCAGGCGTCGCCGAGCCCCCGCACCGACTCGGTCAGCTGCCAGGCGATGTGGGGCTTCTCGGGGTTGCCGAAGTTGAGGTTGTTCGTCGTCCCCAGCGGCTCGGCGCCAGTGCAGGCGAGGTTCGCCGCGCACTCGAGCACCGCCGCCACCGTGCCGCGATAGGGATCGGCGGCGACACGGCGCCCGTTGCAGTCGATGCTCACGGCGATGGCGCTCCCGCCGGGCAGCGCGAGCACAGCGGCGTCCGCCTCCTGCGGCCTGCGCACGGTGCGCGACTGCACGATCGCGTCGTACTGCTCGAACAGCGGCACGCGCGAGGCGATGTTGGGACTCGACAGGAGCGCGAGCAGCGCCTGTGCGGGGTCGGCCGAGCGCGCGAGGCTCGCCTCGGGCGCGGCGTACAGCGGCTCGCGCGGGGCGGCGGGCTCGAGGTCGTACAGCGGGCACTCGTCCACGAGCGCGCGCACGGGCATGTCGCCGACGATCTCCTCGCCGCGCAGCACGCGCATCCTGGCGCTGTCGGTGACGAGGCCGATCGCCGTGCCGCCCACCTCCCAGCGCTCGCACGTCTCGAGCACCGCCTCGAGCTGCGCCGGCTCCACGACGCACAGCATCCGCTCCTGCGACTCGCTCACCATCACCTCGAAGGGCTCCATCCCCGGCTCGCGCAGCGGCACCCGGGCGATGTCGATGTCGATGCCGACGCCGCCCTTCGAAGCCATCTCCGATGCCGATGAGGTGAGCCCGGCGGCGCCGAGGTCCTGGAGGGAGACGATCAGCCCCCGCTCGAGCAGCTCGAGCGAGCACTCGAGCAGCTTGCTGCCCTCGAAGGGATCGCCCACCTGGACGGTGGGGCGCTTGGCGGCGTCGCCGTCCTCCTCCGACCCGAGCTCGGCAGAGGCGAGCACGGACGCGCCCCCGATCCCGTCGCGGCCGGTGGAGGCGCCGAACAGCACCACCAGGTTCCCGGGTCCCGCTGCGGCGCTGCGGATCAGCCGCTCGCGCTCCGCCAGTCCGAGCGCCATCGCGTTGACGAGGCAGTTCTGCGCGTAGGGCGCCTCGAAGTACACCTCGCCGCCGACGGTGGGCACGCCCACCGAGTTGCCGTAGTGCGCGATCCCCGCCACCGCCATGTCGAGCAGGTATCGCGAGCGCGGCTCGTGCGGCTCGCCGAAGCGCAGCGAGTCGAGCACCGCGATCGGCCGCGCGCCGATCGCGAAGATGTCGCGCAGGATGCCCCCGACGCCGGTGGCGGCGCCCTGGAAGGGCTCGACGGCGCTCGGGTGGTTGTGGGACTCGACCTTGAACGCGCACACGATGCCGCCGCCGACGTCAACGGCGCCGGCGTTCTCGCCCGGCCCCATCACCACGTGCTCGCCCTCCGTTGGCAGCGTGCGCAGCAGCTTGCGCGAGTGCTTGTAGGCACAGTGCTCGCTCCACAGCAGCGAGTACATCGCGAGCTCCACCTGGTTGGGCGGGCGGCCCTGCTTCTCGCAGACGAGCTCGTACTCGGCCTGCGTGAGACCGAGCGCGAGCGCGTCCTCGAGCGTCGGCAGCGGTGCCTGCACGAGCTCCGCCGCGCCGCTCACGCGAGCGCGCCCTCCACCGCCATCCGCATCGACTCGAAGATCCGCAGCCCGTCGGCGGAGCCGCCCGTGAGCTCGTCGACGGCGTGCTCGGGGTGGGGCATCAGGCCGAACACGTTGCGCCGCTCGTTGCACACCCCCGCGATGTCGTGCAGCGAGCCGTTGAAGTTCTCGCCCGCGGCGTAGCGCAACAGCACCTGCCCGCGCTCCTCGAGCGCCGCGAGCTCGTGCGGCTCGGCGTAGTAGCGGCCCCACGAGTGCTTCGCCGGGATGCTCAGACGCTGACCCGCCTCGCACGCGGCGGTGAACGGGGAGTCGCTGCTCACCACCTCGACGCCCACCTGGCGGAAGGTGAAGCGCAGGTTCGCGTTGGGCAGCAGCGCCCCCGGCAGCAGCTGCGCCTCGCACAGCACCTGGAAGCCGTTGCAGATCCCGAGCACGAGCCCGCCCGCCGCGGCGAACTCGATCACCGACTCCATCGCCGGCGAGAAGCGCGCGATCGCGCCCGCGCGCAGGTAGTCGCCGTAGGAGAACCCGCCCGGGACGACGATCGCGTCCGCGCCGGCGAGGTCGCGGCTGCCGTGCCAGATCAGCTCCGCCTCGCCCACGCGCGCCGCCGCCTGGAGCGCATCCACCTCGTCGCACGAGCCCGGGAAGCGGAGTACGCCGAACTTCACGTCGCCTTCAGCCGCCGTCCCGCAGCAGCTGCACCTCGTAGTCCTCGACGAGCGGGTTCGCGAGGAGCTTCTCGCACATCGGCTCGAGCTGCTCGGGGTCCTCCACGTCGAGCTCCACGAGGCGCCCGACGTGCACGTTCTGTACGCCGGCGAAGCCGAGCGCGGGCAGTGCGCGCTCCACCGCCACCCCCTGCGGGTCGAGGATGCCCTCCTTCGGGCGGATCAGCACGCGCGCCCTCACGCCGCCCCGGTGAGCGCGAGCCACTCCTGAAATGGCCGCCCCGTGATCCGCTCGTAGGCCTCCACGTAGCGGCTGCGCGTCCCCTCGACGACGTCGTCGGGGATCGCGGGCGCCGGAGGCAGCTTGTCCCAGCCGCTGCCCGAAGCCCAGTCGCGGACGTACTGCTTGTCGAAGCTCGGCTGGCCGCGGCCCACCTCGTAGCCGTCGGCGGGCCAGTAGCGCGAGGAGTCGGGCGTGAGCACCTCATCGCCCACGACGAGGCGGCCGTCCTCGTCGAGCCCGAACTCGAACTTCGTGTCGGCGAGGATCACGCCGTGCTCGCGGGCGTGCGAGGCGGCGAACGAGTACAGCTCGATCGATACGTCGCGGACCCGCTCCATCAGCTCGCGCTCGCCCACGAGCTGCACCGCGCGCTCGAAGTCGATCGTCTCGTCGTGGCCCTCCTCCGCCTTCGTGGAAGGGGTGAAGATCGGCTCGGGCAGCTGCTCGGACTCGCGCAGCCCCGCCGGCAGCGCGATGCCCGACACGGAGCCGGTCGCCTGGTAGTCCTTCCAGCCCGATCCGGTGATGTAGCCGCGCACCACGCACTCGACCGGGAGCATCCGCAGGCGCTCGACGATGAGGCCGCGGCCGCGCGCCTCTTCGGGCACGCCCTCGGTCGCCGAGATGAGGTGGTTGGGCACGATCTGCCCGGTCTTCTCGAACCAGAACACCGACAGGCCGGCGAGCACCCGGCCCTTGTCCGGGATCGGCGTTGGGTGGACCGCGTCGTAGGTGGAGATGCGGTCGCTGGCAACCATCAGCAGCCGCCCGCCGCCCTCCTCCTCGCCGCCGTCGAGCGCGTACATCTCGCGGACCTTCCCGCTGGCGATGAGGGGCAGGTCGGCGAGGGCGCTCACGTGGGGCGATGCTACCAGCGGGAGCAGACTCCGCCCGCGCGTGCCGGGCGCCCGCCTCAGGCGATCTCGTCGAGGCGGGCGACGATCTCCGGCGCGTGGCGCACGTAGTCGCCGTAATCGAAGATCTCGTCGAGGTCGAGGCCCGCGCCGCGCTCGTGCGCGGCGAGCAGCTCGCGCAGGGGCACCCCCTCGTCCCACGCGCGCTGCGCGAGCTCCTGCACGACGCGGTACGCCTCGTCGCGCGAGCTGCCCGCCTCGACGAGCGCGAGCAGCACGCGCTGGCTGAACAGCGCGCCGTGCGTGAGCTCGAGGTTCGCGCGCATCCGCTCGGCGTCGAACACCACCCCGTTGACGAGCGCGATCGCGCGGTGCTGCATGTAGTCGAGCAGGATCGTCGAGTCCGGCAGGATCACCCGCTCGACGGAGGAGTGCGAGATGTCGCGCTCGTGCCACAGCGCGACGTTCTCGAGCGCCGCCTGGGCGTTGCCCCGCAGCACGCGCGCGAGCCCCGAGATCTGCTCGCTCTTGATCGGGTTGCGCTTGTGCGGCATCGCCGATGACCCCTTCTGGCCGGCGCGGAACGGCTCCTGGGCCTCGAGCACCTCGGTGCGCTGCAGGTGGCGCAGCTCGGTTGCGAAGCGCTCGAGCCCCGCGCCCGCGAGCGCGATCGCCCCCAGCACCTGGGCGTGGCGGTCGCGCGGGACGACCTGGGTGGACACCTCCTCCCGCGCGAGCCCGAGGCGGGCGAGCACGCGCGCCTCGAAGTCCGGGCTCGTCGCCGAATAGGTGCCCACCGCACCCGAGATCGCGCCGACCGCCGCCTGCGCGAACGCGTTCTGCAGGCGCGTGGCGTTGCGGTGCGCCTCGAACGCAAAGCCCGCGAGCTTCACGCCGAGCGTCGTGGGCTCGGCGTGGACGCCGTGCGTCCTGCCGACGCACAGCGTGCGCTCGTGCTCGCGCGCCCGTGCCGCGAGCGCCGCGACGAGCTCCCGGGCGCCCGCGATCAGCACCTCGCCGCTCGCGCGCAGCTGCAGCGCGAGCGCGGTGTCGAGCACGTCGGAGGAGGTGAGCCCGTAGTGGATCCAGCGCCCCGCCTCGCCCACGGACGCCGCGAGCACGTCGACGAACGCGGCGACGTCGTGCTCGGTCACGCGCTCGTGCTCTTCGACCGCTGCGACGGTGAACGACGCGGCGCGGATCGCGCTCAGCTCCTCCTCGCTCGGCCCGTCTTCGCCGAGCAGCGAGGGCAGCTCCTCGCACGCCGCGAGCTCCACCTGCCTCCAGCTCTCCATGCGCGCCTCGTCGGTCCACAGGCGGCCGAGCTCGGGGCGGGTGTAGCGGGCGATCACTCCGCGCTCAGCACCCGAGGATCTGCGCGGCCAGCACCGCCGCGTTGCGGGCGTTGTCGAGACCCACGCACGCCACGGGCACGCCGGGCGGCATCTGCACGATCGAGAGGATCGCGTCGAGGCCGCCGGCGGCGGTCAGGCGGCCCGACAGCGGCACGCCGATCACCGGCAGGTCGGTGTGGGCCGCCACCGCCCCCGGCAGCGCCGCGGAGATGCCGGCGCCCGCGATGATCACGCGCAGCCCGCGCATGCGCGCGTTCTTGGAGTACTCGGCGACGAGGTCGGGCTCGCGGTGGGCGGACATCACCCGCATCTCGTGGAGGATCCCCCGCTCCTCGAGCTCGCGCGCGGCCTTCTCCATCGCCTCCATGTCGCTCTTGGAGCCCATCACGATGCCCACCCGCGGGGCATCCACGTCGATGTTCTCGAGCTCCGCCTGCAACTCCGCCTCGTCGATCGGCTCTGGCACGAGCGAGATGCCGCTCGGTCCCGGCCGCTGCTCCTGTGCCGACGGGTCCTCGCCGCTCACGCGCGCAGCTCCGCACGCCGCGGCGCGCAGGCGACGCCCGGCGCCGTATCCCCCGAATCGCTCATGCGCTCGCCAGCATACGCACCGGTCCGACGGCGGGCTAGAGCGAGGCGATGAAGTCGTCGATCGGGATCGCCGCGAGCGTCTCGTAGCGGCCCGTGCCGCGTGAGCCGAGCTCGAGCGAGACGCGCGCCATCGTGCCCTCGTCGGGCGCCTCCACCACCGAGATGAAGTCGACGTGCCCGAGCGTCGCCCACTGCGCCTTGACGGTCGCGCCCAGCTGCTGGACCTCTTTGTTCACCTCGCGGATGCGCTGCGGGTTGTTCTTCACCGTCTGCACGCCCTCGGGCGTGAGGGTGGACAGCATGATGTAGGTGGGCATTTTGTCTCCTCGTCTGGCGGGCGGGTGGGCTTCTGCGAGCGTTGTACCCGATCGGGGCTCGGGCGTGTGCGGGCGACGCCCGTACGCCGCGCCGGCCGGGCAACCGGAGAGCACGCGACGCGCCGGACCCCTTCGGGAGCGGCGCCGCGCAGCTACACCGCGGCCGCGGCCTCCTGCTCGGCGCCGCGCGAGACCTCTAGCTGCAGCTGGCCCTCGGCGGCGTCGACGCGCACCTCGTCGCCTTCGCGCACCTCACCGGAGAGCAGCCCCAGCGCCAGCCGGTCGGTGAGCTGCTTCTGGATCACGCGGCGCAGGGGACGCGCGCCGTAGGCGGGGTCGTAGCCGAGGTTGCCGAGCAGCAGCCGCGCGTCGTCGCTGAGCGTCACCGTCACGCCGCGCTCGGCGAGGCGATCGATCACCGTCGCAACCTGCAGGTCCACGATCTCGGAGATCTGCTCGCGGGTGAGCGCGTGGAAGCGCACGATGTCGTCGAGGCGGTTGATGAACTCGGGCTTGAAGTGCTCGAGCAGCGCGCTGCGCGTCTCGCTGTCGGACGCCCCTTCGGGGATCGGGATGTTCGAGGTCATGATCAGGACGGTGTTCTTGAAGTCCACGGTGCGGCCCTGGCCGTCCGTCAGCCGCCCGTCGTCCATCACCTGCAGCAGCGTGTTGAACACGTCGGGATTGGCCTTCTCGATCTCGTCGAGCAGCACCACCGAGTAGGGGCGGCGGCGCACCGCCTCGGTGAGCTGCCCACCCTCCTCGTAGCCCACGTATCCCGGCGGCGCGCCCACGAGCCTCGACACGGTGTGCTTCTCCATGTACTCCGACATGTCGATCCGCACCATCGCCTGCTCGGAGTCGAACATGAACTCGGCGAGCGCGCGTGCGAGCTCGGTCTTGCCGACGCCGGTGGGGCCGAGGAACAGGAACGAGCCGATCGGCCGGCCGGGGTCGCCGAGGCCCGCGCGCGAACGCCGCAGCGCCGTGGCGATCGCCTCGATCGCTTCGTCCTGGCCGATCACGCGGTCGTGCAGCCGCTCCTCCATGTGGATCAGCTTCTCGGTCTCGCCCTCGAGCAGGCGGTTCACGGGGATGCCCGTCCAGCGCGCCACCACCTCGGCGACATCGTCGGCGTCCACCTCCTCTTTGAGGAACTGCGGGCCGCCCTCGGGGCCCGCGCCGTCGGCGCCGTCGCCGCCGGCGGCCTCGCTCGATTCCTGCTCGGCGAGGCGCCGTTCGAGCTCAGGGATGTCCTGATAGAGCAGCTTCGAGGCGAGCTCGAGGTCGGCTGCGCGCTGTGCGCGCTCGGCCTCCACGCGGGCCAGCTCGAGCTGCTCCTTCAGGTCGGAGATGCCCTGGATCGCCTGCTTCTCGCTCTGCCACTGCGCCTTCATCGCGTCGGAGCGCTCGCGCAGCTCTGCGAGCTCGCGCTCGATCGCCTCGCGTCGCTCGGCGGAGGCGGGGTCGGTCTCCTTGCGCAGCGAGGTCAGCTCGATCTCGAGCTGCATCACGCGGCGGTCCACCTCGTCGATCTCCGTCGGCAGCGAGTCGATCTCGATCCGCAGCCTCGAGGCGGACTCGTCGATCAGGTCGATCGCCTTGTCGGGCAGGAAGCGGTCGGAGATGTAGCGATCGGACAGGGTGGCGGCGGCGATCAGCGCGCTGTCCTGGATGCGCACGCCGTGGTGCACCTCGTAGCGCTCCTTCAGTCCGCGCAAGATCGCGATCGTGTCCGCCACCGACGGCTCGCCCACCATCACCGGCTGGAAGCGCCGCTCGAGCGCCGCGTCCTTCTCGATGTGCTTGCGGTACTCGTCGAGCGTCGTGGCGCCGACGGCGCGCAGTTCGCCGCGGGCGAGCATCGGCTTGAGCAGGTTGGCGGCGTCCACCGCACCTTCGGCGGCCCCCGCGCCGACGATCGTGTGGAGCTCGTCGAGGAACAGGATCACGGTGCCCTCCGCCTCGGACACCTCGCGCAGGACGGACTTCAGCCGGTCCTCGAACTCGCCGCGGTACTTCGCGCCCGCGATCAGCGCGCCGATGTCGAGCGCGATCACGCGCCGGTCGCGGAGCGACTCGGGGATGTCGCCGGAGACGATCCGCTGGGCGAGGCCCTCGACGATCGCCGTCTTGCCCACGCCCGGCTCGCCGATCAGGACGGGGTTGTTCTTCGTGCGGCGCGAGAGCACCTGGATCACCCGCCGGATCTCCTCGTCGCGGCCGATGACGGGGTCGAGCCGCCCCTGCTCGGCCGCCTTCGTCAGATCCTGCCCGAAGCGCTCGAGCGCCTCGTACTTCTCCTCGGGCGACTGGTCGGTGATGCGATTCGAGCCGCGCACCTCCTCGAGCGCCTCGAGCAGCCGCTCGGGCGTCGCGCCCGCCCCACGCAGGATGTCCGCGGCGCGGCCCTTCTCGCCGGCGAGCGCGAGCAGCAGGTGCTCCGTCGAGACGTACTGGTCGGACAGCTTGCCCGCTTCGCGCTCGGCTGCGCGCAGCACGGCGAGCAGCTCCGAGCCCGGCTGGGCAATGGCATCGGCGGGCGAGCTCGCGCCCGCCACCGGCAGCTCCTCGAGCGCCTTCTCGGCCTCGCTGCGCAGCCCGTCGAAGGGAATGCCGAGCTTGGCGAGCACGCCGAGCACGACCCCACCGGGGGCGTCCGCGCTCGCGCCGCCGGGAGCGCCGGGGCGCAGCAGCACCGACAGCAGGTGCAGCGGCGTCACCTGCGGGTTGCGCCGCTCCTGCGCGAGCGTGGCGGCGGCGGCGAGCGCCTCCTGCGACTTGATCGTGAAACGGTCGGCTTGCATGTCTCTAGGTCCTCTTCGGGGGGTTCGTGAAGGGAGAGCGCGCGTCGGCGGCGCGCACGAGGTCGAGCCCGCCGCGGTAGGGCACGGCGAGCTCGGCGCGGAAGGAGCGGCGCACCTGCTCGAGCTCCTCTGCGAGACGCACCTGCGCCTTCAGCGCTTCGAGCTCGATGTCCTCGATGCGCGCGCGCATCTGCTCGATCTCCTGCTCGAGGTGCAGCACCCGTTCGACGCCGGCGAGGTTGAGGCCGAGCTCCGCCGTCATCTCCTGGATGCGCCTGAGCTTCTCGACGTCCTCTTGGCTGTACAGGCGCGTGCCCTTCGGCGAGCGCTGCGGCGTGAGCAGGCCGCGCGCCTCATACGTGCGCAGCGTCTGCGGATGCATGTTCGAGAGCTGCGCGGCGACGGAGATCATGAACACGCCGCGATCGGCTGCCACCTGCACGCGTCGGGCGGCGCTCACCCGGGACGCGTCGGCAGCCCTGCGGCCGTTGGCGCGTGGCTCGCGCATCACTCCTCGCCCGCCTTCGCAGTGTCGGCCGCGCGATCCTGCGCGCCGGCGCCGTTCTCGAACAGCCGCGCCCGCGGGTCGCCCTCCATCGTCTTCGAAAGGGCTTCGATCGCCTGCTCCTGCTCGCTGTTGAGGTGGTCGGGTACGTCGATCACGAAGCGGTAGTGGATGTCGCCCCGCTCCTGCGAGCCCCCGCGCCCGGCGCTGCGCAGCTTCGGCGGACCCTCGCCGCGCAGCCGCTGCACGGTGCCGTGGGCGGTGCCCGGGCGCACGCGCAGCGTCTTGGTGCCCGTGAGCGTGGGCACCTTCACCTCGGCGCCGCGCAGGGCCTCCGGGATCGTGAGCGGCACCTCCACCTCGAGGTTGTCGCCCTTGCGCGTGAACAGCGACGAGGGCGCGACGTGGGTGATCAGGTACAGGTCGCCCGGAGGACCGCCGTTTCGCCCCGGCTCGCCCTTGCCCGCCAGCCGGATGCGGCTGCCGTCGCGGACCCCCGCGGGGATGTTCACGCGCAGCCGCTTCACCGTGCTGACGGCGCCCGCGCCGTGGCACGTGGGGCATGGGTCCTCGATCACCGTGCCGGCGCCGCCGCAGCGCGAGCACGGCTGCGAGATCGAGAACATGCCCTGGCCCTGTGTCTCGATCCCGCGGCCCTCGCAGCGCGGGCACACCGACGGCGTCGTCCCCGGCTTGGCGCCCGTGCCGCGGCACGTCGGGCAGGTCGCGTGCATCGGGACCTGCAGCGGCACCTGCGCCCCCGACACCGCCTGGTCGAAGGTGATCGAAACCTGCGCCTCGAGGTCCGCGCCGCGCTCGGAGCGCGGCTTGGTGCGCACGCGCCGGCCGCTCGTCGAGCCGCCGAACAGGTTCGAGAGGATGTCGCTCATCGAGGCGCCGTCGAAGTCGAAGTTCCCGAAGCCTCCGAATCCGCCGCCGGGCCCGGCGCCGGTGGCGAATGGCCCGCTGCCGCTGTCGTACTGCTTGCGCTTCTCGGGGTCGCCGAGGACGTCGTGGGCCTGCGAGATCTCCTTGAAGCGCGCCTCGGCGTCCTTGTCGTCCGGGTTGCGGTCGGGGTGGTAGCGGCGCGCGAGCTTGCGGTAGGCCTTCTTGATGTCGTCGGCGGACGCCTTCTTGTCGACGCCCAGCGCCTTGTAGTAGTCGGGACGCGTCGCCATCAGCGGCTCCTACGCGGCCACGACCACGCGCGCCGGGCGGATGATGCTCTCACCCAGGCGGTAGCCGGGCTGGTAGACCTCGACGACGCAGCCGCTCGCAACCTCCTCGCCCGGCTGCGGCGCCGTCGCCACGGCGTCGTGCAGCGAGGGGTCGAACACCTCGCCGACGGGTGAGTAGGACTCGATCCCCGCCCGCGCGAGCGCTGCCGAGAGCTCCGAGCGCACGAGCCCCACCCCGTGGAGCAGGGGGTCGTTCTCGTCCGCCCCCTCGAGCGCGCGGTCGAGGTTGTCGAGCGCCGGCAGGAGCTCCTTGGCGAGCGCGATCGCGCCGCGCTCCTGCGCCGCCGCCGCCTCGCGCGCGACGCGCTTTCGGTAGTTCTCGAAGTCCGCCTGCGTGCGCTGCGCGAGCGCCAGGTACTCGTCGCGCTGGGCCGTCGTCTTCACGAGCTCGTCGATGTCGCCCGCGAGCTCGGCGCCGCCGTCCTCGGGCGCGCGCGGCGGAGCGCTGGCGCCGTCGGAGGTGCCGGGGGCCTGTGCACGCGACTCCTCCCCCGGCGCGTCCGCGCCGGGGGAGCGGGTCTGGTCGTTGAGCGTCTGCTCACGGTCGCCCATCGCGCGCTAGGCCTTCGGCTCGTCGACAACCTCGGCGTCCACGACGTCCTCCTCCTCCTCGGAGGGCGCGGCGTCGCCGTCGGCGGACGCACCGTTGCCGGCCGCCGCCGCCTGCTCCTGGGCGCGCTGGTACATCGCCTCGGACACGGCGTGGAAGGCGCTCTGCAGGGCCTCCGCCCTCGCGTTGATCGCCGCCGCGTCCTCGGACTCGAGGATCTCGCGAACGTCCTTGATCGCCTCCTCGATCCGCGCCTTGGAGTCCGCGTCCACCTGGTCGCCCAGCTCGCTCAGCTGGCGCTCCGCCTGGTAGGCCGCGTTCTCGGCGTTGTTGCGCGCCTCGGCGAGCTCCCGCGCGCGGCGGTCCTCCTCGGCGTGCGACTCGGCGTCGGACACCATGTTCTTGATTTCGTCCTCGGAGAGCCCGGAGCCGGCCTTGATCTCGATCTTCTGCTCCTTGCTCGTCCCGAGGTCCTTCGCCGAGACGTTGAGGATGCCGTTCGCGTCGATGTCGAACGCGACCTCGATCTGCGGGATGCCACGCGGCGCCGGCGGGATGCCGGTCAGCTGGAACTTGCCGAGCGACTTGTTGTACTGCGCCATCTCGCGCTCGCCCTGCAGCACGTGGATCTCGACCGACGGCTGGTTGTCCTCGGCGGTCGAGAACACCTCGCCCTTGCGCGTCGGGATCGTCGTGTTGCGCTCGATCAGCTTGGTCATCACGCCGCCCTTGGTCTCGATGCCGAGGGTGAGCGGGGTGACGTCGAGCAGCAGCACGTCCTTGACGTCGCCCGCGAGCACGCCCGCCTGGATCGCGGCGCCGACCGCCACGACCTCGTCCGGGTTCACGCCGCGGTGCGGCTCCTTGCCGGTGAGCTCTTTGACCTTCTCCTGCACGGCGGGCATGCGCGTCATGCCGCCCACGAGCACGACGTGGTCGATCTCCTTGACGCCCTTGCCTTTGGCGTCGTCGAGCGCCTGGCGCACGGGCTCCACCACGCGGTCGAGCAGGTCGCTTGTCAGTTCGGAGAGCTTCGCGCGGGTGAGGCGCGTGTCGAGGTGCTTCGGCCCCGAGGCGTCCGCCGTGATGAACGGCAGGTTGATCTGCGTCTCCTGCGTCGTGGAGAGCTCGATCTTCGCCTTCTCGGCCGCCTCGTACAGGCGCTGCAGCGCCATCGGATCGGCAGACAGATCGATGCCCTGGCTCTTCTTGAACTCCGCGACGAGCCAGTCGACGATCGCCTTGTCGAAGTTGTCGCCGCCGAGGTGGTTGTCGCCGGCGGTGGACTTCACCTCGAACACGCCGTCGCCGATCTCGAGCACGGACACGTCGAACGTCCCGCCGCCGAGGTCGAAGACGAGGATCGTCTGGTCGGACTCCTTGTCGAGGCCGTAGGCGAGCGATGCCGCCGTCGGCTCGTTGATGATGCGCTTGACGTCGAGGCCGGCGATCTTGCCTGCGTCCTTCGTCGCCTGGCGCTGGTCGTCGTTGAAGTAGGCGGGGACGGTGATCACCGCCGAGTCGACAGCCTCGCCGAGATAGGCTTCGGCGTCGGACTTCAGCTTCTGGAGGATCATCGCCGAGATCTCCGGAGGCGAGTACTGCTGATCGGCGGCTTCGACGCGGGCGTCGCCGTTGGGGCCCGCGACGACCTTGTAGGGGACGATCGACTCCTCCTCGCGCACCTCGGCCTCCTTGCGGCCCATGAAGCGCTTGATGGAGAAGATGGTGTTCTGCGGGTTCGTCACCGCCTGACGCTTGGCGACCGTGCCCACGAGTCGCTCGCCTGAGGGTGCGAACGCGACGACGGAGGGCGTCGTGCGCCCGCCCTCGGCGTTCTCGATCACCGTCGGCTCGCCACCCTCGAGCACGGCCATGCACGAGTTGGTCGTGCCCAGGTCGATGCCTATGGTCTTGGCCATGTGTTGATGCTCCTTCGCATGTGCGTTACAAATCTGAGTGAGATTGTGGCAGATTTCCTGATGGATTTCAAGGGAGGAAAATCCCTGCAAATGGGTAGAACGGCGGCGTCCGGCTCCTCGAGAGAGGGGCGGCTCGCGGGGGGCTGTCGCGCCGTTCTGGAGACGGCGCGTCGGCCCTCGGACCGGCGCTACGCTGCTCGCATGACGCGCATTCCGGGTACCGGCGGAGACCGGGCGTCGCGCGCGGCGCCGTCCCGGCGGCTGCTCCTCGCAGCGGTCCTCGCAGCAGGCGTGCTCGGCGGTGGCCTCGCGCTCGGCGCGCAGAGCGGCGCCGGATCGAGCGGCGTGCACCCGCCCTGCCCGCCCGCGGGCGCGAAGGTGCTCGCCCGCGACCGCCTGCTGCGCGTCTACTCGACCGAACCGCGGGGGACGAACATGGTGGTCGGGGCGAAGGTGGTGGTGGCGTGCCGCGTCGGCACCGGCGCCCGCATGACGCTGCAGGGCGAGCCGTCGCTCCGGTTTCGCGGCCTGCACCAGATCCGTGGGCGACTTCGAGCTCGCCGGCGACATCCTGGGCTACTCCGAAACGCAGTTCGGGGTCGACTCGGGGACGACGCGCGTGGTGATCGCCGACGTCGCCCGCAGGCGCATCATCCGCTCGATCGAAGGCGGGAACTACGTCGACGCCGGGCTGATCCTCTCCGAAGGCGTAGACAGCTTCGTCCTCTCGAGCACCGGCGCCGTCGCCTGGATCAGATCGCGCAGCGAGCACCGACAGCTCACCGATGTCGTCGTCTACGCGGCACCGCGCGTGGGAGACGCCTCGGTCCTCGACAAGGGCACGTCGATCGACCCCGCCTCGCTGCGGCTGTCCGGCACCACGATCAGCTGGGTCGACGGCGGCGCGCGGAGGACCGCTGCGATGCCCTGAGGCCCCCCATGCGGGGGGGTCAATCGTGAAGATGGCGTATCGCCTTCGCCACCGCGGGTAACCCCGGGCGCATGCAGGGTAGACGACGTTAGGTGACCCGCCTCGAGCGCAACGTGAACATCGCCGCGGTCGTCGTCCCGTTCGTGGGCGTGATCGCTGCCGCCGTGCTGCTGTGGAACAGCCTGTTCGGCGTTCGCGACCTCGCGATCCTCGCGGTCCTCTACATCCTCACCGGCGTCGGCGTGACCGTGGGCTATCACCGCCTGCTCACCCACCGCGCCTTCCAGACGCGCGGGTGGATCCGCTACTCGCTCGCGGTGCTCGGCTCGCTGTCGCTGCAGGGACCCGTCATCGACTGGGTGGCGGACCACCGCAAGCACCACACGTTCACCGACGAAGAGGGCGACCCCCACAGCCCGCACGCCGGCCACGGCGCGGGTCTGCGCGGGATGTTCACCGGGCTCTGGCACGCGCACGTCGGGTGGCTGTTCCGCACCCACGGCCAGGCGTCCTCGCGGCGATTCGCGCCCGACCTGCTCGAGGACCCCACGATGCGGCGCATCAACCGCAGCTTCCCGCTGTGGGCGGTGCTCTCGCTCGTCGTCCCGTTCGTGCTCGGCTTCGCCATCAGCGGCGGCTCGCTCGTCGCGGGGGGGTTGAGCGCGCTCCTGTGGGGCGGGCTCGTGCGGATCTTCCTCGTGCACCACATCACCTGGAGCATCAACTCGATCTGCCATTTCTTCGGACGGCGCCGCTTCGACACCGACGACGAGTCGACGAACGTGTTCTGGCTGGCGCTCCCCTCGCTCGGCGAGGCGTGGCACCACAACCACCACGCCTTCCCGCGCTCGGCGTTCCACGGGCTGCGCTGGTACGAGTTCGACCCCTCCGGCTGGCTGATCCTCGGGCTCGAGCGCATGGGGCTCGCCTGGGACGTCGTGAAGGTGACGCCGGAGCGCGCGCGCGAGAAGCTCACGAGCCGCGCCGGCGCCGCGCCGGGCTGAGCCCGCGCGCAGCAACTTCACCTGTGCGGCGGCCGCACCCTGTACCGTCTTAGCAATGCAGATGCTGCCATCGGGACCGGTCATGCGGATGCTGCCCCCGGGGCCGGTGAAGCCCCGCCTGCGGGGCGTGTCGCACGCCTACGCGTTCTTCGTCTCGCTGGCGTGCGGCGTCGCGCTGATCCTCGCCGCTTCGGACGGCCGCGCCCGGCTGGCGGCGACGATCTACGCGCTCGCTGTGTCGGCGCTTCTGGGCACGAGCGCCCTCTACCACACCCACAACTGGCGCCCGCGCGCGCGGCGCTGGATGCGGCGCCTGGACCACTCGATGATCTTCGTCCTGATCGCGGGCACGTACACGCCCGTCGCGCTGCTCGCGCTGAAAGGGTCGCTGGGGAGCACGATCCTCGTCGTCGTGTGGGCGGGGGCGCTCGGCGGCGTGCTGTTCAAGCTCGTCTGGATCGACGCGCCGAAGTGGGTGTTCGCCGCCGTCTACATCGCGCTCGGCTGGGTCGCTGCGTCGGTCTTCGGCCAGCTACCCGGGACGATCGGCTGGCTCGGCGTGGCGGGCCTCGCCGCTGGAGGTCTGCTCTACACGGTCGGCGCGGTGGTCTACGCGAGCGAGCGCCCCAACCCGTTCCCGAAGGTGTTCGGGTACCACGAGGTCTTCCACGCGCTCGTCATCGCGGCTGCCGCGCTGCACTACGCGGTGATCGCCTTCGCGGTGCTGCCGCGGGGCTGAAGAGCACGCGGCTCGGGCACATCCGCGCGAGCGGGCACAGCGCGCATTCCGGGCGGCGCGCGTGGCAGCGCCGGCGGCCGTGGCGGAGCAGGTTGACGTGCAGCTCGAGCTCCTCGCCCGGCGGCGTGAGCGCGAGCATCTCATCGTGCAGCTCCTCGAAGGGCGCGCCCGCGCGCAGCAGCCCGAGGCGCGTGGCGACGCGAGAGACGTGGGTGTCGACGGGCACCTCGCGCCGGCCCTAGGCGAAAAGCAGCACGCAGGCGGCGGTCTTGCGTCCGACCCCCGGGAGCGCGACGAGATAGTCGCGGGCCTCGGCGAGGGGAGCATCGGCGAGCCAGTCGAGCGAGGGCTCCGCGCGCCGTGCTCGGTCGCCATCGGGCGGCGGCGTGATCTCATCGAGGATCGCCTGGATGCGCGCCGACTTCACCTTCGATATCCCCCCGGGACGGATCGCCTCCTCGACCTCCGCAAGCGGTGCGTCGCGTACGTCGTCCCAGCGCGGGAAGCGTGCGCGCAGGCGCAGGTACGCGACGTCGCGGTTGCGGTCGTTCGTCGACTGGGAGAGCACGGTGAGCACGAGCTCGGCGATCGGGTGGCCGTGCGGCTGAAGGCGCGGGATGCCGTAGGCCTCGCGCAGCCGGTCGCGGATCCTCAGCACGCGGGCGCGCGATGGCGCCCGCCAGGCCGCTGCGGCGATCGAGCTGCGTGCGGGCATCTCGACAAGGTAGCCGTGCGCCGCCGCCGCTATATCCTCGCCGCGTGCCCGAGGTGCGCGACAACCTTGTCGAGATGGACGGGCTGCCCGTGTTCTGGCGCAGCGCGCCCTCGCCCGAGGGGCAGGCCCCCGTTCTCTACCTGCACGGCGTGCCCGAGAGCAGCGACGAGTTGCTCGAGCTGTTGGGGCGTACGGGCGGCCTCGCACCCGACCTCCCCGGCTTCGGGCGCTCGGGCAAGCCCGGCTCGCTCGAGTACACGATCGGCGAGTACGACCGCTTCATCGAGCGGTTCCTCGCCGAGGTGGGTGTGGAGCGCGTGCGCATGCTGGTGCACGACTGGGGAGCCGTCGGGCTCGCGTTCGCCCAGCGCCAGCCGCGAGCGCATCGAGCGCCTCGTGATCGTCAACGCGGTGCCGTTCCTGCCCGGCTACCGCTGGCACCGTACCGCGCGCATCTGGCGCACGCCCCTGCTCGGGGAGCTCGCGATGGGCACCACGGGCCGCTTCACCGCGCGCCTGGCCTCACGGGAGGCCAACGTCACGCCGGGCCCGATGCCACAGGAGTGGCTCGACAGCGTGCTCTCCCACTTCGACCAGGGCACGCAGCGGGCGATCCTGCGCCTGTACCGCAGCTCTCCCTCCCAGGTGCTCGAGGAGGCCGGTCGCCGTCTCGGCGAGGTGCACGCGCCGGCGCTCGTGGCCTGGGGCATGAAGGATCCCTACATCCCCGCCCGCTTCGCGGCGGCATACGCGGCGGCGCTGCCACACGCAGAGCTGCTCGAGCTGCCGGATGCGGGGCACTGGCCGTGGTACGACCGCCCGGACCTGCTCGACCGGCTCGCGGAGTTCCTGTCCGCGAGGTGATCGCCCGGCTGCGCCGGGCCCCCGCGTGGACGCTCACGGCGGGGCTCGGGCTGATCTACGTGATCCTCGCCCCGCCGAGCCCGGATCTCGCGGCGGCGAGCTACCGCAGCCACCTCTTCGCCGAAACGGGGCTCTCGCTGTGGGACAACGCGTGGTACGGCGGGCACCACCTGCTCGCCTACTCGGTGCTCGCGCCCGGGCTCGGGGCCCTGCTTCGGCCCGCGCCTGCTCGCCGCCGTCTCGATGACGGTTGCCACCGCGCTGTTCACGGAGCTGATCCGCGGCCGCTTCCCCGAGCGGGCGGTGCGCGTCGGCTCGCTGTGGTTCGCCGTGGGCGCCTCGATCGCCCTGCTGTCCTGCCGCGTCCCCTTCGACCTCGGCGCGGCGGTGGGGCTCGGCGCGCTGCTCGCCGCCCAGCGCGGACGCTGGTGGCCCGCGCTCGCGCTCGCGCTCGTCACCTCGCTCGCGAGCCCGGTCGCGGGCGCCTTCCTCGCGCTCGCGTTCGTGGCGTGGGCGATCGCCGGACCCGCGCGGCTGTGGCCCTCGGCGCTCGCCGTCGCGGCGCTCGCTCCGATCGTGCTGCTGGCGCTCGTGTTCCCCGAAGGCGGCACGCAGCCGTTCGTCCCCTCCGCGTTCTACCCGGCGCTCGCCGGCGTGCTGCTGATCGGCGCGCTCGTGCCCGCCGAGCAGCGCACGCTGCGCATCGGCGTCGTCGGTCTATGCGGTGGCGATGACCGGCGCGTACCTCGTGCCGAGCGCGGTGGGAGGCAACGTCGACCGGCTCGCCGCGCTCGTCGCGGCTCCGCTCGCGGCGCTGCGTGCTCGCCGGCGGCGCGCTGCACGAGCGCCGCACGAGGCTGCTCGTGGCGCTCGCGCCGCTGCTCTTCTACTGGCAGGCGAATGCGCCCGTCACGGACTTCGTCGCGGCGGTGTCCACACCCTCGACGTCCGCCTCCTACTACGCGCCGCTGCTCGCCGAGCTGCGCGCGCGCGGCGTGGGCGGATCAGCGGCGCCCGCCCGGATCGAGGTGGTGCCGACCGCGAGCCACTGGGAGGCGCGCTGGGTGGCGCCGAGCGTGATGATCGCGCGCGGCTGGGAGCGCCAGCTCGACCGCTACCGCAACGGCCTCTTCTACGACGAATCGCGCCCGCTCACGGCCGCCCGCTACCGCGCCTGGCTGGACGAACAGGGGATCTCCTACGTGGCGCTCCCGGACGCCGAGCTCGACTACTCGGCGAAGGCCGAGGCGCGCCTGCTGCGCGGCCAGTCCCCGGGCGGGGCGCCCTCCTATCTGCACGAGGTCTTCCGCTCGGCGCACTGGCGCCTGTTCGCGGTGGTGCCGACGCCCGCGCTCGCGCAGCAGCCCGCCACGCTCACGAGCGTGACGCACGACTCGTTCACGCTCGCCACGCCGCGCGCCGGCACCTTCGAGGTGCGGCTGCGCTTCACTCCCTACTGGGCGATCGCGCAGGGTCACGGATGCGTCGCGCGCGCGCCGGACGGCTGGACCCAGGTGCGCGCGAGCGCGCCGGGGAGCGTGCACGTCGTGATCCGCTTCTCGCTCGCGCGCGTGTTCGAGCACGGTCCCCGCTGCTCCTGAAGAACGACCCCCGTCGCTCTCGAGCATCGTCTAGTCTTCTGCCTCGATGGCCGCCCGCGCCCGTTCCCTGCAGGCCCGCCTGCTGCCGCACGGATGGCTCGACGCGCTGCGCCAGGTGACGCTGTTCGCCCTCGCCTACTTCGCCTACCGTCTCGTCCGCGGGTTCGCCGAGGGCGACGCCAACGCGGCGTTCGCCCACGCGCGCGACCTGATCTCGCTCGAGCGCGGGATGCACCTGTTCGTCGAGCCCTCGGTGCAGGCATGGGCGTCGGGCAGCCACTTCGTGATCCTGCTCGCGAGCTGGCTGTACGTGAACGCGCAGGGCCCCATCACGATCGCGGCGCTGCTCTACGTGTACATGCGCCACAACAGCAGCTTCTACTTCGTGCGCAACATGTTCCTGATCGCGATGGCGATCGCGCTCGTCGCCTACATCGTGTTCCCCACCGCCCCGCCGCGGTTCCTCCCCGAGTGGGGCTTCACCGACACGCGTCGCGTACTTCACGCCCGTGCACGTCGCCAACAGCAGCGCCTCGATGACCGCCCTCTTCAACCCGTACGCCGCGGTGCCCTCGATGCACGTGGCGTTCGCGCTGATGATCGGCTGGCCGCTCGCGCGCCTGTGCAAGCACAGCGTCGTGCGGGTGCTGTGGCTCGTGTACCCGTTCCTGATGACGTTCGTGATCGTCGTCACCGCCAACCACTTCATCGTGGACGCGCTGCTCGGCGCGCTCACCGCCGGCGTGTCCTACTACGCGGCCGGGTGGCTCGCGCGCGCGCGGCCCGCCGCGTGGCGGTTCTCCGGCGTCTCCGCGTCCCGGCACGGCTCACCGCCAGCGGCTAGGGCGGCGCGGCGGGATGGCTCCGAGGCAGCGCGCACCATCGCGGCCGGCACGGCGCGGCTCCTACCGGGCGGGGCGCAGGCGCGTGCGGGCGCCGATCGGCGCCGGGCAGCGCCGCGAGCTCGTCCGCAACCGCTTGATCGAGTCGCGGCTCACCCCCAACGCGATCTCGATGACGGGTCTCGTCCTCAACCTGGTGGCGGCGGTGCTCGTCTGGCAGCAGCTGTTCTTCCTCGGCGGCATCGCGTTCATCGTCGGCTCGGTGATGGACACGCTCGACGGCCGCTACTCGCGCATGTCGGGGAAGGGGACACCGTTCGGCGCGTTCCTCGACTCGACGCTCGACCGCATCGAGGAGGGCATCGTGCTCGCGGCGGTGGCCGGCTACTTCGCGCTCCAGGCCAACCGGGTGGCGGCGGCGGCGGTCGTCGTCGCCGTGCTCGCGTCGCTGATGGTCGAGCTACACCCGCGCGCGCGCCGAGGCGCTCGGCGTCGAGTGCAAGGTGGGCATCGCCACCCGCCCGGTGCGCGTCGTGATCCTCTCGATCGGCCTCGTCTTCGCACAAGGTGCCTCGCTCGGCGACTTCCAGCTGCTCGAGCCCGCCGTCTACGTGCTGGCGGCGCTCAGCGTCGTCACTGTCATACAGCGGATCTGGCACGTTCGCGGTGAGCTGTCGGTGTGACCTAGCGCGGCCGGCGGAGTAGTCTCTCTGAGCGATCCGGGGCCCTGTCCGGATCGGCCCCACCCCACCTGAGAAGCAGGGAGGCCGCCGCGCCTTCCTCGGACCACGCCCGCGAGCCCTCACAAAGGACCCATCAGTGATCAAGGAGCACAGCAACGGCCGCGCCCAGCGCGACGGCGCGCCCGCAACCAACGGCGCCGCCCGCTTCCAGAGCGAGAAGGTGCGCGTCGCCATCATCGGCGTCGGCAACTGCGCCTCTGCATTCGTCCAGGGCGTCCACTACTACCGCGACGCCGACCCCGCGCAGCGCGTCCCGGGCCTGATGCACGTCGAGCTGGGCGGCTACCACGTGCGCGACATCGAGTTCACGGCCGCGTTCGACATCGACGCGGCGAAGGTCGGCAAGGATCTCGGCCAGGCGATCTGGGCGGGCCAGAACAACACGATCAAGTTCGCCCGCGGCGCGCGCGCGGTGCCGAAGAAGCTCGGCGTCCCCGTCCACCGCGGAATGACGCACGACGGCCTCGGGCGCTACCTCAAGGAAAAGATCAAGAAGGCGCCCGGCGAGACCGCCGACATCGTCCGCATCCTCAAGGAGACGCACACCGACGTCGTCGTCTCCTACCTGCCCGTCGGCTCCGAGCAGGCGACGAAGTGGTATGTCGAGCAGGTGCTCGAGGCGGGCTGCGGGTTCGTCAACTGCATCCCCGTGTTCATCGCCCGCGAGGACTACTGGGACCGTCGCTTCCGCGCGGCGGGCGTGCCGATCGTCGGCGACGACATCAAGTCGCAGGTGGGCGCGACGATCGTGCATCGCTCGCTCGCCCGGCTGTTCGCCGAGCGCGGCGTCGAGATCGAGCGCACCTCCCAGCTCAACGTCGGCGGGAACATGGACTTCTACAACATGCTCGAGCGCGAGCGGCTGGAGTCCAAGAAGATCTCCAAGACCAACGCGGTCACCTCGATCATGGACCACGAGCTTCCCGCCGAGGACGTCCACGTGGGTCCCTCCGACTACGTCCCGTGGCTGACCGACCGCAAGTGGGCGCACATCCGCGTCGAGGGCCAGGCCTTCGGCGACGTCCCGCTGAACGTCGAGCTGAAGCTCGAGGTGTGGGACTCGCCGAACTCGGCGGGCATCGTGATCGACGCGGTGCGCTGCTGCAAGCTCGCGCTCAACCACGGCGTGAGCGGCCAGCTCGACGGCCCCTCCTCCTATCTCATGAAGTCCCCGCACAACCAGCGGCCCGACGAGCAGGCGCGGCGCGACACTGAGGCGTTCATCGCCCGCTACGCCGGCCGCCCCGGGACGCGCTCGAAGCGCGGGCGCTCCACGGGATCGCGCGGCGGTGCGCGCGGCTCGCGCACCGGCTCCGGCGGCCGGACGAGCACGAGGTAGCCGGCGGACGCTGGGCGCGTGACCATGGAGGCGGGCAGCAGCCGGTTCTCTATCGCGCACGTGTCTCCCTATGCCTGGGAGGCGCACGAGGACGGGGTCAACGCGCACATCGACCGCATCACGCGCGCGCTCTCGGCTCGGGGGCACCGCGTGCTCGTGCTCGCCCCCTCGCGCTCGCAGGAACGGGTGCGCGCCTCGCGCAGGGCGCTGCGGTCGGCGCGCTCGGATCCCGCAGAGCCTGCTCGAGGGCACCGACGGCGGAAGCCCCGCGGTGATCGCCGTCGGCGAGGTGCTCGACGTCGCCGCCGGCGCCCGCCGGCGCCCGTCTGCGCTGCCGATCGACGTGGCGCGTACCGTCGAGGAACTGCTCGGGCTGGTGGACCTCGACTTCGTGCACGTGCACGAGCCGTTCGCGCCGAGCACCTCCGGCGCGGCGCTGCGCCACTCGCGGGCGCTCAACGTCGGCTCCTTCCACTCGTCCGCCGAACGGCTGCTGTCGACGCTCGTGGCGCGGCGCTTCGTGGAGAGCCTCTTCGGGCGGCTCGACGCGCGCACCGCGAGCACGCCCGCGGCGGCCGAGCTGATGAACAGATACTTCCCCGGCGACTACAGCCTCGTCGCCGACGACGACGCGGCAGCGCGGACGCTCGAGGACATCTACACGATGCTCGCCGCCCGACGCCACCCGAACGACGACGACCCCGCGCTCGCCGCGCGCCTGGCGAGGCGCCCGCTGATCGATGTGGACCTACACATGCACACCGACCACTCGCACGACTGTGCCACGCCCGTCGAGGTGCTGCTCGCGACGGCTCGCGAACAGGGGCTCGGCGCGATCGCGGTGACCGATCACAACGAGATCTCGGGCGCGCTCGAGGCGAGCGCGAAGGCGGCCCAGGCGGGCGTGAAGGTGATCGTGGGCGAGGAGGTGAAGACGGCGTCGCAGGGCGAGGTGATCGGACTGTTCATCAAGGAGCGGATACCGCGCGGGCTGAGCATGCAGGAGACGGTTGCCGAGATCAGGCGCCAGGGCGGGCTCGTGTACGTGCCTCATCCGTTCGACCGCATGCACTCGGTCCCCGACTACGAGCACCTGCTGCCGATCCTCGACGAGGTGGACGCGCTCGAGGTGTTCAACTCGCGCGTGGCGATCAGCGCGTTCAACGACGAGGCGGCGCGCTTCGCCGCCAAGTACCGCATCCCCGCCGGCGCGGGGTCGGACTCGCACGTCCCTCAGGGCCTCGGCTCGGTGCGGATCAGGATGCACGACTTCGACGGGCCGCAGGAGTTCATGCAGTCCCTGCGCGGCGCCGAGATTCTCACGCGGCCGTCCTCGCTCCTGTACGTGCAGGCGCTCAAGTTCCTGCAGACGCGTGCGACGCCGCCTGGAGCGCAGCGGGCGAGCAAGGCGAGGCGCCTGCGGCGCCTGCGGCGGGCATCCGGGAGCGGCCGCGGCACCTAGCGCGCGCAACTACTGATGCATCGCCAAGGACAAGACGAGCATCCGTCTAATCCCTCGGCACCGATGCCGGTGACCGACGACCAGATCCGCGAGAAGTACCTCGAGCGCGCCATCCGCGAGCTGAACACGCTCACGCGCGAGCTCCAGGCGTGCCCGCACTGTCCCCGCGGGAACCTCATGCCGGTGCTGGGCTCCGGCCACCCGCAGGCCGACATCATGCTGCTCAAGTACGGGCCGATGCCATCGGAGATCGAGGAGGGCGTCGCCTTCTACGGCCGCGCGGGCGGCGCGCTGATGAAGTCGCTCAAGCGCCTGTCGATCGATCCGCTCGCGGTTTACGGCACGCTTTGCGCGAAGTGCCCGCTGAGCGACTCCTCGCTCGCCGACTTCGCCTGCGTATCGCGCGTCGTGGAGGAGATCGCGATCGTGCAGCCCAAGATCGTCGTCGTGATGGGCCCCGAGGCGCTTGTCGCGCTCAACGAGATGGACCTCCCACTCGCGCGCCCCGTGCACGAGCGTCTCGGAGAGGTGCAGCAGCTGACGCCGACGATCGAGGCGCTGTGCGTGCCGAACATCGACGAGTCGCTCGACGAGCAGGGCACCAAGCGCGCTTTCTGGGCCGCCTTCCGCACGCTCGGCGACTGGTACGCCGCGCAGCCCCCCTACTAGCTCAGGGCTCGAGCACCACCTTGCCGAGCTTGCCGCCCGCGGCGAAGCGCTCGTAGGCGTCGGCGGCGCGCTCGAGCGGGAACGTCTCGGCGACCAGGCACGCGCAGCCGGCCGGTGTCGAACAGCGGCAGCACCTCCTTCTCGAGGCGCCGTGCCGCGAGCGCTTTCTCCTCGAGCGGCCGCGCGCGCAGCGTCGAGCCGTGGATGCGCGCGCGCTTGCCCATCAGCGCGAGCAGGTTGAGCTCGCTCTTGGCGCCCGCTGAGACGCCGATCACCGCCACCCTGCCGCCGGTTGCGAGCGCCTGCATGTTCTCCTCCATGTTCGGCGCGCCCACGAGCTCGAGCACCACGTCGAACGGGCCGCGGGCGGCGAAGTCCTCGCACGGCACGGCCTCGGCGCCGAGTGCAGCCACCTCGCCTCGCAGCTCCTCGCTGCGCACCGTCGCGGTGACGCGCGCGCCCATCGCGCAGCCGAGCTGCACCGCTGCGGTGCCGACGCCGCCCGCGCCCCCGTGCACGAGCAGGCGCTCGCCGCTGCGCAGCCCCGCCTGCACGATCACGGCGTCGTGCGCGGTCGTGAACACCTCCGGCAGGCCGCCCGCCGCCGGCCAGTCGAGGTCCTCCGGCACCGGCATCAGGATCCGCTCGTGCGCGACGACGAGCTCCGCCTGCGCGCCGCCCCCAACGATCCCCATCACACGATCGCCCGCCGCGAAGCGCTCGGAGCCGGGCCCGAGTGCGGCGACCTCGCCCGCGAACTCCATCCCGGGGATGTCCTGCGGGCTCCCGGGCGGCGCCGGATAGAGGCCGCGGCGCTGCATCATGTCGCCGCCGTTCAGGCCCGCCGCGCGCACCCGTACGAGCACCTCGCCCGTCCCGGGCTC
The DNA here is from genome assembly GCA_963796305.1 of uncultured Solirubrobacteraceae bacterium. Lineage (GTDB taxonomy): Bacteria > Actinomycetota > Thermoleophilia > Solirubrobacterales > Solirubrobacteraceae > Palsa-744. The sequence goes on along the minus strand of CAWCKZ010000005.1, from coordinate 433,386 downwards.
GGGGTCGGGGTGCTCCTCGACGAGCACCTCGCTGCTCGCGGATCGTGGCGGCGCGCACGGCCGGAAGCTTATGTCTACCGGGTCTGCATCGGCAGCCGCACCAGCGGCACCGTGACCTGCCGGCGTAGGTCTCGCCCGCGGGCGCGGTCGCGGCGCCCTGTCCGCGGCCCTACCCGAACTTGGGGTAGCGCTTGAGCTGCAGCGTGACCGGGCCGATCGCGCACTGTTCGGCGCCGGCGGAGGTCGAGGCCTGGAAGGTGACCTGTCCGCCGGCGGCCGAGGCGCTGCCGCTGGTGGACACCGTCCAGCTGCCCTGACGCGGGTCGGCGGCCGTGAACGGCGGGCGATTGAAGGCGCCCCGCGCGAGCGCGATCCATACGCGCTCACGCATCCGGGTTCGGGGCGAGACTCGATGCCGCCGGCGCCAGCGAGCACGCCTCGCTCGCGCTTTCGCCCGTGGCGGCCACGGCGAGTGTTCCGCCGGCACCCGAGATCGACCCACTGACGCTCACCGTCCACGTGCTCGGTTCGCCTTCGCTGATCAGGGTCGGTGAGACGAAGGACGTCGGCGGGAGCGAGAACGAGCCCCCGCTCAGGGGCAGCGTCACGATCGTGCTCGATCCGGCTCCACCGCTCAGGCCGTTCGAGCGTTCGGTGCACGGCGCCGTCCAGTTCACGTTCGCGATCACCGCGACGTCGGTGACGAGCAGCACGGCCCCGCCGCCCACCGTCTGCCCGGGCATGAAGATCGTGTCCTGGCCGAAGAGGTCGGACTGCAGGTGGCCGAGCGTCCGCGAGGTGCCGAGCAGTTCGGCGAGTGAGAGCGTATGCGGCGTCGCCGTGGCGATCTCGTACACGTGGCCGCCCTCGCTCCACAGATAACCGGTCGTCGTACCGTGCTTGGGGCGCAACAGCAGCCCGGGATGGCCGCGCACGGTGGCGGACGAGAAGCGGTAGAAGCGCTGCGACCGGCGCCGCGCGGCAGCCAGCGAGCGTTCCGGCAGCAGCTTCACCGACATGTCCGCAGCGAGCTTCGGCAGCAGCCCCGGATGCGCCGCCGGGATGATCCGGTTGTAGGTCATCGAGTAGCGCGCGCCCCCTTCGGGCGCCGCGTTCAGCTCTAGCGCCCCCGCGGGCCCGAGCGCCGGCGGCAGGAACGTCGCCAGCAGCGGCGCCGGGTGGGTGCGCGTCAGCAGTTCCGGATACGCGCTGAAGATGTCCTGTTCGGCGCGTGCCGCGCCCGCCCACGCGAGCGCGCCCGCGAGCACCGCGGCGAGAAGCGCCGCGGGCGCCATCGCCATCGCGCGCCCCCCGACGGCCGCCATGCTCCGACCATACCGGATTGGGGCAAGGACGCAGGAACCGTGGCGTGGTCAGGGGACGCGAGCGACCGAGGACGCAGAGATGTGCCGCCCCGCGCTACGCGCGCTCGAGCAGGGCGACGCTCTCGATGTGGTGGGTCTGCGGGAACATGTCGACGGGGCGCACGCGACGCAGAGCCCACCCGGCGGCGACGAGTTCGGCGGCGTTCGGGGCGAGCGTGGTGGGGTTGCAGGAGATGTAGACGATGCGCCGCGGGGATGCCTCGATGATCCGGTGCACCACCTTCTTCGAAAGGCCCGCGCGCGGCGGGTCGGCGACGAGCACGTCGGGGCGTCCCGCGCGCTCGAGCAACTCCGGCAGCGCGAGGCGGGCGTCGCCGGCGAAGAAATGGACGTTCGTGATCGAGTTGCGCCGTGCAGCCGCGATCGCGTCGGCGACCGCCTCGGGGACGAGCTCGATGCCCCACACCTCGCCGGCGCGCGCTGCAAGCGTGAGCGCGATCGTGCCGATGCCCGCGTAGAGGTCGTACACGCGCTCCCAGCCCTCGAGCGCGGCGTACTCGGCGGCGGCGCCGTAGAGCACCTCCGCCATCTCGGTGTTCGTCTGCAGGAACGCCTCGGGCGAGATGCGCAGGTCGAGGTCGCACAGCCGCTCGGGCAGGTCCGCCTCGCCCCACACGAGCTCGGTGTCGCCTCCCGCCGTCGTCTCGGCGGGGCTCCGGCTGCGGCTCCAGAGCACGCCCGTGAGCTCCTCGCCGAGCGCAGCGGCGAGCACGGCCGCGAGCTCGCCCGGCTCGAGCTCACCGGCGGTCGTGACGAGCCGGACCTGGAGCTTGCCGGTGCGCCTTCCCTCGCGCACGACGAGGTTGCGAAGCCGCGCGCGGCCCTGCGCGTCGGGTCCCGGCTCTGCTCCCCGAGGCTCCCCCCGGCCGCGCCCGCGCCCGCGGTCCCACGCGCTGAGGCCCTGCTCGCGACACCACGTGAGCGCGACCTCGCGCGCGCGGTTGCTGCGCTCCGACGCCAGCAGGCAGTCCGTCATCGGCAGGACCCGACGCCCGCCGGCGGGCTCGTGGAAGCCGCACACGAGCTCGCCGTCCTCGCCGCCGCCGAAGGAGTACTCGAGCTTGTTGCGGTAGCGCCAGCGTTCGACCGCCGGCACGATCTCCTCGAGCTCGAAGCCCTCGAGGCCCCCGAGCCGTTCGAGTGCCTCGCGAACCTGCGCCGCCTTCACCTCGAGCTGGCGCTCATAGGGGAGCACCTGCCACGGGACACCGGGATGGTCCGCGACGGGAGCGATCCGTTCCGGGCTCGGCTCGAGCACCTCGACGGCGCGTGCATGCGCGTAGCTGCGCTTGCGCTTGTACACGACCGCGCGCACGCGGTCGCCGGGCACGGCGCCCGCGACGAACACGACGTAGCCGCTGTCGCCGAGCCGCGCCACGCCCTCGCCGCCGAACGCGAGCGAGTCGATCTTCAGCTCGAGCTCGTCGCCGCGCTGCGGCCTCGCGGCGGCGTCCGCGCCGCGCTGGCGCGCGGTTCCGCGGCTCTCGCTCACGCCTGCGTCACCAGCTCCAGCAGCGCCTTCTGCGCGTGGCGGCGGTTCTCCGCCTGCTCCCAGATCCGCTGGCGCTCGCCGTAGAGCACCTCCGGCGTGATCTCCTCGCCGGGGTGGGCGGGCAGATCGTGCATCGCGAACGCTCCCGGCGCCGCCTCGTCGAGCAGCGCGTCGTCGAGCCGGTAGTCGGCGAGCGCCTCCCGCCGCGCCGCAGCCGTCTGCTCGTCGCCCATGCTCACCCACACGTCGGTGTACACCGCCGCCGCATCCCTGACAGCCTCGTGCGGATCTTCGTGAAGTGTCACGAGGCCCGTCGCTTCGGGCGGCAGCGACAGCTCGTCCTCGAGCGAGTAGCCGGGGGGCGATGCCACCGCGAGGTGGATGCCCGCGAGCGTGCCGAGCACGGCGAGCGAGCGGGCGACGTTGTTGCCGTCCCCCACGTAGGCGACGCGCAGGCCCGACAGCTCGCCGCAGGCCTCGCGCAGGGTGAGCAGGTCGGCGAGCGCCTGACAGGGGTGGTGGCGAGCGGTGAGCATGTTGATGATGGGCACCGAGCTGTGGAGCGCGAGCTCCTCGAGCTCCGCGTCGGGGCCCGTGCGAACGCCGACGGCGGCGACGTGGCGGGAGAGCACGAGCGCCGTGTCGCGCAGCGCCTCACCGCGCGAGAGCTGCAGCTCGTCTGCGCGCAGCACGACCGGATGTCCGCCGAGCTCGTGGATGCCCACCTCGAACGACAGGCGCGTGCGCGTGGAGGGCTTGCGGAAGATAAGGGCGACGCTGCGGCCCTCGAGCGCGCCGGAGGAGAGCGGAGCGCGCTTGAGCACGATCGCACGCTCGAGCAGCGCGTGCAGCTCGGCGGCGGTGAGCTCGGCTCCGGTGAGGAAGTGGCGCGTGGCCATGGACCGGCCAGTCTAGGCGCGCGCTGCCGTATCGTCCCCGACGTGAGCTCGCTCGACCGCTTCCGAAGGCGCGCAGCGGGCGCCCTCGCCCTGCTCGCGTGCGCTTCGCTCGCGGCGGGCTGCGGCTCCTCGGGCGGCTCCGGCGAAGCGACGACGGCCGGAACGGCGAGCAGCGCGCACACGACGACCGCGGGCCACGTGCGCGTGCTGACGGCGCCCAAGTACCTTGCGCCCTCGCCGAGCGCGCCGGTGCAGGCGGGAACCGTGCCGGTCGCCTACCGCAACATCGCCATCCACCCGGACACGCTGCGCGTGAAGGTGGGGACCGTCGTGCGCTGGACGAACTACGACCCGGTGGAACACAACGTCACGAGCCACGGCGCCGGCCAGCACATCGCGTCGGGCAACTTCGGCGAAGGGAAGGCGTTCTCGGTGCGCCTGACGCGACCCGGCGTGATCCACTACACGTGCACGATCCACCCCGCCACGATGAACGGGACGATCGAAGTCCTCAGGTGAGCTCGGGCAGGCCCTCGTCGGGGGTCGAGGGCGTTGCGTAGCGGCGGCGCGGGATGCGTCCCGCGAGCCGCGCGAGCCGCCCCGCCCGCACGCCCGCGGCGATCGCGCCCGCCATCGCCACGGGATCCTGCGCGCGCGAGATCGCAGACGCCGCGAGGACCGCGTCGCACCCCAGCTCCATCGCCTGCGCGGCGTCCGACGCCGTGCCGACGCCCGCGTCGAGCACGACGGGCACGTCGACTGCTTCGCGGATCAGGCTGATGTTGTAGGGGTTGCGGATGCCCATGCCGCTGCCGATCGGCGAGCCGAGCGGCATCACGGCGGCACAGCCCACATCCGCCAGCCGCCGCGCGAGCACAGGGTCGTCGGTCGTGTAGGGCAGCACCACGAAGCCCTCGTCGACGAGCTCCTCCGCCGCGCGCAACAGCTCGGGCGCATCGGGCAGGAGCGTGTCCTCGTCGCCGATCACCTCGAGCTTGATCCAGTCCGTGGCGAACGCCTCGCGGGCGAGTCTCGCGGTGATGACCGCGTCGCGCGCCGTGTGGCAGCCCGCCGTGTTCGGCAGCACTCGCACGCCCGCCTCGGCGAGGACGCCGAGCAGCGATCCGCGTCCGCCGCCGCCGGGCGCCACCCTGCGCAGGGCGACGGTGACGAGCCCGCTGCCGCTCGCGGCGATCGCCTCGGACAGCAGCTCGAGCGACGGGAAGCCGCCCGTGCCGAGGAACAGGCGCGAGGGAAGCGTGGTGCCGGCGATCGCAAGCGCATCGCCCTCCGTTGCGAGCGTGTCCGCCGGATCGACGGGTGGGGCTGTTGCGGGATCGCGCATGCTCCTCATCCGCCCTGCATCGCCGTGAGCACCTCCACGCGCGCGTCGTCGGCGAGCGCGAACAGCTCCCAGGCGGCGCGCGGCACGACCTCGCCGTCCACCGCCACCGCGACACCGCGTGCCTGCGAGTCCACGCCGAGGCGCTCGAGCGCGGCGGCAATCGTCGCGCCCGCCCCGAGGTCGGAGCGCTCGCCGTTGAGGAGGATCACGAAGCCACCCCCGCCGGCGCGGGCTCGACGCCGGACGCCGAGGCGAAGCGGGCGGGCGAGCACGCCGCGAGCGCCTCGTCGGGATCGTCGCCGGCGAGCACGCCGGCGACGAGGTCTCCGGTGAGCGGCGCGAGCAGCACGCCGTTGCGGTGGTGTCCGGTCGCCCAGATCAGCCCGGCGCTCGCTCCCGGCCCGATGATCGGGAGGTTGTCGGGTGTGCCGGGGCGCAGCCCCACCGCGAGCTCCTCGATCTCGAGCTCGGCGATCCCGGGGACGAGCTCCCACGCGTCGCGCAGCAGCTCGTACACCCCGCCGGCGGTCGCCCCGAGCTCGAAGCCCTGCTCCTCGACGGTGGCGCCGAGCACGTAACGGCCATCGCCGCGGGGGACGAGGTAGCCGCCCTCGAACCGCAGCACGCGCTGCACCAGACCGGCGCCGTCGGGGTCGCGCAGGCGCAGGATCTGGCCCTTCACCGCACGCACGGGGACGCGGTCGGCGGGCTTCAACCCGTCGAGTCCACCGCTCCGGGCTCCGGCGGCGAGCACGATCCGCTCGGCGGCGACGCGCTCGCCGCCCGCGAGCTCGAGGCCGCTCACGCACTCCCCGCCGGGCGCGAGCAGCACGCGCTCGACCGCGGCGCGCTCGCGCAGCCGCACACCCGAGCGCTCGCAGGCGGCGCGCAGCGCGGCGAGCACACGGCGCGGGTCGAGCGAGTGGTCGTCGGGAACCTCGAGTGCGAGCCGCACCGTCGGCGCGAGCGCGGGCTCGAGCTCACGCGCCTCGCTCGCGCGCAGGCGGCGCACCTCCAGGCCGAGGGAGCGGCGGAACTCGAGCTGGCGCTCGAGCTCGCGCGCCTCGTCGGCGTCGCGGGCGAGCAGCAGCGTGCCCGTGCGCCGCAGCTCCACCGCGACGCCAGATGACTCGCCCAGCTCGGCGGCGAAGCCGGGCCACAGCGCCGCCGAGCGCAGGCCGAGGTCGAGCAGGCGCCGGCCGGCGGCGCCGAACTCGACCTCTGAGACGGGCGCGAGCATGCCCGCGGCGACGTGGGCGGCGCCGCGTCCCGCGTCCTCGCGCTCGAGGAGCAGTACGTCCAGCCCGGCCTGGCGCGCCCGCCAGGCCGCCACGAGGCCGACGATGCCGCCTCCCACCACGACAAGCTCAGCGCGCTCCTCGCCGCTCATGCGATTGATGCTAGCCCGCTGCCACCGCCGAGCGAGCGGGCATGCGTGCGAGACTCAAGCCGATGGCGGTTGTCGACATCGGCCAGGAGCGACGCGAGCGGCTGCGGGGCGCTCGTCTGTACCTCGTGCTCGGGGCTACCCCCTCCCGCGGCAGCCTGCCCGACCTCGTACGCGCCGCGGCGGCAGGGGGCGTGGACGTCGTGCAGCTGCGCGAGAAGCTGCTCGACGACGATGAGCTCGCCGCTGTCGCGCACGCAACGCAGGCGCTCTGCCGCCGCCTCGACGTGCTGTTCATCGTGAACGACCGCCCGGCGGTGGCTGCCGAGGTGGGAGCGGACGGCGTGCACGTAGGCCAGGATGACCCGCCCCCGGCGCAGGTGCGCGAGGTCGTCGGAGCCGATGCGATCGTCGGCCTCTCGACGCATGCGCCCGAGGAGATCGACGCCGCCGACCCCGCGCTCGTCGACTACATCGGCGTCGGCCCTGTGCACGAGACGCCGACGAAGCCGGGACGTCCGGCGGTGGGACCCGAGCTCGTACGCTACGCGGCGGCGCACGCACCCGTGCCGTTCTTCGCGATCGGCGGGCTGAACGCCGCCAACCTCGACGAGGTGACCGCCGCCGGCGCCACGCGGGTGTGCGTGCTGCGAGCGGTAGCCGATGCCGAGGATCCCGAGGCCGCCGCGCGCGAGCTCGCCGAGCGCCTGCCGTCGCCTGCAGACGAGCAGGGCAGTTGAGCGGCGGCGGCGACTCCTCGGCGCCGGGACGGCGGCCGCGCGGAGGCGAGCGCGACGAGCGCGCGCGCGAGGCGCTGCGGCCCCTCGGCGAGGACGAGCGGCCGCCCGCGCTGGTTGCCGCCACCGTCGTATGCGCGGTGCTCGCGATCCTCGTGATCGTCGGCGCCCTCACCGTGCACGACCTCAACAGGCGCGGCGGATCGCTCCCCGCGGCGGCGTTCCTGGCCGCGGTGCTCTGCGCCCTCGCCGCCGGCATGTACCGCCGGCGCTACTGGGCGGTGCTCGGCTTCGAGGCGCTCCTCGCCTTCCAGATCATCGTCACCTCGCTCGCGCTCGTCGTCGCATCCACGCTCACCGCCGCCGCGGTCTGTCTCGTGGGGATCGCGCTGGGCGGCTGGCTGTTCTGGAAGCTCATCCGCGTGATGGGACGGATGCAGGCGGGCGAGCGCGGCTTGCCCTGAGGGCCGCGGCGGGTGCCGGCGTCGCCCGGGCAGCACACGCCCGCTTCGATAGGCTCACGCCGCGATGGCCGATGGCTCCTATGACTGCATCGTCGTCGGCTCCGGGCCGGGTGGCTACGTTGCCGCCATCCGCGCCGCTCAGGTAGGTCTCTCCACCGCGGTCGTCGAGCGCGACCGGATCGGCGGGCGCTGCCTGAACTACGCGTGCATCCCCGCCAAGGCGGTGCTGCGCTCCGCAGACCTCCTGTCCGAGATCCGCGATGCCGAGGAGTTCGGGCTGAAGGTGGACGCCGTCGAGGTGGACTTCGCCGCCGTTCAAGCCCGGCGCGAGAAGGTCGTCTCGACGCTCACCTCGGGCGTGGGCGGGCTGTTCCGCAAGAACGGGATCGACGTGATCGAGGGGGACGCGACGCTCACGGCCGACGGGGACGTGCACGTGGGGGATCGCGCGCTCACCGCCGGGAGCGTCATCCTCGCCACCGGCTCGGTGCCGCGCTCGATCCCCGGGGTGGAGTTCGGCGGAAGGGTGATCGGCACCGAGGAGGCGTGGGCGCTCGAGCAGGTCCCGCCCCGGCTCGCGGTCGTCGGCGCGGGCGCGTCGGGCACCGAGATCGCGTCGGCGTACGCGCGGCTCGGGAGCGAGGTGCTCCTGCTCGAGGCCCTCGAGCGGGTGCTCCCCACCGAGGACGCCGACATCTCCCGCCTCGTCGAGCGCGGCCTCAAGCGTCAGGGCATAGGGGTGCACACCAACTCGCTCGTGACGAACGTCGTAGCCACCGAGCTGATCTGCACGTTCCTCCACGGCGACACGCCCGCCGAGGTCGACTACCTCGTCGTGGCGACCGGTCGCGGTGCCGACGTCGAGGGCCTCGGGCTCGCCGCCGCGGGCGTCGTGCTCGACGACGGCGGGCTCGTCCAGGTGGATGGGGCGATGCGCACCACGCGGGCCGGCGTCTACGCGATCGGGGACCTCGTGCCGGGCCCCGCACTCGCCCACAAGGCCTCCGACGAGGGGATCATCGCCGCCGAGGACATCGCCGGGCGGCCCACCCACCGCCTGTCCTATCCCGACATCCCGCGCGCCACCTTCTGCCTGCCGAACGTCGGCTCGTTCGGGCTCACCGAGGAGCAGGCGCGTGAGCAGGGGTACGACGTGGTGGTCGGCAAGGTGCCCTACGGGGCGGTGGGCGGAGGCACGGTGTACGGCGACCGCACGGGCCTCGTGAAGCTCGTGGGCGAGAGCGCCTACGGCGAGCTGCTCGGCGGCCACATCGTCGGCTCGCGCGCCACCGAGCTGATCCAGGAGCTCGTGAACGTGCGCGCGCTCGAGGGCGGCTTCCCCGAGGTGGCACGCATCGTCCACGGCCACCCGACGCTGTCCGAGGCGGTGATGGAAGCCGGCCGCGCGGCAGACGGCTGGCTGATCCACGGCTGAGGAGCCGGCTACGGGGTCGTCCTCACCAACACCGGCGGCAGCTTCGCCCTCGGCGACGTTCTACTTCGACCTCGCCAGCCCGTTGGCGTACATCGCCGCCGAGCGCGTCCTGCACGCGCTGCCGGGCCCCGCGGAGTGGCAGCCCGTCCTCGCGCGCGAGCTCGGCGGGGAGTCCTTCGACGCGTTCCGCTGCGCCGAGGAGCGCGACATCTTCCTGAACGAGACGGAGCGCCGAGCGCACGAGCTCGGGCTGCAGGCGCTGCGCTGGCCGGACCCGTTCCCGTTCGACAGCTCGCTCGCGATGCGCGCAGCCACGTACGCGAAGTCGATCGGCCGGGTTGTCGCCTTCGCGCAGGCGGCGTTCCGCCAGGCGTTCGCGGGCGGCCACCCGCTCGAGGACCGGGACTTCGTGCTGATCGCGGCGGCGGCGTGCGAGATGCACCCCGCGGCGGTGCTTCGCGCGCTCGAGCTCCGCACGGTGGCGGAGCAGCTCGCGGAGGCGAGCCGCGAAGCGGCACGGTCGGGGGTGAGCGACGTCCCCGCCGTGCGGGTGGCGGGCGCTGGGGCGCCTGCCGAGGTGTTCGTCGGCGAGCGGGCGCTCGAGCGGGCGGCGGAGCGGATGCGCCGCGGGGCGCAAGACGCGCGATGAAGGCGCAGGACGCGCGATGAGAGCGAGGGACGCCTACCGCGTGATACTCACGCGCAGCGGCCGCGCCCCTGCGCTGCTCGCGGACCCTGGGCGCGTGGATCACGTGGAGGTCGTCGAGATCGACGGCGGCGAGGTGATCTTGTTCTGGGACCTCGCCCCGCACACCGCCTCGAAGCTCGCGCGGGCGATCCGCGCGGATCTCGCCCAGCTCGGTGCGCAGGAGTTCGTCGAACGCTGGAGTACCGTGGAGCAGTGATGGCCCAGCTTCCCCCACCGGAGACGGCCCGCGAGTGGCTCGCCACGATGATGCTGATCCGGCGCTTCGAGGAGCGCGCCGGGGAGATGTACGCGCGCGCGAAGATCGGCGGCTTCCTGCACCTCTCGATCGGCGAGGAGGCGACGATCGTGGGCAGCGCGCGTGCGCTGCAGGACAGCGACTACCTGATCTCCACCTACCGCTCACACGGCCACGCGCTCGTCCGCGGAACGCCTCCGGAGAACGTGATGGCGGAGCTCTTCGGCCGCGTCGACGGCTGCTCGCACGGGCGCGGCGGGTCGATGCACATGTTCGACCTCGAGCACCGATTCATGGGGGGCTACGGCATCGTCGGCGGCAACCTGCCGATCGCCGCCGGGATCGCGCTCGCGAGCGACTACGAGGGCACCGGGGACGTGACGCTGTGCACGTTCGGCGACGGCGCCTCCAACCAGGGTACGTTCGGCGAGACGCTCAACCTCGCGGCGCTGTGGCGGCTGCCCGTCGTGTTCATGGTGACGAACAACCAGTTCGGCATGGGAACCGCGCTGCGCAGGCACTCGGCGGTCACCGACCTGCAGCGCAAGGGCGAGAGCCTCGGCGTCCCCGGCATGCGCTGCGACGGGATGGACGTGATGGAGACCTACGAGGTGGTCTGCGAGGCGGTGCGCCGCGTGCGCGAGGACCGCCGGCCGCTGCTCATCGAGGCGGTTACCTACCGCTTCCGGGGACATTCGATGGCGGATCCCGAGCAGTACCGCAGCAAGGAGGAGGTTGCGCAGTGGCGCGAGCGTGACCCGATCGCGACGTTCGGCGCGCTGCTCGTACGCGAGGGCGTGCTCGAGCAGGCGGAGATGGCGCACATGGACGAGCAGGCGATGGCGCGCGTGGACGCGGCGGTGGCGTTCGCCGACGCCTCGCCGTTTCCGCCGCCCGAGTCGCTGTACGACGACGTCTACGTCCTCGACGACCAGGTCCGGGGCTGGTACTCGGCGGCCACCTCGAGCGAAGGGTCCGAGCTCGAAGGACCCGGCGCGGAGCGAGCCCTCCGGGGCCAGGCGGCGGCGACGTCCAACGACGAGATCCCCCAGCAGCTCACCGAGGCGCTCGCCGCTGGAGAGGACGGCGGCGAGGCCCGCGAGGAGGTCGCCTGATGGCGCAGGTGCGCTATCGCGAGGCGCTCGGCGCGGCGCTGCGCGAGGAGATGGCGCGCGACGAGCGCGTGTTCCTGATGGGAGAGGACATCGGCGTGTTCGGCGGCGCCTTCAAGGTGACCGACGGCCTGCTCGCGGAGTTCGGCGAGCGGCGGGTGCGCGACACGCCGATCTCCGAGAACACGATCGTCGGCGTGGGCGTGGGCGCGGCGATGACCGGGCTGCGCCCGGTGGTGGAGCTGATGACGATCAACTTCTCCCTGCTCGCCTTCGACCAGATCGTCAACCACGCCGCCCACATCCGCTACATGTTCGGAGGCCAGGTGAACGTGCCGCTCGTGGTGCGGATGCCGCAGGGAGCAGGGCACCAGCTCGGGCCCACCCACTCGCACTGCCTCGAGGCGATGTTCCTGCACATCCCCGGCCTGCTCGTCGCCGTGCCTGCGACGGCAGCCGACGCGAAGGGGCTGCTCAAGACGGCCATCCGCGACGACAACCCCGTGATCTTCATCGAGCACGAGGCGCTCTACGGGGTGCGCGGAGAGGTGCCCGACGGCGATGAGGAGCTCGTGCCCTTCGGCCGTGCGCGGATCGCTCGCGAGGGCTCCGACGTGACGATCATCGGCGTGTCGAGGATGGCACTCACCTGCGAGCGCGCCGCCGCGGTGCTCGCCGAGGAGCACGACGTGCACGCCGAGGTGATCGACCCGCGCACGCTCAGGCCGCTCGATCTCGAGACGATGCTGGCGTCGGTGCGCAGGACCAACCGCTGCGTGATCGTCGAGGAGGGCTGGCCGCACGGCGGCGTGGGCGCGAACCTCGCCGCGCTGATCAGCGAACAGGCCTTCGACGACCTCGACGCGCCCGTCGAGCGCGTGGCGGGCGCCGACGTCCCGATGCCCTACTCCAAGCCGCTCGAGGACATCGCCTACCCGCACGAGCCGCAGATCGTGCGCGCCGCCCTGGCGGCGGTGCGCGGCGACGCGGCGCGCGCCGCCGATGCGGTGCGCGCAGGCGGGAGCGCGTGATGGCGGACCTCGTGATGCCGCGCCTGTCGGACACGATGGAGGAGGGCACGATCCTGCGCTGGCTGAAGGGGAACGGCGAGGAGGTGAGCCGCGGCGAGGAGCTCGTCGAGATCGAGACCGACAAGGCGACGATGACCTACGAGTCCGACCTCGACGGCGTCCTCCAGATCGTGGCAGCCGAGGGCGAGACGCTCGCGGTGGGTACCGTGATCGCGCACGTGGGCGGCGCTGAGATGGCGCCGCAGCAGCCAGCCGACGCGGCGCAGCAGGCTGGCGTCGCAGCGCCCGCCTCGCAGGCCGCCGATGGCGACGGCCACGCACCCGGCGGGGGCGCCGCGATGGCGGGGCGATCGCGCCGCCGCCCGCACAGGAGCGCGACACGGGCACGGCGGCGCGCGTGAAGGCCTCGCCACTCGCACGGCGCATCGCGCGGCTGCGAGGCGTCGACCTCAACGCGGTGCCGGGCAGCGGACCGGGGGGCGGATCGTCAAGGCGGACGTCGAGGGCTCAGGCGCGGCGGCGGCGCGGGCGGCACCGCCTGCCCAGGCGGTGCCCGTGGCGACGCCCGCCGGTGTCGCCACGGCGAAGGGTGAGACGACGGCGCTCGAGCTGACGCGCACGCAGCAGACGATCGCCCGGCGAATGGCTGAGTCGAAGGCGACGATCCCCGACTTCTCGCTGCAGGCGGAGGTGGACATGGAGGAGTGCGTGCGCCTGCGCGCCGAGCTGAAGCGCCTCGCGCCCGCGGATAGCGCGGCCGCCGCTGGCACGCCCACCCCCACCTACAACGACATGGTGGTGAAGGCGAGCGCGCTCGCCCTGCGCGAGCACCCCGTAGCGAACGGCAGCTACCGCGACGGGAAGGTGGAGCTGCACTCGCGGGTGAACGTGGGTGTGGCGGTGGCAGCGGAGCGGGCACTCGTCGTGCCGACGGTGTTCGACGCCGACGAGAAGTCGCTCGGAGAGATCTCGCGCGAGACGCGCGCGCTCGCCGAGCGCGTCCGCGCGGGCACCATCACTCCTCCCGAGCTCGGCGGCGGCACATTCACGGTGTCCAACCTCGGGATGTATGGCGTGCGCAGCTTCAGCGCGATCATCAATCCTCCCCAGGCGGGGATCCTGTCGGTGGGCGCGCTCGAGCAGCGAGCCGTCGTCCACGACGGCGAGCTCGCGGCGCGTCACACGATGGCGCTCACGCTCGTCTGCGATCACCGCCTGCTCTACGGCGCCGACGCCGCGCAGTTCCTCGCCCGCATCCGCGAGCTGCTGCAGGCGCCCGCGGCGCTCACGCTGTGAGCGAGGCGATCCGATGCCCGCCGGCGGACGGCTGCCGGGGTGCAGCTGCACGAGCTGACCGATGCGGACGCGGCGGAGCTGCATGCCGTGATCGATCGCAACCGCCCGGCCTCGCGCGGTGGCTCCGCTGGGCCCGCAACCAGACCGCCGATGAGACGCTCGCGTTCGTCAGGCGCGCGCGCGAGACCGCCGGGTCGCGCGAGGGCCTCCACCGCGCCGTCGTCGTGGACGGGCACATCGTCGGCATGGTGGGCCTCCAGCGCGTCGAAGCGGAGAACCGCTGCGCCGAGATCGGGTACTGGCTCGACGAGGCTCACCGGGGAGGGGGCGTGATGACGGCAGCCCTCACCGTGCTCCTCGAGATCGCCTTCGACGATTGGGGGCTGAACCGCGTCGAGATCCGCACCGACGTCGAGAACGAGAGCAGCCGGGCGCTGGCTGAGCGGCTCGGCTTCCACTACGAGGGCGTGCTGCGTCAGGCCTACTGGGTGGGCGACCGCTACAGCGACGACGCCGTGTACTCGATTGCTGGCGGGCGAGCGAAACGGACCGCGACGCTAGGCTGGAACGAAGCTGATGGGCGCCCCCCGGCATCGAGGCGACGAGCTCTGGGTCTGCCACCTGGGCCTGGTGCCGTACGCGCGAGCAGTCGCGCTGCAGGAGGAGCTGCGAGAGGGGCGCATCTCGGGCGAGCTGCCAGACGTGCTGCTGCTGCTGGAGCACCCGCCCACCTACACGTACGGGCGCCGCGCGAGCGCCGAGGAGCTGCCCCTGCCCGCTTCCGCCTACGAGGCGCGGGGCATCGAGGTGCACGAAAGCAACAGAGGCGGGCGCGTCACCTACCACGGTCCCGGCCAGCTCGTGGGCTACCCGATCATGGCGGTGGGTGACGTGATCGAGCACCTGCGGCTGATGGAGCGGGCGATCGCAGCGGCGCTCGGGGAGGTGGGCGTCGTGGCGTTCGGCCGGGTCGAGGACGGTCCCGACTACACCGGCGTCTGGGTGCAGGAGCGCAAGATCGCCTCGATCGGCGTTCACGTCTCGCGCGGCATCAGCACCCACGGCTTCGCCGTCAACGTCGACAACGACCTGGAGCCGTTCACCTGGGTTGTCGCATGCGGCTTGCCGGACGTGCGCATGACCTCGCTCGCAGCCGAGACGAACGGCGCCGGCGAGCGCCTGCACTGCTTCCGCAAGCGCATGGCGTACAGCTTCTGCCGCGTCCACGGGCGCCGCCAGCGCCTCGTCTCCGCCACGCGCCTCGGGATCGACACGCCGCCCACCCCGAGCGGAGGGCCGGCAGGCCCGGAGCCCTTGAAGACATCATCTCCACCGGTGCTCGCATGAGCGCCACCAGATCACGCGCGAATCCCGGCGGGATGGACGTGCTGAGCGTGCTCGGCCACGACGTGCGGCCCGTGCGCGAGCGCAAGCCTCCGTGGTTCAAGGTCCCGCCTCCCGGGGGCGAGCGCTACCGCGAGCTGAGCGAGCTGATCCGCGAGGAGAACCTGCACACCGTCTGCCAGGAGGCCGCCTGCCCGAACGTGGGCGAGTGCTGGGAGCGCGGAACCGCCACGTTCATGATCCTCGGCGACACGTGCACGCGACGCTGCGGCTTCTGCAACGTGAAGACCGGCAAGCCGACGTGGAACGACCCGCTCGAGCCGGCGCGCGTGGCGCGCTCGATCGCGCGGATGGGCTTGCGCCACGCGGTCATAACGTCCGTCGACCGCGACGACCTTCCCGACAAGGGCGCGTCCGCGTTCGTCGGCGTCATCCGCCAGGTGCGCAGGCAGGCGCCGGGGTGCCAGGTCGAGGTCCTCACGCCCGACTTCCAGGGTCAGGAGATGCCGCTCGCGAAGGTGATCGCAGAGCGACCCGACGTGTTCAACCACAACGTCGAGGTGGTGCCGCGGCTGTATCCGGTTGCCCGCCGCGGCTCGCAGTTCGCCCGCTCCTGCCGGGTGCTGCGGATGGCCAGCCAGATGGGTGAAGGGGAGGTCATCACGAAGTCCGGACTGATGGTCGGGCTCGGCGAGACCCATGATGAGATGGTCGAGGCCTTCGGCGCGCTGCGCGAGAGCGGCGGTGCAGGTCGCTACCGTCGGCCAGTACCTCCGGCCCTCAGAGCGCCACCTGCCGGTCGTCCGCTACTGGCACCCGGACGAGTTCAAGGCACTCGAGGACGCCGCCTACGAGCTCGGCTTCGACCACGTCGCCGCCGGCCCGCTCGTGCGCTCCAGCTACCACGCCGACCACCACGTACCTCAGCGCCGCGCCGGTGCGGGCCCGCTCGCCGCGGTCTGATCGGCCCCGATCCCGGGCCTCGTCCCGGGCGGCCGCTTCGAGCCTGTTATTCGCCCGTACTGGCGCTGGGAGCGTTCGCGCAGACCGCGTATGCTCTCACGTCTCCGGAATCACCTCCGTACGGGTCCGTATTCGTTCGGGTTGTTTCCACTATCCATTCTCTCGGTGGCGCGGCCCTTGAAACACCAAGCGCGATACCGGCTCCTTCTTCTGTCACCAGGGGGCCAGATGGGCTGATTTCGCCGCCCCCGCCGACGATGACCTCGCCAGCGGCGCATTTGGCTACCGCTTTTACTTTCGCGCCCACGGGTTGGCCCACGGTGACGAATTTTGTCGGGCCGACCACGTAGGTGAATTTCTTCGGCTCGCCTTCGGGGCCTTCGGGGCCTGTGGGGCCCCGTTTGCCTTCGGGACCCGGCGGGCCTGTCGCGCCCGTCGGACCGGCCGGACCCGTCGGACCGGCCGCGCCGGTTTCGCCTTTGACGCCCTGCAACCCCTGCGGACCTTCTTTCCCCGTCGCGCCCGTCGCCCCGGTCGCGCCCGTTTCGCCTTTGACGCCCTGCGGGCCCTGAGGCCCCGCTTCGCCTTTGACGCCCTGGATGCCCTGGATTCCCTGGGCGCCCGTTTCGCCTTTTTCGCCTTTTTCGCCTTTCACGCCCTGGGCGCCCGTCGCACCGGTTTCGCCTTTCGGGCCCTGGGCGCCGGTCGCACCGGTCGCACCGGTTTCGCCTTTCGGGCCCTGAGCTCCGGTCGCCCCCACTTCGCCTTTGACGCCCTGTGGGCCCTGGGCGCCGGTCGCGCCGGTAGCGCCTCTTTCGCCCTGCGGACCCTGAGCGCCCGTGGCACCAGTTGCGCCCTGCGCGCCTTCTTTGCCCTGCGCGCCTTCTTTCCCGGTTTCGCCCTGCGGACCCTGAGCGCCGGTCGCGCCCGTCGCGCCGGTCGCACCCTGGGCGCCCGTTTCTCCCTGGGGTCCGGTGGCGCCGGTCGGGCCAACGGGACCCTGCGGACCGATCGCACCGGTCGCGCCCGTCGCACCGGTTTCGCCTTTCGCGCCCGTCGCGCCGGTTTCGCCTTTCGCGCCGGTCGCGCCAGTTTCGCCTTTCGCGCCGGTTTCGCCTTTTTCGCCCTGCGGTCCCGCGGGGCCGGTCTCACCCTGAATGCCCTGCGCTCCCGTCGCCCCCGTTGCGCCCTGCGGACCGGTGGCACCCTGGGGGCCCGTCTCGCCCTGGATTCCCTGGGCGCCAGTTTCGCCCTGAAGCCCCTGTTCACCCTGCAGACCAGTCGCGCCGGTTTCGCCTTTTTCGCCCTGCGGGCCCTGAGCGCCGGTCGCGCCAGTTTCGCCTTTCGCGCCAGCCGCGCCTTCCGGCCCCGCCGCCCCGGTTTCACCCTGCACGCCCTGCGGACCCTGGGCACCCGTGGCACCAGTTGCGCCCTGCGCGCCTTCTTTGCCCTGCGCGCTTCTTTGCCCTGCGTACCTTCTTTCCCGGTTTCGCCCTGCGGACCCGTCGCCCCCGTCGCGCCGGTTGCACCCGTCGGGCCGGTTTCGCCCTGGATCCCCTGGACGCCCTGGATCCCTTGGACGCCCTGGATCCCTTGGATCCCCTGGATCCCTTGGATCCCCTGGGCGCCGGTCTGCCCGGTCGCCCCCTGCGGGCCGACCGGACCCGCCGGTCCTTCCGGGCCGGCCGGACCGACCGCGCCGATCTCGCCCGGCGGGCCTTCCGGGCCCTGTGGGCCGGGCTCCCGGTTTCACCCACGATCCCGTCGACTCCGGGGATACCCGGCCCGCCGGCCGTACCCGCCGGTCCTGCCGCGCCGGGAGCGCCTTCGGCGCCCGCTTCGCCCGTCTGGCCCTGCGGTTCGGCTCTACCGCGAGCGCGCCTCTCCCGCGCGGAGCCGCAGGCGAGAGCACCTGGCTTCGCACCGAGGACGGCGCGCTCCCGGCGGCGGGGCGAGAGGTCCCGATGACGGGGCCCGCCTGCACTTCGGAGCCGCCGGCGGCGCCGGTGGCAGGACCGCCGCCCGTGCCCGCCCGCCTGGCGTTCGTTTCGGCGGGCGGGACGACGACGATCGCGGTCCCGCCGTTTACGACGACCTTCTTGCTCGTCGTGTTGCCGCGGACGATGAGCACCACCGCCACCACCACCCCCAGCAGCACGGCGAGCGCGGCGGCGATCTTCCTGCGTCTGGGATGCCCGTGCAAGGTATTTCCCCCAACCTGAATGCCTTGTCCGTACTATCGCACTGCCGGGAGGACAGGGCGAACATGTATCGATCGACCAGCGCGAACGGCAACCATGGCGGTCACACGGCGGATCGGCCTGCAAGGTGCCGTTGCAAGGCGTGCGACTGCTGCCGGTCCTTGCCGCGGGCGCGGCTCTGGCCGCGTCGGCGAGCGGATGCGGAGGCAGCGACCACTCGACCGTGGATGCGACGACCGTGCAGCACTCGATCGCCGCCTCGATCCTCGCTCAGCGGCACGTGCCGACGACGGTGAAGTGCCCGTCGAATGTGCAGGCCGTCGCCGGGATCGGGTTCACATGCGTGGCGAAGCTCGAAGTCGGGACCTACCCCGTCGCCGTGGTCGTGAAGAACAGCAAGGGCAACGTCCGCTTCGGCAACCGGGCGCCGCTCGTCGTCCTCAACGTCCCGCGGGTGCAGAGGGCGATCGAGGCGTCGATCTCCAGCCACGGCATAGGCTCGCTCGTGACCTGCCCCGCCCACGTGCTGCAGCAGCGCCGGGCCTGACGTTCGTCTGCACGGCGCGGGTGAAGGACAGTCCTATCCGTTCGCGGTGGTGCAGACCGACCGGCCACGGCCACGTCCGCTACGTCGGGCGCTGTAGCGCCGCTCGCCGGACGGTCCGCGCCAGCGCGCCAGCCTTCACGACGCGCAGCTCGCGAACGCGTGCACCACCCCCGGCGTCCCGCCGCTCGGATCGAGCTGCTCCGCCACCACCCTCCAGCCGCGCGCGGGCGCGGGAGGAGGAGGCATCGACTCGGACGCTGCCAGGATCATCCCGGCGCCGGTCGCCACGCCGCCGCCGCCCACCGCCTTCGGCGCCGACTCGGGGCATTCGACCTCCGCTTCCACGGTCGCCTCGAAGACCACCGGGCCGGAGACGTCGGACCCGGTCACGTATGTGTATGACGGGGAGGAGCCCGGAGGGCCTTCTGGTCCGCGCTTGCCTTTTGCGCCGTGCTTTCCTTCCGGCCCCGCTTGCCCCTGTGGGCCTTCGGGACCTTCCGCGCCGGTGGCCCCCGCTTCGCCCCTCGCTCCGGCTTCACCGGGTGAGCCGGCGGCGCCTTCACGTCCCGGCGCACCTTCGGGCCCTTCCGCCCCGGGCGCGCCTTCCGCGCCGGCGCTGCCCGCAGGGCCCGCCGCGCCCACTCCGGTCTGTGCGGAGTTGCTCGTGCCCGCACCGTTCGCCGCCACGAGCGGGACGGCCGGCTCCAGCACGCC
Organism: uncultured Solirubrobacteraceae bacterium; assembly: GCA_963796305.1. Lineage (GTDB taxonomy): Bacteria > Actinomycetota > Thermoleophilia > Solirubrobacterales > Solirubrobacteraceae > Palsa-744. Next base: position 414,090 of record CAWCKZ010000005.1, on the reverse strand, counting down.
TTCAGTGCGCGCGCCCGAGGCGACCCCGGTGCGCGCCCGGCGCCGGCGCCCGAGGCGCGCTCCGGTGCCGACCGGCGCCGGCGCAGGCGGCGCGCCGCACGAACCTCCCGGGCATTCGTGGGGGTCAACCCCGGCGACAGCTCGCTCGGAGCTCGTCGGCGTGCGGCTTGCGAGCGTCGCAACGCCCGCCGCGAGGGCAGCGGCGGCGAGCAGCACGGCTGCGGGCCTGCGGGGGAACGAGTTGACCCAGCTCATCACCTTGACGTCCTCGGGGCCGGCGGCCGGCCCCGTGATCGCGGCCCTTCGACCAAACTACGACAGCCTGAAGGTGCGCGGTCCGCGGCTGGACGACTGTTCGAGCGGGGCGCATGGTGGCGCCCGATGTTCCCGCTCCGCGACAACATCCCGCTCGCCCGCTTCCCGGTCGTCACCGTCGCGCTGATCGCGCTCAACGCACTCGCCTACCTGCTCTCCATCCGCCACGGCGGCAGCCTGCTCGGGGGGCCCAGCAACAGCACCACCGTGCACTACGGCGCGATCCCGTACGAGTTCACGCATCCCGGCGAGCACTGCGAACTCGTCACGCTTCCCGACGCTCGAAGGCAGCGCGAGCGGCGTCGCGTGCCAGGGCCAGCCGGGCGTCCACGGCACGCCCGCGGCTCAACCCGCCACGTGGGAGACCGCCTTCACCTCGATGTTCCTGCACGGCGGGCTGCTGCACATCCTCGGCAACATGCTGTTCCTCGGGATCTTCGGTCCCACCGTCGAGGACAGGATCGGCCGCGTGCGCTACACCGCCTTCTACCTGCTGGGAGGGCTCGTCGCGCTCGCCGCGCAGGTGCTCGTCCATCCCGACGCCACCGTCCCCACGCTCGGCGCTTCGGGGGCGATCGCGGCGGTGCTCGGCGGCTACATCGTGCTCTACCCGCGCGCCCGCGTGCTCGCCCTCGTGTTCATCATCTTCTTCGTGACGATCGTCGAGGTCCCCGCGCTGTGGCTGCTCGGCTTCTGGTTCATCATCCAGCTGCTGTTCGGGGCCGCAGGGCTCACCGACCCGGTCGGCGGTGCCGAAGGCGTCGCCTACTTCGCGCACGTCGGCGGCTTCGTCTTCGGGCTGCTCGCCATCCGCGCGTTCGCGGCGGGGCGGAAGAAGGTCGAGCCCGGCGGGTCTACTAGTCCGATGAGCGCACCGTCGAGAGCTCCCGCATGACGCGCCTGGTCGTGCTCGGCACGGCGCTGCGTGTTCATCGTCGGCTTTGCCTTCCTGACCCTCGTCTCGGTCTCCGAAGAGGGATTCAGCCTCGCGAGCGCCCTCGCGGTGTTCATCCTCGTGCTGCTCGGAGTGGGAATCGTCGGCGCACTGCGTAATCCTCCACGGTGACGAGCGCCGGCCCGCAGCCGGCTCGATCCGATGCGCGGAGAGCGGCCTGCGGGCCGCCTGCGCGCGCACGAGAGGCCACGCTGAGCACATCCCCCTTCATGACCCCGGGCGAGAGCCGTGCCCGCCGCGAGCAGGCGGCGCGGCGCCGCCGGCGGCGCCAGATCGCCGGCGTCGCGGTGGCGATCGCCCTGCTTGCGGGCGCCGGGCTCGCGATGGCGCTCGCGCACGGCTCGAGCGCGCAGCCACCGCGCGAGCGCATCCGCGCGCTAACGGCCCGCCCGCGCGCCGCCCGCGCGGCCCGACGACCTCGCCGGCCGGGCTGCCGCTCGCGCAGCCCGGCCTTCGAGCTCACCGGGCCTGTCGGATCCGGCACGGGATCCGGTCCACATCGACTTCCACCACCCGCCGCGCGCCGGGCTGCTCTTCAACCTCGACACCGGCCAGGTGCTCTGGCAGCACAACGCCGATGCAGCGGCGGCCGATCGCGAGCCTCACGAAGATGATGACGGCGCTGATCGCGGTGGAGTCGGCGCCGGCCGACGCGCACGTGCTCGTCACCCGCCAGGCGATCCACGAGGGCGGCTCGAAGGTGGGCGTGCTGCCGCTCGGCAAGCACGTGCGGCTGGAGAGCATGCTCTACGGCCTGCTGCTGCCCTCCGGCAACGACGCCGCGGTCGGCGCTCGCCCAGCACGTCGCGGGCAGCATCAAGGCGTTCGTGGTCGCGCATGAACGAAGAAGCCGCGCGCCTCGGGCTCGGCTGCACGCGCTACTCGTCCCCGTCCGGCTTCTACGACGCCGGGAACTTCTCGTGCGCCGCGGACCTCGCCGTGCTCGCGCACGAGGATCTCGCGCAGCGGCGGATCGCACGCGTCACGCACACCCTCTCGGCGGTCCTGCCCTTCCCGATCAAGGGCGGCAAGCTCTACCTCTACAACAACAACCCCCTGCTCATCTACCACTATCCGGGCACGACGGGGCTGAAGACGGGCTACACGATCGCGGCGGGCCGCTCGCTCGTGGCGACCGCCGAGCGCCGCGGGGTGCGCCTGGGCGTCGTCGTCCTGCACTCCGAACGCCCCCGGCATGCAGGCCCGTCAGCTGCTGGACCGCGGCTTCCACGACGTCTACGGGCTGCCCCGGGAGCCCGAGCCGCCGATGCCTCCCGGCGCCTGAGCGGCGGGCGACGCGCCCGCAGGCGCGGTGGGGTACCGTGTTGCGAGCAGACGGATTGACTGGCCAGTCAGCCAAAGGAGAAGCCGTGGATCTCGACGACACACCCGAGCAGGCCGCATACCGCGATCAGGTGCGGACCTGGCTCGACCAGAACCGCTCAGCAGGCGCCGATCCTCCAGGGCCCGGGAGCGCTCCAGGACGAGGACGAGATAGTCGCCGCGCGCCGCGCGTGGCAGGGCAAGCTCGCCGAGGGCGGGCTCGCCGGCGTCACCTGGCCGAAGGAGTACGGCGGCCAGGGGCTCGGCCCGATCGACCAGGTGATCTGCAACCAGGAGATCGCGCGCGCCAAAGTTCCCGGGATCCTCGACGCGATCGGCGTGGGCATGCTCGGGCCGACGATCATCGCGCACGGCACCGATGAGCAGAAGACGCGCTACCTCGGCCCGATGCTCCACGGCGACGAGGTGTGGTGCCAGCTCTTCTCCGAGCCCGCCGCGGGCTCCGACCTGGCGGCGGTGCAGACGCGCGCACGCCAGCAGGACGACGGCAGCTGGCGGCTCAGCGGCCAGAAGGTGTGGACGACGAACGCGCAGTTCGCCTCCTACGGGCTGCTGCTCGCGCGCACCGACGCCGACGTGCCCAAGCACAAGGGCATGACGATGTTCATCGTGCCGATCGACGCCGAGGGCGTCACCGTGCGCGGGCTGCGCCAGATCTCGGGTGAGGCGGAGTTCAACGAGGTGTTCTTCGACGACGTCGAGCTCGACGCGAACGCGGTCGTCGGCGGCGTTGGCAACGGCTGGCCGACGGGCCTCACCACGCTCATGTACGAGCGCGTCACGATCGGCCTCGGCGGCGAGGGCATGGGCTACAACTCCACGCGCTTCGCGGCCGGGATCGCGGCCGACGAGCATGCGCGCCGCGACCCGGAGGTGCGCCACCAGCTCGGCGAGATCGCGAGCGAGCTGATGGCGGTTCGCTTCACCGGCTACAGGACGCTCACCGCGCTCCAGCGGGGCCAGATCCCCGGGCCGGAGGCGGGGCTGGCGAAGGTCACGATCGTCAACTGCGCGATCAAGGCGGGCGACGTGATCGCCGACGTCCTCGGCCCCGACGCGCTGGCGGAGGACAGCGCCTGGGCCTACATGATCTCGTTCCTGCCCGGTCTGAAGTCGGCGGGCGGGACCGAGGAGATCCTGCGCAACACGATCGGCGAGCGCGTCCTCGGGCTGCCGCCCGAGCCGCGTCTCGACAAGGGCATCCCGTTCTCGGAGCTGCGCTCCAAGGAAGGAGCGGCGGCATGAACCTCGCACTCTCCGACGAGCAGGTGTTCCTGCGTGAGGCTGCCCGCGGCGCCCTCTCGCGCTTCAAGACGCTGGAAGCTGCGCGCGAGGCTCTCGACGGCGACGACAGCGCGCTGCCCGACCTGTGGCCGACCGCCAAGGAGGCCGGCTGGCCCGGGCTCCTGATCGACGAGGAGCACGGCGGCGCCGGGCTCGACGTGTTCGACGCGATGCTCGTGCTCGGCGAGTGCGGGCGCGTGATCGCGGGCGTGCCGCTGCTCGGCCACCTCCCGGCGACCGCGATCCTCAACGAATCCGAAGAGCGGCGCATCGCTGCTCGAGGACCTGGCGACGGGCGAGCGGCGAGCGGCGTACCTGCCCGTCAGCCCGCCCGACGACCTGGGCGCCGGCTGGACGGTCGACCCGGCGCACGGCATGGGCCGCTGCCCTGCTCCCACCGCCGTCTCGGCGGACGGGCAGGCGCGCGTCACCGGCACGCTCGCGTTCGTCCCCGATGCGCCCGGAGCCGACGTGCTCGTGGGCGTGGCGCTGCTCGACGGCAAGCCGGTGGGCGTCGCGATCGAGGCGGACGCCGACGGGCGTGCAGGTCGAGGCGGCCCGCCGCTACGACGCGACGCGCTCGCTCGGCAACGTATCGCTGAAGGACGCACCCGCCACTCTGCTCGACGCCTCTCCGGAGACGCTCGCGGCGCGCATGGCACCTCGCGCAGGCGCTGCTCGCCGCCGAGTCGCTCGGCAGCGTCGAAACGGCGCTCGACGTGTCGGTCGCCTACGCCAAGGAGCGGCACACGTTCGGGCGCGCGATCGGCTCCTACCAGGCGATCAAGCACGGCCTCACCGAGGTGCTGCGCCAGCTCGACAACGGCCGCTCGCTGCTCTACTACGCGGGCTGGGCTCGACGGGGCGCCCCCGAGGAGTTCCCGCTCGCGGCGAGCGCCGCGCGCTCGGTTGGCGGGCGTGCGCTCGATCTCGCCGCGCGCACGATGATCTCGGTGCACGGCGGCACCGGCGCCACGTGGGAGCACGACGCGCCGCTGTACTTCCGCCGCGCCCAGCTCTCGCGCCGGCTGCTCGGCGGCACGGGCTCCGCCACGGACCGTGTGGCGGGCGAGCTGCTCACGCAGGCGCAGGCGGCCTAGCGACGAGCTCGCTGCAGCCGGTCCGGGTGATCGCCCCGGGCCGGCCGCGGCGCGTGCCGGCAGCGACGCTGGCCCGCCGCGGGCGGGCGTCGTCGCATGAATGCCGGTCGAGCGCGGCGGTGAGGGCGGAGCGGGGGCTCAGCGGCCGCGCTTGCGCGCCGGCGTCGCTCGTGGCCTGGCGGCGGGCGCGGGCTCGAGCAGCGCCGCCCTCACGGGGGCGCCATACGCCGCGTCGACGGCGTCGATCATCGACTGGTTGACGCCGCAGTTGATGCAGAACCCGCGCTGCGACCACTGGATCGCCCGTGCGAGCACCTCGTCTGCGTACAGCACGCCCGTCGAGTCGTGCCCGTAGTAGTCGTAGGCGGCGCCCCAGGCCGACCCGTCGAGCGCGAGCCCGGCTCCGTCGGCGGAGAGCAGGTGCGCCGCGCCCATCACGGCGTCGAAATCGTCGTAGATCGACGGGTGCTTGGCGGTCATGTGGTCGTAGCGCTGGGGGCGCCTGCCGTATGTGTAGGAGTTGCTCACCAGATCCCACGTGGTGACGCGTCCGTTCGTGACGTTGAACTGCATCGGCCCGCCGCAGCAGTGGGCGAAGTTGAGGCCGTGGTAGATGCCGGGCGCGGTCGAGAACGCGCTCTCCTGACGGTGGATGGAGGCGATCAACAGCCAGTTGACGCCGAACGTCCGCTGCGCCACCGAGTAGATCGGATAGAAGCCTTCCATCCAGCGCTCGGCGATGTGCGTCTGCGTCGCGTCGCGCAGGCGCCCGGCATCGGTGTGCTGCTGCGCGGCGGAGGGGCGCGAGACGATCCTCGCGGGGCCGGCTGCGGCCGACGCCGAAGCCGCGGCGGCGACGGGCGTGGGCTCCACCGCCGGCACCGGCGGAGGCGCGACGCCGCCACTGCCCCCGACGAGACCTGAGAGCACCGCCACGAACACCGCCAGCCCGAGCACGCCGATCGCGCACGCGAGCAGCCAGGCGCGCAGTTCGGACGGCGGCGCCGGGGGGTGAGCCGGTATGGGTGCTTGCGTCATGGGCCCGAGCTAACGCTAGCGGCCGCGACCCGAGCAGCGCGACGATCCCCGGCGATCCGGGTTAATGCTCTCGTGCGCACGCTCTCAGCTGCATCCGCCGCTCTCGCCGTCGCCGCGCTGATGCTGCTCGCTCCCGGCGTCGCCCCCGCCGCGTCGCCGCGCGCCGGAGCCGCCGGGGCGCGGACCGCCGCCCAGCAGCGCTACCTGGCGCTCGCGAAGTCCGGCGTGCAGACGGCGGAGCACCGCTGGCGCGATCGGCGCCGCGGCTGGTACGACGCGCACCTGAACGACCGCGACCGCTACCCGCTCGCGACGATCTGGGACATCGTGCCGCTGTTCGAGGCGCTCGACGCGATCGCGATCGCCGAACCCTCTCCCGCGAACCGCGCCGCGGTCGCCCGCTTCGCCTCCGGCGCCGAGCGCTACCTCAACAGAGGGCTGCGCCCGCTCCCCGGCTACTCGCCCTATCCGGGCGACCGCACCGCGGGCACGCAGACGTGGATGGATGACAACGGCTGGTGGGGTATCGCGTTCATGAACGCGTTCCGCGCCACCGGCACGAGCCGCTACCTGCTCGACGCCGAACGCGCGCTCCGCTATCTCGCACGGGTCGGCTGGGACCCGCGGGGAGGGGGCATCTGGTGGAACACCCGCCACCCCTACAAGGCGGGCGAGGCACTCGCCTCGGCGACGCTGCTCGCCGTGCTGCTCTACCAGCAGACACACTCCGCCTACGCGCTCGGCCAGGCGCAGCGCTTCCTGGCGTGGGCGAACGGCGCCGGCTTCAGCCCTGCGGACCGCCTGTACGCGGGGAGCTCGCTCGACCCCACGCCGATCGACTACATCGAGGGGCCGCTGATCTATGCCCAGGCGCTGCTCTGCCGGCTCACCGGAGCGAGCGGCGAATGCGACCTCGCGGAGCGCCTGAAGGGCACGGCGCTCGACCGCTTCGGCTACCTGCTCGACTTCTCGCCGCAGTACGACGCGATCTACCTGCAGTGGATGCTCGCGCTCTACGCGCTCGACGGCGACGCCACGCTCTACCAACTCGCAGCCGACAACGCGCGCGACGCGCAGACGCGCGCGCTCTCGCCGGAAGGCCTGTACCTGCTCGGTTGGAACGGCGAGACGCTGCCCGCGCGCTACGCGATGCCCGGCATGCTGCAGACGCAGGCCGCCACGAGCAGCCTGTTCGCGTGGCTGGCGGTGTACCCGCCGCCCGCGTAACCGCGCTCGCCGGAGCCACGCGAGCGGTCTGGCCGTCGTGGCGGCGAAGCCTCAGACGCCGAGGGCGCGGCGGATGATGCGATCGAAGACGTGGTCGGGGAGCAGGCTCCTGAGCACGAGCATCACCCGCGCATCGCGCCCCACCACGTAGCGGGCGCGCATGCGGCGCGCGGTGAGCGCGCGCTCGATCGTCTCGGCAACCTGCTCCGGCGGCACCCCGCGCTTCGCCGTGTCCGCGAGCACCTTGTCCATCGCCGCGGGCACCTGCCCGTACGCGTTCGCGAGCTCGGGCGGGATCACCACGCGCTCGGCATCCGCCCGCCCCTTGTCCCAGATCGGCGTGGCGACCGAGCCGGGCTCGATCAGCGTGACCTGCACGTTCGAGCTGTGCAGCTCCACGCGCAGCGCGTCCCCGAGCGCCTCGACAGCGTGCTTCGACGCCGCATAGGGGGCGGTGAACGCCATTGCCACTTTCCCGCCGATCGAGGAGATGAACACGATCCGCCCCCGAGCGGCACGGAGCGCCGGGAGCATCGCCTGCGTGACCGCCACCTGGCCGAGCACGTTGACGTCGAACTGGTGGCGCACTTCGTCCATGTCGAGCACCTCGAGCGGCCCGCCGACGGCGATCCCGGCGTTGTTGACGAGCGCGTCGAGGCGTCCCGGAGCGGGTGCGCCCCCGTCGCCGCCGGAGAGCTCCGCCACGCGTCGGCGCGCCTCCTCGAGCTGAGCCGGGTCGGTGACGTCGAGCGACAGCGGCACCACGCGCCCGGCACCCGCCGGCTCGGCGCCGAGCTGCTCTGCCACCGCCGGGTCGCGCACCCCGGCGAGCACGGTCCAGCCCGAGCGGGCGAGCCGCAACGTGGTGGTGCGGCCGATCCCCGTGGAGGCGCCGGTTACGAGCGCGAGCGGCACGGCGGCGACGCTAACACAGCCGAGCGGCTCCGCGGCACGCCCGGCGATCGGGCGCCTCGCGTTGTGAGCAGTCTCACCGCCACCCGCATGACCGCCCATACCATGTCCTCGATGTCCCGCCCCGCCGCCACGGGATGCTCGGTTGCGCGCTGGGCGGCCCTCGTGTTGCTGCTGACGCCGCTGTGCGGCTGCGGCTCGCAGCACACCAGCGAGGCCGCGAGCACCACGGCGCAGCCCGCAGACTGTGCGGCGAGCGTCGTGCAAACACTCGGCGGGGTCGTGCAGCGCGTCTACCACGAGGGCGTGTCCAGCGAACGCACCGTCATCGCGCACCGCTACATCGCCGCATCGGCTGGGCTCCGCGCCGCCGTCGAGGGTGCAGACGCGGCGGGCGCCCAGGCAGCCGCCCGCGCGCTGCTTGCCACCGGACACCTGACCAACCTGCTCGTATCGCGCTCCGGGCAGACGCTCGCCGACGCGGGCGGCCCCGCGCTCGCGCCGCTGCGTGGCTCGCTGCTCGGCGCGGGCGGCGTGCCGATCGGAAGCTACGTGACGAGCGTGTGGAGCGACGCCGGATTCCTCGCCGAGTCGAAGGGGATCTCGGAGGGACTCATCGCGCTGCGCCGGGGCGGCGAGAGCGTGGGCGGCTCGCTCGCGCTGCCCCCGGGCGAGCTTCCCGCGAACGGGACGCTGGCGCTCGCACACGGGCCCGCCCCCCATGGCGAGTACCGCTTCACCTCGTTCGTGGGCAGCGCCTTCCCGAGCGGGACGCTGCGCGTCTACGTGCTGCGCTCGGTGGGCTCCACGGCGCCTCTCTGCGGGGCGACCGCCGCCGACACGACGGTGAACACGTTGAGCCGCATCGCGAAGCGGATCTACACCGGCGAGGCGGGACGTCGGACGATCCCCCAGATCCGCCGCGTACAGCGCAACCAGGCGCTGCTAGAAGCTGTTGCGCGGCGCGACCCGGCGGCGACCGCCACGGCGGTGAGCGCCCTCCTGCACCAGCACATCGTGCGCATGCGGGTCTACGCGACGCCTGCGGGGGCGCACAGCGGCTCGGGCGGGCGGCTGCTCGCGGACGTCGGCGGCCCGTACGTGCTCGCACCCGTGACTGCGCCGCTGCGCCTCCACGGTCGCACGATCGGCACGGTGGTGCTGTCGATCCAGGACGACGAGGGCTACCTGCGTCTGACGAGGCGGCTCGTGGGGCTGCGTGTGCTCATGTACATGGGCGACCGCCTCGTGAAGAACAGCCTCGGGCCCTCGCCCGGGACGGTACCCGCGAGCGGCCCCTACTCCTACCGCGGCAACAGCTACCGCGTGTACACCCTCCACGGCCGGGCGTTCCCCTCGGGGCCGCTCACGATCCGCGTGCTGATACCGATCCCCTACACGTAAGCGCGCGCGCTCAGAGCTCACCTCAAGCGGGCGTCAGCGACGCCCGCTTGGCGTCGAGCGCCTGCATCAGCTCGTGGAAGGACTCGGCGAATTTCTCCACGCCCTCGCGCTCGAGCGTGGAGGTGACGTCGTCGTAGTCGATCGCCCGCCTGCGCGAGCTCGCGGAACACCCGCTCGGCCTCCTCGATCCCGGTCTCGAGCCGGGACTCGGGGTCGCCGTGGTCCTGGTAGGCCTCGATCGTGTCCTCGGGCATCGTGTCGATCGTGTTCGGGCCGATCAGCTCCTCGACGTACATGACGTCCGGGTAGGCGGGGTTCTTCGTCGACGTCGACGCCCACAACACGCGTTGCGGCGAGGCGCCCTTGCCCGCCAGGAACTCCCAGCGCGGCCCTGAGAACGCCTGTGATAGTGGCGATATGCCAGGCGCGCGTTAGCGATCGCGAGCTTGCCCTTGAGGTGGTCTTGGCCGCCGAGCTCGTCCAGGCGCCGGTCGGCCTCGGTGTCGATGCGCGAGACGAAGAAGCTCGCCACCGATGCGACCTTGCGCGGGTCGCCGCCCTCCGCGACGAGGCGCTCGAGACCGCGGATGTAGGACTCGGCCACCTCTTCGTAGCGGCGCAGCGAGAAGATCAGCGTCACGTTGATCGAGCGGCCCTTGGCGATCACGTCCTCGATCGCCGCGAGCCCGGGCTTCGTCGCGGGGATCTTCACGAACAGGTTGGGGCGCTCGATCGTCTGCGTGCAGCCTGATCGCCTCGCGGAAGGTCTCGAGCGTGTCGTAGGCGAGGCGCGGATCGACCTCGATGGACACGTACCCGTCGACGGCCGTCGGTGGCGTCCCAGACGGGCCGGAACACGTCGCACGCGTCTTCGATGTCGCGGATGGCGAGCGCCCAGAAGGTCGCGCCGACGTCGAGGCCCTCGCTCGCGAGCTCGTGGAGCTGATCGTCATAGGCGCTGCCGGCGGTCATCGCCTTCTGCAGGATCGTGGGGTTCGATGTCGCACCGACGACGGCGTAGTCGTCGATCAGCGTCTGCAGGTGGCCGCCGTGGATCGACTCTCGCGAGAGGAAGTCCACCCACACGCTCTGGCCCAGGGCGGAGAGCCTCTGGAGCGGTCCGAGGTCTTTCGCGGTCATGGCGTCTCCTTCCTCTAGCGGCCGTCGGCCGCGAGCAGCGCCCGCGCACGGGCGAGGATGTTGTCTGTGCCGAAGCCGAGCTTCTCGAGCACCGTAGTACCCGGGGCGGAGGCTCCGAAGCGGTCGAGACCCAGCACGTCGCCGCCGTCGCCCACCCAGCGCCACCAGCTCATGCTCGCGCCCGGCTCCACCGCCAGGCGTGCCTTGACCGAGGGCGGCAGCACGCGCTCGCGGTACTCGGCGGGCTGCGATTCGAACAGCTCGATGCACGGCATCGACACCACGCGCGCCGGCGTGCCCTCGGCGGCGAGCGCGCGCGCCGCATCGAGCGTCGGCCCCACCTCGGCGCCGGTCGCCATCAAGATCACACGTGGGTCGGAAGCGGACTCCCAGAGGACGTAGCCGCCCTGCTCGAGCCCATCCGCGGAAGCCTCCTCGGAGCGGTCGAGCACGGGGATGTTCTGGCGCGAGAGCAGCAGCGCCACGGGCCCGTCGGGACGTTCCAGCGCCACGCGCCAGGCGACCGCGGTCTCGTTCGCGTCGGCGGGCCGGATCACCCACAGCTTCGGGATGGCGCGCAGCGCCGCGTAGTGCTCGACCGGCTGGTGCGTAGGACCGTCCTCGCCGAGCCCAACCGAGTCGTGCGTCCACACCCACAGGACCGGCAGGCCCATCAGTGCCGACAGACGCACCGACGCGCGCATGTAGTCCGAGAAGATCAGGAACGTCGAGCCGTAGGGCTTGACGATGCCGCCGTGCGCGGCGGCGCCGTTCACGATCGCACCCATCGCGTGCTCGCGGATCCCGAACGGGACGTTGCGCCCGGCGTGGACGCGGGAGAACTGGCCCGAGCCCTCGAACAGGGTCTTCGTCGACTCCACGAGATCGGCCGCCCCGCCGATCATCGTGGGCGCATATGCGGCGAAGCCCGCCATCGTCTTCTGCCCCGCCGAGCGCGTGGCGATCTTCTCGCCCGCAGCGAACGTGGGGAGCGCCTCGCGCCAGCCGTCCCTGAGGCCGCCCGCCCAGGCGCGATCCCAGTCGTCCGCCATCTCGGGGTGCTCGGAGCGCCACGCCTCGAACCGCTCCGTCCACTCTCGCTGCGCCGCCGCGCCCTGCTCGCGCAACGACATGTGCTCGTAGACGCGCTCGTCGACGTCGAAGGTCTTGTCGGGGTCGAAGCCCATCACCTCCTTCGTGGCGCGCACCTCCTCTTCGCCCAGGGGAGCCCCGTGGGACTTCGCGGTGTCCACCGCGTGCGGGGCGGGATAGGCGATGTGCGAGCGGATCGCGATGAAGGACGGGCGCTCGCCTTCCTCGCGAGCGGCGGCGATCGCCTGCTCGAGCGCATCGGGGTCCTCGGAGTCCTCGACGCGCTGCACGTGCCAGCCGTCGGCAGCCAGCCGCCCGCAGTGGTCCTCGCCGTCAAAAGAGATCGCGGTGCTGCCGTCGATCGTGATGTGGTTGTCGTCGTAGCAGACGATCAGCCGTCCGAGCCCGAAATGACCGGCGATCGAGGCGGCCTCCTGGCTGATCCCCTCCATCATGTCCCCGTCCGAGCAGATCGCGTACGTGTGGTGGCCGACCACCTCGGAACCGGGGCGGTTGAAGCGGTCGGCGAGAAAGCGCTCGGCGATCGCCATGCCCACCGCGTTCGCGACGCCCTGGCCGAGGGGGCCGGTGGTGACCTCGATGCCCGGCGTGTCGCCGCGCTCGGGATGCCCCGGCGTGCGCGACCCCCACTGGCGGAACTGCTTCAGGTCGTCGAGGCCCAGATCCCAGCCGCAGAGGTGCAGCAGCGAGTACTGCAGCACGCAGGCGTGGCCTGCGCTGAGCACGAAGCGGTCGCGGTTTCGCCAGTCCGGGTCAGCCGGGTTGACGTCGAGGAAGCGCCGGAAGAGCGTGTACCCCAGCGGCGCGAGCGCCATCGCCGTCCCCGGGTGGCCCGCGTTCGCCTTCTGCACGGCGTCCATCGCGAGGCAGCGAATCGTGTCGATCGACAGCCGCGCGACACCCGCCTCGTCGATCGTCTCGGTGACGGCTGCGGAGGAGCTCGAGTCGGCCGTCGGCGCCATCTCGTCGATCCTAGCGGCCACCGGCCGCTAGAGTCCGCCAACATGTCGGAGCGCTTCTGCCACGTCGGAGGGGGCATCACGCTGTGCTATGAGACGTTCGGCGACCCCGCCGATCCCCCGGCGCTGCTCGTGATGGGCCTGGGCACGCAGATGATCGCCTGGCACGCCGACTTCTGCACCGAGCTCGCCGCGCAGGGCCTGCACGTCGTCCGCTTCGACAACCGCGATGTGGGTCGCTCGACGCACGTCGGCGGGCGACCGCCGACGACGCTGCAGCTGTTGCTGCGCTCTCCCCGCGCCGCGCACTACGACCTCGGCGACATGGCGCAGGATGCAGCGTCGCTGCTCGACGAGCTCGAGCTGGGCGCGGCGCACGTCATCGGCGCGTCGATGGGCGGCATGATCGCCCAGACACTCGCGGCGCGCCATCCGCACTCCGTGCGCTCGCTCACCTCGATCATGTCCAACACGGGCAGCCGCCGCAGCGGACAGCCCTCGCTCGCCGTCTACCCGATATTCCTGCGCCGCGCCCCGCGCGAGCGCAGCGCGTCCGTCGAGCACACCGTTCGCGTGTTCGAGGCGATCGGCTCGCCTGGGGTGCCGCGCGAGGAGGGCGACATCCGCGAGCTCGCGGAGCTGAGCTACGACCGCGGCAACGATCCCGCCGGCGTCGGACGGCAGCTCGCGGCGATCGCGGCGTCAGGCGATCGCACCGCCGAGCTTCACGGGATCCGCGTGCCCACGCTCGTGATCCACGGCTGCGACGATCCCCTCGTCGCGCCGTCCGGCGGCCGCGCCACCGCGCGTGCGATCCCCGGCTCGCAGCTCGCGCTCGTGCCGGGCATGGGCCACGACATGCCGCGGGCGCTGTGGCCGCCGCTGATCGGGGCTATCGCCGATCACGCGCGCCGTGCCGACGCGCACCCAGACGCGCGCGTTGCCGAGCGCCTACCCCTGCAGACCCGGCCCGCGCCTGTCGCGGGTCTGCAGGGATAGACCGCGCCTCCCGCCGTTACCGCAGCCTGGGCCGCCTCCCGTACGCGCGCAGAGCCGACAGCGCGTATCCGCGTCCCCTCGCGCACGAGAAGCTCCCCGGCGGCCGAATCCCCTCCGGCCACTGCGGGTCGCGGCGACAGTGGGAGCGACGTGTCGGCCAGCGGCCGTGAAGGGCTCGCAGCATGCGGTGCTCGTTGCACGCGGCGCCTCTCACGGTCGGGCCTCGATCCCCATGCCCGACACGCGGCGCGCGGGCGTGCAGCGCCCGGGATGCCTGCGCATTCCCTGGTCTCGCATCCTGCTCGACCTCACTCCATTCCTCCGGCCCTCGCCGTCTCCCTTTCCCAAGCGGCGGCCCGAACAGGCCGCCGACTGGTCCCTCGGTGCACATATAAACCACGAACGGCCAGGATTGTCAACGTGCCGACGAGGCGACGCTGCGCGTCCGAGCGCATCGCCGGGCCGGCCGCCCGGCGGCTCAGCTTCCTCCGCCCTCGGCGCGCCTGCCGGCGAGCAGCGTGTCCTCGGCGGCGTGCACGAGCTGGTAGCCGTCCGCGGTGAGCCACACGCGGCGGTCGCCGCCGCCCGAGTCGTCCAATTCCGCGTAGCCGAGCTCGACGAGATCGCCCAGCAGCCGCTCGACGGCGTCGGGGCTGGCGTCCAGACGCGCTGCCGTCTCGGCGATGCTCGCGCCCTCGAGGCCGGGCGGGAGGAACAGCGCCACGTGCTCCCGCGAGAGCTCGCGGTGCCCCGCAGCCGCCCAGCGCGAGAGCACCTGCTCCCTCAGCGGATCATCCGGCGAGGAGCTGACGTCCGGGAGGCGCCGCAGCGCCTGCCTGCGCCGGCGCGACTCGCGCCGGCCGTAGAGGTAGAGGAGCAGCACCGGCACGAGGAACGGCAGCCACTCCTCCACCGGCACCTTGCCGATGTGGGCAACGAGCGCGCTCACGGCGTCCGCCGGCCGGCTAGGTGTTCACCGCTGAGAGCAGCCACAGGCCCAGGCTCGTGAAAGCGACCATCACGACGAGCATCCAGTATTGCGAGCGCACCGCCTGGTCGGTCGAGGGATATGTGGCGAGCGCGCGGTCGTGCGCGAGCGCGAGCGCGGCGACGTGTCCGCTGACGAGCGCGAGCACCTCCACGTACCAGATGCCGGTGGAGCCGATGAAGTCGTAGTGGATGTGCCAGTTGGCCGTGCCGAAGTAGTCGGTGCCGTGGCCGAGCGGGTTCGACGCCAGGTAGCCGATCGCCTGGCCCTGCCACACGAGCAGCGAGAAGTAGTGGGCGAGGACGTAGGCGAAGGCGATCGGGATGAGCGTGTGCACGAACGAGCGCGCCAGCGTCGTCGTGCTGTACCGGCGCGACACCGAGCGCATCCCCAGCACGCCGAGTGCATATACCGCCACGACGACCGCGATCGCGAGCAGCAGGCCGAGCGTGTCGGCGATCTCGTCCGCGGGGGTGTCGCCGAGGCCGAGTCCGCTGAACACGCTCTGCACGTGGGGCTGGAGGTTGTTCCACACGACCCCGTTGGAGGCGCCGTCGAACGTCGTTATCCCGATCACCACGAGCACGAGCGCGACGATCCCCGTCTCGGCGGGGATGCCGGGCACGCCGGACAGCGTCGGGCGCCGCACCCACAGGGCGCGCTCGCGCGCGTCGAGCCACGACAGGCGCGAGAACATCTCGAAGTAGCCGCCGAAGGGGTCGCCGCGCCGCGTCCACTCCTCGATCCCGAAGAGGCGCCATCCCGGCGAGCATCAGCACGAAATAGGCGAGCGCCAGCGACGCGAGCACGACCGGGTTGTCGTGGTCGTGGTAGATCAGCTCGAGCCACGCGAAGGCCAGCAGCCCCGCAACGACGGGCCAGCGCCCGAGCCATTTCGGGTAGGCGAGCGGCGCGCGCAGGCGCATCCCGAAGCGCGCAACGAGCCACCGCCAGCCTCTCGCGAAGGCGCGCCACGGGCTGAACGCGGCGAACCAGTTGCCGAACAGCACGCTCGTGATGGGCACCCCCACCCAGAAGATCACGAAGATGAACGTCGGGTCGAAGTTGGCGGTGTAGTACGACACGCCCTCGTAGCCCGCGTACACGACGAGGGCGAACAGCGCGATCCCGATCGCCCCGGCGAGGACGCTGAGAACTGGCTGCCACGGGCACAGCCGCCGCTCGAAGCCCTGCTGCAGGCGGGGGCTCTTCCACAGCCCGGCGAGCAGGACGAACGACACGACGAGCACGATCGCCGCCGCCCACGCGAACAGCCAGGCGGGCACCGGCAGGCTCGCCCTGCCGTTGATGCCGTGCGCCTCGGCGGCGGCCGGCGCGATCAAGCCGGATGCGACGGCTGCCGCGCCGAGCACAGCGCAGCGGCGCGCGAACGCGCTGCGTTGAGAGGGTCTGCGACGGGGCCCCGGAGCGGGCACCCGCACGGTTGCTTGCGACATCTTGAACTGCCTCCTTGGTCGGCTGATCCAGGCCGCGCCGGTGCGCGGCGCCGCGGGCTAGGTGTAGGCGCCAGCTAGGTTGGTGTGGTCGGCGAGCTTTGCTGAGGGTGGTCGGCTGCCGAGCGCGCGGTGTGGGCGTTGGTGGTTGTAGAAGTTGAGGAAGCCTTGTAGTGCGGCTGTGCGCTCTTGGCTTGTGCGGTAGACGTTGCGATAGGCCCAGCCGTCGAGCAGTGTGCGGATGAAGCGCTCTGCCTTGCCGTTGGTGCGGGGCCGGTAGACCTGGGTGCGTAGGTGACGGATGCCGAGCTCTCGGCAGGCGAGAGCGTGTGCTCGTGAGCGGTAAGGGTTGCCGTTGTCGGTCATCAGCCGCTGCACCCTGACGCCGTGAGCAGCCAGCCAGGCGACCGCTCTGCGCAAGAACGCGATGCAGCTGGCTGGGTGCTCATCGTCGAGAACCTCGGCGTAGGCCAGGCGGGTCGCGTCATCGACGCAGACGTGCAGGAACTCCCAGCCGATCCCGCGGCTGCGCCGCTGCCGGTCGCCATGCACGCGATGGCCGACCTGGCCGATGCGCCCGAGCTTCTTGACGTCGATGTGGATCAGCTCGCCAGGACGCGAGCGCTCGTATCGGTTCTCTGACTCCTCCACGATCCTTGGCAGTCGACCCTTGCCGCAACGCTTCAGAACAGCCGAGACGGTTGAATGCGCCATCCCCAGCGTCTCGGCGATCTCCGCTGCGGTGAACCGCAGCTCACGCAATGCCAGGATCGCCTCCTGGCGCTCGGGCGAGGTGCGGTGAGGAATCCGCCTGGGCGCCGAGGAACGATCCTGGAGCCCCGCATCCCCCAGCTCGCGGTAGCGACGCACCCAAACTCCAGCACGGCGCTCGCTCAGCCCGGCCGCAGTCGCAGCGTCCTTGATCAGCCAGCCCTCCTCGAGCACACGCCGGCACAACAAACGTCTGCTATTCGGGCACGTCTTCGCGTTGCGATGCAATGTCATCCGTCCGGAGCCTCCTGGACCTGGTTGGCGTTAGCACCCACCAGGCTCCCGGGGGCCCCGGACGAACAACCTACCTGTGACCTACAGCTAGGCCGCGTGCGGAGGAGGCCGCACGGCGAGGGCATAGCCGAGCAGGCTGCCCCCGCGCGGCAACAGGATCTGCGCAGCCCGCAGACGCGGGGACCGTCGCGGGGAGGTAGGGCGCACCGGGGATGCGGCGCGGCGCGCGATCGCGAGCAGCGCGCGCTCGCCCGGGTAGCGCCCGAGGAGCAGGACGGCGACGAGCGCCGTTGCCGGGAGCAGATATGCGGCGCCCTCGGCAATCGCACCGCCGAGGGCGAGCAGCGCGATGCCCGCGAGCAGCGCTGCGCCAACCATCAGCAGGCGGGCGTTCCCTCTGAAGCCGATCGTCACGACCTCTGGACTATATGGCTGGACCGTCCGCCGGCGCGAGAGCTCGGCGGCCATGCGATACTCGATCGCGTGAGCAGCAGTCCGAGCGTGCCTGAGAGCACGGGCCCCGAGAGCACGGCGGAGCAGCCCGGCGGCGGACCCTCCTCGACACTGAAGATCGCACTTCCGCTGCTCGTGCTGGTGCTGATCGTGGGCGGCGTCACGCTGCTGCTCGTGGGCGGCTCGAGCAAGACGACGCTCCCCGGAAACGCCGGCACCGCGAGCACCTCGGCGTTCGCGGGCTCGACCCTGCAGCCGCCCGTGCCCGCGCCGCCGCTGAACACGCTGCGCAACTACGACGGCTCGCAATTCGATCTTGGAGCCCAGCGCGGCAAGGCGGCGTTCGTGACGTTCCTGTACACGCACTGCCCCGACGTGTGCCCGCTGATCGCAGCCAACCTGCACAACGCCTACGCGAAAATGACCCCCGAGCAGCGCAGCCATGTGGCGATCGTGGCGGTGTCCGTCGACCCCCACGGCGACACCGCCGGGAGCGTCGCGGCGTTCATGCACTCGCACCAGCTCGCCGGCGAGGGCAAGTATCTAATCGGTGGCGCCCACCAGCTCGCACAGGTGTGGAGCGCGTGGAAGGTGGGCTCCGAAAAAGACACCTCCCGCCCCGACCTCGTCAACCACTCCGCGCTCATATACGGCGTGGGCGCGAACGGGAAGCTCTACACGATCTACCCGGCGAGCTTCGAACCGAGCCAGATCGTCCACGACGTAAAGCCCCTGCTGAGCCGCTAGGGCGGCTCGCGACGGCGGCGAGGAGCGGTCAGCGAGAGAGTGCGCCCGGCGGGAATCGAACCCGCGGCCTGCGGCTTGAAAGACCGCTGCTCTTTGGCTCCCCGAAGAGAACCGTTGACCACTGAGCTACGGGCGCATGTGGGAATCGCGAGCGATCGCGCTCCCTGAAGCAGCTTATTCTACGCACGCCCTGCGCGATCGGATGGCGCACACCGCGCCGCTAGGTCGCGCGTTCGATGATGGCGTCGCGGGGGAGCGCGCTGCGTGGCGCGCCGATGCCCGCGCAGAGGCGGACGCAGGGCCGGTATACGGGGCGGAAGCCGAGCAGTTCGGGGATCGTCACGATCCGGTAACCGCGGGCGCGCAGGCCCGCGATGATCGCCGGATAGGCGGCGAGCGTCTCGCCGCGGGGCCCGCCGCCGTCGTGCGAGATGATGATCGAGCCCGGCTGCACCTGGCCGAGCACGGTCCGCTCGATCGCCGCCGTGCCGGGGCGCGCCCAATCCCTCGGATCGACGTTCCAGAGCACCGTCGCGAGGCCCAGCGAGCGCGCGGTCTGCACGACGGAGCGGTCGTAGTCGCCGTAGGGGGGTCGGAACACGCAGGGCGTGTAGCCGCTCAGCGCGCGGATCGCGGCGAGCGTGTGCTGGAGCTGCCCGCGCACGTCTGCGCTCGTGTTCAGATCGGGGTGGGTGTAGCTGTGGTCGCCGAGGACGTCGCCGCCGCGGAGCTCGCGCAGCAGCACCCTGCCGTAGGGCGCATGCACCTGCTCGCCGATCATGAAGAACGTCGCGCGGACGCGCTCGCGTTCGAGCATCGACACGAACGCGCCCGTATCGGCGGCGGGGCCGTCGTCGAAGCCGATGGCGACGGCGCGCCGCCGCGGGCCGTGCGTGTAGGCGCCGTTGCCGTGGCTGCGGCAGCCCACGATCCGGTAGCGCCCGCCGGACGGGGGCTGCGCCACGGGGGCACCTGGCGGCGTCTGCGAGCCGGGCGTCGACGCCTGTGCGGAGCGCGCGCTGCCGCTGAGCACGGCGGGCATCGGCACGGCGAACGCGAGCAGCGCGGCGAGCGCCGACAGCGTCGGGGCTCCCAGCGCGGCGCTCGCCGAGCGCAGGCGCGAGCCGGGACCCGCGGCGCCGTGCGTGCGGACGTTCGAAGGCATCCTCGCCACCATACGCCGCGGCGCCCACCGCGCGCCACCGCTTTCGACGAAAATGCGCACCCCGCGGCGGCGCCATAGGCTGCCCGGCGTGGGTCGCTACGTCGCAGCCATCGACCAGGGGACGACGAGCAGCCGGCTGATCGTGTTCGACGCCGACGGCGCCATCGCCGCGCTCTCGCAACGCGAGCACACGCAGATCCATCCTCGGGCGGGCTGGGTGGAGCACGACCCCGAGGAGGTGTGGACGCGCACGGCGGAGGTGATCGAGGAGGCGCTCACGGGCGCCGGCATCGATGCCGCCGACGTCGCCGCGGTGGGCATCACCAACCAGCGCGAGACGACGCTCCTGTGGGACCGCGAGACGGGTCGTCCCCTGTACAACGCGGTCGTCTGGCAGGACACGCGAACGGCCCCGCTCGTGCGCGAGCTGGCGGGCGAGGAGGGCCCCGACCGCCTCCGTGAGCGCGTCGGGCTGCCGCTGTCCACGTACTTCTCCGGACCGAAGCTCGCGTGGATCCTCGACAACGTGCCCGGCGCACGCGAGCGCGCGGAGAACGGCGAGCTCGCGTTCGGGACGATGGACACGTGGGTGCTGTGGAATCTCACCGGCGGCCGGGTCCACGCGACCGACGTGACGAACGCGAGCCGGACGATGCTGATGGACCTGAGGACGCTCGACTGGCACGAGCCGAGCCTCGAGCTGATGGGGATCCCGGCGTCCCTGCTCCCGCGCATCCGGCCCTCGGGAGAGCTTTACGGCGAGGCGGCCGCCACAGCCCTGCGCGGGCGGCCGGTGTGCGCGCTCGTGGGCGACCAGCAGGCGGCGCTCTACGGCCAGACGTGCTTCGCGCGCGGCGAGGCGAAGAACACGTACGGCACCGGCTCCTTCCTGCTCGTGAACACCGGACCCGAGGTCGTCTCCTCGAAGCGGCTGCTCACGAGCGTCGCAGCCAAAATCGGGTCGGCGGGCGCGAGCTATGTGCTCGAGGGCTCGATCGCGGTGACCGGTGCAGCGGTGCAGTGGCTGCGCGATCAGATCGGCCTGATCGAGACGGCGGCGGGGATCGAGGAGCTCGCCCGCACCGTCCCCGACAACGGCGGCGTCTACTTCGTCCCCGCCTTCTCCGGCCTGTTCGCCCCCTATTGGCGCGACGACGCGCGCGGGGTGATCGTGGGCCTCACCGCCTTCGCCAACGCAGGACACATCGCGCGCGCGGTGCTCGAGGCGACCGCTTGGCAGACGCGCGAGGTGCTCGACGCCGCCCAGGAGGAGGCGGGTGTGCGCCTCTCGGAGCTCAGGGTGGACGGCGGGATGACGGCTGATGAGCTGCTGATGCAGTTCCAGGCCGACGCACTGGGCATCCCCGTCGTGCGCCCGCACGTCGCCGAGACGACCGCGCTCGGCGCGGCGCTCGCGGCGGGTGTCGCGAGCGGCTTCTTCTCCGGCGAGCAGGAGCTGCGCGAACGCTGGCGCGAGGATCGCCGCTGGGAGCCGCAGATGCCGCAGGAGCAGCGCGAGCACGAGCTCGCGCGCTGGCGCAAGGCGGTGTCGCGCTCGCTCGACTGGGTGGACTAGGGCGTGAGCACGATCTTCAGCGCCTCGCGTCGGTCGAATACCGCGTAGGCCTCCGGCGCCTGATCGAGCGTCATGTGGTGGGTGACGAGCGGCGCGGGGTCGAGCACGCCCGCCGCCATCATCGCGAGCACGCGGTCAACGTGCCCGAGCACGTTCGCCTGGCCCCCGCGCATCGTGAGCGCCTTGAGCCACAGCAGGCCGAGGTGCACCTCGCCGCGCTCCGCGTACACGCCGATGCACTGGATGCTCCCGCACGGGCGGGTGAGCCGGATCGCGCTCTCGAGCACCTTGGGATCGCCGACGGCGTCGATCGAGACGTCGACGCCCCGGTCTTCGGTGGCGCCGCGCACGATCTCGCGAACGTCCTGCTCGCCGAGGTGGACCGGCTCGGCGCCGAAGGACTCCGCCACGGCGAGCCGCTCGGGGACGGAGTCGACCGCGAACACGTGGGCGGCGCCCGTCGCCCGGGCGACCTGCACGGCGCACAGCCCCACGGGCCCCAGCCCGAGCACCGCCACCACGTCGCCGGGACGCATCCCGCTCGCATCGACGGCGTGGAAGCCGGTGCCCATCACGTCGCCCGCGAACAGCGCGACGTCGCTGCTCATGCCCTCCGGCACGCGCCTCAGCACGAGGTTCGCGCGCGGAACGAGTGCCATCTCGGCCTGCGTCCCCTGAAGCGAGCCGAGCGTCGCCCCGTGACCGAACGTGCGCGATTCCAGGCAGCGCTGGTAGAGGCCGCGGCGGCAGAAGAAGCAGCTGCCGCATGCGGTGTGGAAGCAGCCGAGCACGCGGTCGCCAACCGACACGCGGGTGACGGCGTCGCCGGCGGCGACGACGGTGCCGACGTACTCGTGGCCGATCGTGAAACCGGGTTCCACCTGCACGCGGCCGTGGTAGATGTGCAGGTCCGAGCCGCACACCCCGCTCGCTTCGATCCGGATGACAGCGTCTTCGGGATCGACCGGCTCGGGCTCGGGGCGCTCCTCGACGCTCACCACGCCCGGAGCCTGGAAGGTGACGGCTCGCATCGCCGCGCAGCCTACCCGACCGCGCCTGCCCGGGATCCCGGCGCCGAGGACGGCGCCACCTCGCGCAGCGAACCGTTCTCGGGATCGAAGATGAACCCGCGGATGTGCTCGCGCGCGACGAGCTCGCGGCTCGCGCGCAGGCGCGCGAGGCTCTGGCGCAGGGCCTCCTCGACGTCCTCGAACGCCCCGAGGCGCCACGTGGGCAGGGCGCCGTCGGCTGCGAGCGCCTGCGCGAACTCGTCCTCGGAGGCACCGTGCAGCCCGCAGCCCTCGTGCATCACCACGACGATCTCGCGGGTGCCCAGCAGGCGCTGTGAGGCGCTCAGCGAGCGGATCGCATCTTCCGTGGCGAGGCCGCCCGCGTTGCGGATGATGTGCGCGTCGCCACGCTCGAGGCCGAGCATCGGGAAGAGGTCGATGCGCGTGTCCATGCAGGCGAGCACCGCCACCTGGCGCCGGGGCCTGGGGCTGAGCCCCGGTGCAGCGAGCTGCTCCGCGCGTGCCGCCGCGACGTCCAGCATCTCGTCCGCGTTGGAGCGCTCGCGCCCGCTCATGCGCCGCGCTCCGGTGCCACGCCGGCGCACGAGCAGAGCGCGCAGTGCCGCCGCGGCCTCCCGGTGATCGTGCTGTCGAAGTAGTTCATGCGTCCACCTCCGCTTCGCTCGCGCAGCCTTTGCGGGCGATGCTAGCCGGGAAGGATCGATGGGCGCCGGGGTCTGACTTGCCGAGGAGGTTCAATCAAACCGAACCGATTCAGCGCCGACGGCGCGGAAAGGGAAGACGATGTTCCAGCACCACGTGAGCGACCAGGAATCGAACAGCTCCCGCCGAGCGTACGCGCCGCGTGCGCGCCGGGGCCGGGGGTTCCGCGCGCTCGCGCTCGGTGCCGCCCTGCTGGGCGTGGCGGCGATCGCGGCAGGGTGCGGCAGCTCGAGCAAGTCGAGCTCCCCCACGCAGGCGACGCCTCCGGCTGCCGCGGCGGCCGTCACCACCCCCACCGCGACTACCCCGGCGGCGCATCCCCACAAGAAGCAGACCGCGCACACGACGAGCACAACGCCGGCGAAAGCCCCCGCCGCGAGCGTCCCGGTGTCGCACTCGACATCGGGTGGCTCCTCCGGCGAACAGACGCCCGCATCCGCGCCCAAGGAAGGCTCCGAAGAACACATGCACTCGGGTTCAGGAGGCGGCACGTCGAGCCCGTCGCCGAAAGCCTCGGCGCCGAAGCCCCCCGCCGAAGAACCGTCCCACCCGGCCGGCGGCACCTCGAGCCCCGCCGGCGCGGAATCCGCGCCCAGCAGCAGCGGCGGCATCCCGCAGAACGGCGGTGGCGACGGCGACGCCGACAACAGCGGCGGCCCGAGCGACGGTGACGGCAACCTGTAGCAAGCTGCTCCTGCCGGCGGTCGCGATCTCCCTCGTCGCGGCCGCCGGCGGATGTGGCGGCAAATCCTACGGCTCTACCACCGTCCCCTCGACGAGTCCGGCGGTACCGGCGCTGGCGAAACATGCGCTCGCGTCGCTCGTCGACACCGCCTCCGCGCCGGCGGGTTGGCGCATCGCGCGCACGCCCCAGGGTGCGACGCTCGCGTTTGCGCCGGGCTGGCACGCGCTCGCCGGCGACAGGGGCACGCTGTCGGCGGCACGGCGGGATGCAGCCGGGCGCTTCCTCGGCTATCTCAACCTCACCCCGCGGCAGGGGTCCGAGAGCTTGTCGAACTGGAGCACCTTCCGCGCGCATCACAATCGCGAGGAGGGTGATCGCCATGTGCGCGTGCTCGCGGCTGCGCGGCGACTGCGCGTGGCGGGTCGCGAGGCGTCGTGCGTGAAGGACTCCTACACGACGTCGTCCGGCGTCGCCTACGTGGAGCTCGCATGCCTACTCGGCGGCGAGCGCTCGGCGGTGATCGTCGGCGCGGCGCCGCCCGACGAATGGGCGGCGCAGTCGCCCGACATCGAGCGCTCCGTCTCCTCGGTGCGCCTGTAGGGCGTCCCCGGCGGACGCTCAGGAGGGCACGTCGCGCCCGAGCCAGCCGCGGTAGAACCCCTCGATGTCGGGCAGGAACTCGTGCACGATGGGATATCCAGGGGGAAGCGCCTCGACCTCGAGCTGGCGCGCACAGGCCGGGCAGTAGTACTCCCGTATCTGCTGCAGAAGCGGATCCGGTCCGCCCATCTTCGGGTAGACCTCGAGCATCGCCTCCTCGCTCTCGCGGACGTGCACGAGGGCATCCATCTTCCAGTTGCGGTTGTGCTCGCAGAAGTCGTGGCCGCAGTCGCAGCGGTGCACCATCCTCGCGTCCTCGCGACGGCGGACGATGTTGAGGCCCTCGCCGGCGGGGAGCACGATCGGATCGCTGTAGGAGACGCTGCGCTGGAGTACCGCGAGCCACTTCTCGAAGCGGTCGGCATCCTTGTAGCCGGACTGGATGTCCCTGACCTCGCGGCGGGTGAGCCGTTCCTCGAACAGCGCCTGGAGCGTCTCCTCGTCGAGCCTCCCGCCGGTCGCGGCGGGCACGCCCTCGTGCCACCCGCGCGGGTCGGACTGGCGCAGGAAGGCGTCGGCGGCTTCGTCCGGATCGAGCCTGCCCGGCTGCGCGCGCGCGAGGTCCACGGTGGGGGTTACGACGTCGAAGTCGAAGTCCTCGGGAAGGTCCCAGAAGCCCCGATACTCGGCCGCCCAGCGTGGTGACAGGCGCATCGACTCGGCGAGGGTCTCCTTGATCGTCTGCGCCAGGTCCTGCGCGAGCACCCGCTCGCGCTCGGCGCTCACCCACTCCCGTGCCGGCATCCCCCGCTGCAGGCGCCGCGCGCGGAAGGCGTCGCGGTCGGACACGCCGTAGACCGACTCGGCGAAGCGCGGCAGCAGGTGCCCCTCGCAGACGTCCCGGCGCACGGCGTCCACCGGCCGCAGCAGCGGGTCGCCCAGGCCGGCGCCCCCCTTCATCACACTGAGATAAAGGTCGCCGTCGGCGAACGGTGACAGGAGGGTCATGCCGTCGTTCTTGTACTCCCTCGCCGTGCCCTCGATCTCCATCAGCGCGGGGTTCTCGAAGTCGCCGTCGGCGACCGGATAGGCCTCGCCCCGGCGCGCCCGCTCGAGCAGGTCGGCGCCGTGGATGTTGTGGATGTAGGCGGTCGAACCGGGGTAGCCGCCGAACAATCCGCCGGAAGAGAGGACGCGCCCGGTGCCGATGTTCTGCAGCTCCCAGAAGCGCGTCTTGTTCACCATGAACAGCGACTCGAAGCTCGAGCCGCCGCGATGCCTGCCGCAGCCCGCCGACGACGCCTTCACCCGGCGGGAGAGGTACAGGAACGGGGAGATGAGCTCCCACATCTCCACGTCCCCCATGTCCCCCTCGGGGTTGAACATCGCCGCGCAGTAGTCCGTGCCGTCGAGCACGTACTTGGCGCCCATCCCCTGCGCCGACACCTCGAAGTTCATGATCGCCGAGGAGTTGCCGTACTGGTCGATGCCGCCACCCTGCTGGACGTTGCCCGACACCGAGTAGGCCGCGAGCACCTCCTCGATGAAGCCGCGCGCCTGCAGCGCGCGTGACATCGTGCGGGGGAAACCGGTGAACGAGGGCTGCAGGAACGCCCAGGCGATGGCGGTAGAGCCCTCGGCGTCTCCGAGGTTGGCGATGGTGCCCTCCGGGAAGTTCGTCTCGATCGCGAAGTAGGCGCCGTCGTTCACCTTGTCGTTGCAGATCAGCGTCTGCGTGAACATCACCCAGATCGCTCCCTGCATGCCCGAAGGGGTGCAGTTCATCGAGTGCCAGCCCCACGCGGAGGCGCCGTCGTAGTCGAGCTCGTAGGTGCCGTCGCCGCCGATCCGCACCTCGAACGGCGAGTGCATCACGATGTCGCGCCGGGCACGTGCCGGCAGCTGCTCCTTGTCGGCGAACTCGGCGTCGAACACCGCCGGCGAGCGATAGCGGCCGGGCACCGTCATCTCGCGGATGCGCGACTTGAACGAGCGCCGGCCCTCCTCGATCACCTCCCGGCTGAACCGCTTGAAGCGCTCGACACCCTCCTCGGCGAGCACCCGCTCGACGGCGCTCCTGATCATGTGGCAGCCCGCCAGGCGCGTGCGCTCGTCCAGGAGGTAGTAAGCGGAGGCGCGTGTGCGCTTGCGGCAGCGCTCCAGGTGCCAGCGCGCGAGCTCGTCGCGCTCTCCCACCTTCATGCAGGGCAGGTCGATGCCGTCCTCGTAGCGCATCGTCGGACCCACGGGCACGCCGCCCGGCGTGCTCGCGCCGATGTCGAGCACGTGCGTGACGCCGCCCGCCCACGCGAGCAGCTCCCCCTCCCAGAAGATCGGGACGAACGTCTGCACGTCGGCGTTGTGGACGTCGCCGATCGTGGGGTCGTTGTTGGCGAAGATGTCACCGGGGCGGATGCTCGGGTTGTCCTCGTAGCCGTTGCGCACCATCCACTTGATCGCATCGGACATCGTGTGCACGTGGACGATGATCCCCGTGGAGAGCGCAATCGAGTCGCCCTCCGGCGTGTACAGCGCGAAGCACAGCTCGCCGAGCTCGCGCACGATCGGCGACGCGGAGATGTTCAGTGCCGTGGAGCGCGCGGACACGAGCCCGCCGCGCAGCCTCGAGAAGAGCTTCTCGTATCCGATCGGATCGGATCGCATCAGCTCGAGCTCGCGCAGCCCCGCGTAGTGGCCTGTCTCCTCGAACAGGCGCTCGGACTCCTCGAGCATCGCGAGCAGGCGTCTTCCCTCCCATCCGATCCCGGATCCCGAGGGCTCGAGCTCGCGTGCGCTGTCGATAGTCGCCATGGCTAGGCCTCCCCGCCGGCTCGCAGGTGGAAGATGTGATGGCCGTCGAGGCGCGCGGTGCGTCCCGGCGGGATCGCGAACGTCGTCGCTGAATGCTCGACTATCGCGGGGCCCGCTACCGAGTTGCCTGCGACGATGTCCTCGAGCTGGAAGATGTCGGTGTCGACGAAGCGGCCGTCGCTGGCGCGCCCCCAGTGCACCGGGCGCCTGTCCTTGAGCGGCGGCGTCCCCTCGCGCTCGCGCTCGTCCGGCAGGGCGGGCTTCTCGACGTCGACCGTGCCGTGCACGATCGCGTGCGTGACGAGATAGCCGAACTCCGGTGAGCGGGCCGAGGACGCGTACATCTTCGCGTAGGCGTCCTCGAAGGCGGCGATCAGCGCGTCCACCTCCGCGGCTGTCTCGAGCTCGGGGTGCGGCGAGACGAACTCGATGTCGTTGAGCTGGCCGAAATACTGCATGCGTACCGCGTGCGTGAATCGGATGCTCTCGCGGGGGATCGCCGACTTGTCGAACTCTTGGGCAGCGCGCTCCTCGAGCGCGCCCCATGCGCCAGCGATCATCGCACCGATGCCGGCCCGTTCGGCCTCGCCGAAGGCGGGCATCAGCGGCAGGTCCACGGTCTGGTCGTAGCGGTAGTCGAAATCGGCGCAGGCGCATCCGAACGCCGAGAAGCCGGCGGCCCATGCGGGCACGAGCACCTCCGCGTAGCCGACGCCCTCGGTGTAGCCCGCCACGTGCAGGGGGCCACCGCCGCCGTAGCAGAGCAGCGTGTAGTCGGTGGGCGAGTAGCCCTTACCGAGGATCTGTCCCACGGCCTCGTTCTTGAGTGTCTGCTCGAACAGCTCGATCACCCCGGCCGCCGCCTCCTCGAGGGCGAGCCCGAGCGGCCTCGCGAGCTGACGCTGCACGGCGTCGCGTGCGCGCTCGGTGTCGAGCTGCACCTCACCGCCGAGGAAGTAGTCCGGGTTCAGCCGCCCGAGGACGAGGTTCAGGTCCGTCACCGAGATCGTCTCGAGCTCCCCCTCCGGCCAGGCCATCCCGATGCGCGAACCGGCGGAGTCGGGGCCGAGCTCGGGGCGGTTCGAGTTGGGGTTGACGCGGACGAACGAACCGGTGCCGGCCCCGATCGAGTCGATCCGCAGCAGCGGCATGTTCAGCACGAAGCGCGCCACGTCGGGCGTCTGGGTGATCTCGAAGCGCCCGTCGGTGATCAGCGCGATGTCGAACGAGGTGCCGCCGATGTCCGTGCAGAGCAGGTTGTCCATTCCCATCCTCCGCGCGAGCGCCTGGCCGCCCACGACGCCGCCGATCGGCCCGGAGACGAGCGTGCGCGCCAGTTCCTGCGCCTCGATCGACACCGTGCCGCCGTGGGACGCCATCACGCGCAACTCGAAGGCGGCACCCTCCCCCTTTGTCACCTCGCGCACGGCCTTCAGCGTCGAGCGTGACGGCTCGGCGGCGTATGCCTCGATCACCGTGGAGTTGAGCCGCGGCAGATCGCGCCGCATCGGGTACAGGACGGAGGAGAGGAAGACGGGCACCGAGCCGTTCAGGCCTCGCTTCGCCATCTCCTCCTGCGCGATCTCCGCCACACGCTGCTCGTGCGCGCCGTTGCGGTACGAGAAGAGCAGCGACACGACGATGCCCTCGACCTCGTCGTCGAGCAAATCGGCGACCGCCGCGCGCGCGTCCGCCTCGCGCAGCGGGAGCACCTCCTCGCCGAACACGTCGATGCGCCCCCGCACCCCCTTCATCCGCTCCCGCGGGACGAGTGGCTCGTTATGGAAGTGCGTTGCCAGGTGGAGGCGATCGGAATAGGAGGTCCCGAGGTAGGTCTGGATCCCCCGCTCGAGCCGCAGGTAGTCCTCGTGGCCCGCGTTGACGATGCACCCCACCCGCAGCCCCTGCCGCTGCAGCAGGCGGTTGAGCATCGCCGTTCCCGAGTAGATGCCCGAGACGATCACGGGGAAGCCCTCCCGGGGCGTGGAGTTCCACTGTCCGAGCGCGTCCCGCGCGGACGCGATGAAGCCGAGTGACTCGTCCTCGGGCGTCGTCTGCGCCTTGCCCACGACGAACGCGCCGTGCTCGTCAACGATGAACGTGTCGGTCATCGTGCCGCCCGCGTCGATCGCAAGCACCCGCGGGATGCGCACGGCGGTCGTGCTCATGCCTCGAGTATCGCGCAGCCGTCCAGGGCAGACACGGCAGCGACGCTAGACCGCGCCCGCTGCGGTGGCATCGGTACTACGCCGCAGACCGTCCGCGGCCGCTCGGGCGTCTGCGACGCCGAGCCCGCGCCGCCGCCATAGCGTCGCGCACGTCCGCTGCCGTCGCCGCGCCCGCCACCTCGAGCGGCTCGGTGCTGCGAAGCGCGCGGCACAGCACGAACGCGCCCTCGAGCGAGGCGATCATCGACACGGCGAGCTTGCGCGAGCGCCCGCGGGGCAGGCCCGCCTGCACCAGGCGCGCGGTCGCCTTCTCGATCCATTCGTCGAACACGTCGGCGCAGGCGCGGCGCATCGGCTCGCTCGTGCTCGACACCTCGAGCGCCACGGTGGCGATCGGGCATGCGTCGGCGAAGTCGCTGTCGCGCAGCGTCTGCGCCGCCCCGGCGAAGAACTGGAGCGTCGCCGACACGGGATCGGCACCCGGGGGGAAGAAGGCATCGAGCAGCTGTCCGTAGAGCGCGCCCGAGCGCCGGATCACCTCGTCACCCAACTGCTCCTTGCCCCGCGGGAAGAAGTGGTACAGGGACCCGAACGGCGCAGACGCCTCCGCGACGATCTGCTTGACGCCCGTGCCGGTGAAGCCCTGGCGGCGGAACAGCTCGGAGCTCGTATCGAGGATGCGCTCGCGGGTTGCCGACATCGCTGCACATCGTAGGGTACGCTCCCGCTAGAGCGATCTATCTAGGAGTGATGGCGATGCCCGAGCTGGAGCTGAGCGCAGGCGTGATCGACTACGAGGACACCGGCGGCGACGGTCCCCCGCTCGTGCTGCTCGGCGGCCTCGTGATGGACGGCTCCGTGTGGGACCCGCTCGTCGCGGAGCTGCGCGCGTCCAGCCGCTGCATCGTGCCCACCCTGCCGCTCGGAGCCCACAGGCACCCGATGCGTCCCGACGCCGACCTCTCGCTTGCGGGCTTCGGCGTGATGGTGCGGGAGATCCTCGATCGTCTCGAGCTGCGCGACGCGACGCTCGTGCAGAACGACCACGCCGCCGCGCTCGTGCTGGCGGGCGAGCAGCCGGAGCGGGTGTCGCGGCTCGTCATCTCCTCGTGCGAGGCGTTCGAGAACTACCCGCCCGGGCTTCCCGGCAAGAACATGCGCGCGACGGCGATGGTGCCGGGCGGCATCTACCTCTCGATGCAGGCGCTGCGGCTGCGGCCGCTGCGGCGGCTGCCCGTCGCGTTCGGGTGGATGGCGAAGCGCCCGCTGCCCGACGAGCTCGTCGATCGCTGGCTCGTACCGCTGCAGAGCAGCAGCGGGGTGAGACAGGACCTGCGCCGCTACGTGACGGGTTCGCGCAGGGCGCAGATGGAAGAGGTCTGCGAGCGCCTGCGCTCATTCGATCGCCCGACGCTCGTTGTGTGGACGCCCGAGGACCGCGTGCAGCGCCCGGAGCACGGCCGGCGCCTCGCGGAGCTGATGCCGAACGCGCGGCTCGTGGAGATCGAGGACAGCTACACGCTGATCATGCGCGATCAGCCCGCGGCCTTCGCCCGCGCGATCCGCGACTTCCTCGCGGAGACCGGCGGCGTCGGGTAGGCGAGCGCTAGCAGCTCGTCCATCCCGCGCGCGATTCCGCTGCCGAGCATGTCGATGTCGGGCGCGCCGTCGTAATCGCCGGTGACCCCGAAGTAGAGGCCGCCGTCGTAGGAGAAGATCGCGATCACGATGCGGATCGAGCCGACGACGGGCACGAAGGGATAGGACTCGAGCATCCTGCGCCCCAGCGTCTGCACCGGCTCCTGGGGACCGGGAACGTTCGTCGTCGCCGTGTGCATGTTCAGGCGCGGGGAGAGCGTGACGAGGCGGCTCCCGAGCGCGAGCAGGAGCGGCGGCGCGTAGCCCGACAGCGAGCTGAGGACGTCGCCGGCGACCGCCTGCTTGGACTCCTTCACCCCGTCCATCTCCGTGCGGATCGCGCGCAGGCGCTCGACCGGGTCGGCGAGACCGACGGGCAGGCTCGCGAACACCGCCGAGACGCGGTTGTTGTAGATCCCGCGCTCGCCCTTGCGCCGCACCGACACCGGCACCATCGTGCGCACGACGGCATCCGCCGCCACCTCCTCGCCGCGCGATCGCAACAGCTCGCGAAAGCCGTTGGTGATGAGCGTGAGCACGACGTCGTTGACGGTGCCCCCGAGCTCGGCGCGGACGGCCTTGACGTCGGCGAGCCTGACCGAGGCCCAGCTCCAGCGGCGGTGCGGTCCGACCTGGCCGATCAGCGAGGAGGCCTGCACGGGCCTCATGCGCGTCGACGCAGCGAGCCCCGCGCGCACGGTCTCCCACGCACGCGCGAGCGTCTCGCGCGGCGCTCGCGCGGCGCGCCGCAGCGTCTCCTGCTGGCCGGCGATGCTCGCGTGATGCGCGAGCGTCTGCAGCAGCACGTCGATCGCCGAGGGCTCGGGCGCAGGAGCCCAGCGCCGGGCCGTGGAGCGCTCCGTCGTGTCGGAGAACATCACCGACATGAGGTCGGTCGCGGCGACGCCGTCCACCATGCAGTGATGCACCTTCGACAGCAGCGCCCAGCGGCCGCCGGCAAGACCCTCCACCATCCACAGCTCCCACAGCGGCTTGTTGCGGTCGAGGTGCTGGGAGAACACGCGTGCTGCCATCTGGCGCAGCTGCTCCTCGCCGCCGGGCGCCGGCAGCGCACTGTGGCGCAGGTGGTAGTCGATGCTGAAGTGGGGGTCGTCGATCCACACGGGAGCCCCCGCGGCGAGCGGGACGGAGCGGACCTTCTGGCGGTAGCGTGGGACGAGGTCGAGCTTGCCCACCACCATCGCGCGCAGATCATCGAACGGCGGCGGCGGTCCCGCGAAGATGCTGACGGCGCCGATGTGCATCGGCGTGTTCGCGTTCTCCACGTGCAGGAACGAGGAGTCCATAGCGCTCATCCATTCCATGTGAGCTCCTATCCCTCGTCGAGCACGCGGTCGAGCACCCTGTAGACCGCCGGGTGCACCGACATCCCGCAGTGGCTGGAGTCGACCTCGACCTGCTCGCCGTGCGGGTCCAGGCACGCGCGCCAGTCGACGATCGCGTCGGTGCGCGAGTGCACGGAGACGACGGCGACGTCGTCGTGCAGCGGAGCGCGGAGATCCTCGCGGAAGTCGGCGCAGCACTCGCCGTCGTGGCAGCGGCGGGAGAACAGGCCCGGCACGCGCAGGTCGCCGAGGCGTGCCACGAGCGTCGCGGTGCGCAGCACGTGTCCCGAAACCGCGAGCCCGTTGCGCACAGGCGAGCCGAGCATCACGAGCGTCGAAACCCGCGCCGGCTCGCGCACGGCGAGCGACCTCGCGATCGTACCTCCCCTGCTCTGGCCGATCAGGACCGCCGAGCGACCGCATTCCTCGACGAGCTCGACGAGCTGCTCGCGAAGGCGCGTCACCGTGCGCTCGGAGCAGTCCACGTTCGCGCGGATACCGCTCATCGCCACGCGATGGCCGCGGCGGCGCAGCCACTCGCGCATCACCAGCAGCGAGGCGTCGCCTGCCATGAACCCCGGGATCAGCAGCACCGGCGAGGCATCGGCGCGGCGACGGGGAGAGCGAAGACGCCTGTCGGAGAGCAGCAGCGCGAGCTCCGCGCTGTAGCGCAGCTCCCCCCAGAGTGGCGCGAGCTCGGGGTCCGCGCCGGTCATCTCCGCCGACATCCTTCACATAGAGTACGACCATGGAGCTCGCGAGCCGCCACGTGGTCGTGACGGGCGCCGCCGGGGGGATCGGGCGGGCGCTCGTGCGCAGGTTCGCCGCGGAGGGCGCGGCGGCGGTGGTGGCAGCCGATCGGGCCATCGACGGGGCCCGTGCGATCGCAGCCGAGGCGGGCGGCCTCGCGGTCGAGCTCGACGCCGGGAGCGAGCAGAGCGTGCGGTCGCTGATCGAGCAGGCGACCGCGGCGAACGGCCCGATCGACGTGTTCGTCTCGAACGCCGGCGTCCCCGGCGCGATGGGCGGCCCCGAGGCCGCCGACGACGCCTGGGACGAAGCATGGCGGGTCAACGTGATGGCCCACGTCTGGGCCTCCCGTGCGCTGCTGCCCGAGATGATCGAGCGCGGCGAGGGCTACCTGGTGAACACCGCCTCGGCCGCCGGGCTGCTCACGCAGGTGTCTTCGCTCGTCTACAGCGTGACTAAGCACGCGGCCGTCGCGCTCGCGGAGTGGATGGCGATCGAATACGGCGAAAAGGGAGTGCGCGTGTCGTGCATCTGCCCGCAGGGCGTGCGCACGCCGATGCTCGACCTCGCGATGGAGGAGCCGGCGGGCGCCGCGGCGCTGATCTCCGGCGGGCTGATCGAACCCGAGGACGTAGCCGACGCCGTCGTGCAGGGGATGCGCGAGGAGCGGCTGCTGATCCTGCCGCACGAGAACGTCGCGGGCTTCCTCGCGCTGAAGGGCTCGGACCCGGAGCGCTGGCTGCGGGGGATGCGCCGGCTCGTGCGCGACGCGCGCGCGAGCGCCGCCCAGTAGGAGGCCGGTCGCTCCTCAGAGCCAGCCGAGGGCGGGGCCGAAGACGATGCCCGCGAGAAGGTCGAGTGCCGCGAGCGCGCCGACGGCGATCAGCTGGCTGCGGCGCCTCGGCATGTCGTGGACGGTGAACGCGACGACGTAGAACGTCAGGTAGCCGAGCACCACGATCACCGGGAACGTGGCGACGTTCCACCACCAGTAGTACCAGTGGAACACGCCGTCGGCGTGCAGCAGCAGCTCCACGCCCACCGACACGAGCGAGAGGCCGATCGCGAGCGCCCAGCGGTTGGGGACGCCGAGGATCCGCGTACGCGGGTCGGGCGGCAGGAGCTTGGAGAAGATCACCCCGTTGATCGCGAAGAACAGCGAGATCTCGACGTTGAGGCCGATCAGGATCACGTAGCTGCTCGTCCCCGTCACCGTCCACAGGGCGGCGTGGCCGTCGAAGTGCAGCACGAGCGCGTTGATGAGCTCGTTCACCCAGTCCATGAGCCAGAACGCGAGCCCGGCGAGCACCGCATCCCAGTTGCGGCGCTCGATCTCGACGGCGTACACGTAGACGACGAGCGCGAGCAGCGTCACCGTCGACCAGTGGAAGAGCCCGGGAGCGCGGAGCACGTGCTCGGCTTCGCGCGTGAACAACGGCGTGGCTCCAGCGATCACCGCGGCAGTATCGCCAATGAGAGGGCGCGAGCCGCCGGACGCCAGGGCGAGGGACGGCCGCGGGCGACGGCGGCCGGTTATCGTGGCGGCGTGCCCGAGCGCCGGATCGCCACGAACGGGATCGAGCTGAACCTCTTCGAGGAGGGCGAGGGCCCGCTCGTGATCCTCTGCCATGGCTTCCCCGAGCTGGCGTTCTCGTGGCGCGCACAGCTGCCCGTGCTGCGCGACGCCGGCTACCACGCGGTTGCTCCCGACATGCGCGGCTACGGCGGCAGCTCGGTGCCCGCCGAGGTGGACGCGTACGACGTCGCGAAGCTGTCGGGCGACCTTCTCGGCCTGCTCGACGAGCTCGGCGAGCGCGACGCGATCTTCGTCGGGCACGACTGGGGCGCGTGGCTCGTGTGGATGTTCGCCCAACTCCACCCCGAGCGCGTGCGGGCGGTGGCGGGGCTGAGCGTGCCGTTCCTACCGCGCGCGCCGGCGCAGCCGATCCCGATCATGCGCCGCCACCTCGGCGAGGACTTCTACATCGTGTGGTTCCAGGAGCCCGGTGTGGCGGACGCGGCGCTCGCGAGCGACGTGCGCAGGACGCTCACGACCTCGCGCCAGTGGACCGCCGACTGGGCCGCTGAGGAGCCGGGAGGGCCGAAACGCCCGGCGTGGCTCACGGAGGAGGAGCTCGGCGTCTACGTCGAGGCGTTCGAGCGCACCGGCTTCACGGGCGGACTCAACTGGTACCGCAACATCGACCGCAACTGGCAGCTGACAGAGCCCGTCGCCGAGCGACGCATCGAACAGCCCGCGATGTTCCTGACGGGCGAGCTGGACAAGGTGCGCGAGTTCATGCCCGTCGAGGGGATGGACGGCTGGGTGACCGACCTGCGCTCGAGCATCGTCGTGCCCGGCGCCGGCCACTGGGTGCAGCAGCAGGAGCCCGACGCCGTGAACGAGGCGCTGCTCGAGTTCCTCGGCGAGCTCTGAGCCACCGCCCGCTCGGCGCGCTATGCCGCCGCCGTCTCCGCGGCTCTGAGGCGCGTCCCGTGCGCGCTACGCCGCCGCCGGCTGTGCGGGCGCATCCTCGACGCCGCCCCGGGGCCGAGCCATTGCCTTCCCGTGGCGGATCAGGTCGGCCGCGCGCTCGGCGAGCGCGATCGTGGGGGCGTTCGTGTTGCCGCGCGGCACGACAGGCATCACCGACGCGTCCACCACCCGCACCCCCTCGCAGCCGTTGACGCGTAGCTGCGCGTCGACGACGGCGCCGTCGTCGGTGCCCATGCGGCAGGTGCCGACGGGGTGGTAGACGGCGAACGTCGTCTTCGCGACGTGCTCGCGCAGGTCCTCGTCCGAGTCGCCCTGCGGCACGTTGTAGGGCTCGGCGCAGTACGGCGCGAGCGCGGGCTGCTCGCAGATCTCCATCGCCCTGCGCAGGCCGGCGATCATGCGCGTCATGTCCTCGGGCACCGAGTAGAACTCGTTGTGGACCGCCACCTTCGCGGTGGGGTCATTGGACATCAGGCGGACGTTGCCGCGGCTGCGCGGCGTGAGCAGGCATGGAGAGACCCAGATCCCGTGGCTCTCCGGGTCGCTCAGGCCCTCGTCGACGATCTGCAGCGGCGCGACGTGGAACTGGATGTCGGGCGCCGGCGCGCCGTCCTCGACGCGGATGAAGCCCCCCGCCTCCGCGAGGTTGGACGCGAAGGGGCCCGTCTGGTCGGCTTCGTAGCGCTCGAGCGTCTCGGGCTCGAGCGCGAGCAGCAGGCTCTCGGGCTCGGGCGTCGTCCACACCATCTGCGCGGCGGGGTGGTCTGAGAGGTTCTCGCCGACCGCGGGCTGGTCGAGCACCACCTCGATTTCACGCATCGTCAGGTGTTCGGCGGGCCCGATCCCCGAAAGCATCAGCAGCTGCGGTGAGTTGTACGCGCCGCCGCACAGGATCACCTCGCGCTCGGCCTTGAACTCCAGGCGCTCGCCGAGGCGGATCGCGTGCACCCCCACGACGCGCGGCCCCTCCATCATCAGGCCGCCGACGTGCATGTAGGGCATCACCTCGAGGTTCGGGCGCTCCATCGCGGGATGCAGGTACGCGACGGCCGTGCTCGCCCGCATCCCGCCTCGCTGCGTCACCTGATAGAGACCGACGCCGTCCTGCGCCTCGCCGTTGAAGTCGTCGTTGCGGGCGATCCCCGCCTGCATGCCGGCCTCGACGAACGCCCGCGAGATGCGGTTGCCGGAGCGCTCCTCGCTCACGGGAAGCGGCCCGTCGGCTCCATGCCAGTGCGAGCCGCCGCGCTCGTTGTTCTCAGCCTTCACGAAGTAGGGGAGCATGTCTGCCCACGACCAGCCCGGCACGCCCCATTCGTCGTAGTCGAGGTGATTGCCGCGGATGTAGACCATCGCGTTGATCGACGAGGAGCCGCCGAACACCCGCCCGCGCGGGAGCGGGATGCGCCTGCCGTTGCAGTGGGGTTCCGGCGCCGAGTGGTAGTCCCAGTCGATCTCGGTGCCACCGAGCTTGAGGTAGCCGAGCGGCACGTGGATGTTCTCGTTGACGTCGGGCGGCCCCGCCTCCAGCAGCAGCACCTTCACGTCGGGGTCCTCGCTCAGGCGGTTCGCCAGTACGCACCCAGCCGACCCTGCGCCCACGATCACGTAGTCGAACATCCTCTGCTCCCCTTTCGCAGCCTCGCCGTCGGCGACCACGATACTGGACGGTCCTCGTCAGGACCGGGCTCCGTGCAGGACGCTAGGCCTTGCCCTTGCCGGCGCCTTCGCCTCCCGCCGCTGCGCCTTCGCTCTTGCCCTTGCCGCCCGGTTCTTCCGGCTTGCCGCCGCCCGAGCCTTCACCTTTCCCGCCGCCCGAGCCTTCACCTTTCCCGCCGCCCGAGCCTTCACCTTTGCCACCGCCCGAGCGTTCGCCGCCCCTACCGGGTTCTTCGACTTTGCCTGCGCCCGAGCCGCCTCCGGAGCCTTCCCCACCGGACCCCGAGCCGCCGTCGCCTCTCCCGCCACGGCCTCCGCCCTTCCCTTCGCCTCCGAGACACGGGTAGGCGGATGTCACCCCTGCGGGATGTGCCGGCGTGCGTTAGGTTGACGACCCGGGCGGAGCGGCCGACCTCGGCGGCCGGCGAGCCGCCTCGACGGAGGAGAGGCCCTGTCCAGCCAGACGACCATCGCGAGCTACGAGCAGGCGCTCGCCGAGCACCGGTGGGTGGTGCCCGAGCGCTTCAACATCGCCGCCGACGTGTGCGACCGCCACCCCCGCGAGAAGCTCGCGATGATCCACGAGCACTTCTCCGGCGATGTGCGCGAGGTGAGCTGGGGCGAGTTGCAGGATCTCGCCGGAGCGCTCGCCAACGTGCTGTCCTCCCTCGGCGTGCAGCGCGGCGACCGCGTCGCCGTCGTGCTGCCGCCCACGCCCGAGACGGCGGCGCTGTTCTTCGCGACGTGGAAGCTCGGCGCGCTGCTGCTGTCGATGTCGGTGCTGTACGGCGATGAGGGCATCCGCCACCGCCTCGGCGACGCCGAACCGCGCGTGCTCGTCACCGACGCCGCCAACGCCGCACGCTTCGACGGCGAGGGGGCGCAGCTGCTCGTGCTCGAGGAGGGCACGCTCGCGGGCGTCTCGCGCGAGTTCGAGACGCTCGACACGCTGGCGGACGACCCCGCCCAGCTCTATTACACATCGGGCACGACCGGCCTCGCGAAGGGCATCGTGCACGCCCATCGCTACATCCTCGCCCACGAGGAGTTCCGCTACTGCCACGATGTGCAGGACGGCGAGCGCTTCCACGGCATGGGCGAGTGGGCATGGGCGGCGGGCATCTGCCCGCTGCTCGGGCCCTGGCGCCTCGGCGCCGTCCAGTGCGTCTACCAGCGCGAGGGCGGCTTCGATCCGCACCGCCAGCTCGACTTCCTCTCGCGCCACGAGGTGGCGAACGTGTTCGCCACTCCGACGGCGATCCGCTCGATGATGTCGATCGGCGACGCGCGAACGCGCTACCGGCAGCGCTTCCGGATCGTCTGCTCGGCCGGAGAGCCGCTCAACCCCGAGGCGATCCGCTGGTTCCGCGAGCAGTACGACTTGACGGTGCTCGACTACTACGGCCTCACCGAGTCCTACCCGCTGTGCGGCAACTACCCGTTCATGGACGTTCGGGAGGGATCGATGGGCCGGCCCGTCCCCGGCTGGGACGTGGCGATCCTCGACGAGGACGAGCACCCCGTTCCGGCGGGCGAGCGCGGCGAGATCTGCCTACGCGCGCGCAGCAACCCCCATTACCCGCTCGGCTACTGGCGCCTGCCGGAGGCGAGCGAGGAGACCTTTGGCGGCGAATGGTTCCACACCAAGGACGCGGCGCGGATGGACGACGACGGCTACGTCTGGTACGAGGGCCGGGCCGACGACGTGATCATCGCCGCCGGCTACCGGATCGGCCCATTCGAAGTGGAGTCGGTGTGCCTGGAGCACCCGGCGGTGGCGGAGGCAGCCGCGGTGGCTGCCCCGGACGAGCGGCGCGGCAACGTGGTGAAGGCGTTCGTCGTACTCGCCGCCGGGAACGAGCCCTCGGATGCGCTCGCCGATGACATCAAGGGGTTCGTCCGCGACCGCCTGTCCGCGTACGCCTACCCGCGGCAGATCGAGTTCATCGCCGAGCTCCCCAAGACTCTCACGGGCAAGATCCGGCGCATCGAGCTGCGCGAGCGCGACGCCGCCGCCGGCTAGGCGGATCGGCCCGCGAGCACGAAGCGCGCGGCGCGCGCCTATCGTGGAGGCATGGGCGCGAACACGGTCTTCTCGCTGTGCGCCGCCGCCGGCTCGGCGATCGTGGCGGCGCTCGCCGCGACGAACGGGCTGGGGGTTGTCACCGGCGTCTGGAGCCTGCTCGCGCTCGGCTTCCTCGTGCGCGCGAGCGAGCGCGGGTGGGGACGCCGGGACTAGCGCGGGCAGGCCCGAGCGGCCGCGGCAGCACCTCGCCCGCGGCAGCCGCAGCCTCAGCGTGCCCGCTGGGCCGCCGTATCCGCGAAGCGCGTGCGGGCGAGCTTGCGGAAGTCGGGCGGCGGGCGCCGCGCCCCGCCGGGCGGGCGGCGCACGAGATCGGGGAGGCCCGCGGGAAGGCGGCCCAGGCGCTCGCCGAGCGGCGACTCGTGCAGGTGCTCCGTGACGGTCTGCACCGCCATCTCGATCACGTCGTGGCGGCGCGCGCGGCTCATCAGGTTGCTCCCCATCGCGTCGAGGTCGTGCACGGTGGGCTGGATCAGCACAACCTCGCTGCCGAGTTCGCGGAGCATCCGCGCCTCGCTCCCGAGGCGGCGCCCCGAGGCGCGACGGATCGTGTAAGCGGCGCGCTCGCCGAGTGTGCGCGGCGAGGCCGCGTGCAACGAGGACATCGGGTTCAGCGCGATCACGAGATCGGGGCGCTCGGCGGCGAGCACATCGAGGTTGGACACCGAGTGCACGCCGCCGTCGACATAGCTGCGCCCTTCGATCTCCACCGCCCGGAAGAAGCCCGGGATCGCGCACGAGGCGGCCACCGCGTCGGGGAGCTCCGCGCGCGGCGCGTCGCGGCGCCCGAACGCGACCCGGCCGCCGCTGCGGTAGTCGACGGCGATCGCCCAGAAGTCCGGATGGGGCGCCCATGGCCCTTCGCATGCGCGTCGCACCGTGTCCTTCAGTGGCTCAGTTGACAGCACGCCGTGCGGCAGCCAGCCCGCGAGGAGCGTCGCAGGGGAGTGACGGTAGGGACGGGCGAGCGACCCGGCGGCGAGCCGCCAGGATCCCGGCCCGAGCGCGGGGCGTCCGCGATGAAGGCGAAAGCGCACTCCCGCGGAGCGATCGGCGGAGGAGGCGACCTCGCCACGCGCGTCGAGCATGCCTTCGAACTCCTCACCGGCGGAGTGCGCCACCATGAACCACGGCGGGACGCCGCATGCGAGCAGCGCCCCGATCATCGCACCCGCCGAGGTTCCCACGACGTAGTCGGCGCTCCCGGGATCCCAGCGCGTCTCGCACGCGATCGCGTGCAGGGCACCCGTCAGCCAGGCGCCGCCGAGCACTCCGCCGGCTCCGAGCACGAGGCCGACCTTCGGCCGTGCGCGCCGCCTAGCCACGTGCCTTGGCGCTGGCGACGCCCGTCGCGCGTCGGCGCCGCGCGCGGCGCGGTCGCAGCGTCACGGACCCCCGAGTCGAGGGCGCGCTGCACTCGAGGAGCTGCTCGAGCGCCCGCTCGATGCCCGCGCAGAGGACGTCGAGGTCCTCGGTCGTGTCGTAGTCACCGGTCACGCCGAACGTGAGCGCCCCGTTGTAGGAGTAGATCGCCACACCCACGCGCACGTGTCCTCCGAGCGGCACGTAGGGGAACGCCTCGAGCATCTCCCTGCCGGCGGCGTACAGCCGCCGCTGCGGGCCGGGGACGTTCGTCGTGACGGTGTTGATGCTGTGTTGGGGCACGCGTGTCCCGAGCCGCTCGGCGAGCGCGAGCAGCATCGGCGGCGCGAAGCCTCCGAGCGAGGTCAGGATCTCGCCCGCCACCGCCTCCTTCGAGCCCTTGAGGTCCTCCATCTGCGCCCGGATCGACTCCAGGCGAGCCCGGGGGTCGGGCTCCTCCACCGGCAGCTCGGCGAAGATCGCCGACACCCGGTTGTTGTAGACGCCGCGCTCGCCGGGCGTGCGCACGGAGACGGGGACGAGGGTGCGGATCGGCTGCTCGACGGGCTCCCGGCGGGCGATCAGCAGGTCGCGGAAGCCACCGGCGATGCAGGCGAGCACGACGTCGTTGACGGTTCCCCCGAGTGCGGCGCGCACGGTCTTGACATCCGCCAGGGTGGCTCGCGCGAAGCTCCAGCGCCGGCTGGGGCCGAGTGGACCGTTCAGTGAGGACCCGGGAGGCGGCGCCATCACGCCTCGCATGCGTAAGAGCCCCTGCGCCGTGTCGCGGGCCTGCTGCGCGAGGCGCTCCGGTTCGAGCAGCGCCCGGACGGCGCGCCAGGGCGTGAACAGGAGATCCTCGCCGAGCGCTCGCCAAAGCAGCTCGGCGGATCCAGGCGACGGCTGCGGCGCCCACCCCGGCTCGTCGGGCGCGGGCGCGTTGCGCTCGCTGTCGAGCATCACGGTGAGCAGGTCGGATGCCGAGATCCCATCAACCATGCAGTGGTGGGTCTTCGAGAGCATCGCCCAGCGTCCGTCCTCGAGCCCCTCGATCACCCACGTCTCCCACAGCGGCTTCGTGCGGTCGAGCTGGTGCGACATCACGCGGCCCACGAGCCGTTGCAGCTCCCGCTCTCCCCCCGGCGCCGGCAGCGCCGTGCGGCGCAGGTGGTAGTCGACGTTGAAGTGCGGGTCGTCCACCCAAACCGGCCTGCCGGCGTCGAGCGGCACGCGCTGCGCGAGCTGCCGGTAGCGCGGGACCAGCGGGAGCTTGCAGAGCACCGCACGGCGCAGCTCCTCGGAGCGGGGCGGCGGCCCCTCGAAGATCGCCACCGACCCGACGTGCATGTGGCTGACGGCGTCCTCCACCTCGAGGAACGAGGCGTCGAGCGTGCTCAGACGTTGCATCGTGCGCTCGCTGACATGGTGTCGCTCCATGCTCGCGTGCCACGGGGCCGCCGGCATCGGTAGACGTCCGCCCGGCCGCTGAGTGGTTTTCCCGGGTGGGGCGCGCGAGCCGGCTGCGACTAGCGCCGGGCGGGATCGGACGCCACGAGCTCCCTCGCACGCGCCGCCAGGTGCGCGACGCCGAGCTCGTCGTACACGGCGGCGACTCCCGCGAGCACGCTCGCCGCGCGTTGCGGATCCTCCTCGAGCAGCCGCTGGCCGAGCAGCAGCTCGCAGCGGGCGGCGTCGAGCGGGCGCCCCAGCGCCTGCCAGGCGCCCTGCGCCGCCTCGAGGTCGACAAGCGCCTCGGGCAGCGCGCCCGTCCATCCCGCCGCCTCCTTGGCGGCCGCCTCACCCACGGGGTAGTGCACGCGCTCCGCCAGCTCCACCGCCTCGCCCGCCGCCTCCGCCGCCTCGCCGGCGCGGCCGCCGAGCCCCAGCACGAGCGCGCGGGTGGCGTTCGCCTGGATCGACTGGACAATCAGCCCCGCGCGTTCGCACACCTCGAGCGCATCCGCGAGCGCCGACTCCGCGCCCACCAGTTCCCCCTGGTCGCGCAGCGTGATGGCGAGCCCGTGGAGGGCGTCGAAGCACACCTCCGACCACCCCACCTGCTCGGCGAGCTCGCGGGCGCGCCGGAAGGCGCGCTCTGACTCCTGCCACTCGCCCGCCCTCCAGTGCAGCCGCCCGCGCAGCGCGTAGGGCAGGCACAGCTTCCCGATCAGGCCCTCGCGCTCGGACAGCTCGGCGCTGGCCTCGCCGGAGCGCGAGGCGGACTCCCAGTCGCCCTTGTACAGCGCGAGCTGGGCGACGGCGGCGTGGAGCTCGATCTCGGCGGGCACGTCGCCCACCTGCTGGGCGAGCGCGAGCGCTTCGGCGTAGGCGGCCGCCGCCTCCTCGTAGTCGCCATCCGAGCTCTCGAGGTGATGGCCGAGCGCGAGCAGCGCGAGAACGGTCTCGTGGGCGTCGGAGCCGCGTGCCAGCTCGACCGCCCGCTCGAGGTTCTCGCGGGCCTTCACGGTGTCGCCGATTCGCCCGAACACGCGGCCGAAGATCCCGTGCGCCCTGCTCGCGGCTCCCACCTCGCCGAGGCGCTCCGCCAGCCGGAGAGCCTTCTCGGAGGCGTAGATGGCGAGCATGTTGTCGCCGGTCTGCATGTACAGCCACGCCGCCTCCTCGTACAGGCGCACGAGGGCCAGCGACGGCTCGCCGTCCTTGATCAGGTTGATGCCGCGCTGGTGGTGCTCGATCGCCTGCTTGCGCTCGCCCTTGTGCGCCAGTGCGGCGCCGATCTTGCGATGCAGCTCGGCGACGCGCTCGAGGTCCTCGCGGCCGCCGTGGAAGTCGAGCGCCCGCTCCCACACCTCGATCGCGAGGTCCACGCGGCCGAGCCTCAGCGCGACGTCCCCCTGCTTCTCG
The DNA here is from genome assembly GCA_963796305.1 of uncultured Solirubrobacteraceae bacterium. Lineage (GTDB taxonomy): Bacteria > Actinomycetota > Thermoleophilia > Solirubrobacterales > Solirubrobacteraceae > Palsa-744. The sequence continues at coordinate 370,715 of CAWCKZ010000005.1, read as the reverse complement.
AGGATCCGCGCAACCGTCTCCTCGTCGTCGCCCGCCTGCTCGAGCGCCGCCTCGTAGTTGGCGAGCGCTTCGGCGTTCGAGTAGAAGGCGCGGGCGGCGTCACCCGCCGCCTCGAGGTAGGCGAGCGCCTTCGTCCGGTAACGGTCCATCTCCGGCGCCGGCAGCCCGAGCTCGTGCCCGAGCTGTGCCGCTCTCCCGTAGTGCTCGGCGAGCAGCGCGACGACCTCGTCCACGCGTGCACCCGCCCGCGCCTCGATGAACTCGCCGACCTCGAAGTGCTTGGCCGCCCGCACGGCCTTGGGCAGCATCTCGTAGGCGACGTCGCGGATCAGGGCGTGCTTGAAGGCGAGCTCGGGCTCGCCCGTGAACGCGGCGCCCTCCCCCACGACGAGCAGGTCCTTCTCGCGCAGCGCGCGCAGCGCCTGCGAGAGGTCGCCGCCCTCGGCGGCGGCGACCAGCACGAGCGCGTCCTCCCAGAACGTGCGGCCGACGACCGACGCGTGCGCGAGCAGGCGGCGCTGGAAGGGCTCGAGCGAGTCGAGCCTCGCGGCGAGCAGCCCCTGCACGGTGGCGGGCAGCTCGGCGGCGCTGGCACCGTCCTCCTCCGCCAGGCGGCGGACCATCTCCTCGGCGAACAGCGGGTTGCCCTCGGCGCGCGCAGCAACCGTCGCGATCACGCCGTCCCTGCCGTCGGCGGAGTCGAGCAGCAGTGAGATCAGCTCGCGCGTCTCCTCCTCGCCGAGCGGATCGAGGAACACGGTGGTTGCGTCGCGGCGGACGCCGCCCCAGCCGGACCTGCGCTCGAGCAGCTCGTCGCGCGCGAGGCACACCTGCAGGACCGGCGCGCGCACCCACTGCACGAGGTGCTCGATCAGGTCGAGCATGCCCTCGTCCGCCCAGTGGATGTCCTCCCAGATCAGCACCAGCGGCCGCTCGCGGGCGAGGCCCTCGACGCAGGCGCGGATCGCCGCGAAGAAGGCTTCGCGCGCGCGCTGCGCGTCCTCGCGCGCGTCAACCGGCACGTCTTCGCCGGCCGCCTCGATGCCGAGCAGGCGGCCGATCAGCGCCACCTTGGCGTTGGCCGAGCGCCCTCCCTGGTCCTCGGGCTCGCTCAGCAGCTCGCCGAGGCGGGCCGACAGCTTGCGCCACGCCTCCGCCGGCGGGTCGCCGTCGAGGATGCCGCACTCGACGCGGATCACCTCGCCGAGCGGCCAGTAGACGATGCTCGAGCCGTAGGGCAGGCAGCGTCCGCGGCGTACCAGCGGTTGCTGCTCGCGTCCCTGCAGATCCTCCTCGAAGCGCTGGACTAGGCGTGTCTTCCCCACGCCGGCTTCGCCGATCACGGTGACGAGGTGCGCGCTGCGGCGCCGGTCGACGCGATCGAGCACCTCGTGCAGCTGCACCAGCTCCGCCCGTCGGCCGATCAGCGGCGCCCGCGGCGGCGCAACCACCGCCTCGGGAACCGCCGCCTCGGCTTCGGTCGAGAGCGCCTCCCACGCGAGCACGGGGGTGGCCTTGCCCTTCAGCTCGAGCGGTTCGGTGAGAGCGCGGTACTCGATCGCCTCCTGCGTAGCGCGATATGTGGTCTCGCCGACGATGACGGTGCCGGGACGAGCTGCCGCCTGCAGGCGCGCGGCGACGTTGACGCTGTCGCCGATCACCGTGTAGCTGTCACGCACGTGGCCGGCGAGCACCTCGCCGGTGTTGATGCCCACACACAGCTCGAAGGCGACTCCGTGCTGGGCGCGCACCGACTCGTTCACCTCGCTCATCGCAGCCTGCATCACGAGGCCCGCGCGCACCGCGCGCTCCGGGTCGTCGCCATGTGCCACGGGCGCGCCGAAGATCGCCATCACGTTGTCGCCGATGAACTTGTCGACGTGGCCCCCGAAGCGCTCGACCTCGACGCCGAGCCGCTGGAGGATCCCCTCGAGCAGGCGCTTGACCGACTCGGGGTCGAGGGTCTCGGCGATCGCGGTGTAGCCGGACAGGTCTGCGAACAGCACCGTCACCGTGCGGCGCTCGTCGAGCGTCTGCCCCGAGGCCGCCCCGTCGCCCCCGTCCGAGGGCGCCGATGCCGGCGGAGGCGCCTGGGCCGGCGTGCCGACCGCAGGCGCCTGTGCAGAGGAGTCCTGCACCGCCGCGCCGCAGTTCATGCAGAAGCGCGCCTGCTCAGGGACGATCTCTCCGCAGGAATGGCAGCACAGAGGCAACGCGGCTCCGCATGACATGCAGAAGCGCGCTCCCGCAGGGTTCTCCACGGAGCACTTCTGGCAGCGGATCACGCGCAAGCCGTCCGGGGGGTGAGCGCCATGTATGACATCGGATCGAGTATCGCCTATCGGCGGGCAGCCGTCGGCGAACAGCCTCGAAAGGAAGCACGAGCTCGCGGAGTCATTAAGGACAGACAGGCGCATGGGCGCCTGCAGAACGTGAACAGGAGATGCTCCAATGCGCGCAGCGCAGGTGTTCGCAGTCCCGGTCGTGGCGGTGTCGCTCGCACTCGCCGCGTGCGGCAGCAGCAGCAGTTCGAGCTCGACGCCGACGACCGGCGCTGCCGCAGCGCCGAGCTCCGCGACCGCGGCGATCGTGCACACCGCTCCCGTCTCGACGCTTCACGCCACGGTTCTGGTGGACAAGCAGGGCATGACGCTCTACCACCTGACCGGCGAGGGCGGCGGAAAATTCATCTGCACGAACTCGGCGTGCACGCAGGTCTGGCATCCGCTCGCTGCCGCCGGAGCGGCGGCCTCCTCCGGCTCGCTGGGCACGGTCACCCGGCCCGACGGCACCCAGCAGCTCACCTACAAAGGCCAGCCGCTGTACACGTTCGCCCAGGACGGCGCCGGCGAAGCCAAAGGCGAGGGCGTCAAAGACGTGGGCACCTGGACCGCGGTGGTGGTCGGCTCGGCGCCGGCGTCAACCGAAACGAGCTCTTCGTCCTCATCGAGCTCCGGCGGCTCGTACCACTACTAGCGCCGCGCGGCCCGAGCAATGAGGCCTCGCGCGGGGACACCCAAGGGAAGTGCCCCCGCGCAAGCCACAGCGCGCTAGAGGAGAGGGAGGCCTCTGCGCTGTACCCCCCGGCGGTCGAGACTCGCCGCGCCGAGGAGCGGCGAGAGATGAGTCGGGTCGTTCACTGACTTCTGCATACGGCAACTACGAGCAGCACCACGGCTGCCCATACGAACGGAATCAGGATCAACAGCAAGCCGCACTCCTGTCTTCTGCGTGGAGGTCAGCTTCCACCAATCTGAACTAGAAGTCCAAGACCTTTTGTGCGGACTGGTATACACTCCGCTTATCGCAGTTCCGGGCGAGCAGTCGGCTTGATGTCGCGGGCGGTGCGCCCGGGAAGTCGAAGGGGGTCATGAGCTTCAAGCGAGGCCAGCTGCGCTATTTCCTCACCGTCGCAGAGGAGGGGCAGATTACGCGCGCCGCCACGCGCCTGCACATCGCGCAGCCCGCCCTCTCGCACGCCATCGCCCAGCTCGAGTCCGACCTCGGCGTCGAGTTGCTCGAACGTCATGCGCGGGGAGTCAGCCTCACCCCCGCGGGCGAGGCGTTCCTGCCGAAGGCGCGAGCGGCGGTCGCCAGCGAAGCGGAGGCCGAGCGAACGGCGAAATCGCTGGCGAGAGCCGCCACGGGGCTGCTCGAGGTGGGCTTCGTCGGACCGCCGCCGGTGATCAGCAGCCCCAACCTGTTCGCAGCGTTCGCGGAGGCGCATCCCGACGCCGAGCTGTCGCTTCGCGACCTCCCCTTCCCGCAGGGAGACACTGGGTCGTGGCTCGAGGACGTCGACGTGGCCTTCTGTCACACCCCCGCACTCGAAGCGGAAGTGGAGGTCCTGCCCGTGAGCCTCGTGCCGCGCGCGCTCGTCGTCGGGGCCAAGCATCCGCTCGCGGCGCGAAGCGAGGTGGCGGTGGCGGACGTGCTCGACGAGACGTTTGTCGGCTACCACCCATCCGTGCAGCCGGAGTGGGCGGGGTTCCACAGCCTCGACGACCACCGCGGCGGCCCGCCCGCGGCGCTCACGACCGACCGCGCCCTCTCATCGCTGCAGATGCTCGGGATCATGGCGACCGGGGCCGCCGTCACGACGGTGCCCATCATCGACGGCAGGCTCGCCCAGCAGGCCCTGCCCACGATCAGCGTGATCCCGGTGCACGACGCGCGTCCGGCGGTCATGTCGCTCGTGTGGCGAAGCGCCAACCCGAGCCCGCTGGTACAGGCCCTCGCGGCGACCGCGGAGCGACTCGGGCTTGACGGGACAGAGGCGCTGGTCGCCTACGGAGCGGGATCCGCACGCGAGGAGGTCGCGCCGCTGCAAGCGGTCGAGCAGGGCAACGGCGCACGGCCCTCGGGCGCGAAGGACGCCTGAGCGAGCGCGGCGGCCCTCACCGAAGACGGAAGGCCCCGCCGGGTCGACCTGAGCTGCAGCCGACCCGGCGGGTCTCACAGGAGCGCTCGGCCGGACCTCCCTGTCGCGGGCCGAGCGCTTACCTACCAGCTGGACGCTTCCCCCCCGGCGCAGCCGGTTTTTGTGAGTGGACTGACGCATTGGCGAGTGACTTCGCCGGCTTCGTTCCTGCTGATCGTCAGTTCGTCTCCATCCGTGGCTTTGGTGGTGACCGAGTACGTGTGCGCGGTTCCCGTCGCCCCACTCAGATATGCGCGCGTGGGAGCAGCGACGATGTCGATCGTCGGTTCCTGCTTGTTGAGCTCTTCGACGGACACTTTCTGGTAGCTGCCGTCGTTTTCCGCCGCGAGCGCCTCCGCGGTCGTCTGCGCGGTGCGGGCGAGCTCCTTCGCCTGAACGTCCACCGCCTTCGTGGTGGAGCTCAGGAAGGAGGGAATCGCGATCGCGGCGAGCACGCCGATGATCAGGATCACGACGAGCAGCTCGATCAGCGAGAAACCGCTCTCCGCCCCGGCGAGAGCAGCCCGGCGTCCTCGCCCCCCCGAGGACGCGGGCACCTGTGCGTGTGATCCGTACTGCGGCGAAGTCGAGTCCACGATGACCCTCCCTGGCATTCGCTGGCGGCCGGGCGGTCTTCGTGAGATCCCTGACTTTGCGTCCTCGTCTCGCGACGAGTTTGCCTCTGCAGATTGGCTGGTGAGAGCGGCAGTGTGAGCCCCCGAGCCGCGCGTCTCAAGCGAAGCGCTGGAGATCGCCGGAAACTGGACGTATGTACGACCGGGCGTCCCGCCCGGCGCTCAGCCCGGGCGCCTGGGCCTGCGCCCCAGACGCGTGCGCCGGCTCGTCTCGAGCGTGCGGCGGCGCCGGCGCGCCTGATCGCGCGCCAGATCGCGTTCCTCCCCCAGGCCGATCTCCAGGAACACGAGCAGCAGCGCGCCGGCGAAGCCCGCCGACATCAGCATGATCGTGAGCACTTCGCCCGCCGTTCCGCCGACGAACACGGCGCAGGCGGCACCCGCCAGGACGAGTGCGCCCGCCGACCCGAAGGCGAGGATGCGCTGCCGGGAACCCATCACCTCAAAGGTACAAGCGCCGGGCGCTCCGCCCGCCGCCGAGTCACGTCCCGGCGATCAGGAAGCGCGGGACTCGCGCGACATCCCGCGCCACAGTCCGACCGCGGCGAGCGCCTGGCTCTCCTCGCGGAAGCCCACAGAGCGGGTCGCGAGCCCCCGCGAGAACCACGTGACACCCGCCCAATGGAACTGGAGCGGCATCCCCGAGCGCGCGCCGCGGCCACGAATGGCGAACGTCGCGGCGACGAAATCCTCGCCCGAGGCGATCACCTTCTCGAGTTCGAAGCGGGCACCGTCGGCGAACTCTTCCAGGAGATCCTCCATCCATTCGCGCCATCCTGGCGCGCCGTGGTAGGCGTAGTCGGTGACCGCCGTCGCCTTGTTCTCCATGCGGAAGCCGGGCGCCAGCAGCGACTCGGGCACCTCGTGCGCCTCGAGCGCCTCCACGAGCTGTGCGTGAACGTCCTCCGGACGCTGCGGGGCGACCCCGTGCGGGGAGGAGACCCCTTTGCAATGGGGACGGGGGGCCTCCTCCCACGCGCCTGACACGCCCGCAAGCGTGCCGGCTTGGGGGTCGTCGCCCGGTGTCAGGGCCTCGGGCGCGACATCTCGGGAGTCGGGCACCGCCCGGCCCGCCGCGGCGGGCGATCCGCTCGCCGGCTGGAGAGCTCGACCGCGGAGCGCGATCCTCCCGCGAAACCGCATGAACAGCCGTCGGAGCGCGATCCTCCCGCGAAGCGGCATGAAGAGCCGTGACCCCATCTCACTCGATTAACGCCCCGCCGCGCGGGAGGTTGGACGTTCGCGCGGCTAGTCTTCGCGCGCGATCACGCGGTCCATCTCCACCGTCTCGCCGGACCGCGTGTCGGGGTACACGACGATCACGGTGGGCGGACCTCCGAACCAGGCGCTGGTCTCGCCGACCCCGACGTACTCGGCGGCACGCCGTGAGCCGTCGCCGCCGATCACCCACACGGGCTGTCCCTGATGGAACAGGCTGTCGCCGATGTTCGTCATCGCGAGCGAGCATAGGGCACGTGCGCAAGCGGGCGGTGCGGGGGCTCCGTAGGGTCGCGGAGCCCCCGCGGTGAGGATCTCAGCGGCGCGGGCAAGGCGCCTTGTAGTTGACGGTCACAACCTGCCGCGGCAGCCCGCCCACTTCCGCGAAGATCACTTCGGACTTCACCGGGAAGTAGTGCTTGGGACACCGCGTCGGGACGCGCCCGTAGTAGACCGTCCGCCCGTGGCTGCGCATCGCCGAGCCGGCCTGCACCTTGATGCGTTCCACCGACGCATACGGAGCGCCCGGTACGGAGGCGACGAGCGGGATCTGCGTTTCGAGCTCGGGCCCGAATCCGCCGGCGCCATTCAGGTGCTTGTAGTGGCCGGTGGAGAGAATTTCCAGCGCCACCGGCGAGTGACCGGCGGTGAAGAACTCGACTCCGCCGCCGGGCGCGTAGAACGATTCGATCGTCGTCTTCTCGTGGACACGTTCGCCGCCGAGCGTCACGTACCCGAGGGCTTCGCCGGTCGGACCGGCGTGTGATGCCTTCGGGCAGTGACCGGGTCCGGCACCGGACGGTTCGAGCACCGACTTGGAGCACGTCGGGAACCCGCTCGGGTGCAGCTTCGTGCCGCTCGGCAGATAGAAGTTGATACCTGCAAGCGGCGGCGGCGAGCCTTCGTATTCGGTGCCCTTGATCAGGTATTCGGCTTCCACCGCGGCGCCCGCGCCGAATTTCAGCCCCGTGTGGGGGAAGTGCGGGATCGGCACCGCCTTCGCCCTGAAGCTGACGGTGGGCGTGGCGCGCGCGGTTGCGCTCAGCACGGCGAGCGCGAGTGCGGCAACGGCAAGACAGCGGGATGCTCCGCGCATGGTTCTTTCTCCTCTCCGGAACGGCCCGCCGCCTGCCCGTTGCGCTCCCGGGCCCTGTGTTCGCGGTGCCGTTCTCCTACCCGCTCAAACACACGACGCGAGGGCGAGTTGCGTGCGCGGCGCATCACGGGACCGCCACGGCGCGCCGCGCTCTAGACTCGCCGGCGAAATCGATAGGAAGGGAGCGAGCTTGCGATGACCGGTAAGGCCGACTTCACGCCGGAGGAGTGGGAGCAGGTGCTGCAGGCCCCGCCGAGCGCCGCGTTGATGGTGATCATGGCGCAGCGCGGAGGCACGTTCCGCGAGACCTTCTCGATCGCCAAGACGTACGCCGAGGCGCGGCAGGAGCGCGGGCAGAGCGAGCTCGTCGATGAGATCGTCGCCACCAAGCCCGAGATCGATCGCAAGCACTATCACTCGAACGACGAGTTGCAGCAGATCGCGCTCGGTCACATCCGCGACGCCGTGGCGGTCCTCGCGACGAAGGCCGACGAGCAGGAGCTCGCCGAGTACAAGGCCTTCGTGGTGAAGCTCGCAGAGCGGGTCGCCCAGGCCCACAGCGAGGGGGACGACGGCCCGACCAGCCCCGCCGAGCAGGCCGCGATCACCGCGATCGGCGAAGCGCTCGGCTGACGATCAGGGGCCACGCCGCGGAGGCGGGTCCCGACGTGCTGCTCCCCAAGCGCCGCTGATCCATCGGCGATGATGAGGCGATGGTCTCGCGCGCCAGCTCGCATCACCAGCTGATGGTCTTCGCACGCCGGCTGGCGGTGCTCGGCACGATCGTCCTCGCGCTCCTGCTGCTCGGCTCGATCAGCCTCGCGGTCAGCGAAGGCAGAGATCTCTGGTACGGGTTCCGCTGGGCTCTCGACACGGCTGCGACGGTGGGCGGGTTCCCGCAGCCGGCGACGACGTTCGGCCAGGTCGTGCAGGTCGCGCTCGTCATCCTCGGCGTGGGTACGCTCTTCTACGCGCTCGCGACCGTCGCCGAGTTCTTCGTCGCGGGACACGTCGGCGACCTCCTCGCACTCCGGCGCAGCCAGAAGATGATCGACACGCTCACCAGCCACCACATCGTCTGCGGCTTCGGCCGCGTCGGGCGTCAGGTGGGACGCGACCTGAGCGCCGCGGGCGCCACCTTCGTCGTCGTCGACTCCGATCCCGAGAACAGGCCCCGCGCGGAAGCGATGGGCGTGTCGTTCATCGAGGGCGACGCCTCACAGGACGCCGTGCTGCGCGAAGCGGGGATCGCGCGGGCGCGCTCGATCATCGTGTGCGCGGACTCCGACGCCAACAACGTCTTCATCACGCTCACCGCGCGCGAGCTTCGCTCGGACATCGCGATCGTGGCGAGGGCGGCCGTGGAGGACACCGAGAAGAAGCTCAAGCGCGCCGGCGCCGACCGCGTGATCTCCCCCTACAAGGCGAGCGGGACCGAGATGGCGCGGCTGGCTCTGCATCGCCAGCTGAGTGGCGTCGTCGACGTGGACGTGCAGTACCGGCTGGAGGAGATCGAGGTGAGCGAGGGCTGTGCCGGCCTGGGGCAGACGATCGGCGACATCCGCGGCGGCTCGATGATCGTGGGGCTGCGCCGTGGAGCCGAGTTCCAGCCGCAGCCTCCGGGTGAGAGCAGGCTGAGCCCGGGCGACGTGATCGTCGCGATGGGGACACCGCCCGCCCTCGAACGGCTCGAGGCGCTCATGGAGCGGTCGCAGAGCTGACCTGCGCCCTCGCCGTGAGTGCTGCGCGGTTGCGCGCCGCGCGCACCGCCGCGGCGAGCGTGTCGATGTCGTAGGCGCCGTAGTGGCGCCGCCCGTTGACGAAGAACGTGGGGGTACCCGACACGCCGCTCTCGTCGGCGCTCGCGACGTCTTCGCTGACGCGCGATGCGTGCTCACGGCGTCGCAGCTCGTCGCCGACGCGAGCTGCGTCGAGCCCGAGCTCTCCCGCGAGCTGCACGAGCTCCTGCGGGCGCAGCTCGCGCTGGTGGTCGAGCAGCGCGTCGTGCATCTCCCAGAAGCGATCCTGCGCGGCCGCCGCCTCGGACGCCTCCGCGGCGAGCTGCGCATTGGGATGCACGTCGTTGAGCGGGAGGTGGCGCCAGACGTAACGGACGTCGTCGCCGAACGATTCGAGCAGCTCGCGGATCACCGTCTCAGCACGACCGCAGTAAGGGCACTCGAAGTCACCGTACTCGACGAGCGTGACGAGCGCGTCGTCGGGTCCGCGGATGTGGTCGCGCGCGGAATTGACATCCTCGGAGAGGTCGAGGATGTCCTCGGCGGTGCCCGCGATCTGGCGCGCGCGCACGCTCGCCGGCAGCCGCCTGACCACGCGCAGCAGCCCCCAGCCGACGAGCGGCGCCACCACCACCGAGGCGAGCGCGCCCAGCTTCGCCTCGTCGAGCGGCTCGCCGGTGAAGGCGCGGTCGGAGATCAGCAGCGACACCGTGAAGCCGACGCCGGCGAAGGCGCCGCCGGCAGCGACGAGCGGGCGGCTGAGCGGCGAGCGCGGCCCACCCAGCGACGGCCGCGTGGCGAGCCAGGATGCGGACGAGATGCCTATCGGCTTGCCGATCACGTAGCCCGCGAGGATCCCGATCGTGATGGGCGAGCCGGCGGCGTCTTCGAGCAGGCTCGAGGAGATGTGCACGCCGGCGTTTGCGAGCGCGAACAGCGGCACGACTACGTAGCCGGTCCACGGGTGCAGCCCGTACTGGAGGCGCTCATTCGCGGAGATCGCCGACGTCAGGCTCTTCCGCGCCGAGCGGGCGAGCTCCGGCGTCGGCTGCTCGCGGAACGAGCGCGCGAGCAGCGTCGCGCGCTCGAGGTCCTCGCGCGAGGCCGGATACGCGCTCGTGGCGAGCCCCACCGCCAGGCCGCTTATCACCGGATCGATGCCCGATTCGAACAGCGCTACCCACATCCCCACCGCGACGACGATGAAGACCGGCCGCCGCCACTCCGGCGCATAGCGGAGGGCGAGCAGCACGCCGAACAGCGCGATCGCGATTACGAGCGCCGTCAGCGAGACATGCGTCGTGTACACGGTCGCGATCACGAGCAGGGCGCACACGTCGTCGACCACCGCGAGCGTCAGCAGGAACACCCTCAGCCTCGTGGCAGCACGCGGTGTCAGCAGCGCGAGCGCGCCGAGCGCGAACGCGGTGTCGGTCGAGATCGTCGCACCCCAGCCGTGGGCGCCCGACCCCCCGGCGTTGATCGCGACGTAGATGAAGGCGGGCACGAGCATGCCACCGAGCGCCGCGACGACCGGCACGGCGAGCCGGCGCCGCTCGCGCAGCTCGCCCACGTCGAGCTCGCGCTTGGCCTCGAGCCCGACGACGAGGAAGAACAGCGTCATCAGCCCCTCGTTCACCCACTGGCGCAGATCGGCGGAGATCCCGCTGTCGCCGATCGTGATCGACAGCTTCGTCGTCCACACGGACTCGTAGGAGTGGTGGTCGGCGTTCGCCCACGCGAGCGCGACGAGCGTCGCGACGAGCAGCACGCTCGCGCTGCCGGTCTCGGTGCCGAGGAAGTCCCGCACCGGGCTCGCGAGGTTGCGCGCCCAGGCGGTCCTGCCCGAGTACTGCGCAGCCTCCTCGCGTGTCGCCATCGGGGAGAGTCTTCCAGCCCGGGACCCCCACGGACAGAGTTCCCTCAGCCGGCGAATGCCGCGCGCGCCGCCTTCGCCCCCTCGGCGGAGAGCGCGGTGAAGTCGTAGGTGCCGTCGTCGAGCAGCTCGCGCGCCGCACGCCGGGCCGCGCCGAGCGCGGCGAAGGCGAAGTGGCCGCCCACCGACACCCGCGCGACGCCGATCGAGGCGAGCTCGGACACCGAAGGCACACCCGGCAGCGCGAGCACGTTGAGCGGCCTGTCGATCGATACGACGACGGCGCTGATGTCCTCGGCGCTCACGAGCGCGGGCGCATAGAGCACGTCGGCTCCCGCCTCCTGATAGGCCTGCAGGCGCTCGATCGTGTCGGCGAGGTCGGGATTGCCGCGCAGGTGGTTCTCCGCGCGAGCGGTGAGCACGAGCCGCTGCGGTCCGGAGTGCGCCGCCTCAGCGGCGGCGGCCACCCGCTCGGCCGCGTCCTGCGCCCCGCGCAGGGCGGAGCCGTCCCAGTCCTCGATCGAGCATCCGGCGAGCCCCGCCTCCGCCGCGAGGCGAATCGTCTCGGCGACGCCCGCGGCGTCCGGCGCGAAGCAATCCTCGAAGTCGGCTGAGAGCGGCAGCGCGCATGCGTCCGCGAGCGCGGCGGCATGCGCGAGCGCCTCCTCGCGCGTGGTCGAGTAGTCACCGCGTCCCTGCGTCGCCGCGTAGCCGCTGCTCGTGCTCGCAAGCGCCTCGTAGCCGAGCGAGCCCAGCAGCTTCGCCGAGCCGACATCCCAGGCGTTCGCCAGCAGCAGCGGCGTAGGGCCGGCATGAAGCGCGAGGAATCGGGCTGCAAGGTCGGTCTGGTCGTCCATCTGGTCGCCTCCTTTGTGTTTGTGCGTGCAACGTATGGGGCGCGCCGTGTGTGAGGCGGCGTCGTGGGATCGCTCGTCTTCGCGTCCAGCGGCCCCTCGCGCCACGCGCAGCGGCCCGCTAGCTTGTGCATGATGCGACGCCCTGCCCGCTCGCTCCTCGTGTCAGCCGCGGCGGCAGGGCTCGTCCTGGCGGGGCTGGGCGCGGGGGACCTCGCGCTCGCCGGCGGCCCGAGCCGCGGCGCGGTCGTGGGCGGATGCCAGGTCCTCCCGGCGGACAACGCGCTCAACCAGGAAGTCGCCGGCGCGCCGGTGAGCCCGATGTCCGAAAGCTATGTCGCGAGCATCGGCGCCGGCGCCCACCTGCACCCGGACTTCGGGACGAACCCCTCCTACGGGATCCCCTACACGGTCGTCGGCCCGGCGCAGCCGCTCGTCCCGGTGAAGCTCACGAAATACCGCTCCGAATCGGACCCCGGCCCCTATCCGGTCCCGGCCGACGCGCCGATCGAGGGGGGCGGACCGCGCGGCCACGGCGACAAGCACGTGCTCGTGCTCCAGGAAGGGAGCTGCAAGCTGTATGAGATGTACAAGGCGCACCGCAAGGGCGGGGGCTGGGCGGCGGCGGCCGGCGCCGTGTTCGACCTCGGCAGCGATGCCCTGCGCCCGGAAGGCTGGACGTCCGCCGACGCCGCGGGCCTGCCGATCCTCCCGCTGCTCGCGCGCCGCTCCGACGTAGCCGCAGGGCAGATCGACCACGCGCTGCGCGTCACCGTGCCGCAGACACAGCGCGGCTACATCCATCCCGCCACGCATTTCGCGTCATCGAGCTCCGATCCGAGCCTGCCGCCGATGGGCCTGCGGCTGCGGCTGAAGGCGAGCTACAGCCTCGCCGGCTTCCACGGCGAGGCGCTGATCGTGCTCGAAGCACTCAAGCGATACGGCCTGATCGTCGCCGACAACGGCTCACCGTGGTTCATCACGGGAGCGCCCGACCCGGGCTGGGACGATGCGGATATCGAACAGCTCAAGCAGGTCCCCGGATCGGCGTTCGAGGCGGTCGAAACGGGTCCGATCCTGCACGGCGGCTGACCGGCCTCCGCCCGCCCGCCGCGGTCGCGTAGGCTGCCGCCATGCACGCTTCGAGCGTGGACGGGGGATGGGAGCGGCTGTTCTGGCTCGTGTTCGAACGGACGTCGAACCCGATCGCGTTGCTCGACGACGAGCGCCACATCGTCGAGGTGAACGACGCCGCGCTCGAGTTCTTCCGCAGGAGCCGCACGGAGCTCATCGGCCGTCCGATCTTCGACTTCCTGCGCGCGGACGAGCAACCGCTCGCTCGGCGCGCGTGGGAGCGGTTCCTGCAGACGGGCGAGTACTCCGGGACACGCGACATGCTCCTCCCGGACGGCTCCGACATCGAGATCGACTTCGCCGCACGCCTCGCCACCATCGGGGGGCGCAGACTGGCGATCTACGTGGCGCTCGAGACCGACGGACGCGCGGCGGGCTCGATCGCCGCCCGCGTCGCCCAGCTGCCGCTCACCGTGCGCGAGCGGGAAGTGGTGACGCTGATCGCGCTCGGCCGCGAGACCGCGCAGATCGGCCAGGAGCTGCACATATCCCCCGAGACCGTCCGCACGCACGTGCGCAACGCGATGTCGAAGCTGGGGGCGCACACGCGCGCGCAGCTCGTCGCGGTTGTCCTCACCACGGAGGCGGCCGTGCACGGCGAGCACGTCGGCCCGCCCGCGTAGCCGGGTCGAGCGGCGGGCGGCGCGGGATTGCAACAGCTGTAACGCAAGGTCTCAAATCCCCCGTGTGCGGTATTGCGGGGGGAGGGCGCACTGCCGAGGATTCCGCGATGCCGTTCCGGGACTCCCTGCGCGCCCTGCTGTCACGCGCCCGTGGCGCCGTCGACGGCCGTCGCGGGGACGCGGCGGCGCAGCAGCGCGATGACGACGAGCGCACGCTGCTGCGCGTCTACCAGCAGGGCTTCAACGCGCGCATGGACGAGCTTCCGTGCGTCGCGCCCGAGGCGTACGGCGCCGGGCTCGACCTCGACTACCACGGAACCTGGATCGCGGGCTGGGAAGCGGCCGACCGCGTGGTAGGCCAGCGCTAGCCGCGCAGGGCGCGGAGCGCGTTGAGGATCACGGCCAGGTCGATCCCCTCCTGCAGGAGCGCCCCCGCCACCGGCGGGAGGTAGCCGAGCGCGGCGATGAGCATCGCCACGAGGCTCGCCCCCATCCCTGCGAGGACGCTCTCGCGGGCGATGTGCATCGAGCGCCGCCCGATGTGGATGGCGTCCGCGACGCCGTCCACCCGGTCGACGGTGATGACCGCGTCCGCCGTCTCCGAGGACACGGTGGCGCCCGCGGCGCCCATCGCCATGCCGACGTCGGCGATCGCGAGGGCGGGTGCGTCGTTGACTCCGTCCCCCACCATCACCACGGGGCCCAGCTCGGGCTCGTCCCTCAGGCGCGCAACCACCTCGAGCTTGTCCTCCGGCGACTGTTCGGCGTACACGCGATCCACGCCGAGCTCCTGCCCGATCCGCTCCGCCACCGAGCGGCGATCGCCGGACACCATCGCGACGTGGCGCACCCCCTCGGCGCGCAGCCGCCCGACGATCGTGGTGGCATCGGGTCGGAGCTCGTCCGCCATCACGATCACGCCCGCGGCATGGCCGTCGAGCGCGACGGCGACGTGCGCCTCTCCGGAGCCGCGACCGACCGCCGCCGCGGCGGCGGCGATCTCGACGTCGGGCACGCCCACGGACGAGAGGTAGGACCTGCTGCCGAGCGACACCCGCCGGCCGTCCACCGTGCCGCTGATGCCCTGTCCCGGCTCCTCGACGACGTCCGCGGCGGCGGCCGGTGTCAGGCCCTCCGCGCGGGCTGCGTTCACGAGCGCTTCGCCGAGCACGTGCGCGGACATGCGGTCGACCGAGGCCGCGAGTGCAAGCAGCGCGGCGCGGTCGATGGCACCGGTCGCAACCACCTCGCGCACCTCGGGCGTCCCCACCGTGAGCGTGCCCGTCTTGTCGAACATCACTGTGCGCGCACGCCCGAGCGACTCGATGGTGCCCGCGCCCTTCACTACGACGCCGGCGTGCGCCGCCCGCGAGAGCCCCGATACGAGCGCGATCGGAGCCGCGAGGATCAGCGGACAGGGCGTCGCCACCACCACAACCGCCAGCGCCCGTATCGATTCGCCGCTGAGCGCCCAGGCGGACGCCGCGATGATGAGCGTGGCGGGCAGGAAGAACCCCGCATAGCGATCCGCCATCCGCACGAAGGGCGCCCGCTGCGCCTGTGCCTGCGCCACCAGCCGCACGAGAGCCGCGTACGCGCTCTCGGAGGCCGGGCGATCCGCGCGCACACGGAATGGGGCGCCGGCATTCGCCGTGCCGCTCAGCACGCTCATCCCAGCGGACAGGGTCACGGGAAGCGGCTCGCCGCTCAGGGTGCTCGTGTCGAGCACGGCCTCCTCGGTGAGGAGCGTGCCGTCGACAGGAACCACCTCGCCGGCCCGCACGGACACGACGTCGCCGGCGAGCACCTGCTCCACCGGCACCTGTTCGAGCTCATCTCCAGCGACGCGCTGCGCGAACTTCGGCGCGCGCGCGACTAGCGCCGTGAGCTCGCGACGCGCCCTGTTCGAGGCGGCCTCCTCGAGCGCCGCCCCGCCGGAGAACATGAGCCCCACGATCACGCCCGCGAGCTCTTCTTCCAGGGCGAGGGAGCCGACCATTGCCACGAGCGCGATCGTGTCGACACCGAGGTGATGGCGAACGAGGACGGTGTGAGCCACCTCGGCGGCGAGCTCGAGCGACAGCAGGATGACCGCCGCGCGCCAGACCTGATCGCCTGCGCCGGGCTCACCCGCGAGGTGGAGCAGGCTCCCGATCACGATCGCCGTGAGCGCGATCGCGGCGAGGATCATCCCGCGCCGGTCGAACACCCGACGCGCGAGGCGCCGCACCGCGGCGCCGAGCGGCGAGACCGTGCGATGCGGTCCCCGCCAGGGAGGGCCCGTCGGCCCGGCGGTGCCGTGGGCGGGTGGAGCGGCTGAGTCTTGCGCGGAGGTCCCGGACATCTCCGATCATCATCGCGCGCGGCAGGCGCGAGGACACGGACCCGTCATACGATGGCGAGCGATGGAGCCGCCGAGCGCAAGCGAGCCGCGCCTGGGGAGGCTGGCGGGCCGAAGGATCCTGATCGTCGGTGCCGGCCAGCAGGACTACGGGCTCGACGACCCCCCGATCGGCAACGGCCGCGCCACCTCTGCGCTGTTCGCGCGCGAAGGAGCTGCCCTCGCGCTGGCGGACATCGACGAGCAGAGCCTCGCCGAGACTGAGCGGCTCGTGCAAGAGGAGGGCGGAAAGGGTGTCGCGATCCTGGCGGACGCGGCGCAGGAGAGCGGCATCGAAGCGATGTTCGAGCGGGCGCGTGACGCGCTCGGAGGCCTCGACGGGCTCGTCATGAACGTCGGGGTCGGCGCCGGCATGGGCCTGGCGGGGACGTCCGTCGAGGACTGGGACCGGGTGATGGCCGTGAACCTGCGCTCGCACTTCCTCGGCTGCAAGCACGCGCTCGCGCACTTCGAGGACGGAGGGTCGGTGCTCTTGATCGGCTCGCTCGCGGCGCGCGAGACGATGCCGATCCCCGCCTACGCCGCGTCGAAGGCGGCGCTCGAGGCGCTCTGCCGGAGCGCCGCGGTGGAGGGCGCGCCCGCGGTCCGCGTGAACGTGCTGGCCCCGGGCCTCGTCGACACCTCGCTCGGGCGGATGGCGACGAGGCTAAACCCGCGGCGCGCAGACGTCCGCATCCCCGCCGGCCGCCAGGCGTCCGCGTGGGAGATCGCGCGCTGTGCGCTGTTCCTCATCGGCGAGGAGTCCTCTTACGTAACGGGACACATGCTGATCGCCGACGGCGGCCTGGGCGTGGCGTTCAGGAGCTGAGCGCGGGCGGGCTCGATGCCCGCCACCGCAAGCCGTGTGCGGCGCGCGGCGCCGACACCCGCGGGGCACGCGGGGCCGCTCCACCCCTCGAGCCCACGGCCGGGCCCCTCCGCGCCCGCCCGGCTGGGGGGGCGGGCGACGCCCCGGGGCACGGGCCTGCCCCGGGGCTGTTAGGAGGGTGTGCCCGGGCGTCCCCACACGGACGCCTTGTGCTCGAATCCGAAGGGGGGCTGCGGACCCGAGCCATTGCCAGGTACCCACGGTTGCGCCGGCGAAACTCCGAATGCTCGGATTTCCCTGATGCCCGCGCAACCGGCGAGCGAGCCGGATCGCCCGCCGCTAGGGCGCGAGGCGGGCGATCGCCCAGCCCGAGCCCGAACGCTCATACAGCAGCCGGTCGTGCAGGCGGTCGTGGCGCTGCTGCCAGAACTCGAAGCTCTCGGGCGTGAGCCGGAAGCCGCCCCAATCGCCCGGTAGGGGCAGCTCTCCCTCGCCGTACAGCGCCATCAACTCCTCGACGCGCGTCTCGAGCGCCTCCCGGCTGGGCACCACCTCGCTCTGTGGCGAGGCGAGCGCGCTGAGCTGGCTGCCGCGGGGGCGGCTGCGCACGTACGCAGCGGTCTCCTCGGCGCTCGCGCGCGCCACCGGCCCCTCGATCCGCACCTGCCGGCCGAGCGGGTCCCAGTGGAACAGCAGCGAGGCGCGCGGGTTGTCGTGCAGCTCCCGTCCCTTGCGGCTCGAGTAGTTCGTGTAGAAGACGAAGCCTCCCTCGCCGAACTGCTTGACGAGGACCATGCGCACGGACGGAGCCCCGTCACGCGAGGCGGTTGCCACTGCTGCCGCCTCGGGCATCCGCATCCCCGTCGCCTGCGCGTCCGCGAACCAGGCAGCGAACTGACGCGCCGGATCGCCGTCGACGTCCTCCACGCGAAGCGGCTTGCCGTAGTCGGTCACGCGGCGCATTGTCCACCTGGCGGCGGCAGCGCGCCTGCGCGCTCGTGAGGCCGAGCGCGAACTCGGCGGGTTGGCGCACGGTTAACCTGCGGGTGTGCTCGTGCGGCCCAACGCAGACGGCGCGGTCGCGATCGGCCAGCTCTCCCACTCGTGGCTGTCGGGTCAGATCGCGCGCGCCTGGGGGAACGAGCGCTTCGAGGGACCGCAGCCGCGGGAGGAGGTGGTGCTCGGCGCGCAGCAGCACGACATCGGCTGGGCGCTGTTCGACCTCGAGCCATCGTTCAACGCCGACACGGGGCTGCCCCGCAACTTCCTCGAGCTGAGCGTCGAGCAGCACCTGTCGATCTGGAGTGACGCGCCCGAGCACCTCCTCAGCCAGAGCCTGCGCGCAGCGCTCGTAGTTTCGATGCACGGCAGCTCGCTTTCGGAGCTGCGCATCGCCGCCGGCCGCGAGTTGCCCTCGCTGCGCGCGCACGTCGAGCGCGAGCGGGCGCGCCAGGCGCGGCTGTGCGAGCTGCTGGGGGTCGCCCCTGAGCAGGCCGAGCGCACCCGCCGCCAGATGTGGACATGGGACGGGATGTCGCTCGCGCTGTGCCTCGGCTGGCGGCCGTTCGTCGCGAAAGACGTTCCCACCCGGGGTGACGAGCTCCTCGACGTCGAGCTGAGCGAGCGCGACGACGGCACGATCACGCTAGACCCGTGGCCGTTCGCCGTCGAGCGCCTCGAGCTTCGCTGCGAGGCGCGGCAGCTGGCGGCGCGCTACGAGGACGAGGCGGCGATGCAAGCTGGCTTTCGGGAGGCTGAGCCGCTCATGCTCGAGTTCGCGCTGTCGAGCGTCTGATCCGGCATGACGCACGCGCTTGTAGGGATAACGCTTCGCTACGACCTCCCGCGCACCTTCTTGGACGACCGCGGCGAGCGGACGGGCTTCGTGCTGCTCGGGGCGTTCCTGCTCACGTTCCTCTTCATACGCACGAGCGCGCGGCTCATACGCAGCCCACGCGTCCCCTGGTGGCCGGGCAGCGTGACGACAAGCGGCGGCCTTCACCTCCATCACCTCGTGTGGGGCATCGTGCTGCTGCTCCTCACGGGCTTTCTCGGATTCGCGCTGAGCCCACCGTCGCCCTGGAACGAGGTGCTCGCGGGCGGGTTCGGCGTCGGTGCCGGGCTCACGCTCGACGAGTTCGCGCTTTGGGTGTACCTGCGCGACGTGTACTGGAGCGAGGAGGGCAGGGCCTCGTTCGAGGCGGTCATCGTCGCGGGCGCGCTCGGCGGCCTCGTCCTGCTCGGCATCGCCCCGTTCGACCTCCCCAACAACGGCTCCTCGGTGGCGACGCTGAGCTCCAGCATCTTCGTGGTGCTCGCGCTCTCGACCCTCGCGATCCTCAAGGGGAGGCTGTTCCTCGGGCTGATCGGCATCTTCATCCCGCTCACCTCTCTCGCCGGCGCCTGTCGGCTCGCCGCTCCGCGATCGCTGTGGGCGCGCCACTTCTACGGCGAAGGATCCAAGCTCGAGCGCTCGCGAGCGCGCTTCGCGCGCGCGGGTGCGCGCAGGCGGCGCCTCGCCGACGCGATCTCGGGGGCGCCGAGCGACACCGGCGAGCCGGACAGAAGCCAAGCGACGTGATCGCCCTCGAGCGCGTGGCTTGCGTGGGGCGCAGGATGCAGGAAGCTCGAAGAGTTTGTGTTGTTGGAAGCCGCGCGCGCCCGCGCGAAGGGCTCGCGCTCCGCGGACGCCCGCTCTAGACTCCGCGCTACACGACCCGGGGACGGTGCGGTGCCAGGGGAAGCTCAGCGGGGTTCGACTACGGCCGGCGCGGACGCGGCGGCGCCCGCTGTCGATCCTCCGCGCCACGCATCCGGGATCACGCGTCCCGCCGTTCCGGGCGGGCTCGTGCCGGGCACGTTCCTCGAGCGCCTCACCGAGGCCGAGCGCGAGTCGCTCCAGGCGATCGGCCAGCGCCGCCGGTTCCCGCGGGGAGGCGTGCTGATGTTCCAGGGCGAGCCCGACGACCGGGTGATGGCGCTCCTCTCCGGGCGAGTGAAGGTGACGCGCCTGGAGAGCGAGGGCAAGGAAGTGATGCTCAGCATCCGCGACCCCGGTGACCTGCTCGGCGAGCTCGCCTTCATCGACGGCGAGCCGCGCGTCGCTACGGTCACGGCGCTCGAGCCCGTCGAGGCGCTGGTGATGCTCGGCCGGGTCCTGCGCCGCCACCTCGAGACGACCCCGCGGGTGGCAGTGGTCCTGCTCGAGATCGTCACGCGCCGCTTCCGGGAGTCCACGCTCACGCGCGCCCAGTTCGGGGCGTCCGACACGATGGGGCGCCTCGCCTCACGCATCGTCGAGCTCGCCGAGCGCTACGGCGAGCAGGACGGCGAGGAAGTCGCAGTGCAGTCGCCGATCTCCCAGGAGGACCTCGCCGCCTGGACTGGCTCCTCGCGGGCGGGCGTCGCCGACGCGCTCCGGTCGCTGCGCGAGCTCGGCTGGATCCACACCGAACGCAGGCGGCTGATCGTGCGCGATCTCGAGGCTCTGCGCGCCCGCTCGCCATAGCGGCCGGGACACCCGGCGCGAGCGTCCGTCCAGAACTGGGTGGTCGCCGTCCGCCCGCCGGGTAAGGATGGGCACATGATGCGTGACGGGGGCGCCCGAGTCACATTCGCGGACGGAAGCGCGCTGGAGCGCGACACCTGGTCTGCGTACTTCGACTCGTTGGCGCACCCTCGCGCGCGCCTGCTCGTCGCCGTGTCGCTTCCCGGCCCCGACGGCGAGGCGTGCTGGCAGGAGGGCGACCGTCCACTCGACGGCATCGGCTACGACCCCGTGCGCGACGAGATCGAAGTCGCGGCACGCCTCGGCCCCGGATCCGGGGCGTCGCTTCGGTACTTCGTGTGCGCCCCGCGCGCCATCGTCGTCTCGGAGACCGCGCCACAGGTGAAGCTGCTGCGCGTGATCGACGCGAACGGCACCCAGACGCTCATCCGCCTTCGCCGCTCGCCCTCGGGACACGCGTTCGGCGCGCCTTCGCCGAGTCGCACAGGTCGTTCCCTGCGCTCGGGGTTCGAGTACGCCCGGGATCCGGGCTGAGCGCCTCGCGCCGGCCGCGCCGCTACCTCCTCGGGGGACAGGGCGCTTTGTAGGTCACCAGGACCGTCTGCTGGGTGAGGCCGCCGACGGCGGCGAAGGTCAGTTCGGAGCGGACGGTGAACCCCCCCTTGGGGCAGCTCGGCGGGAGCATTCCGTAGTAGATCGTGTTGCCGCCGCTTCGCATCGCCGTACCCACCTGCACGCTTATCCGCTCCACCGAGGCATCCTGGGCCCCCGGCACCGTCACCACGAGCGGCACCTGTGAGACGAGCTCCTGCCCGAAGCCTTCACGATTCACCGTCTGGTAGTGCCCGCTCGAGAGGATTTCCAGCGACACGGGAGAGTGGCCCGAGGTGAAGAACTCGAGGCCGCCGCCGGGCGCGTAGAACGGTTCGATCTTCGCTTCCTCGGGAACGAGTTCGCTGCCGAACGCCACCACCCCCAGCGCTGATCCGGGCGGTCCCGCCGAGGACCCCTTGGGGCAGGCACCCGGACCTTTGCCCGCGATTTCGAGCGTTGCCGGCGGGCATGTCGGGAACCCTGTGGGGTGGAGCTTCGTGCCCGTCGGCAGGAAGAACGTGACGCCGATGAGCGGCGGCGGGAAGCCGCCGTATTCTTCGCCTTTGATCCTGTATTCCGCCTCGAGGGCGGCACCGTGGCCGAGGATGTAGCCCGTGTGCGGGAACCCGGGGATCGGCACCGGCAGCACTTTCAGCTTCACTTCCGGTGCAGCCTGCGCCGCGGCGCTCAGCCACAGGAGCGCTGTCACGAGCAGGGCGCCGCAGGTGCAAGGTATGCGCATCGTCGTCGTTCTCCGCGCGCGCCCACCCCGGCCCTCCGCCGTGTGCGACGCCGCCGGCCGCCAGCCTACCTGGCGCACGCAGCGTGAGTGGCACGTACGCGCAGCGCGCGCGTACACACCGAGGCCGTCGCCTACACCCGGGCCGCCGCACATCCGCACCCCCGGCTAGCTTTGCCACACCCGATGATCGCCTCGCTGCCGTTCACCTCCTCGCACGCGGAATGGATCGGCGTCGTCGTCGGGCTGGTGAGCCTCATCGGGATCGGGGGGATCGTCTCGACGCTCATCTGCCACCACAGCGGCTGCTACCGCCGCGGGCGCTTTCGTTACGGCCACTACCGCCTCTGCCACGTGCACCATCCGGAGGTCCCGAGCGACGGGCGCATCACTGGCGAGCACATCGCCGCGGTGAAGCGCGGCGGGGCTCACGCAGACAGCGACTGAGCGGCAGCCGGCTCGGCCGCCGGGGCGACGCGCCCGAGGCAGAGCGCGATCGCTGTCGCCGCGAGGGCGGCGAGGATCGAGAACAGCCAGCTGCGCTGGAACGCGCTCACGCCTCCGATCGATGCGGGCGTGCCGACGATCGCCACGAGGACGGCCACGCCGAGGACCGCGCCGACCTGGCGCGCGGTGACGTTGATGGCACCGCCGACGGCGAGCGCGTGGGCCGGCAGCGACGCCACTGCGGCGCTCGAGAAGCTCGCCAGGGCGGCACCCACTCCCAGCCCCGAGAGCATCGAGCCCGGCAGCCAGATCGCGACGAACTCGGGCCGGCTGCCGGCCGTGAGCGCGAACAGCGAGGTTCCGATCCCGAACGCGAGCGCGGCCGGCACGGCGAGCACGCGCTGCCCGTGACGGTCGGCGAGGCGCCCCGCCAGCGCCGCGCCGACCGCTGCGCAGATCGGCGCAGGAGTCAGCGCCAGGCCGGCGAGGATGGTCGAGTAGTGCCACGACTGCGTGAGATAGAAGACATCGCAGATCAGCCACGCGAAGAAGGCGGAGGAGAACACGAGGCTGCCCGCATTGGCGAGCGCAAACGAGCGGATCCGCAGCAGCGACATCGGGATGACGGGAGCCTCGTGGGCGGCGGAGCGGCGCAGGAAGAGCAGGATGAGGATCCCCGCCCCGCCGACGGCGGCTGCGGTGGGCGCCCCGGTCCAACCCCACACTGGGCTCTGCACGAGCGCGAGCGCAACGAGCGCAACCGCTCCTGCCAGCATGATCGCGCCCGCGAAGTCGGGCATCGCAGGCGGTTGCGGCGCGCGCGCCTCGCGCAGCACGCGTGCACCCGCGACGAACGCGACCACGCCGATCGGCAGGTTCACGAGGAACACCGCGGGCCAGCCCTGCCATTCCACGAGCAGCCCGCCCAGCGCCGGTCCGGCGGCAGCGGCGACGCCCGCGGAGGCGCCCCACAGGCCCACCGCCGTGGCCCGTTCGGAGAGGGGGAACTCCGGCAGCAGCAGCGCGAGCGAGCAGGGCACCACCATCGCGGCGCCACCCGCCTGCAGGATCCGGGCCGCGATCAGCGCGGGAAGGCTCACCGCGCCCGCGCACAGCGCGGAGCCGCCGATGAACACCAGCAGGCCGACGAGATACAGCCGCTTGCGACCCATCAGGTCGGCGAGCCGGCCCGCCGGGATCAGCAACGCGGCGAACACGACGCTGTAGGCGTTGAGCACCCATGAGATCGCGCTGAGCGAAGAGTCCGGGAAGGCGTGCTCGATGCTGGGGAAGGCGATGTTGACGACGGTGACGTCGAGCCATCCGAGGAAGTTGCCGAGCGCGACGACGATCAGCACCTGCCAGCGCCGCTCGAGCCGCGCGCGCGAGGAGATGTGTCTCGCGGCAGCCGCCCACGGCACGCGTTCGAAGCGTGACATGCGAGTTCCTGTTCCCCGGTAGCGCTCCGGCCGCGGAGCGGCCGCTTCCCGGCGTCTGTGTTGCGCGTCGAGCGCGCCGTTGAGAACCAGAGACACCGCCGTCGGGCGAACCTTCCCCGGGCGCGCGCAAGCTTGACGATTCGTCGATGCCCGCCGGCGGAGCCCTGCCGTTTCGGCGTGCGCGGCGCTCCGGCGCGCCGCGGGGCGCCGCGGGGCGCCGTTGTCTGCGCGCGCGGCGCTAGTGGCTGTGGTGGTGGTGCCCGGGCGTGCAGGTGCGGTAGCGGCGCGTTTCGGCCACCACCTTGCCGCCGGCCAGGCGCACGACGATGCGCACCGCGTAGCGGCCCTTCGGGAGCCCGCGCAGGTTCACCGGCGCACTCAGGTGCGCTCCCTTGCGCACCGCCACCTGGCGGCCGTTCACGAGAATGGTCGCCGACAGGATGTGGACGCCCGCCGGCACCACCACGTGGATCGTGAACGCGCGGCGGCTCACACACGTCTTCGTCGAGGGAAGCCCCGCGATCACGCGCGCGATCGTCACCGGCGCAGCCGCGCTCTGTGGCCGTGCGGGCGGCGGAGCGCCAGCGCCTGCCACCGTCGTCACCGCGTCCGGCGTGGGCGGCAGCGCCTCGACGTTGCCTGCGAGGTCCGTCGCGACCGTCTCGAATGCGTAGACACCGGGCACGGAGGCGGTGTAGTTGAAGCTGCCGGACGTCGCCCCGCCCGTGCTCGCCACCTTCGTGAACGCCGCTTCGCCGGGCCTCCCTGGCGTACAGGTCGATGCTCGCGAGCCCGGAAGGATCGTGCACGTGCGGCGCGGGGCCCGGTGCGTCGAACGCTTTGAACCCCACGGCGATCGTCCCGGGAGCGGCGCTCGCGGGCGCGCTTGCGCTCGAGGCGGGTGCGGTGCCGTCGGTCGTCAGTCCGTTGGCGCCGGCGGCGTCGATCACGGCGATCTCCGCGCTCGACAGCGGCCGTTCCCAGTAGACGGCGTCGTCGAGCAGGCCGTTGAGCTGGCTGACGAGCGAGCCGTCGCATTCGCCGCCGCCGCCACAGCGCCGGTAGGAACCGAGGTAGAGGTCGTCAGCCTCGCCGTCGAGGTTTTCGAGCGGACCGTTGGCGCCGGCGTTCAGCGCAGCGGAGCTCACGAGTGCGCCGTCGACGTACAGCCTCAGTTCGTCCGCGGCGATGTCGCGCACGAACGCCATGTGGTGGAACGCTCCGTCGGCGATCATCGCCGACCCCTTCAGGATCTGTCCGAAGTCTTCCGATTCGGGCCCGCCTTCGTCGGCGTCGCGGATGAACCCTTCGGCCTTTCCTTTGTTCACGTAGATCGCGAACATCGAGTTGGCGAGGTTCGTGGGACAGAACAAGCCGCACTCGTAGTGGCCCATGAGCGCCTGCGTGTCGACCGCGTCGGTGGTGCTCACCCAACCCGCAACCGTGAACGACCCGCTCGGGTACAGGGCGGGCGAGTCGGGGATGTCGACCGCCTGCTGGGGTCCCGTGAACGAGAACGCCTGGCCCGTCGGCACGGCGGCGAAGCCGGCGCCGCCGAGCAGCGTGCCGTCGTGGCCGTTGAAGGGGTCGGTGGCATCGCCCTCGGCCTGCCACAGCCCCACCACGCTCGAGCCCACCGGCGCGAGAGCGTGGGCGGCGGCTGGGGCTAGGAGCAGCAGCGCCGCAGCGCTCGCGAGGGCGCCCGCCCGCCTCCATGCGGCGGGCGCCCTCATCGCGACCCTCCCGCCGACGACCGCGGCGTCCGGTCGTGGCCCGGTCCGGCGCTGCGGGCGCGCGCCGAGAGCTCTTCGAGCGTGGAGATCAGCGCGAGCCAGCCGACGTAGGCGCGCGGGCGGTCCCGCTCGTCGAGGATCTCCCCCCGGGGCGGCTCGGCGTCGGGGTCGAGCACGATCGTCAGACGCAGCGAGGACGTTGCAGGCGTCATGCGGGCAGTGTGCAGCGCGCCTTCCTCGGTGTCATTACGGGCGACCACCAGGGTTTTGCGAGAATCACCGCGGGAGCAGGTGAACGCGCACGTGGCCAGGCTGCTTGAGCGGGAGGAGGAGCTGACGGCGCTCGCGCAGCTGAGCGACCGGCTCGCCGCCGGCGTGGGCACGGCGGTCGTCGTGGAAGGACCTGCCGGGATCGGCAAGACCGCGCTCCTGGGGGCGCTCGGCGAGCGCGCGGAGCACGCCGGCGTACGGGTCCTGCGCGCGCGGGGCGGCGAGCTCGAGCGCGACGACCAGTACGGCGTCGTACGCCAGCTGTTCGGTCCCCCTCTCCCCGCGCACGACCTCGGCGAGCTGCCGGAGGCG
Organism: uncultured Solirubrobacteraceae bacterium; assembly: GCA_963796305.1. GTDB lineage: Bacteria > Actinomycetota > Thermoleophilia > Solirubrobacterales > Solirubrobacteraceae > Palsa-744. Next base: position 344,869 of record CAWCKZ010000005.1, on the reverse strand, counting down.
GCCGAGGCGGTGCTGGGGCGTGGCGACGCAGCAAGCGCGCCGCCCGGCGAGGACGCGGGCCACGCGGCGCATCACGCCCTGTTCGGGGCGTGCCTGCATCTAGCCGCCGAGCGGCCGCTGCTCGTGTATGTGGACGACGCCCACTGGGCGGACGACCGCTCGCTGCGCTGGCTGCTGTTCCTGACGCGCCGGCTCGAGCGAGGCCCCGTCGCGCTCGCGCTGGCACGCCGTCCGGCCGAGCCGGGCGCCGAGCGTGCGCTGCTCGACCGGATCGTCGAGCAGGAGGAGGTCCGCCTGCTGCGCCCGGCACCGCTGAGCGTCGACGCGACCGTGAAGGTCGTCAGAGAGGCGCTCGGGTCGGGAGCGGAGAGCGAGTTCTGCGCAGCCTGCCGGCGCGCCACCGACGGGAACCCGTTCCTGCTGCGCGAGCTGCTCGCGGAGCTGCGCGAGTCGGGGGTGGCGCCGTCGGCGAGCTCAGCCGAGCTCGCGCTCTCCGTCGGCCCGGAGTCGGTCGCCCGCGCGACGCTGTTGCGACTGGCGCGAGCACCCGCCTCGTCGCTCGTGCTCGCGCGGGCGTTGGCCGTGCTCGAGGAGGCCGACCTCAGAGAGGTGGCGTGCCTCGCCGAGATCGACGACGCCACGGCGAGCGATGCCGCCACCACGCTCACGGAGGCGGGGCTCCTGAGCCCCGAGCCGAGGCTCCGCTTCGCGCACCCGCTCGTGCGCACCGCGGTGTACCGCGAGCTCGACCACCACCAGCGCTCGCGCTGGCACGCGGCGGCGGCGCGCGTGCTCGCCGATGCGGGCGCAGCACCCGAGCGGATCGCCACCCACCTACTGCTCGCAGAGCGGGCGGGGGACACTCGGGCGGTGGAGTGGCTGCGCGCGGCGGCGCGGCGTGCGTACTCGAGCGGCGCACCGGATGCCGCGGCGGCGTATCTGCGGCGGGCGCTCGAGGAGCCTGCTCCCGCGCCGTCGCGGGGCGAGGTGCTGTTCGAGCTCGGGCGAGCGGAAGTGCGGGCGAGCGAAGCCGACGCGGTCGCCCATCTCGAGCAGGCGGTGGATGCCGTTGCGGTGGGAGCTCCGCGCGCACGGGTGCTCCGCGAGCTGGCGCGGGCGCACATGCGCGCGGGACGGATGCCGGAGGCGACCGTGATGTTCGAGACCGCCGCGAGCGCGGCCGGCGCCGACCGCGAGCTCCAGCTCTCCCTCGAAGGCGAGCTCGCGGCGACGCTCGCCAACGTCACAGGCGCCGATGAGGCGGCGGCGCGTCTGAAGCGCTTCAGCGAGCTGCCTGGAGAGACACCCGCCGAGCGCAGCGTGCTCGCCGTGCTTGCGTTCGCGTCGGTGCAGCGCAACGAGCCGGCCGGCATCGCCTCCGAGCTGATGGAGCGCGCCCTGCACGATGGCGCGTTCGTGCGCGAGCAGACGGCGGCGACTGTGGTGTTCGCCGACGGGATCCTCGCGCTGCTGCTCGCGGGGTGCGAACGGCGGGTGCTCGAATGCATGCAGCCCGCGCTCGCCGACGTGCGCCGTCTGGGCTGGACGATCGGCCTGTCATCGGCTCCCTTCTTCGTCGCGTGGGCGCACCTGCGGCTCGGCGAGCTCGACGCCGCCCGCGCGCACGCCAAGGCATCGCTGGCGGTCTCCGAGGAGCGCGGCTGGCAACCGTTCACTGCGATGGCGGGCGCGGTCCTGTGCGAGACCGAGCTCGAGGCGGGCGATGTCCCCGCGGCAGAGGCCGCGCTGTCACTCGCCGGCCTCCCCGAGGACGTCCCCGACAGCGCGCTCTTCCAGCTCGCGCTGTACGCGCGCGGGCGGCTTCGCATCGCGCGCGGCGAGTCGAGCGCCGCGCTCGCCGACCTGCTGCTGTGCGGCGAGCGCGAGGTGGCACTCGGCGGCGTCACCCCGGCGGCGATGGCGTGGCGATCGCACGCCGCCCTGCTGTGTGCCCGGCTCGGTGAGCACGAGCGCGCACGCGCGCTCGCCGAGGAGGAGCTCGCCCTCGCACGCGTGCTCGGGACGCCGCGTGCCCTCGCCGTGGCGCTGCAGGCTGTGGGCGCGCTCGAGCGCGGCGCCGCGGGGCTGCCCGCGATCGAGGAGGCGGTGGCGGTCACCCGCGGGGACGACGTGAGGCTCGAGCACACGCGCGCGCTCGTCGCGCTCGGAGCCGCGCTGCGCCGCGCGAACAGGCGCGTGGAGTCGCGCGAGCCCCTACGCCGCGCGCTCTCGCTGGCGAACGAGATGGGCGTGCAGCCGCTCGCCGAGCGAGCACACGCCGAGCTCCTGGCGGCGGGCGGGCGCCCGCGGCGCCCGGCGTTGCGCGGCGTGGATGCGCTCACTCCGAGCGAGCTGCGCGCGGCACAGCTCGCGGCGGCGGGGCTCAGCAACCGGCAGATAGCCGCCGAGCTCGTGGTGACGGTGAGGACGGTGGAGTTCCACCTGAGCCGCGCATACGGCAAGCTCGGCATCGAATCGCGCGGGCAGCTCGCAGGCGCGCTCGCGCAAGCCGGCGAAGCACCGGCGCCGCCGCAGGCCGCGGCGGCGAGCACGCGGACGCGCCCTCCCGCGGGCTGACCCCCCGCTCCCGACCGGCCGCCGGTCCCACTACGGTGTTGGCGAGGGTCGAGCGATGTCCACGTCCACAATGCCTCCCCCGCGCGAGTGGGCTTCGCTCGTACCGGGTCCCGACACCGTCACATGGCGGCGCGCCTCGGATGCGCGGGTGCTCGCGGCGGCGGGCTACGCGCTGCTGCTGCAGGTGAGCCATCCCACGGTCGGAGCGGGCGTCAGCGAGCACTCGAGCTTCCGGCGAGACCCGTGGGGCCGTCTGCTGCGAACGCTCGACTACTCGTGCACGATGGCCTATGGCGGCGCCGACGCGGCGGGGCGCATGGGAGCGCACATCCGCGCGATGCACCGAAGCATCCGCGGCACGAGACCCGACGGCGAGCCGTACAGCGCGCTCGAGCCGGAGGCGTATGCGTGGGTGCACGCGACGCTCGCGCAGGGCATCTTCCTCGCGCACGAGCGCTTCGGCCTGCGCTTGGACGAGCACCAGCGCGAGCAGCTGTGGGCCGAGTGGCGGATCCTCGGGCGGCTGCTGGGAATCCGCGACGGCGAGCTGCCCGCCGACCTGTCGTCGTTCGGCGCCTACGTCGAGGAGATGACCTCGACGCGGCTCGAGCGCACGGCGGCGGTCGGCGAAGTGCTCGACGCGCTCGCGCGTCCCGCTCCCCCCGCGTACTACCGGCTGCTGTGGCCGCTGGTGCGGATCCCGCTCACCCACGTCGTGATGCTCGCCACCGCCGGGCTGCTGACACCGGATCTGAGAACCCGCCTCGGCGTGCCCTGGGGGCGCCGGGAGGACCTCGAGCTGCGCGCGCTCTCGTGCTCGCTGCGAGCTGCGACGCCGCTGATGCCGGCCTCGATGCTCTGTACCGGACCGGACTACCTCCGCTGGCGGGACTCCCTGCGCGCGCGCAGCTCCTAGCACCTCCCGCCCCGCTCTCGAACACCCGTCCAGTGGGGATTGACGTCCCGGCTGCCGCGGGGTTAGGCCGCGTCGGCAGGGGCGCCCGAGCGGAGCTCGCTTCCCCCGGCGTCGCCTGAGCCACGCACGGCGTGGACGATCAGCTCGGCGGCACGCTCGGGCGTGATGCGATCGGTGTTGATGACCAGGTCGTAGTGGGTGGGCCGCTCGGAGCCGATGCCGTAGAAGCGCTTGATGTAGTCGGCGCGGTTGCCGTCGGCGCGCTTGATCGTGCTTGCCGCCTCGTCCTCGCCGAGGTCGAACGAGGCGGCGAGACGCGCGGCGCGGGTGGCGGGAGAGGCGGTGATGAAGACGCGCAGCACGTCCTCCCTGTCGGAGAGCGCGAGCGACGCGGCGTGGGAGACGATCATCACCTCGCCCGTCGCCGCGGTCTCCTCGATCACCGACTTGATCAGTCCGCGCAGCTCATCGCTCGCGGGCTGCGTGTAGGGCGCCGCATCGGTCATCGTGAAGCCGGCGCCCATGCCGCTCGAGCCGAGCCCTTCGAGCAGGCGCTCAAGGCGCGAGCGCCGCTGCTCGACATCGGCAACCAACCCGCGGTCCACGCCCGCCTCCTGCGCAGCGCGGGTGACGATGTCCTCGTCGATCAGCCGCAGGCCGAGCGTGCGCGCGGCGAGATGCGCGGCACCGAGGGCGCCCGCGCCGTCCTCGCTGGAGATGCACACCGTCCTGTAGGGCACGCCGGAAGACTACGCCGGGACGCCGTCCCGCGGAGTCCGCTCCGGGGCCGAGCCCCCGCCTGCGCTGGCCGCGACGGCGCGGGGCTCCACGTGCGCTCCCCCAGGCCGGCGGCGGAGGCGTAGAGTGCGAGAGCGGATGACAGCTGGACACGGATGTCCGCATTCGGAGCGAGAGGGGTTAGAGATGCTGGAGAGCGCAACTCCGCAGGTGCAGCGGCGGTCGCGGGCTGCTAGGACGAAGCTTTGGATCTGGCTGGGTGCGGTGGCGGCAGCCCTCGCGGTCACGGGAGCCCTTGCTTCGTCGGCGAGCGCGACGCAGGGCACGGTACGCGTCGTGAGCAAGACGAAATCGGGAGCGAACATCTACCCGACGATCCAGGCAGCCGTCAACGCGGCGAACCCGTCGGACTGGGTGCTGATCGAACCCGGCGAATACGACGAATCAGTGCTCGTGCAGACACCCGGCCTGCACATCCGCGGTCTCGACCGCAACGCCGTGATCATCGACGGGCAGAACGAAGAAGCGCCCGGCGGGCGCAACGGCATCGAGGTGTTCAAGACGAACGACGTCTCGATCGAAAACCTGACCGTGCGGAACTTCGATCGCGAAACCCGCGACGGCGGCAACGGCAACGAGATCTGGTGGAACGGCGGCGACGGCACCGGGAAAATCGGCGCGGAAGGCTGGCACGGCGCCTACCTCACCGCGTACGACACCGGCCTGCTCGGCGGCTACGGGCTGTTCGTCTCCAACTCGATCAAGGGCTCGATGGAAAACGTGTACGCGTCGGGCTTCAACGACTCGGGGCTCTACATCGGCGCGTGCCGCGACTGCCAGGGGACGGTGTCCGGTGCGACCGTCGAAAACAGCTCGCTCGGCTACTCGGGAACGAACTCGGGTGGTCGCCTGATCATCGAAAACTCGATCTTCAGGCACAACACGGCGGGACTCGTGCCCAACTCGCTGGCGGGCGACGATGAACCGCCGCCCCAGGACGGCGCGTGCAGCTCTGCCGAAAACACGAGCGAAACGCCGAAATTCGAATCGACGAGGATCCAACGCTGCACGATCTTCCGCAACAACCTGCTCACCGAAAACAACAACCTGACGACGCCCGGCAACTCGACGACCGCCGCATCGCCGTGGGGCATCGGCGTGGAGCTCGCCGGAACGTACGGGGACCTGCTCGAAAAGAACACGATCACGAACAACGCCAACAACGGCGTGCTCGGCTTCGAGTACCCGAACGGTGAACCGACAACGTTCTTCCAGCTGTCGGGCAACGAGCTCGCGAAAAACACGTTCTCAGGCAACGGCGGCTCATTGGCTGCGTTCGCCGGCGACGTGACACTCGAGGGCGGGTTCTACCCGCCGGAAGAATCGGTGAACAACTGCCTCGTGGGCAACAGCTTCACGGGCGCGACGTTCCCGGCGAACATCGAAGGTGCCTGGGGATGCAAGAACAAGACGACGCCGAATCCCGGCGGCGATCCGGTCGCCTACATCTTCGAACTGAGCGAACAGTCGGCGCTGCGCGAACAGAAAGGGCAGCCCGAACCGCCGCCTCAGCCGACGATGAAGCACCCCTGCAACGGCGTGCCGAAGAACGCGCTCTGCAAGCCGGGCAACTCGTAGTCGCCTGACGGCAAGACTGGTGCGGCCCGCCGGCTCGGCGGGCCGCATCGCCGTCGTAGCGGCCCCGTCGCGGCTCGTGGGCTGACCCTCACGGACCGCGGTACGGTGCGCCGTCAGGCCTCCAGCCCGCGATCCATCGTGTCGAGCAGGTGCTGGAGGGCCCGCTCGCGTTCGGGCTGCTCGAGCGCCCGCAGGGGACCGTCGATCAGCAGCGTCGCGAGCCCGTGCACCGCCGACCACGCGCTCAGCTCGGCGTTCTCGCGCCGCCCCTCTGCGACGCCGCCGGCTGCGGCGAGAGCGTCGAGCTGCTGCGAGACGATCTCGAGCGGACCCAGGCCCCCCTCGCCCACCCCCTCTCCCGGCTCGAGGTATTCGAGCTCGGGCGGCACCGCGAACGCCGTGCGAAACCAGCCGGGCTCGGCGAGGGCGAACTCCACGTAGGCTTCACCGCAGGCGCGCAGCCGGGCGTGCGCCGACGCCAGGTCCTCGCCGCCCGCCTGCTCCGCCACGCGGCACTCCATCAGGCGCGCCAGCGCGCTCATGCAGCGCCCGCACACGGTCTGCAGCAGCGCGTCGCGGTCGGCGAAGTGGCGGTACGCGGCGTTGTGCGAAACGCCGGCGCGCCGCGATGCCTCGCGCAGCACCACCGCGTCGGGGCCGCCCTCGCGGGCGAGCTCGAGCGCGGCTTCCACCAGCGCGTTGCGCAGGTCGCCGTGGTGATAGCGGGAGCGGGCTGAAGGCGTGGGAGGGGTCATCGCCAAATTATGTTGACAGTGTCCACAAGATGTGCCAAACTAGATGTTGCGCCTGTCAACTTCGTTCCACCACCCTCCCAAGGAGCGTCAGCGATGACACCACGCTCATCCCGTCCCGGCCTGATCCTCGGCGCCGTCTGCCTTGCGGCGTTCGCGATCAACATCGATACGACCATCGTAAATGTGGCGCTCCCGTCGCTCACGCGGCAGCTCGGCGCGACCACACGCGACCTCCAGTGGATCGTCGACGGCTACAACCTCGCGTTCGCGGCGCTCGTGCTCGCGGCGGGATCGATCGGCGACCGCTTCGGCCGGCGGCCCGCGCTTTTGATCGGGCTCCTCGGCTTCGCGGCGACGAGCGCCCTCGGCGGCCTGTGCACGACGCCCGGGCAGCTCGTGGCGGTGCGCTTCGCGATGGGCGCGTTCGCGGCGCTGATCTTCCCGACGACGCTGTCGGTGATCGCCAACACCTTCCGCGAGCGCTCGAGCCGCGCGCGCGCCGTCGGCGTGTGGGGCGCCGTGACGGGGCTCGGCGTGGCGGTGGGCCCGGTGACCGGTGGCGCGCTGCTGACGTTCTTCGACTGGCCGGCGGTGTTCTTCGCGCTCGTGCCGGTGGCGCTGCTCGCGGCGGTGATCGTGCTGCGCGTGGTTCCGGAGTCGAGCGACCCGCACGCACCCCCGCTCGACCGCCTCGGGCTGGTGGCCGCGACGGTCGCTGTGGGCTCGCTCGTGTACACGATCATCGAGGCACCCGGGCGCGGCTGGGGCTCGCCGCAGACGCTCGCCGGCTTCGCGCTGGCGCTGACCGTGGGCGCGGTGTTCGTGCTCGTCGAGGCCCGTCGCGAGCACCCGATGCTGGACGTGCGGCTGTTCCGCGAGCGCGCGTTCAGCGCGGCGAGCGGTTCGGTGACGGTGGCGTTCTTCGCGCTGTTCGGCTTCATCTTCCTGATCACGCAGTACATGCAGTTCGTGCGCGGCTGGGGCACGCTGTCCACGGGCGCCCGGATCCTGCCGGTGGCGATCTCGATCGGCGGCGCGTCGGTGATCGGCGCGCGCCTGGCGGGCCGCCTCGGGACGCGCGCCGTGGTGGTGACCGGGTTGACGGTGTTCGGCGCCGCGTTCCTGTGGATATCGCGCGCGGGCACGGCGACGCCCTACGGCGTGATCGTCCTGCAGATGGTGATGCTGGGGACCGGCCTCGGGCTCACCACCGCACCCGCCACGGAGTCGATCCTGAGCGTGCTTCCTCCCGCCAAGGCGGGAGTGGGATCAGCGATGAACGACGCCACGCGGGAGGCGGGCGGCACACTCGGCGTGGCGATCATCGGCTCCGTGTACACCTCGCTGTATGTGTCCAAGCTCGCGGACTTGGCGCCGCGGCAGCTCCCCGCACCCGTGGCGCACGCCGCCGAGCAGTCGGTGGGCGCAGGCGTGCACGTGGCGGCGCAGGTGCCGGCGGCCTACCACGAGCCCGTGCTCGGTGCCGTGCAGAGCGCGTTCATGAGCGGCCTGCACGCGGGCTCCCTCGTGGCGGCGGGCGTCTGCGCGCTCGGGGCGGTCGGTGCGCTCGCGCTGCCCGGCAGGAGGCGCAGCGCGTGCGTGCGTGCACCCGAGCCGGTGGGCGCCCGGGCGTGAACGGCCCTACGGCGTCTCGGCGAGCAGCGTGCCGGCGAGGCGCGCGGCCGCCTCGTGGACGTGAGTGCTCGCGTCGAGCGCGGCGAGGAACGCTTCGCGCTCGATCGCGAGCAGGGTCGTCTGGGAGGTGGCGGTGACCGTCGCCGTGCGCCTCACAGGGTGCAGCAGGGCGATCTCGCCGAAGCCTTCGCCGCGGCCCATGGTGCGTATCTCCTCTGAGCCTTTGGCGACGAGCACCGCGCCGTCGGTGATGGCGTAGTAGCGGTCGCCGTCCTCTCCCTCCTCGATGATCGCCGTGCCCGGCGCGTAGCTGAGATAGCGGGCCTCGTGTGCGAGCGTTTCGAGCGGCGCGGCGGGCAGCGAGGCGAAGATGTGGAGGTTGCGCAGCAGGCCCATCTCGACGACGGGGATGCTCGCCTCGCGGTCGATCCGCCGCACGCGCTGGAGCGTCGCGAGCACGACGAGCGGGGCGATCGCGGCGATTCCGATGAACGCGGCGTCGGTGCCGCCGGCGCCGACGAGCACGGGCACGGCGAGTGAGCCGAACGCGAGCCCCGCGTCGCGGATGGACTCGATCAGGACGAACGCGCACACGATCACGTCGAGAGGAGTGGAGCGCTGCAGCAGCGTCTGCGCGGCGACCGACTGGACCGAGCGAGAGGCGCCGACGAGGATCAGCAGCGTGACGGCTGCCGCCGTCGTCGAGGCGAGCGTGAGCGCGGCGAGCGCGGCGGCGCCGACGAGCGCGGCAACGACGAGCGGCATCGCGAGGCGGCGCGCCACGAGCAGCACGGCGGCGCTCGCCCCGATCAGTCCGCCGGCGCCGAAGCTGGCACTCAGATAGCCGGCGGCGGCGGGGCCGATCGCGAGGATCCTGATCGCGATGAGCACGACGAGCAGGTCGATCGCCCCCTCGATCGCCGCCGAGCTCGCACGGTAGGCCATCAGCGCGCGTGTGTTCGGCCGGGCGGCGATCACGCGCGCCGCCGCCATCAGGTCGGCGAAGCCGCCGGCCTCCTCGCTCTCGCGCGCGGCGGCGCGCAGCGGATGCACGTGTGCGAGCAGGGGCGTACACGCCGCCACGCACGCGAGCACCGCACACGCGAGGCCGGGTCCCTGCAGGGCGAGCATCAACCCGGCGAGCAGCGGCCCGGCGAGGGCGCCGGCGCCTTTACACCAGCCGGTGGCGACGTTCCCCGCCGTGAGCTCGTCGGGGTGGCGCACCACGAGCGGCGTGAGGACGTTGTGCAGGGGGATGCTCACACCGAGCGGAACCGTGAAGCCGACGGCGGCGGCGTAGACGAGCAGGGGCGGGCCTTCGAGCAGGATCGCCGCGGCGCAGAGCGCGAGCGCCAGCGTCGACGCCATGTAGCAGGCGACGAGCAGCCGCGCCACGCCCATTCGCGCGCCGTGCGCGCTGATGATCGGCGCGAGCACGATCGAGGGGGCGAGCTGCGCGAGCGCGACGAGGCCGGCGGCGGAGGCGCCGCCGTGGCCATAGGCATAGACGAGCAGCGTGATCCACTCGCCGTACTCGACGACCGTCATCGCCAGGAACGCGCCCATCAGCCGCGCGAGCGCCGAGTTGTCGCCCACGAGGCGCAGGACGAGGCGGTAGCGGGAGAGCCGGTTCCCGCGCCGGGGCTCAGGCGCCGGCGCGATCTCGCTGGAACCCTCCACGGTGTCGGTCTGGTGTCGCCCGGCGCTCGTCCCGGGCGCGCTCAGCGCGCGCCCTCCGGATCGGCTGCGGCTGCCGCAGCGAGCAGGGGACCGAACTGCTCGCTGCGGCGGAACGCCCCCGCCGTCCAGTAGACCGACCACACCAGCAGGGCGATCAGGAAGGGAGCGTCGGTGGCTGCCACGACGAGCACGTACTGGTCGGTGCCGAGCGTCAGCAGCGCAGCCAGGCGAACGCCTGCCCGCGTGAGGAAGTAGATGCCCCACACGGCGGTCACCGTCGCCATCGTCGCGCGGAAGACGTCCGAGCGGCGCATCTCATCGCTGAACGGGAAGGCGTCCTCGGCGATCCAGGCGGTCAACGGGCGCCCCAGCGCGAGCGAGCCGAGGAACGTGGTGGCGAGCAGGAGGTCGATGCCTATCTCCTGGGCGAGATACACCGAAGCGCTGCCCGACGTGAGGCCCACGACCGCGCGCAGGAACACGACGGCGAGCGCCACCTTCACCACCGCAGCCGACCTGCCGTGACGGCGCTCGTGCACGAACACGGCGAGGCCGAAGGCGACGGCGAGCACGATCCCGGCGGTCAGGCCGATCAGCTTCCAGCCGCTGAAGAAGACGGCGAGCGGGCCAAAGCCGTCCCGCACGAGGCGGGGGCCCACCCGGCGGACGACCGCGCGCGGATCCGCCTCGGCCAGCGGCACGCCGACGGCAAGAGCGGCTGCCTGCGGATCCTCCTCCACGAGCCGACTCTACACCGCGCCGAGGGTCGCCCTCGCGTCCTAGAGTGAGTGGCTGATGGCCGGCACCGCAACGATCGTCGCCTGCCCCAAGTGCGCCACGAAGAACCGCGTGCGTGCGACGGCGTCGGGGGTGCCGCGCTGCAGCGTCTGCCAGACGATGCTGCCCTGGATCGTGGACGCCGACGCGGGCAGCTTCGACACCGAGATCGCCTCGTCCGTGCCGGTGCTCGTCGACCTGTGGGCGCCGTGGTGCGGCCCGTGCCGTGTCGTGTCACCGCTCGTCGAGCGTCTCGCTCGCGACAACGCGGGGAGGCTGAAGGTGGTCAAGCTGAACGTCGACGAGGCGCCCGCCGTGTCGGCGCGCTACGGAGTGCAGGGCATCCCCACGCTGCTGCTGATCCGCGACGGCGCCGAGGCCGACCGCCTGGTGGGCGCGGCGCCGCAGGGTCGGCTGCAGGCGTGGCTCGAGCCGCACCTCGCCGGCGCGGGCTCCGCCGGCTCGGCGGCGTCGCGCTGAGCGCCTCGCTTCCGGGCCCACTCGAACGCCGGTACCAACGGTGCCGGCGATCTTTGGCCATTTGTCCATATGGCCGCTCCCGCCGCCCGGACACCATCTCGGTGATGGCTCTGCAGCCCCTGTCCGCCGAGGATCTCGCGCGCACGCCCACGCTGTTCGCGAGCTTCATGGGCCGCGTCGGCAGGCGCCGCAAGACCGTGGGTCAGCTGCGCGCCATCTACGCCGAGCGCGCGAACACGCTCGGCGCCGACGAGGACCGGGACGACGACCTCCGCGTGGAGCGCTTCATCGAGGACATGGCGAGCGAGCGCTGGCGCTCCTCCGTCGTGATGCGCGTCGGCGTGTTCGACGGGCGGGTGCTCGTGGTGGACGGCATCCATCGCGCGATCGCCTATCTGGCGTGCCTGGAGCGGGGGATCAGCCCCGAGCGGCTGCCCGCGCTCGTAGTGGACTGCTGAGCCGCCCGGACTCGCCTGCACTCGGCAGGCTCAGCCCGAGACGGTGCGGGCGCACGCGACGATCGCTTCGCCCTGCTTGCGCTGCAGCTGATGCCTGCGCTCGGCGACGTGAACCGCGTGGGCGCGCTCGGCGGGGGTCTTGCTGAGGATCTCCTGCGGTTCGCCGAGCGTGGTGACGAGCGAGGCGAGTTCGGCGCCGTGATGTTCCATGCACGTGCGCAGCCGCTCCACCTCGCTGATTTTCGAGCTCACGAGGCCGAACCATTTGCTCGGCGCGCCGGCGGCGAGGATCGCGATGACGGCGCCGATGCCGATCAGGTGCGGGAGGCGAAGGGAGCGCAGGAGGGACATGGACGTCCAAGCTAGCCCGATCGGCCAGCCGGGGTCAAGCCGGGGTGCGTGCCACCGCTATCACCCAGCGGTGGGTGATGAGCAGGCTACCGTCCTCGGCGCGGTGGGCGCGCAGCCCGGTGGGCGCCCCGCCGTCCGCCTCCGCCTCGAGCGCGCGCCTGACCTCGGCCGCCGCGTCCTCGGCCGGGCTCGACTGGGCGAGCCACGGATCCACGGGGATGTCCTGCTCGCGCGCGCTGCGTGCAACCAGCTTCCCCGCCGCGGCGGTGATCGTGTCGAGCAGCTCGGCGTCCGGCAGCGCGCGGGTGTGCGAGGGGTCGCGCAGGATCTCCAGCTCATCGTGGCGCGACCCGCCGCCCACCATGTCGATGACCGCCACGTGTCCGCCCGGGCGGACCACCCGCGCCATCTCACGTGAGGCGGCTGCCGGGTCGGTCAGATGGTGGAACGCGAAGCGGCTCATCGCGAGGTCGAAAGACCCCGTGTCGAAGGGGATCGCGAGCGCGTCGCCCTCGACGAAGCGCACGTTGTCGCTGCCCTCCCGCGCCGCTCCCTCGCGACCGGTCTGCAGCTGCTCGGGTGTGAGGTCGAGCACCACGAACTCCCGCGCGCGCGCAGCCAGGTGGCGGGAGAGATGGCCCGCGCCGCCGCAGACGTCGAGCACGGTGTCCTGCGCCCGCAGCGGAAGCTCACGCCCGATCCAATCGCCCAGCTCGCCGAGCCCGAAGAACGAGTCTGCCTGGGCGAACGTCGAGGACTGGCGCGCGAACTCGCGCCTGACCACGTCGTCGTGGGAGCTGTCGCCGCCGCTGCTCACTCGCCCGTGGGCTCGCTAGCGCTCCGGTGCCCAGGGGTTCGGCACGGGCCGCCACTGCTCCTCGCGCCAGTCGGCGTAGGCGGCAGCCGGATCGTCGGTGTGCTCGCTCACTGACGCGTCGTACCTGGCCGCCAGCTCATTCACCGGGTAGGACGCCGCCTCGATCCGCCGCGAGCCGATCATCAACACCGCGCACGGCCCATCGCCGGCGCCGACGAAGATGTGCGCGAGGCCGGCGGGACAGTGGAAGTAGTCCCACTGGCGCAGCGGGCGTTCTTCATCCTCGAGGATCAGCAGGCATTCGCCGTACAGCACGAGGAAGTCCTCCTGCACCGGCTCGAAGTGGAAGCGCCCGTTCGGCTGCCCGGGCCGGAGTACCTGCACGTTGACGCCGGTGTCGGGGAACGGCTCGTCGCTCGGCTCGAAGTCGATGATGGTCGCGCGCCTGGAGTGCCCGAACGCGGGCGCCTCGGCGAGGTTCACGATCAGCGGCTCGTCCACGTCGAGGACGGTAGCGCAGAATTACACCGCCGCTCACGCCGCCCGCTAGCCACCGTCAACCGACCAGGGGGATCCGATGATCAAGCTCGTCTTCACACTCCGCCGCAGCGACCACCTCTCCCGAGAGGAGTTCCAGCGCTACTGGCGCGAGGAGCACGCGCCGCTCGTCAAGCGGCACGCAGGGGCCCTGAAGATCCGCCGCTACGTCCAGACTCACGCGCGCGACACCGACCTCGACGAGGCGATCGCGGGCCCGCGCGGGAGCGAGCCGCGTGCATATGACGGGGTCGCCGAGCTGTGGTGGGACAGCCTCGAGGAGCTCCTCGCCGCCGTGTCGAGCGAGGAGGGACAGGCGGCGGGCCAGGCGCTGCTCGAGGACGAGCAGCGCTTCATCGACCTGCCGCGATCCCCGATCTGGCTGGGCGAGGAGCACGTGGTGGTGGGTTCCCCGTAGTCGCGAGCGCGAGCCCCGCCCGCGGCGGCGCCCGCCGGAGCGCCGCCGCGATCCGCCGGGCGCAGCGCGCGGCTGCGGTCAGTCGCCGGCGGGCTGCATCAGCGTGAACCACGCACCCTGCGGGTCGACCACCGCGGCGAAGCGGCCGATCGGCATGTCCACCGGCTCCGCCGCGATCGTCGCCCCGCGCTCGCGCGCCTTGGCGACGGCGGCGTCGAGATCGGCGACCGCGAAGCACACGCTCCAGTGAGGCGGCGTCTCGGGCGGGAACATCCCCTCGGTCATCTGCATCATGCCGCCCACCGGCCTGCCGGAGAGCTCCCAGACGGTGTACGTGTCGGGCGCTCCCGCGAAGGACGGGCGCCCCGCGTCCCACCCGAACAGCTCCGCGTAGAACGCCTTGTCCTTGTCCGGCTCGCGCGTGTGGACCTCGTTCCAGCACAGCGAGCCCGGCTCGTTCACGAGGTCGGCTCCGGAAAACTCCTTCGGCTGCCAGACGCCGAAGACGGCTCCGGTGGGGTCGGCGAACACAGCCATGCGGCCGAGGTCCATCACGTCCATCGGCTCCACGATCACGCTGCCGCCCGCTGCCTTCGCCATCTGCGCCGTCTGATCTGCATCGGCGACGCTCACGTATGTCGCCCACGCCGTCGGCTGGCCCTCCTGCATGTGCCCCATCAGGCCGGCGACGTTCTTGCCGTCGTGTTGGAACATGCGATACCCACCTGTCTCTTCGGGCCCCGGCTCGGTCGCGCTCCAGTCCAGGACGTCGCCGTAGAACGACGCGGAGGCGTCGGGATCCGGTGAGGACAGTTCGACCCATGAGGGCGTCCCAGGTGCGTACTCGGGCATTCTGCCTCCTCTGTTTGGGGGATCTCTGGATCGTGGCAGATTCGCGACCGGGCGAGGCGCGGATCTCGACGCGCTCGCCGGCGGCGCGCTCACGCGCGCGATCCCAGCCGGCGCCCTTTACCTCGAGCCCCATACCTCTTAGTATGTACAGCGCCGGACAGCGGCCGTCCACGGGAAAGGCAGAGGCGAATGAGGCTCGAGGGAATCCACCACGTCACGTGCGTCACCGCCGACGCCCCGAGCAACGCGGACTTCTACGTCCGCGTGCTGGGGCTGCGGATCGTGAAGAAGACCGTGAACCAGACCGATCAGACGACGTACCACATCTTCTACGGCGACGAGAAGGCGTCCTACGGCAACAACATCAGCTTCTTCGAGTACCGCGGCCGCCCGCACGGGCGCGCCGGCGCGGGCAACGTCCACACGATCGTCTGGCGCGTGGGCGAGGAGGCGGCCCTCGACTTCTGGGAGCGCCGCCTGAGCGGCGAGGGCGTCGAGACCGAGCGCGGCGAAGACGCGCTGGACTTCACCGACCACGAGGGCCTGTGCCACCGGCTGGCGGTCGTCACCACACCCGACCCGCCCCTGATCGGCGAGTCTCCGGAGATCCCCGCCGAGCATGCCCTCCAGGGGTTCGAGGGCGTCCACGCCTACGCCACCGATCCCGATGCCAGCGCCGCGTTCATGAACGACGTGCTCGAGATGGCGCCGGTGCGCGAGGCGCGCTGGGAGGCGCGGGGCCGGCTGCGCGGCGGCTGGTATCAGATCGATCCCGCCCCCGCCGAGAAGCGCAGCTTCGGCGGCGGCGTGGTGCAGCACGTCGCGTGGGGATGCCTGCCGCAGGACATCGACGCCTGGAGCGAGCGCGTGAGCCCTCTCTGCCCCGATGCGACGGGGATCATCGACCGCCACTTCTTCCGCTCGACCTACTTCACCGAGCCCGGGCACGTGCTGTTCGAGATCGCCGAGCACGGCGGCCCGGGGTTCGCGATCGACGAGCCCGACCTCGAGCACATGGGTGACGATCTGCGCCTGCCGCCGTGGCTCGAGGAGCGGCGCAAGCTCTACGAGTACTCGCTCACGCCGGTGCCAACCACCGCCGCACTGCGCTCCGGCGTGGCGATCGCGAGCTGAGCGAGCGATGGGGAGCCCAACGCCAGCCGCGCCGGCGCGGTCGGGATCCCCTCTCACGGTGGAGGACTGGCTCGATGCCGGCTTCGCGCTGATCTCGAAGGAGGGCATGAGGGCGGTCAAGATCGACCGTCTGTGCGAGCAGCTCGGGGTGACGAAGGGGAGCTTCTACTGGCACTTCAGCGACATCGGAGCCTACTTCCGCGCGCTCGCCGCGGCATGGGGAGACGCCCAGCGCGCCGGCCGCACGTCGCTCGAGAGCGCGAAATCGCTCTCTCCGCACGAGCGCCTCTCGGTGATGATGCGCCACCTCACGAGCCCGCGCCAGTGGATGCTCGAGCGCGCGATCCGCGAGTGGGCGAGGTGGGACGCCGACGTCGCGGCGGAGGTGCGGGCGTCGGACCGCTGGGTGTTCGGGGAGGTGCGCCGCGCGTTCAGCGACGCCGGCTTCCCCGCCGAGGAGGCGACCGTCAGGGCGCGGGCCGCGTTTGCCGCGGGCGTCGGCTTCATCCATCTCGCCGACACCCCGCCTCCCGCCGGCGAGGCGGACGAGTACGAGCGCTTCCTCGAGATCATGCTGAAGCCCTGACGCCCGTGGCCCGGTACGAGATCGAGCGTCGCGCCTACGGCGTCGGCTACGCCGAGAAGGCCTCCTTCAAGGACACCTACGGCGGCATGGAGGGCATGGTCTTCCTCGAGTGCTACCAGCTCGTCCCCCGGGGCCTGCCCTCGGACACCGTGCTGATCTTCAGCCACCCGGTGGGAGGTGGGGCGTATCTGCCGATGGTGACCGAGCTCGCGCGGTGCGGCAACCACGTCATCTACGCGAACAGCCGCTACCGCGGCAACGACTCCGCGCTGATCATGGAGAAGGTGGTGCTCGACCTCGCAGCGGCGGTGCGCCACGCCCGCGAGCGCCTCGGCTACCGCCGGGTGGTGCTCGGCGGCTGGAGCGGGGGCGGAGCGCTCTCACTCTTCTACCAGCAGCAGGCGGTCGAGCCGACGGTTGCCGCGACGCCCGCGGGCGATCCCCCGAACCTGATCGAGGAGGAGCTGATCCCCGCCGAGGCGATCCTGCTGCTCGCTGCGCATCCGAGCCGCCACCAGGTGCTGTGCGACTGCATCGACCCGGCGGTGCTCGACGAGCTCGATCCGCGCGAGCGCGATCCCGCGCTCGACCTCTACTCCGCGTCGGGCCCGCAGCCGCCGTATGCGACGGACTTCCTCGAGCGCTACCGCTCGGCCCAGGCGGCGCGCGTGCGCAGGATCACGGCGACCGTGAAGGAGCGCCTGTCCGCGCTGCGAGAGGAAGGGCGCCCAGACGAGGAGCACGGCTTCGTCGTCCATGGGACGCTCGCCGACCCGCGCGTGCTCGACCCCTCGATCGACCCGAACGACCGCGAGCCGGGTGTGTCGTTCCTCGGCGACCCCCGCGTCGTCAACAACAGCCCGATCGGCCTTGCGCGCTTCTGCTCGCTGCGCAGCTGGTTGTCGCAGTGGAGCATCGACGACGCGAACGCCGACGGTGTGCGCGCGGCGGCGGACGTGACGGTGCCCGCGCTCGTCGTCTCGAACAGCGCCGACAACATCTGCACGCCCGGCTACGCGCGCGCTCTGTACGAGGCGCTGGCGGGCGAGGACAAGCAGCGGCTCACGATCGAGGGCGCAAACCACTACTACATCGGACCCGACCAGCGCGAGCATCTGCGGCGATCGGCTTCGGCATGCACCGAGTGGCTCGCCGAGCGCGGGCTGAGCGCGTCCGCGAAGGCGCCCGCGTGAGGACCCAGGACGAGCTGCTCGACGGGCTGTTCGCCGGCATCGCCGGCCGCGACATCGATGCGGTCGCCGAGCTCTACGCGAACGACGTCGAGGTGTGGAACACGGCCTCGCGGCGGGCGATGTCACGCGAGGAGAGCCTCGCCGTGCTGCGATCGTTCCTGCGCCGCACGAGCGCGGTCCGCTACGAGGTGCTCGAGCGCCGCCACTGGGACGGCGGGGCGATGCAGCGGCACACCCTGCACGTGCGGGTTGGCGAGGATGACTACGAGATCGACGTCTGCCTCACGTTCGTGTTCGCAGACGGGCACATCCGTCGCATCTACGAGTACGTCGACTCGCGTGCCCTCGCGCCGCTGGGCTGGTGAGGGAGCCTCGCCGCGACGACCGCAGCCTGCTGCACGCGGCGGGCACCGGCGAGCGCCGCGCAGCTCATCTCGCCAGGAACGCCTCCACCGCGGCGCGGTGCTCCGGGCTGCGCCAGCACTCGCGGATCAGCTCGTGCTCGCGCTCCTGAACGAGCCGCAGGTCTGTCTCGAGTGCATTGTCGGTGAGCAGGCGCTTGATCATCCGCAGCTGCGGCGCCGGGTTGGCGGCGATCTCCTCGCCGAGTGACAGCGCGGAGTCGAGCAGCTCCTCAGCGGGCGCGAGCCTGTCCGCGAGGCCCATACGGTGGGCCTCCGCGCCGGCGTAGAGGCCACCCGTGAGGCACATCTCGCTCGCGCGGCCCACGCCCACGCGCTGGGCGAGCAGGCGCGTGCTCGCGAGCTCGGGCACCAGCCCCACCTTGATGAACAGCATCCCGAACTTCGCCCGATCCGACGCCACGATCACATCGAACGGCAGGATCATCGTCATCCCGATCCCCACCGCGGCTCCGTTCACAGCGGCGACGAGGGGCTTCGATTCGCGTGCGAGCGCGACCCAGTCCACGTCGGGCGGCATGCCACCCGACTCGCCCCCGTCGCCCGCCGGGTCGCTCCCGTCGATGCGCGTCTTGAACGTGTCCTGCATGTCGGCGCCCGCGCAGAACCCCCGTCCCGCCCCGGTCATCACGATCGCGCCCACGCCGTCGTCGTCGTTCGCCGCGCGGATCGCGTGGGCCTGCTCGGATGCCATCCGCGGCGTCCACGCGTTGAGACGCTCGGGACGGTTGAGCGTTATCAGCGCCACGCGGTGGCGGCGCTCGCACGTGATCGTCTCGTAGTCCACGGGGGCATCCTCGCGGGCCGCCACACCCGCGTCAAGGACGCCCGCCCGGGAGTTGCGGGCTGCGCGCGCCCGTCCAGAACTGGGTGGACCCCGTGGGGCCGACGGATCTAGGTTTCAGACGGCCCGAACCGTGGCGACACACCCAATCAGGGGGGAACGAATGCGGACGATGAAGGTGGGTAGCGTGAAGCGCGCAGGAGGTCTGCTGGTGACAGCGGCGGTGATCGCGGGCGCGCTCGCGACGGCGTCGGTTGCACAGGCGGCCTCTCCCCAGATCGGCAGGTGCGTGAACGTCGGTGCGGGAGCGGGCGACTACAGCTCGGCGAGCTGCACGCAGAAAATGACGGACGGCAGCTACGAATGGCTGCCGGGCGCTTCGAAAACCGGATTCACCCTCTCTTCAACCAAGCCGCTCGTGTTCGAAGCAGGCCCGGAGGCGATCATCTGCACCGGCGCCTCGGGACATGGCTCCTACACCGGCGCCAACGAAGCGAGCGTCGTCATCGCGTACACCGGCTGCACGTTCTCGGCATTCGGCGGCACGATCACGTGTCAGAACACGAGCACGGCGGGAGAAATCGTGTCGAACACGATGCGCGGCTCCTACGGCGTCATCACCTCGAACCTGAACCCCAGGAAGAACAGGCTGGGGCTCGACACCGCGGGAACGGGGCCGGGAGGGGAATTCCTCCACTACGTGTGCGGCATCTCCTCCAACGACGTGATCGGATCCGTGATCGTGCCCGTGAAGTCGAACAAGATGCTCACCACCGAGAAACTGAAGTACCGCCAGTCGAGCAGCCACCAGATCCCCGAAGCCTTTGAAGGGATGCCTCGAGACGTCCTCGAACGGCAGATCGAACCCGGCGTGTTCGAACAGACCGGTATGAGCGCCAAGATCACCGTCACCAACGAAGAACCGCTCGAGGTCAACTCGGTCCTCTAGCGTGGCATCGTCCGCCCCGCGGCGCGACGGCGCGTCGCGGGGCACGACGAGGTCACACGCCGACCTCGGCGGCCACTTCGCCGGCGGCCACCGCTTCGCCGAGCCGCGCATGGTCGCGCTCGTTCTGCTCGGCATAGGCAGCGGAGAATCGCGCGATCGCCTCGTCGAAGTTGGAGCCGCTGCCCAGGTAGGCGGCGATCGCGAGCCGGTCCCCGGAGCGCGCGTGCATGCGCGCGAGCGACCAGCCACAGGCGCGCGTGTAGGCGCGCAGGCCCGGCTCGTGCAGCGTCGCGGGATCAACCGACGCCTTCCAGTCCCAGAGCTGGCGGACGTAGAAGTCGTGCTCCCTGCCGTCCAGCCCTGCGCTGCGCTGCCAGCTCAGGAAGATGTCGCTCACCGCCTGCGAGATCCGCTGTCCGCGCACTACCCGCTCGCCGTGGTTCTCGAACTCGCTGGCACCTATGTGGGGCTCGAGCACCGACGCCTGGGCCTCCTTGGCCTGGAGCATGAGCGGGTCTCTGCCCTGGCGGCCCACGAACAGGAACACCCACGCACGGGTGCCGACGCTGCCGACGCCCACGACCTTGCGTGCCATGTCGACGAATCGGTAGGTGGCGAACAGGTAGCGGCGGTCCTCCTCGAGGCTCGCCGCGTACTCGTCGAGCAGCTCGTACACGTAGGGGCGCTCGTCGCGGGCAGCATCGGGACCGAGCAGCTCGCGGAGCGGCACGAGCAGCGGCGGCACGGTGCGGAAGCGCAGCTCGCCGTGAACGCGCTCCGTCAGCTTTTCGACCGCCCGCATGCTCGTCTTGCGCCGCGCCTTGGCGAAGGGTTCGTCGAACAGGATGCGGCCCCTCGCGTCGAGGCCTCCGCCGAAGCGCTCGACGAGTTCGCTCGCGTTGAGGCGCTCGTACCACACGTCGAGATGGCTCATGCGCGCGAACGCGCGCATCCCCTCGCGGTACTCCCTTACGCAGCCCGTCACGACCCTCCGCCGACGGCGCGGGCCGAGCCCGATCTCGCGGGCGGCGATCTCCACAGACGCTGCCATCCGCTTCACGTCCCACTCCCACGGACCGGGAAGCGTCTCGTCGAAGTCGTTCGGGCTGAAGAGGAGCCTGCGGTCGGGCGCCGCGAACGCGCCGAAGTTCGAGATGTGCGCGTCGCCGCACGCCTGCACGACGATGCCCGCGTCGGGCGTGCGTGCGAGGTCCGCCGACATCACCGCTGCGGCGCCGCGGTAGAACGCGAACGGCGAGGAGAGCATCCTTCCATAGCGGATCGGAACGAGCTCCTGCACGCGGGAGGCGGCCTGCTCGGCGAGGATCGCCACCGGGTCGCGGCGACCGGGCGCCGGCGAGAAGTCTCCGTGCGAGGAGCGCGGCGTCCGGCGCCGCGCCGCGCGGCCTCGCTCGGCCGACTCGCTCGGCTCGAGCGTCATGCTCGCGGAGGCCATGCAGGCACTCTAGTCCCGCGCGGGAGCCCCCTCGGGCGTCGCTACGCGGGGCCGCTGTCCTCGGCGGCGAGAAGCGCGCGCGCCGCCGCCGCCGGCATGGGCGCAAAGCCACGCCCACGGCGTCATCTCGCGATCCGCGCGATGTGCTCCGCCATCGCCGGCGCCTGGTCCTCGTGCGGGAAGTGCTTGCCGGGGATCAGCTTGATCTCCCGGAGTCCTGCTGCCTCTCGGGCCTGCTCGCCGTACACGCCGAGCTTCAACGCGGGGTCGTCCTTCGCCCACACGACCTGCACGGGGTAGGAAACGCCGCGGAGCGTCGAGCGGTACAGGGCGTCCTTCTCGGGCGTGCGCTCGGTGCTGCGCATGATGCGTAGGAAGGCCCGCCCGCGGTCTTCGCCCTTCATCAGCTCGAGATAGGCGCCCAGCTCGGCGTTCGACACCGCGTCTCGTTGCTCGACACCCTGGAGGCGCATGAGGGAGCGGAACATCGGCGCCTTCAGCCCCTTCAGCCACAGCTCGCCGACGCCTCGATAGCGGAACGGCTGCATCGACCAGGGCGGGCTGAACTTGGTGACGTCGATCATCGTGTTGAAGATCGTGAGCGAGTCGACGCGTCCGCGGAGCCTGGCGGCGAGCTCGAAGCCGACCGGCCCGCCGATGTCGTGGACGACGAGGTGAAGGCGGTCGAGCTCGAGCGCCTCGACGGCTTCGAGCGCGAAGCGCCCCAGCCCGCTCCAGGAGTAGTCGAAGTCGCGCGGACGCTCGGCGAGGCCGAAGCCGGGCAGGTCGAATGCCACTCCGCGCAGGCCGCGCGCGGCGAGCTCGTGGAGCACCTTGCGGTAGAGGAAGGAGGAGCCCCACATCCCGTGCATGCACAGCACGGTCGGCCCAGCGCCCTGTTCGCGGACGAAGCTCTTGCATGCCCGCTGCGGCGAAGGGGCGGCCCGCGCGCCGGTGCTCGTCGATCACCTCGCTCGTGCTCAGCTTTCCCGTCGGCGCGGCGACGGCTTGCGCGAGAGCGGGACGATCGGCGAAGCGACGCGCGGCGTCGGAGAAGAGGCCTCCCGGGTGGATCAGCATGGCCGCCACGCTAGGCGCGGTTCGGCGGTCTCGCCGCCACTGTCGCCGCCGCTCAACGAAGCTGGCACTGATCGTCAACTCCTTGTGGTGTACGGGCGCGATCGACCGTAGACTCGGAGGCGTGAGCGTTGGCTTCTCGACGATGGAGGTGGCGCGGGGGGAGCGCGTCGACTTCTGGCGCGAGATGGTGCGCAGGCACTTCGTGCCGCTGCGCATAGAGCCGCTCTCGAAGGGGGACTTCGACGGCACGGTCCGCCTGCGGTCGATCGCGGAGCTCGACGTCGCCCGCGTCCGTGCACATCCGATGCTCGCCGCCCGCACCGCACGGCACATCGAACGCTCTGCCGGCGAGGAGTACTTCGTCGGGCTGCACCTCCGCGGCCGCGCCCTCGCCCACCAGGACGGCCGCCGCGCGACGCTGCTCCCCGGAGACTTCGCCCTGTTCGACAGCGCGCGTCCGTACTCGATCGAGTTCCACGACGCCGATCGCTTCGACCACATGATCGTGCGCATCCCGCGAGGCCTCCTCGACGCCCGCTGCGCGGGACTCGAGCGCGCCACCTCGCTCGCCGTGAGAGCGGGAAGCCAACCGGGCAGGCTCGTGTCTCCCATGCTCGTGACGCTCGCTGGGATGGACGGTGAGGGCGCGCCGTTCGTCGAGCCCATCCTCGATGCGCTCGCGCGCTCCCTCGCGCTCGCGGCAGGGCTCACAGCGACTCCGGTCCCTCGCCGCCGGCGCACGCTGCAGGAGCTGAAGCGCTACACGCTCACGCATCTCGGCGATGCCGAGCTGTCGCCGTCGCGCGTGGCGGGCGCGTGCTTCGTCTCGGTGCGGCAGCTACACCGCCTGTTCGCCGAGGAGCGGACGACGTTCGGGGCGTTCGTGAGGGAGTCGCGCCTCAACAACTGCCGGCGCGACCTCGCCGATCCGAGGCTGTCCTCGCTTGCGATCGGCGAGATCGCGCGTTCTCACGGCTACCGCAGCGCGCCGGTGTTCACGCGGGCGTTCACCGAGCGCTACGGCGTCGGGCCTCGCGCCTTCCGCCGCGCCACCGGGACGCCGGACGCCGTCAGCTGACCGCCGAGCGGGCGAACACCCGTATCGAGATCGCCGTCAGGACGCTCGCGAACAGCGCCACCACCGCGAGGCTGAGCCAGGCCTCGGTGGTTGCGCTGCTCAGCCCCCAGATTTCGTGCAGGCTCTTGCCGGAGGGGTCGACGAAGCCGTAGCGCATCAGCGCGAGCGCATGCGTGAGCGGCATCAGCTTGGCGATGAACGTGAGCACGCCCGGCATCGCGCTGATCGGGAACAGCGCCCCCGCCAGGAAGAACGGCAGGATCGCGAGGACCGGTATCGCTCCGACGTAGTCCTCCTCCTTGCTCACGCGGCTGGCAACCGTCTCGGAGAGCGCGTACATGAAGATCGCGAACAGCAGCGCCGAGGCGAGGAACCAGGCGACACCGGCACCGGTGATGTGGAAGACGCCGCCGCGCAAGGCGGACAGCCCGACGACGACGAGCGCCTGGAGCGACGCCAGCCCCAGAGCTACGAGCATGTTGCCGAGAACGAGATAGGCGCGCGACACCGGAGCGGCGAGTAGCTCGCGCTGGGCGCCCGCGTGGCGGTCGACGATCACGCTCAGCCCGGCGAACACGCAGCTGAGGGGGATCACGAGGCCGACCGCGCCGACGCCGACGAACGACGTGTAGTCGATGTGGGAGTGAAGGCCGCCCGTCGCCTTCTTCAACGCCGGCGCGAGGATCAGGGCGAGCAGCGCCGGGCCGAGCAGCGGCACCGCGATCTGCCTCGGCGTCCGCGAGGTCAGCATCGCGCGGCGGCGAGCGAGGGTGAGCAGGGCGCTCGCGGGGCGCACCCGAGCGGGAGGCTTGCGAACGAGCGCGGCGGGTTCTGCGACGGAGATGGCCATGTCGATTCTCCTGTGTCGTGATTGGCGAGTCAGGCGACCTGGGCGAGCTGGGCGCCCGTCGCCTTGAGGTAGACGTCGTCGAGGGTGGGCGCGCGCGTGGCGATCTCGGACGCGCGCAGGCGCTCGGACTCGATTGCAGCCAGTGCCTCGGAGGCGGGGTGTCCATGCAGCGGCACGGTGATGCGAGCTCCAATCGCATACGCGTCGTCTCCGGCAACCTGGCGTTCACGAAGCCCCGCGAGCGCCGAGTCCGGGTCGCGGTCGACGCGGAACTCGAGAATCTCCTCGCCGAACCCGGCGAGCAGAGCCCGCGGGGTGTCGAGCGCGACGATCTCGCCGAGGTGGATGATCGCGACGCGATCGCACAGGCGCTGGGCCTCGTCGAGATAGTGGGTGGTGAGAAGGATCGTCATCTCCTCGCGCCCGCGCAGGCCGGCGATCACGTCGAGCAGCTCGTGGCGGATGCGCGGGTCGAGGCCGACAGTGGGCTCGTCGAGGAACAGCACGCGCGGACGCGAGACGAGCGCCCGCGCGATCTCGAGCCGCCGGCGCTGGCCGCCGCTGAAGCTCGCCACCGGCCGCTCGAGCAGTTCGGCGATCCCGAGCGCCTCGGCGAGCTCGTCGATCCTGCCGCTCCGCCGGCGTGGGCGAGCCCCACAGGCGCGCATGCAGCTCGAGGTTCTCGCGACCGCTGAGCGAGCCGTCGACAACCGCCTCTTGGAAGACCACGCTGCTCACGCTCCTCGCGAGCAGGGGTTCGCGTGCGACGTCGTATCCGGCGAGGCGCGCCGCGCCGCCGCTCGGGGCGACGGTCGTCGTGAGCATCCCTATCGTCGTCGACTTGCCCGCCCCGTTGGGGCCGAGCAGCCCGAACACCTCGCCCTCGGTCACCGAGAAGTCGATTCCCTTGACGGCTTCGACACCGCCCGGGTAGGTCTTGCGAAGGCCCTCCACTTCGACGGTCATCACGTCTCCTTTCGTGCCCACAGCAGATCCGTGACGCTACTATAGCGTAACGCTACGTAACGGACACGGAATGATGTTTGGGCTGCAGGCACTGCGCAGGGAGCACCGGCTCGCGGGAGGCGGAAGCGTGAGCGAGCACCCCGTGCCTCGGCCGCTCCCCGAGCCGTCTGGGAGACTTGCCTCGATGGCCACCGCGCAGACAGCCCGAAGAGGACGCGCCCGCCGGGCGCCCGGGCGGGCGCCCGCTCGATGAGAGCGTCGACGCCGCGATCCTCGACGCCGCGTGGCAGCTCCTGCTGAAGGACGGCTACTCGCGCATGTCGATCGCGCGCGTCGCCGAGACGGCGCAGGTGGGCAAGCCCGCGATCTACCGCCGCTACCGCGACAAGTCGGAGCTCGTTGCCGCCGTCATCGCCGACAAGAGCGCACGCGTGCCGCCGGTCGACACGGGAAGCGCCCGCGGCGATCTCATCGAGCACCTCGAGTTCGCGCGCCGGCGCTTCACGATCCGCCTGGCGGGGACGCTTCTCGTGGAGGAGACGAAGCACCCCGAGCTGCTGACGCAGTTCCGCGAGGGCATGCTCGCTGCCGCGACGCGACCAGATCGCCGCCTCGCTCGTGCGGGGCCAGGAGCGGGGCGAAGTGCGCGCGGACCTCGACTGCGATCTCGCCGCCCATGCGGTGATGGGCAGCTTCATGTACCACTACCTCATCATCGGCCGGCCCGGGAAGGGGTGGAGCGAGCAGGTCGTGGACACGCTCTGGCGCGGCTTTGCCGCGTAGCAGGATCTGGTGTCCCGGACGAGGAGGAGAAAGTGCATCGCACCAAGGTGAGGATCGTCGAGGACGCGCTCGACGCCAACAACACGATCGCCCGGGCCAACCGCGCCGACTTCGACGGCCACGGGGTGAGGGTGGTCAACCTGATGGGCGCCCCGGGAGCCGGCAAGACGGCCCTGCTCGAGCAGGTGCTCGCCGGGGTGGGCCCGCGCGTGGGCGTGCTCGAGGGAGACGTGCAGGGCTCGCTCGACGCTGACCGTCTGAGCGCGCTGCACGTGCCCGTCGTGCAGCTGAACACCGACCCGGGCTTCGGCGGCGAGTGCCACCTCGACGCGAACATGGTTCGCTCGGCGCTCGCTGCGTTGCCGCTTGAGGAGATCGACCTGCTCGTGATCGAGAACGTCGGCAACCTCGTCTGCCCCGCCGAGTTCAGGGTGGGCGAGGACGCCAGGGTGATGGTGTCCTCGGTGGCGGAGGGAGACGACAAGCCGCTGAAGTACCCGCTGATGTTCCGCGCCTGCGAGCTCGTCGTCATCAACAAGATCGACCTGCTCGGGCACGTGGAGTTCGACCTCGACAGGTACCTCCACCACCTCGAGAGCGTGCACCCGGGCGTCGAGCACATGCTCGTGAGCGCACGGACGGGTGAGGGCGTGGAGGCGTTCGGCGACTGGCTCGACGCGTGCGCCCAGCGCTCCCTCGCCAGGGACGGATGAGATGAGCGGCCTGGCCAGCGTGGATGCGCTCGCCGGCCGGCTGACGGCGCGCACGAGACGCCTGCCGCCGCTTCTTCACAGCCGAGGCCGAGCGCCTTGCGCGGCTCTGCCACCAGATGGCCGAGCGCTTCGCCAGGGATGGGCGCCTGATCGCGCTCGGCGGCTCGCCGACGGCGCGCTCGGACGCGCGCCACATCGCGGTCGAGTTCGTACACCCCGTCATCGTCGGCAAGCGCGCGCTCCCGGCGCTCGCGCTGACCGCCGAGGGCGGCGCGCTCGATCGCCAGCTCGCGCTCCTCGCCGAGCCGGACGACATCGTCGTCGGGTTCGACCCCAGGGACGACGCGTGCGCGCGGGCACTCGCGCTCGCGCGCTCGCGGGGCTGCCTTGTGGTGGTCGTCGGCGCCGGTGAGGACCCGTGGACCTTCTCCCCCGCCACCGGCGACGAGTTCATCGACCAGGAGCTCGGGGAGACCATCTACCACGTGCTGTGGGAGCTCGTCCACGTCTTCCTCGAGCACCGCGGCCTGCTCGCCGGCCGCACCCCCCGGCGCCTCCACGATGCCGGCGCGTCCGCGTTCCTGTACCCCTCGCTGGGCGAGTCCGAGGACGACCTCGAGGCTGTGGTGGCGGAGGTATGCGCGTCGATCGGCATGAAGGCGGAGGAGGTGATCGCGCTGCGGGAGCAGACGCTCGGCGAGGGAGCCGACGCGCTGATGGCGGGCGCGCGCGCGCTCCGCGCCGGCTTCGAGGCGGGGGGACGGCTGCTCGCGCCGGCAACGGCGGCTCGGCAACGGACGCGATGGATGCCGTCGCAGACTTCCGTGCCGCCGCCCGGCCCGGCTGGAGGGCGCGCAGCGCGATCGATCTCACCGAGGACACGGGGATCCTCACGGCGATCGCCAACGACATCGGCGTCGAGGCGATGTTCGCGCGCCAGGTGATCGCATACGGCCACCCCGGCGACGCACTCATGACCTTCTCGACCTCGGGCAACTCCGCGAACGTGATCGCCGCCCTCGCCGAGGCGCGGCGGCGCGAGCTCGTCACGATCGCGCTCGTCGGCTACGACGGAGGGCGCGTCGCCGAAGAGGCGCTCGCCGACCACGTGATCGTCACCCGCTCGACGAGCGTTCCGCGCATCCAGGAGGCGCAGGCGAGCGCCTTCCACGTGCTGCGCGAGCTGGTGGAGCTCGACGAGTTCCGCCCCCCTCCCGAGGGTGCGGCGCCGTGACGCAAACGGCGGCTTCGTCGTGAGCGCGGCAGGCGGCTCGCCGTGAGCGCGATCGCCCAGCCGGACGCTCGCCGGCGCGTGCGGGCGCGCGTACGGGGCGCGGTGCAGGGCGTCGGGTTCCGCCCGCACGCGTTTCGCCTCGCCTCGGAGCTCGGCCTCGGCGGGTGGGTGGAGAACGACGGCAGCGGGGTCGTCTGCGAAGTCGAGGGACCACCGCCGCTGATCGACGCGTTCTTCGCCCGCCTCGTCCCCGAGGCGCCGCCGCTCGCGCGCGTCGAGGACGTGCGGCGACGCGAGCTCGAGGCACGGGGAGAGCGCTCGTTCGTGATCCGGACGAGCGAGCACGAGGGCGAGCAGCGCACGGAGATCGTGCCCGACGCCGCCACATGCGCCGACTGCCTCGCCGAGCTCTGGAATCCCGGCGACCGCCGCTACCGCTACCCGTTCGTCAACTGCACGGACTGTGGGCCGCGCTTCTCGATCGTGTGCGGGGTGCCCTATGACCGTCCGCTCACGACGATGGCGGACTTCGCGATGTGCGCGGACTGCCGCGCCGAGTACGAGGACCCGCGCAACCGCCGCTTTCACGCCCAGCCCAACGCGTGCCCGGCGTGCGGTCCGACGCTGAGCGCCGTCGATCCGCAGGGAACGCGCCTCGGCCGCGGCGAGGGTGCGCTCGCGGTGGCGGTCGAGGCGTTGAGGGACGGGCAGACGGTCGCCGTCAAGGGGCTCGGCGGCTATCACCTGGCGTGCGCCGCCCACGACGAGCGCGCCGTGTCGGCGCTACGCGCACGCAAGCACCGCGAGGACAAGCCGTTCGCGCTGATGGCGCGGGACGTCGAGGAGGCGCTCGAGCTCGTGGACCTGGGCGAGGAGGAGCTCGCGCACCTGTGCTCGCCCGCCCGCCCGATCGTGCTCGCCCGGCGCCGCGGCAGCGCGCGTGTGGCTCCTGCGCGTGGCGCCTCGCTCACCCGATCTCGGCGTGATGCTGCCCTACTCGCCGCTTCACCATCTGCTGCTCGCCGACGCCGGCGCGCCGCTCGTGATGACGAGCGGCAACGTCTCCGACGAGCCGATCGCCTATCGCGACGAGGACGCGATGGCACGCCTGGCGAGCGTCGCCGACCTGCTGCTCGTCCACGACCGTCCCATCCGCACGCGCACCGACGACTCGGTCGTACGGGTCCTCCAGGGAGCCCGAGCGCGGACGCTCATGCTGCGGCGCTCGCGAGGCTACGTGCCCCGGGCGACGATGCTCCCGGCGCGCGGCACGCGTCACGCGGTGCTCGGCTGCGGCGCCGAGCTGAAGAGCACGTTCTGCCTCGCCAGGGGGGACCGCGCGTGGGTGAGCCATCACATCGGCGACCTGCAGAACTGGGAGACGCTGTCGTCGTTTCGCGAGGGCATCGAGCACCTCGGCCGCCTCCTCGGAGTGGTGCCGGAGCTGGTCGCCCACGACCTGCACCCGGACTACCTCTCGACGAGGTACGCGCGCGAACTGGATGCCCCGCTCGTGGCGGTGCAGCACCACCACGCCCACCTCGCGGCATGCCTCGCCGAGCACGGCGAGCGGGGCGCGGTGGTCGCCGCGATCTACGATGGAGCGGGCCTCGGCAGCGACGGGACGATCTGGGGCGGCGAGCTGCTCGTCGGCGGGCTCGAGGGCTTCGAGAGGGCAGGGCACCTGCTGCCGGTGGCGCTTCCGGGCGGCGACGCGGCCGTGCGCGAGCCATGGCGGATGTCGTGCGCCTGGCTGGCAGCCGCGCTCGAGGAGGAGGAGCCGCCGCTGCCGCCGGGCATCTCGCGGTGGGTCGAGCCGGCGCGCTGGCACGGGGTTGCACGCCTCGCCCACAGCGAGCTCGGCGTCGCGACGACGAGCATGGGCCGGTTGTTCGACGCGGCGGCGGCGCTGTGTGGGGTACGGGGAACCGTCAGCTATGAGGGACAGGCTGCGATCGAGCTCGAAGCCGAGTGCGGCGAGCCGGCGAGCGGCTACGAGATGCCGCTGCTGGAGCAGGGGGGCATGCTCGTGATCGACCCCCGCCCGGCCTTCCTCGAGCTGCACACAGACGTCGAGCGCGGCGTGCCCGTCGGCGAGGTCGCATCGCGCCTGCACGCCGCCGTCGCCGCCGCAACGGTGAGCGGATGTGAGCGCGCCGCGTCGCAGCGCGGGCTCGACACGGTTGTGCTGTCGGGCGGGGTCTTCCAGAACAGGCGCCTGCTCGAGGCGACCGAGCGGGGACTGCGGCGAGCAGGCCTGCGCGTCCTCGTACCCGAAGCGCTGCCGCCGAACGACGGGGGCATCTCCTACGGCCAGGCAGCGATCGCCGCGGCGATGACGGGGTCGGAGGGGGAAGCCTGATGCAAGCGCTCGACGAATGGATCGTCGGCCTCGGCGGAGGGCACAGGCTCGTCGTGCTGCTGCTCGTGGCGGTGCTGCTCGGACTGCGCCACGCCACCGACCCCGACCACCTCGCGGCCGTGTCGATGCTGATCGCGAACGACCGCGAAGACGGCAGCCGCAGGGCAGCACGGCTCGGGCTGGCGTGGGGCCTCGGCCATGCGAGCACTCTCGTCCTCTTCGGGATCCCCATCATCCTCTTCAAGTCCTACATCCCGGCGACGGCGCAGGACGCCGCCGAGGCTGCCGTCGGGCTGCTGATCATCGCGCTCGCGATCAGGCTGCTCCACAACTGGCGCAGCGGCTCCTTCCACTCGCATCGCCACCGCCACGGTGCGGTCGAGCACCGGCACCTGCACTCGCACCGGGCGTCGCCGCGGGGCGCTCACGGCCTTCAGCACTCGCACAGCCACGCCACCGAGCATCGCCTCGGCCGCTCGGCGACGCAGGCCTATGCGATCGGGCTCGTGCATGGCACCGGCGGCTCGGCCGGCGTCGGGGTCCTCCTCATCGCCGGGATACCGGGCCACGGGCCCGCGGCGGCCGCGCTCGTGCTGTTCGCGCTCGGCGCAGCGGCGTCGATGTCGGCGCTCTCCTGCGGGTTCGGCTATGCGCTGACGCGCGAGCCGGTGTCGATTCGGGCCCTACCGATGACGCCGGTGATGGGCGTCGCCACCCTGCTGTTCGGCGTCTGGTACGCACTCGCCGCAGTGGTGCCCGTGCTGTGACGGTCCGATGAGCGGCCCGCGAGCGCGGTCCGCCCACGCAGGGCCGGGGGGCGCGAGCCGGGCGCCTCAGGCCGCGAAGGCGTAGTCGTCGAGATCGAAGCGCGCGCTCCGCCAGGCAGCCTCGAGCGTCAGGCTCGGGCGGAACGGCACGTCGCCGTTCTTGTCGAAGTAGTAGCTGTTGGCGGTGGCGCAGGAGCCCTGGAAGAAGATCTGGTTGTGCCGCCGCGCGAGCACCGACTCCCAGTAGCGGCGGTTGGCGGCGGGCGTGATCTCGATGCGCGTCGCGCCCTCGCGCCGGGCGCGCTGCAGGCAGCGCACGATGTGGCGCATCTGCGTCTCGATCAGCCCGAAGTAGGACTGCCCGTTGAAGCCGTACGGGCCGAGGATCGAGAACCAGTTCGGAAAGCCGGGAACGCTCACCCCCTCGTAGGACTGCATGCGGTTGCGCTCCCACCAGTCTTCGAGGCCCACGCCGCCCACGCCGCGCACCTGAAACGGCGGCATGTTGCCCGTGTCGAAAACCTTGAAGCCCGTGGCGAGGACGAGCACGT
The DNA here is from genome assembly GCA_963796305.1 of uncultured Solirubrobacteraceae bacterium. GTDB lineage: Bacteria > Actinomycetota > Thermoleophilia > Solirubrobacterales > Solirubrobacteraceae > Palsa-744. The sequence continues at coordinate 313,332 of CAWCKZ010000005.1, read as the reverse complement.
CGATCGCATGCTCGACGCCGTCGGCGGTGCGCACACCGCCCGGCGTGATCGCCTCGATCGCAGCGGTCTCGAGCAGCACGTTGTCGCGGTTGAACGCGGGGATGTACTCGTTGGAGAAGCTCGGGCGCTTGCAGCCGAGGCTGTAGCGGGGGGTGAGCTTGTCGCGGACCTCGGGATCCTCGATCTGCTTCAGCATCTGGTGGGCGGCGGCTTCGCCGCGGGCGCGCAGGCCGGGGAACGTGCCGGCGAAGTGGGCAGCGAGCACGAACGTGAGCTCGACGAACGCCTGGCTGAGCCAGCGTGCGGCGAGCATCGCGCCGGGGACCCATTGCAGCACCCCGCGCCAGCGCCTGCTGAGTGGGGCGTCGAGCTTGGGCAGGCACCAGATCGGCGTGCGCTGGAACACGGTCAGCCTCTGGACCTCCGGCGCGATCGCAGGGATCACCTGGATCGCCGAGGCGCCGGTGCCGACCACTGCAACGCGCTTGCCGCGCAGGTCCACCGAGTGATCCCAGCGCGCCGTGTGCATCGTCTCGCCGGCGAACGCCTCCACGCCCGGTATCTCAGGACGCTTCGGCTGGCTGAACACCCCCGTCGCGCCGATCACGTGGCGCGCCGTGATGCTGTCCCCGTCGGCGGTATCGATCCGCCAGGCGTTCGCGCCCTCGTCGAATGCGGCGCCCACCACCCTCTTCTCGAGGCGGATGCGGTCGCGCACGCCATAGCGATCGACGCAGTGCTCGGCATACGCCTTCAGCTCGCGTCCCGGCGCATACACGCGCGACCAGTCGCTGCGCTTCTCGAACGAGAACTGGTAGCTGAACGACGGGATGTCGACGGCGATCCCGGGGTACGTGTTCCAGTGCCAGGCGCCGCCCACCCCGTCGCCCTCCTCGAGCACGAGAAAGTCGCGGAACCCCGCCTCGTCGAGCTTGATCGCGGCGCCGATGCCGGAGAAGCCGGCGCCGATGACGACGACTTCGTGGTCGGGGGCGCTCATGGGCATGACGGGAGGATATTGGCCACGCAGCCAGCCCGTCGCATCGAGCGCGCCGTGTCTAGGCGGGCGCCCCTGGGTCCGCCTATGCAGCCTTCGCGCCGGCACCCGCGCGGGCGTGCACGTCGCGCACCGACAGCGGCCCATGCCCGGCGGCACACCGCACCTCCGCGCCCACGGCCTCGCCGCAGTCGCGGTGCGTCAGCTCGAGCGGCGCCTCGCCCGGTCGATCGCCCCAGCGGTCGCCCCACTGCATCAGCGCGACGACGATCGTGTAGAGCTCGAGCCCCTTCTCCGTGAGCCGGTACTCGTAGCGGGCGCGGCTTCCGGGCTCGCGGTACGGCTCGCGGGAGAGCACGCCCGCGTCGACGAGCGTGTTCAGGCGCGCACTGAGGATGTTGCGCGCGCACCCGAGCAGGCGCTGGAAGTCTGCGAAGCGCCGCACCCCGAAGAACGCCTCGCGCACGACGAGCAGCGTCCACTTCTCGCCGACGATGTCGAGCGCAGCCTGGATCGAGCAGTTCTCGGCGCTGTAGCGAGCGCGTTCGGGGTGCATGCGCCGATCATATCTGGGTTGACAATGGAAACCTAGTCTGTGTAGGCTGCATCCTCAATCAAAACCCAGCCTGCCCACAGGAGGTGCCGGCATGCCGATGCTCGATGCGTACATCCCCAGCGACGCGCTCTCGCCCGAGGCGGAGGGCGAGCTGCTCTCGAAGCTGACCGACATCCTGATCCGCAACGAGGGCGCCGACCCGTCGAACCCGGCCGTGCGCGCGATCGCGTGGGTGTTCCTGCACCGGCCGGCGGACGTCTACGTCGCCGGTGAGCCGGCGACGGCCCCCCGCTACCGCTTCGTCGCCTCGGTGCCCGAGGGGCAGTTCGACGACGAGCGCCGCCAGGCGATGGTGCAAGAGGTGACCGACGCGGTGCTCGATGCGGAGAACGGAGCCCCTGACCGCGACCCGATGCGCGTGTGGGTGTTCGCGCGTGAGGTCCCCGACGGCACCTGGGGCGGGGGCGGACGCATCGTCACGCTCGCCGACATCGCCGGCTTTGCGCTCGGCGACGTCGAGCAGGGCCGCGCGTACGCCGAGCAGCGGCTCGCTGCGCGGCGCGAGGGTGCGCTCGTGGCCTGACGGCGACGGGTGGCGCCGCGTCAGGCGCGCGGCGCCACCCTCGTTCGTCCTTGTGCGGCTCATCGAAGACGACGCCGCCTGCGCTCACACGTGACTCGGCGACGTGTGTGACCGCGTCGACGTGTGGCTCGCGCGACGCGGGCGCGGCACTCGCGTCGGCTCGGCGCGGACGAGGTGATCGCGGCGAGCTCGCGGGCCGACGGCGATCGCTGGCGGGACAGCGCCGAGTCGAGTGACTGCGCAGCGAGCTCGAGGTGCCGGTCGTGCGCGTCCCAGTCGACTGGGTCGAAGCTCACGCGCGCGGCGTGAACGTCACCTGCATCCGCTTGATGCCGTGGATGAACGAGCTGTGCAGCAGCTCGGGCTCCTGCGCCTCGATGTCGGGAACCACACGCAGCAGCTCGCCGAAGATCGAGCGCAGCTGGATGCGCGCGAGCGAGGCTCCCATGCAGTAGTGCGGCCCGCCGCCGCCGAAGCCGAGGTGCCGGTTGGGGTCACGGGTGATGTCGAGGCGCCAGGGGTCCTCGAAGGCCTGCTCGTCGCGGTTGCCCGAGTGGTAGAAGAGCACCACCCGCTCGCCGGCGGGCAGGCGCTCGCCGTGGATCTCCACCTCGCGCGTCGTGGTGCGGCGGAACGTGAGCACAGGCGAAGCCCACCGCACGAACTCCTCCGCAGCGAGGGGCAGCCGTGCGTCGAGGTCCTCGAGCAACAGGGCACGCTGGTCGGGGTTCACCGTCAGCGCACGCATTGCGTGCGAGGTCGTGTGGCGGGTGGTGTCGTTGCCCGCCACCGAGAGCAGCACGAAGAACGCGGCGATCTCGGGGTGGGTGAGGCGCTCGCCGTCCACCTCCGCCTGGACGAGCGCGGTCATCAGGTCATCGCCTGGGCTCTGTTCGCGGTGCTTGGCCAGCTCGGTGGCGAACTCGGTGAGCGTCCACAGCGCTTCCCCGAGCACCTCCACCGGTCGCCGGTCGCCGAAGAACTCGGGGTCTGCCACCGAGACGAGCGTGTCGGCGGCGGACACCACGCGCTCGCGGTCGGCGTCCGGGACGCCGATCATGTCCGAGATCGTCACGAGCGGCAGGCGCTTGGCGATCAGCTCGACGAAATCGCCACCGCCCGTCGGCGCGGCCGCCTCGACGATCTTGCGCGCGTTCTCGCGGATGCCGTCCTCGATGCGCAGCACCTGACGGGGTGTGAAGGCAGAAGACACGAGGCCGCGGAGCTTCGTGTGGCGAGGGGCGTCCATCGCGAGGAACGACTGCGAGGCCTCGAGCAGCTCCGGCGGTGCGTCGCCGAACTGGACACCCTGCGAGGAGCAGAACGTCTGCGGGTCGCGGGAGATCCGGCGAATGTCCTCGTAGCGAACGATCGCCCAGTAGCTCTGACGCCCCTGGTCGGGCATGTCGAGGATGTCCTCGGGCGGCTCGTGCTGGGAGATCGGCGCATCCCGGCGCAGCTCCGCGAAGTACCCGTCCCGCTCCTCCGCGGGCTTCGTCCAGAACTCGACTGCACCGAGATCGACGTCAGGGGAATGCGGAGCCTCGGGTACAGCCACGTCGGCGACTCTACTCCACGGCTATGCAGCCGTCACCGCACCCGGGGCAGGATTGTGCGGCTTCGGCGGAGCCTCCCGCTCGCGCATCCAATCGGCAAGCTGCGCTCCCACGAGCTCGCAGCCGCGGCCGTTCAGGTTGTAGCCGGTGACACACCGCAACGCCGGATCGCGCCCGAGGACGCCGTCGGCGTCGAACACGGACACGTACGGCACGCCGGCGAGCGCGTGGAGGTCTGCCTCGATCCTCGCCGCGACGGGCTCGCCCGAGGTGTAGCCCGGGGAGCGTCTGAACGGCAGGACGAGCACCACGTCGGCCGGCGGCCACTCGGCGTGTACGGCACGCACGAACCGCTCGAGCTGCTCCGTGCCGCGATAGCGCGCCGAATGGCGTCCGAACAGGCGCAGGCACGGGCGCAGCCCGCGGTAGAACGGGCGGACGAGCTCGCCGGCGCGACGTCCGAGCTCGTCGCGGAGCTGATGGATCCGGGTGGTGTCGGGCAGGATGATCTTGCGCGTGTACGCGGCGCCGATCTGCACGAGCACGATCTCGGGATAGTCACTGAGATGGGTGTGCTCGCACAGCGTCTCGATGTCGGGCAGGTTCTCGAAGCTCACGCAGAAGTAGTGGCTGAACTCGAGGCGGATGCCGTCGCGCCGCAGCCGGCGGGCTGCCGCGAAAGGGTAACCGGGAGGTGCGAGCAGATCGTGCCCGATCTCCATCCGGCGCACGCCGCAGTCGCCGACGTGCAGCACGCGCATCGCGGGCGCGCCCTCGATGGCGGTGCCCTGCCAGGCGCGCACGGGGTCGTCGGGACGCTCCCCCACGAGTCCCCTGTAGACGCCCTTCGCGGCTGCGCGCGCGTCGGCGCGGTCCGACCGAACGGCGGCTTCCATACCCATTGCAACGGAAAGGGAATCAGACCGGGCGCGTTTGTGCATCTTGCGCGGTCTGCCCGCGCCGTTATCGTGGACGGTGGCGGCGATGCAGCGCGTTGACCCAAGGAGGCGGCGGTGAGGCTGGCGGGGTGTGCCCCGGTGAGGCTGTGGGGGTTCTCGGTGGCTGTCGTGATGGCGGCTCTGCTCGTCGCGTCGGGCGCGGCGAGCGCGCTGCCCTCGGGGTCGGTGACGGAGTTCACGTTCTCCTCGCCGGGAGGTGGCGAACCACGCTGGATCGCTCCGGGCGTCGACGGCGACCTCTGGTTCACGAGCTTCAAGGAAGGCGTGGTCGAAGACATGGCGATCAACAGGTTCTCCACGGAAGGCACGCTGCTGAGTCAGTTCCGCGAAGGACTGACGAGACCACCCTTCGACATCGCCCTCGGCCCCGACGGCGCGATGTGGTTCACGGACTCCGCCGCCCTCGCCAGGGTGACGACCGGCGGTGTCATCGGCGAATTCACCGCCGGGCTGGAAGGCCACGAACCCGAACGGATCACGCTCGGCCCCGACGGCAACCTGTGGTTCAGCGTCGAAAACTCACCGACCTTCAACTCCATCGGCTGGATCACGCCCGGGGGCGAAATGACCGTGATACCTCCGAAAGAACTGATGCCGAAAAGCCGGCCCCACGGCCTCGTGGCGGGACCCGAAGGGAACATCTGGTTCGGCGACGGCGGCACGGGCACCCCCGCGATCGGCAGGGTGACGCCGTGCGGCGCCCCGCATTGCACCGCCAAACCGGAAGAGTTCACGAGCGGGCTGCTCCCCGGCGGCGACCCGGAAAGCATCACGCTGGGGAGCGACGGGAACCTGTGGTTCGCCGACACGACGATGGAAGCGATCGGGCGCGTCGTCCCCTGTGCGGCGCCCTGCGAACCTACGATCGAAGAGTTTCCGCTCGCGGCCGGCGCGGAACCGCTCGCGATCGCGCCCGGCGCGGACGGGAAGGTGTGGTTCACCGATTTCGGGAAAACGAGGCAGATCGGTCAGATCACGCCCTGCAGCCCCGTGCCCGGGTGCACGCCGACGATCACCGAGTCGGCAGCCGGCCTGAACCCCGGCAGCGACCCGTGGGGAATCGCTCCGGGCGCCGACGGCAACATGTGGTTCGCCGACAAGGGCACGACGCGCGCGATCGGCCGGATCGGGACCGGGGCACCCGCTGCCCTGCAGTCCGCCCCGTCGATCGCGGGCGGCAGCGTCGTCGGCGTGCCGTTGAGCTGCTCGCCGGCAACCTGGTCGACGTGGGCGGGAGTGCAGCCCTCGGCGACCCTGTTCGGCTTCGACGGCTACGCGTGGCAGCTCGACGGCGCCACGGTGGCGAGCGGCCAGACGTACACGCCGAGCGCCGCGCCAGGCCGGGCACTCGCTCACCTGCTCGCAGACCGTCACGTACGGGCGGCCCCTCCTCGTCACGGAGCCCCCGGCGACGAGCGCGGCGGTCACCGTGACGAGCCCGCCCCCCCAGCCGGTGACGACGGCGCCTCCAAAGGTCACGAGCCTGCGCCAATCCGTCTCACGCTGGCGCGAGGGTCGCAAGCCCGCGCGGCTCGGCGCACGGCGCAAGGTGTCCATCGGGACGACGTTCTCCTTCGTCCTCAGCGAGCAGGCGAGCGTCCGCCTGTCCTTCCTCCAGGCCGCCGCCGGGCGTCGTGTGGCGGGCAGATGCGTTGCGAAGACGAAGAGCAACGCGCGCCATCGGCGCTGCACGCTGTCGCGCGGCGCGATCTCGCTCGCTGGGCATGCGGGCCCCAACCGCGTGTTCTTCCAGGGCCGCCTGACCTCGCACAAGAGCCTCCCGCTCGGCAGCTACACGATGACCGTCACAGCAGCGGACGCCGCGGGCCTTCGCTCCTCCCCGCAGTCGCTGCGGTTCACGATCGTCAGGTAGACGGCCGTGGCCTTCGCTCGGATCGCTGTGCGCCTCCTGCTCGCCGCCGTGATCGCCGCCGCAGCCCTGCTGCCGACCGGCACAACCGGCGCTGCCCCCGCGCGCGAGCCAGCGCCCGCGCGCGCCGCCGCGTGTGCGGCGCTCGGCTCGCTGTCCGGCAACGACGTCTTCGTGGCGGGCAACATGGACGTCTCGAACAACCAGCTTCTGGGGGCAGCTGCGGCGGGCGGCGACATCACGATGTCGGGCTTCGGCGTGAGCGCGGGGCTGCCACCCGACGGCAGCCGGGTCGACCTCGTGGCGGGCGCCAACCTGAACGTCTCCAATGCCCACGCCAACGGCAGCGTCCTGTACGGCGGCACGCTGACTGGCTCGATCGCCGTGCCTTCCGGGGGCAGCGTCTCACACGGTTCGCCGACGTTCATCTTCAGCGACGAAATCGCGCTTATGCAGCTGCTCTCGTTCACGTGGGCAGGCCTGCCCACGACGGGCACGACGACGCCTTCGGGCGAAGTCCTGCAGCTCGCCGGCGCCGGCGCCGGCCTGAACGTCTTCAGCGTTACCGCCGCGCAGCTGCAGGGAGCCAGGAACATCACGATCAGCGTGCCCGCGGGCGCCTCGGCGATGGTCAACGTCACCGGCGCGAGCTACTCGACGGCGGTGAGCGGCGCCTACGGCGCCGGCAACAGCGCGGTGCCGACCGTCTGGAACTTCGTCAACGCCACGAGCGTGCAGATCTCGGGGCTCAACTGGTATGGCACCGTGCTCGCCCCGGGCGCATCGATCACCGCCTCCAACGGCCAGATCTACGGGCACATCTGGGGACGCGATTGGAACGGCAGCGGCACCGTCCTGCCGAGCACCCTGCCCCCCTGCCTGCCCGCGCCGCCTAAGCCGGTGATCGAGCTCGAAGCGCTCTGCGTGAACGGTGTCACCAACGAACTGCTGATGCGCCTGCGCAACAAGGACGAACGCGACCGGGTCGTCAAATGGAGCGACGAAGACAGCGCCCAGGAAGGATTGATCCACGCGGGCGCCGCCACCGACAACTACTTCGCGGTCCTGGAAGGCGACGAGCCGCACACGATCGTCGCCACCTCCGGCGGGGAACGGGTGGTGGCTCACGGGGTAACGCGCCGCTGCAGGAGCACGATCGAAGTCCACAAGACGACGAGCGGCAAAGGCACGCCGCCGCCGGGCGAATGGGCGGTGACGGTGAACGGCACGAGCGGCTTCTCGCAGAGCAAGAACCTGGCGGCAGGGGGCACCGTCGCCTTCGTCGTGCCGGGCGCGTACCTGACGGGGAGCCTGCCGATCGGCGATCAGCCGAGCGGCTACCTCTACTCGATCACCGAGCCCGATCCCCGTGGCGCGATCGCAACGATAGAGCCCGAACTCGTCTCGGTGACCGACGCGCAGCGCCTCAGCGCGCTGCTCGACAACCGCTACGACGCAGCCGAACCCGAGGTCCCGCCGCCCATCGAACCGCCGATCGAACCGCCCGTCCAACCGCCGATCGAACCCCCGCTGCCGGGCGTGCCCCTCGTGCCGATCGAACCCGCGAGCCCCGGCCGGCAGGGGGCGGATCTCGCGATCAGCGAGCAGTTCTCGAAGGCGAAGGTGCAGCTCGGGCAAACCTTCGAAGCGACGGTCCACATCCGCAACCAGGGACACGCGGCGGCCGTGGGGACTGTAGCCGAGGAGTTGCCCCAAGCGGACCCGCTGAACCCGAATCGGGTGGCGAGGATCCTCGGCGTCTCCGGGGCGCCCGGCTGCACGCAGAGCCGCCCCGTCACGTGTCAGCTCGGGACGATTCAGCCGGGTCAGGAAGTGACGCTTCACGCCCGCGTGCGGCCGCTCATCACCGGCTCGCTCGTGAGCGTCGTGCGGGTCCACTCCGCCACCCCTGAGCTGAACACGACGAACAACGTCACGGGCACGGGCATCGTCGTCACGGTTGCGCCCACGAAGCTCGCTGTGCACGTCACCGCCCCGGCGCTCGTCTCGGTGGGCACACCGATGCGCTATCAGGTCCACGCGCGTGTGGGGACCCCCGCCGGCGCGTCGTTCGTCCGCATCTGTCAGCGCCCGCCCACCGAGCTGCTGATCACGTCCGCCCCCTCGACGTTCCGCCGCCACGGCAGCATCTGCCGCGATGTGTGGCGCATACCGCGGGGCGGCGCCGCCGGCTTCACCGTCAATGCAATTGCGAGCGCGGCGGGCGCGGGGCGGACGCTCGCGCTGCCCGCCCGGGCCAGCGCACCCGGGCTTGCGACCGCGCACGGGCACACGAACGTGGCGATCGCCTCAGAAGGGTTCAGCGGCAACGGATAGCCGGCGGCTAGGCCGAGCGCGTCCCGGAGGCGCGGTTACTTGACGATCGTGAAGTGCAGGCTCGGCGCGCTCGAGCGCTGACCGAAGGAGTTCGTCGCCGTGATGACGAGCGCGTAGGCCCCGAGGGGGAGCTTCTTGGCGCGCGTGATGCGACCCTGGAACGCGAGCCTGTTGGCGCCCGCGTGAGCCACCAGCACGAGCGTGCCGCGCGTGACGCTGCGCACGCAGGCCCGCATGTGTCGGTTCTTCTGCGTCTGCGCGACGCACCTGCCCTTCACCCTGCGACCACGCACGCTCTGCACGAAGGCGAAGCGGACGCTTGCAGGCTGGTCGAGCGTGAACGCGAACGTCGTGCCGAGCGGCGCGCGCCTGCGTGTTGCACGGGAGAGGCGCGCGGGAGCGGTCCCCTCGCGCCAGAGCGCGTGCGACTGCGTGACGCCGGCGAGCACCGGCGGATGCGATGAAGCGGGCACCGGCACGACTGACGGCCGGTCGAACGTAACCGTCACCGTCCTGTCGGCGCTCATCGCGAGCGCACATTCCCCGGCGCCGGTGCAGGCGCCCGACCAGCCCGCGAATGCGGAGCCCGGAGCGGGCGTGGCGGTGAGGGCGACGTTCGCGCCGTCGTCGAACAGGCTGGAGCAGGCGCCGCCGCATGCGATGCCGGGGGGCGAGGAGGCCACGACGCCGGACCCGGTGCCCGCCTTCGCGACGGTCACCGTGAAGGGGTCGCCGAGCGCTCGGAACAGGAGCAGGTTGCTCGCCGAACGTGGAGCCCGCGGCGACGATCCTGCGGTCGGGCTGCAGCGCGAGCGCGCTCGCGCCTGCGCCCGAGCCCTGCGTGACGGCGGTGCGTGCCGCCCGCGCCGAACGTGGGGTCGAGCGCGCCGTTCACCGCACCGCTGCCGCCGTTCGCGAGGAGCCGCCAGACGTCCGCCGCGAAGGGGCTCGCCCCGGCCTTGCTCGTCCCGGCGAGCGAGGATCTTGCCGTCCGGTTGCAGCTGCAGCGCTTCGGCCCGCGGCGAATACGCCCGGGCCGCCGATCGCGGCGACGCCGTCGGTGTCGAACGTGGGGTCGAGGGCGTCGTTCGTCGATGTTGCTTTCGCCGCCGTTGGGCTCGAGCCGCCACACGAGCGCGTCGTTGCCGAGCGGCCCCCCGGATGTGTCGCCGGCGACGCACGATCTTGCCGTCGGGCTGGATGGCGACGGCCTTGGCGACCTCGTTGCCCGCCGTTGTCCAGGTCGGCCTGACCGTCGACGTCGAACGTCAGGTCGCGCGCGCCGTTGAGCACGCCCGGACCGCCGTTCGCCTTCAGCCGCCACACGACCGCGTCGTTGACCGATCGTGGCGTTCTGCGGTGGACCCCGCGACCACGATCTTCCCGTCGGGCTGCAGCGCGACCGCGTTGGCCCTGTCTTCGTGCGCGTCGCTGATTTCCGCGACGCCATCGGTGTCGAACGTCGTGTCGGGCGCGCCGTTTTCGAGCAGCCGCCAAACCGCCACCTGATACGGGCTTCGGGGACGTGAGCGTGTTCGCCGCGACGACGATCTTGCCGTCGGGCTGGATCGCGACGGCGGTCCCGAGGTTGATTCGGGCCGCTGCTCAGTTCGACGAAGCCCGTGCCGTTGAACGTCGGATCGAGGGCGCCGTTGGGAGCCCCCGACCCGCCGTTCGCCTTCAGCCGCCACACCATCGCGGCGGACCGTTTTCGGCCTTGTTCTGGTAGCCGACGACCACGATCTTGCCGTCGGGCTGGACGGCGATGCCCGTAGGCGGCGAAGTAGTTAGCCGATTCGATCACGGCCTGCCCGTCGCCGTCGAACGTCGGGTCGGGCGCGCCGTCGGGGAGGAGCCGTGAGACCGTGACCTTGCCTTCGATGCTCGTCGTCACGGTCACGATCTTCCCGCCCGCCGCGAGGGTGGTGGGCGAGGGGAACGTCGACGGTCGGGCGTTCGAGCACGGTCACCCCGCTCGTGCCGAACGTCGGATCGAGCCCGCCCGAGCCGGCGGCGGCAACCCCCACGCCGACCCCCGCCAGCAGCGCGAGCGCGACCGCGGCGCCGCGCGCCAGCCTGCGACGGCCGCCGAGCATCCTGCGAGCTCCTCCCCTCACCCGCTCGACCACGTCGCCATTATCCCCCTCCGCGGCGGCTAGAGGAAGTCGTTGCCCGTGAGGACGTATACGAACGGCACGAGCGGGATCAGCACCACGACGCCCCACGCCATCCTCGCGAAGGCCCAGTCGTCGCGACGGAACGCGAGGTCGTACCAGATCAGCACCACCGCGACGGGGTGCAGGATGCACAGCAGCAGCTCGACGATTTTCTTCGCCACGATGTCTCCCTCTGTGAAGTTCGGGGCAGATTAGCGAGGGCGCAAGGAGCTTCGTCGACGCGCGGGCGCGCCGGCCGCCCGACGGTAACGCTACAGGCCGTGATTGGGCCACTCCGGCGTGAGGTTGCCCGCCTTGAACGCCGATGCGCCGAGCGTGTGGGAGTCGCGCCGCATGAACATCGAGATCGCCATCTCCGCCTCGATGCGCAGGCGTTCCTCGAGCGTCCGTCCGACGCCGCGCATGATGCTCTCCTTGTCGCTGCGAATCGCCCCCTGCGGCAGCGCGGCGATCTGCTCCGCCAGCTCGTGAGCGCGGGCGAGCGCGCCGCCGCGGGGAACGACCTCGTTGACGAGCCCGATGCTCAGTGCCTCCTCGGCGTCGATGCGGCGGCCGGTGATGACGAGCTCGAGCGCCCTCGCGTAGCCGACGACGAGCGGCAGCCGCACAGTCATGCCGTCGCCGCCGACGATGTTCCAGCGCCGCTCGAGCGCCCCGAACTCGGCGTTCTCGGCGGCGATGCGGATGTCGGCGAGCAGCGCGGTCTCGAGACCAGCGGCGAACGCGTAGCCGTTCACCGCCGCGATCACCGGCTTGAAGATGTCCGCCTTGCGCGTGTAGCCGCACTCGCCGGGGCTGTTGTAGAGGCCGACGCGATAGGCATCCCAGTCGCCGACGGAGTCGAGGTCCGCGGCGTCCTGCAGGTCCCAGCCTGCGCAGAACGTCGTCTCGCCGGCGCCTGTGATGACGAGGACGAACGCCTCCGGGTCGTCGCGGAAGCGCTGCCAGGCATGGTGAAGCTCCGCGTTCATCGTGCGGTTCACTGCGTTGTGCTGGCCGGGCCGGTTGTACGTGATCGTCACGACGTGGCCGGTGTGCTCGTACAGCAGCGTCTCGTAGTCCATCGCTCCTCGCTTGGTCGGGTGGCGGGTAGACGAGTTCTAAGCGCTCGGCGGCCGGGCCGTCCAGAGGTCGGCAGCAGCGCATGTCCGGCGAGCGCAGCGGATCCGGCGCATCGTCCGCTTCCGCAACACCCGTTGGTAGGCTCACCGGCGCGGTGCGACGCCTCTCAAGCGCACTCCTCGCCGTCTCGATCGCGACGCTCCTCGCCGCGGCGCCCGCGTCCGCACTGAAGGGCAGGCAGCAGGCGCTCGGCCTGCGCGTTGCAGTGCCGGCGGCGGGCGACTACTCGCTGCTCGGCTTCGAGCTGAGCATCGGCGGCGAAGGCAAGGCGCACCGCCGCCAGCCCGTGGCGCTCTCGATGCGCAACCTGCACCGCAGGGGCGTATTCGCGCTCGCGCGGATCCGCCCTGCGAAGGGCGCTCCCGGGCGCTTCTTGGGCGAGCTCGTGGTGTTCCACCGCGCCGGGGGCAAAGCCGCCGCCGCTCCCGGCGCGCGCGCCAGCGGCGGTCCGCTCGAGGAACTGATCGTGCGAGCGGTCAACGAGCACATCATCAAGCAGCACATCAAGGCGAACATCATCGCCCTGGCGACGGCCCATCACCTCGGGGAAGACGACTTCTGCGACCCCGCCGGCCCCCAGACCTACCTGCTCGGCAACCAGATCATCGGCGCCGCCGTCCTGCTCTCGCAGCCGCTCGCCGCGCTGCCAACGCACACAACGCTCCCGCAGCTCGCCGACGACGCCACGTCGGAGCTGTGCGACTACATCGAGGACGAAGAAGAGGAAGAAGACGACGAGGCGGGCGAGTCCGCGTTCCTCATCGTCAACGGCTTCCTCGGCGTGCAGGGGCCGGTGTACCCGCTGATGAAAACGGCGCCGCCCCCAACCACTCCGCCCATGACCCCGTACCACGTCATCTTCAACGGCGTCTGGGGGTTCGAAGGACCCAACGAGGTGAAGCTCACCGCGACGTTCTCGGGCATCTACGGCGCGCACGGCGCGCGTGCCGCCGACTCGACGAACCCCATCACAGCCGTCAAGGTCGTCGCGCCGCCGTCGGGCACCACACCGCGCCAGATCACGAACCAGCTCTGCCCCGCCCAGCTCCCCAGCGTCCAGGTGACGACGACGACCTCGCCGAACGACACGCTGGTGTGCAGCGGCGGCGCGGGCATCCCGCTCGATCAGCAGTTCACGCTCAACGTGCAGACGAACCCTGCACCGAGCGCGGGCATGGGCGGTCAGCTCTATGCGCAGCAGGACGGCGCATACCTGCCGCCGTTCTCCATCACGGGACCGTAGGCGCCGTGCGGAGAGTGGTGCCGTTGCCGGCGATCGTGATCGCGTCGCTGCTGGCGGCGCCGGTGCCGGCCGCCGCCAACGACGCATCCGCCACGCACACCTATCTGGAGGCCGATCATGCGCTGGTGGGCTTCTCCGCCAGCCATCTCGAAGCGGCACAGGAGCTGCTCGAAGGAATCCTCTTCCGGGTGCGCAGCGAATGTCCATCCGCCGCCGCGGGGGCGCCCCAGGACAGCGAATCGACTCAGCTCAGCAACGAGGTGATCGGCACGATGGTCGTGACGACCTACCGGGCTGCAAAGCCCGAGATCGAGAGCTTCCTGCGCGTGGCGCAGCGCATGAGCTGGTCCTCCCGCGCGCTCACGCGCTCGATCCACTCGTACGCCGCCCGGCTGCGCGCGCTGATCTCGCTGAAGAAGCCCGCGCTGTGCAGCGACGTCCGCGCCTGGGGCCGCACGGGCTTCAAGGCGCTCCCCGCGAGCACCGCCGGATTCGTCGCTCGGTTCATGCCGAACGGGTAGCGATCGGCGAACTCCCGGCTCTCCTCGCTCGCAGCGAGTCACCCGCCGATCGCGCGCTCGCCGCACAGACCGCGACCCTGGAAGGGCAGATCGCCGACTTCGAAGCGCAGGCGGTCGAAACGTGGGGGACGATCACGGGCGCGCTGGAACTGTTCCCGTAGTCGTGGCGCGCGGCGGCTAAGCGACGGCGTCGAGCTCGCCGCCCCGCATCTCGCGCAACCGGGCGCGTTCGGTGTGATCGCGCATCAGCAGCGCAAACGCCACCGCCACCGACTCCCCCGCAAGCCCCCGCAGACGCACGAGCGTCTGCTCGAGCTCCGCCCACGGAACCTCCTCGGCGTCCTCGGTGGCGGGATGCCAGACGCGATCGAGGAACAGTCGGATGTAGCTCTCGGCGATCGTCCCGAGGTGCTCTTCCACCGTTGCCAGGAGCTCGACGGCGTCGGCGAGGGGTATCGACAGCTGCGCGAGCTCGGAGCCGATCCGCAGGAGCGCAGGGCTGCGCACCTCGATCTCGCCGTCCGGGAGCTCCCGGAAGAAGGAGGTCTGCAGCGCGCGGGCGATCGCCGCTTGATCGACGTCTCCGAGCACCGCGCCGAGCTCGTCTGCTCGCGCGCGGACAGGCGCCTCGCTGGTGGCGCCGTCGAGCAGGGTCTGCATGAAGCGGAGCTGATCCCTGTCGGCGGTGCTGAGCAGGCGCGCGATCGCCTCGAGGCTGAGGCCTTCCTCGCGGAGCGCGCTCACTCGCTGCAGCCGGGCGAGGTGGGTGTCGTCGTAGTAGGCCTGGCGGCCGCGCCGCTCAGGAGCGGCGATGAGGCCGAGCTCCTGGTAGTAGCGGATGTTCCGCACGCTCACGCCGCTCTCGCGGGCGAGCTCATCGACGGTCAGCCCGGTGTCGTGTGAGGACATCCGACACACTGTAACAGCACTACTGCTACAGTTCTACTGGCAGGGTTTGGGGGCACTACGAAACGGAAACGGACGAAAAGGAAGGTCCACTCGTGGAGCAGACACTCGAACGCCCCGCATCGGCAGAGCACGAGGACCACGGCCCCGCGCCGAGCGCTCCGCCGCCGCCCGGCCCGCGTGGCCGCGCAACGGTCCGCTGGCTGAAGCTCCTCGCGCGGCAGGAAGGGCCACTCGAATTCCTCGACCAGATGGGGGCTCGCTACGGAGACGTGTCGCTGCTCGACATGCCGAAGCGGCGGATCTGTGTGGTGAAGGGGCCGGACGCGATGCGGCACGTGCTCCTCGCCAACCAGGACAACTACAAGAAGTCGAGCCAGTACGAACTCCTCACACCCGTCCTCGGGAACGGCCTCGTGACGAGCGAAGGGGAGCTCTGGCAGCGGCAGCGGCGCCTCGTCCAGCCGATGTTCGCCAAGCGCCACCTCGAGCCGTTCGCCGACCACATGGCAGCTGCCGCCGAGGCGGCGTTGAGCGCCTGGGAAGCGAGCTGGCCGGACGGGCGGCGGATCGAGCTCGCGAGCGAGATCCTCCACATCGGGCTCGACACCGTGGGACGCGCGCTGGTGGGTCACGACTTCAGTGGCCGCACCGAGGAATTCGGCGGAGCGCTCGCGAACGCGCTGCACCAGGTGGGCGCTACCAGTCGCAGCATTCCCGTCAACGCGATCCAGGCGCTGCCGTGGATGACCGTCAAGCGAGCGACGCGTCTCGCCAACAACCGGCGCTGGAAAAGCGGGATGGACAGCGCGAACCTGCTCGTCGGGATCGCAACCGAGATCGTGGACGAGCGGTTCCGCCACGGCCACGGCGATCGCGACGACCTGCTGCGGCTGCTGATGGAGGCGCGCGACGAGGACAGCGGAGAGCCGATGGGCCGCCAGCAGGTGCTGGACGAGCTGCTCACATTCGTCGCGGCGGGTCACGAGACGACCGCCCACGGACTCGCCTGGATGTACTACCTGCTCTCGCAGCATCCGCAGGCACGCGAGCAGCTGGAGGCGGAGGTCGACGAGGTGCTCGACGGCCGGGTGCCGCTCGCCGCGGACGTGGAGCGTCTGCCGTGGACGAAAGCGTGCTTCGAAGAGGCGATGCGGATCTACCCGCCGGTGTGGCACGTGCAGCGCGTCGCGCTCGGCGAGGACGTCATCGGCGGCTATCGGATCGAGCCCCGGACGAGGGTGTTCGCCTCGATCTGGAGCACCCACCGCGATCCCGCGATCTGGGAGAACCCCGCCGGCTTCGACCCGCGGCGCTGGCTCGGCGAGGCGCCGAAGGACCGGCCGCGCTTCGCCTATCTGCCATTCGGCGGCGGGCGGCGGATCTGCGTGGGCCAGGGCTTCGCGATGATGAACGCGACGATCCTCGCGGCGATGATCGCGCAGGGCTTCCGCTTCGACTTCGTCCCGGGGTCGAAGATCGTGCTCGACCCGACCGTCACGCTGCGGCCGCTGCACGGGATACCGGTGACTGTGCGGCGACGGGGTGAGCAGCGGGCCTGACCCCGCCCGGGGTCAGTCCGGGTATTCGTCGTTGCGCCAGGCGCGCGGCTCCGGCGCCTCGGCCTTGGGCGTGCGCTCGAGCAGGAACGAGTGGTACGGCGCGACGAAGGGATCGGGCGCCGTCACCGTGTAGGTGTGGTACACGCGCCCGTCCTCGCGCGCGAACGCGATGAAGCTCGGCGCCTCGCGCAGGCCGTCCTCGAGCTTCGCTCCCACCTGCCGTGCCCAGTCCCGCAGCCACTCCGGAGGGCTCTCGATCGTCTGCCTGATCTCGGGGATCGCCTGCGCCCGCTCGGGCGTGAGCGCCAGCCCGAAGTCGAAGGCGAAGTCGCTGTTGTACGTCGAGACGTAGGGGAACTGCCAGCCCATGCGCTGCTTGTAAGCCACGAGCCGATCGATCGGCGCGCGCGAGAAGCACACGAGGTTCACATCGCGGTGCCTCAGATGAACGCGTGTCGCCCCGAGCTCGTCGCCCAGGTTCGAGCAGCCGGGGCAGGCGCCGAGCGAGTAGTCGGGTCCGAACATGATGTTGTAGGCGAGCAGCTGCGAGTGCCCATCGAACAGCTCGGCGAGCGTCTTTCGCCCCTCCTCGGTATCGAACTCGTAGCCCTTCTCCACCGTCACCCAGGGAAGCGCGCGGCGCCTCTCGGTGACGCGCGCGCCGAGCTCGGCGTGCTCGGCCTCGAGGGTCGCGAGCTCATCCCTGGCCGCCTGCCATTCCTCTCTGCTTCCGATCGCGTGGTCCGGCATCTGTACCTCCTTCTGCTTGCGCATCGCACGCTAGCCGACGGCTGCCGCGCTGGGCGTTCAGGCAGGCTCTACCCGCTCAGACCGACGCGAGTCCAGGAACTCATCGCAGGCGGCGAAACGCCGCGCCGGGGTAGCAACGTCGGAGCGCCCCGTGACCGAGCTGTCGTCCGAGCCTTCTCGAATCGTCGACGAACAGTGGCGGCCGCTCGCACGGGAGGAGCTCCGGCGCCGCCGGCGCGGCGAGCCGGCGTCGCGGCGGCTGGTCGAGCTGTCCGGCGGAGCCCCTGCCGCTAGGGAACCATCGGCAGCTGCAGATAGGAGTCGTGGGTGCCGCCGTGAAGCACCGTGATCGTCCCGCCGAGCTCCTGCCCGAGCGTCGGCAGCGTCGGCGTCCCCGTGAACGTGTTGGCGGTGCCGATTGTCAGGCGCAGCCTGTCTCCCGCCGGGACGCTCACCCCCGTCGGGTAGATCTCGACCTGGTATTCGCTCGCTTCTTCCGGCGTTACCGCCTTCTGGCTTTCCTCGGTGAAGGGGTGCCACGGCCGAACCACGACGTTGTGCGGGCCGAGGGTGTCGAGGCTCGGGCTCACCGCGCGCTGGCTCGCCTGCAGGAAGCCGGCCGTGATCTGGTTGGAGTCGCCGTTCGGTTCCACCTGGCTGAGGACCGCCACCATCGTGCCGTCGGTGGTGCTGAGCTTCGCCCACAGGTTGGCGGTTATCAGTCCGGCGATCTTCGTTTCGCCGGCGAGCGGTGGGGTTGTATACGTGAGCGAGGTCGCCTCGTAGGTGTTGTTCGAGGTGTCGCACACCGAGTTCGACGCAGCGCCCGCCGTCCACTGGGCTGTCTCACGCGAGCAGGGGCTCGTGGCCGGAAGCAGCGGCGCGGTGTCACCCGATTCGGAGGCGGGAGCCGTGCCGGCGAGCGAGCCGTCGTGCAGCGACAGCGGCGAGGACCCCGAGGATTCGCCGGTCAGGTACAGACGCTTGTACGTCGTGCCCGGCAGCGGGAAGCGCGTGAAGTGTTCCCAGTGCGTGCCGTTGATCGGGTAGAGGTTCACCTTCGGCGTCTTCTGCACGCCGTTCTTGGTGCCCTTCAGCCAATGGCTGAACCATTCTTCCTTGATGTTCGGGTCTTCATAGGCGGGGCCTTGGGTGATGTGGTAGTGCGGCGACATGAACAGGACCCTGTCCTTCGAGTTCTTCAGCGATTCCCACAGCAGCGGCTCGCCGCGCTGGAAGAGATCCCACCAGCCGCCGGTGATGACCACCGGGACGGTGATTTCACTCGCCCGCACGACCGGTGAGCGCAGGCGGTAGAACGGACCGTCGTAGGCGGCTTCTTCGCCGAGCGACGCTCCGACGATGTGCTCGCCGCTGAATTCGGCGCCGCCCAGCAGGTGTTCGACATAGACGGAAGCGGCTTCCTGCGGGTTCGCAGAGGCGTCCGCCGGCGGCAGGTCGGACAGCACCGTGACGAGTCCGAGCCACAGCGGGATGAAGCCGGTGTCAACCGAGCCTCCCTGGAAGGTGACGTCGCGGTAGGCATCAGCCATCGGGATGTCCGCCCAGACCGCCTTCACGGCGCGCGGCTTGCCTTCCTTCACACGGGCGGCGTCGGCCTCCGCGATCAGCAACGAGGTGATCCCCATGTAGGACTCGCCGGTCGTCGCGACGCCTCCGTCCGACCACGACTGCGCCTGGATCCAGTCGAGAAGCTCCTTGTAGTCCAGCTGCGTGCGTTCGCCCCAGGAGTCCCACTTGCCGGCGCTGTCGCCGGTACCGCGGTCGTCCAGCACCATCACCGCGAAGCCCTTTTCGGCGAGAGCGGGTTCGTCTCCGGCGATCCCCTGAGAAGCCGAGTTCGCGCATTCGCCGGTGGGGCTGCCGGCATCCTTGTTGTAGCCGGTGACCGTCAGCACCGTCGGATAGCGACCGGTGGCGGACGGCAGGTAGAGGTTCGCGCGCAGCACGACGCCGTCGCTCATCGGGATCGGGACGTCGCACATCGCGACGGTGGCGCCTGCCGAGGAGGCGCACACTCCCGCGAGGGCGAATGCAGCCGTCGCCGCGAGCAGCACGCGCAGCAGCGCGCACCCGCGAGCAGGCCGAGGGACACGCTCGGACGAGCGCTCGACAACGACTGGCTGACGGTCCATGGACTCTCCTGTTCAGGCTTCGGCTCTACGCGGCGCCACCGCCGGCGGCGCGGCGTCTCCCCCGCAGGGCCTGACGGCCCGTACGCGGGTGTGCCTATACCCGACACAGGCAACTCGTAAACGCCGCGGCGCGTACACGATCTGGCTGTGTGTTCATCGACTTGACGTCGCGCCGCAACCTCGAGAGGCCATCATCGCCCGGTGCGGCTCAGAGCGACGGGTCGAGGTACTCCTGCGATTCGTAGGTGTACGCGACGAGGGCGTGTCCCGCGCTCGCGCCCGCCACCACCGGGCCCGAGCCCTGAATGCCGCTGGCAATCGGCGGCTGCCAGCTGGCTCCGCCCGTTTCGCTGTAGGCGAGCACGACACCGCGGCTGTCCGACCATGCGGCGTGGAGGCCGCCGCCCGCGTCGGCCGAGGCGCTCACACCGGCCGGGCCGTCGAGCGTGACCGCCGACTCGTCGCTGATCCCCACGGGCGCCCCGAACGTGTCCGTGGTGGCGTCGAACGGGCGCCAGTAGACGCCGTCGGAGCCCGCTCCTTCCAGGCCCGGGCCCTCGGCATCGACGAGGCCGATGGCGCCTCCGCTCGGCCCGCCCCCGGCGAGCACCGCCGAGTTCGCCTGGCAGGCGATCGCTTTGAACGCAGGCCACGTCGCGGTCTGGAGCGCGGCGGGCGTGCCCACCACGAAGCTGAACCCGGTCTCTTCGGCGGCCCCGGACATGCACGCTTTCGCGGCACCGCCCACCGCTACCGCGACGTACTTGCCCGGCGCGCCCGGCTCGGGGGCCGAGGCGAGCTCGGAACCGTCGGCGAACTGTTCGACGAACTTGCCGGCTTTGTCGACGACTGGCGTCGCGCTCGGTGCCGCCGCGGCGAGCGTGAAGTCGGTGGCGCCGCTTCCGAACGGGAACGTGTTGCCGTACGTGAGGATGTGGGTGGCGTCCAGAGCAACCGCTCCCGCAGCCGGCATGTCGCCCGCTTCCTGGCTGTTCGCCAGCAACTTGCCGCCGTTGGCGAGGCCCTGGCCCGCCGTGCCGAAGGCCGCCCCGCCGGCGGGCGAGCTCCACGCGATCACGCCGTTGGCGAACGTGTACCCCGCAGGCAGTACCGCGTTGCTCGCGCCGTCCACGTTGGCGAGCACGACGACCGTGCCGGACGGCTGCACGAGCAGCTTCGCTGCGAAGTAGGCGGGTTCGGCGCCGCCTTTGACGGCGAGCGGGTCGGTGAGCCGGTACGGGCCCGCGCCGCCGTTGCAGCTGCCGGCGCCGGCGGGAACCGCACAGAGGTCCACCACGTCGAAGCTCGCGGGGTCCTGCCAGGCGACGTACGTCTCGCCGCTCGCCGGGTCGTAGGCGACCGACGGATGGGCGGAGCCGGGCCCGAGATCGATGCCGGGGTTGGGGATCGGGGGCGCGGGCGGAGCGGGCGGAGGCGGCGGGGCACCCTGCGGCGGCGGAGCGGGTTCGGTCAGCGGCGGCCCCGCGCCGGCCACTTCCTGCATCTGGGCGTCTTCGGCGGCATAGCGTTCATCGCCGGTCGCCGCCACGTCGTACTCGCAGTCGGCGAGCAGCGCGCGGTTGGTGATGCCCGTGGCGATGCACACGCTGGCGGCGTGCTGGAGCGTCGAGGTGGAGACGTTGCCCAGGTAGAAGCTCTGCTCGGGGAAGCCGGAGATCGTGTAGGAGCCGGTGCTCTTGTGGCGGGCGTAGGTGAACAGGGATTCCTTCTGGCTGATGCGCCAGCTCGCGCCGAACTCCGAATAGAGCACCTTCGCGTCGCTCGCGTCGAAGCTGCCGCCTTCGATCGCGCTCGCCCGGTAGTGGGTCTTGTTGCGGGACTCGAACTCGTTCGCCAGCGACGCTCCCGCGTTTCCGAGCAGGCCCGTGATGTGTCCGAGCCGGGCGTGGGCGAGCTTCACTGTGAGCGACAGCCAAGGCGTGTAGCGGCTACCCGCGCGCAGGCCGAGCAGCGTCTGGGCGGCGACGGTCGTGCCGTCCTTCCAGCGCACCGTGTCGGTGGTCAGGTGAAAACCTCCCTGCACCGTCCTCGCCGTGATCTGCATCGAGCCGCCGCCCGAGAGCTTGGCGCTCTTGGAGTGCGTGATGTGATGGTTGAGGTAGACGTTCTGGCTGAGCCCGTTCGTGAGCTCGAACTCCACGATCGCTCCGCCCGCGCGCATCGCGACCGCGCTGTTGAACGCGAGCGAGTGCGAGTGCGGGATCGGCTGCTGGCGCGCCTGCACCTCGAGGTCGTGGCTCGTGGTGGACTTCACCAGCGTGAACTCGCCCGCGGCCTGGAAGTCGAAGTCCTGCTTGCCGAACGAGAAGAGGTGGGGATCGCCCCCCGATGTCGCGCCGGTTCCGGTGCTGCCTCCCCCACCACCGGGTTCCGGACAGAACGAGCTGTTCTGGGCGGCGAAGTACTCGATCGAGGCGGACCCCTTCGACAGCGCCGTGGCGAGCCCGAGCATCGGTTCGGGGGGAAGCGGCGTAAGCGGAGGCAGCGTGCTCGGCGCGCCGGCGCCGCAGCTCGCCGCGGGCGAGTCGCACCCCCCGCCCGCCGCGCAGAACACCATGCTCTTGAGCTGGGAGTTCGTGTAGTTCTGATGCACGCCGAAGCGCCCCTCGACGCCGGGGTCGAGGTGGATCTGGATGAGCGGCTGCAGCGGGTTTGGCTGGACCTCGAGCTGGGCGGTGCTGTAGGGAGCGAGCACCACCCCCGCCGGCGCGTCGACGACCTTCGGCGCAGCTGCGGGGTAGCTCGATCCGAGCCCGCCGGTGAGGGGGCTTTCGGTTCGCCACGGCAGCGGCGCTCCCGAGATGTTGAAGACGCTCGAGCCCCAGCTGTCGAGCACCGCCGTTTCCTCGCCCCCGACGGCGGCGTGCCACGCCGTCTGATCGTGGAGGTTCGCGCCGTCGCGGACGATCGCCGGGATGCGGCTCCAGAGCGCCCCGGTGACGTCCTGCAGATGCCCCCAGAAGCCTGCCGCGTCGTAGGTGCGGTTGAACAGGCTCACCGAGCTGGTTTTCACGTACTTGAACAGCCATTCGAGCGCGAACGGGACCGGCGTCGAGGGGTAGAGGGTGAGATCGACCCAGCGCGCGAGCCCCTCGATGATCCAGTCGTGCTCGTTGTGGTGGTTCTCGGCGGTCACGATGTCGGGGGCGATCTGGTGCTCGTAGCAGTGGAACACCTCGTGGACGAGCACCTCCGCCTCGGCTGTCGGCTGCGTGAGCGACGACAGCCACGATTTGTTCACGGCGACCTGGCAGACGGGGCCGTGCTGGTCGAAGGTCCCGTTCGTCTTGTCGCGCAGGTTCGTTTCTGCGCGCGCCACCGCCGGATCCTTCGCCCACCCGACCGAGAGCTTGAGCTTCAGCGGGAAGCCGATGTGACCCGCGATGTACGAGGACTGCGCGAGCGCATTCGCCTCGAGCCCGGCATCCGGGGTGATCGCGAGTTTGTCGGCGCGCGCCGCGCTCACCCCCACGGCGAGCGACGCGACCACCAGCGCTGCGAGCGCCAGTGCCCGCGCGAGCGGCAGCGTTCGCGCGAGCAGCATCGGCGCCGGCCTCATGTGCGCTCCGCGATCTCGCCGCCCGGCGACGTCGGCGGCTCCTCGCCCGGGTCTGCCCCCGTCCGCTCCCAGGCGCGCTCGAGAGCTGCGCTCAGCTCGAGCCATCCGTGAAAGCGCCGCGCGCCGCGGTCATCCCGCAGCGAGCCGCGGATCGTCTCTCCGGGCTCGAGCTCGAGGGTGACGCGTTGCACCGGGTGTGGGGGCACGGAGTCAATCTCCTCGAATCGGGCGCGCTTCGCATCGGGAACAGCACCTGATCTTTTTGCGGGCTACAGTCAGCCGATGCCCGGGGTTCGCGTGCACACGCGTCCAGGCGAGCTCATCGAGCGGGGGGGCGAGCTCGAGGAGATCGAGCTCGTGCTGAACGCCGCGCGCGACGGCGACGGACGGGTGCTGCTGATCGAGGGGCAGCCGGGCATCGGCAAGACCGCGCTGCTCGAGAGCGCGCGCCGGCGTGCGGCGGAGACCGGCCTGACCGTGTTGCATGCCCGCGGCGGCGAGCTCGAGCGCAATTTTCCCCACGGCGTCGTTCGGCAGCTCTTCGAGCAACGGCTGCGCGGCGCGGATGCACGCGAGCGCAGGCGCCTGCTGGCGGGCGCGGCGCACCTGGCTGCGCCCGTGCTCGCGGGAGCGCCCGACCCGCCCGATGAGGGCGCCGCGGAGGCGAATCCCGCCTTCGGGCTCGTGCACGCGCTGTACTGGCTGACCCTCAACCTGTCAGAGCGCACGCCGCTGGTGCTCGTTGTAGACGACATGCAGTGGGCGGACGGCCCGTCACTGCGGTTCCTGCTCTACATCGCCCACCGACTTGCGGGCACGTCCGTGTCGCTGCTCGCGACCGCGAGGCAGGAACGGGACGGACCCGACCACGCCACGCAGCTCGCGGCGTCGGGGCGCGCGATCGCGCCC
The DNA here is from genome assembly GCA_963796305.1 of uncultured Solirubrobacteraceae bacterium. Classification (GTDB taxonomy): domain Bacteria; phylum Actinomycetota; class Thermoleophilia; order Solirubrobacterales; family Solirubrobacteraceae; genus Palsa-744. The sequence goes on along the minus strand of CAWCKZ010000005.1, from coordinate 289,548 downwards.
GCGCCGCTGAGCGAGCACGCGGTCGCCCAGCTGATCCGCACCGGGCTCGACGCGACCCCGGACGAGCTGTTCACGACCGCCTGCACGCGGGCCACCGGCGGGGTGCCGTTCCTCGTCAACGAGCTCGTCGAGGCGCTCGCCGCCGACGCCATCGTGCCAACCGCCGAGCACGCCGCCTACGTGCAGGGTCTCGGGCCGCGCACCGTGGCGCGCGCGACGCTTGTGCGCCTCGGTCGGATGCCGGCGGGCTGCGTCGAGCTCGCACGAGCGGTGGCGGTGCTCGCCGCAGATGCGGAGCTTCCGCGCGCGGCGCGGCTCGCAGGCCTCGAGGAGCGCGATGCGCTCGAGGCACTCGATGCCCTCGCTGGCGCCCACGTGCTCCAGGTGGACGGCGGCCTTCGGTTCGTGCACCCGATCCTGCGCGCGGCGATCTACGACGACCTCTCGCCGGGCGCCCGCTCCGAGCTTCACCATCGCGCCGCGCGGCTGCTCGCTGCAGAAGGCGTCGAGCTCGACGCGATCGCCGCGCAGCTGCTCGCGAGCGAGCCGACCGGCTCCGAGGAGGCGGTGAGGCAGCTGCGCGAGGCGGCGGCGCTGGCTCGCGCGCGAGGCGCGCCGGAGAACGCCCTTGCGTATCTCGACCGCGCCCTCCAGGAGGGATGCGGGCGCGAGCTGCGGGCGCAGGTGGCGTTCGAGCGAGGGATCGCGGCGCGGCTCGCGGGCGCGCACGGAACCGTTCGCGACTTGCGCGAGGCAAAGCGTCTCGCCGCCGACCCCGTGCTGCGCAACAGCGCCACGCTCGAGTTGGCGACCGTGCTCGGCCTGCGCGGCGCGCATGCAGAGCCGCTTGCGCTGTTGCGCGAGGCGCTTTCGGACCTCGGCGAGCGCGCGCCCGAGCTCTCGACGAGGCTCGAGTGCCTGCTCGCGGGCATGACCGCCTCCGACCCGCGCCTCGCCGGCGAGTTCGACGGGCGAGCCGCGGAGCTCGAGCGACTCGCCGAGCACGGGGGGACCTCGGCTCGGCCGCTCGCGCTTCTGCTCGCCGCCATTGCCGCCTGGCGGCGCGGCGAGCCGGAGGAGGTGGTTCCACTCGTGGCGCGTGGATGGGATCAAGGACGAACGCTCGCGACGGGTCTCGACCTGTGGGCGCTGGGCCAGGGACTGGGGGCGCTCGTGATCGTCGAGGAGCTCGACCGCGCGCGGGAGCTGGCGGAGGCGATGCTCGCGCACGCCCGCGACCGCGGCTGGCTGCTCGCCTTCGTGCTCGGAACCGCCTACGGCGGGTGGATAGATGCTCGCCGCGGCGCTCTGGAGACGGCCGAAGAGGCACTGCGAACCGCGATCGGAGGGGGCGCACGCCGGGCCAACTTCGCGCTCGCCTCCCAGCTGTGGTTCGCGATGGACGTCATTCTCGAGCGCCCGCAGGCGGCGGACCTCGCCGCCATCGCGGAGGGCCTCGAGCTCGGCGAGCTGGGCGAGGTGTTCGCGGGCGCTCTGCTGCTAGACCTGCGCGGCCGCGCTCGCGCGCTCGCCGGAGAGGTGGGCGCGGCCGTTGCCGATCTCGAGCGCGCCGGCGGCATCTTCGACGCGCTCGGCTTCCGCAACCCGAACGCCTCGTGCTGGCGCTCGGCGCTCGCTTCGGCCCTGCCGGCGAGCGAGCGCGAGCAGGCGCGGCGGCTGGCGCAGGCGGAGCTCGCCGACGCGCGCCGCATCGGCCACGCGCGTGGTGTCGGCGTCTCGCTGCGCACGCTCGGGCTGATCGAGGGCGGCGTCGCTGGGCGCAAACGCCTGGAGCAGTCGGTGTCGGCGCTCGCCTCCTCGCCCGCGCGCCTGGAGCGGGCGCGCTCGCTGCTCGAGCTCGGCGCGGCGATGCGGCGCGCAGGGGAGCGGCGCGACGCCCGGGAGCCGCTTCGCGCGAGCCTCGACATCGCGGTGGCGTGCGGAGCCGAGCGCCTCGCCGAGCGAGCGCGGACCGAGCTCGCAGCGAGCGGAGCGCGCCCTCGCCGCGAGCGTGCCACCGGGCGCGACTCGCTCACGCCGAGCGAGCTGCGCGTTGCCCTGCTCGCCGCCGAAGGGCGCACGAACAACGAGATCGCGCAGCACCTGTTCGTAACTCCCAAGACGGTCGACAGCCACCTCTCTCACGTCTACGCGAAGCTCGACATCTCCTCGCGGCGCGCGCTCGGTGCGGCTCTCGCCGCACCGCAGGACGGAGCCGACATCCGCGGCTCAGCCGGGCCAGCCGTCACCTGAATCCCCGCGCAAGCAGCGCAGTCCCGGCCGCCGACGCCGCCGCGCCGCGCCGAACGTGGCGCGGTGCAGCGCGGCGACGGTCTCAGGGGCGGCTTCGATCACTGCCCGCCGGGCGGCCCGGCGGGACCCGAGCGCGGGGCACCGGCAGACCCTGCAGGCGGTCTGGGCAACGCGCTTCTGACGATGCTGCTGCACGCCTGCTGCGCCGTCTTGAACTGCTGGCTGCTCGTGTCGATCCCCTTGGTGTCGAACACCGGTCCGTTACCGGACGTGTTCGGGGCAGGGACATTCACACCGTGCGCGCGCATGCATTCGCCCAACTTCGCGAGCGCCTGGCGGTAGGCAGGGCTGGTCAGCCGGGCACCGCGACCGGCGAAGTTGCCGGCTCCGCACTTCTTGAGCGCCGCCTGGAACTGCGCGCGGGTTACGCCGCTGGGAAGCTGCGGCCCGTTCCCACCCTGGAAGCCGCGGGGTGGGCGCCCTTCGCCCGGTTTGCGCTGGGGCAGGTTGATCCCGTTCTTGGCGAGGCATTCGCGCAGCGCCCCGAAGCGCGACGCGCGCGCACCGGATGAGCCACCGACGCCCGGCGCGGTGGAGGTCGTGGCGGAGTTCGCGGCGGCGGTGGCGTTGGAGGCCGAGGTGCCGCCGCAGGCGCTCAGCGCCAGCACCGCCGCGAGCAGCGATGCGACGACGGCGGCCGGCAGGAGCTTAGTTCTGATGGTGTTAGGCATTCCGTTCCTTGCGTTGTTTCGTTTGAGATGCGTTTGTTGGTGCGACCGGGACTAGCGGCCGCTGCCGAAGAGCTGCGGTTCACCGCCCGCCCCGCCCCCGCTTCCGCCTCCGCTTCCGCCCGACCGACCGGAGCCTGCGCCAGAGCCGCCGAAGAGGCCGGCGAGTCCTCCCGCCGCCGCTGTCCCGACGCGGATCGTTTCGGCCGTCACCGAACCGCCTGCCCCGGTGACTCCGCTCACCACCACCGTTTCACCCGGATGGATGCTGCCGATGCCCGTCTTCACCGACTTCGTGACGGTGGAGGAGGGGGTCGCCTTCACCTTCACCGTGTTCCCTTCGGGGGTGCTGACGTAGAGGGTGTCGCCCTTCGCGAAGGTGACTTCACCGATCGTCGCGCCGCCCGCGGCCGAAGCCGCGAAGCCGCCCCAGAAGAAGCACCCGTGCCCGCGGCGCCCGTCGCGGACGCGCCGGATGACCCGGCTGCGAGCGCCCTCAGTCGCCCGGCGAGCCCCGCGCTCGCGCCGGCGGACGCCGACGAGGTCGAGGACTGACCCTTCTCCACGAGCACGCCCGCGATGAACCCGCAGGCGGTGACGAGCATCACGAGCAGGGCGAGCGACACGGGTGTCACCAGTCGCCTGCGAGGCCGAGGCCCAAGCCCGAGCTCCCCCAAGGGCTCCTCCGGACGCCGCGGCGGCGGCGGACCGGGGTCGCGATCGAGTGTCCCGGCAGCTCGCTCCTCGGAGCGCTCGTGCTCGATGGTTGAGTCATCCAAAGATGGCATCTGATCTCCTCGTTACGTCGGTGCTAGTCGAATCGCAGGGCCTCGATCGGGCGCATCGTGGCCGCGCGGGCTGCGGGGTAGGTGCCGAAGAACAGGCCGGAGAGGGCGGCCGCGCCGAACGCCAGGAAGATCGAGTACGGCGCGATCACCGGTTCCACCCCCGCGATCGTGAACTGGCTCAGCAGCAGTCCCAGCGCAACTCCGAGCAGCCCGCCCACCACCGACACGAGCAGGGCCTCGGTGAGGAACTGCGTGAGGATGTCGCTGCGCCGCGCTCCCACCGCCTTGCGGATCCCGATCTCGCGCGTGCGCTCGGTCACCGACACGAGCATGATGTTCATCACGCCGATCCCTCCCACGAGCAGCGAGATCGCTGCCACCTCACCGAGCAGGGTGGTGAACACACTGCTCGCCGAGCTGGAGGTTTCCAGCAGCGACCCCTGGTTGAGGACCGTGAAGCCGGGTTCGGCGGTGTTCGTCACCTTGTGACGTTCCTCGATGATGCTCGTCACCTCGGCTTCCGCCGCGTTGAGCGTCGCCTGCGACTTGCCCTCGACGGTGATCGAGCTGATCGGCCCATAGCCCGTGATCGAGTCCTGGACGGTGGTGATCGGAGCCATCACCACATCGTCCTGGTTCGTCGCGCCGCTCGCGCCCTTGGACGCGAGCACGCCAACCACCTGGAAGCTGCTGCCGTTCACCTTCATCGTCTGCCCAACCGGGCTCTGCCCGCCGAACAGTTCCTGCGCGACCGTCTGGCCGATGACGGCGATGCGGCGATGCCGGCTGACGTCTTCAGCGGTGAACGGCGCGCCTTCCGCCACCCGGTAGCTGCGCGCTTGGAGGTAGGGAGGCGTCGTGCCGATGAACGATGACGGCTGGTAGCTCGTGGATCCGGACTCGAGCGTCACCGAGGCCGCGTTCACGACCGGGGCTGCGCTCTTGACGTCGGGAGCGGCGCTAGCGTCGGCGAGCGCTTCGGCGTCGGCCCGCGTCAGCGAGATCGTGGGCGAGGCTCCACGCGTCCCGCCGCGGAAGCCGCCGGTGAGCACCACCAGCACGTTCGTGCCGAGGCTCTGGATCCGCGACTGCACCGACCGCGAGGAGCCGTTGCCGACGGCGATCAGGACGATCACGGCGGCGACGCCGATCGTCATACCGAGGATCGTCAGCCCCGAGCGGAGCTTGTGCGAGGCGATCCCTCCCCACGCGGTGCGGGCGGTGTCCATGCCCATCAGCCGGCGCTCCCGTCGAGGGCCCCACCTGCGCGCGCGCCGCTGACCTCGGCGCTCACTCCCGGCGGGAGGTGGTGCGCCTCCTGCAGCCGCCGGTCCTCGACGATCGCGCCGTCGCTGAGGGTGACGACACGCCTGCACTGCGCAGCAACATCCGGCTCGTGCGTGATCAGGACGATCGTCCGTCCCTGGGCGTTCAGGTGCGCGAACACATCCAGCACGTCCTCGGTGGATCGAGAGTCGAGGTTTCCGGTGGGCTCGTCCGCGAGGATCAGCGAGGGCTCGGTGACGATCGCCCTCGCAACCGCAACGCGCTGCTGCTCGCCTCCCGACAGCTCGGCCGGCTCGTGCACCATGCGGTCAACCATCTCGACGGAGCCCAACGCCCGTTCGGCACGGCGGCGGCGCTCGAGTCGGCCCATCCTCGCGTATGCGAGCGGCAGCTCGACATTTGCGAGCGCGCTCATCCGCGGGACCAGGTTGTAGCTCTGGAATACGAACCCGATCTTGCGGTTGCGAAGGTCTGAGAGCTCGTCCTCGTCGTGCTCGCTGACGTCTGTGCCGTCGAGCTCGTAGCGTCCGCTGCTCGGCACGTCGAGGCAGCCGAGGATGTTCATCAGCGTGCTCTTGCCGCTTCCGGAGCTCCCCATGATCGCGACGAAGTCACCGCGCTCCACCTCCATCGACACCTCGTCGAGCGCGCGCACGGCGATGCGACCGAGGTCGTACGTCTTCGTTACACGCTCCGCCATGATCAGCGCGTCCCCGCTCACGGTGTCGGCGCTCCCACTCTCACCTGGGGGCCTCCGCCGCCGAGCCCTCCGCCGAGCCCTCCGCCGCCGAGACCCCCGGACCGTGACCCGAATCCGGAGCCGGCGCGCGAAGCAGCGGAGCTCGCTACGCGCAGCACGACTTCTTCACCTTCTCGAAGGCCGGCATGGATGATCGTCGAGCTGTCGCCCGCGAGGCCGGTTACCACCCGCTGGCGGACAGGCTTGCCGGCACGCTGCACCGTGACGGAGTTGGCGGTGATCGCGCTCGTGGGGACGTTGAGACCTTCTTCCTGCTTCACCACGATCTCGGCGGAAGCGCTCATCCCGGGTTTGAGGCCGGACGCCGTCTGATCGAGCCCGAATGTCACTTCGTAGCTGACGACGCCACTGCTGCTGCTCGCGGGCGTGCTCGCCAGGCTCGCAACGTGCGCCGCGAGCTTGGCTCCTTCGAGGGCTTCCACTGTCACGGACGCGACCTGGCCGGAATGGACGTGCACCACTTCGGACTCGCTCAGCGGCACGACGAGCTTCATCGTGTTCATGTCGCTGAGCACAGCGAACGGCGAGCTCGCACTCGAGGAGCCGCTCCCCGACGAACCGGAGCTCCCCTGCCCACTCTGCGCGGACGAGGAGGACGCGCCGCCGCTGGCGGAAGCGGGGGTGCTCTGCGCCTTCGACGTCCCCGTCGCGGCGACGGTCTGCCCCACTTCGCCCGCGAGCGAGACGATCGTTCCCTCGCTTGGCGCGTACAGCTTCGTGTCCGCAAGCGCCTCTTCGGCGGTCTTCACCGCAAGCCTGTCGCTGTTCACCGCAGCCCTCGCCGAGGCGAGGTTGGCTTCGCGTGTCGCTTCGCTCTGCTTCGGTTTTTCGCTGCTCGCGGCCGCCGTGCTGCTCGCGGGGGTCGCGCTGCTGCTCGCCGCGGTGTGCGTGCTCTGTTCGGGTGAGCTCCCGGCACCAGTGGAGCCGGACTGCGCGCCGCTCTGGCCGGAGCTCGTTTCGCCGCCGTTTTCTTCCAGCTGCGACAGCGACGCTTCGGAGCTGCGGAGGGCAGCCTTCGCCTGCTCGAGCGAAGCTTCAGCGCTCTGCGGGTTAAGTTCCGCGAGCAGCTTCCCGGAGGTCACGTACTGTCCCTGCTTCACGTAGATGCGCTGCACGACGCCGCTCGTCTCGAACCCGAGGTTGAGCTGGGTGGCCGCCTGGAGGTTGCCGCTGCCCGACACGGTCGACTGCACCACCCCGCGCTGCACCTTCACCGTCCTCGTCTGCGCGCCCGAGGAGTCGGAGGGCGCTCCGACGACGAGAACCGCAACCACCACCGCCGCCACGCAGAGGGCGGCCAGTATCCATACGAGCGGAGATGTTCGATCAGGGCGGGGCACGTAGAAAGCCGAGGTCATCGTGGTCGGCACCCCTTAGGAATCGATAAGGACAACCTGAAAGTTTTGTGTGAACGGAGGCGTGCTTCGCGGCCCGGCTGGGCCGCCTCTGCGCTCCGGAGGGCTCAAAGGGAACGGGTAGCGCTTGAGCGGCAACCCGGCCGCCCGGCGTTCAGCCCCCTCGCTGCGCGGCGGCTTGCCTCATTCCTGCAGCAACCGCGGGCAGGCGCTCGCTGAGGACCCGCATCTGGTGGCGTGTGATCGCGATGATCCGAACAGGCGACGTGGCGACCACGCTGGCGTTGCGCAGTCGGTCCTCCCGCAGGAGGGCGACCTCCCCGAAGAAATCGCCCGGGCCGATGTGATCGACGGCGACCCCATCTCTCACCACATCGGCTGTGCCCTCCTCGAGGGCGAGGAACTCGTACCCGTAGTCGCCTTCGCGGATCAGGGTCGTGCCGCTGGGCTCCTCGTACTCCTCGGCGACGTTCGCGATCGCCTTCAGCTCGTCGTCGGGGAGCCCTGCGAACGGCTGCAGTTTCCTGAGGCGAGCGTGGTCCATGGCGCCATTCTTTCAGTCACGACTTCGCGCCGCCCCGCAGTGACGTAGTCGAACGTCAGAGGACCCGGGCCGGCCGGCGGCCCGGGTCCTCCGTTGCGAAGCGGTGCGAGCGCTCAGGCCGCTGCGGGAGCCGGCTCTCCGGCGGGCTCGACGCGGTGCTCGAGCTTCGGCAGCCAGCTCAGCCAGTTGGGCAGGTACCAGTTCCACTCGCCCAGCAGCTTCATCGTCGCCGGCAGCAGCACCCCGCGGACGATCGTGGCGTCCAGGAGAACGGCGGTGGCGAGGCCGATGCCCATCTCCTTCATGTCCAGGATCGGGAGCGTCGCGAAGATCGTGAACGCTCCCGACCATCACGAGCGCGGCGCTCGTCACCGTGCCGGCGGTCGAACGGATGCCGTGCGCGATGGCCACCTCGGTGCTCATGCCGCGGTCGTGCGCCTCGCGGATGCGGCTGAGGATGAACACGTGGTAGTCCATCGACAGGCCGAACAGGATCACGAACATGAACAGCGGCAGCCATGGAGCGATCGCGCCGTTGGACTGGAAGTTGAGCAGGCTCTCCCCCCAGCCGTACTGGAACACCGCGACGACGACGCCGTAGGCGGCTGCCACCGACAGCAGGTTCAGCACAACCGCCTTGGCGGCGATCACGATCGACCGGAACGACGCCAGCAGCAGCAGGAACGCGAACGTCAGCACGAAGGCGAACACGACCGGCACCGAGCTCTTCATCATCGCGTTCCAGTCATGCGAGGCCGCCGTCTGTCCGGTGACCGCCCAGGTCACGCCCGGGATCTGCGCCGATCGTGCTCGGCACGATCTCGCCCCGCAGCGTCTGCAGCGCGCTCATCGAGGTAGCGTCGACGCCGCTTCCCGGCAGCGGGATCGTCACGCGAGCGACCGTGTGAGCCGTGTTGGTGTCGACCTCGACCGCACCGAAGTGCCGGTTGCTCTCCGCCGCCCGCGTACTGCAGCGCGGCGAGCGCCCTGCGGTATGCCGGCGCCGTCGTGTCGGTCTTGACCGCGATCACGGCGGGCATCGCCTGGCCGGGGAAGGCGGCCTGGACCCGGTCGAGTGTCTCCACCGTCCCCGCGTCGCGCGGAAGCGACTGGATCCCGGACTGCGCCGTGTGCAGCTTCAGCGCCGGCACCGCGAGCGCCAGCAGCAGCACCGTGGCGGCGGTTGCCGAGACGGCGGGGTAGCGGAGCACCGGCGTGAGGATGCGCGACCACACCCGGCTCTCGCCGGCGGGGCCGCGGAACTTCGAGAGGATCGGGATGCGACCCTTCTCCACCCGGTCGCCGAGCTTCGACAGAACGGCAGGCAGCACGGTGAGCGAGCCGATCATCGCCACCGCGACGACGGTCATCGTGGCGATGGACATCGAGGCGAACGTCTGGTCGCGGGTGAACAGCATCCCCGCCATCGCGATCATCACGGTGGCGCCCGAGATCAGCACCGCGCGTCCGGAGGTCGCGGCGGCGGCTTCGAGCGCTGCGCGCTCGCCCTTTCCGGCCGCCCGCTCCTCGCGCTCGCGACGGAGGTAGAACAGCGTGTAGTCGACGCCCACGGCGAGACCGACGAGCGTGACGACCGCGCCGACGCTTTCGTCCATCGGCACGAGGTGGCTGAAGATCGCCGTCAGGCCGATCGTCGCTATCACGGCCTGCAGGCCGAGCATCAGCGGGATCCAGGCCGCCAGCAGCGAGCCGAACACGAGCAGCAGGATCAGAAGCGTGAGCGGCACTGACCGCTCACCGGCCTGCCCGAGCTGTTCGTTGAACAGCTTGTTGAGCGCCTTTTCGGAGCTCACCGCACCTGCCTCGCCGACGTAGAAGCCGGGGTGCGCGCGGCCGACCGAGGCGACCGTGCTCGTGAGGGGGTCGATCTGTTTTTCGGCCTGCTTGACGGTTCCGCTCATGTTCCATTCGACGAGCGCGGTGTGGCCGTCGGCGGATACCTGGCCCGAGTTGCGCGGGTCGAGCGGCGAGCGCAGTTCGTGCACCGCCTTGAACGGAGCGACGGCGGCGACGACGGCGCCACCGTCGAGCGGAAGCCGGCGTCGTGCACGGTCTGGTTCTTGCTCTGGACCGCGACGATCTCGGTGAGGCGGCCGGACTGGCTGAACCCGGCGTGTTTGAGGATCTGGTCGCCCTTGTGGGCCTGGCCCACGTTGGCTGTCCTGCTTATCGATCGAGCGCTGCCCGACGGCGGACCCGATGACGATCGCGGCCGACCACGAAGGCAAGCCAGCCGAAGATGGCGGTCTTGCGGTGGTTCGCGCTCCAGCGACCCATCCGAGCCGCGACGTTGCGCGGAGAGTCCAGGATCGAGCGTTGCATCTTCTTACCCCCTGTGCGGTAGATCTCAGGCATGAACGCAGGCTCCCAGGGACGAGGGCCCGCGTCGGTACGGCGATCAGGCGTCTGGACGTGCGGGCCTCCCCTGAATGGGGTACGGCTGTCCGTACCGGCTGCGCCACCGGCGCCGGCGAGCCGAGGCGGCTGTTACGGTGCGCCACGCAGCAGTCGGAGGAAACACACATAGGAGCACGATCCACACAACTCCTGGGGGCAGGCCTTGTTGCCCTCGTGCTCGTGCTCGGTGCCGCGGGGTGCGGATCGGGCTCGAGCGGCTCGACGAGCTTCACCGCAACGACGTCGAGCAGCGCCGGCACGTCCGGCGCCGCTCGCGGGCCCGGCTCGGGCAAGCCCGCGTTCACGCTCGGGACGAAGAACTTCACCGAGGAGCTGATCCTCGGCGAGCTCTACGCGCAGGCGCTCCGCGCCAAGGGCTTCAAGGTGAACCTGAAGCCCGACATCGGCGCCTCGGAAGTCGTCGCACGCGACCTCGCCGGCGGACACATCGACGGCTATCCCGAGTACACCGGCACGATCCTGTCGGCCGTCGCCCACGACGCCCGCCGTCCGGTGAACGCCGCGCAGGCGTATTCCCGCGCGGCCGCCTACGAGCGCGCCCACGGCGCCGCGCTGCTGGCGATGGCGCCGGCGGAGGACAAGGACGTGCTCGCCACGACGCCCGCCTATGCCGCCAGGCAGCGGCTGAAGTCGCTGGCGACCTGCGGCGGCTCGGCTCCGCCGCGACGCTCGCGGGACCGCCGGAATTCAGGCGGCGGTTCGCCGGCATGGTCGGGCTCAGGCAGGCATACGGCATCACCGAACTCGGATTCATGCCCGTGGAAATCGGCGACGCAGTACGCCGCGCTCCACGACGGGCGCGCTCAGGTGGCGGCCGTGTTCACCACCGACGGTCGAGCTCAGCCAGGGCGGCTACGCGCTGCTCCGCGACCCGCGCAACATCTTCGGCTTCCAGAACGTCACGTTCGCCGTCCGGCGCGACGCCCTGGCGCGCGAGGGCCCCGCCTTCCAGCAGACGATCGACGCGGTGAGCGCGAAGCTGAGCACCCAGGCGCTGCGGCTGATGAACGCTGCGGTCGAACTCGACCACCAGAGTCCCGCGCCGGTGGCGCGCCAGTTCCTGGCGGCGAACGGGCTCGTGTGAGCGCTTCCGCTAGGCGGCGAGGAGCTCGGGCTGCGAGCGCTCGCCGACCGCGTCCGCCAGGCGCCCGAGCGCGCGGTCCAGCGCGCCGGCGCTGAGCAGCGCGCCGACCGCCGCGCGCAGGACCTGGCCGCTGAGCCCGCCGCTGCGCCGCACTCCCACGCGCGCGTCGATCAGGACGCGGCCGCCACTGCTCGCGGAAACGGTAGGCGACGTCGAGGTGCACCGGCCCCTCGGCGACGAGCTCCAGCCGGGCGAGGTCGGCGCGCGCGACGTGCACGTCGAAGCTCGCTTTCAGCCCGGCGACCGAGCCGCTGACGCGCTCGTGCGAGCCGGCGCGCAGGCATCCCGCAGCGGTCCTCCACCTCGAAGCTGACGGGCGCCCAGGTGGCGATCAGCTCGGGGTCGGTCAGCGCCCGCAGCACCTCGGCGGCGTCGGCGTCGATCGCGGTGTGGGCGCTCCACACCTCGGGCTCGGACCCTTCACGCGAGTTGCCATTCAGCAGGAACATGGCGGCAGTCTCCTTCGCCGCCGCGTCGGCCGCCAGGGGGCAGCCCTGTCAAGCGAGGGTGTGGCTACCCGTAGTCGGGAGCGTCGGCGTGCGCCTCGGCGATCAGCACGCTCGGCGCGACACGGGATGCGCGCCCGGACGAGCGTCCCCTCGCCCGGCTCGCTGATCACCATGAAGCGGCCGTCGAGCGCGGCGACACGGTCGCGCAGGCCCTGGAGCCCGGAGCCCTTGCGCTCGTCCGCCCCTCCGCTGCCGTTGTCCTGCAGCTCCACGATCACGTCGTCGCCCACGTAGCGTGCGCGGACCGTCGCCTCGGTGGCATCGGCGTACTTGAGGACGTTGGTGAGCGCCTCGGTGACGACGTAGTAGCCCACCGCCTCGACCGACGGCGGCGGGCGCTCGGGCAGGTCGATCTCGCGGGCGACGGGCAGCGGGGCGCGGATCACGAGCGCCTCGAGCGCCGCGGCGAGGCCGCGGTCGGTGAGGATCCCGGGGTGGATCCCGCGGGCGAGCTCGCGCAGCTCCTCGAGGGCTGCTTCGAGCTTCCCCTCGATACCGTCGATCAGCTCGAGCGCCTCGGGGTTCTCGCCGACGCGGCTGCGCAGCAGCTTCAGTTCGAGCGCGAGCGCGACGAGCTGCTGCTGCGCGCCGTCGTGCAGGTCGCGCTCGACTTTGCTCCGCGCGGCGTTAGACGCCTCGACGATGCGCACACGCGAGGCGCGCAGCTCCTCGACGCGGGCGCGCAGGTCCGCCTTGAGCCGCTCGTTGTCGAGTGCCAGCGAGGCGGCGGCGGCGGCTGCCTGCACGAGCTCGGGGCTCGCCTCGAGATGCGCGTCGTGGATGATCGCAGCGACGCGGCGGCCTCTGTAGTCGACGGCCGTCCATGCCCGTCCCGACCCGGGCTCGGGCAGCGGCACGGGGTAGCCGCTTTCATCGACGAACGCCTCGCGGTCGGGCAGCCAGTAGGCGATCGCGAGCGTGCTGTCGCCGAGGCTCTCAGCGAGCGCCTCGCGAACGGGCGCCCCGGCGGCGAGCGGCGTGACGAGCAGCGCCCGTGCGAGCGCGCGCATCGCGCGTCCCGCCCAATCCGCCGCGGCGATCGTGAGCACCGCGACCGGGACGGCGAGCAGGCACAGCACGATCCCGAGCACGGCGTCGAGCGCGAACGGGCCGACGTAGCCGTGGTCCACGCCCTCGATCCCGCGGACGCCGTAGACGAGCAGGGCAACCGTGCCGATCACGCCCAGCGCGATGACGGCGGTTGCGAGCGCCGCCGCGGGCAGCCGCAGCGCGAGCAGCAGCACGCCGCGCCAGAACGGCCGGCTGCGCATCCGCTCGGCGACGCGCCGGTAGTGCCCGCCTTCGGCGGCGGCGGGCAGCGGGGGCAGCGAAGGGATCCGCGCGCTGAGCAGGCTGTTCGCGAGCCTGCGCTCGAGCCCCGCGCAGCGCCACACCACGCCCGACACGGCGATCAGCAGCGGCAGACCGACCCACAGGGCGGCGAGCAGCCCGCCGACGACGAGGCCCACGACGAGCAGGGCGAGGTAGAACGCCCCCAGCAGCACACCCGAGGCGACGTACGCCACCTCCTTCGAGGACAACCACGCTGCCGCCCTGGAATCCTCGTGCGCCGCTGTGCGGGCGCCCCGCGAGCGCGGCGGCGTCGGCGTCCGAGCCCGGCGAGACGCTCACAGCCCGCCCCCGATCGTCGCGCTGCCGCTGCCGCTGTGGACGACGAGCGAGAAGGGCGCGCTCGGGTCGCGCGTGACGCCGCTCACCCGCAGCGGATGGCCGCTGGCTTCGATCTGGTAGCGACCCGGCGGCACGAGCGCGACGGCGTGTCCGCTGCCGGTGTGCAGCTGCAGCTGCTGGGGAGAGCATGCGGTGGCGACGTGCAGGTCGCCCGAGCTGCTCACCGCCGAGAGGTTGAAGCCGCAATACGCCTCGGCGTCGACGTTGCCGGAGTTCGTCTGGACGCTGCCGCTTCCACGGAATCCGTCGAGCCGGACGCTCCCGCTCGTCGTCACGACGTTCACGTTGACCGTCTCGGGTACCGCCACCTCATAGGAGGCGGAGCAGGAGCCGACGACGATGCGGGGGCAGGCGGAGGTGACCGTGAGCGTGCCGCCCGAGTAGGAGCGGTGCTCGCGCGCGGGATGGCCGAAGGCGTAGTCGTCGGTGCGGCGCACCGCGACGGTGGGCGACCCGCTGCCGACGATGACGACGTTGCCGGAGGACAGCTTCAGGTTCACCTGCCGGACCGCGCTCGGGTAGGAGTAGGTGCTGACGTGCGAATGGAAGCTCGCGAGCCAGGAGATCGCCGATCAGCAGGGCGAGCAGGATCGCGATTCCAGCGGAGACGGCGACGGCGGCGTTCCATCCGCGGGGAGCTCCGGGCGCGAGCACCGCGGCGGCCGCGCCGCGGCGGCTGCTCGATGCTCCTCGGCGCCCGGCCGGCGGTGCTGGCATCACTCGCTCAGGCGCGCAGGAAGGTGAGCACGGCGAGCACGCGCCGGTGGTCGTCCTCGGCGGGCGGGAGGTTGAGCTTCGAGAAGATGCTCGTCACATGCTTCTCCACCGCGCGCTCGCTGATCACGAGCCGTTCGGCGATGGCGTGGTTGGAGCGGCCTTCAGCCATCAGCCCGAGCACCTCGCGCTCTCGCTCGCTGAGCAGCTCGAGCGGGTCCTCGCGGCGGTGGCGCCCGAGCAGCTGGCTGACTACCTGGGGGTCGATCACCGAGCCGCCCTCGGCGACGCGGTGGACGGCCTCGAGCAGCGCCTCCACGTCTGTCACCCGCTCCTTGAGCAGGTAGCCGACGCCCTCGTGACCCTCGCCGATCAGCTCGATGGCGTACTGGTCCTCGATGTACTGGGAGAGCACGAGCACCGCCGTCCCGGGCAGCTCGCCGCGGATCGTGAGGGCGGCGCGGAGACCGTCGTCGGTGTTGTCGGGCGGCATCCGCACGTCGACGATCGCGAGGTCGGGCTTGTGGGCGCGCACCTTGCGCAGCAGGTCGGGCGCGTCGCCCGCCTGGGCGACCACCTCGCACCCGCCCTCCTGGAGGAGGCGCACGAGCCCCTCGCGCAGGAGCACCGCGTCGTCGGCGACGAGCACCCGCAGGACGCCCTCCTCAGCCATCGAGCAGGGCGCGAAGACGCTCGCCGGAGAGGTCTGCCTTGGAGACGAACCCGCGCGCGCCGCTCGCCTCGACACGCGGCTCGAGATCGACGCTGTCGCGGCTCGAGATGAGGATCACCGCCGGCCCGGAGTCGGCGCTGATCACCCGGGTTGCAACCTCGAAGCCGTCGATGTCGGGGAGGTGGACGTCGAGCAACACGAGATCCGGTGACAGCGCCGCCGCCTGCTGCACCGCCGAGTCGCCGTCGGTCGCCTCGCCGATCACCTCGAAGCCCTCCGCCTCGAGCAGCATGCGGGCGCTGCGGCGGAAGGGCGCATGATCGTCGACGATCAGGACGGTGGTGGCCATCTCGCGGTCATTCTGACGGATGCCGGGCGGGCGGCCACGGGCCACCCCCGAGGGCGGTGCGCGGCGCCGTCGAGGGTGGCCCCATGCGGATCGCGCCGGGTCAACGAGCCGGCGGGATCGGGTGGTTCGACTGGATCACATCGCCGGCGTCGTAGCGCGCCTTGATCGACCGCAGCCGGCGGTAGGTGTACTCGTGCTGGTAGAGCTCCCGGGCGTCGGCGTCGCGCTCGCAGAAGTTGAGGTATCCGTGCCCCGCGTCATACGGCGCGAGCGCCTGCTTCACCGCAGACACCTGCCCCTCCACGATCGGCAGGAGCTCCGGCACCGGGACAGCCCCCAACGCGAACATCGCGTAGGGCGCGTCGAACGAGCCGGTGGCGCCGTGCTCGGGCGCGGGGCGCGCGATGGCGCCGCCGAGCTGGCGCAGCTCCGCTGACAGCAGCGCCGACCCCGCCTCGCCGGTGGAGGCGTCGACGAACGCGTCCACCATCTCGGCGGACACCGAGTCGATGAGCATCCCGTCGCCCTTGCCCGGCACCGGGTGCTCGGGGTCCATGTGCAGGTGGCTGAGCGCCACCGCGGGGATCGTCCCGAACGTGTCGATCTCGGGTTCGAGCCGGCGCAGCGGCTCGACCAGCTCGGCGCCCTCCGCCTCGTCGCCGATGTACATCGCCTCGACGACGACGAACCTGCCGCCACGCACGAACTCGGGCACCTCCTCGAGCGGCGGCGGGTTGAGGATCCGGCCAACCGAGATGATCTCGTCGGGCAGGTCCTCGAGCGTCCACTCCCGCCACGCCTGCAGCACCTCGCGGGCGCGCTCCTGGGGCCAGAACATCGCACCGGCGTACACCTCGCGGATCGGGAACAGCCCGATCTCGATGCCGGTGACGACGGCGAAGCTGCCGCCGCCGCCGCGGAGCGCCCAGAAGAGGTCGTGGTGCGTCTCGCTGTCGACGCGCAGCTCGCGACCGTCGGCGGTCACCACCTCGATCGCTGTGACGTGGTTGGCGGCGAGGCCGTAGCGGCGCGAGAGCCAGCTCAGGCCGCCGCCGAGCGTGTAGCCCACCACGCCGACGTCGGGCGAGGACCCCGCGGGCGCGGCGAGGCCGTGCTCGGCGGCGGGCGCCGTCACGTCCATCCACAGGGCACCCGCCTCGATGCGGGCGCGGCGGCGCTCGGGGTCGATCTGCACCGCGCGCATGCGGTCGGTCCTCAGGAGCACCGAGTCGGCGAGGCGGTTCTCGAGGTTGCCGGCGCTGTGGCCCGTCCCCTGTGGAGCGACGCGCAGCCCGCGCTCGCGGGCGAAGTCGACGATCTGCGCCACGTCACCGGCGCTCTGCGGCAGCGCCACCGCTGCGGGGCGCTGGTCGACCGTGAGGTTCCAGGCCGCGCGGGCGTCGTCCCAGCCGGCGTCGCCGGGGACGACGACGGAGCCCGCAATCGCTCCGTCGAGTGCGCGGAGGTCGAGGGGAGTGGAGGTGGCGATGCCCTGTCGGGCGGTGTGGACGTTCGTCGGCATGGTGTGTGGCCCCTTGCTGGTCGAAGAGAACTGATCTGCTCCGACTTTCGCCTGTGGAGGCGCCCCCGCCTATACGGGGAACTGGTGAGCGGGGGTGCGGCTAGCCCCCCTCTCGCCGTGCCAGCTCTCGACCGACCGGCGCAGCGAGAACAGCGAGGTGACACCCGAGGCGGCGGGCAGCCAGACGGCAACCGTGCGGTAGGCGAGCACCGCAGCGAGGGCGCCTCCGGCGGGCGAGCCGAAGGCGATCAGGGTTCCCGCCAGGCCGCCGCTGAGGCTGCCGGGGAGCGGCAGCAGGTTGAACATCGTCCCGAGGAAGTAGGCGAGGACGACGACGGGGACCGGCAGCGCGGCGCCGAACACGTGGAGCATCGTCACCAGCACGCCGATGTCGAACGCCCACCAGGCGACGGCGCCGAGCAGCGCGGGGTGCGGCCTGCGCAGCTCCACCGCGACGCGCGAGAGCGCCGAGCGGAGCGCGGGCAGGTGTGCGGCGACTCGCTCAACCGACGGGGCGAGGCGAGGGGAGCTGCCGGCGATGCGCCGCAGCAGGCGCTCGGTGAAGGAGGGCGCCGCGAGCAGTGTCAGGACGGCGCATGAAAGGACGAGAGCGAGCGCCACCGCCACGAAGCCGAGGGCGCTGTCGCCGGCGACCGGCACCGCTCCGAGCCCGACGGCGGCACCGAAGGCGAGCAGCGCTGCCATGTAGACGCCGTAGAGGATCAGGAGGAAGGCGAGCAGCCGCTCGGTGATGTCGTGGCTGCGCAGGCCCCGCGCGCGCAGCGCCCACACCGTGACGGCGGCGCCACCGAGGCCGGCGGTGGGCAGCAGTCTCGTCGCCGCGGTGCCGGCGAGCGTGATGTCGTAGGAGTCCTTCGGCCGGATGCGGCGGTCGGCGCTCGCCACCACGCGGTGCAGCAGCACGACGTAGCCGGCGAGGGAAGCCGCCTCGAGCACCGCGGCGAGGGCGACGAGCTGCCATCCGCCGTGGAGGGCGCGTTCGAAGGCGTGCAGGAAGCCGCCTGCGTCGCGGGCGAGCAGCAGCGCGAGGAGCCCCGCTGCGGCGAGCCAGGCGAGCGGCAGCAGGCGCCTGTGGCCCGCCGCCTGCGAAGACGCCGCGTGCGTCGGGGCGATCTCGCGGACCGTCGCGAGCAGCGCGGCGCGGTGTCCGATGGGGGATGAGAGCTCCACGCGCCGAGACTCGCACCGGCTGCGGGCCCGTGCCAGGGGGGCAGGCAGGTGGAGGGGGGTACGGCTACCCGTACCACCCTCGTTGCGTCGATCGCGGCGCCGGCTCGCGAGAGCGGCGCCCGTGCTCTTCGCCCTCAGGCCTGAGCGGGCTCGGCTGCCACCGCCACCCGCGCGGCGGCACGGCGGGTGCGCAGCAGGTGGGCCGAGGCGACCGCACCGGCGGCGGCGAGGGCGGCTCCGGCGAGCAGCGCGTTGTGCAGCCCGTTCACGTACGACTGGGGGTCGCCGTGGCCGAGGGCAGCCTGCGCCGGGATCAACGCACCCAGGGCGGCGATGCCGACGGCGATGCCGGCCTGGCGGAACGTGTCGTTGACGCCCGCGGCGAGCCCGCTCTGCGCCTCCGGGAGCGAGCTGAGGGCGACGTTGCTGATGGACGGGTTGAACATCCCCACGCCGATCATCGCGACGATCTCGCCCGGGAGGAACACCAGCCACGAGGAGCCGGTGCCGATGATCGTCAGCAAGGCCATGCCTGCGGCGGTGAGCGCGAGGCCCCCGCTGATCATCACGCGCGTCGAGATGCCGCGCTCGATCATCTGCGCGCTCGCGGCGGAGACGAAGAAGGCGATCACCGTCCCCGGCATGTAGACGAGACCCGCGTCCACGGGCGAGAGGTGGCGGACGTTCTGTAGGTAGAGGGTCGTGTAGAGGAAGACCGCGAAGAAGGACGCGGAGATCGCGAAGGCTCCGATCTGGGCGGCGGTGAACTGGCGGTTGCGGAAGTGGCGCAGCGGCAGCATCGGGTGCAGCACCTTCGACTCGATGGTCACGAACGCGAGCAGCAGCACAGCCGCGCCGGCGAGCTCGGCGATGATCGCCGTGCTCGTCCAGCCCTGGTCGTTGCCGCGCAGGAGCGCGAGCACGAGCAGGAAGAGGCCGCCGGCGAGAACCGTCTGGCCGGCCCAGTCGATCGAGCGCGCCTTGGGGTCGCGCGACTCGGAGACGCTCGTGCGCGTGATGACGATGGCGAGGAGCCCGATCGGGATGTTGATGAGGAAGATCGAGCGCCAGCCGAAGCCGCTCGTGAGCGCGCCGCCGACGAACGGGCCGATCGCGAACGAGGCCCCGATCGTCGCGCCGTAGACGGCGAGCGCGCTCGCTCGCTCGCGAGCGCCCTGGAAGGCGTTCGCGAGGATTGCGAGCGAGACCGCGAACATGATCGCGGCGCCGATCCCCTGCACTGCGCGCGAGGCCTCGAGGACCCCGATGCTTCCGGCGAGTGCGCAGGCGAGCGACGCGAGCGTGAACAGCGCAAGACCGATCGAGAAGAGTTTGCGGCGGCCGAGCCGATCGGCGAGGGCGCCGGCGCTGAGGACGACGGTGGCGAGGGCGAGGGTGTAGGCGTCCACCACCCACTGGAGCCCGCCGAGACCGGTGTGGAGGTCGCGCGCGATGTCGGGCAGCGCCGTGTTCACGACGGCGATGTCGAGCATCAGCATCATCGTGGCGAGGCTGACGACGGCGAGTGTGAGGCGGCGGGCGGTCATGGCGGCTCCCTTGTCTTGCGGAATGACAGGAGCGTCGCTCAGCGCGGAGCGTGCGCGTATACGGGCTGCTGGCGTTTCGAGGTGCGGTTACCCGCACCGGGTTCCCGATGGGCGCGCCGGAACTGATGGCTTCGCTCGCCGCTTGCGCCCCACCGCGCGCCGGGCGCGCAAGAATGTGCAGCGTCGTGAGGGATCTGCGCGAGAGTGCCGGCATCACCCGCGTGTTCGCGGTGTCGCTGGTTGCGCTCGCGATAGCGCCCTTTCACTCGTCGATCGCGCCGCTGCCCGCCCCGGTGCGGGCGGACGTCCGCCACGAAGCGTGGCATCCGGGCTGCCCGGTCCCGCTGTCGAACCTGCGTCTGCTGAGCGTCTCGGTCCACGGCTTCGACGGGAGCACCTACGAAGGCGAACTCGTCGTCAACCGGTCAGCGGCCGCGCCGCTCGCCCGGGTGTTCCGCCAGCTCTACGCGCTCAACTTCCCGATCCGCCACATGAGCGTCGCCGACCTGTACGGGCCTCTAAAGGGCCGGCCGGCGGACAACGACGTCAGCGGAGGCTTCGAATGCAGGCAGGCGGCGCCATCGCCGTGCGTCGGAGGGAACGGCACGGGCACGTGGTCCGAACACGCCTTCGGCGAGGCGGTCGACCTGAACCCGCTCGAGAACCCCTACGTCGGCTGCGGCGAGAGCCGCAACCCCGCGAGCCGGCCCTACTTCAACCGCTCGAGGCACCGGCCGGGGATGGTGACCGCCGCCGACGTCCGCGCCTTCCGCTCGGTCGGGTGGGGCTGGGGCGGCAGCTGGGAAGGCTCGACGAAGGACTACATGCACTTCTCCTCGTCCGGGCACTAGCGGGCACAAGCGGGCCGGCGCCGGAGACGGGCGTTCATGCGCTTCCGGAGGAGGCGCCGTCCGCGCGCTCATCTGCGCCCGCGGCGGCGATCGGTCCCAGCTCCAGGAGCAGCTCGCGCAGCGCGTGCGAAGCGGTCACGGCCGAGTGCCTGCTCCCACTCGCCTTCGAGCTCGCCGACGGTCCGCCGGATCGTCTGAATCGCATCCAGGCCACGGCGGCTGAGGCGGATTCGCTTGGATCGCTGATCCTCGGGGTCCTCGCGGCGCTCGAGATCCGGTGGACAGCGACGGGAAGCGTGTGCGACGATCGCGAGATGCGCCGAGGGGGGACAGCACTGGCACTGGCGGTGGTGGTCTTCACCGCGACGGTGACCGCCGCGCCGGCGCGGTCGTTGAACGGGCTGAAGGCAACGGTCCAGTTCAACGCGACGATGACGACGACGTGGTCGCTCGGGCCGTACACGACGGGCGAAGAAACGTGCTTCGCCTACGTCACCCACGGGGTGGGCAGCCAGAGCGTGATCCTGCGCCAGCCAGGACACGCGACCGTGTCGATCGTGGACTTCGGAGGGACGATCTCCTTCCAGCTGCCGGCCGCCAACCGGGCGGGCCCCACCAAACGCGCCGTCGGCTTTCCGCTCGCGCACGTCGAACGAAAAGGCACCCAGGAAACCGAAGCCCGGTTCACGAAAAACTTCGTCTTCACGAACTGCCCGAGCCGACCCGAAACCGAACGCCGCGATGAAAGCAGCTGCGGCGCCCACGAAGTCACCTGGGACGTCCTGCCGCTCGTCGCATCCGGCCGCATCTCGCCGACCGTGGAGACGTTCCCTCCCGCGGACATCGAAGCGCGCTGCCCCTACTACGGGGTGAAAGATCCTCGGGAAGGCGGGAACGCCACCGAGCTCCCCCAGCTGATGACGTTCCAGGCGATCACGCCGGCAGCGGTTCGCCGCGCGCTCTCGCCCCGTCACGGAAAGCTGATACTCCAGGGCAAACAGACACTGCACAAGCACGAAGAATCCACGGGCCTCTCCGTCACCCAGGCGTTCTCGTGGAAGATGACACTGAGGCGCAGCTAGCGAGGTAGCCCGAGGGGGTTGCACAGCGCGGGCCCGGGCCGATCAGCCCAACGGCGCGCGTGCGCCGGCTACGCGACGAGTGAGTAAGGAGGATGTCGTAGCGATGAACGGCGATCGAGCTAGCGAGTGGCTCGCGCAGGGTGACTTCTTCGAGTGGACGCCGCCGGGCGAGGATGGACCGCTCAAGATCTTCCACCTCGAGATCGGAGAGCAGGACGCTCCGACGCTGCTGCTCGTCCATGGCTTCCCCACGAGCAGCATCGACTGGTATGACATCGCGCCGCTGATCGGCGGCGATCGCAGGCTCTGCATGATCGACTTCCCGGGCTTCGGGTTCTCCGACAAGCCGCAGGGCGGGCGCTACACCGTTACCCGGGACTGCGAGCTCGCGCTCTACTACCTGTCTGAGGTGCTCGGGGCGCGGCACGCGCAGGTGGTGGCACACGACCGTGGCGACAGCGTGGCGCTCGCGTTGCTCGAGCGTTGCGCGACGGGGGAGGCGCGATGCGAGATGGAACGGCTCGTGCTCACGAACGGGAACATGTTCCTGCCGCTCTCGAACCTAACGCTGTTCCAGCGCCTCGTGCTCGACGCGAACACCGCTCCGCAGGTGCTTGCGGTGGCGACGCCCGAGGCCCTCGCCCAGGGCATGGGCGAGAACACCTTCACGCCACCGCGGACGCTCAGCGACCCGGCGATCGACGCGCTCGCGCGCACGTTCGCCCACAATGACGGCGTCGCGGTTCTCCACGATACGATCCAGTACCTCGTCGAGCGGTCCGAGAACGAGACGGGCTGGCTCGAGTCACTCGCCAGCTCGCAGGTCCCGACGACACTGATCTGGGGGCTGTACGACACGGTGTCCCCGCCGCGCGTGGCGCAGCACATCTGGTCGGCCTACCTCGAAGGAAAGCCGGGCGAGAACTCCTTCTGGCTGCTGCCTCGCGCCAACCACTACCTGCAGCACGATCAGCCGCACGAGCTCGCCGCGGTCCTTTCGGCAGCGCTGACGGGATACCTCCCGCAGGAGCCCGGCCCACTCTCCGACGATCCCGGGGCGCCGCTGCTGGTGGACCGCTCGCGAACGCGGCTGCCCACCGCCGGGGAGGTGCTGTCGACGCCGGTGGGCGAGGCGGAGCTGTCCGCCCTTGCCGCGGAGGCGGGAGCTGCGGCACCGGCGGCGGATGAGTGATCGGCTCGACCGCCGAACGGTTCGGTGCGTGCTCGCGGCGGGCGGCGCCGAGTCGGTTAGCGGGGCGGTGTCCACTTACCTGGCTTCGTAGACGCGCTCGGCCGGTGTCTGGCGGTCCGGCCCAGTGCGTATCGTGGGCTCTCGCATGGCCCGAACGAGGCTGTACCGCGAGGGCAAGGTCGTATCTGAAGACTTCCCGGTCGGGGACATATCCGAGTTTCTCGGCGAGCCGGGTACCTGCGTGTGGTTGGACTACTGCTCCCCCACGAGCGAGGAGCTCGCTTCCATCGTCGAGGAGTTCCATCTCCATCCACTGGCGGTCGAGGACGCCGTCACCGATCACGAGCGCCCCAAGCTCGACCGCTACGACTCGCATCTGTTCCTGAGCGCCTACGCAGTCGAGCTCGATAGCGCCACCGGGATTCTCAGCGCGAGCGAGATCGACGCGTTCGTCATGCGGAACGCACTCGTCACGGTGCGCCACGACGAGCGGGTGGACATCGACGCGATCGTCCACCGCTGGGACGACTCGGGCGACCTCGCGGAGCATGGCGTCTCGTTCCTGGTGTGGGGGCTGCTCGACCACATCGTCGACGGGCACTTCGAAGCCGTGCAATCGCTCGACACCGAGATCGAGTCGCTCGAGGATCTTCTGTTCGACGACACGCCGCGGCAACCAGAGGTGCAGCGTCGCTCCTTTCAGCTCCGCAAGAGCCTCGTCCTGCTGCGACGGCTCGTGCTTCCGATGCGAGAGGTGGTGAACTCGCTCATGCGCCGCGACCTGCACGTTCTCGACGAGGGGATGGTTCCCTACTACCAGGACGTCTACGACCACGTGCTGCGCGCGACTGAATGGACCGAGTCGCTGCGCGATCTGGTGACAACCATCCTCGAGACGAACATCTCGATTCAGGGCAACCGCATGAACCTGGTGATGAAGAAGGTGACGAGCTGGGCGGCGATCATCGCGGTGCCCACCGCCATCACCGGCTTCTACGGCCAGAACCTGCCCTATCCCGGCTTCGCGACCCACTGGGGCTTCTGGTTCTCGACAGCGATGATCGTCCTCCTCTCGGGAACGCTGTACCTGGCGTTCCGCCGTCACGACTGGCTCTAGTCGGCCCGTCGGTTTGCGGCGAGCGCCAGGCGTTGGCGCTGGCGTCCCACGCCGGGCCTTCGAGGATCCCGGCACTATGACCGCGGCGCGGGGGATCCGGTTCTTCCCGTTCGCCGGGGGCGCTCAGAGGGGCTCTGCATGGAACTCGATGCGATAGACGAGCGTGTCCTCGTCGATCGGCCCCGCGTGCGCCGCGCGCCGGCGAAGCGCCTCGCGGTCGGGCTCGCCGGCTCGCCGGACGTCGGCGGCGGTGATCGCCGCGAACGGGACGAGCTCGACGGCATCGACCTGGATCTCACCGGGCCCCACCCGGTAGCGCCCTCCCTGCTTGACCTGTGGGCGCTTCCACAGTCGGACGGTGAGCGTGATGTCTCCCGCAAGGACGTCGTTGCGCAACTCGCGGCTGAACTCCACCGCCGCTAGGAGCCGGTGCGCTCGCGGTGCTTGCACCCCGGCCAGCAGCACGGCCGGCGCTGGCCTTCCTCCAGCTCTTCCCGAGTCCGCCGAATGCGGCGCTCTCGGGTGCTGTCCTGCTTGGCATCCTCCACCCAGCAGATGAACTCGTTGCGCGCCAAGGGCGTGATGTCCTTCCACGCATCGAGGGCGGTGCCGTTGGCGACCAGCGCCATGCGCAGGTCCGCGGGGAGCTTGTGAACCACCCCACCGGGCACTCTCTGGCCGCTCACAGAGCCATGGTAGGTGCTCACGCGGGGGGCGGCTCGTCGCCGAACAGCTGCCGGGCGATCGTCATCTGATCGAAGTAGATCCGCTCGCACACGATCCTGTCGGTGCCCGGCGCGAACTCGAAGATCGCGCACATGCGACAGCGGAAGCTCTTGCCGGTGGCAGGGGCGCCGCGAAGGTCCCCTTCGTGGGTGCCGAGCAGGTCGAACTCGGCGATCACCGCGTCGTCGTCGCCGGCGCGGAGGACGGTGTTCTCGTTTCGCTGGTCCGGGAAGGAGGTGCGGGACGTCGCGTAGTAGTCCGACACCTCCTCGGCCCCGTCGAACACCTCCCCGGTCGCGATCAGTTCGTAGCGCGGGTGCGCGAACGTCGCGAGGGTGACGTCGAACTCGTGGTGGTTCTCCGACTCCATGTGCTCGCGAACGACAGCCAGTCGCCGCTCGCGAAGGTCTCCGTTGCTCGCCATGGCGTCAAGCTAGCCGAGTTCCGCATTCCGGGACTCCACCCCTTAGAGTGCATGGCGCTGGTCGGGCCCCAGCGCTTCCTCCATCCCTCCAAACCGGTCCCAAGGAGCTCGATGCCCCCGGATACCCTCGCGCCCTACGCCAAGGCGGACACGTCGAAGGCCCTGCTCGGCCTCGCCACGTCCGTCCTGCCGTACCTCGCCATCACGGTTGCGATGTGGCGTCTGCTCCGTGTGTCCGAGCCGCTCGTCCTCGCCCTCGCCGTCCCGGCGGCGGCGTTCCTGGTACGCACGTTCATCGTCTTCCACGACTGCTCGCACGGATCGTTCCTCGGATCCAAACGCGCAAACAGGTGGCTTGGGACTGCTCTGGGGCTGCTGCTCTACTCGCCGTTCCTGCGCTGGCGTCACGATCACGCGGTTCATCACGCCACCGCGGGCGATCTGGAGCGGCGCGGCACCGGAGACGTTCCCACTCTCACCGTCGCCGAGTATCGGGAACTGTCCTCGGGAGCACGCCTGCGCTACCGCCTGTTTCGCAATCCCGTGGTCATGTTCGGATTCGGGCCGGTGCTGGCGATGATCATCGGCCCACGCATCGTCTCCCGGAACGCGCGTCCGCGTATGCGGCGCAGCGTCCTCGCGACCAACGTCGCCCTCGCCGTGATCGTGGGCGCCGTCTGCTGGCTGATCGGTTGGCAGGATTACCTGCTCGTCTGGGACCGGCTGCGCTACTCGCCGGCTCTGCCGGCATCTGGCTGTTCTACGTCCAGCATCAGTTCGAGGACGCCTACTGGGAGAACGCGGAGAACTGGAGCTACGCGGATGCCGCGCTCCGGGGGAGCTCCTACTTGAAGCTGCCACACGTGCTTCGCTTCTGCACGGGGAACATCGGCTACCACCACGTTCACCACCTCAACGCGCGCATCCCGTTCTACAACCTCAAGAAGGCGCACGACGAGAATGCGATCTTCCAAGACGTGCCCGTGCTCAGCCTGATGGACGGTCTCCGCGCGACGAGGTTGAAGCTCTGGGACGAGGAGCTGGGCCGCCTCGTCACGTTCTCGGCGGCACGCCGTCGAGCACCGATCGCCGTCGAGTCGTAACATCGCCGCAGGCCGAGCGGCGTCATCGCCGCCGGCGATCTCGAGGTGGTACGGACGGAGGGCGAGAGCATGAGCGCCGAACCGCAGCGCGAGAGCAGGATCGCGGACCTGCACTGCCACTACCCGATGCACCTCTTCCCGGAGGACACCCACCCGGGCGGCGCTCGCGAAAGTCGGTGGGAACGGCTGCGAAACCTGGTGCAATCCGGGATCGTCGCCATCGCGGCGAAATTGGCGAACGACCGCTACGCGGACGGGGACTGGCGCGTGAGCCTGAAAGGCCTGGAAGACGGAAGAGCGAAGCTCGTGTGCTCCGTCCTCTACTGGCCTCCGGCGGAGTTCGACCTCGCCAAGAGATACGGCTCGCCTCCGCTGCCCAAATACTGGCAAGACGTCCAATACCAGCTGGAATGCGTCACGAAGGAGATCAACGAAGAGAACCAGCCGCTACAGCGCGTGCAGATCGCGCGCACCGCAGCGGACCTCGAATCCAAACACACCGTGTTCGTGCACTGCCTCGAGGGCGCCCTTCAGCTCGGCCCGGAGGACCCTGAGAATCCGCAGGCGATCGATGAGAGGGTCCGCCAGCTCGCCCAGCAGGGCATCTTCTACATCACCGTGGCACATCTCTTCTGGCGGAAAGTCGCAACGAACGCGCCCGCCGTCGACCTCCCAGATCGGATCTACAAGTGCATCTTCCGGCAGCCGGGAAAGAAGGGAAAGGCTCTCACCCCGCTCGGGCGCGAGGTGATCACAGCGATGCACAAGTACAAGGTCGCCATCGACATCACCCACATGTCCGACCTTGCGCTCGAGGAAACCCTCGCGCTGGTGAATGAGCTCGTCGGCGATCCGCCGAAGGAGAAGTACCCGATAATCGCGACCCACGTCGCGATGCGCGAACTGGGGTCGGAAAAGCAGGAATACAACCTCACGGCTGACACCGTTCGGACGATCCACGCGAGCGGTGGCGTGGTCGGCCTGATCATGGCGCAGCGCCAGCTGGGGGAAACCGCCGACGCACAGGCGTCGAAGGCACTCGTCTGCAAGCAGATCGACGCGATCTACAAAGCCTGCGGCAACGACGCGTCGGCGATCGGCTTCGGCACCGACATCGACGGCTTCATCAAGCCAACCATCGCCGGCGTCGAGAGCGCCGCGGACCTGGCGACGCTGGCCGGGTGGGTTGAAGATTGCCGCGCTGCCGAGGGTGACGCGGACCTCATTCTCTACGGGAACTCCAAGCGCGTGATCAAACAGATCTTCGAGAGCCGGGAAGAGGCATTTCGGGAACTCGGCATCCCGTTCCCGGCCGATCCACCGGGGTGGCTCGAAGCATGACGGCGTGTCAGCTGCGTATCAGGCCTGCCGGGCGCGCACCGGCGTAGACGCACCCTCTACAGCTTCTCGAACACGAACCGGTGGTGATCGAGCAGCTCCCGTTCGAAGCAGACTTTGTGCGCGCTCACACCGGAGGTGAACGCGAGCCGGAAGTCGGAGCTCGTCAGCCAGCGCGGGAGCAACCGGAGCTTCAGGAGCCGCTTTCTGAAGCTCGGCGCGCCGATCCGTCGATTCCACTGCTCGATCGTCTCGATGTAGTCGAGCCGACCACAGTTGGTGGACACTAGGCGGAAATGCGGCTCGGCGTTGCGGACTACCTGCTCCTTGTTCATGGGTAGCCAGGAGTTGGGGAACTGGCGAGCGAGCACCGCGAGATACCAGGCATCGGAGTCCCGCTCCGGTATCCCGCTGGTCAGCTCCTCGACGTCGAGCTCGTCTTCGGGGATCATGTTCGGTCCGTAGACCGCCGTCTGAACGTAGAAGCGTCCGTTGTCGGGCAGCACGCCCGCCATCTGCGCGAACAGCTCCTCGTAGACGTCGTCCTGTCGCCCGGCGAGGTAGTCGTCTGGCGAGCAGAAGTGCTCGAGGCTCCCCAGGCTCGTCACCGCATCGAACGGGCCGAAGCTGTCACGCGTCACCCGGCGGGCGTCGGCGAGGTGGGCGTCGAGGCCATGGCGCCGGCACGAAGCGACGTGGGCCGAGGACAGGCTCACGCCGACCCCACTGCCGCCGCGGGCGCGGATGAACTCGAGCAGGGGTCCCCAGCCGCAGCCCAGATCCAGCACGCGCCGTCCGCGTCCGATGCCGATCTGCTCGTCGACGTACTCGTACTTGCGGAGCTGGGCTTGATCGAGGCTCAGGGTGAAGTCACCGTCGTACTTCGCGCCGCTGAAGTCGGCGAACTCACCGAGGCTCAGTCGCACGATCCGATCGGTGAGCGTGTAGCTGAAGTCGAGTTCCCTGCGGTCCGCCACAGCGCGGGCACGATCGCAGATCGCGCGGATATGTTCCATTCGAATGGCCTGAACCGCAATGGACGCTCCGCGTCGTTGCACCGATCTTCCCCAGAGAGGATGATTGCCGACGTGAGCTCCGCCGTGACAGAGACGGTCTCGGTGCTGATGACCGATCTGGTCGACTCGACGGCGATGGTGGACCGGCTCGGTCCGACCGAGGGGCAGGCGGTGCTCTCGCAACACTTCCGTCTGCTGCGCGCGGCGCTCGAGCGTACGGGGGGCAAAGAGGTCAAGAACCTCGGCGACGGCGTGATGGCGGTCTTTCGAGGCGCCTCGCAGGCACTCAACTGCGCTGCTCTCATGCAGCAGCTCGTCGACACCCGCAATCGCAGCACGGAGCCTCACATGGGTGTCCGCATCGGCGTGAGCCTCGGCGAGGCGACGCCCGAAGACGGAGACTACTTCGGCGAGTGCGTGGTGGAGGCGGCGCGGCTCTGTGCCCGTGCCGACGGAGGCCAGATCTTGGTGAACGCCTTGGTGCACCAGCTCGCGGGACCCCGCGGGGATCACACGTTCAAGTCGCTCGGCGCGCTCGAGCTCAAGGGAATCTCCGAGCCGGTGCAGGCGTACGAGCTCGAGTGGCAGGCGGCGCGCACGGATGGCGTCGCGCTGCCAGGCCGGCTGCAGGAGCTGCCGTCGACGGCTTACGTCGGCCGGGTGGCTGAGCGCGAGCGACTCACCGAGCTGTGGGGCCAGGCGCGGAGCGGCTCGCTGCGCCTCGCGCTCATCGCCGGTGAGGCAGGCGTGGGCAAGACGCGGCTCTCAACGCACCTGGCGCTGAACATGCACGAACAGGGCGCGATCGTGCTCTACGGGCGTTGCGATGAGGATCTCGGCGTCCCCTACCAGCCATGGGCGCAGGCGCTCGGGCATCTCGTCAAAGAGGCACCGTCGAAGGTCCTCGATGTGCACCTGGAACAGCACGGCGGCATCCTGGCGCGCCTCGTCCCCGCCCTGGGCGAGCGCGTACCCGGACTGCCCGGCCCGCGTGACAGCGATCCGGAGACCGAGCGCTACCTGCTCTACGCGGCAGCGGCTGGACTGCTCGAGGAGACCGGCAAGAACGAGCCGCTGCTCGTGATCCTCGACGACCTGCACTGGGCGGATGCGCCGACGCTTTCACTGCTTCGCCACATCTCGAGGTCGCACACGTCGATGCGGGTTCTCATCATCGGCACCTACCGCGACTCGGAACTGTCCCGGGATCACCCGCTGACGGAGTTGCTGGCGGACCTGCACCGCGAGCAGGGCGTCGAGCGCATCAAGCTCACCGGGCTCCAGTCACAAGAGCTCGAGGCGTTGATGGAAGCGGCGGTGGGTCACGAGCTCGACGAGGAGGGGAAGGCACTTGCGGCGGAGATCACCCGCGAGACGTCCGGGAACCCGTTCTTCGCGGGCGAGCTGTTCCGACATCTCATCGAGTCGGGTGCGATCGTGCAGGCGGACGGAGGGCGCTGGCACCTGGTGGGCGACCTTGCCGATCTCGGACTCCCCCAGAGCGTGCGCGAGGTGATCGGGCGGCGGGTTGCGCGGCTCGGACCCGATGCCCGCACCGCCCTCAGCGCGGCGGCGGTGATCGGGCGCGACTTCGACCTCGACCTGCTGCTCGCCGTGGTTGATCTCGCCGAGCCGCGGCTGCTCGATCTGCTCCAGGATGGGGTTTCTGGACTGCTCCTGAGGGAAGACCGGGACCACGCCGGGCGCTTCACGTTCATCCACGCGCTCGTGGAGCACACCCTCTACGAGGATCTGGGGCTCACCCGCCGCTCTCTGCTTCACAGGCAGATCGCCGAAGCGCTCGAGGCGCAGTGCGGCGAGGACCCCGCCGAGCGGCTCGGCGAGATCGCCGGCCACTGGGCGGCAGCTGTGGCGACGACCGACACCGCCAAGGCGATCCACTACGCGCGCCTGGCAGCCGAGCGCGGGCTCGCGCAGCTCGCTCCTGCCGAGGCGGCGCGCTGGTATCGCCAGGCCCTCGACCTCGCCGAACGTGCGCACGGCGTCGAGCGCGCTGAACTCTGCGAGCTGCTGATCGGGCTGGGCGAGGCCCAGCGTCAGACCGGCAAGGCAGAGTTTCGCCGGACGCTGCTCGACGCCGCCGAAGCCGCGCAGGAGCTCGGCGACGCGAACCGGCTCTGCAGAGCCGTGCTCGCGAACAGCAGGGGCTGGTTCTCTCAGATGCAGGGCGCGATCGACTCCGAGCGCGTGCAGGCACTCGAGGCGGCGGCGGCTGCCATCTCGGACGAGGACCCGCGGCGGGCGCGGGTGCTCGCGCTGCTCGCCAGCGAGCTGCAGTACGCCGGCGAACCTGCGCGCTGCCGGAAGCTCGCCGCCGAAGCGGTCGCGCTGGCGCGCGCCACCGGCGACCCGGAAGTGCTCGCCCGGACGCTCATCGATGCGTTCATGGGCATCTGGGCACCTGACACGTTGATGGAGCGCCGGGAGATGACCGCGGAGCTGGTGCAGCTGGCGGCACAGCTCGATGACGCGAGGGTGAGCGTGGGAGCGGCCGTCCGGTGCATGATCGTCGGCGTGGAATCGGGGGATCGAGCCAAGACAGAGTCGGGCCTCGATGCACTCAGAGCGCAGGCTGCCTCGGTGCCGGAGCCCTCGCTCGCGTGGCTACGACTCCTGCACGAGTGCGGCTGGGCCTGCCTGCGGGGAGAACTCCGGGCGGCTGAGCAGTGGGGGCTCGAGGCGTTCGAGGCGGGACGGGCGTCAGGCCAGCCCGACGCGGTGGCGGCCTTCGGGATGCATCTCGTCGAGATCCGCTACTTCCAGGCTCGGGCGGGCGAGCTCGCCGAGCGGACGGTGCGCCTCGCCCGGCCGGAGTCTCACTGGCTCTATCGCGCCGCGGGCGCGCTCGTGCTGCTCGACAGCGGCCGCGAGGACGAGGCCCGCGGGCTGGCGATGTCCGAGGACCTTCAAAACGCACCGTGGGACTGGCACTGGTCCTGGACGATGCTCATCTGGGGCGACGTGTGCTGCCGCCTGGGCCTGGCCGATCGCGCGGGCGAGCTGTACGAGCTGTTGGCGCCTTACTCGGCACAGCTCGCGGGCTCGGGCACCTCGGCATGGGGCTCGATCGCGTGGATGCTCGGCGTCCTCGCCGTGACCCTCGAGCGCTACGAGCTCGCCGAGAACCACTTCCGCACCGCCGCCGAGATCGAGGATCGGTTCGGCGCGCCGCTGCTGCTCGCCCGCACCCGTGCCAGCTGGGCACGCATGCTGATT
The DNA here is from genome assembly GCA_963796305.1 of uncultured Solirubrobacteraceae bacterium. Classification (GTDB taxonomy): domain Bacteria; phylum Actinomycetota; class Thermoleophilia; order Solirubrobacterales; family Solirubrobacteraceae; genus Palsa-744. Next base: position 257,967 of record CAWCKZ010000005.1, on the reverse strand, counting down.
GCGCGCGGCCGGTCCGCCGACCTCCCCCGTGCGAGGGAGATGCTCGAGCAGGCTGATGAGACCGCCACGCGCCTCGGCGGAGCGCTGGTGGGCAGGGAAGTGCAGGATTGCCGCGCCGGCCTCGCCGCGATTCGCGGCTGACGGGGCGGGGCGCTCCTCGTCGCAGACCGGGAACGAGAGGTGGCCCGCTGTTGCGCCGGCAAGGACCGTCAGCTGACGCTTGAGCAGACGAGCGCGCGCCCGCGCCGGGATTGCGACATACTCGCCCTGTGGGGGGAGACATCGGCGAGTGGTGGGCCTCGGGCGACCGGGTTGCAGTGCAGCTCCGCGGCGCCGATCGCGCCATCTTCGTGCAGCGGATGGGCTCAGGTCCGACGATGACGCTGCTGCATGCGTTCTTGAGCTCGTCATACGACTGGGCGAGGCTTGCGCCGACGCTCGCCAGCCGCTACTCGCTCCTGCTGCCGGACTTCCTCGGGTTCGGAGCGTCGGACAAGCCGGTCGATCATGCCTATTCCCTGCATGAGCAAGCTGACCTCGTCGAGGCGTTGTGGGAGCTCGAGGGAATCACCTCGACGGTGGTGGTGGCTCACGACTTCGCAGTCTCGATCACACAGGAGCTACTCGCCCGCAGGGCAGAAGGCCGGCTCCGCGTCGACCTCGAGGCTGTACACCTGCTGAACGGCGGGGTGTACCCGCACCTGTACAGACCCGAGCTGGCGTCGATGACGCTGCTCGATCCGGAGCATGGTCCGAAGCTCGCCGCGACGCTCACGCAAGAGCTGTTCGCGCTGGCGATGAAGCCGACGTTCGCAGGCGGCTTCGATTCCAGCGAGGACAGCGCGGACATTTTCCAGGCGGCAACCCGCGACGGCGGTCGCGAGGTCGCCACCCGGCTAGCCACCTACATAACCGACCGCGCGAAGCACAGCGAGCGGTGGGTGAACGCGCTGGAGCAGACCGATGTGCCCCTTTCGTTCGTGTGGGGGATGCTCGATCCGGTCGCGGGCGAGGACATGGCGGACGTGATCCGCGAGCGCTGCCCGAGCGCCGGCTTCGTTGCGCTCGAGAACGTGGCGCACTGGCCGGCGCTCGAAGCCTCCGCGCAGGTGACGGCGGCGCTGATGGGCGCACAGGCAGCAGCTCGCTAGGCGGGCTGCTGTTCGATCAGGGCTGTGCCAGCTCGGCGATGCTGCGGTCAGCCCAGGTGATCGCCTCGCGGTAGACCCGCTCGACATCGGGGCGAGCGGCAATCAGCCCGCCGGCGGCGTCGAAGTCACCACGCTGGTAGGCGACGACTTCAACGAGGAGCTCACCCAACTTCCCGCTCCCGTACAGCAGCGCGTCGACGATGTCATACCGGAATGGCAGCTGCTCGAGGACGGCCTCCATCGGTGCGTCCGCGAGCGCGTCTGCGACCGAGAACAGTCCGACGGTGAAGTAGGAGTCCCCTACCGCGCTGTCTCCGGCGCCGGAGAGCAGCTGACACATTCGGGCCCGCACAAGCGCGGTTACGAGAAGCTGATCGGGGGCGTCATGAGCGCTCGCAAGCGCCACCATCATGGCGAAGCGGCGAACCGTCACGGCGCCGAGCCACGCGAGCCCTTCCTGGACGGAGCCGACATGCCGAGGCAGGGACACATATGCCGAGTTGGCGTATCGCAGCAGCCGCATGCTCAATCCCGCATCGCGAGTGATGATGCGGTTGAGCTCGTCGAAGTCCTCTGTAGCGCTCAGCTCCACCATCGTGGTCAGCGAACCGAGCCCCTGTGTAGGCAGGCGCGAGCGCTGCAAGCGTGAAGGTTGCGCGAAGTAGTAGCCCTGGAAGGCGTCGAAGCCCAGCACCCTGCAGCGCACCCACTCCTCGCGCGTCTCGACCTTCTCGGCGATCAGGGTGAGGCCGACGTAGTTCGCTCTGAGGTGCGAGACGAGGTACTCGAGCGAGCGGTCGGTGTGCTCGAGCACGTCGAGCTTCACGATGCTCGCATACGGGAGCAGACGTTCTGTCGCGACGGTGAGGCGGAAGTCGTCAAGCGCGATCGTGAATCCTTCGGCGACGATACGGTCGAGCACGTCGATAAGGGCGTCGTCGACGATTTGATCCTCGAGCAACTCGAGCACCACGCGGCGGGCGGGCAACGGCGGCGGCTGCACGCTCAACAGGAAGTCACGCGAGACATTCACATAGGCGACGCTGTCACCGACGAGTTCGAGCAGCCCGACCTCGAACAGCCCGTCGAGAATGACCACAGAGGTCGCCGCTCGGTCGTCGCGGACTTCTGCGGCCTCGCTGCCGGGCTCTCGGAACAACAGCTCGTAGCCGAGGAGGCGCCCGTCTCGGTCCAGTATCGGCTGCCGCGCCACCGCTACGACGGCGTGTCCCGCCGACGCCGCAGCCGCTCCGGGCTCAGCGGCCCGGTGCGCCTTCCTCCGGCGATGGGCCAACACACGAGAGTTTCGGCTCGCTGGCATCACCGCTTTAGCGCCGCGAGACCTCGTGGACTCGGGCGGGACCGATCCAATCGAGGACGGCACGGTACGCCGGCGGGGTCTCCACCGCGGGCGGCACGGCATGCTGCGCCGCAAGCCATGCCTGTTCCCTTGAAGCCCGGCGCAAGAAGCACACTCGATAGGGTCTGAGCACCGAGTTGCCTCGAAACGACAGGCGGATGGGATGGCACATCTGGGCGGTAGCGCAAGCGTCGACATCCACGCCCCGCTTGAGGTGGTGTGGGAGGTGGTCGAGGACGTGATGACGGCGCCGGAATGGCAGGGCGGGCTGGACGGGATGAGCGCACTCGAGCGCGACACCCGTGGCCGCCCGGTGCTCGTCGAGACCGAGAACGACATCAGGGTGAGGCGCATCAAGTCGCGTGTCCGCTTTGACTACGAGGGGCCTACGCGACTCTCGTGGACTCAGGAGAAGGGCGACATGAAGTCGCTCGACGGCGCCTGGGAGCTCGAGGATCTCGGGGACGGACACACGCGCGCGACCTACAGGCTCGACGCGGATCCGGGCCGCGTGCTCGGTCTCGTCATCCGCGGTCCGGTCGAGGCAGCGACGCGCGCGCTCTTCGTGAACGGCCGTCCCGGCGAGCTGAAGCGGCGCGTCGAGGGCGGCTGAGCGCGTCTCGCGCGCACACGGGAGTACGCTCCATCGATGTCTGACAGCGGCGGCGAAACCCCGCACGAGGAGGGTACGCGCGTCCGAGGCGCCGGCGGACCGCGAAGGGCCGCCGCCGCATCCGGGGCCCGCAAGCGCCCGCGCCCCAAAGACGCTGCCCCCAGACACCCACCGACAGCAGTCGAGCACGTAGCCACGCTGCTGCGCGAGGAGATCGATCCGGATCGGGACCTCCGCGACGGCTACCTCGACCTGCTCGGCGATTCCGACCCGATCGGCCCCCACCCCGGCCAGCGGTGGATGGCAAGCCGCACGCTGCCCATCATCTACGAGCGTCTGTGGCGTCCGGTGGGCGCTCGCGTGCTCATGGGCGCCGGCTGGCTGCGCCCGGACGCCGAGCGCCGCGCCGCCCTCGACGCGCTCTCCCTGACGGCCGGCGACCGCGTCCTCGATGTCGCGTGCGGCCCCGGCAACTTCACGCGCGAGTTCGCACGCGCTGCCCGCGAGGGTGTCGTCGTCGGGCTCGACGCATCCAGGACGATGCTCGCCCAAGCGGCCGTCGAGACCGACTCGACGAACGTGGCCTACGTACGCGGCAACGCCGAGGCCCTGCCGTTCAAGGACGACAGCTTCGATGCCATCTGCTGCTTCGCCGCGCTGTACCTGATCGAGCGGCCGATGCAAGCGATCGAGGAGCTCGCACGCGTGCTCGCCCCCGGCGGCAGGGTTGCGTTGCTGGCGAGTTGCAACCGTGGCCCGCTACCCGTCGCGCTCACTCGCCCACCGGTCAGACTCGCCACCGGAGTGCGCCTGTTCGACAGCCGCGAGCTGGCTCAGGCGCTCGAGGAGCAGGGGCTGATCGACGTGCGCGTCCGCCTGAGCGGCCTGGCGCAGTTCCTGAGCGCACGACGGCCCTGACGCGCCCACTTCAGCAGCGTCCGTAGGTTCTCCGCAAACATCGCGTTGGAGCACCGATGACCGCCGACCCGCAAGCGGGTTGGCTAACGGCATGCAGGCGACGAGTACGAGCGTCGGCCGGCCACGCTCCGGCTCCACGCCTACCGTGACGCGCCGCCGCTGGATGGCGCTCGGTGTTCTCTGCGTGCCGTTGCTGATCGTCTCGCTCGACAACACCGTTCTCAACGTCGTGCTCCCCACGCTCGTGCGGGAACTCCACGCGAACACGAGCGAGCTCCAATGGATCGTGGACGCCTACGTGCTCGTGTTCGGCGGGCTGATGCTCGTCGCCGGAAGCCTCGCGGACAGGATTGGGCGCAAGCGGACCTTCATCGCGGGCCTTGCGCTGTTCGCGGTTGGCTCAACGTGCGCCGCGTTCTCCGGCTCGGTGGGGGTGCTGATCGCTTCGAGGGCGGGAATGGGCGTTGGGGCGGCGCTGATCATGCCCTCGACGCTGGCGATCATCACGAACACGTTCGCGCAGCAGGGTGAGCGTCAACGCGCTCTCGGCATCTGGTCGGGCACGAGTGGCGCGGGGATAGCGCTCGGGCCGATCGTCGGCGGCCTGCTGCTCGCGCACTTCTCGTGGGGTTCGGTGTTCCTGATCAACGTGCCCGTTGCCCTGGCGGGAATCGCCCTGGCGGTGCCTCTCGTGCCGGACTCGCGTGACCCGGACGCCAAGCGAGCCGACACGGTCGGCGGACTGCTGTCGATCGCGGGGCTCGGTTTGGTGCTGTGGGCGATCATCGAGGCTCCCGTTCGGGGCTGGACTTCGACGTTCGTGCTCGCGGTCGCCTGCGCCGGCATCGCGATCCTCGGCATCTTCCTCATTTGGGAGCGCCGCAGCCCGGACCCGATGCTCGACCTGACGTTCTTCGAGGACCGGCGTTTCTCTGCGGCCGTGTCGTGCAACGCCATGCTCATGTTCGGCTTGATGGGAGCGCTGTTCGTGCTCACCCAATACCTTCAGTTCCAGCTCGGCTACACGCCGCTTCAGGCGGGGGTTCGGGTGCTGCCGGCGGCAGGCTGCATCGCGCTCGTAGCACCGATGTCTGCGACCATCGTGCGACGACTCGGCACGAAGCTCACTGTCGCCGCGGGGCTGCTCGTCGTCGCGGGCGGACTGCTGCAGCTGAGTCAGGCCGGTGTGACGAGCACGTACGGGGACACGGTGGCGGGGATGGCAATGCTCGGGCTCGGCGCAGGCCTCGTCTTGCCGGCGAGCGTCGGCACGGTCATGGGAACGCTGCCGCGCCATCACCTGGGTGTGGGGTCGGGCACGAACGGAGCCTTCGTGCAGATCGGCGGCGCGCTCGGGGTCGCCGTCGTGGGCAGCCTGCTGTCGACCCGCTACGAACACCGACTCGGCGGCACACTGGCCGCCGCGCACGTCCCGGACTCGATCCAGCAGACGATCCTCGGCTCGCTCGGAGGAGCACTGGAGATCGCGAGCCATGTCGCGGGCTTCGCAGGACGGGCGCTCGAACACCTCGCTCGTGCGGCTTTCATGAGCGGCATGGACCTCGGAATGACCGTGGGAGCAGTCGTTGCGCTGGTAGGTGCGCTGCTTGCGCTCGCCGCCCTGCCGGCGAAGACGCCGGTCCGCGACGCCGAGCTGCCGCGGGCGGCACCCGAACCGCGCCAGTAGACGACCTGCGACGCCAAATGACGTCCTGGGAGCGACGCAGGAGTTCGTTCGCGCCTTTTGGCGCCGGGGTCTCCTCAGCGCAGAATCGTGAAGCTCGCGTGCACGGGGGTCGAGGTCGACGCCCCGGCAACCGTTGCGGTGAGGGTCGCCGTGTAGGTCCCGGGGGCAAGCTTGCGGGAGCCGACGCGACCGCTGAACGCGACGTCGTTCACGCCTCCGACGCCGGCTCGTGCGAGCCGACCCACGACCACGACGCGGGTGCAGCGCGCCTTCCTCGGCGGACGTTCAGCGGGGCTGAGGGCGACGCACCGCCCTCCTTGCCGACGTCCGCTGAGTTCCCGTTGCAGGACGATGTGCACCGTTGCCGGCTCGTTGAGCGAGTAGCTGATCGTGGCTCCCCGCGGAGCGCGTGCCGTCGACGTCAGCGCCGTGGGAGTGCTGCCGACCCTGAAGCGCGCGGGGGAGATCGTCAGCCGCGAGATCACGGGCCTCACGACGCTCGGCGCAGAACTGGACCTAGCGAGGGCTGAGGGCCCGGTGGGCGATCCGAGGACCGGGGTCGATCCGAGAACGGTCACCTGGAGAGAGACCTGGTTGTCCGCGGGTGTGCTGTCTGTGCCCGACATCAGCGCTTGCGCGAAGTCGGTGGCGATGCCGGCGCTTGTGAGGGTGGCGGACACGGTTACGGTCACGGAGGCGCGTGGGGCGAGCGTCCCGAGCTGGCATTCGAGTTTCACCGTGCCGGTGCAGCTGCCGGCCGGGTCTGTCGCCGCGTCGAGCGTGGCGCCCGCTGGGAGTACGTCTTCCACCGCGGCGCCGGGCGCCGGGTCGTCGCTCACGTTGGTCACTTCGAGCGAGTATTCGATGTGTCCGCCCACCGGCACGGTGGCGGAGGACGCTCGACCCTTGAGAGAGAGGTCGGCCGGCGAGAGGACCTCCACGGCCCCGAGATCGCACGGTCCGGCGCCCGGTTTCGGGCGTGGTTCGCCGCGCTGGTCCTGCGGCGGGCAGGCTTCGTTGCCGGCGTCGATGACGGGGCTTCCGGCTCCGGGGAGCATCGTCGGCGTGGGTCCCCCGTTGTCGGCCAGCGGCGAGAGGAGAGGGTCGCCTTCGATGCCGCCTGCCGCCTTGAAGTTGCAGTCTTCGTGGTCCTCGATGTTCGGACCGATGGCTGTCACCGGGCCGAGGCAGTTGTCGATGGACGATCCGGCCGTGTTGCCCGCGATGATCGTGTCGGTCACTTCGAGCGGGGGGCTCGGTTCGAGTTCGATCGCGTTCACGCCGCCCCCGCAGCCGGGACCGCCGAGGCACTTGTTGGCGCTGATCGTGTCGCTGCGGAGGGTCGTGTCGCTGACCTCGAGCGCCCCGCCGTCGTTTCGCGCGGTGTTGTTCGTGAGCGTGCTGTTGACCACGGTTGTCGGCGAGGTGCCGTCGATCGCGGCCCCGCCCATCGCTTCGTTTTCGCTCAGCGTGCTCGCTTCAACGAGCAGCGGTTCACTCGACGCGTCGTAGACGCCGGCGCCGTCGTTGTCGCCGAGGGATGTGTTGCCGGAGATGATGTCCCGTTCGAGTGTGATTGCAGCGGTGGTTCCTCCCTCGATGGCGGCACCGATGTGTTCCACCCGGGCTCCGGTCAGCGTGAGGTCCGCGATCGTCACATGGCCCGCGCTGATCACGAAGATCTGGCGGTTCGTGGCGGCGCGCACCGTCGTCGTCCGGGCACCCGCACCCGCGAGCGTCATGCTGGCAGTGATGGAGAGATGACTTTCTTCGTTCAGCTGGTATTCGCCGGCGGGGATCTCGATCGTGTCGGATTCCCCATCGCTGTCCGCCAGAGCGATGGCGGCGCGCAGCGAGGAGCAGTTGCCGGCTTCGCACGTCGGACTCGCCGGATCATCGGGGCTGGTCACCGTGAGGGTTGCCGCCCGCGCGCCCGCAGCGGGCATCAACGCGATGAGACCAAGCGCGATCAGGCCCGCGCGCCACAGCGTCGCGCGGCGGCGCGTCGCCGAGCCCGCTGCGATCAGCATTCTCCGCGCGTCCTTGGCGCAGGACCGCATGGTCACCCTCCTTGGCACAAGTGCTCCATCAGCTCCGGGCCGAAAGCGTAGGGCCCGGGCAGACCCGCGTCAACACGGCGGGTGGCCGCCTAGCGCGGCTCGAGCACGACGACGGGTATCTCTCGCTCGGCGCGGCGCTGATAGCTGTCGTAGTCGCGGTAGACGCCCATCATCAGCTCCCACAGCCGCTCGCGCTCCTCGCCGACGGCGACGCGCGCGTGCACCGCGCGGTGCTCGGAGCCGACCTGCACGGTCGTGTCGGGTTTCGCCATCAGGTTGTGGTACCAGGCGGGATGCTTGGGATATCCGCCCTTCGACGCGATGATCACGAGATTCTCGCCGTCGACCCCGTAGATGAGGGGGCTCGTGCGCTCCTTGCCGCTCTTCGCTCCGACGTGGTCGAGCAGCAGGCACGGCGCGAAGCGCGGCCCTCGCCGACCGACCCGGCCCCCGGTCGCCCGGTACAGGGTGGTGTGCACCGCCATCAGCCGTCGGGTCACCGGCCAAGCGCGGTCCGCGAGGCTCATCGCGTCCATGCGCGCACTCTAGTCAATGCCCTCGAATTCGAACCGTCCGCATCGGCTAGAGCGCTACGGCGGACTCACGATGCTTCCTGCGACGACTGGGCTTCCCGGCGTTTACACTCGGGCGCAGGGAGGAATGAGGCGCTCGGCAGTCATCGATCGGACGTGGCGGCGAGCATCGCTCGCCGCAATCGCGCTGGGCGCCGCGGCGCTGCTGATCGGCGCGCCCTCGGCGCGCGCCGTCAAGCTCTACTGGACGTACAACAGCGTGTTCAGGGCGCCGTTCGACCTGCCCTTCTCGGGCGTCACCGGGCTCGCAACGTCGCCCGACGGCGCCTTCGTCTATGTGGGCACGGGCGGGAAGGTGATCCAGTACACAACCGGCGGCGTGTGGGTGCGCACGTGGTCGGCGGTGTTCGGCGAAATCGGAGGCCTCGCGACCGATACCGCGGGCGATGTGTTCGTCGCCGACAAGACCCATGGTCAGGTCCAGGTCTTCGACAAGAACGAAAAGCACGTGGCGACGTGGAGCGTCCCCGGCGTGCAGCAAGTTGCGGCGGATGCGCAGGGTCACGTGTTCCTGCTCGTATCGGTGGTGCTCGGCTGGGTCGTCGACGTGCGCTCCTACACGGGAGTCGACGAGGGTGCCTGGTCCGCGGTTCTGCCGGGCAGCTTCCGCGAAGTCGCCTATACCCCCGGCCGCACCACCTCGATCCGCGAGCTCGCCGCGGATCCCTCGGGGAACGTCTTCCTGGCGGGCATCTCGACGCAGAACCTCGAAGGAGAAGGGGAGGACTGCCACACCCTGCTTCCCAAGGATCAGTACGAATACTGGGACCCGCTCGAAAGCGGCGAGGTGGCGCGCTATTCGCGCACCGGTGAAGTAACCGGCTGGGGATGGCTCAACAACGGGGCGGGCACGTCGTGCTGGCCGCCCTACACCAGCCTCGGCCAGCCGCTCGGGCTGGCGGTGGCACCCGACGACCACAACGTGTGGGTCGACGACTACACCTCCTTCCAGCGGGAGATGGCGACGCAGGGCTCCTCGTTCCCGGTGGCGGAATCGGTCGAAGAGCCCTGCGCTCTCTGCGGGACACCACACCAGGAAAACATTCAGATGTTCGGCCCGGAGGCCTTCGACTGCCACGGCAACCTGTTCGTCGGGGCGGGCGGCGCGGTTGTCGAGTTGATCGCGCTCCCCGCGGTCAACGACTGCCCGAGCCGCCTCTCGCAGTTGGCCAAGCTGACGCTCTCACCGGCGATCTCGCTCGTTCAGGTGCAGGGCAAGAAGAAGGGCAAGAAGTCGAAGGCGCTCGACTTCCAGGCGGGCTGCACCGGCACCGGCTGCTCGGTCAGCGTGCTCGCACAGGCGCGGGTCCCACACTGTCAACGCGCGAACTGCACGATCGTGCTCGCGCACGGGCGCTTCAAGCTCAAAGGAGGGGCGCACACGTTCGCGCTGACGCTCACGCGCGGCAACGAAGCCCTCCTCGGCGTGAACCCTCGCCTCCCGATCCAGCTGAGCGCTCGGCTCCTGCGCAACGGCCATCCGTTCGGGAAGGTCGTCCTGGCGAACGGCGGCCATCCGCTGCTGGCGCTGCCCGCCGTGCAGATGAGCCTCTCATGCCCCGCCCAGGCTTCGCTGGGCGCGCAGGTGACGCTCTCGGGCAGCCTCGCGCTTGCGGGTGCGCACACGTTGAACCTCGAGATCGGATCTCCCGGCGGCCAGTCGAGCCAGCAGATACACACGAACAGCGCCGGCGCCTTCACGGCGTCCGTGGGCGCGACGTCGGCAGGTCCCTGGACGTTCGTCGCGACGTACGCCGGCGATCGCAGCCACGCGGCCTCCGGCGCCGGCTGCGGGACATACGTGTTGCCCGCCGCGCCACCGCCGAGTCACAAGAAGGGCCCTCCTCCGCCTCCGCCTGCGCCCGTTGAAACCAAGCTCGAACTCACCTGCCGCAAAGAAGGCACAGAAGAACCGTTCACGGGCAAGATCAGCCCCGCGCTCGCCGAAGCGCCGATCACGATCACCTACAAGTACAAATCGCCCGGAGGGCCGCTCGACGAAAAGGTCGACCAGGTGAAAACCGGCTCCGAAGGCACGTTCAGCGACCAGCCGAAGGCGCGCAATCAACGTCGACCAGGAAGGCAGCGCCCAAGCCCATTGGCCGGGGGCGCCGGGCTACCTCGAAGCGACTTCGGCGAGCTGCGAATTCGGGCCCTGAGGCTCGGGCGTGTCCTTCACCACGATCGAGGTGAATGCCACCGGCGGGCGGGGCGAGATCACCCTGAACCGGCCGGACAAGCTGAACCCTCTCAGCACCGAGACGCTGCGCGAGCTCGCGCAAGCCGCTCGTTGGCTCGACGAGCACCCAGAGGTGAAGGTGGTTGTCGTCGGCGGCCGAGGTCGAGCGTTCAGCGCAGGAGCCGATGTGTCTGTGTTCGCGGGTGACGATCCCGGGACGGCAGCCCGACGGGAGTCGGCCGACACGGGCCGGCTGATGGCGGAGGCGATCGAGGGGATGCGGGCAGTGACGATCGCCCGCATCCAGGGCCACTGCATCGGTGGCGGCGTCGTGCTTGCGGCAGCCTGCGACCTGCGCGTGGCGGCCGACACGGCTCGCTTCTCGATCCCCGAGGTCGACCTCGGCATCCCCCTGGCGTGGGGCGGCATTCCACGCCTCGTGCGCGAGATCGGACCGGCGATGACCAAGGAGCTGGTCCTCACGTGCAGGCCGTTCACGGCGGCGGAGGCACGGGAGCTGGGCTTCGTGAACCGGGTGGTGGCAGAGCAGAACCTGGACGAGACCGTCGAGGAGCTCGCCGGAGGACTCCTCCAGAAGTCCGCCCTCACACTGACCGCCACCAAGCGCGGTGTCGCTGCGGCGAGCCGCGCGATGGTTCCCACCGAGAGCGCGTGGAGCGACGCCGACGTGCTGCTGAGCGCACTCGAGGACCCGGAGTCCCGTGCCGCGGCACGGGACTACCTCGAGCGCCTTCGCACGCGCTGAGCGCAGCCGGCGCGGCTCGAGCACGACAACCGGCATCTCGCTGCGCTCGCGCCGATCGGGCCGCTTCGCGGCGAGCGCTCCCGCCCCGCACCCCTCGGCAAACATCCAGGCGGCCTTACGCGCGCCGAACCTGGATGTGGCACGCTTCCCGCCGCTACCTGCCGCCGGCACGCGCCTTCCGCGGGTTGCGCCCTCCCAGCATGCGCCGCTACGTACTCATCATCGCGGGTGTCGCCGTACTCGCCTGGGCGATCGCGGCAATCGTCCTGGACTCCGCGAGCCTCAAGATCGGCTCCGGCTCCGACGCCGCTGTCGCCTCGCCGAAGTGCGATCTCAGCTCTCCAGAACGCTCGGCGCAGCTGCCCGGCACGCGCGTTTACGCCTCGCCCGCACCCGGCAGCGGAACGGCCAGCCCGTACACCCAGATCAGCTTCCTCGGAGCCTCGCCCGGCGCGATCAGCGGCCTGGCGGTCACCGGTTCTGCCAGCGGGCAGCATGCCGGGCACCTGGCTCCCTACTCGCAGGGCGACGGCGCCAGCTTCGTGCCGGCGCAGCCGTTCCGCTCCGGCGAGCACGTGAGCGTGACGGCGAGGATCGCAACGCGGGCGGTGTCGTTCTCGTTCGCAGTCGACACGCCCTACTCGACCGCTGAGGTACCCCAGTTCCGAGCATCGCCGGCGACGCCCGCCGACACCCAGAGCTTCATCACGATGCCGGGCGTCAAAGCGCCGGTGATGACCGTGACGAGTACCGATCGCGACCCGGCGGCGGGTGACCTGTTCCTCACGAACGGCCCCGGTCCGGGCCAGTACGGGCCGCTGATCTACGCGCCCGACGGCCGGCTCGTGTGGTTCCTGCGTCTCCAGGGGGAAACGGCAGCCGAGAACCTCAGCGTGCAGAGCTACCAGGGCCGGCGGGTGCTGACCTGGTGGAAGGGGCGGGTGCTCTCACTCGGCTTCGGGCAGGGCGAAGACATAGTCATGAACGACCGCTACCAGGAGATCGCGCACGTTGCAGCCGGGAATGGCCTCAAAGCCGACCTGCACGACTTCCAGCTCGTGCCGGGCAACGTCGCGTACATCACCGCCTACAACCCGATCCGCTGCGACCTGCGGCCCGCCGGCGGGAAGATCGACGGCACGATCACCGACGTCGCCGTGCAGGAGATCGACATGCGCAGCGGGCTCCTGCGCTGGGAATGGCACAGCCTCGACCACGTGAAGACCGCCGAGTCCGAAGTCGAAGTGCCCGCGAGCGCCTACCCCTGGGACTACTTCCACCTCGACTCGATCGACCCTCAGGCAAACGGCGGGCTGTTGCTTTCAGGCCGCAGCACGTGGGCGGGGTACGAGCTCGAAGGGGGGACCGGGAGGATCCTCTGGCGCCTCGGCGGCACCCGCAGCTCCTTCAAGATGGGCCCCGGCACCAAGATGGCCTGGCAGCACGACGGGCGTACGCGCCCCGACGGCACCGTCACGTTCTTCGACGACGGCTCGAACCCGCCGATCCACAAGCAGTCGCGCGGCCTCGTGATCGCGCCCGATCTGCGCACCCACAGCGCGCGGCTCGTCAAGTCATACGTGCACAGCGACCCGCCGATACTCGCGGCGAGCCAGGGCAACATGCAGACGCTGCCGGACGCCAGCGTGCTGATCGGCTACGGAGGCGCGCCGCAGGTGAGCCAGTTCGCAGCCGACGGCTCGCTGCTCCTCGACGCCCACCAGCCCTACGACATGACCTTCTACCGCGCCTACCGCTTCCCGTGGAGCGGGCGTCCCGCGGCGGCGCCGGTGATCGCCGCGAGCGCGAACAACACCGAAGAAGAGACGATCGTCCACGCGAGCTGGAACGGGGCGACCGATGTGGCCGCCTGGCGGGTGCTCGCCGGCGAAACGCCGCAGGCGCTCGCGGCGGTCGCGACGATCCCGGCGAGCGGCTTCGAGAGCGGCACGACCCTCCCGCACAAGTACAAGTACGCCGCCGTGCAGGCACAGGACCGCGGCGGCAGGGTGCTCGGCACCTCGGCTCCAAGCCGCATCATCGGCTTCTACGCCGCGCTGCTCGCGGCAGGGGGCAGGCCAGGTGCCTAGTAGGTCGGCTTCGACTGGTGGCCGTGCTTGGTGGTGGTCGTCCCCGCCGGGGTGCTCGTCGTCCCCGCCGGACTCGAGGTCGACGTCGAGGAGCCCGATTTGCCGCCGCATGCGGACAGCATGGCGCTGCTCGCAACCACGGCAGCGGCCGTTAGCATGGCGATCAGTGGCGTTCTCTGCATGGGCCGGACTCCATCCCCCGCATCGGGTTTGGGGCGATCACCCTAGCAGCACCCCTCCGTGCCCACGCAGGCGCGGAGCTCGGTCGTGACCGCCCAGGCCACGGCGGCTCCGCCCGTCGCCGACGCGCCTGCGCAGACCCCGGAGCGACGCCTCGGCCTGCTGCTCGCGGTGTGCTGCATCGCGCAGTTCATGGTCATCCTCGACCTGAGCATCGTCAACGTCGCGCTGCCCTCGATCCAGGCCGACCTCGGGTTCTCCTCACCCGAACTGCAGTGGGTGGTGGACGCCTACACGATCACCTTCGCGAGCTTCCTGATGCTCGGTGGCCGGGCCTCCGACTACTTCGGGCAGCGCCGGACGTTCGTGCTCGCGCTCTTGCTGTTCGCACTCGCATCGCTGGCGGGCGGCCTCGCGCCCGACAAGTCCGTGCTCGTGATCGCGCGCGGGCTACAGGGCTTCGCCGGTGCGCTGATGGCCGCCTCGACGCTCGCGATCATCACCGCCTCCTTCCCGCCCGGCCCGCGACTTCACCGCGCGATCGGCACATGGGCGGCGATGAACGGCCTCGGCGGCGCAGCCGGCGTGCTGCTCGGAGGGATCATCACCGAACTCCTGAGCTGGCGGTGGATCCTCCTGATCAACCCGCCGATCGGCATCGCGGCCGCGGTGATCGCCCACCGCGTCGTGCAGGAGCGCCGGCGAGCGCCGGACACGAGCTTCGACATCGCCGGCGCGGTGACGCTGACGCTCGGCCAGGTGGTGCTCGTCTATGGGGTCGTCGAGGCGGGCCTCGCCGGCTGGACGTCGGCCAAGGCGCTCGTGCCGATCGGCGTCGGAGCTGCGCTGCTGGCGGCCTTCGGTGTGATCGAGTCCCGCATCGCGCAGGCGCCGCTGATCCCGTTCAAGAAGCTCGCGAAGGGGCTGAAGGTGGCGAACAACATCGTGCTGCTGTTCAGCGCCGCACTGTTCCCGATGTGGTTCGTCAGCTCGCTGTACATGCAGCAGGTGCTCGGCCTCTCGCCGCTACACGCCGGGCTCACGTTCCTGCCGATGACGCTCGCGATCATGCTGATCGCCTCGCGCGCCGGCCGGCTGGTGAGCGCGTTCGGCGTGCGCGCAGTGCTCGGCAGCGGCCTCGTGATGATGACCGTCGGCCTGCTGCTGTTCACGAAAATCAGCCCGAGCGGCAGCCCCCTCGTCTACGTCGTGATTCCGGGCCTGCTAACGGCGTCGGGAATCGCGATGTCGATCGTGCCCTCGACGATCGCCGCGACACAGGGCGCCGGGGAGGGCCAGGCCGGTCTCGCCTCCGGGCTCGTCAACACCTCGCGGCAGATCGGCGGCGGGCTCGGACTCGTCGTGCTGATCACGCTGGCGACCCAGCGCAGCAGCAGCCTGATCGGCGACGGCTTCCAGGTCAGCGACGCGCTGACCGATGGCTTCCGCCTCGCGTACTTCATCGGCGCGGCGCTCTGCGCGGTCGCCGCGCTCGTAACCTTCCTCGCCGTCCCCGCCCCGCCGGCGGCGCTCGCCCGCGCCTCGCGCCCGCTGGTGGTGGCGGTCGGGGTGGCACTGCTTGCGTTCACGGGGCTGAGCGTCGCCTTCGAAGGCAACAAGGGTGCTCCGATCGGGCGCTACACCACCGCCGGCGCGTACAGCTTCGCCTCGGCGCCGTCGCTCCACCCACCGATCATCAAGCGCGTCCAGCCGGGCGGCGCCGCGTCCCGATCCCGCCTGGCTCCCGGCTACATCTTCGCCACCAACTTCTACGACCTCAACAAACCGCCGATCCGCGGGCAGAGCGGGCCGATGATCCTCGACCGCAACCTTCAACCGGTCTGGTTCCAGCCGGTGCCGGAAGACGTCGTGGCGTCGAACCTCACCCTGCAGAGCTATCGCGGCAAGCCGGTGCTCGGCTGGTGGCAGGGGCGCGTGACGAACACCGGCGCGATCGAAACCGGCGAAGACGTCGTCGTCGACCAGCACTACCACGTGGTTGCACGGCTCCACGCGACGAATGGATGGGTGCTGACGCTCCACGAGCTCCTGATCGACAACGAAGGCCACGCCTGGGTGACCGCCAACAAGAACATCCCGAAGGACCTCTCCTCCTACGGCGGTGCGTACAACGGCGCTCTCGTCGACGCCGCCGTGCAGGAGTACGACCTCGCGAGCGGCAAGCTGCTCCGCAGCTGGGACGCGCTCGACCATGTGTCGCTGCACGAGTCGCAGGTGACGCTGCCGACGAACGGCTTTCCGTGGGATGCCTACCACGTCAACTCGATTCAGCTGGTTGGCAATGGCAAGTTCGTCGTATCGATGCGCAACACGTGGGCGGCGTATCTCGTGGACGCCGCGAGCGGGCGGATCGAATGGACGCTCGGCGGGCGCCGCTCGACGTTCAAGTTCGGGCCCCGAGCGGGCTTCGAGTGGCAGCACGACGTGCGACTCGGCCCGGGTTCGACGGTGTCGATGCTGGATGACCACTGCTGCCAGCTCACCGGGGGTGGCACCTCCGTGAAGGCGCCGGCGCCCTCGCGGGGGCTCGTGCTGCGGCTCGACCAGAGGACGCACACGGCGTCACTCGCGGCGCAGTACGGCGAGCGCGAAGGCTTCGAATCCGAATACATGGGCGACACGCAGCCGCTCGCGGGCGGCAACACGTTCGTCGGCTGGGGCTCGGAACGCTACTTCTCCGAATACGACTCGGCCGGCAAGCTGGTGTACGAAGGCATCCTGCCCGAACCGGACCTCACCTACCGCGCCAAGATCGAGCAGTGGACGGGAACGCCGCTGACGAAGCCGAGCGGGGCAGCGAAGCGCAGCGGCTCCGCTGCCACCGTATACGGGAGCTGGAACGGGGCGACGCAGCTCGCGTCCTGGCGCGTGCTCGGCGCCGCCACCAACGGTGGAGCGATGCACGAGATCGCCAGCGCCCCCCGCTCCGGCTTCGAGACGGCGATCCAGGTCCCCTCCGGCTACGCGAGCTTCGAGCTGCAGGCGCTCGACGCCAGCGGGCGGACGCTCGCCACGTCGGACGCATTTTCGCCCGCGGGTTAGCGGGGGATCGAGAACGACGCTCGTTTAGCCCGCGTCACACCGGATAGCGCGGGATCGCCGCGACGCTACCCCGGCCGGGCACATCGCGGTCGTCACATACAGGCGTCCCGCTGCGGTCAGCGGGCGAGTCGCCGGGGATTGGTTACCTACTTCAGCAACCACGCGAACTTCGCCGTGGGCCGGCGAGGTGGAACGAGCGTGCTCGCCCGCTGTGGCGGAACGAGCGCACGTCGATCGCTTGCGCCGACCTGACCCGCAGGTCGTTCCGGAACTCGGTGTCCGGTATCCGCTGCCGAGCCAATGCCCGGACGACGATCGCCTCAGCGATCGCCTCGGCGTCGATCTCGTAGAGCGAGCTGCCCACGAGCTGTGCGATGTGGTCTGTCCGCATACGTCCTCGCCGCGTCCGCGTGGTGTTCTGTGCATCGGCCAGATCAGCGCTCCGTACGATCGACTGGGCGTCGATCTCAACGGACATTGGGTTCCCCGGGGACTTTCCGCGGATAGGCAGGCACGACGCAGGCGGTCGGTTGACGAGCGTCGCTGGTTGTCGTACCGTGGCGCGATGGGCCTCCTGCGGGGCGGCGGCGGGCGCGGGGCGGGCCTCCTCGATGCGGAGGCGCTCGTGCTCGCCAACGACTGCGGCTTCTCGGCGATGAGCTGGTGGGTCACGACGGCTAGCCTGCGCGTGTCGATCCCCGGCGGCGACGCCGTCGAGGTGCGTGCCGGGTGCACGGTGCACCGCAACAAGAGCCTGCTGGCGGGGTCGGTGCTACCGGTGCGCGTCGATCCGACAGACCCGGATCGCCTCGAGATCCGCTGGGAGGAGGTGCCGACGATCGAGCAGCGCGTCGCCGCCGGCGACCCGGTGATCCTCGACCCGGAGGGCACGTGGGAATCCGTCGCCGCGAGCCGCGCAACGGACTCCCATCGCCACGGGCTGGCGGAAGTAGCTCCCGGTGCGGGTCAGCACCACCCGTGGGGTACGGGCCGCCTCGACGGCTGGCCGCCCGAGCAGCCGCTCGCGGACGGACGGCGCCCGGCGACGGCGCTGGTCGTCGCGAGCTCGATCGACTCCCGCGGGTACCGCGCCGCCGATGACTGGCATTTCCCGGTCTCGCGATACGCGGGCACGATCTACGACACCCCACATGAATACCTGGGCTGGCTGGTCCTGTGCATCGTGCCCGAGTCCGGTCGTCGCTACGGCCTGCACGTGCGCAGGATGCTCAGGGGCGGGCGGCTCGGCGCCGTGCTGCCGATCGCGATCGACGCCAGCGACCCGACGGACATCGAGATCCCATGGCTGTACGCACCCGACATGATCAAGGTTCACACGGAGCAAATGGTCGACGCCAACCGGTCGGCTCTCGCGGAGGCCGAGGGGCGGCTGGCGGGCCTCGCGGCCGCCGGCGACGGGGCGCTGGCTGCGATCGACGACCCGGCCGCGCGCGCGCGGGCCGAGGAGATGCTCCAGGGCCTGGGTATCGCCCGCGGGCAGGCGCCCGCTCCCGGCGGCGGGGCGTCCGAGCACCCCGACACGGACGTCGCAGACGTGCTCGCGCGACTTCAGCGCCTGCGTGAGTCAGGAGTGCTGACCGAGGAGGAGTACCGAGCCGAGGCGGAGCGGTTGAATTCGGCGCGTTAGGAGGTGCGCGGTGGGCCTGTTCGATCGACACAAGGAAAAACGAGAGCTCAACAAGCAGGAGCGTGTCAGCCGGCGCGAGATGCAGGCCGCCGGCAGCGAGCTGCAGCAGACCTGGCTGGAGAAGGCCGATCAGCTCCAGGCGGAGTACGCGGGAGCCATCCAGGCGGCGGCCTCCGTCGATGCGGGCGAGCTGCAGCGAACCGCCGAGCGCATGCGCCGGATCACGACCGACGGTGTCGCCGGGCGGGCGACCGTGATCTCCGCGCGCGCGTGCGGGGCGGGTATGGGCGGTGTCGGCGTTGCCGTCGAGCTCGAGCTGAACCTGACCGAGGGACCTGGCGCCCCGCGGGCGCTCACGGTCCGCCAGGATGTGATGGGCGGTCCGGAGAGCTATCCGGCGGGACTGGAGGTGCCCGTCAAGATCGACCCCGACAGTCCCGACGACGCGCTCGTGTGGGCCGACGCCGAGGTGGCCGCTGACGGGGGCGCGCAGCAGCTCTCGGCTGAGGACCGGACGACACGCCTGGAGGCGCTCGCCGCCCTGCGTGAGCAAGGGGTGCTGAGCGACGAGCAGTTCAAGGATCTGAAGTCGCGACTGCTCGGCACGGGCTGAGGCGAGCAGGGCGGAGCGGGAAGTCGATCTTGCCTGGGCGGGGGCTGCCCGCAAGCGGCCGCGGCCCTCGACGCCGGGTCGAAAGTGGCACGTCGCAACGGCGACGAGGTCGCGTTCGTAGCTTGCGTGCTGATCGGGTCAGGGCACACACTTGGAAGCTGATCCGCCAGGGTCCGAAGTGAGCCCCGCCATCGCGCGCTTGGTGCGTCGCCCGTGACTCCCAACCCATGGGTCGGGCGGCGCTACCGCTGGACTACGGTGAAGCGCAGCGTCGCCGGCGGCGAAGCCCTGCCCGCCGCCCGCGCCACGACGGCGAGTGTGTAGGGCCCCGGTCGAAGCCTCTTCGAGGCCGAAACGCGCCCTTGGAAGGCGACCTTGTTCAGGCCCGCGTGCCCGCTGAGGAGCAACGTGCCCGCGGCGACGTTCCGGTTGCACAAGGGCTTGTCGCGGTTGGTCTGACTTGGGGCTCTGCAGGCGCCCCTGACCTTGCGCCCGCGCACCCTTCCAGTGAAGGTCAAGCTGACCCTCGCCTTCTCGCTCAGCGTGAACGAGAAGGTCGTGCCGATCGGGATGGACGTCTTCCTTCTCGTGAGCCTGGCGAGCCTGCTTCCCTCGCTCCAGCGCGCATGGGACTGGTGTAGACCGGAAAGCCTGGGCCCGGTAGCGATCACCGGCGGCGCGGGTGCTGCGGCGATCATCAGCGTGTACCTCTCAGTAGACTCGCTGCCGACGCTGTCGGCCACCGTGACGGTCAGTGAAAAAGCCCCGCTCGCGGCGGGCGTGCCCGAGATGGTCCCGGTCGACGCGTCGATCGCGAGCCCCGCCGGAAGACCGCTCGCGGACCAGATAAAGGGCATCGTGCCCCCCACCGCGCTCAGCGCAACAACGTACGGTGAGCCGAGTTGCCCGGCCGGCAGCGTGCTCGACGTGATCGCGAGGCCCGAGACGATCGCGAGCGATTGATGTGCGTTGGAGCCCTTGGCGTCGGCAGCGATCGTCGTCCCCGGCATCAGCGCAACGAGCGCCGGCGTGGGATTGGCTCTGTCCGTTTCCGTGTTCACGGCACTGCCGAGCTGGCCGCTCCGGTTCGCGCCGAACGCGTACTGTTGACCGCTGGACGTGACCGCCAGGCTGTGGTTTTCACCAGCGGCGATCTGCGTCGGGGCGCCCACCTCGCCTGGCAGCGAGACGAGCGCCGGAGTCGGGTTCGCGATGTTCGTTTCACTGTTGACTTCACTCCCGAGCTGGCCGTACTGGTTGCGTCCAAAGGCGTACAGCTGGCCGCTCGACGTGAGCGCGAGGGTGTGGCTTGCGCCCGCTGCGATCTGCGTGGGAGCGCCGACCTCTCCCGGGAGCGACACGAGCGCAGGTATGGGGTTCGCGTTGCTCGTTTCGAGGTTGCTCGTGGTTCCCAGCTGACCGTAGTAGTTGAAGCCAAAGGCGTACAGCTGACCACTCGAGGTAACCACGAGGCTGTGGACTGCGCCGGCGGCGATTTGCGTAGGAACGCCGACCTCTCCAGGGAGCGAGACGAGCGTCGGCGTCGGAGTCGGTTTGGGCGTGCCGATGTTGGTGGCGTTGCCCAGCTGGCCGTAACGGTTGTAGCCAAACGCGTAGAGCTGGCCGCTCGATGTGACCGCCAGGCTGTGCGACTCGCCGGCGGCAATCAGTGTGACCGGGCCTACCTCCCCGGGCAGGCTCACGACCGTCGGCGTCGGGTTCGGTTTTTCGGTTTCGACGTTGGTGGCGTTGCCGAGCTGGCCGGTTTCGTTGTCGCCGAAGGCGTAGAGCTGACCGCTGGAGGTGAGCGCGAGGCTGTGGTCTGCGCCTGCCGCGATCTGCGTGACTGGGCCAATCTCTCCCGGCAGGCTTACCAGCGTGGGAGTGGGATTCGGTTTTTCGGTTTCGATGTTGGTGGCGTTGCCGAGCTGGCCTTCGCGGTTGTCGCCGAAGGCGTAGAGCTGGCCACTGGACGTGAGCACGAGGGTGTGGAATGCGCCCGCTGCCACCTGCGTGACCGGGCCGATCTCGCCGGGCAGGCTCACGAGCGCCGCGGTCGGGTTCGCCGTGAACGTTTCGTTGTTGGTGGCATTGCCCAGCTGGCCGTACCGGTTGGAGCCGAACGCAAAGAGACTGCCGGCGGGAGCGGCGGCGTACGACGCTGCGACCGACACCGCGAGCAGCAAGGTCAACGACACCATCGAGACCAGAAACGCGCGACGACGGGCAATCGCAGGCTCAGGAGCCAATCCGCTGCGCCCCCATAGTCTGACAACTCGCATCTGAGCCCTCCAGCGGAGACGAATCGGCCGCGCGAACGCGGAGCCTAGCACGGCGAATTCGGGAAACTTCTCCCAGCAGCGCTCGGTCGACGGATGTTCCTCGGCCTGTCGCGAGTGCTAGAGCGACAATGGAACCGACCGGATCGCACGGTGACGGCCTGGCTGCGAAGAGCGGGCGCCTCTCGAGCTATGCCGGCTCAATCACAGTCTCCTCGCGGGTCCGTCCCTCAGCCGCCGAGCGCCAGTTCGAGGTAGACCGGCTGGAGACTGGAGACTCCCGAATTCGTCGAACCCCTAGAGCATCTCGAGTTGTGCCCAGTCTCCCGGGGACCCTTGCGCGAGCCATAACGGTTCGCCGCGGCGTCTATGCCCAGACCGGCGTCCGGACCAAAACTCTGGTGGTCGCCCGTAGTGACGCGCCGGCCGGCGCCGAAGATGATGGCCGTCATGCGCTACCTCTCTCAGCTACACCCCCGGATGACCCTGCCGGCCGCCCTCGCCGCGGTCGTCGCCCTGCTGCTGTGGGCGCCCAGCGCGCTCGCGGCGACGATCACCGTCACCAAGACGGAAGACACGGCCGACGGGAAATGCGACGCCGATTGCTCGCTGCGCGAGGCGGTGATCGCCGCCAACGCCACCGAAGCGCCTGACACGATCGTGGTCCCCCCAGGTACCTACCAGCTGACGCTGGCAGGGCCGGAAGAGGATGCCGCCGCGACGGGCGACCTCGACCTCACGCAGCCGGTCGAAGTATCAGGTGCAGGAGCGCGGACCACCGTCATCCGCGGCGACGGATCCGATCGCGTCTTCGACGTGCTCGCCGAAGGCGCGGTCACGATCGCCGGGGTCACGATCGAAGGCGGCCGTGGCGTCGAACAGGGAGCGGGCGTCAATACGCAGTTCGACACCAAATCCTTCACGTTGCGGGACGCGGCTGTGCTCGACAATCGGACCACCGATCCCGCGACCGTCAGCACCAGGCAGGGCGCGGGTCTGTTCCTCGACGCGCGGCATTCGACGATCGAACGGGTGCTCGTGAGCGGCAACGTCGCTGCCTCGATCCCGGGCGATGGCTTCGGGCCGCAGGGCGCCGGGCTGTTCATCAACGGCGTAGCGTCGCTCACGAACGACACGATCACGGGCAACACCCTTGAAAAGGGCGGTGGCAGCTCCCCGGCCCAGGGTGGCGGTGTGTTCGTGAACGAAGTAACGACGATGACGAACGTCACGCTCTCCAACAACTCGATGAGCAGCGGCGAAGGCGGCGGGGTCTTCTACAACGACAAGACGACGATGAGCCATACGATCGTCGCCGGCAACACGAGCAAAGGGTCGCCGAACCAGTGCGTCACGAACGACATCGTCACCTCGCTAGACGGGAACCTCTCGACCGAACCGATCGAATGCTCGTTCACCCAGCCGGGCGATGTCTCCGCTGATCCGTCGCTTCTCCCACTTGCGAACAACGGTGGCTCGACCAATACCGAGGCGCTGGCGCCAGGCAGCCCGGCGATCGATCGCGTGCCGTTCGCCAACTGTCCGAGCGAAGACCAGCGCGGCTTCGCCCGCGCAGGCGCCGGAAGCGGCTGCGACTTCGGTGCCTTCGAGTCCGGCGCCCCGGCCTCGCCTGCCCCGACACACCGACCCCCACACCGACGCCAACCCCGAGCTCCAATCCGTCGCCAACCCCCATACCAACGCCGACGCCGATCCGTCCGCCGCTGTCTGCGAACGCCGCGTTCAGCTTCCCCTCCCCGCGCAAGTGCGTCAGTCGCCGGCACTTCCTCATCCACATCCGCAAGCTGCCGGGCATCACTTTCGTCTCGGCGACGGTAAAGGTCAACGGCAAGCGCGTGAAGGTCTTTCGGCGCTCCCAACTGACCGCACCCGTCGACCTTCGCGGACTTCCCAAGGGCTTTTTCACCGTCTCGATAACTGCTAAGACAAGCGATGGTCGCACTGTGACGGGGAAGCGGGGCTACCACACGTGCGAACGCAAACGGCCGTTCCACGGGCACTCGAAACTGTAGCTCCGCAAAGATAGGCACGCGACGAGCGGCGTTGGCGGCCTCGGTATGGCGACCTCGCATGCGCGACCGGGTGGGTGAGGCGTTCCAAAGACGCAGGGGGTCATCGACCAAGCGGCTAAGTCGGCGTCGAGGCAAGCCCGTCCGTAGGAACAGAGCGTCGGTGCGACTGTGCGAGGATGAAGCGTGGCCTTTCGGATTGTCGATCGCGCCTCCCTGCTTTGGGAAACCCGCCCCCATGCCCCGCATGAGGCGGCGCGCCATGTCGCTGAGCTCAGCGACGCCCGCGAGCGCGTCGTTTGAAGTAGTCAGGTAGCTCGCCGCCTCGAGCGCCAGTCCCCGTCATGCAGCGCGGGATGGCCATGAAGATCGTCACTCGCAAGCCCCGCACCCGCTGTGGGCCTTGGATCGCGCCGCCACCCTCGCACGCTTGACGCGTCAGGGCGCGAGGCCCGTGCGTCTGCGTGAGTGGCCTTGCGCAGTTCTTGAGCGCCCGACGAGCCTGACGCGCGCCCTGGGCGTGGACTTCTCCTCCCCACGCAAACGCGAGAGCCCGTTTGGCGTCGTCCTGTCGGTGATCCTCTACCGTCGCTCCGCCGTCACGACCGGATCCAACTGGTCGAACCGAGGTCAGCGACCAGTCCGCTTGGGCCTTGCGGTCGGGTTGACCGCGAAGGCCGCCGTCTGCGGTCGGCCGAGGAGGGGTGTGGCGGTCAGCCTGTAGCTGCCCACGCGTAGCAGCCTGCCGTGCAGCCTGCCGGCGAACCGGACCCGGTTGCGCCCCGCGTTACCCGTGACGGTGAGCGTCCCCGCCGTTGCGGCGAGGAGGCAAGGCTTGCCGCGGCCCTTGACGGTGCAGCGCTTGCCCCGGCGGTGGCCCCTAGTCACCAGTTCGAAGCGCAGCGTGACGGGCGTCGCCCGCGAAAGCGTGAACAGGATCGTTGTCCCGCCCTTGCGCCCGCCGAGATGCATCCGGCGCGGCGACAGCGCCAGCAGGCTCAGCACGGGCGCAGGTATGGCGGGCGTCGCCGCGGGCGCCGGCCCCGGAGGGCCCTGCGGAGTTGCCGTCGCGCTGCTCGGTTCGGCGCCGGGACACGTGTTGCGCGCCGCGCGCAAGTGCACCGAGTCGAAGTCGGAGCTGGCAAAGCCGTCGCTGAGGTTCGCAAAGGGACCGGTGAACGCAATGCAGTCGCCGGACCCGGAGATCGACGACGCCAGCACGGCCGCATCTGCAGGCGCTCCGGCGACGCCATCGGCGCGGCTCACCAGCGTCGTCGTCTGTTCGCCGCGATCGCGCACGAAGGCCTCGAACAACGGCGTTGCAGGCGCTTCGATCGCTCCGACCGCCACGAACGAGATCCGATCCCCGGCCGCGTCGATCGACGGCGCCGCGGCGGTCGTGGGAAGCACCGGTTCGCCGTTGACCGGACGGCTGATGAGTTCCGTCTGGCTTCGTGCGAGGTCACGGGCGAAGACCTGTGGCGAGTCTGCGCTCGCGCCGAGGTTCGGCGACGCCGAGGTGAAGGCGACGATGTCGCCGGCCGCGTCGATCGCCGGCTGGGTCGAGGCTCCGTCGGCGGAGGCGCCGGTCGGCCCGTCGGCTCTGCTCACCAGCTCCGTTTCGCCGCTGTTCAGGTCCCGCAGATAGATGTGCTCCTTGCCGCCGGACGAGGCGCCCGCGAGTGTTGCCGTGCTTGCCCAGGCCACGCGTCCGCCGTCCGCGTCGATCACGGGTGAGTGCGATTCGATCGGCGGCACGGCGCCCGCTGTGCCGCTTTCGCGATCGGCGAGCGTCGTCGTCTGCCGGCTCAGATCGCGGACGTACACGTGCACGACGCCATCGCCGCCCGCCGGGTCGAGCGGCGAGCGGCTGGTCATGACCACGACGTTGCCGTCGGCGCTGATCCCTGCTGCGATTGCGCCGGTCGCCGCCGCGGGCGCGGTTGTGCCGTCAGGACGGCTGGCGAGCGTCGTCGTGTTCGCCACGAGATCGCGCACATAGGTCTGAGGGGCGCCGTTGGCGTCGGGGCTGAGATCCCGGGCGGAGGACGTGAAAGCGACCCTGCTCCCATCGGCGCTGATGCCCGCGAGCGAGGAGTCCGCGTCCGCGGCGATCCCGGCGGCGCCCGTCGCGCGGCTCACGAGCAGGGTGCCGCCGGTGAGCAGATCGCGAACGAACACGTTTGTCGATCTGTTGTCGTCAAGACTCGACAGCGAGTCCGACTGTGATTCGAAGGCGACGAAGCGGCCGTTAGCGCTGACCACGCTGCGCGAGGGCGCAAACGAGCTCTCATCCGAGCCGGCGGCGCGGAGCGGTTCGGCGCCGCTCGGACGCGACACCAGTTCTACGTCCTGGCGGGGGATCGAAAGCTCACGCACGTGGACTCCGAGGAAGCGGCCGACCTGTCCGTCGCCGAGGTTCGAGGAGGACGCGCCGAACACGGCGGTGGCGCCGTCGGCGCTGATCGCCGGCGGCGTGGGCGACGGGCCGTCGCCGGGCGCGCCTTCCGGTCCGGCAGCCCGGTTGAGCAGCGACGTCGTCGACGCCTTCACGTCGCGTATGTAGCTCTGCTCGCCGCTGCCACCGAGGTTGGTGGCGGCGGTCTCGAACACCGCACGCAATTCCGGTTTGGCGAAGTTGGTCACGCTGCCTCCGAGCGCGACCGAGCCGACGTCCTGGTTTGCCGCTTCGCCCGAGCTCGACGTGCTCACGATCTTGGGGTTGTCGTCGAGCACGGTGACGTAGGCCTCCTGGACTCCGGGCGGCGGTGTGCCACCGAGGTTCGATGCGCGGCTGACGAACGCGATCGCGCGCCCGTCGCTGCTGAAGCTCGGTTTCGTCGAGGGCGCGTCACCCGCGTGACCCTGGAGGTCGCCGCTGATGAATTTCCATTGCAGAAAGGGCGTCGGGTGCAGGCCCTGGGCGATCGGCGCGATCGCGGTTGCGACGATCACCTGGCCGAAGGTGGCGTTGAAGATCGACTTGTCGGAGGTCACGAACGTGACGAGGACGCAGGGAAGCGAGAACTGATCCAAGGGGGGTGCGCACTCCGCGGTCCCGTCGGCCGGAACGATGCGGATGTCAGGTTCGGCGGAAAGCGACGGACCGGCCACCGCGCAGTTGCTTTTCGGGCAGGAGACCTGCGAGGTGAAGTGCGCGTCGATCGTGCGCAGGAACACGCCGGTGCCGCCCAGGTTCGTGGCCTGCGAGTCGAACGCGACCAGCGGGCCGCCGTTGGAGTCGGTGATGGCGGGATCGCGGGCGGGTTCGTCGGCGGGTGCGCCCGCGGTTCCCGATGCCCTGCTCACGAGGGTCGTCGTGCCGGCAGTCACATCGCGCAGCCACACCTCGCTGAGCCCGTGTGGATTGGCAACGGGTCCCGTGTCATGGTCGCTCAAGTTCGTCGCCGTGGATTCGAAGGCGACCAGCACGTGTCCGTCGGATGCCGTCACAGCGATCGCCGGATGCGCGGCGTCTGCGTCGACTCCCGTTCCGGACGAGCCGTCGGAGCGGCTCACGAGCGTGGTCGTCTGCGTCTGGCGGTCGCGGAGGAAGACGTTCTGCACCCGCGAGTTGGCGTCTGGTGAGAGCCCGTCGGCTTGGGAGACAAAGACGACGTAGCGCCCGTCGGCACTCACCGCGCCCGGGGAGCTGTTGTTGTCGAGCGCCGGCGGTACCGCTCCGAAGCCGTCGGGCCGGCTGACCAGCAGCGTCGAGCCGGCGCCCGCCGCGGCTGCCGGCGCGGGCGCGGGCAGCACGATCGCAAGCACGCTGAGCAGCATTCCGCCGAGAGCTCCCAGTGTGCGGAGCGCGATCGGCGAGAGAGTTTGCGTCGTGGGGCGCTTCCGGGAGCGATGTGGGTTCATGGACGCGGGTACGAGCAGCGGAGGGAAACGGTTCGCCGCCCCTCCGTGGCAGCCCGAGCGTCCGTCGTACTGAAGCCGGGTGGTAGCGTCCGCGCGGTGGTTGACCGCGGGGTCAGAAGACGGTTCCGCGACGGTGATCCCGAGGCGATCCGGACCGTCTACCGGTCATACGGGCGGCTCGTGTACGCGGTTGCATACCGCGTTCTCGGCGATCGCGGGCTGGCCGAGGACGCGACCCAGCAGACATTCGTGAAGGCCTGGCGAGCAGCTGCGACGCTCGATGACACGCGGGAGCTCGGCCCATGGCTGGCGACGATCGCGCGCCGCACGGCCATCGATGTCTACCGCAGCGAGGCGCGCCGACGCGCGGACCCGCTCGAGTCGGCTCCTCAGGCGGACCCGGCGCTGATCTCCGAGGCCGAGTCCGCCGAGGCGCTGCATGGGATATGGGAGGTGCGCCGCGCCGTCACCGAGCTCCCGGCCGAGGAGCAGGAGGTCGTGCGCCTGCAGCACTTCGAAGGCCTCACGCACACGCAGATCGCCGAGCGGTTGGAACTTCCCGACGGAACCGTCAAGTCACGCTCGTTCCGCGCGCACAAACGTCTGGCCGCCCTGCTCGAGGATCTGCGGGAATGAACCGAATCGCGTTGCTCTAACGTACTGATGGGCGAGGAGGATCACGACATGGCAAGACGCGAGGACGACCGAATTGCTTACCTGGCGGGCGAGGACGCCCACTCGCTCTCGGCCGCCGAGCGCGCCGAGCTGGACGAGGTGCGCTCGCTGCTCGAGTCGCCCGCGACATGGGCGCAACCGGACCCGGACCTGGAGGATCGGGTCGTCGCCGCGATCGCCGAGCAGGACACCGAACCGACCCGCGATGAGCCCGCGCTCGCCGGGCCCGGCCGAGCCTGCATATGCGCCTGCTGCGACCGGCGTATGCGCTCCCCGGCTTCGCCGCGATCGTGGCCGCGGCGATCGCCGTGGCGCTGTCGGTGGGCGGCGGCTCCCCCGCTCCGGCGCAGTTCGCGATGGTCGTATCGGGCACGGAACTCGCCCCGACCGCCCACGGCAACGCAACGCTCACGAAAACGGACTCGGGTTGGCGCATCGCGCTGTCGGCGCGCGGCCTGCCCCACCTGGCGAACGGCCGCTACTACGAGGCCTGGCTCAAGAGCCCAGCCGGCGTGCTGGTTCCGGTCGGCACGTTCAACGACGCGCAGGCAGGTGACGCTCTGGGCCGGAGTCCCGCCGACGCAGTTC
Organism: uncultured Solirubrobacteraceae bacterium; assembly: GCA_963796305.1. Taxonomy (GTDB): domain Bacteria; phylum Actinomycetota; class Thermoleophilia; order Solirubrobacterales; family Solirubrobacteraceae; genus Palsa-744. The sequence goes on along the minus strand of CAWCKZ010000005.1, from coordinate 229,607 downwards.
CCGAGCCTCACGGTCACCCGCCAGCAGGCCAACGGCGGTCCCGGCCTCCTCCGGCCAGCGCGTCCTCAGCGGGACGATCGGCGCATCACGCTGAGCGAGGCGCGCACGCCGCGTTGCTCCGCGACCTGGCGCACGCGTGCCGACGCCTGCATCGCTGACGCGCCGAACGGCTCACGTGAACTGAGGAAAGCGCTCCTCGCCGCTTGCGGTGAGAGCCGCCCGCTGCCGGCATCGAACCGACGGCGTCGCTCGCCGACAACCGTTGCGGCGCCGCCAGGGCGAACCGTTCGACGACGCGTCCCGTACCTACCTGCAGCAGCATGCATCCCGAGATCGGGAGTTCACAACACGTGAAAGGTATGACAATGAACACGAAGCGAATCGCAAGCACCATCAGCGCGGCCGCTGCGGTGCTCGGCATCGGCGTGTCCGGTGCCCTGCCCGCGGTCGCAGCAACGCATCATTCCCATCATCACCGCAGCACCACGTCACCCACACGGCGATCCCGCAGCACAACGGCGGCGACCGGGATGCCGACAACAACGGCGGCCCCAGCGACGGCGACGGGAACGTGTGATCAGCATGACCTCAAATCGAGCAAAGAAGATCATGCGCCGGCCCGGAGCACTGCTGGCGACGGCGGGTGTGCTCGCCACCGCCTTGTTCGCGGGTTGCGGCGGGTCGAGTTACATGTCGAGCTCCGGCTCGGGAGCTGCCGCGGCAGCGCACGGCTACGGTGCGCCGGCGACGGCGCCGGCCGAGCCCTGCGCACGCCAAGCCCGCCACTCCGAGCTGCCGCAACGGCGCCATCGGCTGCGGCGAGCACGCATGACGAAGCCGGCCGAAGGACAGGCCGCAGTGGCGAGCTCCGCCGCCAGCGGAATCCCGCAGAACAACGGCGGCGACCAGGACGCTGACAACAACGGCGGCCCGAGCGATGGCGATGGCAACGTCTAGCGCCATCACGCGAAGGTGGATCGACCGCGGCGACCACGGCCGGGCTGCTGGGCCTGGCCGTGGCCGGCGTCGCAATCGCCCCAGCAAGCAACTCCGGTTCCCGCGCCGCTCACACCGGCGCGGGAGCCGGCACGCTCGCCGGGAGCAGCCTCGCCCGGCTGCGACCGGCCCCGCCGCCGGCGGCGTGGAGGCGGGCGACGATCGCCTCGGGCGCCGCAACGATCTCCTATCCCGGCGGCTGGAGGTCGATCCCCGGCGACGACGGCACCGTGAGCTTCGCCCTGCGCGATCGCGGCGGCCGCTACCTCGGCTACCTCAACGTGACACCGCGCCAGGGAGCCGAGCGGCTGGCGGGCTGGGCTGCGTTTCGTACGCGGCGTAACGCCGAGGACGACGACAAGGCGGTCCGCACGGTCGCGGCGGCCGAACGCATCCGCTTCGCCGGCGCTCACGGCTCATGCGTGATCGACGATTACACATCGCGCGTCGGATCTAATGCCTACCGCGAGCTTGCCTGCATAGTCACGGGCAGGCGTGACACGAGCGTCTTCGTGGGAGCCACGCTGGTCTCGGACTGGCCGACGCTCGGCCCGATCGTCAAGCGCGCAGCATCGAGCCTGATCGAGCGATGACAAGCACGGCGCTGACGCAGCCTTTGGGCCAACGGGCGGCGCATCCCTTCCCGGTTCGTTCACACGAGGCGAGCGACGACGACGCGAACCGTCCACCGGTACGGCCCGTAGTGCACTCCATGAACCCATTCACCTTCAAGAAAGGACTCAACATGAAACCCAAGACAATTCTGGCTCTGGCGGGAGCGACAACTCTCGCCAGCTTTGGAGCTACCGCCGTGCCCGCGTCGGCGGCCATCACCTCGGCCTCAGTCAACGCAACAACGGCGACGCTCAACCTCGACGGCGCGGATGACAACGAAACAGTGTCCGTCGCCAACGGCTTGCTGGTCCACACTGGCGTGGGCGGCGGGCTCAACAGCACCGCCGACTGGGACAGCGCGACGCCCGGCGATCAGACCGTCCCGGCGAACGGCACCTTCACGGTCGTCGTGAACGGCGGTGAAGGCAACGACTCGCTCACCGTGCTCGCGAAAAACACGGAGATCGCCTCGGCCACGCTGAACGGCGAAGGCGGCGACGACGTCCTCACCGGCGCAGACACCGCCGACACGCTCAACGGCGGTGAAGGCAACGACCGCCTGGTGGGTGCCAAAGGCGCCGACACGATGAATGGCGGCGGCGGCAACGACACGCTGGTGTGGAACAACGGCGACGGCTCGGACGTCGCCAACGGAGACGCCGGCAACGACGGTGTCGAAGTCAACGGGTCGCCCACGCTCGGCGACGTGTTCACGATCACCCCGAACGCGGGGCGCGTCAAGTTCCAGCGGACGAACCTGGTGCCGTTCACGATCGACGCCTCGGCCGAGCGCTTCCAGGTCAACGGCCTCGGCGGCGATGACTCGATCACGGCCACCGAAGGCGTAGGTGCCCTGACGCAGCTGTCAGTCGACGGAGGCGCCGGCAACGACACGATCGTCGGCTCCGACGGTCCCGACCTGCTGGCCGGGGGCGAGGGCAACGACACGATCAGTGGTGGTGGCGGCGACGATCGGATCGTCGGCGACCGCGGCGCGGACACCATGAACGGCGGTGCCGGAGACGACACGCTCGTCTGGAACAACGGCGACGGTTCCGACGTGGTCAACGGAGACGCCGGCCGCGATGACGTCGAAGTGAACGGGTCCCCGACGGCGGGCGACATCTTCACCGTCCAGCCCAACGGGTCGCGAGTCAAATTCGACCGCACCAACCTCGTGCCGTTCTCACTCGACATCGGGTCCAGTGAGACGATGCACGCGAACGGCCTCGGCGGCGACGACACGATCACGGTCGGCGAAGTCGGAAGCTACTCCGTGACGGCTGCCGGCGGTCCGGGCAACGACACGCTGACCGGCGCAGGCTCGTCGGAGACGCTGCTCGGAGGCTCGGGCAACGACATGATCAACCCCGGCGGCGGCGTCGACGTCGTCTCGGGTGACGAAGGCGATGACCAGATCAACGTGCGCGACAACACGCCGGACATCGCATTCGGCGGCGAAGGGCACGACAAAGTCGTCGCTGACGCCGCGAACGTCGACATCCTCGCGGGCTTCGAGGAGTCCGACCTCACCGAGGTCGCTACACCTACACCTCCGCCCGCCACACCTACACCTCCGCCCGCCGGCTCTACCGGCAGCGCAGCGAGCAACTCGACGGACGGTGCGACGCGCCCGGTGACGATCACGGGCGGAACGGCGAAGGTGTCCCGTGGCACAACGTCGATCAAGGTGAGTTGCCCGATGGCGTCGTCCGGCAACTGCGTCGGGTCACTCTCGCTGCTCACCGCCCACGGTGTGAGGCTGGCTGGACTGAAGGTCGGCCTTCAGCTCGCGAGCGCGCGCTACAACGTCGCCCCCGGCAGGACGGCGACGGTGAGGGTGAAGCTCGCCAAGGGCATCCAGCGGCTGGTCGACAGCAAGGGTCGCGTGAAGGTCGTAGTGGTCGCCTCGACGGGGCCCTCCGGCAAGATCGCCCTGAGCTCGCAGCGGCTGACGCTGGCACTCGGTACGGCCAAGGGTCGATGAACGCTGAGACCTGAGCGCCCACACGGGGCGCTCAGCGGGCCCGCCGGCGCTGGTCAAGCCGGCGGGCCCGCCGCGTCGCGGGGGGGCTCACGAGCGCTGGATGAACGAGCACCTCGGCCCGGCCCGAAAAGACGTCGGCGTGCCTGGGCCTCCAACCCGCCGAGAGTGCCTGGCTGCGGGTGACTGCTGGAAGGAAAGTGAGAGCAGCTTGTCCACAGATGTGAAGACAGTTGCTGTGGGTTGTTGCCTCGGCTTGACGGTGAGGTCACCGGATAACACCTGGCGTCGTTGAGCCGAGGCGGTGATCGAAGGGAAGCCCGGGCGCCGGCCGACGAACCGTTTGACGCCGCAGCCCGTACCCCGCTGCGAAAACCACCCCCATTCCCCTAGATCTAGGAGACTTCCATGTTGAGCACCTCCACCGCAATCCGCGGCACCGCGGTTGCGATTATCAAGACCGCCCGCGAACGAGCGCGGACGTCGCATGCACACCGGCCGCCGCGGCCCCGTCCGGCTCGCGATCGCCGCGGCGATCGTCTCGTTGATGAGCGCCGGGTCGGCGTTTGCGTTTCAGGCGTTTCCGCTCGGCGCACGGGTGAACGACGACCTGGCCGCCGGGATCGACAAGACCATCAGCGTCAGCGGTGACGACCCGACCAACGCGGATGTTGTTGGCGGAGCGCTGGTAGCGGGCAAGCCAGCGGTTCCGTGGGCCGTGTTTCGCCAGCAGGAGACGAATGGCGCAGCCGCCGCCGCATGACCAGGTTTTCGCTCGCTCGTTTGCGGGCGGTGCCTGGACCACTCGAGGCAGCGGGACCGTCGGCGGGCGCTCGAGCGCGAGCCCGCAATTCAGCGGTTCGCTGAACTTCGACCAGGGCCAGGATGGCGAGGCCCCGGCGATCGACTTCGCGGGAGCGGGGCGCACGGTCCCGTGGGCGACCTGGTATGAGGAAACGACTGGTGCGGGCTTCGACGCTCACAACGTGTTCGCGAGCCGCTTTGACAACACCGGCGACGCCAACCAGGGCAAGTGGATCTTCGGCGGCCAGGGTCGCGGCACAGGCGGCGGCAGCGTGCCGGTGCCGTCACTGAACATTCACACGGACCAGTCCGCGGAGAAGCCGTCCGTGGCGGGCGGCTCGGCGGTCGACCCGACCAAGCCCGGGCCATGGGTGGCGTGGCAGGAGACGACCGCGGCGCCGGTCTCCGGCAGGGACCAGATCTTCGTCTCGCGCCCGATCGGCCCGGGTGCGGTGAACTGCGACAGCGTCAAGCCCAAGGGCGTGGAAGTCGAAGGCCACGTTCCCGCGATCGGCGGCTTCTGCTTCCAGCAGACCGGGATCCCGCGCGTAGGCCCGGCCGGCGCGGACCCGAGCCTCAGCGTGGACCCGACGCGCAACGCCGTGGAGCCGGACATCGCGTTCACCGGCGCGGCGGACGGCGTGCCTTGGGTCGTCTGGTACGAGAAGGAAAAGGGCACGCTTGGCCTGCAAGGGAACGAGATGGTGTTCGCCGCCAAGGGCGTCAAAGACGAAGCAGCCGAAGGCGGCTTCCACTGGGTGACAGTCGGCAGCCAGCTCGCCGCGACACTCGACACGAGCGGGACGAATGGGTTCGGAGCGTGTGCGGAATCGAAGACGAACGAGAAGCACTGCTCGCTGAACAGCAACCCGACGAAGAGCGCAGAGGACCCGCGCGTGGCGGGCGGCACGATGAACTCCGCCAACCCAACCGTGCCGTGGGTCACGTGGGATGAGAACGTGGCCGGCGTCAAGCAGGTGTTCGTCTCGCGGCTGGTCGGCGCGGGCTCGAGTGCCCACTTTGAAGTGGTCAACGGCGGCGCGCCGATCTCGACGGGCGCCGGTGACTCGACCAGGCCCGACATAACGTTCTCGGGCAACACGCCGTACGTCTCGTGGCGCGAGGACGTCGGCGGCGGAACGGTGAAGGGTTTCACCGGTCACTTCGTCAACGCGGCGAGCCCGACGTTCGTGCTCGACCACAGCGACGTGCCGCTCACGCCCACCGCTCAGGCGGACGTGCGCGAGCCGATCTCCTCCACCTGCATCGCCACGCCGTTCAACTCCGACGGCGCCGCCTGCCAGGGCGCCGCCATCGGCACGCCGTTCTTCCTGTTCACCAACGGGACGAGCCCGCGTGGCCTGTTCGCAGACGCCTACCAGCCCCACCCGCCCGTCACCCGCGCAGCCAGCGGGGTGGGCACATCCTCGGCGACGGTGAACGGCACCGTCAACCCCGAGGGCGCAGCCGTGAAGGCGTCGTTCCAGTACGGCACGACAACCGAATACGGTCAGAGCACCACACCACAGTCAAGCGGTGTGAGCAACGCCGCGACACCGTTCGCTGCGACGCTCGGCGAACTGCCGGCCGGCACGACGATCCACTACCGCGCGGTCGCGGTGAGTGACTTCGGGACGTTCCTCGGCGCCGACCGGACGCTGCGGACCGCCTCGCCGGAACCGACGCCGTCAACAGCGAACGCGACGGCATCGGGACCGCGAAGGTCTCGCTGACAGCGGCCCGGACGCAGACCGTGCGGTCGGTCTGACCGCACCCGGAAGGCAGCACCAGCCGGGCCCATCCTCGATCGCGAGGGTGGGCCCGGCCACTCGCGTTCCCGTTCCAGGCCACCCACGGTGGGTCGAGGTTCGCACTGCTCGGAGCGGCGCCGACGATCTAGCCGACGGCTCTCGGCTCGACGTTCGTGTCGGGCCGCAGCAGAACCACGCCGAACTGATCCGAAGTCGCGCCGGTGACGAGGACTTCGCTCTTCAAGCCCGCGACGCGCTTGGGCTCGAACCCGAGGACACAGACCACCTGGCGACCCACGAGCGCGGCCTTCGAGTAGTGGGTGATCTGGGCGCTTGACGCTCTCGTTCCGAGCGGGCCGAAGTCGATCACGAGCTTGTAAGCAGGGTGTCGCGCCTCGGGGAAGTCATCAACCTGCGTGATCGAGCCCACAACCAGCTGCAAGCGTTCGAACTCGTCCCACGTAGCCCGACACAACCGCGAAGCCTAGCCCGTCGCTCACGATCGCGAGGTAGCGTCACGGCGCGAGGCCCGTCTCGTCATAGTCGAACCTGGGGGCGAGCGGACCGAACTCCATTGCAGGTGGACCGGCCGCGTGGGCGAGCGGGACTTTGAACCAATAATCGAGTGCCGACGTGTGGTCCGCCCAGTCCCACGCGTACACGGTCAACCGGTATCGGCCGCGCGTCAGATCGTGGAGCGGCAGTGCTCCGGTGAGGCCCCCGGCGAGCCAGTACCTCCAGTGCGGAATGCACCTGCGTCTGGTGGCGAAGCACTCAAACCCGGGGTTCGCTGCGCCCGGCGCGAAGATCACGGGCTTCAGAGACGCCGGGTAGTTCTGCGAGCCGCGCATCGCCCATTCAAGCCCCGTGAGCGCGCGACCTCGGGCGTCGTAGAGCCTCCATGCGAGCGAGGACGGCGCCAGCACCGGCGTCTCGTAGTGCATGCCGGTCTGCACGAAGCTCTGCGGCCCGAAGGCGCCCACGATGACGCGCCCGTCGGAGAAGATGCGCGGAACTCCGATCACGGGCGGCTCCGTGTTCGTGTAGGGGCGCACGCTGCCGCCCGGCCTGAGCGGGTTGAGATAGTGGGTCGTGCTCCCCTCGGACAGCGCGAGGTGGTAGAAGCTTTTCAGCACGTGCCCGATCACTGTCCGGTATGCGACGACATACTGACCGTCCGACACCGCGGGATCGATGTGCCAGTAGTAGAAGTCGCCGACGTCGACGTTCACGTCCGGGGTGCCCCGGTAGCGGATCGAGGCCCAGCCAGACTGGATCGCATAGACCGGCTGCCAGTTGCGCGCCTCGATGTCGACCGCCACGTGGAAGTTGGCCGGCCGAAGCTCGTTGATGCCAGCGCGAATCGCGTGCTGCTTGTGGAAGGGCTTCAGCGGCCAGCCCGGGATCGACCCCGCAGCGGTGCAGCCGACCGAGCACGACAGCCCGTCCGCCCAGTACGGCGGCAGGCCGTCGCTCGGAGTCGTCGGGCGCTGTAGCGGGGAGAGCGAGAAGGGCCAGACGTCGAGACGCAGGCCCCTGGCGTCGGCGATCGCGGTGTAGGTGACACGCGAGTTGATGCGCAGCGTTTGATCCGAAGCCCTCGCGGCGACGATCAGCCTGTTCACCGTGCGGGCCCTCGTCGATCGTCGTGCGGCACTCCGGTCGACGATGAAGGTGGTGCCGCGAGCGGTCGCGTACGCCAGCATCTCGGGAGTGAGCACGAGGGCGCGCCGCGCATCGCCGCCGGACCGGACCCTCACGCGGCCGGACTGGAGGTCGACCGCGAGCGCCTGTATCCGCCGCGCACGATGTCTCGGGCTGAGCGCGAGGCTGTGGCACTCCAGGCGAACCTCGCCGCGAGATACTTGGTAGCGGTTGCCCTCGTAGGAGAACGTGAGGCTCCCGCCACCGGCGACACGGACCTGATCCCCGGCCTGCAGGAACAGACCCGGCACGGTGCCGGGTGGCGTGGCGGCTTCGGGCGCGGTCGGGGTTTCGCCCGACGCGGGGGTCTCGGGTGTGGTCGTGCTGCCGGGCGCTGTCGGGCTGCTCGTGCTCGGCTGCGTCGAGGCCAGGGGTTGGCCTTCGCGGAGCACGACAACCGCGGCGGGTATCCGGGGGATCGGGATGTGGGTGGCGCAGGCCGCGACCACGTCGCCCGAATCGTCGCCGATCACCGACGATCCCGCCGGCGTGCCGCGGCGGGGTTCGGCTGAGGCGCATGCGCCGAGGCGGCCAGGGTGCGGGAAGCGCCGAGCGACCTCCTGCTATGCGAGCGGGGAGTCACGGCAGGCACCTCACGATCGCGAGCTGGGCGCCACCCGGGAGTTGAGGACGGTGCGCACGTTGTGCGCGTGCACCTCCTCGTATCCGGGCTCGTAGGTGATCGAGCCCGCTGCGAGCTGCTCGGCGAGCAGCTCCCTCAGTGGGACGTCGCGCAGCTGCGGCTCGTCCCGCATGCGCAGCAGCGCGCGGATGTAGTCCTGCGTGGCGCGGATCAGGCCAACGCCCTCGTAGCCACCCATGGCGATCCGGTCGGGATCGCCATGGCTGGGGAGGATCCGCTCGGCGCCCAGTGCTGCGAGGCGGTCGAGCTCGGCAAGATGAACCGTCAGGCGCTCCGGTTCATCTACATAGGTGACGGTGTCCTCGAGGGTGTCTGCCGCGAGCAGCAGCTGCTGGCCCGGCATCCACACGAGGGTTGCGTCGTCGGAGTGGATCTCGAACGGGAGCAATTCGAGATCCAGTCCGCCGATCGCCAGAGGCGTGACCCCGTCGAGCGCGCGCGTCGGCATGACGAGCGGGTCGATCGGTGGCGGACCCTCCTGCGTGGTGCCGGCTTCGATCGCCGCGCGCCGCCGCTTCAGGTGCGCGCACGTGCGGACGCCGGCGAGGATCTCGCAGTCGGCGAAGGCAGCGCTGCCTGCAACGTGGTCCAGATGCCAGTGGCTGAGGAGGACTGTGAATCGCTGCACGCCCTCGGACTCCAGCGTCTGTCGAACGCGTCGAGCGCGATCGACGGAGACGTGTGTGTCGTATACGAGCGCCTCGCCGCGGTCGACGATCGCGTAGCTGGCGATCCCGAGCGACAGTGCTCCCGCGTCGACCCAGTTCGGCTCGGTGGAGAAGCGAGAACCATCCCGGCCGTCATAGAAAGCGTAGATGTGGTCTGCGGGGCGAAGCGTGCGCATATCGGCGTGGGCCAACCGTGAAGGCCGACACTACCCCGGACCGGTGTTCCGCGCTGTGCACGCAGCCGCGCGCGCCCCGATCGCCAACAAATAGCAACTATGGGCGCGCTGAACATTCGTCCACTTCGGGCGTCTGCGCCTGACACTGTCCGTCTCAGGGGCTTAGCCTTTTCATCGTGGGTAGGTCCAGGCGGACAAAGAGTCACGCCGACGTCGGCGGGGGAGCGCCGCCGGCGATCGCTGTTCTGCGTGAGGCGGGATCGGTCGAGCACGCGACGCGAGCCTTCGTCGACCGGTTCGACCTTCGAGACGGCTCGTTCGCCTCGTGTGCACACGAGGTTGATCTGATCATCACTGGCCAGGCTTGCCGCCTGACGGTGCCGCTCGACGGTGTCGAGGCGGACCTTGTCGCGGTGGTCGACAGAGACGGCCGGCGCGCGGCCGTGCTCACGATCCCCAACGCGCGCGCTGCGGCGGACGAGCCGGTGAGTCCGGTGCTCGAGGAGCCGCTGGACGAGAGTCCCGCGATCGTCTGGCTAAAGGATCTCGATGGCCGCTACCTGCGCGTGAACCGCCGCTACGTCGACCAGCTCGGGACCGACGCCAAGCACGTGTGCGGCCGGACCGATGCCGAACTCACCGCCGCGGGGTCGATCGAGGGACTGCGACTGCAGGAAGAAGACACCGCTCCTGGGCGGGAAGTGCTGGAGCTCGAGTACCGGGTCGGCGCGTTCGAAGAGCGCCCCGCGTTTGCTGTTCTGCGCTTTGCTCTGCGCGACGGCGAGGGACAACCTACGGCCACTTGCAGTGTGGCGGCACCGGTCGCGGAGGAATCGCTGGCACGGTCGGAGTTCGAGCGGCTGATGAGGATCGATCGCTGGGGACGGCTCGACGCATCCGCGATCCGTGAGGAGCTGGTCGACGAGTGGGGGCTCACGCTGGCCGAGAGGAGTTCCGCTCCGCCTCTCGACCCTGACGATCGTGTGGCGGCGGTGGTGGCTGAGCGCGACGAGGCGCGCGCGACAATCACGCGGCTGCAAGAGGAGCTGTCGGGGGAGCGCGAGCAGCGCGGCAGCCTCCGCGACGAGTCCGAGCGCGCCCGCGTGCGCGTAGACGAGCTCGACGGAGTTGTCGCCGCCGAGCAGCAACGAGCCGCCGAGCTCGAGCAATCCCGTGTCGCCGCCGAAGCCCGCGTGAGCGAGCTCGAAGTTGAGCTCGCAGACGTCCGAGCAGGCCTCCAGGAGCACCAGCAAAGCGAGGAGCGCGTGGCGGCGCTCGTGGCTGAGCGCGACGAGGCGCGGGCGAGGATCGCGCGGCTTGAGGAGGAGCTGTCGGGGGAGCGCGAGCAGCGCGGCAGCCTCCGCGACGAGTCCGAGCGCGCCCGCGTGCGCGTAGACGAGCTCGACGGAGTCGTCGCCGCCGAGCAGCAACGAGCCGCCGAGCTCGAGCAATCCCGCCTAGCCGCCGAAACCCGCGTAAGCGAGCTCGATGGAGTTGTCGCCGCCGAGCAGCAACGCGCCGCCGAGCTCGAGCAATCCCGCCTAGCCGCCGAAACCCGCGTGAGCGAGCTCGAAGTTGAGCTCGCAGACGTCCGCGCAGGCCTCCAGGAGCACCAGCTCAATGACGATCGTGTGGCGGCGCTCGTGGCTGAGCGCGACGAGGCGCGCGCAACAATCACGCGACTGCAAGAGGAGCTGTCGGGGGAGCGCGAGCAGCGCGGCAGCCTCCGCGAGGAGTCCGAGCGCGCCCGCGTGCGCGTAGACGAGCTCGACGGAGTTGTCGCCGCCGAGCAGCAACGAGCCGCCGAGCTCGAGCAATCCCGTGTCGCCGCCGAAGCCCGCGTGAGCGAGCTCGAAGTTGAGCTCGCAGACGTCCGAGCAGGCCTCCAGGAGCACCAGCAAAGCGAGGAGCGTGTGGCGGCGCTCGTGGCTGAGCGCGACGAGGCGCGCGCGACGATCGCGCGGCTTGAAGAGGAGCTGTCGGGGGAGCGCGAGCAGCGCGGCAGCCTCCGCGAGGAGTCCGAGCGCGCCCGCGTGCGCGTAGACGAGCTCGACGGAGTTGTCGCCGCCGAGCAGCAACGAGCCGCCGAGCTCGAGCAATCCCGCCTAGCCGCCGAAACCCGCGTAAGCGAGCTCGATGGAGTTGTCGCCGCCGAGCAGCAACGCGCCGCCGAGCTCGAGCAATCCCGCCTAGCCGCCGAAGCCCGCGTGAGCGAGCTCGAAGTTGAGCTCGCAGACGTCCGCGCAGGCCTCCAGGAGCACCAGCTCAATGACGATCGTGTGGCGGCGGTCGTGGCTGAGCGCGACGAGGCGCGCGCAACAATCACGCGGCTGCAAGAGGAGCTGTCGGGGGAGCGCGAGCAGCGCGGCAGCCTCCGCGAGGAGTCCGAGCGCGCCCGCGTGCGCGTAGACGAGCTCGACGGAGTTGTCGCCGCCGAGCAGCAACGAGCCGCCGAGCTCGAGCAATCCCGCCTAGCCGCCGAAACCCGCGTAAGCGAGCTCGATGGAGTTGTCGCCGCCGAGCAGCAACGAGCCGCCGAGCTCGAGCAATCCCGCGTTGCCGCCGAAGCCCGCGTGAGCGAGCTCGAAGTTGAGCTCGCAGACGTCCGCGCAGGCCTCGAGGAGCACCAGCTCAATGACGATCGTGTGGCGGCGGTGGTGGCTGAGCGCGACGAGGCGCGCGCAACAATCACGCGGCTGCAAGAGGAGCTATCGGGAGAGCGCGAGCAGCGCGGCAGCCTCCGCGACGAGTCCGAGCGCGCCCGCGTGCGCGTCGAGGAGCTCGACGGAGTTGTCGCCGCCGAGCAGCAACGCGCCGCCGAGCTCGAGCAATCCCGCCTAGCCGCCGAAACCCGCGTGAGCGAGCTCGAAGTTGAGCTCGCAGACGTCCGCGCAGGCCTCGAGGAGCACCAGCTCAATGACGATCGTGTGGCGGCGGTGGTGGCTGAGCGCGACGAGGCGCGCGCGACAATCACGCGACTGCAAGAGGAGCTGTCGGGGGAGCGCGAGCAGCGCGGCAGCCTCCGCGAGGAGTCCGAGCGCGCCCGCGTGCGCGTAGACGAGCTCGACGGAGTCGTCGCCGCCGAGCAGCAACGAGCCGCCGAGCTCGAGCAATCCCGCCTAGCCGCCGAAACCCGCGTGAGCGAGCTCGAAGTTGAGCTCGCAGACGTCCGAGCCGGCCTCGAGGAGCACCAGCTGAATGAGGAGCCACTCGAGGCAGCCTCGTCGGCGCCGGAGAGCAACGGCCTCAAGTGGGACACAGGCTCGCAGCGCGCCCTCTCGGCCGCGCTCGGGGGCCTCACGGAGTGGCGATCGGTACTCACCCACGCGGTTAACACGCTCGGCTCAGAGGGAGGATGGGATGCGGCTATCGCGTGGTGCCCCGACGGGCGGCGCGGGTCGATGACGTGCGGCGCGCTCTGGATGCGCGACCCGGCAAGCCTGGCGGCGTTCGGGAACCGGACCTGGAAAGCCCGAGAGGATGCGTCGACCGCCGAGTTCGGCCGTGCTTGCGACCGGATGGCACCGACGTGCGTGCTCGACTTGCAGTCGGCCGAGGACCCGCTGCTCAGGGCCGCCGGGGCGGAGGGCATAGGCACAGCGCTACTGGTGCCAATCGGCGACGGCGACGAGACGATCGCGATTCTCGAGTTGCTGTCTCGGACGACCACTGCGCCGAACGCGGAGCTAATCGTCTCGCTGGAGGCGGTCGCTCTGCAACTCGGTGCAATTGCACAGCTCCTCAACTTCGCGTCCGTGCCCCGGTGGGGGATAGGGCGATCCGCGAGCGCCGGCGCCCGCGGGGCGTTCGTGTAAAGGCGAACCCGCCCCGACGCTGCGCCAACCGAAGCACCGGGCTCAGATCGATCGGCCAGGCTGACCGGCGATGGTGAAACGCGAGATTTCCGAGTCCCCGAGTGGGAGTGCGTTATGGTGCTAGGTGCGTCCTGTGAGCCCAGCTCTTCTCGCTTTCCGGACGAGACTTCGAGCAGAAGGGCAGAGAGGCGGTCGGCCATGGCCACCGCAACACAGAAGCGTCAGGCCAGGACGGGCGTTCGGCCTGCGCGTGACGCGTCGGAGGTGGCGGTGCTCGAGCTCCTCGTCCACCACGTCGCCGCGGATCGGCGTGCCGCCGCGCAACCCTTGGATGGTGAGGTTGTCGCCCTTCTGACCGACGATCTCCCAGAAGAGCACCGGTTCGGGGCCGTGTGATGTCCTCACGCCATCTCAGCTGCCAGGACTGTCGCATCCGCGTGCGCGCGAGCGCGCCGGAGATCGCCCTGCTCGACGGCCGTTGCCCGATCTGCGGTGTGCAGCTCAGCGCAGTCCCGTCCCCGTCGGGTGTCGTTGGGTTTCGCTCGTTTGACTTGGACGCGCTCGTAAAGCCGGGGGCGAGCGAGCAGGCGATAGCGCTCGCGCAACCAGTTGACCTCGTCACTCGCCGCGCGGCAGCGTTGGCTCCAGATCGCTTTGATAGCGACCGCTGGACGGATCAGGGCGGCAGCACTGGCGGCGGGCGGTAGAAGAATGGCAGGCGACGCGCAACGAATCGCGGACCTACGCGCTGAGGCTCGCTACGCGCGCGAGCGCTGCGAGATCTACCGAGCGAAGATGTACGGGCTGCGTCCCACGACCATAACTCGCCTCCGGGAACTCGAACGGATGCACGAAGGTGCCGACGCGCGGCTCCGTCGGGCGCAGCAAGAACACCCCACCCCGTAGCCGGGCGTCGGCTGCTCCCCGTTGATCTGGCGCTCGGGGAGGCCTGGATGGGTCGAACGTCCCCCACGATCAATTAGGAGCTTTCAATGGCCAGGATCATCGTGACGAACGATCCAAACGCCGATGGCGCTGCTGCAACTCTGCGGTTGGCCTCGCTCCGCGACCGCCGGGCCTGCGGTGGCGCCCGGAACTCCGACAAAGGGATTGGAAAGCATGGGCTCGAGCGGCAAGAAGAGGACCACGATGGCGAAGCTCGCGCGGGAGAACCGGCTTCGCGAGCGCCGCCAGAACAAGGAAGCCAAGAGGGAAGCCAGGCGATACGCGTCCACTGAGCAAGAGGGAGCGGACGGAGATGCTCCGGACGCGCAGCTCGCCGACGTAGAGGCCGAGCAATCCGACCCACGCGTGAAGGAAGTCGCGCTTCGCCGGCTGCACGACTCCTCGGACGAGGAGCTGGCGGTCTTCGAGGCCAGTCTTCAGGACGGTGCGCACGAGGCGGGTGCCAGCGAGCAGGAGGTCACGGTCGCCCAGCGCGATCATCCCGAACATGGCGCTTGAGCCCGGACGCCGTGTCGCGCTACATCAAAGCCAGCCCCTGCTGCAACCTCAGCCGCTTCGCCGGCCTCAGCACCTGAGGAGTGACCTGGCTGGTCGTGTCACTGGCTGAGCGCGAACGGATTGCCCTCGGAGTCCTTGCAGATCGCCCATCGCTCCCCGGGATGCACCACGCTCCCGCCGAGCGCACGCACACGCTCGAGCGCCGCGCCGATATCACCCACGCTGAAGTACGGCAGCGAGAAGGAGTCGCCCGGGCCACGTCCACGTGCATGGAGGCCAAGCCCCAGGTCTCCCGAGCGTGTCTGCCAGCCTGCGCCCTCGGAGGCATCGCGCGCTTGCAGGTCGACTCCCAACAGCTCCGCCCAGAACCGTCTGGCGCGCTCGGTGTCGTCCGCGGGGAACTCGATCAGAGAGAGCGGTATGCGCGGCACGTCACAGCACGGTAGCGCGACGGCCGCCAGGCGGCGTCCCGCTTCCATGCCGTCAGCTCTTCACTGCCACTGGGCCAGGATGCTTCCCCAGGCGGCGCACAGCAGAGCCGCAAGCAGGGCATCACGCTGCTCGTCGTCGCTCGCGTCGATGTCCTCGATCGCGCGCAGGACGAGTTCGGCGGCAGCCGCCGGGTCATGGGGTCGGCTGTCGGACTCCATCATTACGCCCGGGAGTGAGGCGGTTGGCGGTTGACGCTCATGTTCGGATTACGGCCGAGAGCGGAGAACGGTTCAAACGGCATCCGCCGGCCGGGCTGCGCCGGCCAGCGGCCGACCCCGCCTGACCGGCGAGGGGCTGACGCTGCTGGGCCGGCGAGGAGCTGCCGTCGCTAAGCCGGCGCTGCCGGGAGGCCGAGGACCGCGCGCACGTTCGCCTCGTGTACCTCCGCGTAGCCGGGGTGATGCGCGAGCGTGCGCATGCGGACGGCGGCCGATCGCGCCTAGCGTTTCCTGTGGCGGCGCGGCAGGTGAACCGCAGCTGAGACGAGGTGCGTGACGCCGGGCACGCCGGACGCCGCCCGGAAGGCGAACTTGCCGCTGATGTGCAGGGTGCGCCCGGACCTCAACGCCCGCAGCGCCTTCGTCGTCGGGTGCAGCACGATCTTCACGGTCCCGCCCGGCACCGTGCGCTTCCCGCTGGCGAACGGGACCGTGGCGTGCACGCAGCGCCCGTTGTGCCTGACCATGCCCGCCCTGCATCTTGCGCGGGCGACGGTCGCGGTCGGCTGCAGACCGAAGCCGAGCGAGTCGGCGAAGCCGACATCGGAGTTGCGGAACACGAGATTCCAGCTCAGCGCTCCCGGGCCGGAGGTGGAGATCGTGAAGGTGACTGCACCCGTCTTCGAGTTGATCGATACGGCCTTCGCAACGGTCAGCATCGCCGCCGCCGAACCGTGCGGCGCGGGGACGGAGAGCGCTTCACTGGTGGCGCTCCCTGCGGGGCCTGCCGACTGGGTGCGAACACATGCGCCGCCGAACGGGCCTTCGAGTTTCGCGTTCGCGCAGACGCGAACGCCGGCGATGGGCGCTCCCGCCGCGTCGGTGACCTTTCCGGTGATGCGAGCGCCAACCTGCAGCGTTGCGTCTATGCCCGGGTAGACGCCGCCCGCGGTGACGGACACGGGATCGGCGCTTGCGACGGTCTGCCGATCGTTGTAGATCTGGCCCATGTATTCCGAGCGTTCGGGCCCCGAGAAGTAGACGTCGTAGCTGCCGGTGGGGAGACCCGTGATCGTGTATTCACCCGCGGAGTTGGTTGCAGCGCAATCGAAGAGCTGTGCGCCTTTGGGGGTCACGGCACACGCCTGCCGCGCCTGTGAGTGGTGTGCCCGAAGACCCCGCGGTGACCCTGCCCTTGATCTGGGCGCCGATCGGCAGTTCGGCGTTGACGCCGCCCTCGGTGACGTTCTGCATCACTGTCACCAGATCGCCGGGTTCTGGGAACACCCTGTCTTTGTAGCGCTCGGGCTCGTAGATCGAGTAGCCGAACAGCGCCGTGATCGGGAAGAAGTTGACCCCGTAGGACCCGGGGGCGAGCCCTTCGAGCATGTATTGCCCAGAGGCCGACGTCAATGTGCAGTGGCTGGTTTCTTCGGCCTCTTCAGCGCACACCACGACGTTGGCGAGCGGCGCCCCGCCTTCCTGGGCTTTGACGACACCTTCGATGCGGCCGCCAGTTTCGAGGGTGGCGTTGATTTCGGCCGTGGTGAAGCCGGCCGTCACCGTCACGGCTTCGGCTTCTTGGTACGTGGCCTTGCCACTGTAGAACTGCGGGAGGAATTCGGACTGCCTGGGCGCGGTGAGTTCCGTCGATTCGGAGCCGAACAGCGTAGCTTCTCCAATGGGCACGGGGTTGAAGCTCACGACGTACTTTTCGGTTGCGAGGTTGGTGATCGTGTAATGGCCGCTCGAGTCGGTTGTCACGCACTGGCTGAAGCCCGCTTCGGCGCACACTTCTGCCCTCGCTAGCGGCCCGCTGCCGGAGCCGGTCACGGTGCCCGTGATCCGTCCTCCCGCGGTCAGGGCGGCGTCCACGCCCGAGGTCGTGGCTCCGGCAGCGACGGCAACCGGTGTGAATTCGGCTGCCTTCGACTTCCCGCTGTAGTACTGGGGTGCATAGTTCTGGCCGGGTTCGACGGGCCGGAATTCGATCTGGTAGGAGTCGCTGGGCAGGCCGCTGATGAGATATTCCCCGGCGGCACCGGAGTGCGCGCACTGATCGAAATGCGTGGCGCTGCCGAAGGCGCATACTTCGATGCCCTTCAGCGGCAGCGCGGTCAGCGCGGCGGTCAGCTTCCCGGCGATCTGGCCGCCACGCTGCAGGCTGGCGTCGATACCGGCCGTGGTCGCGCCCGCCGTCGCCGCGACTGGGTCGCCTTTTTCGCCAGCCGGTCTTTCTTTGAACTCCTGCGAGAGGTAGTCGCTGCTGGATTCAGCGTGGAATTCGACTTCGTAGCTCGCGCTGGACAGGCCCTGGAGCAGGTATTCGCCGCCTTCGTTGCGGGCCGTGACGCTGCACGAGAGCGCATGGCCCCGGTCGGCTTCCTGCACCGTGTAGCTGCTCGATGTCTGCCCCGGAATCGGCGCCCCGTCACGCAGCCAAGCGTAGGCGAACGAGCTGGGGCTGCCGGACCACGCGCCGGGGTTGCACGTGAGCGTGCCTCCCGGTGCGGGCGTCCCGGTCAGCTTCGGGGCCGAGGTGTTGAGCGCAGCAGGGGCGGGCACGGTTTCTTCACCGGCGAGCACCAGGGCGAGGGCCGGTGGGGCGGATGCCGCGAGCACGGCGGCGAAGCCGAGGCAGGCAAGCGCGCACAGACGCGCCCCACGGCGGATGACCCCTATCCGCGTCTGATCACGGTGTCCAGCACCGCGCCCGTCGCACCTCGGATGGCTGTTGTCCAACCTCACGCACTGGCTCCTCGGGCCGATCATCGAACCGCAGCAGGACTCCAGCGCACCCTACCGCTACCCGTAGAGCGAGTGACGCTTGCACGCCTCGTCGCGGTCGCGGCTTGGGAGCGTCGAAGCGACGTAACGATGTTCCAGACCAAGGATCGGGCCACTCGTGAGAGCGTCCTGTACGGTGAGTTCCCGCAGAGGATGAGCCAATGAGCCAGCTGGAATTCGACGAGAGCACCGCGAGACAACTCGAAGTCCTCTATCGCACGCGCGACGTGATGCGCCGTCAGCAGCTGGTGAGAGACGCCGTGGACGCTGCTCCCGGTGATCGCATCCTGGACGTGGGCAGCGGACCTGGGTTCTACGTCGCCGAGCTACTCGAGCAGGTGGGATCCGAGGGCTCGGTGGTCGGCCTCGATAGCAGCCAGACGATGCTCGCGCTGGCGGCGCATCGCCGCGAGGGCCACGACAATGTCGCATTTCACGAGGCGGACGCCACTTCGCTGCCGGTCGAGGACGCGAGCTTCGATGCGGTGCTCTCGGTGCAGGTGCTCGAGTATGTCGCCGACGTCCCGGCCGCGCTCGCCGAGATGCACCGCGCCTTGCGCGCCGGCGGTCGTCTGGTCGTGTGGGACGTCGACTGGGCTACCGTCTCCCTGCACACAACCGATCCTGCCCGGACGGAGCGGATCCTGCGGTCCTGGGATGGGCACCTCGCGCATCCGTCGCTGCCGCAGACCCTCACCTCGCAGCTTCAGGCCGCCGGGTTCGAGGACGTCAAGCTCGAAGGCCATGCCTTTGCGACCAACGAGCTCGACCCGGACACGTATGGCGGGTTCATGGTCCCCTTCATTGCCGACTTCGTAGCCGGACGAGACGGGATCTCGGACGACGAGGCACATGCTTGGGAATCCGAGCAGCGGGAGCTGGCGCGGCGCAGCGAATTCTTCTTTGCCTGCATCCAGTTCTGCTTCACAGCGGCGCGCCCCGGCTAGGTACGGCCGGCCCACCGGCGGCCTCGCACACGCGCTCGACCAGCATCTCCAGCGAGGGCTACCGCGACCGCGACCCTGGGCGTGCTACCGTTGACGGATCAGGTTGGACACGCCGTCCAACATCGTAGTGCCAGCGCTCGTAGCCTTGCTCACAGCATCTCCGCGTTCGCAGCACGCACCGACGCCGGAGGAAACAATGGCTACAGGAACTGTCAAGTGGTTCAGTGACGACAAGGGATTCGGGTTCATCACGCCCGATGACAACTCGAAGGATCTCTTCGTCCATCACAGCGCGATCACCGGTGAGGGGTATCGCTCGCTGGCCGAAGGCGCGAAGGTCACCTACGACTCAGAGGCCAGTGACAAAGGACCGAGGGCGGCGAACGTCCAGGCTGTTTAGGACGCTTCGCCTGTGCTTAGTAGGCGGTCGGCAGAAGGCCCCCGTAGGAGACGGGGCCATGTCTGACCAACACATCAGCAGCGACGCGATGGTTCTCGAGCACGAGACCGTAGATCGCCTCGCCAACGTCTTCGTAACGGCTGTGCCCGCAGCTCTGTTGGGTGTTGCGATCTGGCTCGCGTGGGGGGGAACGCTTCACTGGCAGGACCTCGTGGTTCTGGCCGTGAGCTACTTCATCACCGGTATCGGAATAACCGTCGGCTACCACCGTCTGTTCACCCACCGCAGCTTCAAGACAACTCGGCCAGTGCGCGCGCTGTTCGCGGCGTTCGGCTCGGCCGCAGTCGAGGGCCCAGTGATCGAGTGGGTATCCACGCATCGCAAGCACCACCGTTTCAGCGACGCTCCCGGTGACCCTCACAGCCCTCACGCGGACCACGGCGTCGGTTGGCGAGGGGCTTTGCGGGGGCTGCTGCACGCGCACATCGGTTGGATGTTCCGCGGTGTCGATCGCGCCAGCGAGGAGCGTTACGCCAAGGATCTGCTCGCCGATCCGCTGATCCGCGCGATCGATCGTACGTTCCCGCTCTGGGTGCTGCTCGGGCTCCTGTTCCCGTTCGGGCTTGGAGTCGCGATCACCGGTTCGATCGTCGGCGGCCTGACGGGGATGCTGTGGGGCGGTGCTGTGCGGATCCTCTTCCTGCATCACGCGACCTTCTCGATCAACTCGCTGTGTCACTTCTTCGGGCGGCGGCGCTTCTCGACCGGAGATGAGTCGCGCAACCTCGCATGGCTCGCGCTGCCGACGTTCGGCGAGGCGTGGCACAACAACCACCATGCCTTCCCCACATCCGCGCACCACGGCCTCACCCGCTGGCAGCTGGACCCAGGGGGCTGGCTGATCGACGGCCTCGAGCGCATCGGGCTCGCCTGGGACGTTGTGCGCATCGCCCCGTCCACTCAGCGGGCGAAGCTCACAGTCCAACCGCAGTAACGACCTCAGAGGCTGCCGAGCAGTCGTAGTGCTGAAGGCCCGCGGCCACCAGCTATCGGTCGACGGGGGTGCCAGGCCCGCCGACCGAGCCGAGGACGACCTACGCTGTCTGGAGGTTGTGGACCTCGAACTCCTTCACGTCGGGCGGACTCGGGAATCCCTCGTCGCCAAGGGAGTGAAGCCGCGGCATGAGCCGGTCCCTAACGAACGTGTCGAACGCGTCGCGTGACTCCCAGAAGTCGATGATGCCCCAACCGCCCTCGACCGGCCCCGCCGAGTGGACGAGCATCCCAGCGGGCGGGTCCGTGTCAACTTCCATGATGGCGTGGGCCGCGTCGTAATTCGCCTGCGTTCCGCCGTTGAATTTCTGCCTAATTCCAACCGCCATTGCGGTTCCTCTCTCTAGCTGTATGTCGACACTACTCCTTCCCCGGGCTCTCGGCGCCGAGGTTGCGCGGTTCGCACGGGCTCGCACACGCGGCACGGGTCGCAGAAGAGTAGGCTCGATGGACGTGCGTTCCGGTTACGCGACGATCTGATCGAGCCAAGGGCGCGCGGACAGCTTGTACGGGATCTCGTTCGTCTCTCTCTTCTTGTGCGCTGTGCGACCCGAGAGGGAGACGAGAAGGGGCTGGCGATGTCCAGCACCGAGGGTCGAGGGCCGCGCTTAATAGCCAGGAGCGGCGCAACAAAGAATGACGAGCTGATCGCGCGCGCAGCCAAGTGCACGGGCTGGGCAGGAGCCGCGCTGGAGAGTGCCGCCCGGGATCTCTGCGACGCGCACGACGATGACGGCCGGGCGATGACGCGGGTGGCTGAAGTGGTCCTTGATCAAGCGGCACGCGTGTCTCGCCTCGCCGAGGACATCGAGAGCCAAACTCCCGTCCGAAGGAAGGTCCCCGATCGAACCGCAGGGTTGGCTAACGAAGGAGCCCCGCCATGGAGACGATGAAGCTCACAAAACTGCAGAGCGTCCGCATCGCCGATCTGCCCGCGGAGTACCGCGTTGTCGGCGTCGACGGCTGCGCGCCGTTGGTCCGCAAGCCCACGGGGCAGCTCATGCGCATCCGGTCCGATGGCCGCCTCGTCACAGCGACGCTCGCTGCCGAGTGCAGGCTCTCCGGGCGCCGCGTCCATCAGGCGGCTCGCCACGGCGTCAAGGCCACGACGCCGTACACGAGCGTCATGGACTAGCGGGTGATCGCCGCGTCGACCGCACCGACCCCGATGCGAAAGCCGGCCTTGGCAGCCACCCGGGGACGACGGACCGGCACCAACGCGAAGGTTGTGCCGAACGGGCGCTTCGCGGCGTCAGGACTCCAAGGCGCCGGGGTGAAAGCCGTTATAGTCCCAGGTGCGTCCGGTGAGCTCTCGCTCTTCTCGCTTGCTTGACGGACATTTCCTCAAGAGGGGTAGAGAGGCGGTCGGCCATGGCCACCGCGACAAAGCAGGTCCGCGCCGCGAAGTCTCCGGCTGCCGTGAAGCGTCTCGAGCCAGAGATGCCTTCGCCGGCGTTCTGGGTCTATCAGGACAACGCCGGCGGCTATCACTGGGAGGTCATCGATCGAAGCGGACAGAGCCTCGTTCAATCCGAGCCGTTCGCCTCTGAGGATGACGCCCGGCGCGCCGCGCGAGTCATGCAGCAGGGCGTACGCTCCGCACAGTTCGAGCCCCGCGCGGCCTGACGGAGCAGACGCCGTAGGCGACTCGAGTCAGCACATGGACGACGATGTGGTCCGCGCTCTAGTGACGCGGCTGGCGCGGCCTCATCCCTCCGGCGGCAATGTCATCGAGCGTTCGGTGATCCTCGCTGAGGGATCTGGCTTCACGGAGATCATCGCATGGATCGTCGCGCACGCCGGGACACCCGAGGCGCCGGTCACCGGCGCCTCCCGTCGCGGCCTGCACGGCTCACAGCAGGACGGCAGCGCGGGAGCAGCGTCCCAAGCACCGCTTCGCTATGTGCTGCCGCCTGGCGCGCTCGACTGAAGCTCCGCTACGCGCGCGTTGCGATCAGCGTGCCGCAGGCTGGCTGGCTCGACACTCACGAGGTCGCGTGCACTTCACACCCGGACATATTGCCGGGGCCGGACCGCA
This sequence comes from uncultured Solirubrobacteraceae bacterium, assembly GCA_963796305.1. GTDB lineage: Bacteria > Actinomycetota > Thermoleophilia > Solirubrobacterales > Solirubrobacteraceae > Palsa-744. The sequence goes on along the minus strand of CAWCKZ010000005.1, from coordinate 207,112 downwards.
CTATTTCAGTTGGAACCGTGACTCGCCGTTGTGGACCGTGCCGTAGAGGATGTCGACGGTCTTGCCAGGCGGCTGTTCGACTCTGACCGCCCGAAGCTTCTCGACCTTGCCGTCGACTTGGCGCGTCAGGTGAAGCTCGAAGGTCTGGCCACTCGCGCTCGCGTCGTGCATCGAGAGCGTGGAGGTCCCGCGGTCGTCCGCGATCCTGATGACCGAGTCAGGGTGCAGAGTCACCGCCTGGATGCCGATGCTGTAGTTACCCGCGAGCGTCACCAGTCCGACGTTGAAGAGCGGGGACGCCGCCTGGCTGCCGGCGCTGGTGTAGGTCATCGACTCGTCGTCACCGTTGAGCACGATGCTCTCGCGCTCGCCCGGTCTGACGATCATTCCGTCGACCGCGAGATCGTGGTTCTGCCCAATCAGAGAGAAGTGCTCGGTGTCCGGGAAGCGAAGGCCTGAGCCATCCACTGTCACCTGCGTGTTGACGCCGAACGGGAGCCGGTACACGGGCTCCTGGTGCTGCTGCCAGTTGGAGGATGCGGTCGGAAAGACTGCGGTAGCACCTGCAATCTGGGTGACCAACTTGCCGTTTTCGTATCCGAGCGCGCGTCCCTGCGGATCGCGGATCAATAGGTGCGCGTGGTTTTCCGGGTTGCCGGCGAGCCGGATTTCGTTGTACGTGCGCGGGCCGGCGGTCGCGGCGCAGAACGGACAGAAGTGGACGCCCAACCCCGGCGTGGTGGGCTCGAGGTAGAGAGTGCCCGTCTGAGCGTTGCCGCTGTACACGGAGTCGGGCACGCTCGGGTTGGAGGCCGCAACGTAGCTCCAGGTGTTCGCGTTGGTGTCGAAGTGAACGCGTCGCGCCTGACCGGGCCAGTTGTTGTCATACACCAGCACGTCGTACAGCCCGTGTCCGCGGTTGTCGACGGCGTAGGGAGTGACCGCGTGCCCCCCCTCGAATCCGTTGCGGAAGATCGCCATCGTGTACAGCTCGCCTCCTCGACGGCCCAGCGAACTGCTGAGGAACCGCAACACATCGGTGGGAGTGCCGCGCACCAGTTCTTGCTGCAGCGCCGGCAACGTCTGCCACTGGAACGCGTACGCGATCGCGTGCTGTAGTTCCTTGTTACCCCGCAGCTTGAGGCGCTTGATCGGCGTCTTGGCGAGCGGCGGGAACTGATGGCGGAACAGCAATATGCTCAAGGCGGAGAAGCCGAAGCAATGCCCGCCGGCCATAGCACGATTTGCTTCTTCCAGGTACCTCTGAGCCACAGGCGTGAGCACGCAACGCTTGGACTTGATAGGGGCCGCGCACACCCGGTCACCGAACAGCCCCCGCATCCCGTTGGGCGACAGGTTCGCGTAGCCGGGACCGTAGTTCGCGAACGAGAAGCCGTTTCGGCCAGGACTGAAGCCGCTGGAAGCGATCACCTTGGCGGCGGCATCGCCTGCCGTGACAAGCAGGCAGGCCGCAACGGCAATGCCCCCGACGAGCCGAGTCGCTGCGCGCGTCGCGCAGCGCCGACGCGATCGAATCACACCGCACCGAGATCCGCGGTTAGTCACAACCAACTGCGAAATACCTAGCCTCCACCGCGAGATATACAGCAGCCCAGCCGGCCCGCGGGTAAAGATCGAACATACGTCCAGAGCGGGTAGACCCCGCGATGCTGGGCAACGCTCGACAGAGAAGCCCCGAACAGCGATGGATGACGAGATCGCCCAGCTACTGGTCACCCGTCCGTTGACCAAGAATGCTTTCGCTTGGCGTCAAGGAGCTGTCGCGATGAGAGTCGCCGCTCGATCGGGCCCGACCACGACGACAACGGGGTTCGTGCTCGGGCCCAGCCTCTCGCGCTCGCGTCCGCGTACTATAGGCAGGGCTTCGTGCAAGCGGGCACGACGTCCGCGGCTCTGGATCGGCCGCACCGACCCTCGCCCGCCCTCGTTGGTGGCCTCCACAGATTGCCGACGCTCGCGGCCCTCTGCACGCTATTCCTGCGTGGTTCCCAACCGCTCGATCATCTGCGCGGCATACCAAGCTGGCCAGGGTGTCTGCGGGCTCGATCGCGCGTGCTCCTTGTCGAGCTCGACGAGCAGCCACACGAGCTCACTACGGACCGGGATCGTGCCGAGGACTTGAGGGAGCTCGGAGAGGTTGAGGAGCCAGTCTGCGTACCACGACGCCCAGTCGGAGTCCTCGCCGTCCACGATCCGGTAGACGAGGTGATGTGTCTCGCCGGCTTCCTGCAGGAGCTCGGCGACTCTGGTGGCGCGGTCGGTCATGCCGATCGAAGTGTCGCAGCTGCCTGCGATCCAGGGCGGCAAGCGTGTCCCGGACACGGCGATCAGCGGAATGTATTCACGAGAGCAAAGTTTACGCGAGTCAGTCTGGATAAAGCGTGGTTAGTCGGGGTGACCGGCCTTCAATACGACCAGTTCCAACCGAAGCACGCTCCCGCTCAGCTGAGTGGACGGGACTCCTCCAAAAAGTTCCTAGAGAACACGGAGGGAGACTCCCCACAGAGTGATAGTCGAGACAGGGCACTCGCAGACGCCGAGATCGAAACTGCGTCAGTCTTTCGCTCACTGTCGGGTATTTGGACCGAACAAGGCCAGTATGCCGATGCTGGAAAGGCTTATGTAAGGACCAAGAACCTTGAACGTAAATACCGCGCACCAACATCCCGGCGGCGGAGGGATCAAGGAAGAAAGGCAAGGAGGGAAGACCTTCCAGACTTCGACGATAAGAATCGGCGGCGACAAGCTTGGCGCTGGGCCGGTCTCTGGACGGCACGTGCCTTAGCCAATTATGGCGAGGGTATGTGGCTAGTTGCGGTGTGGTTACTCATCCTGATCGTCGTGCCAGCGATCATCTTCTCAGTCGCAGGAGAAGTGATGTGGGAGCACTGCCCTGACGAACCAAACAAGGCATGTGACGACGAAGTGAGGGCCATCGGTAGCACGTTGAGTAGAGCATGGAGCGCTTAACCGATTTTGTGAGTAATATGTACACCCCTCGTGGCGGTGCGGCGCTTGTCGGGTCATTCCAAGTGTTGATCGGGATCGCACTTCTGGGTCTCCTCGGGTTTACTATCGCCAACCGGCTGCGCAACACATAGACCTCCGGAGACGACGAACCCTTCTGTGGAGTGTTGCGCGTGCCTGCTTGGCCAGGGCGCAGTTTCCCTCCTCGACGGCGCTCGAACGCGCTGGGTGCAGCGAACGCGCGGCCCAGGACATTCCGTCGAGGCTCGTCAATCGCTATCCAGACCACTCGGTCGTGATCGACCGCGATGAGGCCTCCGACAGCAATGGGCAGCAGAACGGTTCGAAGCTGTGCGGTCACCGAACTGACCGAGCCGGCTGGCATAAGGTGGCCTACTTGCAGGCGCGTTCTCGATAACGCCAACCGGGATCGAACCGGTGACCTCCTGCGCGCAGAGCGTCAGCGGGGGCCGGATGGATGCGGGCGCAGTTTGCTTTCCCATGCAGGTCGGCCACTTGGAAACAGCCCCCGGACCTATGCCGGTGCGATCCGGGCGGCTGAGGCTTCAAAAGCCTCCGTCGGGGCGACGGCTCGTGACCTCCTGTCAGCGACGCAGGAGGTCACAGGCGATCTCGTGCAGCCTGGGCGGTTGATCGCGCAAGAGCCTTCCGCGCATTTCCCTGCCGCGACGTTCCCCACTCTCACGTTGATCGCTCTGCGCAACCGTGGCTGCAAGGCCGCGCGCTGCGATCCCGTAATGAGATCCTCAAGCGATGGATGTCGAACAGGCGATCCGCACCCGCCGCACCCACAAGGCTTTCGGCGCCGAGCCCGTCGCGCGCAAGACCCTCGACGAACTGTTCGAGCTTGCGCGCTGGGCGCCCAACCACCATGGAACCAATCCCTGGCGCTTCCGCGTCCTGGGCCGTGCTGCCCTGGAACGCCTCAAGCAGGCGGCCGGGAAAGAGCACGCGGCAAAGCTCGACCGCGCGCCGACGCTCATCGTGGTGAGTGCCACGCTCAGTGGCGACGCTCTTCAGGACGAGGAGGATCTACACGCCACCGCGATAGCCGCATACATCGTGTTGCTGGTGGCCCACGCCCGCGGGTTGGCGGGTTACTGGCGCACACCAGCCGTACTACGCACCCCGGAGGGTCGTGCCGCGATGGGCCTCGCACCCCCAGAGCACGTGCTTGGCCTGATCCATCTCGGTGCGCCCCGTCAGCCAAGCGCCCCGCCCGAGCGGGAGGATCCAAGCGAGTACGTCACCTATCTCGAGTGACTTCGGGGAGGGCCGGTAACAGCGCACATGTGATCGAGTCGGCGCCCCGATCGCTCAAGCGTTATCGCGTGCTTCAGCAACACTGTCACGTTCCCGGTCCTGAACTCCGACGGCACTTCGGGCGCGTTCCGCCCGCGTTCTACTTCGAATTCTTCCCTCTCCTGTTGGGAGAGCCATTCTTCATTGGCGGTCGACTTCGCCCATGAGCAGCCCATAGATTCAGCGGCACCGGCCTGGCGACCTCGACGAACCCGAGACCGCACGCTCCCTCCGTTGACGCCCGACTACACGCGGCATGCCGGGCCGAACCCCGAACGGCGATCAGAGTCCGCGGCGGCAAGAATCCGCGCCGTCCTACGGCTCCGACACGAGGGCAGCCGTCCCTGCGACGTTCCCAAGCGGGCCGAGTTCGGCGAGCGCGGTCGTGCTCCCCTTCAGGTAGCCGTCGAGAAACGCACAGGTGACGCGCTCGACGATCGCGAGTTGCGGCTGCTCGGTCGTGTAGGGCGGCAGGTGCCCTGCGCCGAGGAGACGCAAGAGGTACTTCGGCCGCCGTGCGGCGCGGAAGTACGCGTACGTGAAGCGCGGTTCGTTGGACGTGTCGGCGGTGCCCTGCGCAGCGAGCAGCGCGGGGCCTCCGGGCGCAAAGCTGTAGCCCCCGATGCCGGACATCGCTGCGCCGGAGAGGATCAGCGCCGCGCTGACTCGCGGGTCGCGGTAGCGGCGGCTGTCGGCCGCCGCGAGAGCCGTCTCGGCGCCGTCCGACTGGCCGGCTACTGCGATCCGACGGGGGTCGATCTCCCCAATAAGTGGGCCCGGCACGGAATTCGCGGCAATCAAACGCGAGATCACGAAGCTCACGTCGCGGGGCTGGTTCACGACGTCGGCCTCGTCGGGCCCTCCGGGCGCGTGCGGGTTGGTGCGGGGAAAGAGGGGGGCCGCGACCACATAGCCAGCGCGCGTCCAGCTCGCCAGCAGCCGCGCATACGTGGCCGGCGTGACGTCGAAACCATGCGCGAAAACCACCAGCGGGAAGGGTCCCGGCGCGGGCGCGGCCGGAGCCACACCGGGGCGCGTCGGCACGGCGTCCGTGGGAAAGCGAACAGACGTCAGGAGCTTCCTCGGCTCGGTGGTGCCTCCCGGCAGGTGAACCGTCCGGGTCGGGTCTACGAGCATCAGCGTCCGTGTGCCGACCCCGTACCCCCCGAGCGCCGCGGCTTGCTGTCCACCTACGGCGCCGCCAGCCACTCGTCCGAGGCCAGAAAGCGCTGCTGAGGCGGCGCAAAGCTGCAGCACGAGCACCACGCCAGCCAACCAGAGGATCCAACGTGGGCCGCGCCCCGGCACGGAAGAATCCTCCCAGATGCAGCGCGGCGGCCGCCGGGCGCGGGTCGCAGACCCGTGGAGGCCGACAGCGGACGAGCAAGGCCACCGGGACGGACGAGGCCGGGCGCCCCGGCGAGCGCGCGGTTAGGACTGTCTCACACAACCCTTATCTCGCCGTGAGCGGTGCATGGGACTTTCCAGATCGGAGGATCGGCGAGCACACCGAAACAGGGAGTTCAATTTCATGGCGCGACGCCCTATCCCACCCACACGAGCAAGCGACGCGGCCCCTCGGAACACCTCCGCCAAGGCGCCAACCGATCACATCTCAGCGGCCGCTCGCGCCGAGCAGGTCACCGACAGGGTCATAGCGGGTTACGCGAGAACTCTGCGCCACCTTCGAGACCAAGCGACGAGGCCCTCTCGGATCGTCCCTCCTCAGCGGGCGTGATGTGTGCGCTCGAAACCGGTCCGCTCGTGCTCACTGAGAGTGCCTTCGCATTCCACGCTCAGCCTCGGTCTCGCTGAGAGTGTGAGCACGCTCGGGGCAAGTGCCGCCCGCTCGCGAGACCCATGACAGCCGCCCTTGCCAGCGTTGGACCTAGCACCTACTGGTACCTGACGCGCTCCACCGGCGCCGTCGCGCTCGTGCTACTCACGATCAGCGTCGTCCTAGGCGTGCTCGACGTGAACCGGTGGACCAGTCCGCGCTGGCCGCGCTTCGTCGTCGATGGGCTGCACCGCAACGCCTCGCTGCTCGTCGTCGTGTTCATCTGCCTACACATCCTGACGGCGGTACTCGACAGTTTTGCGCCGATCGCCGTCACCGATGCCATACTGCCCTTCCTCGGCGTCTACAGGCCCTTCTGGCTGGGCCTCGGAGCGCTCGCATTCGATCTGCTGCTCGCGATCGCCGTGACGAGCCTGCTGCGGCAACGCCTTGGCCACCGCGCCTGGCGCCTAACCCACTGGCTCGCCTACGCGTGCTGGCCCTTGGCTCTTCTGCACGGCTTGGGCACGGGGAGCGACATCAGGAGCGGCTGGATGCTTGGGCTGAGCGCCGTCTGCCTGCTCGCCGTGCTGTACGCGATCGGCATGCGCGTCAGCAACGGCTGGCCCGCGCGCCCGGCGGTTCGGGGCAGCGCGATGGCAACGGCGGCTTGCGTGCCGATTGCTCTGCTCGCTTGGCTTCCCGGAGGCCCGATGGCGAGCGACTGGGCTCGCCGCTCCGGAACGCCGTCCGCGCTGCTCCGCACGGCATCCTCCCGCAGGGCCCCCGTGCGCAACACCGCACCTACGCAGGGTGCGCCACCCGGCGCGCTCGGCAGTCCGTTCCGGGCGACGCTCGCGGGCACGCTCACGCAGAATCCGCTGCCGAATCCAAGGCTCGTCGCGGTCCGAATCTCGACCGATTTCAGCGGCACGGTGTCCGGGCACCTCTCGATTGAGATCGACGGTGCACCTCTCGAAGGCGGCGGCGTAGCGCTCCGCACGAGCCACGTTACCCTCACGCCGGCGGCCCCAGCCCTGCCCTACGAAGGAGTGATCGTCGCGCTCCAGGAGAACCGGATCGTCGCCAGGGTGCGACGAGGCGGCGCGGGTCGCCTAACGCTCCAAGTCGTCCTGAAGATCAGCCAGGCGTCGAGTCGCGTTACCGGCACCCTCGCATCGTCGCCGGCATAGGCGAGCCCTCACCGTCGTGGCGCGCCATCGGGAGCGCCGCTCTACAGGGACCTGCGTGAGCGATTGCTCGCGGGCCGCCTGCGGTTGCTCCGCGAGAGATGTGGCAGCTCTCACGCGGCCGTGAATTCGCGCTTAGCTTGACGGCCCAAACTCCAGGCCATGCGCTTCCCGTCGGGGCGCCCGAAGGCACGCCGGGCCGTAGTCGCCACCGTGATCATGGCGGGCGCCAGCCTGGTCGCGAGCGTCACGATCGATGCCGACCACGACGGCGTCTCCCGGGCCTCGGCCGCGGTCAGGCCCGCCGCGCGCTCCGGCGCGGAAGCCTGCGGCAGCGCCAGCGTCGCCGCCATCTCGGCGGTCGACGTCGCGGCGACCCGCCACATCTACGCAGGCGAGCTCCACGGTGGTGAGACGAGGGCCGACGTCGGCCACGTCACCGGATCGGCTGCGCTGCTCAACGCGATGGTCGGCTCCAACCCGGCGGCTGTCCAGGCGGCCGTCCACGGGCTCGTTTACGCCCCCCACTGGCACATCGTCCGACTGCGCGTGCTGAGGGCAGGCAGGGTTCTCGCCGACGTCGGCGGGCCCTACATCATCGCGCCGGTCACCGGCACTCTCAGATGGCACGGCCGGACGGTCGGCAGCTACGTGATGTCGGTCCAGGACGACACCGGCTTCGTCAAGCTCGTCAGCCGCTTCATCGGCGCCCCGATCGAGATCTACCGCAACGGCGTCTTCCTGATGGGAACGCTCAAGCCGACACCGCGCTTCGTGAGCACCGGGGCGAAGGTGACCGTCGCAGGGAGCACCTACCGTGCGAACGTGATGCGGGCTGGGGCCTTCCCCAGCGGGTCCCTCCAGATCGCGCTGTTCGCGCGGGAACCGGCCGCGGCGCGCGGAAGCTGCGCGACCGTGCGCAGCGCCGCCTGGGGAAGCGTCGCGACCCACATCGCGGCCCGCTTCAAGCCGCTTCCACCCCACTACAAGGACCTGGTCGACATCGTGCGCTCGACGACCGACGGCGTGGCCTTCGTCCGCGCCGGCTCAAAGCAGCTCGCGGGCGGTCCCGGTCCGGCGAGACTCCCGCTGAGCGGCACGGTCACCTGGCGCGGGCGGTCCTGGTCGGTGTTCTCCTTCGAGCCTGTTCCCCCGGCCCGGGTCTACCTGCTGACGCCCAAGGGATGAGCTTGCCTCGATGAACCAGCGGCGCCCTCGCGAGCGCCGCGCCGGCGTCTACCTGAGCAGGTGGCTGGGGCTGCTGGCGGTACTAGCTCTGCTGGTATTCGCCAGCGCCTCGCTGCGCGCTGGCGGTGGTGGCGGTGGCAGGCCGGGCACGACGGTCTCGAACGCAGCGTCCAAGAGCCACACAGCCAAGCGTCGACCAGCCCGGGGCGCACCACCAGCGCCGCAACCGCCGCCGCTTGTCAGCGTCAGCCATCCGGGATCTACCTCCGCGAGCTGGAGGGTCGTCGGGCTGGTGCGCGGACATCGCGCGGCGGCGCTCGCCCAGCGCGGCGGCGTGACCCTGATGCGCTTCGACCAGGCGCTCGTACGGCTTGACCTTCACGCGGGATCCACCGACGGCGGCACCTTTGGCTGGAGGTACGGCGACCAGATATCCCCGGGCGAGATCCACCGCATCCTCGCCGCGTTCAACGGAGGCTTCAAGCTCACCTATGCGAACGTCGGCTTCACCTCCGGCGGGCGGGTAGCGGTTCCCCTCAAGCACGGTCTCGCCTCGATCGTCACCTACACCGACGGCACCACCGACATCGGGCGCTGGCACGAAGGCGTGCCGAGCCCCGGCAAGCACGTCTACTCGGTGCTCCAGAACCAGTCGCTGCTCGTCGACCAGGGCGTCCCCGCGGCGAACGTCGCATGTGTGAGCTGTTGGGGGGAAACGATCGGGCACCAGACCCGAGTGGCACGCTCGGGTCTCGGCATCACGGCCCGGGGGCAGCTGGTATGGGCAGCCGGCGAGCAGCTGCTACCCGGAGAACTGGCCTCCGCACTGGTGAGCGCCGGAGCCGTTCGCGGGATCGAGCTCGACATCAACCCGGACTGGGTGGCTGCGTATCTGTACGTACACCATCAGAGCGGGCCCTCGGCGGAACCGGTCGTGCCCGGGCAGATTGGAATCGCGGGCAGGCTGCTCGAACCGTACAGCCGTGACTTCCTGACGATCGTTGCCCGTTAGCCCGCAAGCCTCAGCCCGTGAACACCACCCGCGGCGGGCGGCAGCGGACGAGGAGGATGTTGAGGGTTCTCGGTTTCGTCTCGCTGCTCGGGCTGAACGCGACCACCACCTTCACGTGGTGTGCTCCGTACCGGAGCGTCTTCGCGCTCACCGTGATGCTCCAGCGGCCCGCCTTGTTCGCGTGGGTGAGGACCTTCACCTTGTGCCCGTCGAGATAGAACGTCGCCGTCTGGATCTGGCGGCCGGTGACGTAAACCTGGCTGGCCCTGGCGACGCATCCGCCCGGGCCGTGGCCCGAGGCGACACCCGAGACGACTTTTTCGGGTAGGACAACGAGCTCAGGCTTGGCGCCGACGGCGATCGGCTCATCCCCGCAGCCGCTGGAGGCGGCTTTGTTGTTCGCGTCGCCGCTGTACGTCGCCACCCAGTAGTAGGTCCCGACGGCCGTCGGTGCGACGCCCGACGGCGTGGTGTAGCTGCCGTTCCCGGTCACCGCCACCGGGCCGTCGCCAGCTACCGGCGTGCCTTCGCATTTCGCGTTGGCGTAGAGCGTCCAGCTGATCGAGCCGGACGGTTTGGCGCCGAACAGGCCCGCGATCGTCGCCGTGTCCTTGAACGTCGCGCCCACGACACCCGAGGCGGGTTCCTGTGTGGTCGACAGTTCAGGCGTCGCCTTGCCCACTTCGACGGGCTCGGCCGCGCAGCCGCTCGCAGCTTCCTTGTTGTTGGCGTCGCCGCTGTAGGTCGCCACCCAGTAGTAGGTGCCCACTGCAGCCGGCGAGGCGCCGGACGGCGTGGTGTAGCTGCCGTTGCCGGTCACGCTTACGGGGCCGTCGCTCGCGACCGCGGTGCCTTCGCATCTAGCGTTGTCGTAGAGCTTCCAGCTCACCGAGCCGCCGGGCTTGGTGCCGAAGAGCCCGCTCAGCGTCGCCTTGTCCCTGAACGTCGCGCCCACGATCCCCGATGGCGGTTCCTGAGCGGTCACGATCGACGGCGACGCCGGGCCGACCACGATCGGCTCGTCCGCACAACCGCTCGCGGCTTCGCCGTTGTTTCTGTCGCCGCTGTAGCTCGCCACCCAGTAGTAGGTGCCGGCGGCGGCGGGCGTCGCCCCCGCGGGCGTCGTGTAGTCGCCGTTGCCCGTGACGGCAACGGGGCCGTCCGTGGCGATCGGGTCGCCTTCGCACTTGCTGTTGTCGTAGAGGTTCCAGCTGATCGAGCCGGACGGTCTGGCCCCGAACAGGCCCGCGATCGTCGCCTCGTCCTTGAACGTCGAGCCGACGACCCCCGACGCCGGTTCCTGCGTCGTCACCAAGGACGGTATCGAGTTGACGACTTTGACGGGCTCATCCGCGCAGCCGCTGGCGACTTCTTCGTTGTTGGCATCGCCGCTGTAGGTCGCCACCCACCAGTAGGTGCCGACGGCGGCGGGCGTCGCGCCCGCGGGCGTCGTGTAGTCGCCGTTGCCCGTGACGGCAACGGGGCCGTCCGTGGCGATCGGGTCGCCTTCGCATTTGCTGTTGTCGTAGAGGTTCCAGCTGATCGAGCCGGACGGTTTGGCGCCGAACAGGCCCGCGATGCTCGCCTTGTCCTTGAACGTCGAGCCCACGACACCCGAAGCGGGTTCCTGTGTGGTCGACAGTTCAGGCGTCGCCTTGCCCACTTCGACGGGCTCGGCCGCGCAGCCGCTCGCAGCTTCCTTGTTGTTGGCGTCGCCGCTGTAGGTCGCCACCCACCAGTAGGTGCCCGCAGGCGACGGCGAAGCGCCGGACGGCGTCATGTAGGCGCCGTCACCGGTCACCGAGACCGGGCCGTCGCTCGCCACCGGGCTACCTTCGCATTTGCTGTTGTCGTACAGCTTCCAGCTGACCGAGCCGGACGGGGTCGCCCCGAACAGACCGCTGACGGTGGCTTTGTCCTTGAACGTCGAGCCCACGACACCCGACGCCGGTTCCTGCAAGGTCGCCAGGCCGGGGGTCGCCTTGGCGACCGTGATCGGCTCGGCCGCACAGCCGCTCGCAACTTCTTCATTGTTGGCATCGCCGCTGTACGTCGCCACCCACCAGTAGGTGCCCGCAGGCGACGGCGAAGCGCCGGACGGCGTCATGTAGGCGCCGTCACCGGTCACCGAGACCGGGCCGTCGCTCGCGACCGGGCTACCTTCGCATTTGCTGTTGTCGTACAGCTTCCAGCTGACCGAGCCGGACGGGGTCGCCCCGAACAGACCGCTGACGGTGGCTTTGTCCTTGAACGTCGAGCCCACGACACCCGACGCCGGTTCCTGCGTAGTCGCCACTCCAGGCGTCGCCTTGCCGACGTCGACTGGCTCAGCGGCGCAGCCGCTCGCAACTTCTTCGTTGTTCGCATCACCGCTGTAAATCGCCACCCAGTAGTAGGTGCCGGCAGGCGCCGGCGATGCGCCCGAGGGCGTGGTGTACTCGCCGTCTCCGGTCACCGAGACCGGGCCGTCGCTCGCGGCCGGGCTACCTTCGCATTTGCTGTTGTCGTACAGCTTCCAGCTGACCGAGCCGCCCGGGGTCGCGCCGAACAGGCCGCTGACGGTGGCTTTGTCCTTGAACGTCGTACCGACCGTCCCGGAGGCCGGTTCCTGCGTAGTCGCCACCCCAGGCGTCGCCTTGACCACTTCGACGGGCTCGGCCGCGCAACCGCTCGCAACTTCTTCGTTGTTGGCGTCGCCGCTATACGTCGCCACCCACCAGTAGGTGCCCGCGGGCGACGGCGAAGCGCCGGACGGGGTCGTGTAGGCGCCGTCGCCGGTCACGCTCACCGGGCCGTCGCTCGCAACTGGGGAGCCTTCGCATTTGCTGTTGGCATACAGCTTCCAGCTGACCGAGCCGCCCGGGGTCGCCCCGAACAGACCGCTGACGGTGGCTTTGTCCTTGAACGTCGAGCCCACGACACCCGACGCCGGTTCCTGCAAGGTCGCCAGGCCGGGGGTCGCCTTGGCGACCGTGATCGGCTCGGCCGCACAGCCGCTCGCAACTTCTTCGTTGTTGGCATCGCCACTGTACGTCGCCACCCACCAGTAGGTGCCCGCAGGCGACGGCGAAGCGCCGGACAGCGTCGTGTAGGCGCCGTCGCCGGTCACGCTCACCGGGCCGTCGCTCGCAACCGGGCTACCTTCGCATTTGCTGTTGGCGTACAGCTTCCAGCTCACCGAGCCGCCCGGGGTCGCGCCGAACAGACCGCTGACAGTCGCCTTGTCCTTGAACGTCGCGCCGACCGTCCCGGAGGCGGGTTCCTGCGTCGTCACCACTCCCGGCGTCGCCTTGCCCACTTCGACGGGCTCGGCCGCGCAGCCGCTGGATACTTCTTCGTTGTTGGCATCGCCGCTGTACGTCGCCACCCACCAGTAGGTCCCCGCGGGCGACGGCGAGGCGCCGGACGGGGTCGTGTAGGCGCCGTTGTCGGTCACGCTCACCGGGCCGTCGGTCGCCACCGGGCTACCTTCGCATTTGCTGTTCGCGTACAGCTTCCAGCTGATCGAGCCGCCGGGTTCCGCGCCGAACAGGCCACTGACGGTGGCTTTGTCCTTGAACGTCGCGCCGACCGTACCCGACGCCGATTCCTGCGTCGTCGCCAGGCCGGGGGTGGCCTTGGCGACCGTGATCGGCTCCGCCGCGCAGCCGCTCGCAGCTTCTTCGTTGTTCGCATCGCCGCTGTACGTCGCCACCCACCAGTAGGTCCCCGCAGGCACCGGCGAAGCGCCTGAGGGCGTGGTGTACTCGCCGTCTCCGGTCACCGAGACCGGGCCATCGCTCGCGACCGGGCTACCTTCGCATTTGCTGTTGTCGTACAGCTTCCAGCTGATCGAGCCGCCGGGTTCCGCGCCGAACAGGCCGCTGACGGTCGCCTTGTCCTTGAACGTCGCGCCTACGACACCCGACGACGGTTCCTGCGTCGTCGCCAGGCCGGGGGTCGCCTTCCCCACGTCTATCGGCTCGGCCGCGCAGCCGCTCGCAGCTTCTTCGTTGTTGGCATCGCCGCTGTAGGTCGCCACCCAGTAGTAGGTCCCCGCGGGCACCGGCGTGGCGCCTGAGGGCGTGGTGTACTCGCCGTTTCCGGTCACCGAGACCGGGCCGTCGCTCGCGACCGGGGAGCCTTCGCATGTGGTGTTGTCGTACAGCTTCCAGCTGATCGAGCCGGACGGTTTGGTGCCGAACAGGCCTGCGATGGTGGCCTTGTCCTTGAACGTCGAGCCCACGACACCCGACGCCGGTTCCTGTGTAGTCGCCAGTTCGGGCGTCGCTTCGCCGATCTTCACCGGCTCGTCGGCACAGCCGCTCGACACTTCTTGGTTGTTCGCGTCGCCGCTGTACGTCGCCACCCAGTAGTAGGTGCCCGCCGTGTCGGGCGTCGCGCCCGAGGGCGTGGTGTAGTCGCCGTCGCCGGTCACCGAGACCGGGCCGTCGCTCGCGACCGGGGAGCCTTCGCATTTGCTGTTGGCGTACAGCTTCCAGCTGACCGTTCCGCCGGGTTTCGCGCCGAACAGGCCGCTGACGGTCGCCTGGTCCTTGAACGTCGCGCCGACCGTACCCGAGGCGGGCATCTGGGCCGTGATAAGGCCAGGTGTCGCCTTGCCTACTTCGACGGGCTCCGCCGCGCAGCCGCTCGCAGCTTCTTCATTGTTGGCATCGCCGCTGTAGGTCGCCACCCACCAGTAGGTGCCGACGGCGGCGGGCGTGGCCCCCGCGGGCGTCGTGTAGGCGCCATTGCCTGTGACGGCAACCGGGCCATCGCTCGCGACCGGGCTACCTTCGCATTTGCTGTTGGCGTACAGCTTCCAGCTGACCGAGCCGGACGGTTTCGCGCCGAACAGGCCACTGACGGTCGCCTTGTCCTTGAACGTCGAGCCCACGACCCCCGACGCCGGTTCCTGCGTAGTCGCCACGCCAGGGGTGGCCTTGCCGACCGTGATCGGCTCGGCCGCGCAGCCGCTCGCAGCTTCTTCGTTGTTGGCATCGCCGCTGTAGGTCGCCACCCACCAGTAGCTACCGGCAGGCGACGGCGAAGCGCCGGACGGGGTCGTGTAGGCGCCATTGCCTGTGACGCTCACCGGGCCGTCGCTTGCAACCGGGCTACCTTCGCATTTGCTGTTCGCGTACAGCTTCCAGCTCACCGAGCCGGACGGTTTCGCGCCGAACAGGCCACTGACGGTCGCCTTGTCCTTGAACGTCGAGCCCACGACCCCCGACGCCGGTTCCTGCGTAGTCGCCACACCAGGGGTGGCCTTGCCCACCGTGATCGGCTCGGCCGCGCACCCGCTCGCAACTTCTTCGTTGTTGGCATCGCCGCTGTACGTCGCCACCCACCAGTAGCTGCCGGCAGGCGACGGCGAAGCGCCGGACGGGGTCGTGTAGGCGCCGTTGCCGGTGACGCTCACCGGGCCGTCGCTTGCAACCGGGCTACCTTCGCATTTGCTGTTCGCGTACAGCTTCCAGCTCACCGAGCCGGACGGGGTCGCGCCGAACAGGCCACTGACGGTCGCCTTGTCCTTGAACGTCGAGCCCACGACCCCCGACGCCGGTTCCTGCGTCGTCGCCAGGCCAGGCGTCGCCTTGCCGACCGTGATCGGCTCGGCCGCGCAGCCGCTCGCGCCCGAGGCGTTGCCGCTGTCGCCTCCGTATGTCGCGACCCACCAGTAGCTGCCGGCGGCAGGGGTGACCTTGGCGGCGTCCGGAATCGACGCGACGCCTTTCGACAGCGGCTCGACGATCGGTCCCGCGACCTGGGTCCCGCAGTGGTTGTCGCTGTACAGCCGGAATTCGACGTTGCCGGTAGGGGCCGGTGCCGTCACCGGTCCGGTCACCGTCGCAGAGTCACCGAACTTCGTTCCCACGACGCCCGACTTGGGGCTCTGTTCCGTGGTGACCGTTGTCGTCGGCTTGTTGCCGAAGTCGTTGCCGGTGGAGTTGACGTTTTCGGAATTGAGGGTGACCGTGTGCTGGCAGCTGGTACCAGTCCCGGGGTAGTCGCAGCTCCAGCCGGTCTGCCCCACCTCGCGGATCACGTATGTACCGGGCGCCACATTGGTGAAGACGTAGCTACCGCCGCTGCCCGTCGTCGTCGTCGCGAGCACTTTCGTGCCGGTCGAGTCGAGCAGCTGGACCGTCCAGCCTTCGAGACCGGGCTTGCTCGGTTCGTCTTTACCACTGCCGTTGGCGTCGTCGAACTTGCGCCCGGAGATCGAGCAGCTGTTCGTCTGGATCCCGACTGGTCCGACGTAGTCCTGCAGCTGGGAGTCGATCGATTCCGAGGAGCGGCTGGACATCCACATCTGGCCGAACGCGAAGCAGGCGCCGAGTTTCGCTTTCACGAAGAAGGCGGTGAGGTTGAGCGAGGCCTCGCCGAACCTGCCCGTGAGGAATTTTTCAGGCGCTTCGTTCGCAGTGTCGATCAGGTAGTTCGTGATGAGATTCCTGTTCATCGCGCCCTGCGAGAGCGGCGATTCGACGGGCGCGCCTTCTGCGGGTTCGAAGTGGCCTGTCAGGGCGCAGGGGTGAGGCGTGGGGTCGGGTTCGATGACGGTGGATTTCGACGTGTCCGTCACCCAGCGGTAGACGACGACGCTGACTTTTGCGCCACCGCCGACGTTGTAGGAGATCAGCACGTCGCCCGTGGTGCGACAGGGGATCATCGCTTTCGCCGGGTTTTCCCACAGGCCTTTGACCTGGTTGAGCTCGAACGTGAGGAACGTGTCGCCGGTCGACGCCCCCCGCTGGAAGGCCATATAGAGGAACGTGCTCGCGGGCTGCGGGTCGGCCTGGCTCCAGCCGCTGACGATGTTCGACTTGCCCGGCGTGACGCCGCCGGCCTGGGTTTCTATGACCCAGCCGCCCGGCGCCGACTCCTTGTTGCCGCCCGCGAACGTCGTATCTTTGGCCTGCGGGTCGGGCGAGTTGATGACGCCGCCCAGGCTCTGCCAGTCGCGCGTCGTCGGCAGCAGGTTTTCGGTGCAGAACGTCTGTTCGGCGAGTGTGGGGGTGTCTTGGTTCCCGTCGCCGCCCTGGAAACTGCTCCCGGGGAGCGCGCAGTTGGCGGCCGTCGTCAGGGCGGAGGCGCGACCCGTGCCGAAGCCGAAGAGAAGGAGAAGGCAGACGACTGCCGCCAGCCCAAGGAGGATGCCCTGCGCCGCGCCCGGTCCCCTGAAGCTGCGGTGGTTCGCCGAGCTCAACATGTCCGCCTCCTGAACCCTCGCCTGGTCGTCAGCTCCTCATCCAAGAACCCCACGGCCTGCAGGCAGCCCGCTCGGGCTACCCCGTAGCGGTGTGCGCGAAGGGTGCCGTAAGACAGCGGTCGCCTGACATGGCGGTTGCTCGCGCCCGCGTTACCGCTCCAGAGGCGTCGGTCGGCGATCGGTGGGTGCGGGTGCGCGCGACGCCGCGGCTCGGCGCACACAGGATGGCTCTGTCTCATTCCCCCTCCCTGGGCTCCCCTCAGAAGTCCCTCCGGACTCTTGCCGCCCCTCCGCCGCGCGACCCTTGAGAGCCTCGACCGTCGGGTGGACGAATGTTGGGTCTCACACGCTAGCGCGCAAGCACGCTTTCGTCGAGGGCTGCGCTCGCCCAATGTGGACTGGGCTGGCAGGGTTGGGTAGATCTGCGTAGCTTTGAGCGGCCCGCTCTTCGGGACGGCTTCAGCAGGTTCATGCCGAACGTCGCGGATTGCCCCGCCGTCACAGCCTGACTGCCGGGATTGGGTGGCTGCGTATCTGTACGTACACCATCAGAGGGCGGGCCCTCGGCGGAACCGGTCGTGCCCGGGCAGATTGGAATCGCGGGCAGGCCGCTCGAACCGTACAGCCGTGACTTCCTGACGATCGTTGCCCGTTAGCCTGCGATGGGCTGCCGGACGAGCGTCCTCTAGCGTTGCGCTAACGACGGCCGCGAGCGCGGTCTCATTCCTCTGCCTCCACAGCCGACTCACGTGCGGCGATTTGCCGGGTGTCGCGAAACAACAGCCGGTGAGCGCCGGCCGCGAGCAAGCCACCCAGGAGAGGGGCGACGATGAACAGCCAGAGCTGCCCGAGCGCCCAGCCGCCGACGAAGACGGCGGGGCCGATGCTTCGGGCGGGGTTCACGGAGGTGTTGGTGACGGGGATGCTCGCGAGGTGAATGAGCACGAGAACCAGGCCGATCGGAAGGCCGGCGAAGGCGACGTTCGCGATCCGGTCGGTCGCGGCAAGGACCGTGAAGACCAGGAACGCGGTCAGGATCAACTCGATCGCGAACGCAGACCCGAGCGCGTAGCCGGCGGGCGAGTGCGCTCGGAAACCGTTGGCCGCGAGTCCTTCTGCCCCCGCGCTGTAGCCTCCGGGCCGGCCCGAGGCGACGGCGAGCACAGCGCCCGCGCCGGCGATCGCGCCCAGGATCTGCGCCAACCAGTAGCGCACGGCCTCGGACGCCTCGATCTTGCCGTTCACCAGCAGGCCGAGCGTGACGGCGGGGTTGATGTGACAGCCCGAGACGGGACCGATCGCGTAGGCCATCGCGAGCAGCGAGAGGCCGAACGCGAACGCGATGCCGAGATTCCCGACCTGATGGCCCGCGATCACGGCGGTCCCCACGCCGCCGAACACCAGGACGAAGGTCCCGATCGCCTCTGCAGCGGAGCGCTTGAACATCAAACCTCCTCCTCCTTCGGTCGCAGTGGGAAGCATGCTCGAGACGCTAGCCATGCCACCGGATGGCGGTCCGCCCTCTGGCCGCCGTTTGCCGGGCACTTCCGCGCGACGCCTCCCCAAGTCGCAGCCGATTCACCCATCACGCAACTGATCGGTTCTCTTGCCTTCGATGGCTTCAAGGATCGTTGTGAGGCCGCCCTGGGTATTGAGGTTCAATGCGTCGAGAACCGCCTCGGTGTCAGTGAACTCCTTTTCGGCGCGTTGGTCTGACGCAGCGGACTGGACGCGTTGGCCCACCAGAATGATCGACAGCAGCACTAGTTGGAGAAACGTCTGTGCGATCCACGAGACGATCAGGATCAGTCCCGGCTTGGTCAAGAACGTCGGCACGTCGCGCCTGGTGAGAACTCCCGCTTGGATCAGAATCGCAGGCAGGCTGACGAAGGCGAGTAGGGCGAACAGATAGGCGCACGCCATGGTGCCCACTCCCCGCGTGATCAGCACGGCGAACTTCGCGCTGAAGCCTTCGACCTCTTTTACAGCCTCTTTGATCTCCGCGGGGGAGAAGCGGACCACCTTGGGGAATTGCTGGCGGGTCTTGACTGGTGGCTGCGACACAACGGTCTCGTTTCGTTCCCACCATCCGAACTCCTGCGTGGGGCAAGCCACATGCTCGTGGCGCTGCGCGTCGCCAGTTCGCGCGGGAACATCTCGGCCATCAGTCCGCCCGTCCAAGGTGCACACGCGGAGGCTCCCGCGGCTGCCCTCTGCACACAACTCCGCTCGAGCTGCGCGGCGGGCGGCGGACAGGCTCCCTGACAGGTCGGTTGCGGCAGCGCATCGCCGCGTCTTCTGAGGCCGGCCCGCGCCCGCCCTCCCTAACAAGCGGGCAAGTGCGCCGCGCCGCACTTGATGAACCGGACCGTGATGGCGCTCTTACCGGAGTCCAGCGCGACACCGCTCAATGTCGGCGTTTTGATGACTTCGGGTCGTTCCTTGGCTTCGCCCTTGAGGTTCACCACGAGCGCTTTGGCATGGCCGAACAGGCCAGCCTCCGGCAGGGCGGCAGATCCTACTTCCACAAAATGTGGGAATTCGTAGAAGACTTCCAAGATCCGTCGGTCAGCGTGGTTTCACCGCAAGTCGGTTTCGGCAGCGATTCGGGCTTTTCGTGCTCGCTCGCCACAACGGTGAAGCTCGTGGAGCCGATAATTTTCAACCCGACATCATTGTGTGTGATCCGCCTGGTCCCGCAGCCGGGGGTTTCCGCGAGGTTGTATTTCTGTTTCGGGCAGTAGCCCAGCAGGTCAGGGAGGTCCCGGAGTCCGCCGTTCCGGAGGCCGCGCGCTTCCTCACGGCAGCGACGGTGAATTCCGCACTGCTGTGACCGACGCGGTTCACTGTGTACTGCCACGCCCTTCCGCTCCTCCGCCGGCGGAGTTCCAGGGTGACGCCGCGTCCTCGAAGGTAGGTGGTTTCGTCCTCGAAGCGCCCTTCCACCTGCTCTTCGCACAGGCCGATCACCCCGTTGAGGTTGACGGACTTCGCCGAGTCGGCGATCCCTTCGATCACGAGCCTGACCTTGACGCTGCGCGCTCCGGCGGCACTTGAGGCGGGCGCCAGCGCGAGGACCGCGCAGAGGGCTGCCAGCAGGGCGACGAGCCCGATGTGCCTGCGAGAGTCAGCTAGACGTTCCACTGCGGTCCTCCCCTTCTCTGACGCACCCAGCCAGCCGGGACGCTACCAGAGCCGACGGGCTACACGGACTTCGCGTTAGGCCTCAGCCGGTGAAGGTGACGATGTCTTGCCGGTCGATCGATGGATACCAAGCGTCGTCTCCATCAAGCGATGCATGGCTTCGCCTCACGGCGCTGGACCTTCCTCGAACGACAGCCTGATCGCGCCGCACGCGCCCCCGTGCGTGACTGGGGCGAGGGCGACCTCCTGCCGTGCGAGCACGAGGTTAATGCGGACAAGTGAGCGCACGACGCGCCTCGCCCGACCTCTGGCTTGACACGACCCCGGCGGCGTGGGTAGCGTTTCGCTGGACGGTCCCTGATCGGTCGACTTCGCCGCCGTGAGCGACCCAGCCGAGTGCTCGGCTTCCGTCCGAGGGAAGAGACACACCACCTCGGGCTGATCCAAGATGGCCCGAGCTACTTAGGAGGCATCGCATGATGCGTAGTCACACGGCTCTCCAATCATCACGGCCGGCCGCACTTCTACGCACGCTCGTTCTGCTCGCTATTGCCGGGGAATTGTTGGCGTCAGCACTGCAACCGCGGACAAGCGCTCAGTGACTGTGATGACGCAGAATCTCTACCAGGGCACGGAGTTTGCCCATATCCGGGCACTCGTCGCGGGCCCTCCCCCCACCCAGGCCGAAGTTCTCAAAGCAACAACCGAAGACTACGCCACCTACCAGCATCCGGTTCAAAGACCGCGCCAAGCAGATTGCTGCCGAGATCGCGCAGAACACGCCTGCACTCGTCGGCCTTCAGGAGGTCGCCACTTGGCACAAGGGAGTGTTGATCCCGCGCACCGATTTGCGCTGCCGTCGGAAGTCAGCGAAGACTTCACCAAAGTGCTCATTGAGGCGCTCGAACCGACGGGATGCACTATCAAGCCGTCTCCACAACGGCCCGCCCGGAAGGCAACTTTACGCTGGCCTTCCCGATCATCTCGGGCGCGCCTCCCTTTGGGCTCACTGCCGTCGGCATGGTCGAACGCGGGGTGATCCTTGCCCGTACCGATCTACCTCCCGGCCAGCTGAAGCTGCCAACCCTCAGTCGGGCACCTACAGCTGCGAATTCTGCAAAGTCGCGATTGAAAACCCGATCACCAAAGAACAGATCCCATTCACCGACAGCTGGGAGTCGATCGACGGAAAGGTACGCGGCAAGACGTTCCGCTTCATCACGACGCATCTCGACGCGCTGGAGCCGAGCGGGGTTGTGTGCTTTCTTCAGGCGAAAGACCTGCTTGAGGGCGAGCGAACACCTCACTTCCGGTGTGCTCATGGGCGACCTGACGCGGGGCATAAACGCCTTCTTCTGTAACCGGGCCTGCTGGATATGAAGCGCTCGTTGGAGGAGGCCTTTCGGACACCGGGGTTGCAGCGGGCCTAGGCGCCCCGCCGCTTACATGCCGTCACCTGGCGTTTGAAGCCTCGTCAACGACCCAAACGCGAAATTCACCGCGGGTCAGGAACTCGATCACGTGTCCACCCGCGGGGACTTCACCGTTCTGGATGAGCACCTGGTCGGGGACAAAGTGCCCATATGCAAACCGGAACCGTTCATATGGCGGTCTGATCACGCGGGGATGGTCTCCACGCTGCAGATCGGACCGCGAACGGGAAGGACATGCGAGCTTCTCGCGACGAGTCGGCGCGACGAGCCAACTCGGACAATGGGGGCCGCACGGCCCCCGTGGTCTGGGGTGGCGATCATAGGACGCGCGACGAAAGCGACTGATTGCTTGTCTCGGCAGCAGGAACGGGGATTCTGAGCCCGTGGCAGGACGGCGCGCCGAAGCTGCTGCTCTCCATGGCGCCAACCGGGATCGAACGGGTGACCTCCTGCTTGCAACTCGAAAGCCGGGGCGGGCAACGTGTGGATGCCATTCGGAGCTTCCCCCGTTATGCGAGCAGGGGACGGGGGCACGGACTGGCGCTCGCCGGAGGACGCGTCCGCGCTGTCGTTGGCTCGCCCCCGCGCCTGGCACTTCTGGCGATCAGTGCCTGAACCAAATCCCGGTCGGTCGCGGTGGGCACCGCAGCCGCGGTCCGACGCTTGCTTCGCGCAAGAAGGTTCCGAACCTCAGGCGACGGCGCTTGGAGCTATTCGTGGACTCCACTTCTTCGGTGAAGTCCCGGATCAGCGTGGCGATGCCTTGCGGATCATCCAGCATCGCGGCATGACCGACGTCCTCGAGCGAGCGCAAAGTGGGGGCGGGGAGATCCCGAAGAAGGGGCCGCCGTAGCCGCGGAAGGGGAGCAGTCGGTCGTGTGAGGGCCAAGCGACGACGACCGGGCAGCCGATCTCACCGAACTCGGCGGGTTCGTCGCTCAGCGAGCCGCGGAGGATCGCCATGTAGTCCGGGCAGTCAGCGATGGCGCGAAACAGCTCGGCTGCGAGATCGGGCGCGAGCCGACGTGGGTGCGCTGAGGCCTGCCGGAAGAGCAGCCAACGGCCGGATGCCGACGAGCAGAGTCGGCTGGCTTGAGGGCGCAGCACCCGTGCCGCCGCACGGTTGGCGGTGAGAAGCATCGCTATCCGGGCGAACGCGATGGCGCCCAGTCGCCGGAAATCGCCGCCCGGCGCGATCGCGAAGACCGATCGGGCTCGACCGCGCCGCGCTAGCTCCAGCGCAATCAGTCCGCCGTAGGAACACCTGGCGATGTGTGTGGTATCCTAACCCGCGCTGTCGAGCTTGCGCTCCAGCTGGTCGGCGATCGAAGCGATGCCGGGGCGGACGCCGGCAGGAAAGGAGGGACCGCCGGTGTGTCCGGCCAGCGTTGGGGCAACGACCTCAAACGAGGAGCGAAGCTACCTCGCGGCCGGAAGCCACGCCTGGCGCGAGAAGAACGCCGGATGGAGCAGGAGCAAGCGTGGGGCTGGATTCGTTTCAGCTTGGAGAGACATTTCCCGAGCTCCTGTCCGCGTCGTTCCCCTAGCTGGGGTCTCTCCGCTCTCGGCCAGCCGGGCGAGCTGGTCAATCCAGAGCTGGTGCTGGCGCAGCATTTGCGGCCTCATGATCGGCCTGACCAGCCTCGGCAGCAGCCCTCGCTGGGTCTCCTCGGTGACGATCTCCCACTCGGGGCCGTCCGCGTCGAGAAGTCACTCGTGATGCGCGGTCGCGCCGAGTCCCTCCCCGGTCCAGGCGAGCCGCCTGAACCGCTCGTACTCGGTGATCTCGGTCGTTACGAGCGCGCCGAAGGTGATCCAGGAGAAGCGGCTTCCGATCTCTAGCTGCGGCCACGGGCCGGCCTTGTGACGCACGCGCTTGGCGTTGCTGTAGAAGCGGTTCCACTGCTCGGGGCGCGTCAGCCACGCCCAGACGAGCTCCGGGTCGGCGGTCGTACGGGTGTGGTTCGAGACGTAGATCGAAGCCCCGCCGGGAGCGTGGTCCTCCGGCCAGCGTACCCTGGTCGCGATCGTGTTCGTACTCATGTGACTTCCTCTCTGGGTTTCTTTGTTGCGGTCGCTGACAAGTGGTGGCGCTCACGCCGGGCCCGAGTACCGCGACTCTGTCCATCCCCGTCAACGCCCCGCTGCCGCGCATTGAGCGTTAGGACGGCGTTGCCGCGTAGCCGCCGGCCGACCAGCTCGTCGATCGCGTCCCCGGTCTGAGACCAGTCGCCGAGGAAGCCGATCTCCGGCGTCAACCGCCCTGCCGCGGTGAGACCGACTAGCGTCGCGAGGTCGTCGGCGATGTCGTCGGCGCCGTCGAGGTAGCGGATCTTGCGAATGGCTGGCGCCGCTCCCGCCCGTCCAGTCCAAGAAGTCCAGCGTCGGCGGCGTCCTGCTCGCCTGTCCTCGAACCAGACGAGCGTCCCGGCCGCCGCGAGTCGCTGCAGGACGGACTGCGTGGAATTCCCGCCGACGGAGTCGAGGCCTACATCGAACGGCCCGCCGCGAGCTCGACGTCGGCGAGGACCTTGTGCGCTCCGAGCTCGAGAAGGCGCTGGCCCCGTTCTTCGTTGGCGGCGACGGCGGTCATGTACGCGCCCTGGTGCGGCGGCGAGCTCTACGAAGAAATGCCCGATTCCGCCGGACGCCCCGGCGAGGAGGAACTGTGCGTCCGTAGAGCGGTCGACAACCCGCAGGAGCCGGAGTGCCGTGAGCCCTGCTCAGGGCAGCGTGGCCGCATTGGTGCTCGAGACATTGTCCGGTAGCTCGGCGAGGCGATCGGCGGGAACCGCCATCTTTTCGGCCATCCGGCGCCGCCGACGGGGCCGACGACCCGCGCACCCGCCGCTGGCCCGCTGCCGTCGGTGCAGGCAGCGAGAACGGACCCCGCCACGTCCTTGGCCGGGCGCGCCAGCCTGAGGCTTCGCGCTCGAGCAGGACGTCTCGCCCCTGTTGAGGGAGACGCGTCTACGGCGATTACCGCCGGTCGGGCCCGGGCGAGGGCTCTGCAGCCTCGACGAGGTGAATCGCGGTGAGTTGTCCTGCGCTACATGCGAATGCCTTCATCGTCATCCGAGTCGACCGTAGACAAACAACTCTCTGTTAACAACGCACCTCGTCGCGCCAAGAGGCACCTAATGGAAACCACTCTGAGATGGACGGCGCTGAAGGCGAACTGCCCGGACGCGGCAGGTAATCGCCGTATCGCCGACAAGTGGACGATGCTCGTGATTATGGCGCTCGAGGGCGACGAGGCGTCCGTTCTCCGAGTTGCGCCGCTGAATCCAGGGCGTGAGCGAGAAGATGCTCACAGACACGCTTCGCGCGCTCGAGCGCGACGGGCTTGTGACCAGGACGGTCTATCCGACGGTTCCGGTCACGGTCGAGTACCGGCTCACGGCACTGGGCAGAGTCTGACGGACGCTGTCGATGCGATCCGTGATTGGGCCTATGGGATATGCCCGAGATCGAGCGCGCGCGGGAGGAATTCGAGGCACGGACTGCCGAACGTCCAGAGCGTGTGTGACGCACCGGGCGATTGCCACCTCTCCGACCTGGACTCGACGGCTAGCCCGAGCTATCCGCCGTCCGGCATCGGCTGCTCCCCGCGGGCGACGATCGTTCTGCCCAGCAGAAGAGCAGCGTCGAGCGCCCCACGTAGCCGCCCGGCAGCATTTCCGCGGCTGAGCACCGCCGACGATCGCGTCCCTTCTGCCCCTAGTACGCCGAGTTGATCTCGACCTGTTCCTGATTCGTCTCGGCCAGCTTCGCCGTCAGCCCGGCCTGTTCGAGGGTCCCTCCATCGAACGACGCCTCGAGCACGTCAGCGGGAAACCCCACGAAGCCTTCCGGCTTCTGCCTGCCTTTCGAGGCCGAGAACCTCAGAGTCTGTGTCGTCAGCATCTTGTTGGCCGCAACCGAGGCGATCACCGAGCCTTGTACCGAAACCAGTGTCTTGGGCCGCAAGTGAATTCCATCACCGGTCCGGCGGTTGCCGCCGGTGCCAGATCGACGGCGATCTTGTTCTTCGCGGCGGTGGACCCGAGCGATTCGATGCCGAGCGATCCCACGAGCGGCGTCGTCGCGATTTCGCCGGCCATGCCTCCGAGGCTCGAGCATTTGTGTGAAAGCCCTTCGCAGCCCGTGAACGTGATCACAACGCCGACCAGCGTTCTGGTGCCCGCGTAGTCGCCGGTGCCGGTCTCGCCGCTGCAAACGACCGTCGTCCCCCGACCGTCTGGAACGTGGCGACGCCGCCCGAGAGTTTGGTATCGAACGTGCCGCCGCCTGCGGTGCCCGGCAGCCATTCGAACCCACCGCCGGCCTTCAGCTTGGTGCACTTCGCACTCGAGAACGTGCCGGCGCCCTTCGCCGTCCTCGCGCACCTGCCGAATTCGGGGAGCACGGGCAGGACCGTGAATTCTTCGCTGCTCGTGGCTTTCCCGCCGCCGGAGGTGGTCACCGTGATCGGCCCGTTCATCGCCCCGATGGGTACATACGTACGTATCGACGTGTTCGATTCCACCGAGTAGCCGGCGCCGGTCTGTTGTCCGTTGCCGCTGAAGCGGACATCTTCGGTGCCGGTGAGGTTCGTTCCGGTGATCGTCACCGGGCTGCCAATCGCGCCGCTCGTCGGAGAGATCGCGGTGATCGTTGGCGGGGCGGATCGTGTTCTGAAGCTGCGGCCCTGGCCGTAGGTGGTGCCGTATGCGTTGGTCGCGACGACTCGGAACTGGTAGCTCGTGTTGGCGCTCAGACCCGTCACCGATGCCGACACCGCCACTGGGCTGTGTCCCGACCCTGGCGATGGACTGCAAGGCGCGCTGGCGCCATACGTTTCCGACGTGCCGTATTCGAGATTGCATTCCGTGACGGCTCCGCGGTTCGGGTTCACGGTGGCGTTGATCACTGCCGTCGTTTCGGTGATCCCCGACGCCGAACCGGTCACCGCTTCCGGGGCCGCGGCGAAGGACCGGTAGCACCGAATTCGTAGCCGATCCTGTCGTTGGGATATGTCCCGTTGGCGAGGTTTTTCGGGAGGATCGTCGTGTCGATTTCGGTCCCGTTGGCCGTGGTCGCGAACGCCGGCCATTTGAGTTACCGCCTGGCGAGGTAATCGCCGGCCGAGCCTTCGAGCGCGAACAGGCGCGTCGGGGTGCTCGGCGCGCCCCAGCCGCCTGCGGGACGGTCGAACACGTAGATCACTCCCTGACGGCTGTTCGATCCGACGGCCTCGCCGGCGCGGCAGATGAGGCGCGAGCCGTCCTGGGAGATGGCCGGGCACGAGAAATACACTTCCGGCTGCGGCGTCGGCGCGGTCAGCCGAGCGACGAGATGCCAGACGCCGCCTTCACGCTGGAAGATCCATGACGCACCTGCCCCGGCCGGCAGCCCGGAGACTCTGTAGCCGACGGTGACCGCCGCGGTGGAGCCGTCGCCCGAGATCGCGAGCGATTGGGCGAACTCGTTGCCTTCCAGCGTTTCGGGGGAGTTGAACGTCTGCGTGAGCGACCACGTCGTGCCCGACCGGGCGTAGGCGTAGAGGCGTCCGTCGACATGCCTGCCTGCGATTTCACAGTCCGGAGCGCCGGCGAGCAGCACCGATCCGTCGCCGGACAGGGCGATCTCATTGGGCGCGATCGTTTCTCCGCACTCCGGCCCTTCCGGCAGGACCACGTCCTGCTCGAGCGACCAGCCCGAGGCTCCATCCACGAACGCGTCTATGCGCCCGGCGCCGAGCACTGCCACGCGCGTGCCGTCGGCCGATATCGCCCCTCCGATCCCGAAGGATTTGCAGGCTGAGGATTCGGTCGATCCTTCGGCATTCAGCCCCGGCGGGAACAGCGTGCCCGCGGGTTCCCAGCCGCCGGCGCCGTGGTGGTAGACGAACGCCGCGCAACGGTAGCGCAGCCCGAGTTCCGGGTTGATCGTGGAGGAGGCCTCCGGGGACACGAGCAGTGTCGATCCGTCCGCCGACAGCTGCGTGACGGTCCCGAAGTAGGAGCAGTTCGCCCAGCGCGCGCCCAGGTCGTGCCCCACGAGCGGGGCGGTGATCGAGCCATCGCTGATCCAGCCCGTTTTGGTCTCTTCTTCGAGGTAGACGCCGCCTGTGTCGCTCGAGGCATACGCACAGCTGCTGCCGTTGTTGTAGATCGTCTTGGCGCGGACGTGCCCGTCGGCGGACAGCGACACGTTGTAGAAGGTGTATTCCGGGCTCGTTCCGGCGGCGAACGGCTGACGGGCGCTGGGCGCTGAGAGCGGCTCGTCTTCCCATCCGGACACGCCGACGGCGGTGTTGAAGGTCGCGGTGACGGTCGCCGCCGTCGTGGGCGCGACCGTGCACGAGCCAGTGCCCGAGCAGGCTCCGCTCCAGCCGGCGAAGGTCGAGCCTTCTTGCGGGGTGGCCGTCAGCGTCACCTGTGTGCCCGGGGGCACCTTCGCGGAGCACGCGGAGCCGCATTCGATGCCCCCAACCGAGGAGCTGACCGATCCCGATCCGGTTCCGGTCCTTACGACGCACAGCGAAGCCTCTTCGGCGACCGCGTTGTCCGTCGCGGTGGCGAGGTCGAGCTCGCCGCACGTCGACACCTCGCCCGCCAGCGACGCGAGTGGGCGGGTGGTCGACAGAAGCCGGGCGCGGATCTGCTGCATCGTCCACGACGGGTGCTCGGACCACAGCAGCGCGGCGGATCCTGCTACGTGCGGCGTCGCCATCGAGGTGCCGCTGAGATAGCCGTAGCCGGTGCTCGAGCTAAGCGGGCCGGTCGTGGGCAGCGTGCTCAGTATTTCCTGGCCGGGCGCCCCGAGATCGACGCTGTTTGGACCGTAGTTGGAGAACGACGCGAGCCCGTTCGAGCGCGTCGTCGCCGCGACCGAGATTATGTTTTCGAGCGGATAGCTGGCCGGATAGAACGGCGTGACGTCGTCGCTGCCGGCTTCGTTTCCGGCCGCCGCGACATAGAGGAGCCCGGCGTTGCCCGCGGCCGCGATCGCTTCCTTCTCGGGCTGGTATCCCCCGTAGACCCCGCCGAAGCTCGCATTGGCGATCTTGGCGCCGTGTTCGACTGCGTATTCGAGCGCCGCTATCTCGTCGCTCAGGTTGCAGATGCCTTCGCCGTTGCAGATCTTCAGCGGCATCAGGCTGACCGACCAGTTGACGCCGCTCACACCAAGGCTGTTGTTGCCCACTGCTCCGATGATCCCCGAGACGTGCGTTCCGTGCCCGAAGTCATCGCTGGGGTTGTTGTTGCCGGCGATGAAGTTCCACCCGTGCACGTCGCCCACGTATCCGTGCTGGCCGGGATTGGCGTTGGTCCAGATGTCCGCTTGCAGGTCTGGATGGTTCAGCGTTATACCGGTGTCGAGCACTGCCACGACCACGCTCGGGCTCCCGGTCGTCCGCGCCCACGCTTCGGGTGCGCCGATGCTTTCCATCCCCCACTGTTCGCCGAAGAGGGGATCGTCGGGGGCGCTCTGGACCCGATAGGCGACGTCTGGCAGGGCGTAGAGGACGTGCGGGTCGCGAGCGATCGCGGGAAGCACCGATCGCGCCGCCCGCACGGGCGGCGCAGCGAGCGTGAGCAGCTCCAAGCCGGGCACGAGGCGATACGCGCGCGTCACCCTGGCGCCGGCCGACCGCCGGACCTGCGCCCGGGCCGCTGCCGAGGTGCCGCCGCGAAACCGCACCAGCACACGATCCGGGACAAACGACACGCCGGCAGCGTTCATGCGCCCGATGCTCGATTGTGGGCCCACAAGTTGTGCGCCCGCGGCTTCGGGGAAGGCCAAGCCTGGCCCGCTCGCCTTCAGTGTCTCACCCGTGGCGTCCGGCGGAAGGCCGGAGGCGGGTTGGGCCGGCTGCGCCGCCATGCAGCTCCCCGCCAGGCACGTCAGGGCGGCAAGCGTCGATAGAAGCAGCGCACATGCGCGCAACATGGCCTTCGTGCTGGTCGCCGACGCACTCCAAACGCCGCCGCCACCCATACCCGCTCCCGTAGGTTCGCCGTCCCAAGCTGCCGCAAAGATTGAATCACGTCGTGGCGATCTGAATGCGTGGGTCAGCGTGTGCGCCGAGCGCCCGGGCCCAGCGCCGAAGCCCGCCGCTCCCCACTTCGCAAGTGGAGCCAACCGGGATCGAACCGGTGACCTCCGGCTTGCACACCGCATTTAGGGGCGGACGGGTGTGAGTGCGATCCGGGCAGCAAAGAGGCGGAATGCCCTCCCGTTGGAGATGCAGGAGGTCCAGGCGACCCTAGCTGCGGATTCCCCCAGCTAGGGTGTGGCGCCAGGCCGCCAGACGGACAGATCGATCGGGCCGCCTGCGAGGGGGTTCGTCTGCCACGCCACCGCGGCGGCCCGACCGGTAGCCGAGACGACCGCAATTGGGCCCAGCCCGGCGGAAGCGGGTTGATCGGCTCCACCGCCGACGGGCCGAACGAACGTGCCCGTCGCACACGAGCTGAAGCACGCTGTCCCTGGCCCGTACAGCACGTCTCCGCCGCCATCGGCCGCGAGGGCGATGGAACCGCTGGCGGTCTGCGGCGCGGCCATGGGAACGCCTTTGGCATCGAGCTGGCGGCTGAAGGTGGCGCTGGCGGTCCCGGGAGCGGTAACCCAATTGACGGTGCCGCCGGTGGCGGTCATGACAACGTTGTCAAGGACCGCCGCGGTGGAGGAGGAGGACAACAGCTGCACCGGCTCAGTGAAGATTCCCGCGTTCAGGGTGCTCCCGGCTACTGGGCCCGGAGTGTCGGCTGCTTCCGCATCGAACGAGCATTGCCCGTCGATCCACGACGCGAACCCTCGATGGGCTCCGGACAGCGACAGGGTGAAATCGAGCACTCCGCCTGGCTTCAGCACGAGTCTGCGATTGAAGCCATGCGTACGTGCCGGCGCCACGAGCACAAATCCATTGCAGTAGCCGGAAAGGTAAGCAACGCCGCCCATGTCGAAGTGTGGGACAGCTCCGCCGGGTCCCTTCCGCAGGAACTGGGGCGTCCCGAAGGAACGCCCAGGTCTGCGCCAGACCACCGTCGTCCCAACCGGTTCGCCGTCGAGCCAGCCAGCGCCGCGATTGAAAGCCAGCAGAACCTCGCCGTCGGGCGCGACCGCGAGGTGCTCAAACCAGTTGCCGAGTCCGGTTGGGGGATACCCCTGCTCCCACGGGTCGCGCCCTACTACGCGCGGTGCTCGCCAGCGCCCGATCAACGGGCCGTAGGCCGCGCGAAGCACCGGGGTCGTTGCCTCGCGGTTGTCTGTGACCCAGACGACCGTTACTTCACCAGCGCCGAGCCCGATATCGAGGCTATCGCTTCGAGCGTCGTAGCTCGACCACAGCTTGCGGGTCACCACGCGCCCGCTCGCAGTCCACACCCTGACATACACAGATGAGCGATAACGGGTGGCAGGGTTAGCGTCGGCGCCCTTGTTCACCCATGCAAGCGCCGCATCACCGCGCCCATCAACTGCCGCTGCGACACTCGAATACGGCGCCACCGACACCAACCTCGGAGCGGACCAACCAGCCCACGCCGAGGCGGACAACACCAGCGAGAGCAGTAGCGAGGACAACGCCGCGATGACTGCCATCATTCGGCCGACCGTAGGAGCAACACCCGACCCCACGCATCGGGTCAAACCCACGGACGAACGAGCGAGAACTACGCGCTCACGCGCGCGAATCGAACCCGGGTTACGCGTTGTGACGCAAGACGACGACCACGAACAGACGGGCCGCGCGCACTAGCCGCTGCAGGCCCTCGCGGTCTGACCACAACTGAGGGTCGGGAGTGACCTCCTGCGATGCGAGCAGGGGGTCAGGTCGCGGGCGCCTCAGGCCGCATCGGCAACGCATGAGAGGGTCCATATACGCCCGCGCGTCGAGGCGTCGGCCTGCGCTGGCCCGTAGGCTTTCCGACCGTGAACCCTGAGGATTCCGGGCAGCGCGAGCGGACGGGGCGTGTAGCCATCGTCACCGACAGCACGACCTATTTGCCGCCGGCGCTGATCGACGGCGGGCAGGTGCAGACGGTCAGCCTGTACGTGGGGTGGAACGGCGACCTGCGCCGTGAGGATGAGTATTCGGATCTCGACGCCTTCTATATGCGCCTACACGAGTCGTCGCTGCTGCCGACTACCTCGCAGCCCTCGATCGGCGACTTCATGGCTGTCTACCGCCCGCTCGTCCGAGCGGGTCGGGACGTCGTCTCGCTACACATCGCCGAGGGGCTCTCGGGCACGTGCCAGAGCGCCCGTGAAGCTGGGCGGATCTTGGCCGAGGAGGGCCATGCAGGGCGCGTGATCGTCCACGACGGCCAGACGGGGGCCGGCGGCCTGGGTTGCCTGGTGGTGGTCGCGGCGCGGCTGGCCGCCGACGGCAAGGACGCCGAGGCGATCGTCGCGGGAATCAGCGCGGCGCGGGCCAGCCTCGACATCTGGTTCTGCCTCGACACGCTCGAGTACCTGCACCGCGGCGGGCGGATCGGCGCGGCGCAGGCGGCGATCGGGACGGCCCTGAGGATCAAGCCGATCCTGACGTTCGGCACCGAAATCGCACCGGTCGGGCGAGTGCGGACGCACGCCCGCGCGATGGAGCGCATGGGCGAATGTCTGCAGACCCTGCATGCGCGCGGCGCGCGGGAGTGGATCGTGCAGCACGCGCAGGCGCCAGCCGACGCCGAGCGGCTGGTGGAGGCTGGCACGGAGCTGTTCGGCCACGAGCCCCTGTTCTGCACCGAGGTCGGGCCGGTGCTCGGCGCGCACCTCGGCGCCGGCGTGCTCGTCGGCGGGTTCGGCGGGACGGCTTAGCTGCCGTCCGTATTCTGCGCAACCAACGGCAGATTCATTCAGGTCGGCGGTGCCCTCGGCGTGGCGATCGTGGGCAGCCTCCAGTCCACTCGCTATCAGCATCGGACGGCGAGCGCGCTCGCGCCTTATCACGTCCCCCATGGAGTCGAGCCGACCGCTTGCACCGGGGTCATATCCGTCCGCCAGCTAGGTGCTACGCTGTCGCACGTGAACGTCGGGGTTCGAGATCTGCGGAATCACACGGGTCGGGTTATCGACGCCGTCCAGGCGGGCGAGCGGGTCACACTGACGGTTCGCGGCGAGCCGGTCGCGGACATCGTTCCGCACGCACGGCGCGCACGCTGGCTGTCCGGCGAAGAGCTGCGCTCACAGCTGGCCAGCCGAGCTGCCGACCCGGCGCTCACGCGCCAGCTCGAGGAGCTCACCGGCCAGACACTGGACACGCTGTGAGCGTGCCGGACAGCGGGCTACTCGACACCTCGGTCTTCATCGCGCGCGAGACGGGCGGAGAGTTGGCAGAGCTTCCGTCGCGCGTAGCGGTTTCCGTCGTGACGATCGGCGAGCTCGAGCTCGGGGTTCTCGCTGCCGACGAGGCGTCGATCAGGGCGCGTCGAGCAGACACGCTCGCCCTGGCCAGGGCAGCGGATCCGCTCCCTGTCAGCGAGGCGGTCATGGGGGCCTGGGCGCGTCTGGTCGCCGATTGCCGGGCGGCTGGGATACAGCGAACGGTGAAGGTGATGGACGCACTCATCGCGGCAACCGCCGTCGAGCACGGCCTACCGGTGGTGACCCAGGATGACGACTACGAGCAGATGAGCCGCGTGCACGCGCCGCTGCAGGTCGTTGCGGTCTGAACCATCGGGGGCACCCAGCGCAGCCATGACAACGCCGCCGCACGCACCCTGAGCCCGCGCGGTTTCGACAGTGACATCCTGCTGTGCGAGCAGGAGGTCACGCACTAGCCGCGTCAGCGTTGCGCCGCTTGTATCCGGGCAAGCAAGTTCTCGGCTGCGAGCTGTGCTGGGGCGCGCAGCGCCGATCTAACTCGGCGAGGGTTCGGGCGCCAACGCCGAGGCGCTTTGGCCCGCAGGCGCCTAGCGACGACGACGCCGACCCGAGCGTAGAGTGAGCGTGGCGAGACCTATCTGGGTGCTCTTGCCGGCTTGATCGCTCGAGACCGTTCTGGCAGTGAGCGGCAGGCGGTGCAGGCGCGCCAGCAAGCGCCTGCCGGTGGGGTTCAGCGGGATGTGCACGGTCCGTGTCTCGGGTGCGTGGAGGGCGACCGCGAGCACTCCCACGGTCACCCGCTTCACCCTCGCGGGGAGTGAGATGGCACCCGCACGCACGGCATCTGCCGTCACAGCGATAACGCGCGAGCGCGTCAGGTGCTCCGAGCTCGTGAGCACGATCCTGAAGCGGCAGATCTGGCCCGCCGCGCCCGCGCAAGAGAGGCGTTGCACCACGGTTGCGCCACTCGCGTGCGCGCGCGCCGCAGCCGCGTGGCCTGAGGCGGCCGCCGACCCTCCTCCCGGCGTGGACCCGCCGCCGCTGGTGCTGCCGACGCCCCCGCCTCCGGCGCCCGGCGCGACGGGAGGGACGAACTCGAAAGCACCGATGTCGAGAGCCGAGCCGAGCGTGCGCGGGTTGCCGTCGAGGTCGACTGTCCCGACCTGCGCATCGGAGAGTCCCGCATCGATCGTCGCCGAGGGGGCCATCTCGTGGTAGTCGGAGGTGAGCGACGGTTCCACGCCCGTCTGATTTCCGCCGAGGTCGGTGATCTCTTTCGCGACATCTTCGTGCAGCCTGCCTGCGCGATAGTTGGAGTGGGAGATCTTGATGTGGCCCAGGTAGGTTTGCGAGCCCAGCTGCACTCGCGTGGCGTTGAAGTCCAGGGCCGCACCCCTGAGGATGCTGTTGGCGACATCGATTTCGGGCGAGGAGCTAAATATCGCATCGCAGCGTGGTTCGGGGATTTCGGGGAAGCAGACGCCGGCGGCCTGCACCGCGACAGACCCCGACCCCGGAAGCTCGACCGTCACATTGCGAAGGAAACCGGCCGTAGACGGGTCGATGGTGGGGTTGGCTACGCCGACGAGTTCTTCTGCGCTGGGCCCCGACTCCAGCACGCTGTCGCGTAGTACCGAGGCGCCCGGCAGCTGGGCGAGGGTCTGTTTGGAGGCCTTCGCCTCGATCAGCAAGTCATCCGCGACACCCGAGTAGGGAACAAACACGAGTTCGTCGCCGGCGTGAGTACCGACAATGTGCAGACGCGAGATGCTGCTTCCAGTCGGCAGGTAGAGCACCGGCCCGGACGGCATTTCCGTACTTGCGTAGTCCAGCTCCGGCAGTGGGCCCGTCACGGGCCCGTGGACGTTCAGCGCCACACTACCTTCGATCCTTTTTCCAATCGAATATGCCGGACCCGGCAGCACGATCACCTCGTCGCCTTCTTTGGCATTCTGGACCGCCCAGGCCAGCGTGCACGGACTGGCGCTCGCGCACGGTTCTTCTGTGCCACCCGTCGGCGAGGCGTAACGCGTGGCGGCAGCCGCCGGCCATACCACGAGCAGGCTCGAAGCGGTCGCGAAGATCGCCGCCGTGCACAACCTCCGCATATCCCCGACCGCACCTCCCCAAGACGGCCGCGCCGGACGGCGCCGGCCGTTCGCAAACCATGCTAGTAGAGCACTGCGTTGCCTGTCGAGAACAAGGCCATCGCGCGCCCCAACGCGACCGTTGCGCGCTCAGAACTCATCCGAAACGAGCAGATCCGCACCAGCGATGTCGAGCAATTCCAGGGCCGCTGGGACTTGCTCAGAGGCGGATAGGTCGCTTGCGGATCTCGGCCGCATCCACTGCAAACTCACCGGCGGGTGCTCGCTCCGCCGAGGACGGCGCTGATGTCCACCCTGACCGCGATCGAGTCGCGGCCCCCGACTCGCACGGTCGGTGCCTCGCCAGTGACTCCCTGATGATCCGGCAGGAGATCACGCGAACCTACGCCCGCCCCGGGCCTCTTGCCAGCGACGGCCGGCCGGCATTACGCGTTCGGCGGAGCCCAGCCGCCGAAGACGCGCTCGAGCTCGATCGCGACCGCGATGGAGACGTGGTCGCGCCCGGGTGCAGCCGCGACCTGCACACCGAGTGGGAGCCCGCGGGATCCGAGGCCGAGCGGCACCTGCGTGACGGGGACGGCGGCGAGGTTGAAGACGGCCATCGGCTGGGAGACATACAGCCGACCGTAGGTACGTCCGTGCCGCGGCGCGACGTTCGCGAGCGGCGGGTGCAGTAGAACGCCGTCACCGATCGTCTCCGCGATCTCGTGCGCATACGCGCGTCCCCACGCGATCGCCTTGCTGAGACGCCTCGGCGAGGAGAGGCGGTTCGCCTGCTCGAGCAGGGCAAGCACCTTCAGCGGCACCGTGTGGGGACCGCCGCGGCGGAGCGCCCTCCGGACCGTCAGGGGGTCCGCACCCTCCTGCTTGAGGATCTCAGCAAGCGATGCGTTGCCGGCGTCGCTGAGTGCCGCCAGGTACGCCTCGCCGGCCCGCCGCATCTTGGGCAGGCGGATGCGCTCGAGCCGTGCCCCGGACGCCGCCAGCGCACCCGCGGCGCGCTCGCGCGCGGCGAGCAACTCGCGCTTGATCGGCTGCACGAACGCCGACTCGCTGATCAGCACCCGTAGCCCCTCGAGCGAGAGGCTCGCCGGGTCGCCGAGCTGGGGGGCGCCGGTGACGAGCGGGTCAACGCCGTCCGGTCCGGACAGGATCCGCAGCACCGGCATCAGGTCCTCGGCGCGGCGCGCGAGCGGGCCGAAGCCAAGCAGCCGCTTCGACTCGCCGTGCGGGACCGGATAGGAGCCTGTGTGCGGCACCAGCCCGTTCGACGGCTTGTGCCCGAACACGCCGCAGAAGAAGGCGGGGATGCGGATCGAGCCGCCGATGTCAGACCCAAGCCCGAACGGAGACGCCCCGCTGCCGACCGCCGCTCCCTCGCCGCCGGAGGAGCCGCCCGCCGCCCGCGAGGAGTCATAGGGGGTGCTGGAGCGCCCGTACACGCGGTTGTCGGACTCGACCCACAGCGTCAGCTCGGAGATGTTGGTGAGGCCGAGCGGGATCGCGCCGGCGTCGATCAACCGCTGCACAGTGGGCGCCGTCGTCTCGGCTCGGTGATCGCGCCGCGCGAGTAGCCCCGCGCAGTTCGGCATGCCCTTGACCGCAAACGACTCCTTGATCGTGCACGGCACCCCGAGCAGCGGCGGCAGCTCGCCCACGCCGCCGCTCGCGATTCGAGCGTCGGCGGCATCAGCCTCGCGTCGCGCAGCGTCGAAACGCTCGACGGCGACCGCGCCGGTGCGCGCCTGGTAGCGCCTGCACACCTCGATGTGCGCGTCTACCACCTCGCGCGAGGAGACCTCGCCTTCGCGGATCGCGCGGGCGAGAGCCGTTGCCGAACGCCGGGTCAGTGGCGGGTTGGGCACGAATCGACCGTACACGAGCCGGTACGCCCCGTCTCGCAAAGATGGTCCGTTCGACTCTTGGTCTCTAGGGCGGGGGGTGCGAGGGCCGCGACCAAGGGGTTGCGGCGGCCCTCGGGCCCCACGAGGGCAAGCCGGCACGGTGACGCGTCGAGCAAGGAAATCGCCACCACTGCCCCGAGGATGCTTAGAGCCAACGTTGCGTAGGAGCCCGGCACGGTAGCGATCGCGGCGCGCGCCGCGAGTGACACGAGGACCCTTGGGGGTTGATCGCGCGGTCGTCGGTGGCGTGTCGGGGCGGGCCTCCGCGGTAGTCGTCAAGGTCCAGAAGCCGGCCCACGCCGGTACAACCGCCGGGTGGAGCCCGATGAGCATCTCATCGATTACCTCGGCAACGGTCAGCTCGTGGCGCTCGGGGAGCTCGTGGCGCTCGGGGAGCCTGTGACGCTCGGGGAGCCTGTGGCGCTTTGGGGGCCAGGACGACGCGCGGCTCGACACGGAGCGTCTGGACCCAGATGCGCGGATCTGGCAAAGCGGCGCGGCATCAAGCACAAGAGGGCCCCGCCGTCGGCGGGGCCCTCTCCGTACTCGCGTGGTCTGGAGCCGGTCCGCAGATCGACTTCAGCCGTGACGTGATGGTCGCCTAGTAAAGCGTGAGCTTGAACACCGGCAGGAAGCCCGCAGGCCGAGATTTGAGCGTTGCGTTTTCGTAGCTCATTTCCGAGCCCAGCGGGTCGCTACCGATTTCCGGGCTTCCTCCGTTGAGAGGTGGTTCTGCAACAAAGTTGCTTCCGTTGAATTCCTTGTATGCCGCCTGCAGCCCCGCGTTGACGGGTTTGCCTTCGCAACCGCCGCACGAGTTGGTCAATAGGATGATCACCTTTGCCGGCAAAGGTGCCGTCGTGATGAAATGCTTGAACGTGACCGGTTGCAGAAAGCCGCCCACGTCACAGTTCGGCCCATAGCCCTTGCCTTCGCTGGTGGCGGGACAAGACACGTTAGTCGTCGGACGGAAGTGGATCTTGAACGTTGCGGTCGATGAGGCGATCGGTGTACCTACCACGTTGCCTAGCCCCACCGTGTAGATCGTCGCGGTCCACGTCATCTTGAACGTCTTATTCGGCTTGAGCGTATGACAGTTTTCGAGTTCGTAGACGCCGAATTCACACGTGAAGCTGTCCAGCTGGGTAGCCAAGCTCTTGACTCTCCGACCCACGGTCGCGACGGTTTCAATCTGGTTGCCCATCGGAAAGAATTCATAGTCTTCTGAATACGTGTCTGTGTTCGGAAACCCGTTGACCGTCACGGGTACCGTGTTCAAATTGTTGTAGGCCACTTGCGGCGTAGCTGCACTCGCTGCCCCAGCGGCGATGGCCATGCACCCAGTGGCGATGAGGGCCACCGCCACAAGCTTGGCGAAGCCTGTTGGGATCCGTTTGGTCATGTCAGTCTCCATTCACTATTGAGAGAACCGCGCACTTGGCTGCTGAGGCAGCACCGGCTGCCTAGCGGCAACGCGCATGTCCCGTTGTACGAGGTGCCTCCAGCAACAATCTCGCCGCTTCATTCCCCCGGCCATCTGCAGCCACGCGGACGCGATTTGGAAGTTCTGGGACGCTAGCGTACAGTCGCTAGATCGAGCAGGGGTACGAGTTTAACCACAATGCCGTAGGCGAAGCTATATCGATAGTCCGCGAGTCCATACGTCCTGGTTATGGCTGCCGGTTGGCGTCTCCCCAGCTAACTGGAGTGTCATGCAACCTGCCAATGCCGACGAGCATTGGGACGCCAGGGCCTCTAACGCAGGTCCGAGCGAGCTTT
The DNA here is from genome assembly GCA_963796305.1 of uncultured Solirubrobacteraceae bacterium. Classification (GTDB taxonomy): domain Bacteria; phylum Actinomycetota; class Thermoleophilia; order Solirubrobacterales; family Solirubrobacteraceae; genus Palsa-744. Next base: position 168,752 of record CAWCKZ010000005.1, on the reverse strand, counting down.
GGAAGCGATGCGCGAATAGAAAGAAATTCTCCGGCAAATCAGCCTCGGTCTGGAAGCTGGCCGCGCCGGACATGACGCCTTTTCAGACGGCGAAGGAGGCAGCCGCAGCAGCTCGCTGGATAGCTGACTTAGTGGGGGTAGATCTTTCTCGATGACATCACCTTGAGCGCTGCACGAGCCATTGTCAGCCGAGAAGCGCCGCAAGGAATGCTCTCTCGCAGGGGAGGTTCCAAAGCCTTCCGCGGATGCACCTCAGTCGGCGACCCACGGCATAAACGACCCACCAATCGCTTATGCCGGTGCATCGCTCCGGGCGCTGACAGGCGTCACAGCAGCGCGGTTGAGCTCCTGCGCGTCGAGCAAGCGGGTCACCCGGTTTCGCTGCGCCCCTGGCAAGCGCTAGAACCTGCCCGTCGGAGCGCCGGCGTCAGCCGCGGCAGTCAACAGCTACGTCGAGCGCCGCACAGACTTCGCGCATACGATCATCGCTGAGCCGTCCGAGACGCTCCACAAGGACGGCAACCGAGACGCTCTCGACCGAGTCGAGGTTGATTGAAGACCGCCTGGGTACCGGATCGTCAGCGGGTTCGACGACAACCTCGCTGGCGAGACCGCGAATCGTGGTGGTACACGGCGCCACCAACGTGCGCCTGATACGCGGAATCGCCGCGTCGCGCGAGAGCACGACGACAGGTCGCCGCCCGACATCGGGCAGCTCGCACCACCACACCTCTCCCCGTGCGGGAAGAGGGATCGAGCTCACGATGCTGCCGCCGCCTCTCGGAAGGACGCGAGATCGCCCCAGGCGTCAGGCTCCGTCAGAGGATGCTCGTCGTAGACCGCGTAGGCAGCGTCGATCTCGGCGGCGCGATGTCGGTCGAGCAACGCTGCGAGCGCCTGGTCAAGGAGAGCTGCGTCCGACAACGTCGAAAGCGTCCTGCGAGCGCTCGCCAGGAGATCCTCGTCCACGGTTGTGCTTACTCTCGTCCTGGCCATGCCAGGATTATGCCACACATATGCTACGCGTCTGAGCCGAGGTTGAGGGTCGCGCTCACGAACTCGGCAGCGCCTCGCGGACGGTCGCCGGCGCCCTAGCGACGATCTGTGTACGTCCCGTCGCCGGCGGCGGCCCAGGCGGGAATATCCGTAGAAACTCCGTCCCCCCCTTTATGACCACACCTTGTCCATTTGAAGGGCCGCCCGATGGCCGTGCAAAGGGCCCACTCGCATCGGGGAGGGTCACCGAGGAAGCAGCCTTCCAACCTCCTCGACCCGCTCCCCGATGGAGCCAACCGGGATCGAACCGGTGACCTCCTGCTTGCAAAGTCCGAGCGGGAGCGGGCGCCTACGGGTCGGATGTGGGTCTCGGCCGATGAAACGGTGTCTTCTGGCGCGTCATGCGGATCTCGGTGGGCCGGATTGGAGCGGCTGAGGCTTCCATGAGGCTTCCACCGACGGTGCGGATGGGAGCGCTCAGTTCTACGGCGCCCACACCACCACTAAGGCGGGCGTCGGTGTGTGCGCTTCCTGGTGATCGTCCCGTCACCCACCCGCCGATCCTCGCGCCGCGCCCAGGCCCGTCAAGAACGAGCGCACTAGGCTGGGCGAATGAAACTCGGCCGGGCTCGCGCGTCGCTGATCGCCACCCTGGCCCTGCCGGTCGCCCTCGGGGGCCCGGCCGCGGGCCCCCCGGCCGGCGCGGCGACTGCGGGCGCGGGCGCCTCCGGCCGGTCTGTCGCGGGCGCGAGCCTGCTCGTGAAGCTGGACCCCGCGCGCCAGGGGCCGGTGGTTTCCTCGGACTTCGTCGGCCTCTCGCTGGAGACCCCGGCGGTCCGCTCCCCGGCGATCGTCTCGGGGGACCCGTCGCTAGAGCGCCTGCTCGACGACCTCGGACCGGGCGTGCTGCGGATCTCCGGGGACTCGGCCGATCGCACGCAGTGGCTGGGGTCGCCCGCGCCGGTGGCGCCGTGGGCCGTGGCCACACTCGCGCCCGCGGACATCGACCACCTGGCGGCGCTGATGCACGCGACCGGGTGGAGCCTGGCGCTGGGACTCAACCTCGGCCATCCGCGGCCCGCGGCGATCGCGGAAGAGGCGCGCACCGCGAGTGCGGCGCTCGGCCAGTCGCTCGCAGGCCTCGAGATCGGCAACGAGCCCGACCTCTACACACGCCCGCTCCCCGCGCCTTTTCGGTCGTCGCTCGGCGCCAGCGCGCTGCGCCCCGCCCGCTGGGGGTTCGCGGACTACGAGGCCGAAGTGGCGCAACTTCGCGGGGCGCTCTCGGCGGCTGGCGTGTCGGCCCCGCTCTGGGGACCCGACACCGCGGGGAGCTCGTGGCTGGACAGATATGGAGCCCGGGCTGTGGCCGGTCTGGCCGTGCTCACCGCCCACCTCTATCCGTTCGATCGTTGTGTAGGGGGCCAACCGACGAGGGGCCCGTCGCAGGCATCGCTGCTCGCCCGCGCGGTGGCGCAGCACGAGGCGCGGCTGATCCACCGCCTCGCGGGCAACGCTGCGACGCTCGGGCTAAGACTGCGCATCGACGAGACCAACTCCGTGGCTTGCGGCGGGCAGCGAGGGGTGAGCGACACGTTCGCCGCGGCGCTGTGGGCGCTCGACTACTCGCTGACCGCAGCGAGCAACGGAGCGGCGGGGATCAACTTCCACGGCGGGCTCGGCTCCTGCAGCAGCGGAGGCACGATCGTCTCCCCCTGGTACTCGCCCCTATGCTCGCTCCCCGACGGACGACTGCGGGCGCGTCCGGAGTACTACGCGCTGCTGCTGCTGCGCTCACTCGAGGGCAGCTCCTTCGTACGAGCCGACTGCCACACGACGGGGAACGTGTCCGTGTTCGCCCTGCGGGCCCCCGACGGCACACTGCGCGTGGTGGTCGACGACATGGAACCGTCCAGCTCCTCATCGAAGAGCGGACACCGCCGGGCGACGCCGCTGCGCGTCACGCTCCGGACCCCGCGCGAGGTTGGGAGCGGCAGCGTGATCCGCCTCAGTGCGCCGAGCATCGGCGCCCGGTCCCGCTTGACGCTGGGCGGCGTGTCGCTGGGCGCCGACGGCAGCCTCCCGGCCGCTCGCGCCGAACCGATCGCCGGAGGATCCGGTCGCTTCGTCGTGGAGGTGGATCCCGCAAGCGCGGCGCTCGTGACGCTCGTGCGCTAGCGGCGGAGCCGCAGCGTGCGGCCCGAGGAGCGCCGTCCGAACGCGGTTGGTGGCATGCGTGGGCCGGGGGATGTGGGTGGCGCAGGCCGCGATCACCAGCCTCGAATCGTCGCCGATTCTGTCGGGCTCCGCGAGGGCGGAGCGGCTCGGCCAGGGATCGGCGTTCAGATCGCGATCCAGCGCCCCATCAGATGTCCCAGCGGGGCAAACCACGACAGCGAGCAATACGCTAGTCACGCCGTGACAGACCGTTCCGTGCCCCAGGCAGGCCGGCGCTCCGAGACGCTCGAAGCGCGAAGGCCGCTCATGAGGGCCGCGGTGTGTGCCGCCACGCTGGCAGCGTCGCTGATCATCGTCGCGCCGAGCGCCGCCAGCCCCCTCGCGCGCGCTCTCCGGCGAGAGCGGCCCGTAGCCCCGACGCGCTCCGCCGAGGCCCCTCGCGTGGGAGCATTCGCCATCGCCGCTTCCGGCTCGGGCGTGCCGGTCACGATGCCGCCCGTGGGCCTGTCGTTCGAGTACCCGGTGCTCGCGGCCGACCTCGGCAGCGGCCCCTGCCCTCCCCCGGCGCTGGTCGCAGAGCTCACGAGCCTCGGTTCGCCGCCGTTGGCGCTCGGCGGCGCAAGCCAGGACCTGACCGCTCCCACTGGCGCTCTCCCCAGCTCGCCATCCTCCTGGGAAACCTCAACCCTCTACACCCTCACGGCCCCCTTCTGGTCTCAGCTGCACTGCCTTCTGAGCGCCACCAGGGAGCCCCTCACGGTCGGCATCAATGCCAAGACGGCGGCGCCCGCGTGGGCGGGGCAGATGGTCGCGGGCGCGCAGGCGGCAGCGACCAACGGCTTGGAATTCTCCCTCGGCAATGAGCCCGACCGCTACGTGTTGCCGAACTACCCGTCGCTGGGAGAAAGGTTCAGCGAACAGGAAGACATCGCAGCCGAGAACATCTACCTGCAGCTGGCGAGCTCCCTGCAGCAGGCGACGGGAAGCTACCCCCTGATCGGACCGGAACTGTCCGATGCGAGGCACTGGCAGCGCCAGCTCCCAAGCATCATCGCGCGCCTGCACGAGCAGACGGTGGGAGTCCACCTGTACGCGTTCAGCGCCTGCAAAAACCCGCGCGCGGCCACGATCCCGGGGCTGCTATCGCCGCGCGCCGCTGAAGCGCCGCGACAGCTCGCGTGGGTCGTAGCCGACGCTAGCGCGGCGGGGGTTCCGGCCATCATCTCGGAGTCGAACTCGATCTCCTGCGGAGGCATCCGGGGGGTCTCCGACAGCCCAGCCGCCGCGGTCTGGGCGGTGCGCTTCGTGCTCAGCGCCCTCAAGACCGGATTCCGGCAGGTGCGCATCCACCTCAGCGGCGGCTCGTACGACCCCTTCTTCCTGCGCGGCGAACAGGTGGTCCGCCGGCCGCTCGAGAGCGCGCTCGTGGCGCTCGACAAGTGGCTGCCGCGGGGCTCCACGCTGAACACGAGTAGCGGCCCGAAAGGCCTCCTCGCGACCGCCGTCAGCGGCGACCCGGGAGGCCCGAAGCTCATCCTCGACAACGAGCAGTCGCAGGCGCGCAGGGTGGTGCTCGCCGCCACGCAGCCGGTGACCGTGGAACTGCTGAGCGCGGGGCAGGCTGGACTGAGGAGCGAGACGATCCAGGCACGCAACGGTCGTGCGACGTTGCGTGTGGGCGGCAACAGCGTGGCCGCCGTGATGCCCTGAGCGAGTGCTTCCCGGCCGCGACGGCCAGCTGCTCGCGCCGGTCCCCGCTGGTTTTCACCTACCCGCTGAGGGCGGCGACCCCTTCGTCGAACGGCGAGGCCACGTAGATGCTCCCGCCGCCCGGGGAGAGCGCGAGCGCAGCCGGGCCGCTCAGCGGCATCAGCGCCGTCGGCGTCTCGCTGGCGAGGCTGAGCGCTCCGTCGGCAGGGTTGCGCCTCAGCACCACGAGGCTGTTGCCTGCCTCGCTGATCGCGTACAGGACGATGCCGTCCGGCGCCATCGCCAACGCCGCCAGGCCGTGCAGGAAGGGTAGGGGCGTCGGGCAGATGGGGTCGGCAACGGCCTGAAGGCAGGTCGGGGGCGAGGCGGCGAGCCGCCCGCTTGCAGGGCTGCGTCTGAGCATGACCACGGCCCCTGGGTCGAACGCGGCCACGTACAGCCTGCGGCCGTCGGGACTGAGTGCGATCGAGCGGGCGCCTGCGAGCTCGGACGCCGTCGAGGCGCAGGGTACGTCGTGGTCCGCCGCTCTAGCCGAGGACACGCAACCGCCGAGTCCCAGCAGAGGCGTCAGGGCACCGGTGGAGCGATTGCGGCTAAAGCCCCTGACGGCGCCGCTCAGCTCAGAGGCGACGTACACGAAGCGCCCGTCCGGGGAGACCGTGATCGCCGTGGCTCCCTCCAGCCCGGCGATCGCACGACAGCCGCTACCCGGCAGGCTCTGCACGCATCCGCGCGTTCCCGCGAGTGGCCGCAGGCCGCCGGTGCGGGGATCGCGTCGGAGGGTCACCAGCGAGTCCGTCCCGGATCCGAGGCCGTAGGAGACCGCGTAGAGGTCGTGCCCGTCGGGGCTCAGCGCAAGCGCGGCAACCCCGTTGAGCGCATCGACAAGAGCTCCGCACCGCGCTCCAGGGATGGGAACGAGCGGTTCGCCCGAGACGCAGCCGAAGTACTTGCCGCGGGCGCGTTGGGGCAGTGGCGCGAGCGCGCCGTGGGATCCGCGGGCGAACGCGCTCACCGTGGCGGCGTTGGATGCGCCCACGTATACGAAGCGGCCGTCGCCGCTGACCACGAGCGCATCCGCGCCGCTCAGCGCGCTGTCCTTCCTCACACACGCGACCGTCGCGCTGGCGCCGATGCAGGCGCTGGAGGACGGGGTCACCGCTGGGAGCAGCGCTCCCGAATCGGGGCGACGCGCCAGCGCGACAACGGCCTGCGCGGCGGCAACGTACACGTTCTGTCCATCCGGGCTGACGGCCATGGCCTGAGCGCCGCCGAGACCGGCGGCGGCGCCCGGGCAGGCCACGTCGGTAGCTTCGGCTCCAGGCGCGCGCAGGCAGCCGCCGGCGCCCGGCACGGCGCGCGCCGGGCCGTAGACGATCAACGCACGGGCGCAGGAGGGCCAGAGCGCCAGCACGGCGGCAGCAAGCGGAGCGAGGACGAGCGTCCTGTGCGATCTGCCAGCGGGCGGTCCCAGGGATCGCTCTCGACGCGGGCACAGTTGATGTCGGTGCAGCAACCGAGGTCGCGGAGTTCCGGTTGGGCGGACGGCGTGAAGTCTATATCTTTGGCCGGTGGCCGGCCGCAGCCCTCGCATCGGTCTGCTCGTGGCGATCCTCGCCGCCCTGAGCGCCTCGATCGCGCCCACGGCGCCCGCCACCGGCCAGGGCGCCACCAACCCCTGCGCGCAGCCGCCGACGCCTGGCGACAGACAGATCACGCTGACCAGCAGCGGCGTGGAACGCACGGCGACCCTGCACCTCCCGCCCGCCGACGCCGGCAAGCTGCTACCCCTGCTCGTCGGGCTGCACGGCGCGGGAGCGGGATTCTTCGAGCGCTACTCCGGCTTTTCGGTGCTGGCGGACGCCGAGGGCTTTGCAGCCGTCTACCCGAACCCGATCGACGAAGCCGACGGCCGCAGCTTCTGGAACATCAACGACCAGCCGCACGGCCCGGACGACATCCAGTTCATCTCCGATCTGCTCGACTACGTGGAGAGCTCCGTATGCGTGGACACCAGCCGTGTTTACGCCGCCGGGGTGTCCAACGGCGGCGGCATGGCCGCCAGTACCGTGTGCGAGCTGAGCGACCGCTTCGCCGCGTTTGCATCCATCGCCGGCGGCTACGAGAGCCTGCCGCGCTGCCAGCCGACGAACCCGGTCTCGGTGCTCGAGATCCACGGCACCGAAGACGGCTCGGTGCCCTACGACGGCTCCCGCACCACCGGGGAAGGCGCCGTGTGGCCGTGGGTGGGTGCGTGGCGTCTACGCGACCAATGCCACGGCGCCCCTGCCGTCAGCCGCATCTCCCCGCGCGTGGAGCGCTACGAATGGAGCAACTGCGCGGAGGGGACCGCGGTCGAGCACATCAAGATCTTCGGCGGCAACCACCAGCTGCCGGGAGGGCTGCCCCCCGATCGCGGACAGGCGAGCACGATCTCGGCCAGCTGGTGGGCTTGGAGCTTCCTGCGCCAGCACCGCCAAGCGGGGCCCTACACAGGCGCCACGGCCCGCGCCCGCGCCCGCGTGGCAGGCTGAGGCTCGGTGACCACGCAGTTCCAACACCTTCCGGGTGCGCCGCGGCTGAGCGAGCGGCCAAGGTAGGGCCACGTCCCTCCTGGCGCACGCGCCCCGATGGGTTCCGTTGTAACACCGGATTCGTGTGCGATTCCGGACAGCAGAAAGCCGGAATGATTCCCTGTTGGAGATGCAGGAGGTCACCCACGCGACCCGAGCTGCGGATTCCCCCAGCTAGGGTGTGGCGCCAGGCCGCCAGACGGACAGATTGATTGGACCGCCGGCGAGGGGGTTCGGCTGCCACACCACCGCGGCGGCCCGACCGGTAGGTGAGACAACGACGTTCTGCCCCAGACCGGCGGGAGCGAGTTGATCGGCTCCACCGCCGACGGGCCGAACGAACGTGCCCGTCGCACACGAGCTGAAGCACGCTGTCCCTGGCCCGTACAGCACGTCTCCGCCGCCGTCGGCCGCGAGGGCGATGGAACCGCTGGCGGTCTGCGGCGCGGCTATGGGAACGCCTTTGGCGTCGAGCTGGCGGCTGAAGGTGCCGCTGGCGGTCCCAGAAGCGGTAACCCAATTGACGGTGCCGCCGGTGGCGGTCATGACAACGTTGTCAAGGACCGCCGCGGTGGAGGACGAGGACAACAGCTGCACCGGCTCAGTGAAGATTCCCGCGTTCAGGGTGCTCCCGGCTACTGGGCCCGGAGTGTTGGCTGCTTCCGCATCGAACGAGCATTGCCCGTCGATCCACGACGCGAACCCTCGATGGGCTCCGGACAGCGACAGGTTGAAATCGAGCACTCCGCCTGGCTTCAGCACGAGTCTGCGATTGAAGCGATGCGTACGTGCCGGCGCCACGAGCACAAATCCATTGCAGTAGCCGGAAAGGTAAGCAACGCCGCCCATGTCGACGTGTGGGACAGCCCCGCCGGGTCCCTTCCGCAGGAACTGGGGCGTCCCGAAAGAACGCCCAGGTCTGCGCCAGACCACTGTCGTCCCAACCGGTTCGCCGTCGAGCCAGCCAGCGCCGCGATTGAAAGCCAGCAGGACCTCGCCGTCGGGCGCGACCGCGAGGTGCTCAAACCAGTTGCCGAGTCCGGTTGGGGGATACCCCTGCTCCCACGGGTCGCGCCCTACTACGCGCGGTGCTCGCCAGCGCCCGATCAGCGTGCCGTAGGCCGCGCGAAGCTCCGGCGTCGTAGCCTCGCGGTTGTCTGTGACCCAGACTACCGTTGCTTCACCAGCGCCGAGCCCGATATCGAGACTATCGGTTCGAGCGTCGTAGCTCGACCACAGCTTGCGGGTCACCACGCGCCCGCTCGCAGTCCACACCCTGACATACACAGATGAGCGATAACGGGTGGCAGGGTTAGCGTCGGCACCCTTGTTCACCCATGCAAGCGCCGCATCACCGCGCCCATCAACTGCCGCTGCGACACTCGAATACGGCGCCACCGACACCAACCTCGGAGCGGACCAACCAGCCCACGCCGAGGCGGACAACACCAGCGAGAGCAGTAGCGAGGACAACGCCGCGATGACTGCCTTCATTCGGCCGACCGTAGGAGCAACACCAGACCCCACGCATCGGGTCAAACCCACAGCAGAACGAACGAGAACTACGCGCTCACGCGCGCGAATCGAACCCGGGTTACGCCTGTACTTTGAAGACAGCGACCTGCTTACGGCCAAGCACTTGAAAGGAGCCCCGACGCGCGCGCAGTCGAGCTACTGGCGCGTATCGCCAGTCCTAGAGCGACGATGGAGCCAACCGGGATCGAACGGGTGACCTCCTGCTTGCAAAACGTGAGCGAGCCCGGATGGCTGTCGGCGAAATCTGGGTTTCCCCGTGCAAATCGACGGCTCCGGAGATCGGCTGCGGGCCTCCGCGGACACGATCCGGACGACTGAGGCTTCCAAAAAGCTTCCATAGCGGAGACGCGAAATGACCTCCTGCTGTGCGAGCAGGAGGTCACGCACCAGCCGCGTCAGCGTTGCGCCGCTTGTATCCGGGCAAGCAAGTTCTCGGCTGCGAGCTGTGCTGGGGCGCGCAGCGCCGATCTAACTCGGCGAGGGTTCGGGCGCCAACGCCGAGGCGCTTTGGCCCGCACGCGCCTAGCGACGACGACGCCGACCCGAGCGTAGAGTGAGCGTGGCGAGACCTATCTGGGTGCTCTTGCCGGCTTGATCGCTCGAGACCGTTCTGGCAGTGAGCGGCAGGCGGTGCAGGCGCGCCAGCAAGCGCCTGCCGGTGGGGTTCAGCGGGATGTTCACGGTCCGTGTCTCGGGTGCGTGGAGGGCGACCGCGAGCACTCCAACGGTCACCCGCTTCACCCTCGCGGGGAGTGAGATGGCACCCGCACGCACGGCATCTGCCGTCACAGCGATAACGCGCGAGCGCGTCAGGTGCTCCGAGCTCGTGAGCACGATCCTAAAGCGGCAGATCTGGCCCGCCGCGCCCGCGCAGGAGAGGCGTTGCACCACGGTTGCGCCACTCGCGTGCGCGCGCGCCGCAGCCGCGTGGCCTGAGGCGGCCGCCGACCCTCCTCCCGGCGTGGACCCGCCGCCGCTGGTGCTGCCGACGCCCCCGCCTCCGGCGCCCGGCGCGACGGGAGGGACGAACTCGAAAGCACCGATGTCGAGAGCCGAGCCGAGCGTGCGCGGGTTGCCGTCGAGGTCGACTGTCCCGACCTGCGCATCGGAGAGTCCCGCATCGATCGTCGCCGAGGAGGCCATCTCGTGGTAGTCGGAGGTGAGCGACGGTTCCACGCCCGTCTGATTTCCGCCGAGGTCGGTGATCTCTTTCGCGACATCTTCGTGCAGCCTGCCTGCGCGATAGTTGGAGTGGGAGATCTTGATGTGGCCCAGGTAGGTTTGCGAGAACAGCTGCACTCGCGTGGCGTTGAAGTCCAGGGCCGCACCCCTGAGGATGCTGTTGGCGACATCGATTTCGGGCGAGGAGCTAAATATCGCATCGCAGCGTGGTTCGGGGATTTCGGGGAAGCAGACGCCGGCGGCCTGCACCGCGACAGACCCCGACCCCGGAAGCTCGACCGTCACATTGCGAAGGAAACCGGCCGTAGACGGGTCGATGGTGGGGTTGGCTACGCCGACGAGTTCTTCTGCGCTGGGCCCCGACTCCAGCACGCTGTCGCGTAGTACCGAGGCGCCCGGCAGCTGGGCGAGGGTCTGTTTGGAGGCCTTCGCCTCGATCAGCAAGTCATCCGCGACACCCGAGTAGGGAACAAACACGAGTTCGTCGCCGGCGTGAGTACCGACAATGTGCAGACGCGAGATGCTGCTTCCAGTCGGCAGGTAGAGCACCGGCCCGGACGGCATTTCCGTACTTGCGTAGTCCAGCTCCGGCAGTGGGCCCGTCACGGGCCCGTGGACGTTCAGCGCCACGCTACCTTCGATCCTTTTTCCAATCGAATATGCCGGACCCGGCAGCACGATCACCTCGTCGCCTTCTTTGGCATTCTGGACCGCCCAGGCCAGCGTGCACGGACTGGCGCTCGCGCACGGTTCTTCTGTGCCACCCGTCGGCGAGGCGTAACGCGTGGCGGCAGCCGCCGGCCATACCACGAGCAGGCTCGAAGCGGTCGCGAAGATCGCCGCCGTGCACAACCTCCGCATATCCCCGACCGCACCTCCCCAAGACGGCCGCGCCGGACGGCGCCGGCCGTTCGCAAACCATGCTAGTAGAGCACTGCGTTGCCTGTCGAGAACAAGGCCATCGCGCGCCCCAACGCGACCGTTGCGCGCTCAGAACTCATCCGAAACGAGCAGATCCGCACCAGCGATGTCGAGCAATTCCAGGGCCGCTGGGACTTGCTCAGAGGCGGATAGGTCGCTTGCGGATCTCGGCCGCATCCACTGCAACTCACCGCCGGGTGCTCGCTCCGCCGAGGACGGCGCTGATGTCCACCCTGACGGCGATCGAGCTGCGGCCCCCAACTCGCGCGCTCGGTGCCTCGCCAGTGACTCCCTGATGATCAGGCAGCCCGTCTTTGCAGGGCTTTTCGGGCTGATCCCCAGTCCTAGAGCGGCGATGGAGCCAACCGGGATCGAACCGGTGACCTCCTGCTTGCAAAGCAGGCGCTCTCCCATCTGAGCTATGGCCCCGTCGGGAGGCAGTCTACCGCCGCCGTTTCTTCTCCCTCTCGTCTGCGCGAAGCGCATTCTCGTCCGCCGAGCGACCGCGGCGCCACTTCGTCGCCGGGTCGGAGACCCACCCAGCCGCCGACCCCCATAGCTGCCTCGAACAGCAGGCGGGGGGCCCGCCGCCGCGGGCCCCCCACCTCGGAAGGACTTCCAGAGAGAGCTGTCCGGCTCCCTAGAAGTCCGTGAACGCCTGCCCCGAGTCGATTGCCGGGCGTCCACTCTGGTCGTGCGGCACGCTCACGGTGGCGATGCCGGTGCATTCGCCCCCGAGACCGTCGGAAACGGACACGTGCAATGCGTACACGCGGCCGTCACCAGTGCCGCTGCGCTCCGCCCGGATCAGCGCCTGATTGGACGCCGGTCCGGGGAACGCGTCAGGCGACGTGTCGCCGTCGCCCAGCCCGTTCAGCGGCTCGTCCTGCGTCACCCCCGTGATCGTGGTGGTGAGCGGGTTGCCGTCCGGATCGGTTGCACCGGTCACCGTTACGAGGTGCAGCTTGTGGTTCGGTGGCCACAGCGGCGGACCTCCGGTGAGTTTCGTGCACACGGGGTTGTGGTTGACTTTCAGCGTCGTCGATGCCGAGTTGTTCGCCGGGTTGGAGTCCGGCCGTTCTCCGCTCGCCGTCGCCGTGTTCGTGATCGTCGAAGGCGCGCCGAGGGCAACCGCCACCACGATCGACTTGCTCGCGCTGGCGCCGGCGGCGACCGTGCCGAATTCGCACGTCACCACTCCCGCCGTTTCCGAGCATCCCGCATCTCCTGAGACGAATTTCTCGCCTTCGGGCAGCGGATCGGACACCGACACGTTCGCGTCGGGGTCTTTGCCGTTGTTCGTCACCGTGAACGTGTAGGTGGCGTTGTGGCCCTCGGTCACCAGCGCAGGCGACACCGTCTTTTCGAGCGACAGGTCGGTTGCCCGCAGGGGCACCGTTATCGCCACGGTCTGCTGGAAGCCTTCCGTTTCCGTTTCGTTGAGCAGGAAGTTCACCGTGCAGTTGAGGACGCCGCCGTCCGGCGCTTTCGGTTCGACGCTCAGGGTCTCTTTGAACGTGGCGTCTGCGCCGCTCGTCACTTCCTTGCTCGGCGCGTCATATTCCGCCGTGAGACCGGGATCGCATTTCGGTTCGGGCTTCACGATGACCGGTAGGTTGGTGAGCCCTTCGATGATCTTTTCGGACACTTCTTCCGGCGTCCCTTCGGAGAGCACCTCTCCTTTCGTTTCTTCCGCCACTCTCGTCGCCTGGCCGGTGGAGTCGAGCCCTTCTTCGCCCGTTTTCACCGGGACGGCGATCACGCGAATGTGCGCCGCCTTGAGCGCTTCGATCGCTTCGGTGAGCGTGTGGCCCAGATCCGGATCGTGGCCCGGGGCGTCCCCGAACCACACGACGATCCGGTCGGAGTTGCTGCGGAAGCCCACTTTGCCCGATGTTGCGATCTGATAGAGCGCGTTCACCTGCGATTCTTCGGCGTCGCAGCCGCCGAACGCGGGCGACCAGTTGTTGATCGCTGTCTGCACTTCGGACAGGCTCGTCGTGAGTTCCTTCCCCAGCCTGAACGCATACGGGTCTTCTTCGCACCCTTCGGGTTCTTCGCCCGGCCTGCCGTCCTTGTAGTCGGCTGCCGCGAACTCTGCGATCGCACCTTTGGGCTGCGCCGCGTTGACGGTGTTCATGATGCTCGTCGCGTTTTCCTGGACGTTTTCCAGAGCAGGTTCCATCGATCCCGACGTGTCCGACAGGAAGACGATGTCGGGGTTGGGTGGGATCGGCGGCGTGTGGACGGTCTTCGTAATCGTCACGCTCGAGCCCGATTCGATCGTGTTGCTGTACGACGGCGGTTCGACGTTGGAGCCGGCTGCAACGCCGCCTCCAACCGCGAACGCCAGAACTGTCGGGAGCGCGATGCCGAAGAGCCGCGCTCGCCGGCGTCTCGTCAGCCTCATTTCCATACCTCCTCGCATGGACGGACGCGCCCGTGAGCCGCTCTGCCTCCGCAGCGGCTCCACGGGCTGTGTGTGGGGTCACCCGCCTCCTGCGGGCGTTTATCCGCGTGCCACTCCGTACGTCTCGCGCCCGACCGCGAACGTCCGGAGCGCGGGCAAGCTAGACGATCAGCGCCGCGCGGTGGGGCGGGTATGGACGGATGTTCGACCGGCCGCCCGTCGGGCTCAAGCCGCCGCTACGTCGCTTCGCCGCTATGCCGCTCCCGCCGCCCGCGGCGCAGTCGGATCTTCAGCCCCGCCCCCGCCGTGCTCGCGCGCGACGTATTCCTCGAGCGCGGCGAGATCTTTGGTGGAGCGTTCCGCAACCTGCAAGAGGCTCGACATGGTGGCGACCTCCTCCACCTGCTCCTTGATGAACCACTGCATGAACTGCTCGGAGGTGTAGTCGCCCGTGTCGCGCGCGATGCCTGCCAGCGCGGCGATCTGGTCGGTGACGCGCTGCTCCTGCTCGAGGGCGAGCGCGAGCGGAGCCACCGCGTCCGCGAAGTCCGAGCGCGCCGCGGCAAACGCGGCGAGCTCGACGTTCGCGCCCGTGTCGAGCAGGTACTGCACCATCATCAGCGCGTGCCCGCGCTCCTCGAGCGCCTGCCGATAGAAGAAGCGCGCGAGCTCCGGGAGCGTTGCGCCGTCGTAGTAGATCGCGCACGCGAGGTACTGGTGCTCGGCGGCGAGCTCGTTCGCGATCTGCTCGTTGAGCTTCGCTGCGAACTCAGCGGCGGGTGGCACGACGCGAGCTTATCGCGCCCTCGAAGGCCTCGCCCGATACTCCCGAGCACCTGTGCGCTTGAATCCGCGCATGCAAGAGCAGCGACACGTCCTTCTCTTCTCCTACGGCACCCTGCAGCAGCCCGAGGTCCAGGACGCCACGTTCGGCCGGCGTCTCGACAGCCGGCCCGACGCCGTGACGGGCTTCCGAGTCGAGCTGCTGAAGATCACCGATGACGACGTCATCGCAACCAGCGGGAGCGACGAGCATCCGGTGCTGCGCCGCTGCGACGACCCGGACGAACGCGTCGAGGGCTCGCTGCTCCTGCTCTCGACGCAGGAGCTCGAAGCCGCCGACCGCTACGAGGTGGACGATTACAGCCGAATCGCGGTCGTGACGGCATCCGGCGCCACCGCGTGGGTATACGTCCTCAGCGGCGAAGCGGGCTGACGAAGCCTCGGGTAAGGGCCCGTCGTCCTTCGCAGCGCCCGCCCCGTTGCCGCTCCACCACCGCCGCCGCCGCCTCGCAGCGCCCGCCTAGACGAATGATCCGACCGCGCCCACCTGCCCGAAAAAGGACGACTCGGGCGTCGACACGCCAAACAGTTCTCGCAAGCGCAGCCGGCCACGCTTTGCTTTGCATATGCGACGCGCTCGCCTGGCGCCGCGGCCCGTGCGTGCAGGGTCCCGCCTGCGGCGGAGCGTTAGGGTTCGCGCGTGGCGCACTTTCAGCTCGCGAACAAGGTGGCGCTCGTCACGGGTGGGGCGCGGGGCATCGGCTTCGCGACAGCGCGCGCACTGGTGGCGCGCGGCGCCTCCGTGGTGATCTCGGACCTCGATGCGGAGGCGACCGCGAGCGCCGCCGCGCAGCTCCACGACTCGCGCGCGCTCGGCATCGCCGCTGATGTCACCGACCGTGCTGCCACCCAGCGCGCGGTAGCCACCGCCGTCGAGCGCTTCGGCGGCCTCGACGTGGTCGTGGCGAACGCGGGCATCGCCTCGCGCGCGGCGACGTTCCGCGCAATGTCGAGCGAGAGCTTCGAACGCGTCATCGACGTCGATCTGATGGGCGTGTGGCGCACCGTCGACGCGGCGCTTCCCGAGATCGTGCGTCGCAGGGGCCACGTCGTCGTCGTCTCCTCGATCTACGCGTTCACGCTCGGCGTCGGCGCGGTGCCATACGCGATGAGCAAGGCAGCGGTCGAGCAGTTCGGGCGCGCACTTCGCGTCGAGCTCGTGCAGCACGGCGCGAGCGCGACCGTTGCCTACTTCGGCTTCATCGACACCGAGATGGTGCACCGCGCGATCGACGAGGACCCGCTCGCGAGCCAGATGCTCTCGACGTTCCCGCAGCCGTTGCGCAAGCGCCTCCAGCCGGCTGCCGCGGGCGAGGCGATCGTGCGTGGCATCGAGCGGCGCAGCCCCCGCATCATCCGCCCGCGGCGCTGGACGGCGATGTCGGTCCTGCGGGGCATCCTCGGGCCGATCACGGATGCGCGCGTCGAGCGCGACGCCACCGCGCAGAAGCTGCTGCGCGAGATCGACGGGCGCGCCGGCGAAGACCAGCCGACGACGGCCTGACCCGCACCGGGCCGTCTACACAGCGGCGCGCGGCAGAAGCACCGCTACTCGAAGGAGAGGCGCTCCTGCCCGGGAACATCGCCGGGGGACTGCTCCCCCTCCGGCCCCGGTGACTGCCACTCGAAGCCCTCCTCCGCCGCCGCGGCGTGCTCGTCGCGCTGCCGCGGAGGGGCAGCCACGATCTCCCCCGGTACATGAGCGTCCTGCTCGGCCTCGTCGAGCACCGCGCTCATGTCGAGCTCCGCCGTTTCCTGGCCGGTCTGCGAGAAGTCCGCGAGCGCGTCTTCGGCGCGGTGCGGCTCGGGCTCAGCGCCGTGGTCTTCCGCCGCCTCGCGCGCCGCTTCACCGTTCGCCTGCTGCGGCGGCGGCTCCTCGAAGATGGCGTCCGCGTCGTGCTCGCCGAGCGTCTGCGCCCCGTCGCCCTCGCCCGCCTCGTCGGGGAACACCGGCTCGAGCGCGGCGCGTTCCTGGTGGGCGATCACGGCGGGGTCGCCGCCGTGCCGGCGCTTCAGCTCCAGGTGTTCGCGGATGGCGTCGTCTAGCAATCCCATGAAGCAGAGCAAACCATACTCGGGAGCACCGGTTCGTATCCCACTAAACTTCTGCGGCAGTACGCGCGGGCAGTCGCCGTGCGCGCTCGGGGCTATAGCTCAGTTGGGAGAGCGCCTGGATCGCACCCAGGAGGTCGGGGGTTCGAGTCCCCCTAGCTCCATCGCACCGGAGGCCCCGCGTTTGCGGGGCTTCTGGCGCTCGTGCGCTAACCGCCCGTCGGCCGGTCCGTTCGGACTGGTGCGGGCATCAATGCCGCGCCCACGATCACGAGGCCGAACGCTATGACCCGCGCGACGATCGCCGGCGCGCCGATCCCGATGGGGTCGCGGAAGACGAGGATCCCGCCCATGATCGCGGCGAGGCTGGCGGCTACCGAGGTGAAGGCGATGACGGCGACGCCCGGACCGAGCTGAAGCCCGCGCGCCGAGGCATAGAAGGCCAGCACCGAAGCCAGCAGCGCCACCAATGTCCACTCGCTGACGATTCCCTGCACGCCGCCGTGCAAGGCTCCGGTGAGGTACTTCAGCGCGATGTCAGACACGCCGAAGAGCACGCCCGCGGCAACGCCGAGTAGCAGCCCCTCCGTGGCAGGCCCGAAGCTGCTGCGCATCGAGATCCGGATCAGAGCGGCACCGAGCGCAAAGACGCCGCACTCCACGGCGATCAGCGCAGCGAGCGAGTAGTGGCGCAACGCGCTTGTGTGTGAGCCCCCCGTGACCGCAATCACCGTGAGCCCGATGGCCGTGACGATCACGCCGGTCCACTGCCGCCTACCAAGTTGAAAGCCGAAATAGCGCTCGGCGAGCACGGCGAGAAACACCAACCCGCCCGAAAGCACGGCCTGCACGATCGACAGCGGCGCGAGCGCAAGCGCGCCTACATGAAGCGCCCATGCAGCCGCCGCCACGACCCAACCCAGCATGAACGCGCTGGAGCGGAACAGGCCCGCGGCACTGCTCAGCGGATGACGCGCCCGCACAGGGGGCGCCGACACCGCACCGCGCTGCTTGAACAGGAATCCGAGGTTCGTCCCCAGCGCAGAGCCCAACGCCAACGCCAAACCAGCAATCATCGCCCGCATTCTCGACGATCAGACACGCGGCTCACGGATCACGGCGTCGCGAGGCGACAAGCTCCGCCAAGGCCCTCGGTCACAAGCCTCTCGCGCCCGGCCGCTACCGCCTCGCGCTGACCGCCACCGATGCGAGCGGCAACGCATCGAAGGCCGCTCTGGCGACGTTCACTGTCCTCGCGAGATGGGAGCGACCCGAGCTGGCCGAACTCTCCGTGAGCCAACTCCGGTGCGACCGCCGGCCAGCGAGATCGGCGGGTACGATTCGCCGAGATGAAGCGCGCAACGTGCCTCGTCACGCTGTGTTTGGCGGCGATCCTCGCCCCTGTGGCGACTGCCAGAACGGCAACCGTCGAGCTGTCCGCGCATCTGCACTTCAACTACGGCTACAACATCGACTGGACCGACACCAGCGACCCGGAATGCTCGTCGGTGACCCAAGGCGCGAGCCGCGTCACGGCCGACATCACCGCCGTAAGACCCGCTCGGTTCGAGGTACGAACTTTCGGGAAGCAGCAGTACGTCTTTACGAAGCTTCTCGGCGGCGGCCAGATCGATGCCGAGGGCATCGACATGAAGGTGACGGAGGTCCGAACCACAGCCGGCAATCAGACATTGCGCTCGGCGACCGAGTCGTTGTGCGACGGGGTGACGCCGTTCTCCACCACGGGATGCGGCTCGCGCAGCTGGACGTTGCGCGGGGTCCCGTTCGTGCTGAAGAGGCGCGAAGGCGGCAAACGGCAGCTTGCGATTTCCATCGAAGTGACGCCGCAGAGTGAAGCGGAGGCGACCGCTGACGAACAGTGGCGCAATGCAGCGTGCGGGGATGACGGAGACGGCGATCGGTACATCATCACGACGGAAAACCCGTTGACGCGCAAGGTGCAGGCCGGATACACGGCGCCACTCGCTCCCGCGAGACTCTTCTCACATCCGCCTCACCCGTTCACGATCACAGGCACGACTCGCTTCACGCTCGGAGATCCGCACGGCGGCACCGGGATCTTTACAGCGATCCGCACGACAACGGTGCGGATCCACACGCTCTAGCGGCTCTCGGACACCGCTGCAAGCCAGCGCCGGCGCCCGAATGCGAGCGCAAGGACGCGCGGTCCCGCCGGGCGCCCTCGGCCCCGCCCCGGCGCGGTCAGCCCCGCGCGTAGTCGCTCGCCGAGCGCTCCTCGAACTCGAACGCGACGAACGGCTCGTCGCCCACCACCCAGGCGTCGTGGCCAGGCTCTATCACGTAGGCCTCGCCGGCACCGAGCTCGAGCTCGGTGCCATCGTCGTGCCGCACACACAGCCGCCCGGCCTGAACGACTCCCACGTGCCGCGCCTGGCAGCTGTCGGTGCCGGCAACGGGCTTGACGCACTCGGACCACTTCCAGCCGGGCTCGAAGGCGAACCGCGCAGCGGTCGTGTCGCCGACGCGCACCATGTCGACGCGCGTCTTCTCGGGAGTTCTGGTCTCGCTCGGCGAATCGAAATCCAGCGCTTGCACGCCAGCCATCTCAAACCCCTCTCCTCGCACCTAAGTGTCGTATCCAATCGGTCGGCCGCCACGCCGACTCTAGGCGATCGTCGCGGCCCACCGCGCGATCAGCCCTCGACAGTCGAGGGCAGCTCGAGCACGCGCTCGACGAGCGCGGTGTCGCAGTACTCGAGCACTTCGGCGATGCGCCCGTCCGCGACGCGGAACACGTAGCAGTAGGCCTGCGGATAGGAATCACCGCGCACCGTCGTCGCGGTCGCCCGCGCGCGTACGACTACGACTTCGCCGTCGGCGATGATCTCCTCGGCGCTCGAGCGGTAGTCCGCGAACTGCTCCATCAGGGGTCCCAACAGGCGAGCAAGGACCTCCTGCTTCGTGCCCCCCAGTCGCGCGCCCAGGACCACTCGCCGGCGAAGCGCCAACGGAAGTCGTCAGCCATCGCGGCGACGAGCGGACGCGAGTCGCCTGCCGCGAGCGATTGGAAGATCGAATCGAGGAGCTGCCTGTTCTCCTGTGTGGCCATGAACACGACACTAGCCTCCGCCGATCGATGGGGCCGCCCGGTCGATCGCAGCCGGGTCGAGGTGTCCCCGCGCCGTTCGCCGTCGGGCGCGATGATTTTCGCGTGCGCGCTCGGTCCAACAGACACACGCGCACCCGGTCTTCGAGAAGGAGAGAACGATGCCCGAATTCGATTGCAGCAGAGAGGTCGTGCTCCCGGCGCCGCCGGAGCAGGTGTGGCAGGCGGTGGCGACCACCGACGGCAACGCCGGATGGCTCTTCCCCAACCCGATCGATCCCGCGGGCGCGGGCGCGAAGGCGTGGGATCCGCCCCACCGCTTCGCCGTCCGCCAGGAGCAGGGCGACTGGTTCAACGACCTCGACTTCGTGATCGAGGACCGCGGCGACGGCACGAGCGCGTTGCGCTACGCCCATTGCGGCGTGTTCCCGCCGGAGGTATTCGACACGCAGAACGAGGCGATCCAGCAGCACACCGACTTCTACCTGCACACGCTCGGGGAGTACCTCGCGCACTTCGCGGGCCGGCCTGCGACGTATGTGGGCGACGCACCGCGCGGAATCGAGGGGCCGCCCGACTCGGCGACGCCCGACGGCTTCGAGCGTCTCAAGGCGGCGCTCGGCCTTGCCGCAGACGTGAAGGAGGGCGACAGCGTGCGGCTGAGCCCGGCGGGTATCGAGCCGATCGACGGCGTCGTCGACTACCTGCGGGAGAACTTCATGGGCATCCGCACCGCTGACGCCCTGTACTGCTTCTTTGGTCGCAACGCGTTCGGCGGGCCGGTCGCGGTCAGCATCCACTCCTTCGACGGGCTCGACGCGAACAGCACCAAACAGCGCTGGGGGGACTGGCTCGCCGCGGCGCTCGGCTGACGCATCGCCGGCGCAGGCGCCGGATCACGCTCGGGCGACGAGAACGACCCCATCCCTCGCGGATGGCGCAAATGGGAGGGGGGGTCGTCATCCAACTCGGAGCGACAACTCGGTGTCAGGGACGTCACAGGGACGTCCCGCCAAGTCGAAGGAGCCGGCCATGAGCACCTGCACCGAGAACCACCAGCCAACCCGCGACGAGCTCCTCCCCTTCGAGGGGCTGCACGAGATCGACGGTCTCTGCCACGTGCGCACATACGAGCGGCCCGGGTGCCTGCCCGTCGTGATCGCGGGCGAGCTCGACGACAACCCCGGCACGAAGATCCGCAAGGCGATCCCTGCGGTCGCCCGGGCGATCCAGCGGGAGCTCTTCCCCGATGGACGCGAGTTCGTCCTCGTCGAATATCGCCCTGCACGCGGCGGGCAGGGGGCTCGATTCGAGCTTGTGCCGCTCGCGTACGGAGCGGAGGGGGCGCTTCTCGACGACATCGCCGATCTGACTCGCTGTCCGGTGCGAACCTGGCCCGGCGGTCGCTACGAGGCGCACGCCGTCGCTGGGGTGCGGGGCGAGTACCTGCGCCGCGAGGTGGCCGCCCGCGGCTACACGAGCGTGCGACGGATGATGGCGATGCTCGCGCAGCGCTGAGGCTGATGGCACGTTGAAACCGGCCGCCCAGGGGTAGGCGGCGGGCATCGCCCGATGGTGCCGGGGCGGGCGGCGCCGATCTCGAGGTGCCAAATCTGTTTCGAGCGTCTTCGCCGGGGTAGCGGCAACTCGCAATGAGCACATCGAGGCAGCTCACCGGCGGTGAGCTCAACGCGGCGGTGACAAGCGCGCTCGTGGGCATCCACACGCAGTACCTCGGGCGCGGTCCGCGCACGGCATCGAGCTTCCACCACGGCAACGTGCTCGTGACGCTGATGCGCGATGTCCTGACACACGCCGAGCGGGCGCTCACGCGCAACGAGGGGGTGGCCGCGGTCAGACACATCCGCCACCTGTTCCACGAGACGATGGAAGCGGACCTCCGCGCCGCCGTCGAGCGCATCACCGGACGCAGCGTCGTCGCCTTCATCAGCGGCAACCACATCGATCCCGACATTGCGGCAGTTGTGTTCGTCCTCGACGATCCGATCTGAGGCCAGCCGGGAGCATCGCCTTGCCTGAATCGCAGAGGCTGCACGGCGGCGAGCTGAACGCCGCCATCACCAGCGCGCTCGTCGGGATCCACACCGACCACCTCGGCCGGGGACCGAAGAGCGCGTCGACGTTCCATCACGGGAACGTGCTCGTGACGCTGATGTACGAAGTGCTCACGCCGGCGGAGCAGGCGCTCGCCCGCCGCGAGCACACCGATGCCGTCAACAACATCCGGCACCTGTTCCAGACGACGATGGAGGCGGACTTCCGCGAAGCGGTGGAGCGGATCACCCGCCGCCGGGTCCTCGCCTTCATCAGCGGCAACCAGTTCGATCCCGATGTCGCCGCCGAGCTGTTCGTCCTCGACGAGCCGCTCTGAGGACCCGCCGTCGCCGAGCTCGCGGCGTCGTCTCAGCCGCGAGCACGCGCGAGCGCAGCGAGCGCGAGCATCTCATAGGCGAGGTTCGCCGCCATCAGCGCCGTGATCTGGCCGGCGGAGTCGTACGGGGGCGACACCTCGACGATGTCGAACCCGGCGAACGGGATTCCGGCGAGCGCGCGCACGAACGCGAGCCCCTCGGCGGCGAGCAGGCCGCCCACCTCCGGCGTCCCCGTGCCCGGCGCCACCGACGGGTCCATCACGTCGATGTCGAAGCCCAGGAGCGCGGGCCCCTGCGCCACGCGCTCGCGCACGCGGCGCGCGAACGCCTCCGGCCCCGTCTCGCGCAGCACATCGACAGACATCAGCTCGAGCCCGAGCTCGCGCGCGTCGTCGAGGTCGGCGGGGTCGTAGAGCGAGCCCCTCAGCCCCGCCACGAGCGAGCGCTGCGCGTCGATCAGCCCCTCCTCGAGCGCCCGCCGCACCACCGTCCCGTGGAAGATGCGCTCGCCGTAGTAGTCCTCCCACGTGTCGGCGTGAGCGTCGAGCAGGATCAGGCCCAGCGGCCCGTGCGCCGCGGCATGCGCGCGCAGCTCGCCGAGCAGGATCGAGTGATCGCCCCCGAGCAGCACGGGCGCGATCCCCGCCTCGCACAGCGGAGTGAGCGCTGCCGCGAGCTGCTCCGCCGAGCGTGCGGCGTTGCCGGGCGTGATGGCGGCGTCGCCCGCGTCCACCACCTCGCCCGCTGCGAGCACCTCGATGCCGTGGAGCGGATGCCACGGGCGCAGCAGGATGGACGCCGAGCGGATCGCCTCGGGCCCGAAGCGCGCGCCCGGCCGCCAGCTCGTGGCGGTGTCGAACGGCACGCCCACGACGCACGCCGATGGGCGCTCCGGCCCGTCCAGGCGCAGCTCGCCGGCGGGCACGTGGGGAAGCCCGGCGAACGTGCGCACCCCTGTGTAGCGGGGCGCGCGGCGCTGGGCGCCTGCAGAGGCGGGGTCGCGCTCGCCGCTCACTCCACCACCACCCTCACCGTGTGCAGCAGCCTGTCGCTCGCGCCGCGCACGCTCCCGCCCTGCTCGAGCGTGCGCCGCACGTATGCGAGCGTCTCGGCGGTGAGCCGCTCGCCCGGCAGGACGTTCGGGATCCCCGGGGGGTACGTCGCGAGCGACTCGGCGGCAACGCGGCCCGTTGCGCGCTCGGCGGAGACGACCTCCTGCGGCCCGAGATATGCCTCGCGCGGGCTCATCGCGAGCTCGCCCCATGGTGGCGGAGCGGCGAAGCTCGCGCGCTCGCCGCCGGGATCGAGCCCCACGCGGCGCACCGCCTCGCGCAGCGCGTCGACGAGTCGCTGCGCCTCGGGAACGTCCCGCTCCGCCATCCCGAACACCGCCACGATCACGTTCTGGCCGTAGAGCTCGAGGTTGATGTCGCCGATCTCGCGGAGCAGGCGCGCCAGCTCGTAGCCGCTCGCGGCGATCCCGCGCACGTCCACCGCGAGCCGCAGCGGGTCGTATGCGAACACGCCCGGCCGGCCCGCGAGGCGCTCGTCGAGCACGTCGAGGCCCTCGATCTCACGTATCTGCTCGCGCGCTCGCGCGAGCTCGGTCATCGTGCGCTGCAACAGCTCGCGACCGTTCACCGCCGCCTGGCGCCGGGCGGCGTCGAGGGAGCCGCACAGCAGCGCGTTCGGGCTCGTCGACTCGGTGAGTGTCACGGCGCGGTCCACGACGTCCTCGTCGAGCATCGTCGCGCCCTCGGCACCCAGGTGCAGGATGGCGGACTGGGTGAGGCTGCCGACGATCTTGTGGGTGCTCGACACGACGAGATCGGCGCCCGCCGCGAGCGCGTGCTGTGGGAGCGCCTCGTGGAAGGCCATGTGCGCCCCCCACGCCTCGTCGACGACGAGCGGCACGCCGCGCTCGTGCGCCACCCGTGCGAGCGCGGCGACGTCCGCGGCGGCGCCGAAGTACGTCGGAGAGGTCACCCACGCGCCCGCCGCCCCCGGCGTGCGGGCGAGCGCCTCGTCGAGCGCCGCGGGCGTCAGACAGTGGGCGATCCCGAGCTCGGCATCGAGCTCCGGCACCACGAACGTCGGCCGAAGGCCCGACAGCACGAGCGCGTCGATCGTGCTCGAGTGCGCGTTGCGCTGCACCACAACCTCCTCGCCGGCGTGCGCGAGCGCGAGACCGGCGGCGATGTTGCCCTGCGAGGCGCCGTTCACGAGGAACCATGCCCGCCGCGCTCCCCACGCCTCCGCCGCGAGGCGCTGCGCGAGCTCGAAGGGCGTCGGCGGCTCGCCGAGGTCGATCCCATACGTCAGCGCGGGGATGTCGAGCGCGAGCGCTTGCTCGCCGATCGCCTCGATCAGCCCCGGATCGGCGCCCGGCCCGCCCTTGTGGCCCGGCACGTGCAGCCGGGCCGGATCGCGCCGGGCGTAGGAGCACAGCGCGTCCAGGTAGGGGACCTCCTCCTGGCGCGGGGTCATCGGGTTAGGACAGCGCCCCCTCCACCGCAGGGGCGTCCTGTGCCGGCCCGGCTGCTCCGGAGCGCACCACACCCGTCTCGCGCGTGAGCCGTTGCGCGAGCACCACGGGGATCAGGCTGGCGACGATCGTGAACAGCACCACCACGTTCACCTGCGGCAGCTGCTGGCCGTTGCGGATGTGGGCGAAGATCCAGATCGGGAGCGTGTTCTGCGCGCCCGCGGTGAACGTCGTGACGACGATCTCGTCGAAGGACAGCGCGAACGCGAGCAGCCCGCCCGCGACGAGCGCCGTCGCGATCACCGGCAGGGTGACGAAGCGGAACGTCTGCCAGCCGTCCGCGCCGAGGTCCATCGACGCCTCCATCAGCGAGCCCTGCGTGCGCCGCAGGCGGGCCAGCACGTTGTTGTAGACGGTGACGATGCAGAACGTCGCGTGCCCGATCACGATCGTCATCAGCGAGAACGTGAGGCTGTTGAAGTTGATGAACGAGTTCAGCGCCATCCCCGTGATGATCCCCGGCAGCGCGATCGGCAGCAGGATCACGAGCGAGACCACCTCGCGCCCGAAGAAGCGGAAGCGGTCCACGGCGAAGGCGACCATCGTGCCGAGCACCAGCGCCACGCCGGTGGCGAGCAGCCCGGCGCGCACCGACAGCCACAGCGCCTGACGCACTTCTTCGTTGTGGAAGGTCGAGGAGAACCAGCGCGTCGACAGCCCCGACAGCGGCCAACTCTGCACGTTCGACGGGTTGAACGCGTACAGCATGATGATGACGATCGGGAAGAACAGGAACAGGATGATCAGCGTCGCCCACACGGAGAACGCGATCCGGCTGAGGCGGCTCGTCCCGATCACAGCGCCTCGAACGCCCCCAGCCTCCTCGCGATGAGGAGGTAGATGCCCATCACCGCGAGCGGCACCGTCGCGAACGCCGCCGCGAACGGCACGTTGTTGGAGATCCCGACTTCCTGGTAGACGACGTTGCCGATGAACGTCGAGCCGGCCCCGCCCACGAGCGTCGGCGTGATGAAGTCGCCCAGCGTCAGCGAGAACGTGAAGATCGAGCCCGCCACTATCCCCGGGAGGATCAGCGGCAGGAGCACCGATCGGAACGTCCGCCAGGCGCCCGCGCCGAGGTCCGCCGAGGCCTCGATGAACGAGTCGGGGACGCGTTCGATCGCGGCCCATACCGGCAGGATCATGAACGGCAGCCACACGTAGCTGAACACGATCCACATCGCCCAGTTCGAGTAGCCCACGTTCACCGAGCCGAAGCCGATGCGTTCGAGGAAGTAGTTCAGCACGCCGTCTTTGGCGAGGATCAGCCGCCAGGCGAACACCCGCGCGAGGTAGCTCGACCACAGGGGGAGCAGGACGGCGACGAACAGCGCGCCGCGCAGGCGCCGCGGCGCGATCCGCGCCGCGTAGAAGGCGAACGGCACCGCGAGGATGATGTCCGTGATCGTCACCGCCGCGGCGATGCCGATCGTGCGCAGCGCGATCGTCCGGTACGCCGGCGTGTTGATCAGCGTTTCGAAGTTCGTCAGCGTCCAGCTGTGGACGATCTTGCCGCTGAACGAGTCGACGCTCCACAGCGCCGAGAGGAACAGCACCACCAGCGCCGCCAGGTAGATGAAGATGAACCACGCCGCCGGCGCGGACAGCAGCAGCCCGGCCCGCAGCCACGGCCGGCGGAACAGCGCCGCCGACACGCGGGTGCGAGCCGTGCTGTCGAAACCGATCGACCTTGCCGAGCTCAACCTCGGCGGCGGTCTAGGCGGTTATTTCGGTCCACTTCTTCTGCCACGCGCTGTAGTCCATGCAGTCGTTGTTGCCGTTCCCACACGCTTGCACCGGCGTCTTCCAGAACTTGATGCTTTCGAAGTACGCGCTCGGCGCGTTCAAGTGGTAGTGGCTGCACGATCCCTTCTTGATTTCTTCCATGTAGGGGCACGCCTTCGGGTTGGCGGGCGTCTCACCGAAGGAGATCGCCTGTTCCGCCTGCACTTTCGGCGTGGACACCCAGTTCACCCATTTGTAGGCGCAGTTGGGGTGCTGCGCCTTGGAGGACAGCATCCACGTGTCCGCCCATCCCGTCGCTCCCTGCGTCGGGATCGTTTCTTCGACCGGCACTTTGTCGGCAGTGAGGTTGTTCGTCTGGAGCGGCCAGGCGGCGCCGATCACGGCGTCGCCGCTCTTGAACAGTTCGACCTCGTCGGCGGCGGCCGCCCAGTACTTCTTGATCAGCGGGCGCTGCTGTTTGAGCAGGTTCACGGCCGCGTTGAGCTGCGCTTCGGTGAGCTCATACGGGTCGGTGATACCGAGGTTTGGCTGCGTCTTCGACAGATACAGCGCAGCATCGGCGATCTGGATCGGGTTGTTTGGCACCGTCACGGTGCCTTTGTACTTCGGTTCGTAGATCGCCGCCCAGCTCGTCGGTCCGGGCTTCACGTTCTTCGTGTTGTACAGGAGGACGTTCGGGCCCCACTGCAGCGAGATCCCGTAGTGAACCCCGTTCACCGTGTTGTGCGGCGGCGACTGCAGCTGCGGGATGAAGCTCTTCCATTCGGGCACGAGGTTGACGTTCATCGCCTGGACGTTGCCGCCGCTGATAAGCCGCAGGCTCGCGTCGCCCGAAGCCGACACCATGTCGTAGGCGCCGCCCGACTGGCGCATCAGGCTCACCATTTCGTCGGAGGAGCCCGCGTACTTGGCGTGCACGACGCAGCCGGTCTGTTTTTCGAACGGCTTCACCCAGGCGGGTTCGGCATAGCCTTCCCAGGCCACGAGGTTGAGCTGTCCCTCGCCGGCCCCCACGCTCTGCGGGAGCGTGCTCGTACTGCTGCTCGAGGAGCTGCCGCAAGCGGTCACGCCGAGCGCCATCGCCCCCAGGACCGCAGCCAGCGCCCAGTCGATCTTCGCAAACCTCATGTCTCGCCTTCCTCCTGTTTGTCACTGTCAAGCACCGACGCGTCCTCCTGGCGCCATGCCAGCCGCACCGTGCGGCCGCGCTCCGCCAAAGCATCCGCCGCGGTCATGTCAAGGTTCTGGCGCAGCACGGTCAGCGCCGTTCCGTCCTGCAGCTGCACCGAGTAGCGCGTCACCGGGCCGAGGTAGGACACCTCGCTGACGACGCCCGTCACCGCCCCCGGATCCTCCTCGCCGTGGTCGAGCATGCGGATCCGCTCGGGCCGCACCAGATATCTGCGCCCGCCCCGCTCGAGCACGTTCGAGGTGCCGACGAACCCCGCCACGAACTCGTTCGCGGGCCGCTCGTAGATCTCCCCCGGCGTCCCCACCTGCTCTATGCGCCCGTCCGAGAACACCGCGATCCGGTCGCTCATGGTGAGCGCCTCGTCCTGATCGTGGGTGACGTAGACGAACGTGATCTGCTCGCTGAGCTCTCGCTGGATCGCCTTCAGCTCGATCTGCATCTCCTGGCGGAGCTTGAGGTCGAGCGCTCCGAGCGGCTCGTCGAGCAGCAGCACACGCGGGCGGTTGACGAGCGCCCGCGCGAGCGCGACGCGCTGGCGCTGGCCGCCCGATAGCTGGATCGGCCGTCGTGACTCGACCCCCGGCAGGCGCACCATGCGCAGCGCCTCTGCGGCGCGCTGCCTGCGCGTGCCCTTGGGCACACCGGTGACGCGCAGGCCGTAGGCGACGTTGTCGAGCACGCTCATGTGCGGGAACAGCGCGTAGTCCTGGAACACCGTGTTGACGGGGCGCTCGTAGGGGGCGGCGCGGGTGACGTCCTCGCCGTGCAGCTCCACGCCGCCCGAGTCCGGGAGCTCGAAGCCGGCGATCACCCGCAGCGTCGTCGTCTTGCCCGAGCCCGACGGGCCGAGCATCGTGAAGAACTCGCCCGCGCGCACCTCGAGCGAGAGGCGCTCGATCGCCACCACGTCCCCGAACGTCTTGCGCACGTCGAGGAGGCGGACCGCGGTACCCGCCGCGGGGCCGGAGCCGCCCGCACCGCGCGGGGCGTCCGCGGGCTCCTCCTGGGCTGGGGGATGCTCGCTCGCGGCATCAACCGTTGCTCCTTCGCCGGGGCACATCCCCCCGCGAGTCTAATCCGAGGCGCAGACACCCACACTGGCCGTTCTGGACAATCTGCAGGCTCGGGCCGCGCCGTCTGGTCCCGCAGCCCGTTCGTGCCGGCTGCGCGCTCTCGGTGGCAGCGAGGTCGCGCTCGTGTTGCAGGTTCGCTACTTCTGCTCGATTTGCCTTGCCCGCCGGCCTCGGCGTCCCTAGCGTGGTGAACATCCCACAAACAAGCGGCCCGGCGGTGCGCGAACACCCCGGGCCCGGCACCGAGTCGCTCACCCTCGGCGCGCCCTCGATTGTCGCTCAGGGCGGCGTCCCCACGCCGCACTTCAGTCCCATACGGGCCTGCTTGCCGAGCGCAGCCGCGGCGATGCGAAGCGGAGCCGCCACCGACGAGAGGAGGCCGCAATGTCCAACTCCGCTCACCGCCGCCGCGCGAGCCGCCGGCGACCTTCCGCCGCGCTCGTGCTCGCCGCCGTCGAGCGCGCCCAGCGCCACCACGGGACGGCTCGCGCGGCGGCGTCTGCGGTGTCGGCGCGGCGCGTGCTCGACCACCTCTCGCTGAGCCCGCGCGGCGCGAGCGCACGGGCGGTCCACGCCGCGCTCCAGTGCCTCTCGAGATCGGGAGCGCTGGCGGCAGCTAGGAGCCACGGCCGGGAGGTGTTCGCGCTCACGCCCGCGGGCGTCCGCCGGCTCGAGCGCGGGCGCGGCGCGGGAACGGTGGGAGATCTGCCCGAGTCGCCCCAGCATCGGGCGTGGCGCACCGCCCGCACCTGCGCAGCGCTCGAGATCGCCCGACTGCGCTCCTCGCTCGCGCAGGCGCTCGCCGACGGTACCCGGCTGCTCGACGCCGGTGAGCCGCCGCACTCCGACGAGTGGCTCGCGCTCGGCGAGCGACTGCGCGCGGCAGCCCGGCGCGTCGGCTCAGCGAGCCACTGCCTGTACGAGTGGCCCGAGCCGGACGATGCGCTCGCCGACGTCGACGAGCGCCGCGAGGCGGGCGACGGGCTGCTCGAGCCGGCGGAGCACGCCCGCCTGCGCGTGCTGCGCGCGGGGCGGCGCAACGTCCGGCTGTGGTCCGATGCCCGCTAGGGGAGCGCGGGCGCGCGGCGCTCGCGCGCCACCATCTTCATCGCGTACTCGCCCGCCGGATGAGCCCGCGCGCGGCGGACGATCCGCGCCGTCGCCTCGTCCATCTGGTCGGGCTGGGGCAGCGTGACGCCGTATTCGCTCGGCAGGATGACGGGCGCCGCGAGAGCGGCGAACGTGAGGTCGGCCGCGCTGAAGCGCTCGCCGTGCAGGTAGGGCCGCCCGTCCCCGAGCAGCTCGGCGACGCGATCGAACTCGCGCCACACCTCCGCCTCGTCCTCCACCTCCACGCCCGGGCGGATCCCCAGCGCGTGGCGCACGAAGCCCGCCATCACCGGCCAGCCGGCGCGCAGCGCGCGATCCTCCCAGGCGGGCACGCCCTGGTTGTTGAAGTCGAGCGCGCGCTCGCGCTGCGGGAGCATCTGCACGTAGATCAGGCGCCTGCCGTGGGGGCCGAGCCCCTCGTCGAAGCGGGCGCAGAGCGCGCGCACCTCGGCGCGCTCCGCAGCGTCGCGGGGGAACAGCCGCAGCTCGGGCTCGCTGCGCTCGTCCACCCATTCGAGGATCTCCGCAGAGTCCGCCACCGCGCCCTCGGGGGTGACGAGCACGGGCACCGTCCCCCGCCCGCCGGCGCGGCGGGAGGCGATTCGGTGGATCCCCTGCACGTGGGGCTCCTCCCGGTAGGAGATGCCCGCGCGGTCGAGCGCCCAGCGCGCCTTCTCGCAGTAGTGGCTGATCGGGATCGTCACCAGACGCAGCACGGAGGGCGAGTATGGCGCTTTGCTAGGGTCCGCGGCGAGGTGAAGCGCTGACTTTTCGCAGGCGCATGGCCGACGCAGACGAGGGCGCGGAACCGCCCCTGCTCCGCGTGTCGAGCCCCACCCCGCGCTTCGAGGAGTGGCAGATGGAGCTCCACGGGCGCCGCGTGATCTACCGCGTCGCCGGCGAGGGGCCGCCCGTCGTGCTCATACACGGGATGCTCAACTCATCGAGCCACTGGCAGGGCGTGGCGAGCCTGCTCGCAGCCGACTACACCGTCATCGCCCCCGACCTCATCGGCCACGGCGACTCGGCGGCGCCCCGCGGCGACTACTCGCTCGGCGCCCACGCGGCGAGCATCCGCGACCTGCTCGCCGCGATCGGCGTGGACCGCGCGACGATCGTCGGGCACTCGCTCGGCGGCGGCGTGGCGATGCAGTTCTTCTACCAGTTCCCGCAGAGGGTGCAGCGGCTCGTGCTGATCTCGAGCGGAGGCCTCGGCCAGGCGGTCAGCCCGCTGCTGCGCACCGCGACGCTGCCGGGGATGTCCGTGCTGCTGTCGCTCACGATCCACCCGCGCGTCGTCGGCGGTATGTGGGACACCGGGCAGCGCCTGCGCGAGCGCGGCACCTCCACCGGGATCTACCTGCAGGCGATCGCGCGGGCCCTGCGCCCGCTCGAGAACGCGGGTGCGAGGAGCGCGTTCCTGCACACGCTGCGCTCCGTCATCGACCTGCGCGGGCAGCGCGTGAGCGCCACCGACCGCCTCTACCTGCTCGACGCGATCCCCACGATGATCCTGTGGGGCGAGCGCGACAACACGATCCCGATCGAGCACGGGCTCGCCACCCACCGGGCGCTGCCGAGCAGCGACTTCCGCACGATCCCGGACGTCGCCCACTTCCCCCACCTCGAAGACCCGCAGGCGGTCGCCATCATGCTCGCCGACTTCATCGCGCGCACCGAGGCGGCGCAGATCGAGGACGCCGACTGGGGCGCGATCCTCTCCCACCGCACGCCGCGCGAGCGGCGCACCACCGACGCTGCGGCCTGAGCGCGCTCAGACGGGCGTGCCCGAGGGGCTGCCCGCCGCGGGCCAGCCCTGTGCGCCGTCCGCGCCGCCCAGGGCGATCTGAGAAGGCTCGAAGCACTCGAGCAGCGCCTGTACGCAGCGAGGGTCGAACTGGGTGCCGGCGTTGCTGCGCAGCTCCGCGCATGCCTGCTCGGCTGACAGCGCCTCGCGATACGGCCGCGTGCTCGTGATCGCATCGAAGGCGTCCGCCACGAGCATGATCCGCGAGGCCTCCGGGATCGCCTCCCCGCGCAGGCCGTCGGGATAGCCACTGCCGTCGTAGCTCTCGTGTGAGTGGCGGATCCAGGGAACGATCGTCTCGAGGCCGTCGATACGTTCGATCAGCTCCGCGCCCGCGCAGCTGTGGCGCTTGATCAGCTCGAACTCCTCTTCCGTGAGGGGGCCCGGCTTGCAGAGGATCCGGTCGGGCACCGTCACCTTCCCGACGTCGTGCAGGATCGCGGCGATCCGCAGCAGGCCGATCATGTCCTCTTCCCAGCCGAGCGCCGCCGCGATCGAGACGGCGTAGTCGGCGACCGCCCGCGAGTGCTCGTGGTCGGCGTTCATGCGCGCGTCGACGGTGTGGGCGAGCGTGGTCGCCCAGCTGAGGCGCTCCTGAGAGCTC
Source organism: uncultured Solirubrobacteraceae bacterium (assembly GCA_963796305.1). Classification (GTDB taxonomy): domain Bacteria; phylum Actinomycetota; class Thermoleophilia; order Solirubrobacterales; family Solirubrobacteraceae; genus Palsa-744. The sequence continues at coordinate 136,793 of CAWCKZ010000005.1, read as the reverse complement.
GTGCGGCCGTGGTCGGGGCGGCCGTGACGGGAGGCGTAGAGGCGGCCGTCGGCAATCCGCATCAGCTCCTCGAGGTCGGTGCCGTCCATCGGGAAGGTGGCGAGCCCCACCGAGCACGGCGAGCGCTCGGACAGCGCCTCGCTGATGCGCGTCGCGCTCTCGAGCGCGTCCTGTGGCGCGATCTCCGAGAACAGCACCGCGAACTCGTCGCCGCCGAGGCGGCCGATCGCGTCGGGAGCCCTGATGCTCGAGCGCGCGGTCTGCACGAGCCAGCGCAGCAGCGCGTCGCCGGCGGCGTGCCCGTGGTTGTCGTTGACCTCCTTGAAGTGGTCGACGTCGAGCAGCATGATCGCGCCCTGACGCGCGTGACGGCTCGCCGTGCTGATCTCGGCCAGCGCCCGCTCCTCGAAGCCGCGCCTGTTCAGGCAGCCGGTGAGGGGATCCGCCCGCGAGATCTCCATCAGCGCCGCGCGCTGGCGCTCCTGGTTGCCGGCGAGCCATGCGCTCATCACGCCGGTGCACGCGAACATGACCGCGAACAGCGCCTGGTAACCCCAGTCCGCTCCGCCCACCGTCACCGCCAGCGCCAGATAGGAGGCGACCGTGAGGCCGCCGACGATCATCACCGAGCCGAGGGGATAGGAGAGCGCGGCGAACACGACGGGGACGAAGAAGATCAGCGCCAGCGGGCTGCCCGTGCCGCCGTCGGCGAGCGTCGCCGCGGTGATCAACGCCAGATCGAGGATGCTCCAAGACAGGAAGAAGGCCTCGCGATAGCGGCTGCGCACGATCCGCGCCTGCGGGAGCTTGGCGATGATCGCGCCGGCGAGCAGGCCGGCGCCGAACAGCACCGCGATCAGGGTCCTGTGCGGGCGGCTCCACGTGCAGGCGACGTAGACCGCGCTGCTGCCGCAGACGACATACGTCAGCCACACGCCCGCCACGAACGTCGATTCGCGCATGCGCAGCGCAGACTGATCCACTATGCCCCGGTCGGCCCCCGGCATTTGGAGTACTTATCGGCGCCGGGCGGCGCTACCTGAGGAGCGCCCTGCCGCAGTCGGCGGCCCGCAGCCCGGCTAGGAGGACGAGCGGACGGACTCGGCCTCGGCCCGCCACGACGGCGGGTATGGCAGCGGCGTGAGCGTCGTCTCCACCTGAGCGCGCAGCGGCTCGAAGCGCGGCGGCAGCGAGATCCGCTCGCCGAGGTGCTCCGGATCCTCGTCCACCGCGAAGCCGGGGCCGATCGTGGCGATCTCGAACAGCACGCCGCTCGGCTCGCGGAAGTACACCGACTTGAAGTAGAAGCGGTCGATCACCGGCGTCGGATGCGCGCCCGCCTGCGCCACCCGCATGCGCCAGGTCTCCTGATCCTGCATGCGTGCGGCGAACGCGACGTGGTGCACGGAGCCGGCCCCCTGGCGGCGATTGATCTCCGGCGGCGCGGGGTCGTAGGCATAGAAGCTCCCGCGCTCGTCCCCGCGCACCTCCCAGTGCTCGCCCGCCGTCCGCTCGAAGCCGAGGGTGTCCGCGAGCAGCCGCTCGCTGTTGGCGGGGGCGCTGCTGTACGCACGCACGCCGGCGAAGCCCTGCAGCGCGTGCTCGGCGGGGATCTCCGGCGAGATCGCCGACAGCGGCTCGTCGCGGACGCTGTCGTGCAGCAGCTCGTGTTCGAGCCCCTCCGGGTCCGCGAACAGGAGGCTGCCGCCGGCGAGCGTCGCCTCGACGCCCGCGTCCTTGAGGCGCTGCTCCCAGAAGCCGAGAGCCTCGCGCGAGCCGACGCGCCAGACGATGCGGTGGATCATCCCCGCGCCCGGAACCCCCGGCGCGGCGCCCGGGTACTCGAAGAACGTCATGTCCATGCCCGGCGAGCCCTGCTCGTCGCCGTAGAAGAGGTGGTAGACGGTCGGTTCGTCCTGGTTCACGGTGCGCTTCACCATCCGCAGGCCGAGCACGCCCGTGTAGAACTCGACGTTGCCGACCGCGTCGCCGGTGATCGCGCTGATGTGGTGGATGCCCTCGAGCTTCATCGCCCTCCACTCTATTGGCGCCGGGCGCGGCTGTGGCGCCGGGTTGGCCGGCGGTGGTCGGGGGCGCATCGCGCGGAGTGCGATGATCGGCGTCCGTGAAGGACGGATCGCTCATCCCGCTGTTCGGGGCCGCCAGGCGCGACCGGTCGCTCGCCGTGCTCGAGGGCTTCCATCCGCTCAAGCACGCGCTGCGGTTCGGCGGCGAGGTGCGCGAGATCGTCACCCGCGACCGCGAGGGGCTGCTGCTGCTGTGCGACGAGCTGGGCGCCGACGTCGCCGGCGCGGTGGACGGGCTCGCCCGCGAGGTCGATCCCGAGGTGTTCGCGAGCCTCTCGCCCCTGCCCATCTCGACGGGTGTGATCGCGCTCGCCGCGAGGCCCGCCGTCGACAGCGCGGCGCTGCTGGCGCAGCCCGACGCCGGGGCGCCCGTCGTGCTGCTCGAGGACCCGCGCGACCTCGGCAATCTCGGCGCGTGCGTGCGGGTCGCCGCCGCCGCGGACGCCGCGGGCGTGCTGAGCACCGGCAGCCACGACCCCTGGCACCCCGACGCCCTGCGCGGCGCCGCCGGCCTTCACTTCGCGCTGCCCGTCGCGCGCCTCGCCGAGCTCGGCGAGCTCGACGGCGGCTCGCGCCCGCTGCTCGCGCTCGACCCGGCTGGTGAGCCGCTCGATCCCGCGGTGCTCGACCCGAGCGCGGTGCTCGCGTTCGGAAGCGAGCGCCGCGGGCTGAGCGAGGAGCTCTTCTCGCGGGCGAGCGCACGCGTGAGCATCCCGATGCGCCCGGGCGTGTCGAGCCTCAACCTCGCGACGTCCGTCGCCGCAGTGCTGTTCGCGTGGCGCATGCGCGCCGCCGCACCGCAGCGCCACGCCGCGCCGGCGAGCGGCTAGGCGGCGCAGGCCTCGACGCCGTCGAGCAGCTGCCAGCTCCCCTTCAGCGCATCCGTGGCGCGCTCGATCATCCGCTCGGCCTGCGCGCGCGGGTCGGGCGAGCGCTCGATCAGCTCGGCGATCAGCTCGCGAGCCTCGCGCGCATGCTCGGCGTCGCGGCGCTCGTGCACGCGGAAGTAGGCAGTGGCGGGGCCCTCGGGCGTATATCCGTAGTGCGCCGTGAGACCCTCGATCTTCGTCCTCGAGATCGCCGGCTGGCCCGCCTCGAGGACATAGAGCACGGCGAGGCGCTCGAGCAGGTCCTCGCCCGCCGTCCAGGACTGCGCGCAGGCGAGCGTCTGCGGCAGCGGGGCCTCCTCGTCGACGGCTCCCGCCGCCTCGGCGAACGCGTCCCACAGCGCGATGTGCTCCGTCTCCTCCTCGGCGTGGCGGCGCAGGCCCTCCCGCAGGTGGGCGGGGGCGTCGCCGGCCGCCCGCTCGGAGGCCTGCGCGAGCGCAACCACCGCACGGCGGTACTCGCCGGCGTAGAGCGCGAGCTCCTCGGTGCTCAGCTCGCCGGCGTTCCAACGCTGGTAGAACGGGTGCTCGAGCACGTCGATCGACGCGCGCGCCTCGTCGAGCCGGGCAAGGATGTTCATCGGGGCTCCCTTCTGCTGTGTGGGTCGGGGGTGGCTGCGGGCGGAAGGACCCGCGGCGGATGCGGCGAACATTGGCGGATGCGCTCGCGCTCGTGGATGAGCGGACATTGGCGTCCGCCCGCCGTGCGAGTGTGGGCGCGAGGAGAGCTGCCAGCCATGGCGACGGGGAGGATTCCGTGATCATCATCCTCGCGGCTGCGGTCGCGGTGATGGTGCTCGGCGCGATGCTCGCCCTCGCCCTCGCCCGCGCCGCCGCCCAGGCGGACAGGGACGCCGAGCGGCTGCTCGCCGCGCACCCGCCCGCAGAGGACATCGCGGTGGCCCGGCAGAGCTATGCGGGGTTGGCGGCAGCCCACTCGACGATCGCGTGCGAGTCGTCGATCACCGTGCCGTCGTCGAGCACGAGCGTCGGCACCCAGCGCTTGCCGGTCAGCTCTTCCACCTCGCGGCGCCCGCGCGTGCGGTTCAGCGCCGCGGGCAACGGCGCCCAGCCGTAGGACTTGATGACATCGGGCTCGTAGCCGGCGTCCTTGAGCGCGTTGTAGGCGTTCGCGCACGGGTGGCCGCCGGGCCTCGGAGTGGGAAACGTCCCCCAGCAGATGTAGAGCTTCACGAGACCTTCAGCGTACCTTCCATGCCGGCCTGGCGGTGGCCGGGCACCGAGCAGTAGAACGTGTACGTGCCGGGAGCCAGCGTCAGCGTCAGCGACTTGGACCCGCCGGTGAAGGTGGGGGTGGCGCCCAGCTCCCTGCTCCCCTGGGCGATCGTGACGTTGTGTTCCACCGGAGAGGCGTTCGCGAAGTTGATCGTCACCGTCCCCGCCTTGGCGGTCAGCTGCTTGGCGTTGTAGCTCAGCAGTCCACTCGGGTTGGCGGTGAGGGCGAGCGTCGTGCCCGCCTTCGCTCCATTCGCCGGAGTCGTGCTCGGCGCGGGGGTTGTGCTGGGCGCCGGGCTAGTGCTGGGCGCCGGACTAGTGCTCGGCGCGGGGGTCGTGCTCGGGGCGGTGGCGGCGGGGACCGGCGCCGCGCCGGACGCCGCTTCGGACGGAGGTGCGGACGGCGCCGGCGGGTTCGGTATTTCCTGCGCGGGGGTCTTCCCCGGCGTCTTCAGCGAGGTTGCCGCCGCGGACTTCTCGGGCGAGCCCGCGGTGATGACGGCGGTCGAGGTGGCCCCCAGGACGAGCACGATCGTGACGAGGGAGATCGCCCACTGGCCCTGCTTGTCCCGCGGGACGTCCGGTTTGCGGATGCCGACGAGCAGCGAGATGCCGAGCGCCCATACGACGAGCAGCCCGCCCGCGATGTAGAAGGGGACTTTGCTCTTCTCCGCGGCGAGCACCGGCGCGAGCTGTACGGCGAGGGTGTGCATGTGCGCGCGCGAGCCTAGCCGATGGACGCCGGGGGTGGCGCCGCGGGCAGGCGGCGGTGAGGCGCGCTCAATCCCCGCTCGTCACGGTGAGCTCGGGCTTCTCGGGCGCCGGCTCGAGGCCCGGCTCCGAGCGCGACGCGCGCAGCTCGTAGTCCCTGCGGACGTCCGCGTCGGCGCCCGCGAGCACGCGGTCGGCCTTCATCGCGCGCGCCATCCCCTCGGACACCCCGCGGGGCAGCAGCGAGAACACGGCGTTGGTGCGCTTCGCGCGTTTCGGCACCCAAACGTCGATCCTCCCGGTCTGCAGGGCCTCCACGATCGCGTCCGCCACTTCGGTGGGCTCGAGGTTGGGAATGCCGCGCACCTCGCCGAGGCCGGAGCCGAGTTCGGTGTTGACGACCGCAGGCATCACATAGCTGACGTCGATGTGGGCTCCCATCAGCCGCAGCTCGCCGCGCACCGCCTCGGTGAGGCCGACGACAGCGTGCTTGGTGGCGGAGTAGGTGGCGCCGCCCGGCGCCCCGAACTTGCCTGCCTGCGAGGAGATGTTGACGATGTGCCCGCGGTCGCGCGGGATCATCCGGTCGAGGGCGATCTTGGTGCCGAGGATCACGCCGTGGAGGTTGATGTCGATCATCCGGCGCGCCGTCGTGTCGTCCTCGTCGATGAAGCGGCCGATCTGCATGATCCCCGCGTTGTTCACGAGCACATCGAGCGGTCCCAGCTGCTCCTCGGCGCCGTCGAGGAAGCTCGCGAAGGACGCGCGGTCGGTGACGTCCAGGGGCAGCGCAACCGTGCTCGCGCCGAGCTCGGATGCGGTGCGGCGCGCAGCCTCGATGTCGAGGTCGCCGATCGCCACGCGCATGCCCTGGCGCAGGAAGGCTTCGGCGGTCGCCCGCCCGATCCCGCGCGCGGCGCCGGTGATCGCGGCGGTCTCTCCGGCGAGTATGCGGGGCTGCTTGGCCATGGGTCCTCCTGGGGTCGTCGGCGGGAATGCAGCAGCAAAGCTAGCGTGCCTGCGCTCGCCGAGGCGTGCCGGTAGTAGGGTGCGCCGATGCCCTTCTTCGAGCACGACGGCCACCGGCTCGCCTACAGCGAGTACGGCGGCGGGCCGGCTGCGGTCGGAAAGAAGGGCGTTCGCGGGCAGCCCGCCGCCAGCGCGCGCGAGGCCGGGCACCCGCTGATCCTGCTCCACGGCCTGCTGCTCTCGCGGGAGATGCACCGGCCGCTCGCGGCCGCCCTCGCCGCCCGCGGCAACCGCGTGATCACGCTCGACCTGCTCGGGCACGGCGAGTCCGACCGGCCGCGCGACATGTGGAACTACTCGATGGCGGTCTACGCGCGCGAGGTGGTTGCGCTGATGGACCACCTCGGGGTCGAGCAGGCCGCCGTGATGGGCACCTCGCTCGGCGCGAACGTGGCACTCGAAGTGGCCTCGAGCAGTCCCGAGCGCTTGCGCGGGATGGTGATCGAGATGCCGGTGCTCGACAACGGCCTGCTCGGCAGCGCGCTCGCCTTCACGCCGCTGCTCGTGGCGCTCACGTTCGGCGAGCCCGTGATGAAGCTGCTCGCACGCACCACCCGCGCCGTGCCGCGCTCGCTGATGCCCTTCTACGGCAACGTCATGCTCGACGTCTTCCGCCAGGAACCCGGGCCCGGAGGCGCCCTCCTCCAGGGGCTCTTCTTCGGGCGCGTCGCGCCGCCTCGCAGCGAGCGGCGCACATTCCAGACGCCCGCGCTCGTGCTCGGCCACGCCCGCGACCCGATCCACCCGTTCTCGGACGCGGGGATGCTCGCCGGCGAGATGCCCGCGGCGCGTCTCGTCGTCGCGGACTCGCTCGTCGAGCTGCGCGTCAACCCCGAGCGGCTCACGAATGAGATAGCGGCGTTCCTGGACGAGGTGTGGTCCGCGCCGGGCGCTGGCTCCTCACGGCGCGGCGCCAAGGACTCGCGCCGCAGCCCGCGCTCGGGCAAGGCGGCGAGACGCTCCGGCGCCGTCCGGCAGGGCGGCTCCCGCGCCGCGGGCGCCGAGAGCTAGCTCGCCTGCTCGCCGGCGGATCAGGAAGGCGCGAACAGTTCGAGTTCGTTCACGTCCACGTGGCCCGGCGCCTGGGCGGTGCCGGTCGACGACGCGGGCGCACGGCTGATCCAGAGCACGACGTAGCGGAACCCGTGTTTCGGTTCGAGCAGTTTGAGCTGGGCGTGCTTCTTGGCGACGACGATCTCGTGGCTGAGCTTGACCCACGCCGGGTCCGTGATCGAGCCGGGAACGGTCTTGCCGGTGGCTCCGTACGCCTGCACCGTCATGCCCGGCGTCGAGGTGACGAGCGCGAGCTTCGCGAGCTTCTGGTTGGCCTTCAGGTCGATGACGATCCCCTCCGCCATCCTCGGCGCGGTGGCGGGGTTCACCTGCGCGGTCCACGCCGTCGAGGGGTCGCCGTCGATCGCGAGGCTCGGATCGCCGAAGCCGGCTGCAGCGTAGCCGTACGGGTTGTACGTGGACGCGGCGTTGGTGTCGAGGACGATCGCCGACGGTTCTTCGCTGCTCGCGCCGCCGGTGGTGGTGCTCGCCGGGCTCGTCGTGGTGGAGCTCGACGTTTTCGTGGGCGTCGGCGCGGGCGCCACGGCGGGCGCTTTCGGGGTGTTCGCGGCGAGCGGGATCTTCGGCAGTTTCGCGGTGGAGCCAGGCAGCGTTTTCGGAAGCGGCGTGGCGGTGGCCGGCGGAGCGGTGGGCGGCGGCGTCGCGGCGGGCGCCTGGGCGACGGCTGCCGTCACCGTGCGCGGCTTGGAGGACGTCTTGTTGAGTGCGGCATAGCCCGCGGCGGCGGCGCCGAGCGCGAGCACGGCGGCGCCTGCGAGGATCGCTCCCGCCGAGCGCAGGCCGTGACTGCCGAGACTCCCGCGCACGCCCGCTCCGCATTGCAGGCACCATTCCTGGCCGCTCGCCATCGCTGCGCCGCACCGCGAGCAGGTGTGCTCGGCGGGCTGCGGCGCCGGGGCGGCGTTCTCGGGCTCGGGCGGTGAACCGGCAGCGGTCGGAGCCGAAGCGGGCTCCACCTCGGCCGCCGGTGCTGGCACGGGATCGGCGAGAAGCGTCTCCACGGCTTGGAATTCTACCCGCCGCCGCGCCGGGGCTCGCCGTCTCGAGCGGCGCTGCCCGCCGCCGCCTGCGCGCCGGCGCGGGGCGGGCCGTCGGGAACGATGTCGCGGCCGGTTGGCTGCAGGGCCTCGTCGAGCTCGAGCTGCCAGTAGTAGCGGCTGAACGTCATGCCCGCACGGAACTCGCCCACGTGGGGCTCCACCGCCTCGCCGGCTGCCATTCGCACGATCAGCTCGGGGTAGGTGCGTCCTGCGAGCGCCGCGTAGACGGGAGCGGGGAAGGCGCCGCCGAAGCGCGTGTTCACGTCGGTGATGCCGAGGCCCACATCGGGGTCGCGGAACACCTGGATCGTCGCGGGCCCCCTCACACCGAGCGCGTCCATCGCGGTGCGGCCGAGCTCGACGAGCTCTCCGTCGGCGACGACCTGCCCCTTGATCGACTCACCGCCGCGGGACTCGAGCATCGTGCGCGGGATCGCGTTCAGGCAGCGGCCCTCGCGGTCGCCGAGGCAGTCGATCGACAGCTCGGGCCCGTTCATCGCCCGCTGCACCATCGTGGGCTCCTCGACGTAGCCGACGAAGAAGCGGGCCTCGGCGAGATCGCGGGCGAGGTGGATGGAGCGCGCACCGGAGCCGCGCCGCGGCTTCACCATCACCGGATAGTCGAGCGACTCGAGATCCGCGCCGGGGAGCACCGTCGGCGGCGAGGGCAGGCCGTGGCGCTCGAGCAGCAGGTGCGCCTCGTACTTGTCATAGGTGGCGCGCGCCACCTCGGAGGACGGCACCAGCGCAGGCAGCAGGCCGTCCTCGCGGGCTCGCGCCAGCACCTCGATGTCGAGGTCGGTGAGCGGCAGCACGGCGCCCACGCCGTGCTCCTCGCACAGGCGCTGGAGCGCCGGCACGTAGCCGGCGTCGTCGATCAGCGGCACCGCCGCGCGCACGTGCGCCGCGTACTGCGCCGGCGCGAGCGGCGCGGGATCGGCGACGACCGTCTTCGTGAGACGGGCGAAGCACGAGACGATGTCGTAGCGCTTGCCCGCACCCGTCAGCAGGATCGCGGGCCGGCTCACAGCTCGCCCTCCCAGCCGCCGGCGCTGCCCTTGTAGAGCCCGGAGCCGCCCAGCACCATCGAGACCGTGCGGCCGATGATCTGCAGGTCGAGAGCCAGCGATCGGTGCTCGATGTAGTAGAGGTCGAGCTCGATCCGCTCGGCCCAGGGAAGCGCTGCGCGGCCGTTCACCTGCGCCCATCCGGTGATGCCGGGCTTGATCGCCAGGCGGCGGCGCTGGCGGTCGGTGTACTGGCGGACCTGAACGGGCAGCGTCGGGCGGGGGCCGATCAGCGACATCTCGCCGCGCAGCACGTTCACGAGATTCGGCAGCTCGTCGAGCGACGTGCGCCTGAGGAACGTCCCCACGCGTGTGATCCGCGGATCCTCGGCGTCCACGGCGAGGCCCGCGCCGATCAGCTCCGCGCCGTGAACCATCGTGCGCAGCTTGAGCACGTCGAACTCGTGGCCGCCCCGCCCCGCGCGGCGCTGGCGGTAGATGACCGGTCCGGGGCTCTCGAGCCGGATTGCGATCATCGCGCCGGCGAGCAGCGGCGCGCTCAGCACGAGCGCGAGCGCGGACACGGCGATGTCGAGGGCGCGGCGGATCACGACGCGGACAATTGCAGGACCGCCATCAGCGGGTGCCCTCGGCGGCCTCCCACGACGCCTCCGTGCCATGGCGCAGCCAGTCCCACAGGCCCGCGGCGGGCGATGCGGTGGTGAGCACGTAGTAGCGGGCGATCAGCAGCGGCCGCGCGCGCAGCGCGCCCGCGAGCCCGGCGGCGGCGAGCAGCGCGAGCTGGAGCGCGAGCGTCACCGTGTACAGGGGCGAGGCGCCCATCGCGACGAGCGCCACATTGGCTGCGAGCGCGATCGCGTGGAGGGCGGGCGTGCAGTAGCGGAGCAGGCGATGCGAGACGATCATCGCCGCGTAGCCCGGCGGGTAGCGGCGCAGCGAGAGCATCCCGCCCCGCAGGACTATCGGCCAGGTGTGGCTCATCATCCTGCGCTTGCGCTCGAACTCACCCCGCAGCGAGGGAACCATCTTCTCGCTCGCCCGCGCCGCGGGCTCGTACACGGCGCGCATGCCGCGCTGGACCATCTTGAACGGCAGCGACAGGTCGTGCCCCATGATCGGATCCACGACGATGTAGCTCGCGCGGCGCGTCGCGTAGATCGCGCCGTTGCCCGCGGTGATCGAGCTGAGCCGAGACTCGAGCGCGCGCACCTCGAGCTCGTAGCGCCAGTAGACGCCCTCCTGATTGCCGCCGCCCGGCACCGCCTGCACGAACGTCACGCGCCCGCACGCGTAGCCGACGCGCTCGTCCGAGAAGGCGCCGACGAGCGCGCGCGCCGCATCGGGCTCCCACAGCGCGTTCGCGTCGGAGAAGGCGACGATGTCGCCGCGCGAGGACTCCACCGCGGCGTCCTGGGCGCGGATCTTGCCGCCGCGCGGAAGCTCGAGCACGAGATCTGCGCCCGCCGCGCGAGCACGTGCGGCGGTGGCGTCGGCGCAGCCGTCGCACGCCACCACCACCTCGAGCAGCTCGCGGGGGTAGTCGAGCGCGAGGGCATTCGCCACCTTCTCCGCGATCACCTCCTCCTCGTCGTGCGCGGCGATGATCAGCGAGAGGCTGGGGAGCGCGCCGCCGCCGCTCGCTCCGCTGCCGTCGCCGCTCGCGATCACCTCCTCGCGCCGGCCTCGGGCCCGTGCGATCAGCGCCAGCGCCATCGCGTAGCCCGCCTGGGTCCACACGATCAGCGCGGCGCACAGCCAGAAGACGATCTCGAGCGCGAGCACGCGCGGATTCTCCTGCAGAGCGACCGCCGCGGCTAGACTCGCGCGCATGGCGCACACGCTCAAGAACCTGCGCGATACGGAGGACAGCGCCCCGAAGTTCGGGCTCGCGGAGGTGGGCGAGGCGCACTTCCCGCGTGAGGAGCTGGGCGCGCAGTCGATCGGCCTCGCCTACCACGTGATGCGGCCCGGCATGCGCAGCGCCTTCGGGCACCGCCACGAGGAGGCGGAGGAGATCTACGTGATCCTCGCCGGTTCGGGGCGCATGCGCCTCGACGAGGAGATCGTCGACGTGGCGCCGCTCGACGCCGTGCGGGTCTCGCCGGAGGTGGTGCGGGCGCTCGAGGCGGGTGCCGAGGGGCTCGAGGTCCTCGTCTTCGGCCCGCGCCACGCGGGCGACGGCGAGCTCCTGCCCGACTTCTGGAGCGACTGACGCGAGCGCCCACGCGCGCGGCTGTCAGCCCGTCGCGCTGCCTGCGGCACCGAGGAGCGCGTAGAGCTCGAGCGTGCGCCGCGCGATCGAGCTCCAGGACAGCTCCCCCTCGCCCGCGGCGCTCGCCCTTCGGGCCATCTCGGCGAGCGCGCCGGGGTCGCCGAGCAGATCGCGAAGGGCGGCGTGCAGGGCCGCCGCGTCGCCCGCCGGCACCACTCGCGCGGCCCCGGTAGAGGCGAGCTCGGGAAACCCGCCCGCGTCGCTCAGCAGCAGCGGCAGCCCCGCGCCGAGCCCGGTGAAGGCGACCCCGGACTGGTCGATCTCGCGGTAGGGCAGCACCAGCAGGCTCGCCCTGCGCATCAGCGCGAGCAGTTCGCCGTCGCCGACGAAGCGCGGATGCCAGCGCACGCCCGGAGGCGAGGCGGCGAGCAGCGGCTCGATCCTCATCCGCGGCATCCCCACGATCCACAGCTCGGCGCCGGCGATGCCGCGCCACGCCTCGAGCAGCACGTCGAGGCCCTTGTACGGGCGCAGCAGGCCGACGAACAGCACCACGGGGCCCTCGCTGTCGCGCAGCGCCGCGGGGAGCGGCTGCTCGCGCGCCCCCTCCCACGGCCGGAGCACGCCGTGGGGGATGACGTGCACGCGCTCGGGCTGCACGCCGAGCTCCGACACGAGCCGGCGGCGGCCGTGCTCGGAATGCACCACCACCGCGTCGAAGTGCCCGTAGAGGCGCTGCTGCGCGGAGCGCTGCCCCGGACGCGGCTCGCGCGGGAGGATGTCGTGGGCGGTGATGAGGAGCGGCCGGCGGCCGCCCCCGGGACGCGAGCGCGAGGGGAGCAGCCGCCCGTCGAGCTGCTGGACGGGCAGCCACTGGAAGTGCACGACGTCCGCCGCCCGCGCGAGGCGGCGGTAGCGGAGCATGTCGGGAACGTGCTCGGCGAGCTTCAGCGCCCGTCGCGCGCGCGCCCCGTCGATGCGTGCGGCGGTGCGGTAGAAGGCGTCGCGGCGCTCGTAGCCCGCGGCGGGCGGCACCTCGCCGTAGGCGAAGCGGCTCGTGAACAGCTCAACGCTCGCCCCCTGCTGCGCGAGGGCGCAGCACAGGGCGTGGTCGTAGGGGGGCGTGAACGCCGAGGGGTCGACGACGTGGACGCGCACGGCAGCGGACAATAGGCGCCTGCGGCGAGAATGCGCGGATGCCGCCCGCCCCACCCGAGGCGCCGCGCCCCGCGCGAGACCCCGTCGAGCTCAGCTACTGCGTCGTGAACACCTCGCAGCGCGAGCTGCTGCTCACGCGGGCTCGACGCGATCGCGCGCGAGCGGGAGACGCTGCCGTTCGCGACGGAGGTGCTGGTGCTCGACAACGGCTCGCGCGACGGCTCGGCGGAGGCGGCGGCGGCGCACCCGGCGGTGACGGAGACGATCGCGCCCGGCGAGCGCCGGGGCAAGGCACTCAACGACTCCGAGCTGCTGCGCCGTGCCCGCGGGCGCTTCGCGCTGCTGCTCAACGAGGACTCCGAGCTCCAGCCCGGAGCGACGCTCGCACTGTGGCAGGCGCTGCAGGACGACCCCCGGGCGGCGTGCGCCGGCGCCCGCCTGCTGCGTCCGGATGGCAGCTCGCAGGCGTGTGCGTGGCGCTTCCCCACCCCGCTGACGGCGCTCGCGGGGGCGCTCTTCCTGCATCGGCTGCTCACCGTGCAGAGCCGCGGCGAGGGCACGCGCGAGGTGGACTGGTGCCAGTCCTCCGCGCTGCTCGTGCGCACGGATGCGGCCGCCGAGGTGGGCTACCTCGACGCCGACTTCTTCGTCTACTCCGACGAGGTCGACTTCGCGCGGCGCCTGCGCGACGCGGGGTGGCGAAGCCTGTACGTCCCTGCCGCCGTCGCGGTGCACCACGAGCAGCTCGCCACGGCGGCGGTTCCCGAGCGGCGGATCGTCGAGCTGGCTCGCAACCGCGACCTGTACATGCGCAAGCACCACTCCGCCGCCGCGGCGCGCGCGGTGCGCTGGCTCACCGCCTGGAGCTACGCCGTGCGCGCGCTCGCCGCGCTCGTGCTCCCCGGACACGACTCGCGCAGGTATCGGCGCCATGTCACCGCGACGGTCCACCCGGATCGCGGCGAGGGCCTGCGCGAGGCGGCGGAGCGCTACAACCGCGAAGCGGCGTGAGGGCCGGAAACGCCGACGCGCCTCATAGATCGCGCAGGGGATCCTCGGCGTAGGCCTCGACTTCGCCGTGGTGCGCGCGGAAGGCTGCCACGCGGCGGCGGCCGTCGGCTACGAGCGCCCCCACCTGCTGCCACTCGTGGGGGTGCACGAAGCGGGTGGCGAGCAGCGCGACGGGCGCGAGGGCGAGCCAGGCGATGCGCGCGAGCAGGCCTCCGGCGCCCGCGGTGGGGAGCAGCAGCTCGCCCGACACAGCCACCGCGGCGAACACCGCCACGAGCTGGGAGAGGCGCCGCCATTCGAAGCCCACCGCGAACAGCGCGCGCGTGAGCGAGTAGGTGACGAGCAGCATCCCCGCGTAGGCGCCGCACAGCGCGAGGCCCGCGCCGGCGATGCCGAGCCCCGCGCCCGAGTCGGGGACGAGCGCGGGCAGCAGCGAGAGGTTGATGGCGAGGCCTGCGAGCGCCGCGACGAGCGTGCGGTTCGTGACGCGCGCGCGGCCGGCGATCGTGACGAACACGAGGAACAGCCCGTAGAGCGCCCAGCCGAGCGCGAGCCACGGCAGCGCGCGGTAGGCGCCGAAGTACTGCGGCGCCGCGAGCAGCCGCACCATCCAGCGCGCGAGCAGCGCCACCGCGCACACGACGATGCCCGTCGCGAGCGCGTAGTAGGTGGTGACGAGCGAGTACAGCCTCGCCGCCTCCTCATCGCTTTCCACCGAGTAGGCGAGCGGCGGCCACGCGTACTGGAAGCCGCGCACCGCCAGGAAGACGACGGTGGCGAGCTTGATCGCCACCGCGTAGAGACCCGCGGCGGCGGGCGAGAAGGACTTGAACAGGTACAGCCTGTCCGCCACCTGCAGGCCGTAGACGCTCGCGTCGGCGGGGACGGTGGGCAGACCGAAGCGCAGCATCTCGCGCAGGTCCTCGCGGCGAACGCGCAGCGAGAAGCGCCTGCGCAGCACCCACCACAGCCCCAGCACGACGATCGCGGAGGCGCCGAAGTTGCCCAGCAAGAGGCCGCGCGCGCCCTGGCCGGCGAACACGACGAGGGTGATCGTGAACGCGACCGTGAGCGCCACGTTCGTGCCGGACGCGTACACGTACGTGCGCGTGCGCTCGTCCACGCGCAGCTGCGCGTAGGCCATCTCGAGGTTCGTGAACGCCCACAGTCCGAGCACGGCGCAGTCGATCAGCTCCGTGTCCTCGAAGCCGAGCAACAGTCGCGAGATCGGCCCCGCGAGCGCGAGCGCGACGATCGCTCCGAGCGTCGTCGTCCACACGACCGTCGCCGTAGCCGTGCGCGCGATGCGGTCGCGCCGCCGGGGGTCGTCGTCGTCGTAGTAGAAGCGGATGAACGCCTCCCCCACCCCCACCCGCAACACGATGCTCGAGAGGATGACCGCGGTGAGCAGCACTTCCGCCGCTCCGTAGCCCTGCGGCGCCACGTGGTGTGTGTACAGCGGCAGCGTGAGGAGCGCGAGCCCCTTCGCGACGATGTCCCCGAACTGGTACGCGGCGCCGGTCGTTACGAGCCGCTTGAGGTAGCCGAGCACCGCTGAAAAGGTAGTGGTGGCCGCCGCGGGTACCCCCGCGGCCCGGCGCTAGCGGCCGACGAGCACCTCGGCGCTCACCCCAACATCACCGCGCTCGCTGCCGCCGCCGGCCGCGGCGGCGAGGGCGAGACCGATCGCGAGCAGTGCCCACGTGAAGGGGTCCTCGAGGAAGTCTGCATACGTCCAGGTGTGGACCACGAGCCCCGCAAAGCAGGCGGCGAGGGCGATCCGCGGCGGCGAGCGTCCGGCCCCGGTGAACAGGACGACGAAGGCGGCGATGAGCAGCGCGACGTAGACGGCGAGCCCGATGATGCCCTGCTCCGCCGCCACCGTCACCGGGATCGTGTGCGATGCCGAGGTGGCGTTCTCGCTGGTCGTGTTGCGGTGGCGCTTGAACTCGGTTTCGAACGAGCCCGCGCCATATCCCTGAAGCGGCCGGTGCGCGAAAAGTTCGAGGCCACCCGAGATCAGCTTCGTGCGCCCGCTCGTCGCGTTGCTCGTCGACCCGCTCGACCCCTTCAGCCCGAAGTGCAGGCTCGCGGGCGCGAGCAGCACGAGCGCCCCTCCGAGCGCGAGCAGCCCGGCGGACGCGGCGAGCGTCCCGCGCCAGCTCCAGCGCCATCCGGCGAGCAGCGCGAGTCCGAGCAGGAGCGCGGCGATGCTGGACTGCGAGAAGCTCGTGATCAGGCCGAGGAGCAGCCATGCCAGCACGGCCGCCCCGATCGCGATGTCGCGCCTCCTGTGACACCACAGCACCACCGTCGTGACGGCGATCATCACGAGCGCGAGGAACCGTCCGTAGATGTTGGGGTCGAAGAACAGCGAGTTCACCCGGAAGTAGTTGTCGTACTGGTTGGCGGCAACCACCTTCGGGTTGAGGAACAGCGCCTTGCGGTGGTACTCGACGAAGCCGATCCCCGCGAACACCACCGCGAGCGCCACCGCAACCCCCAGGCACCGCAAGAGCAGCTCGCGATCCCAGCGGACCCGCCGCAACAGCAGGAAGAGCAGCCCGAAGGGGATGTAGAAGAAGGCGATGTTCTCCGCCGCCTTGCCGCGGTCGGCGGAGTAGAGCGTCTGCAGCGCGTACAGCGCAACCGCCGCGAGCAGCAGCCATTC
Organism: uncultured Solirubrobacteraceae bacterium; assembly: GCA_963796305.1. Classification (GTDB taxonomy): domain Bacteria; phylum Actinomycetota; class Thermoleophilia; order Solirubrobacterales; family Solirubrobacteraceae; genus Palsa-744. The sequence goes on along the minus strand of CAWCKZ010000005.1, from coordinate 120,649 downwards.
GACTCCGCGCGGCGAGAGCCACCGCGCGCGCCAGGAGGACTCCGCGCCGAGCGGAGTCTCCGCGCCGGAGGAGCCCATCCGCAGACGGCGCAGGAGCTCCGGCGCCAGCAGCGCGATCGTTCCGGCGGCGACGACGAGGTACAGGGGGATCAGCAGGTTCACGGTCCTGCCCCCGGCGGAGACGGGCAGCCGGAAGGGAAGCGCGAAGATCGCAACGAGCGGGAAGACGTCGGGACGGCGCCTGAACAGCAGCGCGAGCGCCGCCACGATGGCGGCTGCGAGCACGAGACCGCCCGCCACCTCCCCCGCACCGGGCAGCCGGCTGGCGAGCAACGCCAGGGAGCCCGCGTCCATCAGCGCTTCACCAGCGTGAAGCTCCACGGCGAGAGCACTTCTCGCTGGAGCCCGCGGATGTACACGCGGATGCGGTATTCGCCGGGCGGCGCACGCCGGCCGGTGTTGACGGGCACGATCGAGCGGTGGCCGGTTTCGCTCGTCAGGACCGTGTAGCGGTGTGCCGTGCCCTTACGGCCGTTCCAGCGCAGCGACAGCTGTTTGTAGCGCTCGACGGGATAGTCGCGCACGAGCACCGCGACGACGTTGCCGTTGCTGTCGATGACGCTGACGGTGACGCGGTCGGCGTGATCGAGCTTGAAAGAGATCCGCTCCTGGCGCCGTTCCTCCTCGGCGGAGCCCGGCGAGAAAGTGGGCGTGCGCTCGAAGCGCTGGAGGACCGTGGGCGTGTGCTTGAGGCGCTGCGTTATGAAGAACGCCGCGAGGCACGCGAGCACGAGCAGCACGAAGACGACGAGCGCGAGCGCGTCCGGCTCGGGCACGCGCGAGGGCGTCGAGGCGGGGCGCCTCGCAGGGCCCGTCCCCGCCTCGCTTGCACCCGTCAATCCTCGCCGCCCACCGCGAAGCGCTCAACCGTGTCCGAGCGCAGGCCGAGGCGCAGCGTCTCCAGGGAGAGCACGTCGGCGGGAGCGATGTTGCCGAGGTTGCACTCGGTGCCGAAGCGCTTGAGCAGCCATACCTGCTGCTGCTGGCGGGGCGCGTCGAAGATCAGCCTGTCGGTGTCGATCGCGTGCGCGATCTCGTCGATCAGCCCCGTCCGCACCTCGCCGTTGGCGCGGTAGATGCCCGCGTTGCCCGACTCGCGGGCCTCGGCTATCACCTTCCAGGCGCCGGCGGCGAGATCGCGTTCGATCTGTTCCACCCAGATGTAGGGCGCCATGATGAAGTCCGCGTCCTTGCTGCCCACCTCGGCGAGCACGGTGAAGTCGCGCGACAGGCGCTCGATCAGCTCGCGCTTCACCTCCGCGTCGATCGTGATCGTCCCGTCGGAGATCTCGACGTGGCGCAGGCCGAGTTCGCGCAGCCACGCGACGAGCCCGTCGACGCGGCCCTGGCGAATCGCGATCTCGGTGAGGGTGCCGCCGAGGACGACCGGGATGCCACTCGCCGCGTAGCGCTCGAGCTTGGGTCGCAGGTTTGCCGTGACGAGCGCCGTCCCCCAGCCGAGCTTGACGATGTCGACACTGTCGCCGGCAACCTCGAGCAGGCCATCCACCTCGGCGATGGAAAGGCCGCGGTCGATCACGTGCGTAATGCCCATCTCGCGCGGCTTCGCTGTGCGCGCGGGGATGTCCAGGAAGCCGGCTATGGGGTGGAAGTTTGCCTTAGCCGGCTATGGGGTGGAGTTTGCCTTGTCCGCGCCCACGATCACGACCACGCCGGCGGAGCCCGCGAGCGACGAGACGCCCGGTTCGATCGGCTGCACCTTCGTCACCGAGAGCACGTGCGCGACGCTTTCGGCGTCGGACTGATGTCCCGCCGTGTACTCCACCACGGTCGTCTGGCCGGAGCCCGCCGGGCGTCCCGCCAGCGCCGCCGCCTGCGAGTAGCCGATCTGCTGCAGCTGGCCGGACACCCGGTGTGCGAGGCCGGTCGTTTCGGTGCCGTTCAGGACCGTCACGGGCGTTTCGGCGGCGTTCGCCGGGGCGCTAGGTTTCGGCGCCGGCTTGTGCGTGGTGGTCGTGTGTTTGACCGTCGCGCGGGTCCTCGCGGTGGCGGGCGCGGGCGGGCTGGCTGCCGAGTTCGACGAATGCGAGGAGCCGCCGCCCAGCGAGGTGAGGATGATCACGAGCGCGACGACGCCGGCGATCACCGCACCGACGATCAGCGCCGTCCGCCCCGCCGAGCGGCGGCGGGCGGGCGGCGACTCGCGGCGGGAGGACGCACCGCTCGCCCGCCTCGTCCCGGGGTTCGCCGGGCGAGCCCGAGCGCCGCCATCGCCGGTGCTCGGAGGCGGACGGTCGGTTGCGCCTCGCCTCGATGTGGTGGGCGCCGGCGGCGCCGGCGGCCGCGACGGGCTGGGTGACCGGGCTGCCTCGGGTGGAGCGCCCGTCGCCACCGCAGCCGAGCCGGCCGCCACCGCTGCACCGGCGGCGGCAGTGGCGGGGGCAGGCGCACGCTCGCCCGCTCCAACCGCGCGCGACACCTGCGGGACGGGTGCTGCTTCGGGCGGAGTGCTCGCCGATGGCGGCGGTGTGGGCGCGCCATCAGGCAACGGCGAGGCGGCGGGCGGCGCCGTGGTGGGTACGGACGCGGCCTGAGGGGTCGCGGGCTGGGGTGCGGCTTGAGGCATCGCGGGCTGGGGCGCGGCGGGCGTAGGCGCGGCGGGGTGGGGCGTCCCTCCAGGAGCGGGCGCTACCGGTGTCTGTGCAGCCGTCGCACCGGGACGAACGGCGCGGCCGGCGACGGTTCCCGCCGCGAGCGCCGCAGCCGCCCTGCCGGGCTGCGAGGCGGTGGCGGGCGCGGGAGCCTGCCCGGGCGCGGATGTCTGCGGCGGCACGGGTGCCCGCGCGGCGTGCTGCGCGGGCGCCGCCGGCTGGGTGGCGGCGGGACGCGCGCCGGGAGGCGGAAGCGGGACGGTGCCGGGCGCAGGCGCCCCCGAGGCCTGCGCGGCCGCGGCTGCGGGCTGCGGCTGCCCCGCGGGAAGGGGCTGGGCGGGAGCGCCCGGCTGTCCCGGCGCGGCCGGAGCCGAGGGCTGTGCGGCCTGCGGGGGACGGGCGACCGGTCGCACGGACGGCACCGACTGGGTCTGCGCCCGCGCGGCTGCCGCCGCCACGACACGCTGCTCCTGTTCGGCTGCCCGCTCGGGGGCGCGGCCCGCCCACTCTCGCAGGCGCTTGATCTCCCGCGCCTGCGAGAAGACGAGCAGCGAGAGGATCGCGATGCCGAGGATGGCAACGAACGCGGCAACCGCTCCCGCCTGGGTGAACGTGTTGGACAGCGAGAACGCGAGCAGCGTCATGGGTTGGGTGAGTGTACGAGGGGCTCAGGCGCCTCGCGTCCACTTGGACGCCCGCCGGCGCCACCCACGGCCTCGGCGGCGGCTGCCTCCTGCGCGTCCTCCTCCTCGGCGACGGCTGCCGCGCCGGGATCGCGGGAGGTGCTGCCGGCGATGCGCCCGCCCGGGCGCGTGGGCGCCGCCTCGGGCTCCTCCGGGGTCTGCTGCTCCTGATCGCGCTGTGGGCGGCGCGGCTCGCTGCGCCCCGCGGACAGCTCGGAGACCTTGGCGGCGAGCCCCGCCGCGTCGCCTTCGAGCACGAGCAGCCCGATCTCGTCGAACATCGACTCGACGACGTCCACCCCGAGCGGCTCGCGTTCGGCGAGCAGGATCTTCTCGGCGTGCGTCGAGAGCGCGCTCTCGTAGTAGTTGAACAGCTCCTCGTGGAGCTTCTCCCCCGGCCGGCGCCCGACGATCTCGATGTCGATGTCGCGATCGGGATCCAGGCCGGAGAGGTCGATCATCGCGCGGGCGAGATCGACGATGCGCACCGGCTCCCCCATGTCGAGCACGAACACGGCAGCGCCCGCCCCGCGTGCGGGGCGCTGCTCGGCGTCGATCCAGCGACCGCCGTTCCCGGCCGCGTAGCCGGCGGCGAGCGAGCCGGAGCGGATGATCAGCTGCACCGCCTCGGGGATCGTCATGAAGTAGCGGGTCATGCGCTCGTCGGTCACCGTGACGGGGCCGCCGCGTTCGATCTGGCGCCGGAAGATCGGCACCACGCTGCCCGAGGAGCCGAGGACGTTGCCGAAACGCACCGCCGCGTAGCAGGTCTCCGGGAAGCGGACCGTGGCGGCATCGAGCGCCGACTCGGCGAGCGCCTTCGAGGCGCCCATCACGGTGGCGGGCTGGACGGCCTTGTCGGTGGACACGAGCACGAAGCGCGCAACCCCGAGCTCGCCCGCCACGTGCGCCACCAGGCGCGTGGCGATCGCGTTGTTGCGCACCGCCTCGACCGGGTTCGCCTCCATCAGCCCGACGTGCTTGTAGGCGGCGGCGTGGAAGACGACGGTGGGGCGGTGCTCGGCGAACACCTCCCGCATCCGCTCCTCCTCCTTGCAGTCGGCGAGGACTGCCGCGAGCATCGACGGGGGCACGTGGCGCTCGTCCTCGAGCTCGCGCTGGATCGCGAACAGGTTGTCCTCGGCGTGGTCGAGCAGGACGATCCGGTGCGGCTCCACGCGCGCTATCTGGCGGCACAGCTCGGCGCCGATCGATCCGCCGGCGCCCGTGACGAGGACCGTCTCGCCTTCGAGATAGGCGCCCGCCGCCTCGAGCTCCATGTGCACCGGCTCGCGCCCGAGCACGTCCTCGACGCGCACCTCGCGAACCTGGCGGGCGAGCGTGCCCGTGCTCTGGAGCAGCTCGAACACGGTGGGCAGCGTGCGCACAGGGATCCCGCGCCCGCGGCACTCGCGCACGATCCGGGCGCGCGTCGAGCCGGGCGCCGAGGGGATCGCGATGATCACTTCGTCGGGCTCGGCGTCGTCGAGCACGCGCGGCAGGTCCTCTTCGGTGTCGCCGCGCACGCGGATGCCCTCGATGCGCAGGCGCCGCTTCTGGATGTCGTCGTCGAGGAACCCCACCGGGGTCAGGCCGAGCTCTCGGTTTCGCATCATCTCGCGCACCACCATGCGGCCACCCTCGCCGGCGCCGGCGATCAGCACCGTGCGCTCGCCCTTGCGCCCGCCGCGGAATGCGGCGAGCGGCCGTCGCTCGTACACGCTGCGAGCGAGCGCCCGCACGCCGACGAGGAAGACGAGCGAGAGCAGCGCGTACAGCACGATCACCCCGTTCGGGAGGACCACCGCCACGATGCTGCGGTGGGGGTAGCGGTGGACCGGGCGCAGGACCTCGATCGCCACCACCGTCAGCAGCACGATCACGAGGACCGCCCGCACGATCGCCTCGTAGTCGCGCTGGCCGGCATAGCGCCAGCGGCGCTCGTAGACGCGCGAGAGCACGAGCACGGGCATGCTCCCCAGCAGCACCCACCAGATCGTCACTTCGCGCAGCTCCGCGTACTGCTCGGGCGGGCCGTTGTTGAAACGCAGCTGGAAGGCGAGGTAGTAGGCGAGCGCGACCAATGCCCCGTCGACGAGCACCTGCGGCAGCGAGTGACGGTGGAGCGGAAGGGCCGCGGAGCGGATCCGTCGGCGCATTGCCAAGGATTGTAAGGGCCTAGGGCGACTGCAGGGGGTCGTGATGGACGCTGCCCACGCGCGCGCCGAGCGGGGAGAGCAGGAGGTCCACGAGCAGCTGCGGGTCGCGCCGCACCCGCGGACGCTGCGCCGTGCGCTCGCGCGGCCGGAGCTCGAGATCGTCCGGCGATGCCAGGCGGCGCAGGCGCCGCTGCGCGATCAGCCGTTCATCCACCGCCCCGAGGCGCCCCTCGAAGGTGGTGTAGACGGGCGTGCCGAGCGCCACCGCCTCGCGGTTCATCGTGCCGCCCGCGGAGATCACGAGGTCGGCGTAGGCGATCAGCGACTGGGCGTCGATCGCGTGCTCGGGCACGAGGAAGCCCGGCACCGCGGCGAGCTCGGCGCGCTGGGACTTCACCCGCGGCAGCAGCACGACCTGCGTCCCCTCCTCGGCGGCGGCGATCCGCAGCCGCTCGAGCACAGCCGGGAACAGGTCGTTCTCGAAGCGGTGGTAGAGGGAGACCTCGGGCGGGGTGCGCACGAGCACGATCGGGCGGTCCTCGAGGAGGGCGAGCTCCTCGAGGACGGCTCGGTCGGGCTCGAAGTCGGCGAGGTAGTACTCCTCCTTGAGGCCCTTGTACCGACGCAGCTTGCGCCTCGCGCCATAGCGCGACAGACGCTCCGGCGGGATCGCGTCCGGCACGACCACGGCTCGCGCGAGGCGGCAGTTGACGTTGTGCTGGAGCGTCGCCCACTCGTAGTCGAACATCGTCGAGCTCGGTATCCGCAGCAGCGCCGCCGCGACGGTGACGTCGTTGGAGCCGTGCCCGAGGGCGAGATCGAACGGCCCGTGCGCGCGCGCCCAGCGCACGAGCGCCGCCGAGCGCGAGGCGAGCCCCACGCCCTTCGCCGCCAGGCGGCTGCCGCGGTGGTGCCCCACCGGCGTGTGCGAGACGCCCAGTCGCCGGCACAGCTCGAGCGTCTGCGCGAAGTCGCGCGCGGTGACGGCGACGTCATGGCCCTGCCCCCGCAGGCGCTCGATCACCGGGCGCATGACGAGGACGTGGGGGCTGTTCGTCAGGTCGATCCAGATGCGCACGAGCGTGGGAAGGTAGCGGGACGGCGCCGCGAGGAGGCGTGCGAGCCCGGTGCGCTCGCTATCTTTGGCTGGCCGCATGGTGGTCCTCGCCTCGATCTCCGAAACGCTCGTCAACGAAACCGCGCACCTCGTGCGCGAAGGCGGCCTGCCCGCGATCTTCCTGCTGATGCTCGCCGAGAGCGCGTTGATCCCGATCCCCTCCGAGGCGACGATGTTGTTCGCCGGCTTCGCCGTGGCGGACCCCGGAGCGAGCGCGGCGCATCACGAGCTGACGCTGCTGGGGGTTGTCGCGGCAGGGGTGCTCGGCAACCTGGTGGGCTCGTGGATCGCCTACGGCCTGGGGCGCGCGGGGCGCCTGGAGCTGATCGAACGCCACGGCAGACGGCTGCACGTCAAGCCGAGCCACATCGCCGCGGCGGACCGATGGTTCGAGCGCTACGGCGCGGCCGCGGTGTTCTTCAGCCGCATGCTGCCGATCGTGCGCACGTTCATCTCGTTGCCCGCCGGGGTCGCGAAGATGCCCTTCTGGCGCTTCACGGTGTTCACGATCGCCGGCTGCGTGCCGTGGGTGCTCGGGCTCGCCCTCGCCGGCGAAGCGGTGGGGAGCAACTGGGAGGACGTCCGCAAATACTTCGAGTACGTCGACTACGCCATCCTCGCGCTCGCGCTCGGCGCGATCGTCTACGCGGTCGTACGCCGCCGGCGGGAGCGCCGGCCGGCGACCGATGCGGCCGGCTGAGGAAGCACTCCCGCTTCGCCACGCGGTGGCGCTCGGCCTCCTCCAGGGCCCCTCGGAGCTCCTGCCGATCTCCTCGTCCGCCCACACGGCGCTCGTGCCGTGGCTCGCGGGCTGGCGCTACGGCGAGCTCGACGCCCGCGCACGCAAGTCCTTCGAGCTCGCCCTGCACACGGGAGCGGGGCTCGCCCTGGCGCTGGAGATGCGCGGCGAGCTGCGCCGGGACGCGGCGGCGCTCGACGGCCGTCGGCTCGCGGCGCTCCTCCTCGCGGTGGCCCCCGCCGCGATCGCCGGGACAACCCTGCGCGGGCGGATCGAGCGGCACCTCGGCGGGCCCCGCTCGATCGCCGCGGGGCTGCTCGCGGGAGCCGTCGCGATGGCGCTCGCCGACGCCGCGCCGCCGAGCCCGGAGCGCGCCTGCACCGAGGTGGGCCCGCGCGACGGGCTCGCGCTCGGGATCGCGCAGGCGCTCGCGCTCGTGCCAGGCGTCTCACGGCGCGGCGCGACGCTCGCGACGGCGCGGGCGCTCGGCTTCGGCCGCGGGGCGGCGCACTCGCTGTCGTGGAGCGCCGCGCTGCCCGTGATCCTCGGGGCGGGCGTGCTCGACCTGATGGCGCCGCTGCGCCGCGACGGCGGCGAGGAGCAGCGGGCGGGCAGCGTCCGCGGACGGAGCGCGGCGGGAGCCGCCGCCGCCTTCGCATCGACGCTTGCGAGCGCGAGCGCGCTGCGCAGATCGGGATACGGTGAGCGTGCGCTGCTTCCGTACTCGCTCTACCGCTGCCTGCTCGCCCTGCTCGTGCTCGGGCGTCTGCGGGGTGCGCGCGAAGCCCGATGAGCGCGATCGGCACGCTCATCGCGGGTCGCTACCGGCTCGACAGCGAGATCGGCCGCGGCGGAATGTCGAGCGTCTACCGCGCCTTCGACGTGGTGCTCGAACGGACGGTGGCGATCAAGGTGATGCACCGGGAGATCGCGGCCGACTCCGACCAGCTCGAGCGCTTCCGCCGCGAGGCGCGCTCGGTGGCACAGCTCAACCATCCGCACGTCGTGGCGGTGATAGACGCCGGCGAGGAGCCGTCCTCCGACGGCGCGCACCCCGGCGCCGGCACCCCCTACATAGTGCTCGAATACGTCGACGGCGAGACGCTGAAGGAGATGATCCGCCGCGAGGGTCCGCTCGACATCCCCCAGGCGCTCGCCTATGCGATCGAGATCGCGCGGGCGCTCGGCGCGGCGCACGAGCGCCAGATCGTCCACCGCGACGTCAAGCCCCACAACATCCTCGTGAGCGCGGAGGGCGGCGCGAAGATCACCGACTTCGGCATCGCGCGGACGCTCACGGAGGAAGGGCTGACCGCGGCGGGGCGGGTGCTCGGGACGACCGACTACGTCTCGCCCGAGCAGGCGCTGGGGCAGCCGGTGACGGGGCAGTCGGACCTCTACTCGCTCGGGGTGGTGCTGTACGAGATGCTCACGGGCGAGGTGCCGTTCCGCGGAGACTCGCCGGTGGCGGTGGCGATGAAGCACGTCCGCGAGGAGCTCCCCGACGTCCAGGAGCGCCGGCCGCAGGTCTCCGCGGCGACCGCCGCCGTGGTGGACCGCGCCACCGCGAAGGACCTCGGCGACCGCTACCCCGACGCGGCGAGCATGGCGGCAGAGCTCGAGGAGGCGCTCGCCGTGGAGGCGGCGCGCTCGGGGCAGGCGACGGGCGAGGTGACGACCGTGCTGCGGACGCTCCCGGGGCGCACGCGGCGGCGGCTGCCGTGGCGGATGCGTCATCCCGCGCGCTGGCTGCTGCTGCTCGGGGCAACCGCGGCGATCGTCGCCGTCGGGCTGTGGCTTGCGGCGGGTGAGACGCACCGCGGCACGGGCGTGCCCGCCGACGGCGGCCGTAACCAGGGGCTCCAGCCCGTACAGCTCAGCGAGACCGCCGCGAACAGCTACAACCCGTTCGGCACGGGTCCGGAAAGCCGCGACCAGGTGCCGAACGTCGTCGACAACGACCCGAACACGACATGGAGCACCGAGCAGTACTACGAAGGGACGCTGCGCAAGGAAGGCGGGACGGGCTTGGGCATCTATCTCGACGCCGCCCCGCGCGTGCAGGCGCGGGCGGTGGAACTGCAGACCCCCACCCCGGGGTTCGCGGTGCAGATCTACGTCGCCGACCACATCCAGCAGCTCCCGTACGGGAGCTCGGTGCCGCTCACCGCGCGCGGCTGGCAGGGCCCGGTTGGCGCGTCAGGGCACGTCCACGGCCGCGAACGCATCGCGGTTAGCGTCCCGCGGCCGTACCGCTACTACCTCGTGTGGCTCACCTCGCTGCCGCCGGGCTCCCAATCGGCGACGATCTCAGGGATCACGCTCCTGCGCTGAGGCTCAGTAGCGGGAGGCGCACCGCTCGGCGTGGACGTCGAGCGCGAGCACGCAGAGGCGCTCGACGAGCTGCTCGTACGGCACGCCCGACGCCTCGAGCAGCCTGCCGTAGACGCTCGTCGGCGTGAACCCCGGCATCGTGTTGAGCTCGTTCAGCAGCACGCGCTCCCCCTCCACGAAGAAATCGACGCGCGCGAGGCCCTCGCACCCGGTCTCCGCGAACGCACGGCGCGCGATCGCCCGAACCCCGCGCGCGGCGCTCTCCGAGATGCGCGCGGGGACCTGCAGGTCCATTCCGCCCGGGGTGTACTTCGCCTCGTAGTCGTACCACTCGCCGCCGAGGACGATCTCGCCCGGGATCGACACGAACACCTCCTCGCCGCCCCGCTCGCGCTCGGCTCTCAGGGAGCCGAGGACGCCGCACTCGACCTCCAAGCCGTTCGAGGCCGCCTCGACGATGACGAGCGCGTCGTGCGCGAACGCCTCCTCGAGGGCGTTCGGGAGAGCCTCGCGCGCCCCCACCTTCACGATCCCGACGGAGGACCCGAGGTGCGCGGGCTTGACGAACACGGGCGTGCCGAGCTCGTCGAGGTCGGCGAGCACGGTCCTCGCATCAGCCCTCCAGCGCTCGCGGCGCACGCCGCGGTAGTTCACCTGCGGCACGCCTCCGGCCGCCATCAGATCCTTGAAGAGCACCTTGTCCATGCACACCGCCGACGCCGCGACGCCGGCGCCGACGTAGGCGACGTCGAGCGTCTCGAGCACCCCCTGCACGGTGCCGTCCTCGCCGAACGGGCCGTGCAGGACGGGAAATGCGACATCGGCGCCGAGCAGGCCGCCGCCGGGGTGCAGCGCGAGCTGCTCGCCCTGCAGGCGCCATGCTCCGTCACGCCCGATCTCGACGAGCAGCACCTCGTGGCCGCCGGCGAGCAGCCCTTCGCGCACCGACGCCCCCGAGGACAGCGAGACCTCGTGCTCGGACGAGCGCCCGCCCGCGAGCACCGCCACCTTCAGCGGCGCGTCCGCCCTTCGCGGCGGCGGCTTCGCGGCGGCGCTCGCGCTGCGGTCCACGGCGCTCATGGGGCGGGCGGCGCGGGGACGGTCGTGGTGGGGGTGGTGGTTGTGGGCGTCGTCGGCGTCGTCGGCGTTCCGAGGACGCCGATTTTGATCGTCACGGTGGAGCCCTTGCGGGAGTGGGTGCCGGCGGCGGGGCTCTGGCCGAGGACCATACCCACGCGCGCGGGTTCGCTCGTCGTCGTCGACACGGGCTTGGGGACGAGGCCCACTTCGCCGAGCTTGGCGGAGGCGAGCGCCTCGCTCTTGCCCACCACGTTGGGCACCGCCACTTCGTTGGAGGCCTGCGCGATGACGAGGTTCACCTTGTCGCCCGCGTGGGCGCTCGAGCCGCGGGCGGGCGACTGCGAGAGGACGGTGCCGGGCGCCTGGGTCGTGGAGGCGCTCTGCGTGACGGTGCCGATCGACAGGCTCGCGTTGGACAGCGTCGCTTCAGCTGCCGCCTGCGACTGGCCGACGACGTCGGGCACCGTGACGGTGGCGGGGCCGCTCGACACGAGCACGACGACCTGGCTGCCGAGCTGCGTCTCGGTGCCCGCGGGCGGATTCGTGCCGATGACGCGTTCCGCGGCGACCGTGCTGCTGTTCTGCGAGCGGGTCGCCGGCTTGAAGCCCGCCTTGTGCAGCTTTTCGCTCGCCTGCGCCGGGGTCAGCCCGGCGACGTCGGGGAGCGCCGCGCTCGCGGGCCCGCCCGAGACGACGATCGTGACGTGCGATCCGCGGTCCACCACCGTTCCCGGCCCGGGAGACTGGCGGATCACCAATCCCGCGGCGACGGTTGGGCTCGCGGCGAGCGTCGGCACGGGCGTGAGCCCCGCGTGACGCAGCGTGGTGCCGGCCGCCTGTTCGCTCTGGCCGGCGACGCCGGGGACGGTCACGCGACCGGCAGGCGAGAGCAGCAGGATCAGCGCCACCGCGACGGCAGCCGCCGCGAGCGCGCCGCCCAGCGCCCACATGATGTTGCGCCGCCTGCGCCTGCGCTCCTCGGCGGCGGCTGCCTCGTCCTCCTCGACGCCCGCGGCGGGCGCCAGCAGCATCGCCCCCGCCGCCGGCGGCAGCGGCTCGGAGCCCCCGCCGCCGGCCGTCGCCACGGCGCCCTGCGCGACGGTGGAGTACGCCGGCAGCACCTCGCGCTCGCGCTCGAGGGCGGAGATCATCTCGTCGGCGTCCTGATACCGCGCGGCGGGGTCCTTGGCGAGCGCCCGGATCACGACGGCGTCGAGCGACGGAGGAAGGTAGGGGTTCAGCTCGCTCGGCGGCCGCGGCGCGACGGACACCTGCTTGTAGGCGATCGCCACCGCCGACTCGCCCTCGAAGGGAACGACGCCGGTGAGCAGCTCGTAGAGGATGACGCCCACCGAGTAGAGGTCGGACGTGGCGGCGACGGCGAAGCCCTGTGCCTGCTCGGGAGACAGGTACTGGGCGGTGCCCATGATCGATCCCGTCAGGGTCATGTCGGACGCGCCTGCACGCGCGATTCCGAAATCGGTGACGCGCGCGCGCCCGTCTTCGTCGAGCAGGACGTTGTGCGGCTTCAGGTCGCGGTGGACCACGCCGTGGCGGTGGGCGAACCCCGCTGCCTGCAGGACCTGCACGACGATGTCGATCGCCGCGGCGGGGTCCACGGCGCCCACCTCTCTCACGATCGACTTGAGCGAGCGGCCGTGGACGTACTCCATCGCGATGTAGTACGTCCCGTTCCACTCGCCGCGATCGAAGATGGCGACGATGTTGGGGTGCGAGAGCCCGGCGGCGCTCGACGCCTCGCGGCGGAAGCGCTCGACGAACTCGTGGTCCTCGGCGAAGTGGTGGTGGAGCACCTTCACCGCCACCTGGCGGCCGAGGAGCTCATCCTGGGCGAGGTAGACGTCCGCCATGCCGCCGGAGCCCAGCTTGGAGACCACGCGGTAGCGGCCGTCGATGATCGTCTCGGGCTCAATCACGGAGCAGCACTTCCATGACTTCTCTTGCGACCGGCGCCGCGAACGCGGCTCCCTGGCCCGGCACCCCTCTGAGCGTCACGGCGATCGCCACGCGCGGGGCGGAGGCGGGGGCGAACGCGATGAACCAGACGTTGTTGATGGCGGCGCCGATCTGCGTCTCGGCGGTGCCGGTCTTGCCCGCCACCTGCACCCCGGGGATCTGCGCCGAGGTGCCGGTGCCTTCGTTCACCACGGCTTCCATCATCGAGGTGACCGACGCCGCCGTGGAGGGTTTCATCACGTGCGACTGCACGTGCGGCGACACCGTCAGCACGGTGCGGCCTTCGGCGTCGACGATCCGCTGCGTCAGATGGGGCACCATCAGTTCACCGTGGTTCGCCACGGCGGCTGCCACCTCCGCCATCTGCAGCGGCACGACCGCGAGTTTGTCCTGCCCGATGCCGAGCCGGCCGACGTCCACCTGCGGGCTGAGCGGCGAGATGAGGCGTCCGTGGGAGTACTCGCCGCTGATCGACATCTCCTGCGCGGGGAAGTCCAGCCGCGGCCTGCGGTCGAACCCGAAGCGCGCCATGTAGCGGGCCATCGTCGGCTTGCCGAGGTGTTCTGCCACCTGCGCCCAGACCGTGTTCACCGAGTGCGCGAGTGCCGCCGTGAGCGTGATCGGGCCGAAGCTCTCGTTCTGGTCGTTCTGGAGCGGGACGCCCGAGACGAGCACGCCGTTGCGGCCGTCCACCGTCGATTCGGGCGTGTAGTCGCCGCTGTCGATCGCCGCTGTCGCCGTCACCACCTTGAACGTCGACCCGGGTGCGTAGCCGAACTGCGTCGCGCGGTTCACGAGCGGGCGCCCCGAGGTGTCGCGCGTCAGCGCCTCATAGGCGCGCAGCGAGCGCAGCGCGTTCGGGTCGTAGCCGGGCGTGGACGCCATCACGCTGACCGCGCCGCTGCGCGGGTCCAGCGCGAGCACGGCTCCTTCGTGGCCTGCGAGCGCCGACAGCGCAGTGCGCTGCGCGTTCGGGACGAGCGTCGTGATGACCTTGTCGCCCTGCGGCTTCTTGCCCTGGAGCTGGTCGAGGACGCTCTGCAGGTTCGTGCCGGTCTGGCCGTTGAGCCACGAGTTGCGGTAGCGCTCTATCCCCGTGCTGCCGAGGTCGGGTTCGAGGTAGTAGTAGCCGACGGCGTGAGCGAACTGTTCGCCCGTGGGGTAGAAGCGCTGGTAGATGCCTTCGCTGCCGCGGACGCTGCGCGCGAGCACCGTCCCGTCGGCGGCGACGATGGGGCCGCGCGCGATCCGCTGGCGCTCGAGCAGCGTGCGCGCGTTGAGCGTGTTGTCGCGCAGCGAGGATGCTTCGAAGATCGTCCACCTCGACGTGAACGCGACGAGCAGCGCGAACAGCAGTGCGACGAAGCCGTACAGGCGGACGATCGGGCGGTTCATCCGCGCCGCCTCATTCGAGCTGTCCCGTTTCGAGGCTACGGATCAGCGATGCGGCGTCGCCTTCGGAGCGCAGCGAGTGGTCGAGCAGCGTGCTGCGCCGCTGCGGCGAGATCGCGGCGGCGCTCACGCCCGACACGTAGCTGGCTTTGTAGAGGGCGATGTTGCCGGGGAGCTCGTACGGGACGCCCTGGAACATCGTCACGAGGCCGCGGTTGTTCGTGCCGATGAAGTAGACCGACTGAAGCGCCACGTAACCCGCGGCGGCGAGCAGCACGACCACGACCGCGAGCGCGGCGAGCACACCCAGCCGGCGCCGGCGCCTGCGCCTGCGTGCGGCGCCTCCGTCCTCCGGGCCGGGCCGGCGCGGCATGCGCTGTGCGATCGCGGGCGCGGGCTCCGCGAGGTGCCCGTCGAGGGCATCCGCCGCGGGCGGCTCTCCGTCCTGGGCGGCGGGGACCTCCGGACGCACAGCCGGCACGCCGGTGAGCGTCGCCTGCTCCTCGACGAGCGAGCCCGCCGCAGCCTGCACCTCGTCGAGGCGCAGGAGCACCACCGTGATGTTGTCGCGACCTCCCGCGGCGTTCGCGGCGGCGACGAGCGCCTCGCCCGCGTCGCGCAGCGGCGCGTGCTGGCGCAGCAGCGCGGCGATCTCGTCCTCCGAGAGCATCGTCGTGAGCCCGTCGCTGCAGAGCAGGTAGACGTCCCCCGTGCGGGCGTGCACCGAGCGCGTGTCGACGTCCACGGTGCCCTCGGGGCCGAGCGCGCGCGTGATCACCGACCGCTGGGGGTGTTCGACGGCCTCCTCGGGGGTCAGCTGACCCTGGCGCAGGAGCTCGTCGACGAGCGAGTGGTCGTCGGTGAGGCGCAACAGGACGCCGTCGCGCAGGCAGTAGGCGCGACTGTCGCCGACGTGGGCGATCGCCACCTCGTGCTCCCCCACGTAGACAGCGGTGAGCGTCGTGCCCATCCCCGCCTGTGCGGCGTTGGCATGCGACAGCTCGTAGATGCGTGCGTTCGCGCTGTGCGCGAGCGCCGCGAGCTCGAGCTCCGGCCGAGCGCCCGCGACGCCGGGCTGGAACGACTCCACGGCGATGCGCGAGGCGACCTCACCCGCCTGCGCGCCGCCCATCCCGTCGGCCACCACGAACAGCGGCGAGCGCGCGAGCAACGAGTCCTCGTTGGCGCGCCGCTGGCGGCCCGTGTCGGTGACGGCGTACTGCTCGACCACGCGTAGCATCTCAGTCCGCCTCGAACGCGAATTCGCTCTCGCCGATTCGCACCCGGTCTCCCGGGTGCAGCGGCCTTGGCGTCTCCAGCAGCTCCTCGTTGAGGTAGGTGCCGTTCGTGGAGTGCAGGTCCTCGATCACCACGACATTGCCCTGCTCGAAGACGCGCGCGTGGCGGGCGGAGGCGAACGGATCCTCGAGCCTGATCTCGGCGCGGTCGCCGCGGCCGAGCACGATGTCGCCGTCGAGGTCGTAGATCATCCCGGCTTCGTGGCCGGGGGCGCGCTCGACGACGAGGCGAGGAGCGCGGTGGGCGACGTCGGCGCTGCCGAGCGCGGACGCCGAGTACAGCCCCGTGGCGTCGGGCGGGATCGGGCGTCCGGCCTGCTCGGGCGGCTGGCCGCGGCCCGCGCCGAGGTCACGGCGCGTGCTGCGCACAACCCACAGCAGGAACAGGTAGAGGACGGCCAGGAAACCGAACTTCAGGGCAACCGATACTGGCGCGAGCGTCGTCATCCAAGTTCGAAGACGAGCGCCGTCGAGCCGAGCTCGATGCGATCGCCTGGGCGAAGCGAGCGCGGGCCGCCGATCTCCCGCCCCTCGACGAGCACGCCGTTGGTGGAGCCGAGGTCCTCGATCGTCCAGTCGTCCCCGCTCGGGACTATGCGCGCGTGGTGCCTGGACACGCCCGCGTCCTCCAGCCGTATCTCGCAGTCGCGGCTGCGCCCGATCGTCCCCCCGCCGGGCGGCACGAGCACGCGCCTGCCGCCGACGAGCAGGAGCGCCCGCGCGGCGCGTGGGCGCCCGGGGGCCTCGACGAGCGGGCCGCGCGCGCGCGAAGAAGTGCTGTAGATCATCGTGTGCCCGTGTTCGTCGGGCTCAGCGGCGTCGCCCTCGTGCGAGCCGTCCTCCTCCTCCTCGACGCGCACGAGCCTCGCCTGGATCCCGAACTCGCCGAGCGCGAGGCGCTCGTCGGTGTGGAAGCTGATCACCGGCTGGGAGGCGAGGATCAGGTTCTCGCGGCGGGCGTGCTCGAGCAGGTAGGCGCACAGCTCGTCGATCACCTCGTGTTCGACACCCTCGTAGCGGTCGCGGTCCTGCGGCGAGAGCCACACCGAGTACTCGTTCGGCGCGTACACGCGCGAAACCGACACGGTGCGGTGAGCGTCCATCTCGCGGGCGAGCTTGCGCGCGAGTTCCATCGGGCGCACCTCGGAGCGGAAGACGCGGCCGAACGTGCCCTCGACGAGGTTGGCGATCGTGGACTCGACGCTCTTGAGCAAGTTCATCAAAGACGGCCCGGGCGGCCGGCGGAATCCGCCGGGAACCTGCAGGAATGCTACGCACCCTACGGTCAGACGGGGCCGCGCAGGGCGCGCGCGGCAACCGCGAGCACACCTGCCAGCACGCCGCCGAGGACGGCGCCACGCGGATGCGTGTGGGCAGCCGCAGCGGCGCCACCGGCGTCGAGCAGGGGCTCGGCGGCGACGATGGCGGCGGCCCATGCTGTGGCGGCGACGATGTCGAGTGCGGCATGCCGGCCGCGCACGATCCAGGGAAGCACCGCCGCCGCGAGCGCCCACAGCAGCGCCCCGAGCACGAGGCCGGCGCCGAGCAGCGGGGCGACGACGTGGACGGCGCCGGAGTCGAGCGACGCCTCCCAGCTCGCGCGCGGCGGCGTCCCGCCGTGCACGCCGAGCCACAGCCTGCGCGCGAGCAGCGGCTCGGCGAGCAGCAGCCACCAGTAGCCGAGTGCCCCGAGCGCGGCGCGCACCGACCAGCGCCGCGCCTGCCCGGCGATCGCGGGGTAGACGCCGGCGAGGCCTGCCACCCCGAGCAGCGGGGCGAGCACGCACAGCAGCCACGCGGGGCCCGCGCGTCGCGGGAGCGCGAGCAGCGGCAGCAGGGCGGCGGCGAGCACGGCCGCCACCCCCGGACGACCCGTCGCGGCCTGCCAGGCGATCAGCGCGAGGGCGAGCGCGAGCCACAGCGCGCGGGGCGCCGCAAGACGCCCGCCGCCGGCCTCGGGCTCCTCGTCCGCGTCGAGATGCGCCTCGGGGGTGCGCGTCGCGTGGGGCTGCGCGTCGCGGGGATACGCGTCGCGGGGATGCGCCTGGGGCGGGTGCGGGTCGATCGGGCGCGGCTCGCGCTCGCGGAGGATGGCGGCAGGTGCGGCCGGGCGGGGGCGAAGCATGCGCGGCGCCGGCTCCCCCTCGAGCGCCTGCGAGAGCGCCGCACGCAGCTCCTCGACTGTCCCGCGGCGGCGCGGGTCGCGCTCGAGCGCCGCGTCGATTGTCCGCGTGAGCTGCTGCGGCAGATCCGCGCGACGGCGCTCGAGCGGCTCGAGACGGGCGCCGATGCGTCGTGCGGTGGCGGCGGGCGTGGCGCCGCGGACGGGGTTGTAGCCGCTCAGCGCCTCATACAGGACGAGCGCGAGCGAGTAGAGGTCCGACTGCTCGCTCGCCTCGCGGCCCTCGCTCTGCTCCGGCGACATGTAGGCGAGCGTGCCGAGGACGTCGCCCGTGCGCGTGAGCGCCTCCTCCCCCGCGAGTGCGGCGCCGCCGAAGTCGGTGAGCTTCGCCGCTCCGGCGGCGTCCTCGACGCGGTGCGGGACGAGCACGTTGTGCGGCTTGATGTCGCGATGGATGACCCCGCGCGCGTGGGCGTGCGCGATTGCGGCGGCGAGCGCGAGGCCGATCTCGAGGATCTCCTCGTCGCCGAGCTCGTCGGAGCGGATCAGCGACGCCAGCGTGTCGCCGTCGACGAGCTCGGAGATCAGATAGAAGTCCTCGCCCGTCGCGCACGCCTCGTACAGCGCGACGATGGCGGGATGCGACAGGCGGGCGGCGGCGAGCGCCTCGCGCTCCGCCCGCTCGCTGCTCCCGGGCTCCACGTGCACGCGCTTGACCGCCACCTCGCGGTGCAGCAGCTCGTCACGGGCGCGCCAGACCTCACCGAAGCCGCCCGCGCCGAGGCGCTCGAGCAGCCTGTAGCGCTCGAGCAGCAGCCCGTCGGGGTGTGGCTCGGGGCCGCGGGGGCGGCGCGCGAGGATGCGCCCGCCGGGCGGCCGGCGCGCCGATGCCGCCGGCGCACCGGGGCCTTGCAGGAGCGTGTCAGGAGACTCCACCGGGTTGCGCGTTCGCCGCTCGACGCCCTGCTCCTCTCTTCGAGCTGCGGCCAAACGCGCATTGACCGAGAACTTGCAGGGTCGTCAGGGGGTGTAGGTGCGGTCATACTTGGCCCTTCGTAAAGTCCCTGCAAACAGGAGAGTTGGGTCATTTCCTTCTTCGACGATGGCGAGGACACGGCGCCGCGGCAGTCGGCGCGGTCGCCGCGACCGCCGTCGGCGTCGCCCGGTGCGCCGCGCCGGCCGCGGCCCCGGCGCCCCCAGGGGGCGGGCGCGGGAGTCGACCAGCACACGCTGATGGTCCGGCGCCGCTTCGCGGCGGGCGCCGCCGTCGTGTTGCTGATCGTGATCGTGCTGGTCGTCAACGGCTGCCTGAAAAGCCAGAAGCAGCAGTCGCTGAAGGACTACGCCCACCAGGTGAGCGCGCTCGGCTCCGAATCGATCTCGCAGGTCTCCCAGCCGCTGTTCGCCGCGCTCTCCGGCGCGGGCGCGAAGTCGGCGCTCGACGTCGAGGTCCAGGTCGACCAGCTGCGCATCCAGGCGCAGAACCAGGCGTCGAAGGCGAAATCGATGAGCGTGCCGGGCGAAATGACCGAAGCCCAGCGGAACTTCCTGAACACGCTCGAGTTCCGCGTCGAAGGCATCACCAAGGTCGCCGCGCTGCTGCCCGAGGCGCTGGGCGGCCAGGGCAAGCAGGCGAGCAACCTGATCGCTGGCGACATGGAGATCTTCCTCGCATCCGACGTGATCTACTCGCAGCGGGTGGCGCCGCTGATCGGGCAGACGCTGTCGTCCGCCGGGGTCAGCGGAGTGAGCGTGGCGGCGAGCCGCTTCCTCCCGAACCTCGGCTGGCTCGACCCGACCATCGTGGAACAGCGCCTCACCGGCAAGGGCTCGAGTGCTTCGCAGGAAAACGTGTCGGGCAACCACGGGAGCGCCCTCGTCGGCGTGAGCGTCGGCACGAACACGCTCGAACCGGAACCGACGATCAACCACATCTCCGGCGGCAGCAGCCCGACGTTCACGCTGATCGTCGAAAACTCGGGCGAATCGCAGGAGACGAACGTCAAGGCGGAAGTCACCGTGACGGCAGGCGGCAAACAGTACAAGGCGTCGCACGCGATCAACGCGACCCAGCCCGGGACGAAGGTGAACGTGGAAATCCCCGTCACCGGGATCCCGCTCGGCGTGGCGTCGAAAATCGAAGCGAACGTGCAGGGCGTCCCCGGCGAGAACGACCTCGAAAACAACAAGTCGACGTACCTGGCGATCTTCTCGCAGTGACCGCGGGCGGCCCCCGCCAGCGGTTAAGTTGTGGCGATGGCAGCGACCCTCACGGACACGCAGGGCATCGTCGCGATCGCGGCTGCCGGGGTTGCCGTGCTGGCGCTCGCCTGGTGCCTGACGCTGAGCGTGTCGATGAGGCGCATGCGCCGCGCGCAGCGGCTCGTGCTGGGCGAGCAGGGCGAGCAGGACGTGGTCGAGCACGTCGCCGCGATGCAGCAGGCGTTCGAAGCGCTCAGCGCCTATGTCGAGCAGACGGCGGCGCGCCTGGACGGGAGGCTCGCCGAAGTGGAGGAGGCCCTGCGGGGGACGATCGCCCACCGCGCGCTCGTCCGCTACGACGCCTACAACGAGCTCTCGGGCCAGCAGTCGATGTCGATCGCGCTGCTCGACGAGGAACGGTCGGGGATCGTGCTCTCGTGCATCCACCACCGCGACCAGGCGCGCGTCTACGGCAAGCAGGTGCGGGACGGAAGGGGCGAAATCGAGCTCTCGCCCGAGGAGGCCGAGGCCGTGCGCCTGGCGCTTGCGGGCGGGCGCGAGCGGCTCGACGCTGATGTCGCCGAGCGATCGCCCTGAGGGCGCCGCGGCGCTGCCGCGGGTCGGATACCTCGGGCCGGAGGGGACGTTCACCGAGGAGGCGCTGCTCGCGAGCGCCCGCGAGCAGGCGGTGGCACCGGTGCCGCTGGCGAGCATCTACGAGACGGTTGCGGCGCTGCGCAGGGGCGAGGTGGAGTGGGCGATCGCGCCGATCGAGAACTCGCTCGACGGGTCGGTGGCGGTGACGCTCGACCTTCTCGCCGACGAGGCGGGCGACGTGAAGATCGTGGGCGAGGCGCTGCTGGCGGTGCACCACTCGCTGATCGCCGCCCGCCCCCTCGCCCTGGAGGAGATACAGACGGTGCTCACGCACCCGCAGGTGCCCGGGCAATGCGCGCGCTTCCTGCGCAGCGAGCTCGCGCACGCCCGCGTGCTGCCCGCGAGCTCCACCGCGGAGGCGGTGCGGACGGTCGCGCGGGACGGGGAGGGCGGCGTCGCGGCGATCGGCACGGCGCTCGCCGCCGAGATCTACGGGGCGAGGGTGCTGCGCGAGCGGATCGAGGACCGCGCGGACAACGAAACACGGTTCGTGTGGCTTGCGCGCGAGCCTCGCGAGGAGGGTGAGCCGCCGCTGCGTCCCTCCGCCGGCGAGCAGAAGACCTCGCTCGTGTTCTGGGGCCTCGGCGCGGACAGCCCCGGGTGGCTCGTGCGCTGCCTCGACGAGTTCGCGCGCCGCGACATCAACCTCACGCGCATCGAGTCGCGGCCGCGCCGGCAGAGGCTCGGCAGCTACATGTTCTTCGCCGACCTGCTCGGCCGCGCCGGCGAGGGGCACGTGGCGGACGCGATCGCGGGGCTCGGAGCGCTGTGCACGGAGGTGCGCGTGCTCGGCAGCTACCGGGCGGCACAGCCCGCCGACCAGGCGCCCTGACGGGCGCGGCGCGGCGCGCGCCCGCTACACTGCCCGACTGAACATGGAGTGCGTGGTCCCACCAGAGTCGGTGGGGTCCGTGCCGCGTTCAGAGCACCAGCGGCACGGACCTGAGATCTCGCCGGTGACGGCGATGAGCGGCCGGGTGCTCGTTCTGAACGCGACCTACGAGCCGATCAACGTGTGCACGGTGCGGCGCGCGGTCGTGTTGCTGTTGAAGGAGCGCGCCGAGCTGGTGGAGCGGGGCTCCCGTGACCTGCACTCGGAGAGCTCGACAGTCGCCCGGCCGGTGGTGATCCGCCTCGTCACCTACGTGCGGGTGCCGCGCGACGCCCACCGCCGCAAGATCACGCGGCGCGCGGTGTTCGCCCGCGACAGCTGGACGTGCCAGTACTGCGGATCGCGCTCCAACCTGACGGTGGACCACGTGATCCCTCGCTCGAAGGGGGGCGCCTCGAGCTGGGAGAACATCGTCGCCTCGTGCGCGCCCTGCAACCGCCGCAAGGGCGACCGGCTGCCGCGCCAGGTGGGGATGCACCCCCGGCGCACGCCCCGCACGCCGCGCGCGGAGATCTTCATCCACGTCGCGAGCCCGACGATCCCGGCGGCCTGGCTGCAGTACCTGCCGCAGGCCGCCTGAGACGCCGCAGAAAGGACGAGGGGCGCCCCCTGGGGGAGCGCCCCTCGCATACCGTCGACTGGAAAGGCCGAGTGCGACCAAGAAAGCCGGTGGGACCAGAGCCGGCAGTCGCCTCGGGGTGTCCCGGGTTGGATTCCGCTAAGCGGTCCAGCCTTCCTGCCCCCTCGCGGGGGTCCGACCTAGCGGCCGGTCACCTCCAGGGTCCCGCAAGAACTGTCACTCAACGTTTGGACCACCTCCTTTCTCTGGTTCGGCCAGAGTAGCGAACGCCGATGACGGGCGCCAGGGGTCCTCAGTGGATGATGACGCCGAACTCCTGCGCGTAGGTCGCCCCGGGCTCGCCTTCTCCCAGCGACGGCGGCGTGGTGGGGACGACCGCGATGCCGGTGTCGCGGTAGGCACCTTCGAGGATGTTCGCGAGATGCCCCGGCGAGGCGATCCAGGCTTCGACGATGGCCTGCGGCGTTGCAAGGCCGAGCGTGCCCCAGGCGAGGTTCTCGCCGATGACGTAGCCGGCGCTCGGGCCGGGGATGTAGCCGGTTGCGGTGATCCGTTCGGCGGGCGTCTCGCCCGAGGGGGAGACGTGCGCGAAGTAGTCGTCGGCGATCAGTTCCTGGTCGTGTTCTTCGGCTGCGCGCTCCAGCTTGTGGTTGATCGACAGCGGTTCCTCGCCGTGCTCGGCGCGCTCGCGGTTGATCAGGCAGAGGACGGCCGCGCGGACCGTCGCGAGGTTGCCGGGTTCGGGCGTGAGACCGGTGTCTTCACAGGGCGTGGCGAGCACCGCGGCGACCGTGGCGGAGCCGGGATCGGAGTGGGAGCCGCCCGGCCCGGCTGGTTCCACGGCGAGCGCGCCGCCGGTGCTGCCGGTGCGGCGGACGTGCGTCTTCACGCGCGTCTTCGCGGGATGCGGGGCGGGTTTTCCGCAGCGGGGGGAGCCCTTGCGGGCGCTGCGGCTGCGGCTGGGACAACTCGTCGCCGCGTGGTGGGAGGGGCGCGAGCGGGTGCTCGACTGGCGGGCGAGGGCTCCCGCGATGCCCGCGGGGGCGCTCGCGGAGAGGGCGATCATGGCTGTCGTGGCGATGATGAGACGGGCTCGGCGCACCCTCTGGCTGTCGGACGGCCCCGACGAGTGGCTGAGCGGGGGCTCATGAAACTGGACAGGTTCTCCTCAGCGCGAGGGCGCTGGGAACAGAGTTGCGTCGCGGTGATGACGGGTGAGCGGTTAGCGCCGCCGCTAGCCGCCGGCGCCGTCGGAGGACTCGGGAGCGTCGTCCTCGCCCGTGTCCACGACCAAGGCGACCGCGCTCACGAGATCCTCGTCCTTGAGGTTCATCACACGCACGCCCGTCGCCGAGCGGCCCTGCTGGGAGATCCCGCCGGCGGAGGTCCGCTGCACCATGCCGCCCACGCTGATGAAGACGAGCTCCTGGTGCTCGCGGACGACGAGGGCGCCTGCGAGGCCGCCCTTTTTCTCGGTCAGGCCGATCGTCTTGACGCCTTTGGCGCCGCGGTTCGTCTTGCGGTACTGGCCCACCTGCGTGCGCTTGCCGTAGCCGTTCTCCGTCACGACGAGCAGGTCCATGTCGTCGCGCGCCACGTCCATCGCGATCACCTCGCCGGCCTTGCCGACGTCCATGCCGCGCACGCCGGTGGTGTCGCGACCCATCGCGCGGGCGTCGGACTCCGCGAAGCGCACCGTCAGTCCCGCCTTCGACACCATGATGATCTCGTCGTCGGGGTCGACGGCGCGCACGGCGAGCAGCTCGTCGTCGTCGCGGATGTTGATGGCGATGATCCCGTCGGCTTTGATGGGCGTGTTGTAGGCCTGGAGCTCGGTCTTCTTGACGGTGCCGTTGCGCGTCGCGAACACGAGGTACTTCGTCTCTGCGAACTCGCGCGTTGACACCACCGCCTGGATCCGCTCGCCCTCGCGCAGCGGCAGGATGTTGACGAGCGCGCGGCCCTTCGCCGTGCGCTGCGCCTCCGGCAGTTCGTAGACCTTCGAGCGGTACACCTTCCCGCGGTTGGAGAAGAACAGCAGGTAGTCGTGCGAGGAGGTGACGAACAGATGCTCGATGAAGTCGCCGTCCTTCATGTCCATGCCGGTGACGCCGCGGCCGCCGCGCTGCTGCTGGCGGTAGGTGGCGAGCGGCAGCGACTTGATGTAGCCGCTCTGGGTGATCGTGATCACCATCTGCTGGTCGGCGATCAGGTCCTCGATGTCGATCTCGTCCTCCGAGGCGCTGATCTCGGTGCGCCGCGGGTCGCCGAATCGCTCTGCGATCTCCGCGAGCTCCTCCTTGATGACGCCGAGCACGCGCGACTCATCGCCGAGGATCGCCCGCAGCTCGGCGATCCGCTCGGTGACATCGGCGTGCTCCTGTTTGATGCTGTCGGCCTCGAGCGCGGTGAGCTGGGAGAGCCGCAGGTCGAGGATCGCGGTGGCCTGGACCGCGCTCAGCTCGAATCGCTGGATCAGCTGCTCGCGGGCGGCGTCCCGGTCGCGCGAGCCGCGGATCAGCTCGATGATCTCGTCGAGGTGGTCGAGGGCGGTGAGCAGCCCCTCGAGGATGTGCGCGCGGGCCTCCTTTTCGGAGAGCTCGTGCTTGGTCCTGCGCACGATCACCTCGCGCTGGTGGGCCACGTAGTTGTGGATGACCGCGCGCAGGTCGAGCGTCCGCGGCACGTTGTCGACGAGGGCGACCATGTTGACGCCGAAGGTGGTCTGCATCGGCGTGTGCTTGTAGAGCTTGTTGAGCACCACCTTGGGGATGGCGTCGCGCTTGAGCTCGATCACAAGCCGCATCCCGCGCTTGTCGGAGTGGTCCTCGATGTTGGCGATCTCGGTGATGCGGCCCTCTTTCACGAGGTCGGCGATCTTCTGGATCAGCCCGCCGTCGCCGCCCTTCTTGACCATGAACGGCAGCTCGGTGACGATGATCGCCTCTTTGCCCTGCTTCAGCGGCTCGATGTGGGCCCGCGCCTGGACGCGCACGCGGCCGCGGCCGGTCTCGTAGGCGTCGCGGATCCCCGCGCGGCCGAGGATCACGCCGCCCGTCGGGAAGTCGGGGCCCTTGATGTGCTGCATCAGCCCGGGGATGTCGATCGAGGGATCGTCGATGTAGGCGATCGTGGCGTCGATCACCTCGCGCAGGTTGTGCGGGGGGATGTTCGTCGCCATGCCGACGGCGATCCCCGAGGAGCCGTTGACGAGCAGGTTGGGGAAGCGCGACGGCAGCACCAGCGGTTCCTGCTTTTTGCCGTCGTAGTTGGGCGCGAAGTCGACGGTGTCCATGTCGAGGTCGCGCAGCATCTCGGTGGCGAGCCGCGCCAGGCGCGCCTCCGTGTACCGCATCGCCGCCGCCGGGTCGTCGTCGATCGAGCCGAAGTTGCCCTGCCCGTCCACGAGCGGATTGCGCATCGAGAACTCCTGGGCGAGGCGCACGAGCGTGTCGTAGATCGCCGAGTCGCCGTGCGGGTGGTACTTGCCCATCACCTCGCCGACGATCAGCGCGCACTTCGAGTAGGAGCGCGTCGGCCCAAGGCCGAGCTCGTTCATCGCGTACAGGACGCGGCGGTGGACGGGCTTCAGCCCGTCGCGCACGTCGGGCAGCGCGCGCCCGACGATGACGGACATCGCGTAGTCCAGATACGCCGTGCGCATCTCCTCCTCGAGTGCGCGCGGTTCGATGTTCCCGCCGCCGATCACATCAGCCGAAGCCATGCCTCACCTCCTTCGCTAGACGTCGAGGTTGGCGACGGCGCGCGCGTTCTCTTCGATGAACTCGCGCCGGGGCTCCACCTGGTCGCCCATCAGCTTGGAGAAGATGCGGTCGGCCGCCGCAGCGTCCTCGAGCGTCACCTGCGCGAGCACGCGCGTCGAGGGCGACATCGTGGTTTCACCGAGCTGGTCGGCGTTCATCTCGCCGAGGCCCTTGAACCGCTGGACGTTCGTCCCTTTTCTCGCGACGGTCATGACGGCGGAGTGCAGGCCCTCGAACGACAGCGCGGTCTCGCTCGCGTCGCCGAGACGCACGTCGAACGCGGGCGTGCCGGCGAGCTCGATCAGCTGCACGTGCACCTTGACGAGCTGGCGGTACTCGTGCGAGTCGAACAGCGCTCGCTTGATGCGGTGGGTGCGCGCAAAGCCGGTGCTCGCCTCGACAGCCTTGACGCGGATCTCCAGCGGGTCCTCGTCGACGAGCGTGGTGGCGTGGGTCTCGCCCTCTGCGCCCTTGCGCGTGAGCACCTTGATCGCCTCCTCGACGCTCGTCACCTCCTCGCCGAGCAGCGATGACTCCTCGAGGAACTGCACCACGTCGTGTCCGTACTGGCTACGCAGCGCCAGCGCCCAGCCTTCGTACTGCTTCAGCAGTCGCGTGAAGCGCTGCCAGCGCGTGTCGGTGAGCTTGAACTGCTTGGCGTGGCGGTCGAAGATCATCATCTTCTCCCACTTCTCCGCGAGCAGGAGCTCTTCCAGTTCGGAGTCCTTCTCGATGTAGCGCTCCCGCGAGCCCTGCTTGAGCTTGTAGAGCGGCGGCTTGGCGATGTAGACGTAGCCTTCCTCGATCAGCTCTTTCATCTCCCTGAAGAGAAGCGTCAGCGCCAGCGTGCGGATGTGGGCGCCGTCGACATCGGCGTCGGTCATCAGGATCACCTTGTGGTAGCGGGCGTTCTCGATGTTGAACTCGTCGCGGACGCCCGTGCCGATCGCGGTGATGAGCGCCTGGATCTCGACGTTCTGGAGCACCTTGTCGATGCGCGACTTCTCGACGTTGAGGATCTTCCCGCGCAGTGGCAGCACCGCCTGGGTATTGCGGTCGCGGCCCTGCTTGGCTGAGCCGCCGGCGGAGTCGCCCTCCACCACGAACAGCTCCGCCAGCGCCGGGTCCTTGACGGAGCAGTCGGCGAGCTTGCCCGGCAGCGTCGAGTTCTCGAGCGCCGACTTGCGACGGGTGAGGTCGCGCGCCTTGCGCGCCGCCTCGCGCGCCCGCTGCGCCTGCACCGCCTTGTTGATGACGGCGCGCGCCTCGGTGGGGTTCTCCTCGAGGAACTCGGCGAGGCCGTTGTTGACGATCGTCTCGACGAAGCCCGCCATGCCGGGGTTGCCGAGCTTCGTCTTCGTCTGGCCCTCGAACTGGGGGTCGGAGAGCTTCACCGAGACGACGGCGGTGAGCCCCTCGCGCACGTCCTCGCCCGAGAGGTTGTCCTCTTTCTCCTTCAGCAGGCCGTGATCGCGCGCGTACTTGTTGAGCGTGCGCGTGAGCGCCGAGCGGAAGCCGCTGAGGTGGGCGCCGCCCTCGCGCGTGTTGATGTTGTTGGCGAAGGAGTGCACCGATTCCTGGTAGGAGGAGTTCCACTGCATCGCCACCTCCGCCGCGCCCTCCTCGGACTCGCCGGTGAAGAAGATGACCTTGCGGTGGACGGTGTCCTTGTTCTCGTTGAGGTAGCTGACGAAGTCCTCGATGCCGCCCTCGTACTGGAAGGCGGCGGAGTGGCCTTCGCCGCGCTCGTCGACGATCGAGATCTTCAAGCCGCGGGTGAGGAAGGCGGTCTCGCGCAGGCGCTCTTCCAGCGTGCTGAAGTCGAAGTCGAGCGACTCGAAGATGTCGGCATCGGGCAGGAAGGTCACGGTCGTACCCGTGGGGTCGCCCTTTGCAAGCTTCTCGCCCGTATGCAGGGGCCCCAGCGGAGCGCCGCGCGAGTACTCCTGGGAGAACACGTGCCCGTCTCGGCGAATCTCCACGCGCAGCTGCTCGGAGAGCGCGTTGACCACCGACACGCCGACGCCGTGCAGGCCGCCGGAGACCTTGTAGCCGCCGCCCTCGCCGAACTTCCCGCCGGAGTGCAGCACGGTCAGCACGACTTCGACGGCGGGTTTGCCCTCCTTCTCCATCAACGCGACGGGGATGCCGCGGCCGTTGTCGACCTCCGTCACCGAGTTGTCGGGGTGGATGGTCACGGAGACCTCCGTGCAGAAGCCCGCCAGGGCCTCGTCCACGGAGTTGTCCACGAGCTCGTAGACGAGGTGGTGGAGGCCCATGACGCCGGTCGAGCCGATGTACATGCCCGGGCGCTTGCGGACGGCCTCGAGGCCCTCGAGGACGGTGATGTCCTGCGCGTCGTAGCCAGCCGAGCCGTTGTTGTCGGCCTGTGCCTGTTTGCGGGGCGAGCCCTTCCCAGGGCTGTCGCTGCTTCTTGCCAATGGCCCTCCGATGACATGACAACGCCCCGGATTCCGGGGCGCGAGACCACGGCTGCGGGACGGGGTGAATGCATTTCAAAGGATAGCATGCGAGGGGGGTGGATTCGCGCCTCCAGAAGCCCGAAATGCCTGCAAATTGGCCGAAAAAGTACGTATTTGGCGCGGGTCGGGGCGATCCCGCGGGCGCGGTCCCGAGCAGGTCCCTCCGCGGCAGCGATGGCGAGCCGCGGAGAACGGTCCTCCAGGCCGTGGGCTAAGCCTCAAGTCAAGCCTCAGACTGACCCCGCCTCCTACGACAGGTGGAGTGCAAGCGGGGGCGGGCGCTCACCCCGTGCGGCAGCGCAGCTCCCGGATCTGCTCGCCGTCGAGCTCGGCGTTCAGGCGCTCGATCAGCGTGGGCGCCATCAGGTCGAGCTCCTGCGCCCAGACGGACGACTCGCACGCGACGGTGAGGACGCCGTCGCGCTCGGTCAGCGGCCGGGCGGCGGCTGCCACCGCCGGCCCTGCGGCGCGCGCCCATGCCGCCTGGACGCGCGCGAGCGTGCTCGACGGGGCGATGTCCGCAGCGAGCCGATCGAGCGCGGCGGCGAGGCTGCGCGGCGTCGTCCTGCTCACGCCGCCTCCGCCTCGTGGCGGATTACCCCGGTTGAGATGGCGAGGCGCGTGACGGCAGGACCGGCGCCGCCCGGCACGTGGGCGAGATCGGTCGTTGCGATCACGCTCTGACCAGCGCTCGCGAGCTCCGCGGCGAGCAGCTCGCGACGCTCCGCATCGAGCTCGCTCATCACGTCGTCGAGGAGCATCAGCGGCGTGCGCCCGCGCTCGCGCCCGAGCACCCAGCGCTCGGCGAGCAGCAGGGCGAGCAGGGCGAGGCGCTGCTCGCCCTGGGACCCGTACACGCGCAGCTCGCGCCCGTCGCGCAGCAGCGCGAGCTCGTCGCGATGCGGCCCGTGCCCGGTGAAGCCGCGCTGCAGATCGCCATCGAGCCGCTGCACGAGCTCCTCGACGAACGCGTCCTCGTCGCGAGCGCGCGACCGCGGCCGGTACTCGAGGCGCACCTCGCCGGCGCAGCCGAGCGTGCGGGCGCGCTCGGCGAAGGGCTCCGCCAGCAGCTCGGCGACCTCGCGGCGGTCGGACTGCAGCGCGAGCGCCTTCGCCGCGAGCTCGCGGTCCCACGTGGAGAGCGTCGTGCGCGAGGCGACCCCCGAGCGGATGCGCCCCAGCAGCGCGTTGCGCTGGGCGAGCACCCGCGAGTATTCGCGCCGCGTCGCCGCCCGCACCGGCGAGACGGCGGCGATGAGCTGGTCGAGGTGCGCGCGCCGCACGGCGGGGGGCCCTTTCACGAGCTCGAGCCGGTCGGGCATGAACACGCTCACGAGCGGCCTGCTCTCGACGTCGAGCAGGCGCTCGACGGGGGCGCCGTCCGCGCTCATCCGCTTCGCCGGCTGTACCTCGCCCGCCCCGGCGCCGAACGCCACCGTCAGCTCGTGCTGATCGGAGCCGTCGATCAGGTGCACCGTGACGCGCGCCGCCTGCGCGCCGAAGCGCACGAGCTCGCGGTCGTTGCGCGTGCGGGGCGAGCGCCCCGTGCAGCCGTAGTAGATCGCCTCGAGCAGGTTCGACTTGCCTGCGCCGTTGGGCCCGTGGACTACCGTGAGCCCCTCGCCGAGCGCGGCCTCGGCGCGCGCGTACGTGCGGAAGTCGCGCAGCTCGACGGCCGCCACCCGCATCTCAACACCATCGCTCGATCACACTCACACGTTGAGGCGGATGGGCATGATCAGATAGACGAAATCGCCCGTGTCGGGTGATTCGATGAGCCCCGGGCGCAGCGGGCTGATGAGCTTCAGGACGAGCTCGTCGGTGTCGACGCTCTCGAGCCCGTCGCGAAGGAACTCCGGGTTGAAGCCGATCTCGAACGGCTCGCCGTGGAAGGCGACCGGGATCGCCTCGCTCGCCTCCCCGACGTCGGGCGTCTGTGCCGAGACGGCGAGCGTGCCCTCGCTGAAGCTCAGCCGCAGCGGCGCGTTCTTCTGCGCGAGCAGGCTGATCCGCCGCACGACGTCGCCGACCTCGGCGGAGGCGAGGCGCAGCTCGTGCTCCACCGTCTCCGGCAGCAGCTGGCGGTAGTTGGGGAACTGCCCGTCGATCAGGCGCGAGGACAGGACGACGTCGGCGAGCTCGAACACGACCTGGTTCTGCCCGACGCTCACCACCACCGACTCGGCGGGCGTCTGCTGGGCGATGCGCACGAGCTCCTGCAGCGCCCGGGCGGGCACATTCGCCTCGAGCGCGCCCTGGATCGGCGCCTCGAGCGCGGTCTGCTTGACGCTCAGCCGATAGGAGTCGGTTGCCACCATCCGCAGCTCCTGTCCCGACGCCGACATCAGGATCCCGGTGAGGACCGGGCGTGTCTCGTCGCGCGACGCCGAGCGCGCGACGCGCGTCACCGTGTCGACGAGCTCGGGCGTCGGCAGCGATACGCGCGTGTCGCCCGCCGGCTCCGGGAGTGTCGGGAAGTCCTCGGCCCGCAGCGTGCGCAGGTGGAACGTGCTCGGCCCGCAGATCAGCTCGACGTCCTGCTCGGCTGCGCGGAGCTCGAGCGTGAGCTGAGGCGCGGGGAGCGCTCGCACGACTTCGAGCAACAGCCGCGCCGGCAGCACGACGACGCCGGGACGCGACACCTCCGCCTCGAGCGGCACCCTCAGCGCCACCTCCATGTCGGTTGCGCGCAGCTCGGTACGGGCGTTCTCCTCGGCCGCGATCATCACGCCCGCCAGCGCCTGTACGGCGCTGCGCGTCGAGGCGACGCGGGTGACCGTCTGGAGTTGTGCGAGCAGGTCGGCGGTGGAGAGCGAGAGCTTCATGTTGCCGCTGATGAGAAGAGATAGAAGTGAGTAGGGGCTGTGGAGATGTGGATAGCCCGTGTGTCGCTGGGTGTTCGGTGGGAGTGGCGGTGCATTGACTGTGGACGTGTGAGCGCGAGAAGTCTTTCAGGCTGAGCGGTCGGGCGCGTGAGGCGGATCACGGCCGCGGTATGCCAAGCGAGCGGCACAGCTTCTCCACAGCCTCGGCGGCCCGCTCGTCGTTGGCGATCCGCTCGCTCGCCCTCCGCCAGGCGTGGAGCACCGTCGTGTGGTCGCGTCCCCCGAACTGCCTGCCGATGGCCGGCAGCGACTCGCCGGTGACCTCACGCGCGAGGTACATCGCGAGCTGGCGCGGCCACGCCAGGCGGGGTGCGCGGGCAGAGGAGACGAGCTCCTGCGAGGTGATGCCGAACGCCTCACAGGCGGCGTCCTGGATCTCGCGCACCGTCCGCGCCGGGCCGCTGCGCGCGCGCGGGTAGAGGCTGTCGAGTACCTCCTGGGTGAGCTCGGGGGTGAGCGGCCGGCCCGTGAGCGAGGAGAACGCGACGACGCGGATGAGCGCGCCCTCGAGAGCGCGCACGTTGCTCTCGACGCGCTGGGCGATGAGCTCGAGCGCTCGCTCGTCGGGGGTGTCGACGCCGTCGTGCTGGGCGCGCTTGCGCAGGATGGCGAGCCGGGTGGTCGGGTCGGGCGGGCGCATGTCGGCGACGAGGCCCGCCTGGAAGCGCTCGCGCAGGCGGTCTTCGAGGCCCTGGAGGTCGAGCGGGGGCCGGTCGGATGTGAGCACCACCTGGCGCCCGCCGTCGTAGAGGGCGTTGAAGGTGTGGAAGAACTCCTCCTCGGTTCGCGTCTTGCGCTCGAGGAACTGGACGTCGTCGAGGAGCATCACGTCGACATCGCGGAAGCGCGCCTTGAAGTCGTCGGTGTTGCCCGCCGAGAGCGCGGCGAGAAAGGCGTTCGTGAAGGCCTCGCCGTTCGTCAGGCGCACGGTGAGGCCGGGGCTGTGGGCGAGCACCAGGTTCGCGATCGAGCTGAGCAGGTGCGTCTTGCCGACGCCCGGCGGACCGCACAGGAACAGGGGGTTGTAGGTCTGCGCCGGCATCTCGGCGACGGTGAGCGCCGCCGCGTGGGCGAGCCTGTTGCAGTCGCCGATCACGAACTGGTCGAACGTGAGCTTCGGGTTGCCGAGCGGCCCCGTCTCCGGCGTGTCCCGGGGGGACCCGACCGTCGCCGGGTGGTGCATCGCCCGGCGGGGCGGGGCGGCGATGCCGGCCCGCGCCGGGCTCGAGCGTCCAGCGGCTTCGCGCAGTGGCGCCTCCTCGGCCTCCTCGGCGACGAGCTCCACGGCCGCCGCTACGCCCACCACGCGCGTGACGGTGTCCTGGAGCAGGCGTCCGAAGCGATCGCGAACCCAGCGCAGCGTGTGGGGTTCGGCGGCGAGCACGAGCACGCCCTCGGAGAGCTCCACAGGGCGCAGCGGGGCGAGCCAGATGCGGTAGGTGGGCTCGCCGACGGCGAGCGCGAGCTCCGCCTGGACGAGTGGCCATATGTGCTCGAGCTCCTCGCTCACGGCAGCGTCGTTCCGCTCCTCTCGTCACAGAGCCGGATGGAAATCATCGGGCGGGGGGCCCCGCGGGGCCCGGTCGGGCGAATATATCCCTCGCCCGTCGGGCGCTCTCGCACCCTGCTCGCAATTGGCGGGAAAAACCCTCGTGGCGTCGCGGTCCCGCCGCGGTCCTATACTTCAGCGCGGTCGCCGCCGAGCGGCGGCGGCAGCCCGTTCCCGAGCACCGACGATGAAGCGCACCTACCAGCCCAAGAAGCGCAAGCGCGCCCGCACGCACGGCTTCCGCGCGCGCATGAGCACGCGCGCCGGTCGCCTGGTGCTCAAGCGCCGCCGCGACAAGGGCCGCAAGCGCCTGTCCGCCTGAGGCTCACGTTGGCGCTGTCCGCTCCGGCGAGCCGCACGTGATGACCAAGCCCAGGCCCGCCCGCGGCCGCCTCTCGCGAAGCGCGGAGTTCGACCGGGTGTATCGCCAGGGCCGATCCACCGCCAACCGGCACCTCGTCCTGTACTCGTTCCCGAACCCTTCGGGGGGGACGACGAGGCTCGGCCTGTCGGTGTCGCGCCGGGTCGGCGGCGCAGTCGAGCGCAACCGCATCAAGCGCCTGCTGCGCGAGGCCTACGCGCGCGCCGAGCAGGACATGCGTCCGGGCCACGACGTCGTCGTGGTCGCCCGCCCCGCCGCCGCCGAGCTCGCCGAGCGCGAGGGGCTCGCGGGCATCGACGCGGCACTCGCCGAGCTGCTCGCCAAGGCCGGTCTGCAGAACCCGAGCGCGGCCGCGAGGCCCGAGGAGATCGCGCAGGACGAGCCCGACGCGGGAGCGGCGGCGTGAGCACCGCCGGCGCCGGTTCCACGCAGCCCCGCGCTCCGGGAGCCGCCGTGCGGCTCGTGCGCGGCGTGCTCGCGGCGCCGATCGTCCTCTACCAGCGACTGATCTCGCCCGCGCTCCCGCGCCGCTGCAAGTACGAGCCGACCTGCTCGCGCTACGCCGTCGAAGCGATCACGCGATACGGGATCTTCCGCGGCTTGGTCCTCGCGGGCTGGCGGCTGTTGAGGTGCAACCCGTGGAGCTACGGCGGATACGATCCAGTCGAGGCCCAGCGCTTGTTCAGGATCGGCCACCACCATGGCCGGTGACGGCAGCCGCGGCGTAGCCGCCGCAGCCGCGAGACCGCGGTGCGGCGGTGCGGCGGCCCCGACCAAGCACTGCAGAGCTACCTAGCCGATGCCACCTCTCGCCAGCAACTTCATCGAGGAAGCGTTCTCGCCCCTCATCAACCTGTTCGAATCGGTCCTGGTGTTCATCCACGAACACCTGGTCATCAGCAACAGCTGGGGGATGGCGATCGTCGGGCTCACCGTCGTCGTGCGGGCGGTGCTCGTCCCCCTGACGTTCAGGCAGCTCAAGTCGATGCAGGAGATGCAGCGGCTCGCTCCGCAGATCAGCGCGCTGAAAGAGAAGTACAAGGACGACAAACAGCGCCAGCAGCAGGAGCTGATGAAATTCTATCAGGAGAACAAAATCAATCCTTTGGCATCCTGCCTGCCTCTCCTGCTGCAGATCCCGGTCTTCATCTCGCTGTTCTACATGCTGCGCACGGACCTCAAGCTCGATATCTGCGGCAAGCAGCTCCGCCAGTTCTACAGCGGGGAACTCGGCCGCCCGATCGTCAAGAACAGCCAGATCCCGCAGAGCGCGGTCGTCGTCAAGAGCCACGCCGTCACGGTGGCGGGCCACACCCACACGGTGCCGGCGCACAAGGTCCCGGGCCTGAGCGAAATCGGCTGCTCGACGCCGTTCCAATCGAACGGCGCGACGCACATCATCGCCCCCGGATCGGCGAAATTCCTTTTCATCCCAGACATCACCTGGAAGGCGAGCGGCATCGCGCTCGCCGTTCTGATCGTGCTGTAC
Source organism: uncultured Solirubrobacteraceae bacterium (assembly GCA_963796305.1). Lineage (GTDB taxonomy): Bacteria > Actinomycetota > Thermoleophilia > Solirubrobacterales > Solirubrobacteraceae > Palsa-744. The sequence goes on along the minus strand of CAWCKZ010000005.1, from coordinate 86,193 downwards.
GTCGGCTCGCAGGTCGGCTCGACGCTGATCGCGACCGCCACGGCCGACGCCAACCAGCGCCGGCTGATGCTGTTCCTGCCGCTGATCTTCATCTTCATCCTGTATCGCTATCCCGCGGGGCTGCTCGTGTACTGGATCACGACGAACCTGTGGACGGTGGGTCAGCAGTTCGCGATTCGCCGCTACATGGGACACCATCCGGTTGAGCCCGAGAAGGGTCCGCCCGACGGCTCCGAAGGCGGTGGTGGTGGCGGCGGATCACCGAACGGCAAGACCGAGCCGCCCAAGGGCGGCGCTCCGAAGGCCGAGCCCGCGCTCGCGGGCGTCGGGCGCACGCCGCAGGCACCCTCGCGCCCGCCGCCGCAGCGCAAAAAGAAGAAGCGGTCGGGGAGGCGCCGATGAGCGAGCGCGAGAGCGCCGGCGCCGAGCCCCCCCTCGACGACCTGGAGCCGGGCGAGGCGCTCGAGGAGCTGCTAGAGGAGATCGCCGAAAGGCTCGGGCTCGACGCCGACGTCGAGGTGGAGGAGGGAGACGGGGTCCTCACCGGAAGGCTCGTCGGCGACGACGTGGGCCTGTTCATCGGCCGCCACGGGCAGACGATCGACGCGGTGCAGCATCTCGCGCAGCGGATCGTGTTCCCCGAGGGCCCGCAGTCGGTGCGGATCACGATCGACGCAAACGGCTACCGGGAGCGCCGCGCGGAGGCCCTCCGCGCCGAAGCCGACGACGCCGCGCAAGAGGCGCTGCGCTCGGGCGAGCCGGTAGAGCTCGCCCCGCTGCCGTCGTTCGAGCGACGGATCGTGCACGAATACCTTCGCGATCGCGGGGACGTGGACACCCACAGCGAGGGCGAGGAGCCGGAGCGCTTCCTCGTAATCTCCCCGAGCGAGCGCTGACGCGGCTCGCGCACAAGGCTCGGCGTCGATCGCCGCCGCGCCGGCCCGCTGAGCGTTTCACGTTTTTCTTGACGGTGAAACAATTCTCTGCATGCCCGAGGGACCCGACAGCGACCTGAGCGACGTCGAGCGGGGCCTCGTCGTCGGCCTGCTGATCGGCGAGGGCCACTTCGGCGGCGACGGGCGCTATCCGCAGATCACCCTGCGCATGCACGTGCGGCACGAGTCGCTGTTCCGGTGGCTCGAGCAGCGCTTTCCGCGCTCGCGCCTGTACGGCCCATATGACCACGGCGGCCGGCGCTACTACCAGTGGATGGCGCGCGGGGCGGCGCTTGCCGAGGACGTCCTGCCCGTCGTCGAGGCGATCCTCGACGACGAGCTCGACGCCCACGCGGCGGCACGGATGCGGGCGATGAAGGAGCGCTACGCCGACTTCTTCGCGGCCCATGGCGGCTGAGGAGCGGCTCCAGGAGCTCTGCTCCCGCTACGGCCTCGACGCGCAGGCGGGACGGCGCCTGGCGACGCTGCTCGCGCTGCTCGACGAGGACGCGACCGCCCCGACCGCGGTGAGCAGGCCCGAACTGGCGGTGGACGTCCACATCGCCGATGCGCTGACGGCGCTCGAGCTCGAGCGGGTGCGCGAGGCGCGGGTGATCGCGGACATCGGCTCGGGTGCCGGTCTTCCCGGCCTCGCCCTCGCGGCGGCCCTTCCCGGCGCCGAGGTCCGCCTCGTCGACAGCCGCCGCCGCAAGTGCGAGTTCATAACGCGCGCGGCGGCGCGCATGGAGTTGGATAACGCCACCGCCGTGTGCACGCGTGTGGAGGAGTGGGAGGAGGGGTTCGAGCGCCACGACCTGGTGGTCGCGCGAGCGCTCGCCTCCCCGCCGGTGGTGCTCGAGTACGCAGCGCCGCTGCTCGCGCTGGACGGGGCGCTCGTCGATTGGCGCGCGGCGCGCAGGCCCGGTGAGGAGCACGCCGCCTGCGCGGCGGCGCAGGAGCTCGGCATGGTGCTCGAGGAGGTGCGGGCGGTGGCGCCGATGAAGGGGCCGAGCGAGCACCATCTGCACGTGTGGGGCAAGCGCACGCCGACGCCGGCGCGGTTCCCCCGGCGGGCGGGGATCGCCCGCAAGCGCCCGCTCGGGCCCTGAGCGCCCGTCGCGGCGGGCGGAGTTTGGGACTTTTCAGCCGCCCGCGGGAGCCTCCCGGCCGCGCAGGGCGCTAGCTTGCGCTCGATGGGAACCGTCTACGCGATCGCGAACCAGAAGGGCGGGGTGGGCAAGACGACGACGGCGGTGAACGTCGCCGCGTGCATCGCCGAGGCCGGCTACGCGACGCTGCTCGTCGACGTCGATCCGCAGGCCAACGCGACCGTGGGGCTCGGCATCGAGCGCAGCCACTCGCCCGGCCTCTACGAGGTGCTCGCAGGCGAGGCGGAGCTCGAGGAGGCGTTCACGGACTCCGCCGTCCCGGGGCTCGTCGCCGTCGCCGCGGGCGCCGGCCTGGCGGGCGCCAACCTCGAGCTGCCGCGGATGGACCGCTACGAGTACCGGCTGCGCGAGCGTCTGGCGGGCGTGCGCGAGCGCTTCGAGTACGTGCTGCTCGACTGCCCGCCCTCGCTCGGCCCGCTCACCGTGAACGCGCTCGTGGCTGCGGACCGCGTGATCGTGCCCGTGCAGACCGAGTACTTCGCGCTGGAGGGCCTCGCCGGCCTGCTCGAGACGCTCGAGCTCGTGCAGCACGAGCTGAACCCGCGGCTGACGGTGGCGGGGATGCTGCTGACGATGCACGATGGGCGCACGCGGCTCGGGCAGGACGTCGAGCGCGAGGTCCGCGAGCACTTCCCGGACCTCGTCTTCGAGACCGTGATCCCCCGCAACGTGCGGGTGGGCGAGGCGCCGAGCTATGGGCTGCCGGTGACGCATCACGACCCCCACAGCGCCGGCGCGGAAGCGTACTTCGAGCTTGCGAAGGAGGTGGCGGCGCGTGGCTAGGCCGAGGCCGGGGATGGGACGCGGGTTGAGCGCGATCCTGTCGGTATCCGAGGAGGGGCAGCCCGCGGCGGAGGAGCTCCGGCACCTGCCCGTGGAGCTGTTGACGCCGAGCTCGCGCCAGCCGCGGCGGCGCTTCGACGAGCAGGCGCTGCAGGCGCTCGCCGTGTCGATGGGCGAGCGCGGCGTCCTACAGCCCGTGCTCGTGAGGCCGCGGCCCGGCGGTACGTATGAGCTCGTCGCCGGCGAGCGGCGCTGGCGCGCGGCGCAGATCGCGGGCATGGACACGATCCCGGCGCTCGTGCGCGAGCGCGACGACGCCCTCGCGCTCGAGCTCGCGCTGATCGAGAACATGGCGCGCGAGGATCTGAGCCCGATCGAGGAGGCACGCGCCTGCGCGGCGCTCGTGGAGGAGCTCGGCCTGACGCGCGAGGAGGTGGGCAGGCGCGTGGGGCGAAGCCGCGTCGCCGTCAGCAACCTGATCCGGCTGCTCGACCTCCCCGATGAGGTGATCGAGCTCTTGCAGGAGGGCACGCTGAGCGAGGGACACGGCCGGGCGCTGCTGCTCGCCGAGGACCACGCCGAGCGCCGCTCGCTCGCCGGTGCCGCCGCGGATGGGGGCTGGTCGGTGCGGGTCACCGAGGACCGCGCCCGCGCGAGCAACGAGCGCGGCGAAGGCGGCGGGACGATCCGCGCGCGGCGCGCCCGGCGCAGCGGGCCCCACCCCGATCAGCTCGCGGCGGCGCAGGAGATCGGCGACGCGCTCGCAGAGCTGCTCGGCGCGGAGGTCGCAGTGCGACCCGACCGCGGTGGCGGCTATCGCGCGGAGCTCCGCTTCCAGTCGCGCGAGGAGGCGCTCGAGCTGGCGGAGCGCCTGCGACGACTCGCGCTCTCTCCGGCGGGAGGCGGGTAGTCGCGGGGCCCTACCGCGGCCGGAGAGGCGTTCCAATAGTCCGAATCGGTCTTGCACACCCGGGGTACCGTAACCCTCAAGCCGACCCTTAGGGCTGCTGTGGGGCACGGGCTGCGGAGCACTGGCCAGCCGCCCTCGGTCGCGACCGCACGAGGAGCGTCGGTCGCCACGCGCCGGCTGCCGCTCGGGCCCGCCCGGCGGCGATAAGATGGGCCGGCGCGAGGGCGATTAGCTCAGTCGGTTAGAGCGCTTCTCTGATAAGGAAGAGGTCCCTGGTTCGAGTCCAGGATCGCCCATTTCCGAGAGACCGAACCCGTCGGACTCGAACCGCCCGACGCCGTGGTCGGCTTTCGCTTCTGGCGGAGAGCAGCGGGTCGATGCAGGCCGAAGAGACGCCTGGGTTTCGTCCAGAGCAGTAGCGGGCTGGGCGCCCTCGAAGACGCTCGCATCCCGCGCGAAGCGCAAGCCGGCGGTCCGAGCAACAAGGCACTTGGACAGGCTGGGGCTGAACCCTTGCCACGCCCAAGGTGACGGAGCTCTCCTCGCATCACACAGTGGCGCTGCTCTACCAGGGCGGCAGCCCGGCGAGAATTGAGATCGGGGTCGCTCGCGCGCTACGCTGGGGCGCGTGAAACGTTCCGCGGCAGCACAACGTCGAGGGCTGGGAAGCTACGCTCGCTGGTGAGCAGAGCTTGGCCCGGCTGCAGCTAGCAGTGGAGCGGCCGGTTTCTGGGGGCCAGTTTCGGCGGGAGAGCCTAGCGGCGTATTCCCAGCCGCACCTCGGTCGCAGTCTGCTTGGCATCCTGACCTCCGTTGTGCCGTACGTGGCGCTGTCCGTGCTCATGTATCTGACGCTGAACGTCTCTTATCTGTTCACAGTGGCACTCGCGATTCCGACTGCCGGTTTCCTCGTGCGCACCTTCATCGTGTTCCACGACTGCACTCATGGCTCATATCTGCCGTCCAAGCGAGCGAACAGATGGCTGGGCAGGGCGGTTGGGCTGCTGGTGTTCTCACCGTTTGCGAGTTGGCGCCACGAGCACGCCGTGCACCACGCCACGGCCGGCGACCTTGATCGCCGCGGGGGCGGCGACGTCGCGACGATGACCGTTGCGGAGTATCAGGCTCTGGCGTGGAGGGGCCGGCTTGGGTATCGCCTGTTCCGCAACCCGCTCGTGATGTTTGGACTTGGGCCGATCTTTGCCCTGGTCGTGGGGCCACGTCTGGTTGCGCGCTCTTCGCGTCCGCGGTTCCAGCACAGCGTGATTGCCACCAATCTGGCGCTGGCGGCGTTGGTGGGCGCGCTCTGCTGGCTGATGGGCTGGCGGGAGTATCTCCTTGTCCAGGCGCCAACGATCATGCTCGCGGGCGCGGCCGGCATCTGGCTGTTCTATGTCCAGCACCAATTCGAGGACGTCTACTGGGAGAACGGCGAGCGCTGGAGCTACGCCGACGCGGCGCTGCGGGGCAGTTCCTACCTGAGACTTCCCAAGATGCTCCAGTTCTTCACAGGCAACATCGGGTTGCACCACGTGCACCACATAGATGCCGGCATCCCCAACTACAACCTGCAGCGCGCGCACGACGAGAACCAAATCTTCCACGACGTGCCCACGCTGAGCTTTGCGGATGGCATCCGCGCGCTCAGGCTCAAGCTCTACGACGAGGATCGCGGACGCCTGGTGACCTTCGCGGAGGCGCGCGAAGGCCCCGTCCTCGCCGCCGCGCCCTCGACTTCTTCGACAAGCCGCGCGGCATGAGCGTTCCCACGGACTCGACGATTACCGCCGTGCTCGAAGGTGGCCCGCTGGACGCCCGGCGCGTAGATGCCGACGTCGTGGAGGGTCGTCCCGCGAAGACGATCGACGTTCCCGCCGACGACGGCACCACGTGCCGCTACTGCCTTGCGGAGTGGGTCCAGTCAGGGCAATCCGCGGCCTACTCGTTCCTGTACCGCGTCTAGCCGCCCACCAGGTCTGGAGCGTCGTGAGGCCCTTCACCACCGCGGTCGGCCTTCTTGTGCAGGCGTGGTGGCGGTCACGGCGTCGCCGGCCGCTGGCGCCGTGCTGTGATATCGATGTAAGCGTCCTGTGAACGACAGACTGGAGCTGATGCGTTGGCAGCCCATGCAATCGGGGCTGGGCCGATCGAGCCGATCCCTGAGACGTCCGCTGCTGAGCGGGTTGCCGCCGACATGCTGGCCATCGGCGCCCCGGCGGCGGTCGCCGAGCGCGTCCGCGATTCGGTTCCGCTTTGGTTTCACACCTTCGCGCTTGCGCCGGGGGTCTACACGCCGGGGATCGCACGCGACCACGGCTATCGCCTTGCGGTGCTCGGCGCGGATCGCTTTGCGGGGCGCAGCGTGCTTGACGTCGGCGCGTTCGACGGCTTCTACAGCTTCCTCGCGGAGCTCCGCGGTGCACGGCGCGTTGTAGCGGTCGACAATGAGCAGTACGTCGACTGGGTGCGTGCTCGCTTCGGCGTGACGCTGACGGGCGGTGCCGGCTTCCGCGCGATCGCCGGGCTCCTCGCGTCGCGGGTCGAGTATCGCCGCATGGACGCGCTCGACGTGCGCGAGCTCGGCGAGCGCTTCGACGTTGCGTTGTGCTTCGGCATCCTGCACCGGGTGACCGACCCGATCGCGTTGCTGGGGGCGCTCGCCGACGTCCTGGCGCCGGGTGGCGAAGTCGTGCTCGAGACCTACGGTTCGCGCCTGGCAGCCGACGCCCCGGCGATCGAGGTTTATGACCCTGGCGACGTGTACGCGCGCGATGACTTCGTCTACTGGGGCTTCTCCCCGAATGGTCTGCGTCGACTGGCGCGGATCGTCGGCCTCGCCGAGTTGGAGGTCGTCGACGAGCTGGAGATCGACGGCCACCCGCGGATCCTCGCGGTGCTACGAGCGGCCGGCTGATGGCAGCCTGCGGGGGCCCCGAGGTCGTCGTCGGCTACCAGGCCGTGGTGGACTGCTCGAAGGTGGTCAGGCGTGCACTATCTCGCGCGGGCGACGTGCGCCCGGCCGTCCCGCCAGCCCGATCGCGGCGGGCGGTGGTACCTTGCGCGCGGAGGGGGCTGGCCCCGGTGAGATTGAGCGATGAGGGGTAATGATGGCCTTTGAGGTCGGCAAGCGCGTCGGCGGCGGAGTCCGAGTCAACGGAATCGCCGACCCCGGCCGGGTGTTGTTGAGGAGGTACTCCGAGGCGATCCCTCGCCTCGCTATCAGATCCGCTGGGACGACGGCCACGAGAGCATCTACACGCCCGCGAGCGGCGCGCTTCGAGCTGGGCGAGGCCGCAAGCGGCCGAAGCAAGCGGCACCACGCAAGCGCTCGTCGACTTGAGAGGTCACGATCGACGATTCAGGGGCCGCCTGGCGGGGCACAAACAGAAGCTAGGCGACTACCAACTCGTTGCGACCTTGAGCGCCGCGGGAAAACTGGGCGCGCCGTGAGCGCTTCGTTCCGGATCATCAAGGAGCGCCCGTCTCGCACCAGCCACGTCACAAGTGCCGCTTCATAAGGGTAGAAACGCGGAAGCGCGGCCGCAGCAATGCTCTGTGCCGACAAGCAGCGTCTCAGCTGACGTTCAGCAGACGCTCGCTTGGGACGAGCAGCGGCAGTCCCCCACGGCTCCCAGCTCGCTCTCGCATCCGAAGGGGAGCGGGCGCGGGTCAGCTCCAGGCGCCCGTGGTCCTTCCCGTGGTCCCCGAGTGAGCAAATCTCACGTCCCCTCAGAGCACCTGAGGGCCCCTCACGCGCCCCACATCACGCCAGAGCAGGCCCGGGGCGTGTTTCGAGTCCAGGATCGCCCACTGACGAGAGACCGAACCTGTCGGACTCGAACCGCCGGACGCCGTGGTCGGCTTTCGCTTCTGGCGGAGAGCAGCGGGTCGACGCAGGCCGAAGAGACGCCTGGGTTTCGTCCGATCCGGTCGTCAGCACACGCGGTCCTCAAGCGCTCGCTCAGCCCGCGAAGCGGAAGCGAGCGCTCACGTAGGATCGAGCTGATGGTCAATGCCCACCGCCCGCTCGCCGATCGCCTTGAGGTACGGGTGCCGCGCTTGGCCGCGTTCGGAGCACAGTTGGTCGGGTATCTGCCTGGGCGCTTGCGGCGGGGCATCCTCCAGTCCGCCTTCGACCGGGCCCGCGATGCATTCAACCGTGGTGACCTCGAGGTCGTGTTCGCACTGTTTGCACCGGACGTGGAGTACGGTCCACCCCCACCTCTTTACGAGGACGGACTGCTCCGGGGCCGTACAGCGGTGCTGGACTTCTGGCGAGGTGTGCTCGCGCGCTACGACGACAGCACGATCGAGAACCTCTCCCTTGAGGAAGCCTCACCGGGCCGCATCGTGCGCCAGGCACGGCTGCGTCATCGCTCGCGCGCGTCTGGCGAGGCGCTCGACTATGTGATCGTGCAGACCACCGAGTTGAAGGGCGGTCACGTGGTCCGACAGATCAACGTCTTGGACCACCCCGTCGATTGACCGTTTGTGCGGGCGCAGCGGCGCGACCGCCGCTTTACCAACCAAGAGCAGGCGCCTCGACCCGCGCGCCCGACGTGCCTGCTCCGGACGAGCTCGCGTATGACTTTCCGCCTGCGTAGGGTCACAGCCACGAACCCCCTGATTCCCCCCTCTACGGCGTCAACGTCCCCGGCTGTCTCCCTCCGTTCACAAAGCCTTGACATCCGATGTCAACCGCGATTAGCCTGCTCGCGGTGCGAGTGGTGCGGTCGGGCACTGCGGGGGGCCCCGGACGCTTGAATGACCACGCTAGGCCCTCACCGAGGACAGGGAGGACCCAATGAACAAGAAGTTCTTTGCCGGCCTCGTACCACTGCTGGCCGTCACGGCGTTTGCGGTCGTGCCATCGGCGGCTCAGGCTGAACCGCATTGGTACAAAAAAAACGTCTTGGTTGGCCCATTGCCTGTAACCGTCGCGACTTCCGGCTCGCTCACGTTCAGCGCGCTCGGAACGAATATCAAATGCAAAGTGAGCGATACGGAGGAAATTTGGAACCCGGTGGGGGGTGGCGCCGGCCAAGATCTTGTAACGACCTTCACGCTCTCAGGCTGCAAAATCAAAGAAGCCTCACCCATCTGCCCGAAAGGCGCAGCCGAAGTCACGGCAAATGGTCTGGGGTGGCCCTCGCATCTGGTCACGACGCCTCCGCCTGGCTCGGTGATTCGCGACGAAATCGAAAAGGTGAGACTGGTCGTCAAATGCAACTCCGCTAGCGCTGGCGACGAATTTGAAGGAACGCTCACGCCGGAAGTTGGCAATGGCGTCCTCATCTTCGGCGGGCCCGGCGGAGGTACGCTGTTCGACGGCTCGTTGAATCCGATGACCGTGTCAGGCAAAGACAAACTCAAAGCGCCTCCGGGCAAAATCACGGCGAAAGACCCGTGAGCGACGGCTAGCAACGCACCCGGAACCAAATACCGGCGACGGCGAGTGGGCCGCGCGCAGGCCCACTCACCGTCCACGGCAAACGCAAGATCCGACCTCGGGTTGCCGCGCGCTTTGGAATGTAGGCGTCGTGGTAGCAGTCGCCCGGGCTGGATCCGCCCGTCAAGTTGCGATGTGCGGGACGCGCGCGTGACCGCGCTCAGCCGCTCGTCGACGTCGTAGTAGCGCACAGAGGAGACCGGGAAGCCCGGCGATCTTCTCGGCCGCAGCGAGAAACCCGCGCGCCTGCTCAGGGTCGTCCTTGCCAAGTTGGCGGCCGTACCGCATCGGCGATCCCGCGTGGCGCCCCTCGCGGTCTCCCCCAGCACGTGACGGTGTAGCGCGCGCGTCGCATCCAGCACAGAACGCCAGCTGCGTGCCGAGGACCAGCCCCACCGGGAAGGGCTCGTCGAGCCGGCGCGACGCAAATGTCCAGAAGTGGGCGGTCAGGCGATCCCGCGGCCGAGAGGATGGCTCAAATGGGAACGCCGGGAATCACCATTGACGCGCAGGCCATGGGTGCTGCGCCGGATGGCGGCGTCGAGCGGGGGCGCGCCCTGACGAGCACGATCGGCAAGCTGCGGTCAGCACGCGAAGCCTGGCGGCTGAGGATCGAGCGCCAAGGCGTCCCGGGGCTCTCATCTGCTGTGGCCACCGTCAGACGCTGGCTGCTGCTGCATCGCCCGGAATGGGCCTTCGGCGTCGGCGTCGGACTGTTCCTCGTCCTCGTGGCGCTCGACTTCATACCCGGCAGCGAGGACCTGTTCGGATCGCTCGACGAACAACACCCGGTCGCGGTCGGCCTCGGCGAGCATGCAGTGGCCGCCATAGTGATCGGCTGCGTTGGCTACTGGTGGCTGTTCGGATACAAGCGACAGAAAGCCCTGAAGAGCTATCGGCGGAAGCTCCTCGACAGCGACCAAAAACTGGTCGACTGGTACGTGCCAAAACCGTACCCCGTCGCCAATTCGCGGCTCGACGGCACTGCGGGCAGGACGTCGAGCCGCCGCCGTGACAGGTTCCCGCGCCCTCGCGCCTCTCGCGAGTCGGCCGCAGCGGAGCTGCCGCGGCTGCGCGAGCGGACCTGCGAGCGACTCGGCGAGGAAATCATCCACAGCCGGAGCCCCGCCGTCGCGATCGTGAAGGGCAGGGCCGGCACGGGCAGGTCCAGTTTCATCCTCGAACTGGTCGACTACCTTGCGAATAAGGGACTCGTGCCGATTCCCCTTCTCGCGCGGCACGGCGGCAAGTTCGACCTCGAGCAGCAGGCACGGGAGAGGTTCTTCCGGAACATCGAGTCGACCGCCAGTGCGGACGACCAGGACGCGATCTGGCACTTCGCACGGCAGACCCGAGGGATCGTCGTCCTCGTCGACGGCCTGGACAAAGAACTGTTCGAAGAGCTGGAAGACGACGAGGAGAAGCGAGCGAGCGCGATCACCGACCTCCAGGGCAGCCAGATCCATCTCGTTCTCGCGACGACGCTCGACCTCGACCTCGAGTTCAATGTCGAGAGCAACCTTGGCATCGATCAGATCCCCTCGCTCCTGCGCGAGGACCTTGATCGCTTTACATACGACGAGGCCGGCGAATACCTCGATGGCGAGCTCGGGAGCCTGAGCGGCGACGCCTGCGCGGCGCTGGGTGAGCCGGCCGTTCGCGACGACGAGACCCTCGTCGACCCGTTCTATCTGGACCTGCTCGTTTGCCTTACGCAAGCGAAGCTCCTCAAAGAGCTGAACCTCGCGGGGCGGAGGACCCAGAGCGACAAGTGGCGACAGCTGATCCTGGAGCGGTATCTCCGCGCTGTACGCGAAGACCAGCTTGCGGACGCGTATGAGAAACGCCTGCGCTTCGGCGACAAGTCGCCATCGAAGCGCGGTCTGCAGGCCTATCGCGCTGCGCAAACGGTGGCTGCACGGCTGGACGTCGAGCAGGACCTCACAGTCGAGAAGGCAAAGCTGAAGGACGTCGACGCAGACGCGCTACTCGACGCAAAGCAACTCAATCTGATTCGAGTCGGCCCCCAGCGCGTGTCCTTCAGCTCCGACGAGCTCGGTGCGTACATCTACGCGGAGCTGCACGGCGACCCCCGCAAGCTCCTCGAGATCGTCGCGCACGTGGCGGAGGGCGAGGTCGGCAGCCTGCGCCACCAGCGGTTCGGTCTCATCGCCCTGACCTTCTGGCTGCTCGAACACCCGGCGGAGCGCTCCGACACGTTCGACGAGCTTCTGAAGGTCCTCGAGAACAGTGGCAACGCCCGGCCGCGGCTTGCAGCAGCCGCGCTCCGAATACTGAACGCCTGTCCGGACCTGGCGTGCAACCAGGAAAGCAAGGGACGCGTCGTCGAACTCGTGCACACGAGCGTCGCCCACCTGGCTGCCCCTCAGTCGGGACAAAGACGCGACCCCGATCCCAACGGGCCGGTGAGATTGGTGCGTGCGCTATCCAACTGGAGCGACCCCGATCGGCACGTCCTGCTGTGGAGGCTCGCACGGAGTCGCAACCTCGAGGTCGTGTGGCCGGCGATAAAGGCCCTCGCCGGCTTCCGGGCGGCGGCGGCTGAACAGTGGTCGGCGCTCGACGAACGGTTCAACGCCATCCTCGACGAAGCGGACGGTGAGAAGCCGCGGTCGTTGAGCGAGGAGTCAAGCGAACTCGGCAACGACCTCGCGTCGCTCGCCTGGCTGCTCCCGGCACTCCGGTCCGACGATCGCTGCGCGCACGATCCGATCGAAGAACAGTGGCTGCGGCTCAAGGAGATATGCCGGCGAGAGGGTCTATCTCCGCTGCGTGGGGAGATGGCGCTCGCGCAGGGACTCAAGCTCGCAGCGCTGATGAAGCGCAGAGTGGATTACGAAGAGATCGAAGAGCTACTCGTCAAAGAGCCGTTGCGCTTCTGGCACGCGCGCCTGGTCCTCGTCCATGCAGTGGTCGCCCACGCGTGGCGCGATGAAGGCCACAGGCAACGGTGTCTTCAGCTTCTGTGCGAACTTCACGAGAACGAGGCACACGAGCTGACCGCACGCGCGATCGCACTGGGGATCGAAGGTCTCAAGACGGCGGACTCGAAGGACCCTGTCGATGAGGCACAACTGTACGAGTACCTATGGAGCCACGAGCACGACGCGGTGACGTGGGTCGAGCAGCGCAAGTGGAAGGTGTCGCAGCTTGCGGCGGACGTCGTGCTGCTGAGCAACATGACGTACGAGCTGTGGAAGAAGGACGAGGAGACTGCCGAGCAATGGGCGTGCGACAAGCCGATACCGAGCTGCATCGCGGACAGCTCGCGGCGTATGTGCATAATCGATCCCGAGTGGCCGGACGACCCGTGTGGGTGTCCGCTGTGCACTGCGGGCTCACCGGCGGTGCTAGGCACGTGGGCGAGGTTCACCGAGGCTTTCTGTCGCGACCAGGCGCGCCTGGTGGCGTTGCAGGGCCCGCCCGCGTGGGTGCGGCGGAATGGCGCGGGAGAGCGCGGATGCGCCCGGGAGCTCAAGAGGTACTGGCGCTACGAGGCCCAGCACGTTGCCGCATTGCAACTGGGCGGCGGCGGTATCGCGCGCCGGTAAGACCAACCTCTCGTTGGCTGCGCCCCGCCGGCACGAATGCGGGGCTGCTGCCCACCTGCTCAACATCCGTCTCCCCGCCGTGGTCCCGCCGGTGGTCCCTGACCGAGCGAATCTCACGTCACCCTAGAGAACCTCAGGCGCGGTCACACGCCTGGTGTCACACGAGAGCGGGCCCGGGCCGCGGTTCGAGTCCAGGATCGCCCATTTCCGAGAGAGACCGAACCTGTCGGACTCGAACCGCCCGACGCCGTGGTCGGCTTTCACTTCTGGCGGGAAGCAGCGGGTCGATGCAGGCCGAAGAGACGCATGGGTTTCGTCCAACGCGACAGCGCGGGCGACGCTCAGGGCGGCGCCTCCTTTCGCGCAAGAGCGCAAACTCGGAGCCGATCTTCTACGGCATCGGCGCTGCGGCGTAGTTCTCTGATGCCTCGTGTCGACCGCCGCGTCGCTGTGACGCGTATGTCGATCGGGTTGTCGACCGGGAAGCGGCCGAGCGGCGCTGTTGCGATGAGCAGGACGAGGGTGCGGCCCCCCGGAGGAGGGGGCCCACCAACGGGACCCCTCCTGTGGCGTCCGTGGTGCTACGACAGGTTGTTCACGCACGTCCCCCCGTCGCTGTTGCTGTTCGAGCCGTCCGGACAGATCGTGTTCGACCAGGTGATCTTGTTCAGGTTGGCGCCCTTCGTGTTGGCCCCGCTTAAGTTCGCGCCGGTGAGGTTGGCCTTACTCAGGTTGGCCCCTTCGAGGTTGGCGCCGGCGAAGTTCGCGCCGGAGCCGTGGACCCCATTCAGGTTGGCGCCCTGCAGGTTCGCTTTCTGCAGGTTTGCGCCCTGCAGGTTTGCGCCCTTCAGGTTCGCTTCAGGCAGGTTGTCGCCTTCCAGGTTGACGCCTTCCAGGTTGGCCCCATGCAGGTTCGACTTCTTCGTGACCAACACGTTGCTGAGGATTTCCGACCAGGGGGTGACGATGACTTCTTCCGGTTCCAGGTCAAAGGCCGGCACCACCGTCCTGCTGCGCACCCTGTAGCTCCAGATGCCTTCTTCCTCGGGTTTCGCCGGCAGGGAGAATGAGTACGCAGGTTTGTTCAGCGAGCTGGCGATCGTCGTCCATTCGCTACCCGGGACGGCGCTGCGGTGTTGCAGTTCGTGGGTGGGATGCGTTTCGACGAACCTGGCCACGAGTGATTCTTCGTGCGAGGGCACTGGACCGCGCCAAGCGAGGTCGAACGCGCCTTCGTTCGGCGGGGAGCCACCCAGCGCCGGGATGGTCGGGCGCAGCCTGGGGAACTCTTCGGCACCGTTTACGAGACGCTGTGCGTCTTCCGGCAGCAGCAACCCTTCGTCTTCCAGCGTTTCGGTGTCGGCCTTGACCTTATCTACGTATTCGCCGTAGGTGTCGTAGAGGCCTTCGAGGGTTGCTTCACTGAAGGGATCGTACTGCCCCAGCAGGACGCAGAACGCCGAGTCCGGGTATGGGCTTTTCGGGACTCCGCTGTTTTCGGCAAGGTTGACCCCGGTGGGCACTTCCATTTCGGGTAGGCGGATGCCGCCGAGGGCGATCCCGAGGCCGTTTCTCTTGAGTTTCGTGGGGGTTTCGTATTCGCCGCGGGGAGCGACCGGCGGAGCTGACCCGCCTTTGGACCATTCGATCAGGTCCTTGGTCCCGACATTGACCAGATCCGGCCACCCCACCCTCGAGAGAATGGGTTTGTGGGTGCATTCGGCGATGTTAGGTCCCAACAGGGCGGTCGTGTCGCGCGCGACCGGTCCCTGCCAGTAGGCGGCCGCGTCGAAGGGCACATGCGAACCGCCCGCGGCCTCCCAGTGGCGGAGGCTCGGATTGGTCGGGGCCTCGGCCTCGGTCTGCTGGATTTTGTTTTCGAATTCAGTGATGATCCTGAGCACCTTTTCCGGCCGGTCGGCGCGGATCGCCGTGGTGCAGACGGTGAGGAGATAGGAGTTGACGATTTCCTGGAGCGGTGCCACCTTGTTGAAGTAGGTGACGAGGCGCCCGCAGGACTGCGACTCGCCTGAGGCGGCCACGGTTTCTATGTGTGGGGTCAGGCTTCCCAACGGTTCAGGGCCGCTGCTCACGTCGCCCCTGACGGCCTTGACCGCCGCGGCGTAGATGTCGTAGGAGAGTGGGTCGCCGGCCGGGCCGACTTCGAGGCTGCCGTAGCGTTCGAAGTTGAATGCCTTCAAAAAGTTGACGCCCACGTTCTGCGCCGAGACGGTGACGTAGGCGTAGCCGTTTTTGATGAGGTAGTAGGGGTCGCCGAACCAGTTGACTTCGAGATCGTAGCCGGCGGTGACGTTGTTCCACTCGACGATCACCTTGCCGTTGAAGTCCGCTGGGTTAGTGGGCATACGCACCACGAGCCGGGTCTTAAACGGGTACGTCCCGTCGCCGTGCGGCCCACCCGTGAGGATCTTCGTGCCGGTTACGTTGAAAGCTCCTGACGTGTTGTAGGTGTACCCCGTGCCCGAGATGAAGTACTCCTTTTCGGTGTAGCCGTAGCTCGCCAGGGGAATTTCCGTGGCCAGGAACGGGTGCGACGTCGGCGTGACCGCGACCGGGCCTTCGACCGTCGGGGTCGGCACGTTCGGATACGGTTCGCTCCAGGCCGGCGAGACAAATGCGAACAGAGAGCCGATCACGGCACAGCAGACCGCGAGCGATGCTCCCGTCACAGGCCTCAACTTCTCCCAATACATGCCCAGCTCCCTCCAAGCGAGAAATCGGAGCGAGCGGGCATCCTGCTGTTCGCCCCCATATGCGATCCCAGGCGACCAAGGCGTCGTGCCGATCGCGTTCATCTCCAGCAATCGACGCTGGCATCGAAGCAAGCATGCGAGGACGGAGAAGTCAAGTACGTGTTGGCCAGGAATATTGCAAATAGCGGTAGTTCCGACGAACTGCAACGATGGGGCGCTGCCGGAGACGCCGATCGCAGGCTCTAGTCCGACTCCGGGCCAGCCCCGAACGTGTCGAACGCGTCGCGTGACTCCCAGAGGTCGATGATGCCCCAACCGCCCTCGACCGGCCCCGCCGAGTGGACGAGCATCCCCGTGGGCGGGTCCGTGGCCACTTCCACGACCGCGTGGGCCGCGTCGTAGTTTGCCTGCGTTCCGCTGTATCTGCGAGCTCAGCCTCAGTACGCCCGCGCGCGCTGCCAGCTGTACAAGGCGAGGGCCTTCGGACGACACCAGCCCCGCACGTCCGCGCGAACTTTCAACGGGCCAGGCGTGTGATGGCTACGTCATGCACAAGGTGATGCATCCATCACAACCGGCGTGGCGGTGCGCTCGCCGTCCGGACGACGCCGGCGTCGGCTATTCGGCGCGGCTGAACTCGGCGATGGCGATCAGCAGCATCACGAGGCCGAGCAGCGCGATCACCGCTGCCTCGACGGGTCCTGGCACCTTCCAGCCCCACCAGGTCACGCCCGGGTCGAGGGCGTGGCGTGCTACCGGGCTGATGTCGAGATGCGCAAACACCGCCTTGCGCATCGGGTCCACCGCGTAGGTGAGCGGGTCCAGGCGGTTGAGGATCGCCAGCAGCCATGGCAAGCCTGCAACCGGGAAGAGCGCACCGGAAAGGAAGAACAGGGGCATCATGACCATCTGCATCAATGCCATGAACGATTGCATTTGGTTGACGCGAGCGGCGGCCATCACTCCGAAGGCGGTGATCGAGAAGGCGAGCAACAGAGTCAAGCCGAACAGCTTGAGCATCAAGGTCAGCTGGTAAGGGACGCCGACGAGGGGGCCGATCGCGATCACGATCAGGCCCTGGAAGGTGGCGACCGTGGCCCCACCCAGGCACTTGCCCAGCACGATCGAGCTGCGCCGTACCGGGGCCACCATCATCTCCCGGAGAAAGCCGAACTCACGATCCCAGACGATCGATGCGGCTGAGAACATCGCGGTGAACATCACTGCCATGCACAGCACGCCCGGGTAGATGAATGTCCGAAAGCTGATCCCGTGAGTCGAGGTCGAGACCAGCGTCGAGAGCCCGGTGCCGAGCACGAACAGGAACAGGAAGGGCTGCACCAGTGAGGTGAATATCCGCAGCCGGTCACGGCTGAAGCGGATGAGCTCGCGACGCCACACGACCTTGATCGCGCGCACCTCTGCGCTCAGGCTGCGGGCCGGAACGTGCAGGCGCGCGACTGCGTGGTGAGGCGGGGGCGCAGGCTGGGTGCCTGGGTGTGCTGGGCTCTCGGTCGCCATCAGCGGTTCATCATCTTGGCCATGTTGCGGCTCATGTCGCTGCCTGTCGCCTCGGCGTCGCGGATGGTCGTACCGGTGTAGGACATGAAGACGTCGTCCAGCGATGGCCTAGCGACGCTGACCGCGCGGATTGGCTGGCCGAGCTCGGCGAAGAGGCGTGGCACGAAGCTCTCACCCTCCGACACCCCGAACGTTACTGCGCCTTCGGCGATCTTGGCCTCGACGCCGAAGCGTTCGCGTAGGGCCTCGATCGCCCTCGCGTCGTCCTCGGTGTGGATCTGGACGCGGTCCTTGCCTACGCTCGCCTTCAGCGCTTCGGGCGTGTCGAGCACGACGATCTCGCCCTCGTCGATGATCGCGATCCGGTCGCAGTACTCCGCCTCGTCCATGTAGTGGGTCGTAAGGAAGATCGTGATGTCCTCATCCCGCTCGAGCTCTGAGATGTAGGTCCAGATCGAGTTGCGTGTCTGCGGGTCCAGGCCGATGGTGGGCTCGTCGAGAAAGAGCACCCTGGGCGAGTGCAACAGCCCGCGGGCGATCTCCAAACGGCGCTTCATGCCGCCGGAGAAGGTGTTCACCAGGCTGGAGCGCCGTTCCCAGAGCCCGACCATCTCCAGCACCTGGCGCATGCGCGGGGTCACCGACTCACGGGGCATTCCGTATAGCTCTGCGTGCAGCCTCAGGTTCTGCTCGGCGGTGAGGTAGCCGTCGAGCGTCGTCTCCTGGAAGACCAGGCCGATGTTACGCCTCACCGCGTCCCGTTCGCTGACGATGTCGTGGCCTCCGACGGTGGCGGAGCCGCCGGTGGGACGCACAAGCGTGCACAGCATGTTGATCGTGGTCGACTTCCCGGCGCCGTTCGGACCTAGGAAGCCGAACGTCTCGCCGCGGCTCACCTCGAAATCGACGCCCTTGACTGCCTCGACGTCGCCATAGCGCTTGGCGAGGCCGTTGACGGAGACCGCCGGCGGGCGGGGGTCGTCTGGCGACCACTCGAGGATGGGAGGGATGGAGTTGGTGGTCTGGGTCAAACGCTCATCGAGGCTCGGGTGCTCCATCAGCGAGGATAGGGCAGACAACAAGTCG
The DNA here is from genome assembly GCA_963796305.1 of uncultured Solirubrobacteraceae bacterium. Taxonomy (GTDB): domain Bacteria; phylum Actinomycetota; class Thermoleophilia; order Solirubrobacterales; family Solirubrobacteraceae; genus Palsa-744. The sequence goes on along the minus strand of CAWCKZ010000005.1, from coordinate 68,054 downwards.
AACCTCTGGCCTTCGCTTCCGTGCGGGCACTGATGAAGGCGGTTCGATCCCGGTTGGCTCCACTCGCCAGGTCATGGCACAATCGAGGCCGCCCTCTCGGACCTCCGAGAGCCCGTGCTAGCGAGAAGGGCGGGGCTATGCAGGCCAGGCCTCGAAGCGAACATCGTTCCACGCGTCCGTCGAGAAACGGGGGCAGACGTAGTGTGCGAATGATCATGGTGGTGCTTGTCGTATCCGGCGCGACGGTCGGTGGCGCTAGCCCACAGAACACCGATGCAGCCGGCGTCCGGTTCCGGGCGTCGCCCGTCCCAGCGCCTGTGCAGAATCGGGCAGCGGCGGCCGGCTCTGCGGGCGGCCTGTCGGGCGCAGCAGCCAGTGTGACGGCCATCCTGGCGCCCGCCGAACCGTGTCCCCCAGCAGCTCCCTGCATCGTGATCCAGCCAGCCGAACAGACTGTGACGGCAGGCGAAACTGCCGAGTTCGAAGCGAGTGCGATCGGCGAACCAACGCCGAGCGTGCAATGGGAAGTCTCGACTGACAATGGTTCGACGTGGGCCGTTGACTTGGTCGATCCAGGCAACAAGACAGAACTGCTGCGGGTCGAAGGGACTTCGATTGCCGAGAACGGCTGGAAATACCGCGCCGTGTTCCATAACGAAGCTGGCACGGCAACGAGCGAAGCAGCGAGGCTGACGGTCGACGTCGTCCCGGCGGTGACGACCAATCCCGGCAGTCAGGCTGTGACGGCGGGGGAAACCGCGACATTCAAGGCGGCCGCTTCAGGGAAGCCGCCACCCGGGACGCAATGGCAGGTGTCCACCAACGGTGGCGCGAGCTTCGCCAATGACACCGCGGATGCTGGGAGCACTACGGGCACGCTAAGGGTCGAACACACGTCGGTGGCTGAGAACGGCTACCAGTACCGCGCCCTGTTCAAGAACAGCGCGGGTACGGCGACGAGCGCCGCGGCGGCACTCGCGGTGTCTGCGCCGGTCTCGGAGCCTGCACCGGCCTCCCTACCTGGACCGCCTGCCCTGGCTCTCCCGGTAGCGTCGTTCGCGTGGTTTCCAGGGTCCCCATACGTCGGCGAGCCGGTCTCGCTCATATCGAGCTCGACGGATTCCGCTAGTGCGATCACATCGCTCGCCTGGGATCTCGTGGGAAACGGGCCATTCATCGCGGGCGGGTCAATAGTGACTACGTCATTTTCGAGCGTCGGCGACCACGTGGTGCGCCTGCGTGTCACTGACGCGGACGGCCGCTCGAGCGTCGTAGCCGAGACGGTTCGGGTCACTTCGCCCCCGGCTCTCCAGATGCAGCCGTTCCCAATCGTTCGGATTGTCGGTTTTGACACCCGCGATGGCGTCACGGTGACCCGCCTCACGGTGCTAGCGCCGGTTGGGGCGCGGATCACGGTGAACTGCAGAGGCCGACGCTGCCCGGCGAAGGTGCAGAGCCGACTCGCAGCCACGAGGGACCGCAAGCGACAGGCGGGCGCGGTCCTGCTCGCATTCCCGCGGTTCGAGCGCTTCCTCAGGGCCGGCACGATCCTGGAAATCCGAGTCTCGAAGCCCGGCACCGTCGGCAAGTACACGAAGTTCGTTGTTCGTCGCGGCAGGCTGCCGGTGCGCAGTGATGAATGCCTCGATCCAGCCAACCGCAAGCCGATCGCGTGCCCGTCTTCGTGATGCAACGAAGGCGCGAGCCTGAATAACCCCCTGATCAGTGACGCCCGAGCTGCGGCGCCACCGTCTCCGCCACCAGTTCGAGCTGCCGCGCCTCATCACCTAGCGGCCACAGGTAGACGCGTTCGCAGCCGGCCTCGGCATAACGCGAGAGGAGCTCGGCGCAGTGCTCCGCGGGACCGACGCAGAGCTGCGGGCGAAGCTCGTCGGGATCTCGCCTCAGGATTGGAGCCAGGACGTCGGCGAGCACGCGATCAGCCTCCGCCTGATCCTTCGATACCCAGGTCCACATCGTCGCGAGCGCGTTCGGAAAGCCCTCCGATAGCCGCCCGTTCTCCTCGAGCGCACGCTCCAGCGCACAGCGGGCGTCGGAGAAACGCTCCGGCGTCGTGTTGTAGGCGGACGCGAGCCAGCCGTCAGCCGCCCTCGCGACGCGAGCGAGGCCTGCGCGTGAGCCCCAGCTTCCGATCCAGAGGGGGATGCCATCCTGCTGGCGCGGACCGGGCGCGAGCTCGAGATCGGGTGGAACCGGGTAGTAGCTCGGCTGCTCGGGCATCGGTTGCCCCCTGAGCAGCGCCCGCAGCACGCCGATCGCCTCGTCGAATCGCTTCCAGCGCTCCTCGAAGGGATGCCGAGGGCCTGGTAGTCGCGTTCGGAGGATCCCGGTCCCAGCGCCGCGACCAGTCGCCCGTCGGAGAGCACGTCGATCGCAGCCAGCGCCTTGGCCAACGGCACCGGGCCCCGCAGGGTGGCAAGCGAAACCGTCGTTGCCAGCCCCATCTCCCCCGAGCGCTCGATCATGCTCGCGAGCGCCGTCGGCCCGTCGAGCCAGGGTGTCTGGAAGACGAGATGGTCGTTCGCCGAAACAGCTGAGAATCCACACTCTCTCGCGGCGTCGACGGTCGCCGCCAGCCGCTGGCGCGAGAGCGTCTCCTCACCGAACTGCATCAGCGGCAAATGGACGCTGAGCTCCACCGGGAAAGGATCTCAGCTTCCTGGGCGCCGGGCCACAGTGCCGCCGGACGTCGCTACGGATGAGCTGCGCAAGCCTCCATCCAACGCCCGACTCGCTGGCGCTTTGGCGTTCTTGCGGGCGTGCCTGCGTCCAACCGGCAGACGCTCGCTCAGGACGAGCAGCGGCAGGACTCCTCGACGAGGCCTTCCCGACTGAGTCCAACACCGCCTCACAGCGCAACCGTCACGCGCAGAAAGGTTGCAGGAATGGAGGTGGCATCCTCGATCGGGCTTGCGTTCTGGCCGTCGAAAAGGGCTTCTAGCTCGGCTTGCAGATCGGCCTCGCGACCGTTCGCCGCGGCGGCGTCGAACGCGTTCATGGTCGGCCCGTAGTACGTTCTGAACGCAGCAAGGAGTTCCGACGGTGGACCCGGGAAGCTGAACGTGTAGGTGTCCCTCTCGAACGAGATCTTCTCTTTGGGTACTCCCGCGCCCGCAAATCGCTCGATCACGTTTTCCTCCACGCCCCACGTCATGGGGCTGACGAACCCATCCGGAGGCGGCGGCGAGTAAGAGGAGCTGATCTTCAAGATCTGTGCCACCAGCGTCGGATCGTTGGGGATCCAGTTTCCTGTGATGATCCGGCCACCTGGCCGCGTCACCCGGACGAACTCCTTTGCAACGTCGAAAGGCTTCGGAGCGAACATCGCTCCAAACATGCTGACGCCGAGGTCGAAGCTGTCATCCTCGAGCTCGTGCAGGTCGGAAGCATCGCCCTCCTGGAATCTGCAGTTGGTGAGGCCGAGGCTCTGTGCTCGTGCGTTCCCTGCCTCGACGAGGTTGCTGGCGATGTCGACACCCAGCACGTCGGCCCCGAGCTTCGCCGCGGGCACCGCGGTGGTCCCGTCCCCGCATCCGAGGTCGAGGACCTTGAGTCCGTTGGTGATGCCGAACGTCTCGACCAGCGCCTCGCCGCTCTCTCGCATGCTCTCCGCGATGCGGGTGAAGTCGCCCTTCTCCCAGAGTGCTTTGTTCGGATTCATCCGCTTGGTTCCTTTCGTAGTTAGCTTGTCGGTCGGGGGCGACGAGCGAGTAGCGAGATGCTCGTCACGCCGTACTTGCAGGTCGCGTTGTCGGCTCGCCTTGAGACGAGCCGGTAGCCACCCCCCCAAGAACTCCAGACATGGCAAATCCTTTCCGAGCCCTGCACGGCCGACGCCGAGGGGCGTCGGGACCGACCCCGCCTGAAGCATGCTCAGCGCACGATCGTAAAGCTGAGCGAGCTCGTGTTCGAGCGCCCGCTTGCGTTCGCCGCGGAGATCAGCAGCGTGTAGCGGCCCGGCTCGAGCTTCACGGCGCGGGAGACGCGACCCTGGAAGGCGAGGGCGTCCCGCCCCCGGTGGCCGGCGAACGAGAGCGAGCCACGAACCACGGAGCGCTTGCAGTGACGGCCGCGGGCGTGAGCCCCCGCCCTGACACAGCGGCCTTTGACGAGGCGGCCCGGCAGCGCCTGGGTGAACGACATCGTGACCGTCGCGGGGTTGCTCAGCTGGAACGCGAAGATCGTGCCGAGCGGGGCGCGGCGGCGGCTGATGACGGAGAGGCGGTTGCCCTCCCTCCACACCGCGTTGGTCTGGGACGCCCCCGAGATGCGCGGGGTCGCCGCTCCGCTGCCCAGAGAGGCGCCACCGGTGGAGCCGCCGCCAGCGGAGCCGCCGCCCAGGGGCGGGGGCACGACTGTGAAGCTCCGCGAGGCGCTCGCGGTCTTGCCGGGAATGTCGGTGCCCACGACGGTGAAGCTGTGGGGGCCGAGCGGGAGCGGGCCGGCGTTGAAGGGCGAGCTGCACGGAGCCGGAGCTGCACCGTCGAGCGCGCACTTGAACGTCGCCGGCTGGTTCGCGCTGAACGCGAACGAGACGGCGGGCATGGTCACTTCGCCGCTGGGGCCCGAGTCGATCGTCACGTGCAGCGGGGTGGTGTCGAGCTCGTAGGCGCCCGAGTCGCACGCGGGTCCCTGCGGCCTCGGGACGCCGCGCTGGTCGGTCGCCTGGCAGCCCGCGCCCGTGTCGATCGGGAGGGCGCCGGGCGCGAGCGCCATCGTCGGCGTGGGCCCGCCGTTCTCGGTAGGACCGTGCAGTTCCGCTTCCGTGAGGTCTTCGCCGCTGGCGAGGTCTCCCGCCCCCGCGAGCCTGCAGCTTTCGGGCGTCCCGCCGTCCCCGTACTGCTGGTTGCCCCCGAGGACCGTCGGGTTGCCCGCCGCCCCGTATTCGCAGTCGCCGCCGCCGAAGGGCTGGGCGATGAGCGTGTTCTCGAACGTCAGCCCCGCGGGTGCGACTGCGTAGAGGTTGCCGCCACCCCCGCTGCTGCTGGCCTTGTTCTGCGCGAGCGTGACGTCGCGGAACGTCGCGATGACACCGCTCGCGAGGTACACGCCGCCGCCTTGGCCCGCCACCCCGTCCGGTCCGTTGCCCACCACCGTGCTGCGAACCAGGCTGACGCTGCTCGTTTCTTTGAACGGGGCCCTCAGGAAGAGGCCGTCCCCGCCGGCCGCCGTGTTGCCGGGGCCGACCGTCGAGCCTTCGATGACGAGCGGTTCCCCCGCTTCCCTGGGCTCGTACTCGACTCCGCCCCCGATCGACGCCGGTCCTTTCGGTTTGGCGACGGGGTTGTCGTTGAGCGCGTTGTTGTCGTGGATCCAGCTGTCTGTGATCGTGAGCGCTCCCTCGTCGTAGACGCCGGCGCCGCCGATCGGCACCACGAGGCCTTCGGCCGCGAGTTCGTTGCCGGACACCTCGGTCCGGAGCACCGTGGAAGAGGAGGTCGGCCTCACGTCGCTGAAGATTCCGGCGCCCACGTTCCAGGCGATGTTGCCCGTCACCGCGGAGTCGGCGACCGTGGTCGGCCCACCGTCGATCTCGAGGCCGCCGCCCTGGTCGGTGTGCGCGAAGCTGCCGTTTTCGGAGACGGTACTTTCGAGGACTTCGAAGCGGCCGCCGTTGGCAAAGATCCCGGCGCCCCCGACCGCATCGTTGGATGAGATCCTGCTGCGGCGGATGACCACGGCACCGCCGTTGCTGAAGCTCGAGATCCCGCCTCCGCGGGTGACGGCCTTGCTGTCGCTGATCGTGCTGCCTTCGATCAGGGCGGCGCCGCCGAAGACGGCGACCCCTCCCCCCGAGTAGGCGGCGTTGCCGGTGATGACCGAGCCGCTCACGGTCACCGATGCTTCGGACCCGACGGCTATCCCGCCGCCCGATTGTTCGGTCGAGCCGTCCCTGATGACCACGCCCGTGATCACGACGTCCGGCGCGTGGACGGCCACGATCCGATCGGCCATCCCTTTATATGCGCCGCGGATCGTCGTCGTGGCCGCGCCTTCACCCGCGATTTCCACAGGAGCGGTGACGTCAAGATCGCCTGTGGCGGGATCACCTTCGCTCGCGGGTGAGATCGTGAGCTTGTATTCACCGCCCGGCACCGTGACCTTGTCTGCGCCGCTCCCCGCCGGACAGCCGCCCTGCGCCGTGTCGGTGTTCGCGGCTATGACCGCGCCGCGCAGCGAGCACTTCCCGCCGCCCGCAGCGACGACGTCTTCGGTGGTGGTGACGGGAATCGTCGCGGCGGTTGCCGCCTCGGTGAGGCACAGCGCCGCGATCGCGCACGCGAGCACGACAGCACAGATCCAACCCCTCACAACCAGATCACACCCCCACTCAACGAGATGCTACGCCTCGACCCACGGCCCCGTCCTCTCCCGGAGAGCCGTGACGGCGAGGCGGCGCGCAGCCCGAATGCGCCGGGACAGCTTCAAGCCTTCGATGCGGCACGCGCACTCGCCGGCGCGTCCTGCCGGCAGAGCCCGCGCAGCTCCGCGAAGCCTTCCTCGATTCCCTCCTTGAGCACGTGGAGGTCGGGGGTCGAGTCGCGGTCCGCGTTGAGGCCGAGCACGACGCCCTCGTTGTACGTCACGATCGCGATCCCCACCGCGTGGCTCGCCGCGAGTGGGACGAGCGGGTGCACCTCGCGCAGCTCGGAGCCGTACGCATACAGCGGAGTGCTCGAGCCCGGGACGTTCGTGATCGTCACGTTGAACAGCCGCGTGGCGTACATCGAGCTCGCGAGCGCCGAGTGCAGGACCGGCGGGGCCAGCGAGGTGAGGTCGAGCATCGTGTCGGCACCGAGCGCCGCTTTTCCGGACTTCAGCTCGCGCGTCCGCTCGACGATCGCCTCGATCCGCTCGCGCGCCCCCGGCTCGGCGACCGGGAGCTCCACGAACAGCGAGCTCACGCGGTTCCCGAGCGCCAGCTGGTCGGAGGCTGCGCGCACGTTCATCGGCACCATCGCGCGCAGTCCCGCCGGCGGCAGCTGCTCGCCGCGCGAGCGCAGCAGGTTGCGCAGGCCGGTCGTGCACGCCGCCAGCACAACATCGTTGAACGTGCCGCCGAGATCGCGCCCGATCGCTTTCAGCTCGGGCAGCGATGCGCGAACGATCTCGAACCTCCGGGTGGAGCCGATGGGGTCGTTGAGGCTCGTGTGGGGTGCGCCTTTCAGCTCGTCGCGCACGATCCACTCTGCCATCGCGCGCGAGCGCTCGAGCGTCTCGCGCGGATGCAGCGCCATGTGTGCGCCGCCGCTCGCCGCCTTGGCGCCTGTGCGCGCGAGCTCGGCGACCGCGTCCGGCACGTGCGAGCCGAGCCCGCCGCCACCCTGCGGCTGGAGGAGGGGTGTCTCAGCGCCGCCGCGACGCCTCGGTTCGGGCTCCGCGTCGAGCAGCAGATCCGTGACGTTCACCGATCCCACTCCGTCGACGAGGCAGTGGTGCGTCTTCGTCGCCAGCGCCCAGCGGCCCCCGTCGAGGCCGTCGAGGAGCACCATCTCCCACAGCGGCCGCGTGCGGTCGAGCCGGTGCGAGAAGAAGTCCGCGCACCACTCGCTCAACTCCCCGTCGCCGCCGGGAGACGGAAGCGCCGCGCGACCCACGTGATTGCCGATGTCGAAGCGGGGGTCATCCTCCCAGTGCGGCCACGCCAGCCCACCGGTGCGCTCGGCTGACAGACGCTGGGAATACCGCGGCAGCGCCCTCAGCCGCGAAGACATGTCGGCGCAGAGGTCTGCCATTGCAGGAGGGCCGCCGCCACCGGGCGGGGGGTCGAACACCATCACCCCGCCGATGTGCATTGTCGCCCCCTCGTCCATCTGCTCGATCTCGAGGAACGTCGCGTCGAGAGCAGTGAGACGATCGGCCATGCGAGCACGCTATACCGCCCGGTGGCACGTGCCATCAGCCGCAACCGGCAGGCTTCATCAGTGGTTCTCCGCAACGCTCGGCCGGTGCGGCGGGCGACGCCGCAGCACGTACCTGGCGGTCGAGAAGATGCATTCGCCCTGGCCATAGCGCGCCGCGCACGAGGCGGCCTCGCCCGCCGCAGTCGATCATCTAGCCTGCGATGCCATGGAGGGCATCGACGACGAGCTCATGAGCGCCGGGACCGCGGGCGACGGCGCACGCAGCTCGCCGACCTCGGTGCGCGAGGCCTACGGCTACCACTTCCAGGAGCCCCGCAAGGAGCGTCAGCTGCTGTCAGCCGCCTCGTTCTTCGTCACGTTCGCCGCCGTGCGAGCGATAACCCACGCGATCCGCGCCGAACGCGGGCCGTTCAAGAACATCACTCCCGGCGGCCGCCACATCCACCACATGACACTCGGCATAACGGGGCTGATCGTGGTGGGATACCTGTGGCTTGTCGAGATCGGCATCCGCGACGGCCGCCGCGCGTCACAGCTGACGTCGATCGCCTACGGCAGCGGCGCGGCGCTGACGCTCGACGAGTTCGCGCTGTGGCTCAACCTCGAAGACGACTACTGGACCAAGCAGGGACGCGAGAGCATCGATGCCGTTGCGCTGTTCGGCTCGCTGCTCGGCGTAACGGCGGTCGGCAAGAACTTCTTCCTCGACATCACGCGGCAGCTGCGGGGGCGAGCCTAGGACCCCGACGCCGAACCGGCGCCGACGCCGCGTGACTCCAGGGCCGAGCGGTCCAGCGCGGCGATCGATGTGCAGCCGGTGAGTCCCAGTGCAACGTCGATGTCCGCCTTGATGACGCCGAGCATGTGACGGACACCGGCCTCGCCACGGGCCGCCACCGACCACGCCCACGCGCGGCCGACGAGGACGGCCTTCGCACCGAGCGCGATCATCTTGACCGCGTCGAGCCCGTTGCGGATCCCCCCGTCGACCAGCACCTCGACCTGATCGCCGACGGCGTCGACGACGCTCGGGAGGGACCTGACGGTTGAGGAGACCGAGTCGAGTTGGCGGCCGCCGTGATTCGAGACGACGATCCCGTCGACGCCGGCGTCGACGGCCCGGCGGGCGTCCTCCGGGTCGAGCACGCCCTTGACGATCAGGCGGCCGTTCCAGTGCTCGCGCACCCAGGCGATGTCGTCCCAGGTGACGCTAGGGTCGAACTGCGCGTCGACCCATTCGCGGAAGGCGGAGGGTGAATTGGCGTCGGGGACGGCCTTCTCGAGGTTGCCGAACGTGAGCGGTTTGCCGCCAAGTGCCACCGTTCGGATCCAGCGCGGATGGCCGGCGAGGTCGAGGCCGCGACGCGCCATCGCCCAGCGGGACGTGGCGCCGGACACTGCGTTGCGCGTGTCGCGGTGGCGGGCTCCGACGACGGCGAGGTCGACGGTCAGTACCAGGACCGGCGAGCCGACAGCCGCTGCCCGCAACATCAGGTCCTCGGCGTAGGCGCGGTCGCGCATCACATACAGCTGGTACCAGGGCGGGGTCGACGTGGCGGCGGCCACCTCCTCGACGCTGCAGATCGAGAGGGTCGACTCGATGAACGGCACCCCCGCCCTCTCGGCCGCACGCGCCGCCTGCACCTCGGCGCGCGGCGCGAACATCCCGCCGAGGCCAACGGGCGCGAGGATGACGGGAAACTTCAGAGGCTGGCCGAGCACCTCGGTTGTCTGGTCTCGTTCCGAGACGTCGCGCATGACCCTCTGGCGCAGGACCACGTGCTCGAGGTCGGCGACGTTCGCGTGCATGGTCGCCTCTTCGTAGGCGCCCCCGTCGATGTAGTCGAAGATCTGGCGCGGAAGCCGCCGACGAGCGAGCTCGCGGTAGTCGCGTACCGTCGCAGGCGCGACGCCGAGCGGACGATCCGGTGAGAGGCGCATGGGGGAAGACTAACCCGCGGCATGAGAACGGTCCGCGGGCGCGGCCGGACACGGCCAGCGGACCCTCGACGTACCGTCGGCAACGACACACCTCGACCCGCGTCAGCAGCTCTCCGCAGCGGATGAGCAGCGCCCTACGCTGTACCGTTGCACGATATACCCCTGGGCGATACTGTGACGCCGATGACCACTCCCGGCCCGCTACGTGAGCCGACGTTCCTCGTGCTCGCCGCGCTCGGCCCCGGACCGCTGCACGGCTACGGCATCATCAAGGCGGTCGAGGAGATGTCCGACGGCCGCGTGCGACTGCGCGCGGGCACGCTGTACGGCGCGTTGGAGCGGCTCGAGTCGCAGGGGTATGTCGCCTTCCACGGCGAGGGCTCCGAAGGCGGCCCGGCGCGACGCTACTACCGGTTGACGAGCGCAGGGGAGCAGCTGCTCTCCGCCGAGGCGACGCGGTTGGCGGCGAACGCGCGGATCGCCTTCGCGCGTCTGCAGATGGAGCCGTCGTGACCGCACACGAGCGCGCCGTCCACTGGCTTGCAGACCGCGTCGACGGTGCGGACGCGTCATACCGGCGCGACGTCGTGCTGACGACATGCGATCTCTGCCGTGACGCCGGCCGCCGGCGACGGTGGCTCGAGCTGCTGAGCCTCGCCGTCCTCGCGCTGCGGCTGCGCTCGCGAGCCGGCACCGGCGATCAACCGGACGCGGTCTGGCGCCAGGGTGTCGTACGCCGGCGCCGTGCTGCTGCTGGTCACGCTCGCCGCCGAGAGCTCCGCGGCGGGCTTGCCCGACGCGCGGAGACTGGGCCTCGCGACGATCCTCGCCGTCGCGGCGGCATGTGCGCTGCGCGGCTCGCGCGTCGCAGCCGCCGCGTTCGCAGCCGCCGCGGCGATCGGCGCGGTGTGGCTCATCCACGGCGTTCAGGCCGGCGCGTTCCTGAGCGCCTGCGCGGTGGCGGTCGGCGGGCTGCTCGCCGGAGGACACTCACCACAGCGGCGCAGCCTGCGGACCGTGCCGGCGTGCGTCGCCCTCGTCCCGTTGGGTCTGCTGTTGGCGCTCGTGATCGGCTCGAGCGCCGCCGAAGGAGCGAGCGTGCTCGTGTTCGCATGGATCGCCCCTGTCGTGCTGCTCGTGGCGGGCTGCTTCGATCCCCGACTCGCGGCGGCCGCCACGACGATCGTGTTCGCGAGGCTCGCAGCGAGCGGCTTCGGCGAGCTCGGCAGGGCCCTCGCCGTGCTGCAGGTGCACGGCCAGCGGCTGCTGCTGCTGCGCTGGTTGGCGATGGGCAGCTCCGTGGTGGCAGCGTGGCTCGTCACCCATCGCTCGATCCGCCAGAGCGCGCGCCTCTGACCGAGGCTCTCCGACAACTACATCGCTCGCGCCGGTATACTGGTGGCCGCTATAGCCAACGATGCCTGGAGGGCCTCTCATGCCGCCGACGCAGTCCTCTCAACCAGCGATGAGCTCCGTGAGGCGTTTTCGCCTCGCTCCGCCATCCCGCCCGCACGCACGCACAGCCGCGCAGTGGTTCTGCCTGGTGGTGGGCGTCCTGCTCGCGCTCCGCGGCGCCCAGCAGCTCCTCGCCGGGGCGAGCTTCGACACGCCCGGAGACGGCTGGCGCGCGAGCCAGCAGCTGCTCGCCGCCGTGCTGCTCCTCGTGGGACAGAGGACGGAGCGCGGCGCGCGCCTGGTGCTCATCCCGTTCGCGTTCTTCTACCTGGCGCTGTCGATCGTCGGAGACATCAACGGGCGGGAAGCGTTCGGCCTGCTTCCCATCGACAAACGCGACGAGATCATCCATCCCGTCTACGCGGTGCTGGCGCTCGTGCTCCTGGCAGCCGGCTGGCGAGGGCACCGCACGCGCGGCGGAAGCTAGCTACGCGCTCACTCCCCGCGCGAGCTCGACGCCGGAACCGCCACGTTCGTCGCGAGCCCGCACACGTGTCAGGGCGCGCGAACGACCCCTGCGCCGGTCACGTCCACCCACACCAGACGCGGGCGGCTGCGGGGCCGGTTGTCGGCGCGGCGCAGGTACACGCGCCTGCGCGTGGGGACGAGCAGTCCGTCGAAGCGCTCGTGGTCCATCGAGAAGTGCGCCGCCCGCGCCCATCCACCCGCCGGCTCCGCCGTGTAGTCGTGGCGGCGGATGCGGCCCTGCTCGTCGACGTAGAAGACCTGCTCGCGGGAATGGGTGTGCACCGACGCCGGGAAGCGCACGCCGATCCGCTCCCACGTCTCGCCGTCTTCGCTCCACGGCTCGAGCTCCGTCAGCTCGTAGCCGTCGAGCGCGAACACGAACGGCGTCGCCGTGTACGTCCAGATCGCGTATCCGGCGAAGTAGAGCATGTCGAGGCGATCCCACCAGAGCCCATGCCGCAGGTCGGAGAACGCCGCGCGCGCGTCCGCGCGCTGCGCGAGCGCATTCCCGTCGGCATCCTCGATCCGCACGGAGCCGTCCGGCTCGAAGATCCCCGTGCGCCCTTCCCGCGGGAAGTCCTCGAAGACGAGCCGCTGCTCGCGCGTCGACACGCGCACCCAGGTGGCGCGCAGCGCGGCGCCCTGCAGCTTCGTCGCGAACGCCAGCCCTCCCGCAGACACCTCCAGGCGCACCTCGTCCGCGCCCTCCCAAAGCGCGGCGCCGCCGTGGGCGTCGATCGCGCGCTGCGCAGCCGCGATCACTGCCGGCGGTCCCGGTAGGCGCGCACCTTCGTGCGGTTGCCACAGACCGCCATCTCGCACCACACGCCCGAGCGGTTGCGCGAGCGGTCGTAGAAGGCCCACTCGCAGTCGTCCGCGCGGCACGCCTTGACGCGCTCCCAGGTGCCGTCCTCGAGTGCGTGCGCCACCGGCACGAGCAGCCGCGCCAGCGCACCGGCGTAGCCGGTCTGCGCGGCATCGAGCGCGAGCGCGCCGTCGTCTCCGAAGTGGACCCCCAGGCCCCCGTCGCGGGCGACGCGCTCGAGCGTGCGTCCCGCTCGCGCTCCATCCTCGCCTCCGTTGTGCGCGAGCATCAGCGACCTCAGCGCCTCGCGCAGCTCGATCGCCTGCCGGTGCTCTGCAGCCTGCGGGCCCGCCCGCCGGCGAAGCAGCCCACGTCCGCGCAGCCACTCGCCGAGCGCGCGTGGCTCCGCCAGCTCGTCGCTGCCCGTCTCGAGATCGCGCGTGTTGACGAAATCGATCACGAGCTCGAGGTCGTGGGGCGGCTGAAGTTTGTCTGGCATTGCAACCATCGTTCTGCTTTAATCGGTTACGTCACCGGCTAACTGATTACGGAGGTGTCATAGCAATGCTACCGCAGAGGACTATCGCACCAACGGACAGCGCGTCGCGCTCCGGAGCGCCGCAACCGCGCGGCGCGATCGTGCAGGGCGCGGTTCGCGCGCGGCTCACCGCACGGATTCGGGGTCGCGGGCTCGACCGCGCCCTGATCGAGGGCGCCGATCCCTCTGCCTCGCCGCAGCTCACCGCGCGCGTCGCCCTGCTCACCTCGCGCAGGAGCCGCGACGGCCTCGCCGAAGGCCTCGAGCGCCTGCTCGAAGGCGCGCGCGGTCCGCGACGGCGCTGGTGGGCGCTCTCGCGATGCGACGCCCTGCTCGACAACGCGAGCGAGATCCGCGCGCTCGCCGGCGTCCTGCGCAGCCGCACGCCCGTCTACGCGAGCGGCGTCGCCGCCGTCCGCGAGCTGCTCGGCGACAGCGCGAGCCCGGCATATAGCGGCGGAGGCCACGAGCTCGCACAGCGCCTCGCGGCGGTCCGCACAGCGCTCGCCCACGGCAGCGTCGCGTGAGCGGCGAGCGCACGCGGCCGGCGGGCGTAGAAGCTACGTAGCCTGCGCCGCGCCTGTGCTAGCTTCAGACGCGGTGTGCGGTGAGCGATCGCGAGAGGGGCTCCGCCTCGCCAGGCTGCGCGTCGGCCTGCTCGTGCCGGCGGCTGTCGTGTGCCTGCTCGTCGCCCTCACCGCCCCCGCGGGCGCGCGCCCGGCGCGCGCCGCCGAAGCCGGGCCGTACGTGGCGGTGAGCGCCAACCACCTCGTCGACGCCGGCGGTGCGGCGTTCCGCCTGCGCGGCGTCGACCGCTCGGGCACGGAGTACATGTGCAAATACGGTGAGATCTTCGACGGGCCCTCGACGACGCAGTCGATCGTGGCGATGGCGGCATGGCACATCAACGCCGTGCGCCTGCCGCTCAACGAGGACTGCTGGCTGGGGATCAACGGCGTCAAACCGTCGGTCAGCGGCGCCGCCTACCAGACGGCGATCGAGGAATACGTGGCGAGGCTGCAGTCGTTCGGCCTGATCGTGATCCTCGATCTCCACTGGGCTGCGCCGAGCACCTACGTCCCCGAAAACCAGTGGCCGATGGCGGATGCCGATCACGCTCCCGCCTTCTGGACGTCGGTGGCGAGCGCCTTCAAAGGCAACCACGGGGTGATCTTCGATCTCTTCAACGAGCCCTACATCACCTCGTGGTCGTGCTGGCGCTCCGGCTGCGAAGCGAGCCACGCGGTGGGCAGCACCACCGTCAACTACCAGACGGCGGGCATGCAGTCGCTGCTAGACGCGGTCCGCGCCACGGGCGCCACGCAGCCGATCATGCTCGGCGGCCTCAAATGGGCAGCCGACGAGAGCCAGTGGAGCAGCTTCACCCCGAGCGACCCCGCGAAACAGCTCGTCGTGAGCTTCCACACGTACGACTTCACCGCCTGCAACACCGAATCGTGCTGGAACTCGACGATTGCGCCCCTCGCCCAGCAGGTGCCCGTCGTCACCGGCGAGTTCGGCCAGAGCGGGTGCAAACGCACGTACGTCGAACCGTTCATGAACTGGGCCGACGCCCACGGCGTCTCCTATCTCGGCTGGACCTGGGATGCCACCGCGCCGCCGTCGGGATGGACGTGCAGCGGCGGCCCCGCGCTCATCAAGAACTGGGAAGGACGCGCGACCGCCTACGGCGCAGCCCTGAAGAAACACCTGACGAAGCTCTTCAAGCGGGGCCAGCTAGTCGGGCCCTAGCACGCGGGAGAGCCTTCGCACGCCGCGCACGCCGAAGCTGCGACTATCAGCGCGTGCCGCTCGTAACCGTCGCCGAGCACGACGGCGTCGCCGTCCTCACGATCGATCGCCCGCCCGCGAACGCCATCAGCGTCGAGCTGATCGAGGAGCTCGCACCGGCGCTGCGCGCCCTCGAGGCCGATCCCCCGGCGGCGCTCGTGCTGAGCGGGCGCGAGGGCGTGTTCTCGGCGGGCGTGGACCTCAAGGCGGTGCCCGGCTACGGCGCCGAGCAGCAGGTGGCGATGGTGGACGGCATCAACCAGATGGCGATCATCGTCTACGGCCTCGCCTGCCCGGTCGTGGGCGCGATCACCGGTCACGCGATCGCCGGGGGTCTCGTGCTCGCGCTGTGCACCGACGTCCGCATCGCCTCCGTCGAGGGCCGCTACGGGCTCACCGAGGTGCGCGTGGGCGTTCCCTATCCACAGGCTGCCATCGGTGTTGTGCGCGCCGAGCTGCCTCCGCAGAGCGCGCGGTGGCTCGCCTTCGGCAACCAGCTCGTCGGTGGCGGCGAGTGCCACCGCCTCGGCGTGTTCGACGAGGTGCTCGAGCCGGCGGCGGTGCTGCCGCGAGCGCTCGAGCTCGCCCGTGAGCTCGCGTCGTTCCCGCGCGACACCTACCTGCGCACCAAGCGCGAGTTGCGCGAGGACACGCTCGAGAAGCTGCGGCGCGCCGCCGCGAAGGACCCGCTGCGCGAGCGCTGGGTCGCCTGAGCGCGAGCTCCTAACCCCGCACGCGGGCGCCCTCGGGGTCGTACAGCGGCTCGCGCGCGAGCACGCCGGGCACCCACTCGCCGAAGATGTCCACCTCGACGGCGCTGCCGAACTCCACCTCGCTCGGCAGGTAGGCGTATGCGATCGAGCGCTCCACGGTGTACCCGTAGCCGCCGCTCGTGACGCGGCCGAGCACCTCGCCATCGACGCGCACCGGCTCGTTGCCGAGCGCCACCGAGCGCGGATCCTCGAGCACCAGGCAGCGCAGGCGCCTGCGCGGCGGCGCCGGGCCGTCGGCCGAGCCCACGCCGAGGGCGCCGGCGCCGGCGAAGCCGCCGTCCTTGCGCACGCAGAACCCGAGGCCCGCCTCGTACGGGGTCTCATCGGCGGTGATGTCGGCGGCCCACACGCGATAGCCCTTCTCCAGGCGCAGCGAGTCGATCGCGCGGTAGCCACCCGCCAGCATCCCGTGCCCGCGCCCCGCCTCCCACAGGGCCCGCCACAGCCCCGCGCCGTACTCGGCGGGGCAGTACAGCTCCCAGCCGAGCTCGCCCACGAACGTGACGCGCAGCGCCCGCACCGGCACGTCGCCGACGGCGAGCTCGCGCATGTGCATGTAGGCGAAGTCGAGCGGGTCCGGCGTGAGCGGAGCCAGGATCTCCCGCGAGAGCGGCCCCCACAGCGCGAAGCAGGACCACCGCGCGGTGACATCCGAGCAGCGCACGCTGCCGTCCGCCGGTGCGTGACGGCGGATCCAGCTGAGGTCGTGGTTGCCGAACGCGGTGCCGGTGACGATCGAGAACACCTCCTCCTCGACGCGCGTGACGGTGAAGTCGCACTCGATCCCGCCGTGGCGGTTGAGCATCTGCGTGTACGTGATCGCTCCCACGTCGCGGGCGACGCGGTTGTCGCACAGCGATTCGAGGAACTCGGCGGCGCGCGGGCCCGCCACCTCGAGCTTCGCGAACGACGACTCGTCGAACAGCGCCGCCCGCTCGCGCGTCGCCCTGTGCTCGGCGCCGATCGCCGGCGACCAGTGCATCCCCGCCCAGCCGCGCGGGCGCAGCGACTCCTCGCCCGCCTGCGCGTTCGACTCGTACCAGTTCACCCGCTCCCAGCCCGACTTCTCGCCGAACGCCGCGCCGTGCTCGACGTGCCAGGGGTATGCGCTCGAGGTGCGCAGTGGCCGGCCCGCCAGGCGCTCGTGGCCCGGGTAGCGGATGTCGTAGTAGGTCTCGTACACCTCCCGCGTCCGCTTCAGCGTGTACGCGGGCGAGCGGTAGTGGGGGCCGAAGCGCCGGATGTCCATCTCCCACACGTCGCTCGTCGGCTCGCCCTCCACGATCCACTCCGCCACCACCCTGCCGAGGCCACCCGCCCCGGCGAGCCCGTGCGCGCAGAACCCTGCAGCGACGAAGAACCCCCGCACCTCGCTCTCGCCGAGGCAGAACTCGTTGTCGGGGGTGAATGCCTCCGGGCCGTTGATCAGCCGCGTCACCTTCACCTCGTCCATCGCAGGCACGCGCCGCGAGGAGTTGCGCGCGATCTCTTCGAAGCGCGGCCAGTCCTCCTCGAGCAGCCGCCCGTTGAAGTCCTGGCGGGATCGCGTCGAGCTCGTGCGCGTCGAGCGCCCACGGGGCCGAGGAGCGCTCGTAGCCGCCCATGATCAGGCCGCCGCCCTCCTCCCGGAAGTAGATCAGCAGGTCGGGGTCGCGCAGCGTGGGCAGGTGCTCGCGCGCACCCGCCGCCCCGCGGTCGCGAAACGGCTGCGTGACGAGGTACTCATGCGCGAACGGAACCACCGGCACGCGCACCCCCGCCATCCTGCCGATCTCCGCGGCGAACATTCCCCCCGCGTTCACGACCACGTCCGCCTCGATCGGCCCCCACTCCGTCTGCACACCGCGCACGCGCCCGCCCGACGCCGCGTCCGTCCACGTCGATCGCCGTCACCCGCGTGTGCGTATAGATGCGGCAGCCACCCGCGCGCGCGCCGTCGGCAAGCGCCGTCGTCAGCAGCGACGGGTCGAGGTAACCGTCGCTCGCCAGGTACGAGCCGCAGCGCACCCCGTCGGTGCTCATCAGCGGGAACAGCTCGCGCGCCTGCTCCGGGGAGATGAGCTCGAGCGGCAGCCCGAACGTGCGCGCCCATGCCACCTGTCGCGTCGCCTCCTGCTCGCGCTCCGGCGTGCACGCGAGGCGGATGCCGCCGCACTCCACCCAGCCGCAGTCGAGCGTCCGGTAGAGCTCCACCGAGTCCATCATCAGCCGCGTCAGCGCAAGGCTCGAGCGCAGCTGGCCGACGAGGCCCGCGGAGTGGAACGTCGAGCCGCTCGTCAGCTCGCTGCGCTCGAGCAGCACGACGTCGTGCTCGCCGAGGGCGGCGAGGTGGTAGGCGATCGCGGTGCCGCCCACGCCGCCGCCCACGATCACGACGCGCGCGCGGTCCGGGAGCTCACGCGGCCTCAAGGCACTCCTCGAACCCGGGCTCGCGGGCCGCCGCGAACAGCCGCTCGAAGTGCTCCGCCGCGTAACCCGCGAAGTCGAAGTCGAGCTCGGATACGTGCGCCTGCACGACGCCCCAGGCCGCCTCGCGCGCATCAGACAGCACGCGCATCACCCTCAGCAGGGCTCGGCTCGAGTCGGTCGACGGCTCGCCCAGGTACGCGCACAGCAGGCGCTCCTCGGCGTCCCCGTCGAGCTCGTTGTTGACGGCGAGGTTGCCGAGGTCGAAGAACGGGTGACCCATGCCGGCGTACTCCCAATCCACGAGCAGGAGGCGGTCGTCCTCGCTGGGCGCGGATGATGTTGCCGAGCAGCAGGTCGTTGTGGCACGGCCGCCGCTCGGCCGCCGTCGATCGCGGCCGGCGATGCGCCCCACGACGCCGACCGCCTCGCGGTAGTCGGCCGGTCAGCTCGCCGCCCCGCTCGCGCACGATCCTCGCGTATTCCTCGAGCAGGTCGGGCACCCAGAAATCGACCGGCAGGCGCACGCCGCTGTCGTGGAACGCGCGCAGCGCGCGCCCCACCTCGTCGATCCGCGAGGAGAGCTCGCTGCGGCCGAGCGCGGCGCAGGGCACGTAGCGGTCACGAGCCCGTCGGGCAGGACCGCCGCCACCGCCGGCGCGATCCCGAGCTCGGCCGCCGCCTCGCTCGCCAGCCGCTCCGCCTCGCGATCGATCCCGAGCAGGCCCGTCTGCTTGCCGTTGCGGCGCACCACGAAGTCGCTCCCGCCGAGGCCGCACGCGGAAGTTGCGGTTGGTGATCCCGCCCTCGAGCGGCGCCGGCGCCGCACTCGAGCGGCCCCAGCGACGCCTCCAGTTCGGGCAGGATGTCGTCGAGCACCCCCACGAGAGCGCAACGTATCGCCGCCCGAGAAGGACCGCAACCCATACCTTCAAGCCGAATGAACCGCAGGACCGCAGACCAGCCGCATACGCCGTGCGGGAGCCGCAGCGCGTGAGCGGAGCGCGCGCACGAGGAGGCCTCCGCCGCGGAGTTGATCGCCGCAGCCGACCTCGAGGCGGCCGCGCGCGCGACCGCCGGGGTCGCGCTGCGGATCCCGCCGATCGCCTGCGAGGAGCTCTCCCAGCTCGCCGGAACCGAGGTCGTGCTGAAGCCCGAGTGCCTGCAGCGCGCGGGCTCGTTCAAGCTGCGCGGCGCGCTCAGCAAGCTCGCAGCGCTCGCCGAGAAGCGGACGGCCTCGTCGACCGCGAGCGCGGGCAACCACGGGCGCGCGGTCGCGTACGCCGCGCGGGCGCGGGGCGTGGCGTGCACGGTGTTCATGCCGATCGACGCGCCCGTCTCGAAGGTCCTCGCGGTGGAGCGCCTCGGCGCGGATGTGCACCTGGAGGGCGACTCGGTCGAGCAGGCGCTCGCGCTCGCCGCGGAGCGCGCGCGCGAGTCCGGGGGCGGCGCTCGTGCATCCGTTCGACGACATCGACGTGATCGCGGGCCAGGGCACGCTCGGCCTCGAGCTGCTCGAGGATGTTCCCGACCTCGCGCGGGTGCTCGTCCCCGTCGGCGGCGGTGGCCTCGCGGCGGGAGTGGGCATCGCGCTGCGCCGCGCGCGCCCGGAGGTGGAGCTCGTCGGCGTGCAGGCGCAGGCGTGCGCGCCGTTCGCGCGCGCTCGGCGACGGGCAGTCGACGGCCGGCGAGCCCGCGCCCGGGGCGACGATCGCGGACGGGATCGCGATCAGGCAGCCGGGGCGGCTGACGATGCCGCTGCTGCGCGAGCTGCTGAGCGACCTCGTGGTGGTGAGCGAGGACGAGATCGCCCAGGCGATCGTCTTCCTCGCCGAGCGCGCGAAGCTCGTCTCCGAGGGCGCGGGCGCCGTCGCCACCGCCGCGCTGCTGAGCGGGCGCTGCAGCGGGCGGCAGGGTACGACCGTCGCTGTCGTGTCGGGCGGCAACGTCGACAGCGGGCTGCTCGCCGGGCCTGCTGCGCAGGAGCGAGACCGAGGAGGGCCGGCGCGTGAGGATCTTCACGCGCGTGTCCGATCGCCCGGGCGCCCTCGCCGAGCTGCTCGCCCTCGTCGCCCGCGCGCGCGCGAACGTCGTGAGCGTCGAGCACCTGCGCGAGGCGGTGCAGCTGCACGTCCGCGAGACGGGCGTCGAGCTCGACGCTCGAGACGCGTGGCCCCGAGCACACGGCGGAGGTGCTCGCGGCGCTCGAGTCCGACGGCTACGAGGCGACGGTCGAGTAGCCCGCGCCCGCGGCTGCCGGACCGCGCCGACGCTATTCGCGAAGCTCGGCGAGCCCGTCTGCGATCGTCCGCACGGGCCGGTAGCCGAGCTGCTCGCGCGCCTTGTCGATCCTGATCGTGCACTCCTGCGCCGACAGCCAGCAGGCCAGGCGCGTGAGCGGCGGGCGCCCGCCGAGGGGGAGGTGTCGCCAGGCGGACTCGCAGGCGACAGCGAGCGGCATCGCCACCGCCGCCGGGATGCTGCGCGTCGGCGCGTCGACGCCCTGCGTGGAGAGCAGCTCGCCGACGAACTCCCGGAACACGACGGGCTCGCCGTCGGTGACGAAGTAGGCGTTGCCGGGGCGCCCTCTGTCGGCCCCCAGCACGAGGCCCTCGACGACGCTGTCGACGTGCGTCGTCGAGGTCAGGTGGCGCCCGCCGCCGATCCACGCGAAGCGCCCGCTGCGCACCATCTCCACCATCGTCGGCAGGAGCGTCGTGTCGCCTCGTCCCCATACGAAGCGCGGCCGCACGACGACCGTCTCCATGCCGTCGCCGCCGGCGGCGAGCACGAGCTGCTCGGCGCGCGCCTTCGTCGCGCTGTACAGCGCCGGCGAGTCCGGGCGCAGCGGTGCGGTCTCGTCGACCTGCACGAGCGGGCGCCCGCGAGCAGCGCCGCCTCCGTCCCCACGTGCACAAATCGCCTGACGCCGGCCTCCCGGCACGCTTGCAGGGTGTTGGCGGTTCCCTGCACGTTGCCGCGCTCGAAGTCCTCCGGGCGTCCCCAGTCGCCGAGCATCGCGGCGGCGTGGAACGCGAGCTCGCATCCCTCCGCGCCGGCCCGCATCGCCGACGCGTCGAGCGAGATCTCCCGCGGCCGGCTCGGCGCCGTGGGCCGCCACCCGGTCGGACGCCTCGGCGGAGCGGGCGAGCGCGCGCACGCTGTGGCCCTCGCGGACGAGCCGCTCGATCAGCCGCCCGCCGATGAAGCCTGACCCGCCGGTGACGAACACGTCGCTCACGTCGCGCGCAGGCTAGCTCAGGGGCGCGCGGCGGCGTCCGCGGACCGCCAGCCGCGATGATCCCCGCGTGCAGATACGGCCGTTCGCGATCGAGCGCTTCTATGAGCGCTGGGAGTTCCGCGCCGAGCTCATGCTGTCGAGCAGCGACTGCGAGTCGCGAGCCCGTGCGACGAGCTGCTCGCGCTCGAGCCCGACGCGCACGAGCGCCTGCTGGCGATGCGCCTCGGCTACACGGAGGTGCCGGGCTCTGGAGGAGCTGCGCGCGGCCGTCGCCGGCGGCTACGAGCGCACGCGAGCCGACGACGTGCTCACGCTCGCCGCCGCAGAGGAGGGCATCTTCCTCGTCTACCACGCGCTGATCGAGCCGGGCGACCACGTGGTCGTCGAGGCGCCCTGCTACGGCTCGGCGATCGAGGTCGCGCGCAGCGCGGGAGCGCGCGTGAGCCTGTGGCGCAGGCGCTACGAGGACGGCTGGGCGCACGACCTCGACGAGCTCGAGCGCCTGATGGGCGAAGGACACGCGGCTGATCTACATCAACAGCCCGCACAACCCCACGGGCACGCAGATGTCGAACGCGACCTTCGCAGCGCGTCGCTGGAGCTCGCTCGCGAGCGCTCCGCCGTGCTCTTCAGCGACGAGGTCTACAGCGGCCTCGAGCACGACCCCTCCGACCGCCTGCCCGCGGCCTGCGACGCCTACGAGCGCGCGATCTCGCTCGGCACCGTCTCCAAGGCGCACGGCCTCCCGGGGCTGCGGATCGGCTGGCTGGCCGCTCGCGAGCCGGACCTGCTCGAGCGCGTCAGGGAGCTGAAGCTGTACACGACGATCTGCTCGAGCGCGCCGAGCGAGCTGCTCGTGGCGCTTGCCCTGCGCCACGCCGAGCGCCTGGTCGAGCGCAACCGCGCGCTGATCCTCGCGCAACCTGCCGCTGCTCGAAGACTTCATCGCGCGCCGCGCCGACACGTTCGAGTGGACGCGCCCGACGCCGGGCCCGATCGGCTTCGCGCGGATGTCGGGCGTGCCCGACGTCGAGCGCTGGTGCGAGCAGACCGCCGAGCGCAGCGGCGTGCTCGTGCTGCCGGGCTCGGTGTACGAGGAGCCCCAGCACGTGCGCTTCGGGTTCGGACGCGCGAACCTCCCGGAGGCGCTCGAGCGCCTCGACACGTACCTCGGCTGAGCGCGGAGCGCCCGGCTAGAGGACCTTCGACAGGAACGCCCGCGTGCGCTCGTGGCGGGGCCTGCCGAGGACCTCGTCGGGCGGGCCCGCCTCCACCACCATACCGTCGTCCATGAACACCACGCTGTCGGCGACCCCCGCCGCGAAGCCGAGCTCGTGCGTCACGACGATCATCGTCATCCCGTCGCGCGCGAGCTGCTGCATGACGGCGAGCACCTCGCCGACGAGCTCGGGGTCGAGCGCGGATGTGGGCTCGTCGAACAGCATCAGCTTCGGCTCCATCGCCAGCGCACGCGCGATCGCCACGCGCTGCTGCTGGCCGCCGGAGAGCTGCGCCGGGTAGCTGTCCACCTTCTCCGCCAGCCCGACGCGCTCCAGCAGCTCGAGCGCCTTGCGGCGGGCCTGCTCGCGCGCGACGCGCTTGACGCGGATGGGGGCGGCGGCGATGTTGCCGAGCGCCGTCATGTTCGGGAACAGGTTGAAGTGCTGGAAGACCATCCCGATCTCGGCGCGCTTGCGCGCGATCTCGGACTCGCGCAGTTCGTACAGCTTCTCGCCCTGCTGGCGGTAGCCGACGAGCTCGCCGTCCACCCACAGCCGACCCGCATTGATCCGCTCGAGGTGGTTGATGCACCGCAGGAACGTCGACTTGCCCGACCCCGACGGCCCGAGCAGGCACATCACATCGCCGGGCATCACCTGGAGCGTGATCCCCTTCAGCACCTCGTGGCGCCCGAAGCGCTTGTGGACGCCTTCGGCGTTGACCATCGGCTCCGCCATCAGTAGCCGTGTCGGAAGGAGAGGACGCCGGTGCGGATCCGCTGCCACGCGGTCGGCGTGTCGCCGCGGGTGCCGCGACCGTAGTAGCGCTCGAGGTAGCCCTGACCGACGTAGAGGACGCTCGTCAGCGCGAGATACCAGGCGCTGACGGCGATCAGCAGGGGGATCGTCTTGAAGTTGACCGAGTAGATCGTCTGGCCCGCGTACGAGCAGCTCGGCTACCGCGATCACGCTTGCCAGCGAGGAGGTCTTGAGCATCGAGATCGTCTCGTTGCCGGTCGGCGGGATGATCACGCGCATCGCCTGGGGCAGCACGATCCTGCGCATCGTCTGCGTCCGCGTCATCCCCAGCGATCGAGCCGCGTCGGACTGGCCCACCGGGACGGAAATGATCCCGGCCCGCACGATCTCCGCCATGTAGGCGCCCTCGTTGAGCCCCAGGCCGAGGATCGGCGGCCGTGAACGCCTTGATCAGAGTGTTCGCGTCCGCGTGGACGAAGCTCGGGCCGAACGGGACGCCGAGGTCGATGCTTCGGGTACAGCGCCGCGATGTAGTACCAGAAGAGGATCTGCACGAGCACCGGCGTGCCGCGGAAGAACCAGATGTACAGCCAGCTCGCCCCGGCCACGAGCGGGTTGAGTGAAAGCCGCATGACGGCGAGCACGATCCCGAGCAGGACGCCGAGCGCCATCGCGATCACGGTCAGCTCGATCGTCACCCGCACCCCTTCGAGGATGCGTTCGTCGAACAGGTATTCGCCGACGACGTCCCATTCGAAGCGCGGGTTCGTGACGACCGACCGGACCAGCGCGACCGACGACGACCAGCACTATTGCGGCCGCGATCCAGCGGCCCGGGTGACGCACCGGGACGGCCCGGATCTCCTCGGGCCGCCCCGCGGTGTCGGTGTCCCCTGCTGCGGACACCGCCCGGCGCTCAGCTCTTGGCGCCGTTGATCGTCGCTTCGCTTTCGCTGATCGCCCCGTCCTGGATGCCCCACTTCGTGAGGATCTTCTTGTAGGTGCCGTTGGCCATCAGCTTCTTGAGCGCCGCGAGCATCGGTTGCGTCATGCCGCTGCTCTT
Organism: uncultured Solirubrobacteraceae bacterium; assembly: GCA_963796305.1. GTDB lineage: Bacteria > Actinomycetota > Thermoleophilia > Solirubrobacterales > Solirubrobacteraceae > Palsa-744. Next base: position 43,708 of record CAWCKZ010000005.1, on the reverse strand, counting down.
CGACATCGCGAATCCGTACGGGGCGAACCCGTAGCATTTGCAGAGCAGCTTGAACGTCCCGTGCGACTGCGCGATCTGGTAGGCGACGACCGGCGAGTCCGCCATCCCCAGTTCGGCGCGGCCGCTCGCCACCGCCAGGTTGACGGGGTTCTGGCCGGGGAAGCTCAGGACGGTCACGGACTTCTTGCCTTCTTTGGTGCACGTCTTGCTCTGCTTTTCGGCTTCTTCCTGCTCGGTCGTGCCTTTCTCGAGTGCGACGGTCCTGCCGCATAGCGCGGCGATCGTGCTGACCGTCGAGGTGTTCGAGGTTTTCGCGTAGAACGAGATGCCCGCCTGGAAGTAGGTGACGAAATCGACGGATTTCTCGCGTTCCTTCGTGTCGGTGAACGACGAGGCGCCGAGGTCGTACCTACCGGCCTGGATGCCGGGGATGATCGATTCGAAGGTCGCGTTGTGGTAGACGGCTTTGAGACCCATGACCGTCGCCATCGCGCTGACGAGGTCGGGGTCCATGCCGATGATCGTGTGCCCGTCCGGAGCGACGAACTCGTTCGGCGCGTACTGCGCTTCCGTACCGACGTTGAGCACGCCTTTCGATTTGATCGCCGAAGGCACCTGAGAGGCGATCGAGGCGTCGACGGTGACAGCAGGAACGGTTGCCGTCGTCGTGCTGGTGGTGCTCGAGCTGCTGCTGCTGCCGCAGCCTGCGAGCGCGAGGATGGCCAGCACGGGAACGCCGAGCCCGGCGAGCAGCTTGCGCATCTGTGATCCCCTCTGTCGCGGTTTCACCCGGCGTCGCCGGGCGCGCAGATTATAGGTCCGGGGGGAGGCGGGGAGGCGCAGAGCGGTACGTCGGCGGCGTCGCCGAAAGCCCGATCGGGTTGCGTGTGAGACGCGCGGTGCCGCCCTCGGGACGCGCGATCTCGACCGTCGGCCCGAGGCCGAGGCGCTCCGCCAGCGCGAACGCGCCGGCGATGTCGTTCACCTGCCCCGCCGGCACCCGCTCGCGAGAGAGCGCCGCCACCCAGTGCGCGGCGGACTCCTCGCGCAGGCGCTGCTCGAGCAGCGGAACGAGCGCGGCGCGGTTGGCGACGCGCGCAGCGTTGGTCGCGTAGCGCTCGTCCTCGGCGAGCTCGGGGCAGCCGAGGACGCCGCACAGCGCACGGAACTGCGTCTCGGTGCCCACCCCGATCACGAGCTCCCCGTCCTGCGCGCGCAGCAGCTCATACGGCGCCACGCTCGGGTGCGCCGTGCCCATCCGCGACGCCACCTCGCCGGCGATCGTGTAGGCAGCAGCCCTGGTTGACGAGCGCGGCGAGCAGGCACGAGAGCAGGTCGAGCTCCACCTGCTGGCCCTCGCCGGTGCGATCGCGGTGGCGCAGCGCGGCGAGGATCCCCACCGCCGCGTACAGCCCGCAGATCACGTCGACGAGCGCCACGCCCACCTTCTGCGGCCCGCCGTCGGCGGGCCCCGTGATGCTCATCAGGCCCCCGAGCGCCTGCACGAGCAGGTCGTAGCCCGGCAGCTCGGCGCCCGCCCCCTTGCCGAACCCCGTGATCGAGCAGTACACGAGCCCGGGCAGCTCGGCGTGCAGCTGGGCCCAGCCGAGGCCGAGCTCGCTCCATAACCCCGGGGCGGAAGTTCTCGACGAGCACGTCCGCCTCCCCGGCGAGGTCCCGCGCTCGCCGCGCCCCCGCCTCGGTGGTGAGATCGATGGCGATGCTAGTCCTTGTTGCGGTTGACCGACTGGAAGTAGGTCGACATCCCCGTCTCGTCCCACGGCGGCCCCCACGCGCGCGTGTCGTCGCCGCTGCCCGGGCGCTCCACCTTCACCACCTCCGCGCCGAGGTCGGCGAGCACCATCGTCGCGAGCGGCCCCGCGAGCACGCGTGAGAAGTCGACGATGCGGAGGTTCGCGAGCGCGCCCGGCACGCGCCCAATCATCCACGACCGGAGCCCCGGGCCCCGCCTCCTCGAAGGTGCCGGCGCCGAGGCGAGCTAGACGGCGCGAGTGTCGGCCGCGCGGCCGTCGCCGGGAGCGGCGAGGATTCCCTCGATCTCCTCCGCAGACGTGGGCCTGCCCATCAGGAAGCCCTGCGCCATCACGCAGCCCATTTCTTCGAGCGTCAGCATCTGGCTGCGCAGCTCGATGCCCTCCGCCACCACCACGAGCGAGAGGGCCTGGCCGACGCCGAGGATCGCCTCGAGCAGCTCGCGCCCGCGCCCGCCCTCGCCGAGCGCCGCGACGAAGCTGCGGTCCACCTTGAGGACATCCACCGGCATGCGCTGCAGGTTCGACAGCGAGGCATATCCGGTGCCGAAGTCGTCGATCGCGATGTGCACGCCGAGCTCCCTGATCTCCCGAAGCCGGTCGCTCGCGCCGGTGATGTCGCGCATCAGCGTCGTCTCGGTGATCTCCAGCGTGAGCAGCGACGGGTCGAGCCCGCAACGGTCGAGTGTGCGCCGCACGTCGTCGACGAACGAGCGGCGCCCGAGCTGGTGCGCGGACACGTTGACCGACACCGCGAGCGGGCGACCCTGCGCGCTCCACGCCGCTGCCTGCCGGCACGCCTGCTCGAGCACCCAGCGGCCGATCGGAACGATCAGCCCGGTCTCCTCGGCGATCGGGATGAACACGTCGGGTCCCACCACGCCGCGCTCGGGGTGGCGCCAGCGCAGCAGCGCCTCGACGCCGGTCACCTGCCCGCCGCGAAGGTCGAAGATCGGCTGGTAGAGCACGTACAGCTCCTCATCGCGCAGCGCGCCGGCGAGGTCGAGCTCGAGCTCCGCGCGCCCCTCCGCGTCGGCGTAGAGGCCTGCGTCGAACAGCACGTAGCGGTCCTTGCCCTCTGCCTTCGCCGCATACAGAGCGAGGTCCGCGTCGCGCAGCAGCTCATCGGGCGAGGAGTACTGCCCGAGCGCGAGGCCGATGCTCGCCGTCACCGAGAAGATCTGGCGCCCGTCGTCGAGCTCCACCGGAGCCCTCACGGCCTCGATCAGCCGGTCGGCGAGGAGGTCCACCGCGGAGTCGTCGGTGGGCGATTCGACGAGCACGACGAACTCGTCGCCGCCGAGGCGCCCCACCGTGTCCTCGGCGCGCACGCAGTCCTGGAGCCGTTCGCCGACGACCTTCAAGAGGTGATCGCCCGCAGCATGCCCGAGCTTGTCGTTGACGTGCTTGAAGCCGTCGATGTCGACGAACAGCGCGCCTGCCCGCATCCCCGGCTGGCGGCCGACGCGGGCGAGCATCTGCGCGGCGCGATCCATCACGAGGGCGCGGTTGGGCAGGCCGGTGAGCGCGTCGTGCAGCGCCTGGTGCGACAGCTCCCGCGTCTTCTCGCGCACGAGCCACAGCGCGCGCCGCCGCGAGGTGACGAGCACCACTGTGAGCGCTCCCACGAGCAGGCTCAGCAGGATGCCGCCGAGGAGCAGCATGAGCGCGTTGCGGTCGCTGAACATGTTCCGATCCACGGATGCGCCGAAAGTCCGCACCGTCCAGCCGTTGTGCAGCGGGAGGGTGCTCGTCTGGGCGTTCGCGGGCACCGTCCCCGAGGCGAACTGGACGTGTGAGCTGCCCGAGTCGTAGCTGAAGCGCACCGCCGTGCCGGCGTGGCTCTCGAGGGCGCGCGAGAGCACGACTTCCGGCGCGAGCAGCTCGCCGAGCCAGCCCACGAACGCGCGGCGGCGCGCCGCCGCGGAGGCGGGGACAACCCCGCCGCGATACACGGGCGTCTGCACGCCGAGCGTCGTTGCGGGGCCCGCCATCACCGGCGCGTAGCTCGCTACGCCCTGTTCGCGCGCGATCGCGAGGCCCTTCGCGATGGCGCAGTAGTCCACTCCCGCGGGAAGGTAGGACTGGCGGTTGCGGGCGAGGCCGGCGACGGCGATGCAGTAGTAGGGGCGCGGTCCGGCCGGGAAGATCTCGAGACGCGAGGTGGGCGGCGCCGTGTGGGGTCCGAGCGGTTCCACCGGGTGCGCGGCCAGACGCCTTTCGAACGCGCGCAGCTGTGCGGCGGGGACGAATTCCACCAGCCCGATGTTCTGGAGCTCGGGGTAGCGGCGCATCGCGCTCACCGATTCCGCCCAGCGGTCGAACGCGAGCGGCCCTGCGCCGGGGTTGGAGGTGAAGAACGCGCTCGCGCTCACGACGAGGTCTTCCTCGTGCTGGATCGCGAGCTTCAGCGTCGAGGCGATGTCGTCCGAGGAGAGGTTGAAGGCGAGCCGCGCGCGGTCGGATTCGGTCTGCGCCACCGCACGCGCGCCGAGCACCGATGCGACGATGCCGCCGAGCACGAGTACCGCGGCGAGCGCGATCCAGCCGCTCCTGCGTCCTTCCCCGTGCCTGCCGCGGCGTGCCGCCGTGCCCCGATCAGCGCCGCCTGCCTCGCTCCCCTCTGCGGGTGGGGACGATGCGCGCGGGGCGTGGTGGCGGGGGCGTCTCCTGAACACGGGTATGCGGGCCCGTGTGGCACGAGGGCCCTCCTCTCAACGAATCGGGTAGCGCCGGGCGCTTCTTTAGCCCTGAGTCGCCCGTGGCCGGAAAGGCAGCGGCTCCGGCGCGTTGCTGCGGGGCTAACATCGATCGCGATGATCGCTGCAGGCGCGCGGGCGCGGATGGCCATGCTCTGCGGCGCTTTCGCGGTCGCGGTACTCGCGGCGGCCGGCTGCGGCGGGAAGGGGACGGCGCCGGGCGCCGGTACCGCCACCACGTCCGCGCAGACCGTCACCGCGCACGATCCGAACTCCACGGCGGGCACGAGCGGCGCGAAGGCGGGTGCGAAAGGAGCGAAGGGGGCGAAAAGCCTGCCGCTGCCTCCCAGCGCCAGCGGCGGGCTCGACCGCCGCGAGGTGAGCGGGAAGGTGGGCGGCGCCGATGCGCTGCCCGCGGCTGCGAGCGGCGGCTACGTTGCTCCGGGAGCGCCCTCGGACGCCCAGATCAAGGCGGAAATCGCGCGGGCGCGCACGGGCGGGGATCATCCTCCCCAAGGGGAACAGCGCGCAGGCGTTCGAACAGGGCGCCACGTACGTGGGCGGCGGCGGCGGCGGGAGCTGGGCGTTCCCGATCCAGCCGGTGTCGGTCGCCCTCGGCCCCACCACGTGGACCGAAGATCAGGGCGTGGACATCGCCACCGCCCACGGGGCATGCGGCAACGCGGCGGTGGAGGTGGCGATCACCGCCGGCACCGTCGTGCAGACGGGGATCTCGGGCTTCGGCCCGTACGCGCCCGTGATCCGGATCGACAGTGGCCCGTACGCCGGCTGGTACGTCTACTACGGGCACGCCGCGCCCGCGCTCGTGCGCCCCGGCGAACACGTCACCACCGGCCAGCCGGTCGCCGAGGTGGGCTGCGGGATCGTGGGGCTCTCATCGGGCCCGCACCTGGAGATCGGCCTCACGCCGCCGGGCGCCTCGACGTGCTGCCCGGCGTCCGGCGAGACCAGCCCGGTCGTCGACGACCTGCTGCACCAGCTGTACGCGGGCTCGGCCTGAGCGCCCGCGACGCCCCGATCGCGCCGTTTGCGGCGCTGCGGGATCCGGCGACACGATCCGCTAGGCTTGCACGCGCCTAATCCGGGGCGAGCGCCTCGGAGCGGGGGACCCAAGTTGTTTGGGGCGAGTCCCGCGGTAATCCGCGGGAGGCGAAAGTCGCTAGCCCGTCAGCTAACCCCGCCGGCCTACGAAGAGAGGCGACGACTTGAGGCTGCGAACCGTCCGGCCCTTGGTCATATTCGTGCCGATCCTGCTGTTGAGCCTCGTGGTGCTCGCGCAGGTCACCCGTGCCGCGTCCACCGGCGGCACGTCGATGCCGTCGCCGACGCCGCCGTCCGCGCCGCCCACGACGGCGCCGTCCACCGGCGGCTCAGGAGGCACGAGCACGGCGTCCGCACCCGTGTTCACCGGCAGCCCCTACCCGATGGGGACGCGCGGCTGGGTGTTCCCGCTGTACCCGCTCTCGCGCGTCGCGCCCAAGAGCTGGTGGTCGCAGGACTCCGGCGTGGACCTCGGCGGGAACGCGAACCAGTGCGGCAAGAAGCTCGTCGAGCTGGCGGTCGCCGGCGGCACGGTCGTGCACGAGGGGATCGAAGGCTTCGGGCCCTACGCGCCCGTGCTGCTCGTCGACAGCGGCCCCTATCGCGGCCGCTACATCTACTACGGGCACGCGGCGCCCGCGCTCGTTCCGGTGGGAACGCATGTGAGCGCGGGGCAGCCGATCGCGGATGTCGGCTGCGGAGCCGTCGGCATCTCCGAGGCGCCGCACCTGGAGATCGGCATCCTCTCAGAAGGGGCGCGCTCTCCCGAAGACGTCCCGGCGCGCGGTGAAACGTCGGCCGAGACGCTCACCGACCTCAGCTCCGCCTACCACGCCGCGCACGTCGCCGAACTCGCGCGCATCGCGGCCGCCACCAGGGCGAAGCGGCCCGGCAGCCACCACTGAGCGGCGCTCGCGGGACGCGCTCCGGCGCGGCGTCCAGGCGGGCTAAGGCAGCGCGGAGGTTGTGCCGATGAGGCCACGTGACCATCTTCGCCCGTCCGTCCTCCCCGCTCGCCGGCGTGCGCCCGCGTGTGCGCACGACCCTGCTCCTCTCCCTCGTCCTCGCCACCGCCCTGCTCGCGGCGATCGCCGCTCCCGCGCAGGCGGTCGTCGTCACGGTCGGCCCCGCCACGGCGGGCGTCCAGCCCCGCATCGGCGAAGCGTATCTGACGAAAACCGGGTCGCCGATCCACTTCTACTTCACCGCAAAGCCGGGGCATCCTGAAACCTACGCCAACCCCGCAGGCAACCCGGTGCTGCACGGCACGAGCACGTACGCGATCTACTGGGACCCGACGGACAACTACCACGGCGACTGGCAGCAGCTCATCGACGAATACCTCCAGAAGTCCGCGTCCGCGAGCGGCGCCCTCGCAAACGTGTTCGCGGTGGATGCGCAGTACACGGACAAGACGAACGTGCCCGCCTCCTACAAGCAGGTGTTCAAGGGCGCCTACACCGACACGACGCCATACCCCGCCAGCGGCTGCGAAGACCCGCACCCGTTCGAACCGTTCGACCGCATCGGCCTGCCCAAGGAAGAAAAAGAACTGTTCGGAGAAAAATGGCTCGTCGGCTCGAACGTGTGCCTCACGAGCGCCCAGGTGGCGAACGCGGATCGAAGCGTTACGTCGCCGCCCACGGGCTGCCCAAGGGTCTCGGCAACGTCTACTACATCCTCACGCCTCCCGGCGTGACCGTCTGCCTCGACGCGGGCGGCCCGGCAGGCCACTGCTCCGACTACGAAGGCAAGATCAAAGAAGTCGAAGAAGCCGAATCTGAAAAACGCACGAAGGAAGCGAAAAAAGAAGCGTGGGTGGAACCGCCCGTCTACACGAGCTACGTCGCACAGCTTCTGCAGCTACCACGCCGCCGATCAACCCCGGCGGCCTGCCCACGGGCGACGGCAACACGATCGTCTATGGCGTGATCCCCTGGAGCGCCGGCGGCTACGGCGACGGTCATCTCGAACGCGAAGACCAGTGGCCGGGCTGGGAATGCCAGGACGGCGGCTTCGACCCGGCAAGCAAGCCCACGGCGGAGAAGCGCGAGAAAGCCAAGGAAGAAAACGCCACCGAAAAAGAAGAATTCGAAAAGAAGTCGGGCGAAGAAAAACTCGCAAGCGCTCGAAGCGAAACAGCTCGAAGGTCCCCACCAGCAGGAGCCCAACCAGATCACCTGCCCGACGCAGTACGACGGCACCTGCGACCACGGCCTCGCCGACCTGATCATCAACCAGCTCAGCCTCGAGCAGCAGAACATCGTCACCAACCCGCTGCTCAACGCCTGGCAGGACTGCCAACAACAACGAGAACACGGACGAGTGCCGGTTCCTCTTCGCGCCCGACATCGGCGGCACCGACACCGCCACAGGAAGGCAGCAAAGCGGGCACCCTCTACAACAACGAAATCGAAAGAAGGCACACTACTACCTGAACGACGCGTTCAACCTCGCCGGCGTCCGGCTCGCCCTACCCCGGCGTGGGCTGTGTGACGCATGTGAACTTCGAAGCGGAGTTCACCGCCCCGAGCACGGTGAACTCGGGTGAAATCGTCGGCTTCGACGGCATGGAGTCGCAACATCACGCTCGACTCCGCGATCGGCTACTCCGCCGGCGGCTCGCCCCAGCCCAACTACGCGACGTACACCTGGAACTTCGGCGACGGCAGCCCCGGCAGTCAGCGGCTTCGCGCCCGGCGCGCCCGCGTGTGAAACGCCGTGGCTGAGCCCCTGCGCGGCGAGCGAGTTCCACAGCTACCAGTACGGCGGCACCTACGACGTCACGCTCACGGTGAAGGACGTCGCCGGCAACGTCACCAGCACGACGCACCCGGTAACCGTGGTCGGCCCGCCGCCGCCCGCCGCCGCCCGGCACGGCCGGCGGCGGCTCGGGCTCCGGCGGCTCCGGGCAGGCCCGGGCTCCGGCTCGACGCCGGGAACGGCGAGGGCTGCCGTCCGTCCCCGCTCCGGTCGCCGCGTACGCCGTCGTCTCCAAGTCGCTGCGCGCCGCCACCCGCAGCGGGCTCGTCGTCCGCTACTCGGTGAACGAGCAGGTGGCAGGCCACTTCGACGTCCTCTTGAACCGCTCGCTCGCGCGCCGGCTCCACATCAGCGGCACGCCTGCCGTCGGGCTGCCCACCGGCACGCCGCCGCAGCTCGTCGTCGCGAAAGCCTTCATCGTCACCACCAAGGGCGGACGCAGCACGGTGAGGATCCAGTTCCCGAAGCGCACCGCCCAGCGCCTGGCGAAGCTGCACAAGGTGTCGCTGATGCTGCGCCTGGCAGTCCGCAACGCGTCGCACACGCCCGTCACGACGACGGTGCTGAGCAGCTTCACGCTGATCCACTAGACCGGCGCGGACACGCGGACGCTCTCGGTAGCCTCTTCGCATGACGCACGCCCGCCTCCCCGTGCTCGTGCTCGCGTGCGTGCTCGCGGCCGGGCTCGCCGCGGGCTGCGGACGCGAGGGCACCGCGAGGTCCGCGCTGCAGGCGGCCTCCGGCACGCATCAGCAGAGCGGGGCGACGACGTCCTCCGCGTCGACGTCCTCCGCGACGGCACCGGCGAAGCAGGGCACACCGGCGAAGCAGGGCGCGGCGCCGCCGCGGGGTCCGGCGGCGACCGTCGGGCACCCGGGCGCGAAGGGCACCGTCAAGGAGGTTGCGGACCCCCAGGAAGCTGAAAGCTTCCCCGCGCCTGCGTCGGCCAAGCACGCTGCGGCGGCGGAGCCGGTCAAGGCGGGCGAAGCGGCTGTCGCCGCGGGCGCCCCCTCCGATGCCGAAGTCCGCCGCGAGCTGCAGCAGATGCAGGCCGCCGAACGCTCCGCCCAGCGCGTGCGCCAGGCGCAGCTGACCCCCGTCGCGGGCGGGAGGTCGGTCGGCGGCTCGGGCGCGATCGCGATCCCGTCGAGCGTCCCCGAAGTTGTGCAGCGGGTGATCGCGGGCGCGAACGAGATCGCCGACTTCCCGTACGTGTTCGGCGGCGGGCACGCATCGTTCGTCGACAACTCCTACGACTGCTCGGGGTCGGTCAGCTACGCGCTCGCGGCGGGCGGCCTGCTGGGCGCGCCCGAGACCTCCGGCGAACTCGAGAGCTGGGGGGCTCCAGGCCCCGGGCGCTACATCAGCGTGTACGCGAACGCCGGCCACACGTACATGTACGTGGACGGGATCATGTACAACACCGCAGGTCGCAGCGGTGTCTACGCATCGCGCTGGCAGGTGGGCTCGGTGGACAACTCCGGTTTCGTCGTGCGCCACTGGCCCGGGCTCTAGCGCCGGGGCACACGCGCCTCGAGCACGGTAGCGGCGAACGCGAGGACGACGAGCCCTGGAGGGCGAGCGACCACGCGCGAGGCGGGAACGTCGGCGCGGGCCGTCGTCCCCGCCGGTACCCGTACGCGGGTCCTCGCTCGCTACTCTCTGCGGATGCGCGATCACGCAACGGCGGTGGAGATGCGGCCACACATACGGCTGCTCCACGGCATGAGGCGCCCCGCCAACTGGCTGCAGCTCGTGCGCTTCGGGCTCGTGGGTGGCGTGGGCTTCGTCGTGAACCTGGCCGTCTACGCGCTCTGCGTCCACGTGTTCAGCCTCGACTACCGCGTGGCGGCGGTCATCGCGTGGCTCGTCGCGGTGCTCAACAACTTCGTGCTCAATCGTCACTGGACGTTCGACGCGCGCGACGGCAGGGCCCGCTTCCAGGCGCCCCGCTTCCTCGCCGTGAGCCTCGTCGCGCTCGCCTTCAGCCTGCTGCTGCTCACGCTGCTCGTCGAGCTGGCGGGCGTGCCAAAGCTCCCGGCGCAGGCGATAGCGGTCGTCTGCTCGATGCCGCTCAACTTCCTCGGCAACAAGCTGTGGAGCTTCCGCGCCGGCGCCTGAGCGCTCTCTCCAGCCCACTCCAGAGCCGTCCGCCGCATTTCTTGGCGGGCCAGGCGGTACCTATAATCTGACAACCCCCTTCCGGAGGATCTTTGTGCAGGAGATGGTGATCTACGGCGTCAGCTTCGACATGGTTGGCAAGCAGCCGATCGTGCTCCTGAAGACCGTGGACGGCAACAAGTTCCTCCCAATCTGGATCGGCCACCCGGAGGCCGCCTCGATCCTGATGAAGCTCCAGGGAGCGGGCACTCCGCGGCCGATGACGCACGATCTGCTGTGCGACATCCTCGGCGAGCTCGATGTCAAATGCACCCAGGTGTCGGTCACCGAGCTGCGCGAGAACACGTTCTTCGCCTCGATCACCCTGAGCGTGGCGGGGCGGGAGGTCGAGATCGACTCGCGGCCGAGCGACGCGATCGCGCTCGCGGTGCGCGCGGGCGCCCCGATCTACGCCGCCGAGGAGGTCATCTCGGAGTCCGCCATCGAGTTCGAGCACGACGTCGAGGAGTCCGAGGACGTGGTGGAGAAGTTCAAGGAGTTCCTCGACCAGGTCTCGCCCGAGGACTTCGCCGCCGGCGACTCCTCAGCGGCTTCGCGCGCCGGCGAGGACGCGCCGCACGAGCTCGTCGAAGTCGATGCCCGCGGCGTCAGCCGCCTGGGGCAGGAGGCTCGTCTCGGTCATCCCGGGGATGACGTTCGTCTCGAGCACCCACAGATCACCGTCCCCGTCGAGCATCAGGTCCACGCGCGCGACGCCGCGGCAGCCGAGCAGCTCGTACACGCGCAGCGCGAGCTCCTGGGCGCGCGCGGTGGTCTCCGCGGGCAGCTCCGCGGGACACACGAACGTGGTCATGCCGATCTCGTAGCGCGACTCGTAGTCGTAGAACTCCTCCTCGCGCGGCACCGCCTCGACGATCGGCAGCGCCTGCGGCGGCTCCTGCGCACCCTCGCCGTCGATCACCGAGACGGCGAGGTCTCGCCCCTTCACGTAGCGCTCGATCAGCACCGTGCGGTCGTAGGAGAATGCGCCGACGAGCGCCCCCGGCAGCTCGGCGCTGGCGCGCGCAAACTTCACCCCGAGCGCGGAGCCGCCGCTCGCGGGCTTGACCACCATCGGGAAGCCGAGGTGCTCCTCGACGCTCCCCATCGCGGCGCCCGCGCCGAGCTCCCTGATCGACGTCTCCGGGAACGCGTGGAACGCCGGGGTGGGGATGCCCGCCTCGCGCATGAGGTGCTTGGCGAGGACCTTGTTCGTGCTGCGCATGCACGCCGCGGGCCCGGAGCCGGTGTAGGCGATCCCGAGCGCGTCGAGGATCTGCTGGATCGTCCCGTCCTCCCCGTCGCGCCCGTGGACGGCGATGAAGGCGGCGTCGGGCCGGGTCGCGTCGAGGTCGGCGACGAGCTGCGGTCCCGCGTCGATGCCGCGCACCTCGTGCCCGAGCCGCAGGAGCGCCTCCTGTACGTGCGCCCCCGAGCGCAGCGAAACCGCGCGCTCGAGCGAGCGGCCGCCCTTGAGGACGGCCACGCTGCGCGCCTCGCTCATCGATCCTGCGTGCGGCGTGCGGCGTGCTGGCTCGTCCCTGCGCGGCAGCTCGACGACGTTCGCGGGCGGCCGCCCCTCCTCGGAGGTGGTGTCGGTGCTGCGGGCAGCGGGCCCGGCCGGCGCGGGAGAGCCCGTGAGCGAACCGAGCAGCCCGAGCTGCTCGCGGATCGCGCGGCCGATCCGGCGGATCCCCTCGCGGATGTCCTCCTCCGACATGCCCGCGAAGTTGAGCCGCATCGACGCCGAGCCGCTGCGCCCGTCCACGTAGGCGGCTCTGCCCGGCACGAACGCGACGGACTCGCTCTTCTGCGCCAGCGCGAGCAGGTCGGTCGTGTCGATCCGCTCGTCGAGCGTCGCCCAGATGAACAGGCCGCCCTGCGGGCGGGTCCAGCTCGCGCCCTCGCCGAAGTGCTCCTCGAGCGCCTCGAGCATCGCGTCGCGCCGCAGGCGATATAGGTGGCGCAACCGCTCGAGGTACGCCTGCCAGCGGGAACCGCGCCGGCGCGCTCCTGGAAGTAGGCGGCGACGAACGTCTGGGTGACCGGCGAGGAGCACAGGTCGGAGCCCTGTTTGCCGAGGTTCAGCTTCTCGAGCACCGGCCGCGGCGCCACCGCCCAGCCGAGCCGCAGCCCCGGCGAGAGGATCTTCGAGAACGTGCCGAGGTAGATCACCAGATCGGATGTGCCGCCCCGTCCCACCGCTTCCGCGTCGAGCGAGTAGAGCGTGGGCAGCGGCTCCCCCTCGTAGCGCAGCAGGCCATAGGGGTTGTCCTCGAGGATCAAGAGCTCCCGCTCGCGCGCCACCTCCACGAGCCGGCGGCGCCGCGCGAGCGACATCGTCACGCCGCCGGGGTTCTGGAAGTTCGGGATCGTGTAGATGAACTTCGGCCTGCGGCCTTCCGCCTGCAGGCGGTCGAGGGTCTCCTCGAGCGCGTCGATCGGCATCCCGTCGGCGTCGATCTCGATCTGCTCCACGTGGGCCTGATAGGCGCTGAACGTGGGCACGGCGCCGGGGTACGTGGGGGCCTCGGCGACGATCACGTCGCCGGGGTCGATCAGCGTCTTGCACACCAGGTCGATCACCTGCTGTCCGCCGGTCGTCACGATCACCTCGGTGGGGTCGATCGGCGTGCGCTCGGCAGCCATCACCTCGACGATGCAGTCCACCGTGGCAGCCATCCCTTCGGTGGGTCCGTACTGGAGCGCGCGCGCGGTGGAGTCCGCCGCGACGACGGACATCAGCTTCGCGTACAGCTCCGGCTCGAACGTCGACGTGTCGGGGAGGCCGCCTGCGAGCGAGATCACGTCGGGCTGCTCGGTGAGCGCCATCATCTCGCGCATCGCCGAGCTTTTCATGCCGCGCGTCCGCGCAGCGAACAGCGCCTCGTAGCGCGCGAGCTCGTGCGCGGTGGGCCGCGTGCCTCGTCCGTCGCCGCTGCTGCCGGTTCGCCTCATCTGCCCATAGCCTTATTCGCCGCCGCGTCCGCGTGACCTCGCGCGAGCGCGCGTTGGTGGCCGGACAACTCGTCTATCGTCCTGGCCCGGTACCGCACGGTACCGCACCTCGACGCCTCCCCTACATGAACGGCATCTTCTTCTACATAGGGCTGGGCGCCGGATTCGCCGCCGCGTGCGGCATCCGGCCGTTCCTGCCGCTGCTGCTCGCGGGGGCGCTCGCGTCCTCCGAAGCGCTCGGCGTGAGCTTCGGCGGCGGGAGCTTCCATTTCCTGCAGGAGAGCTGGTGGCTGCTCGTCGTCACCGTCACGCTCGTGCTCGCCTACGCCCTCCAGATCGTGCTCGGCCTCGCCCCGACGATCGACCCGCGCGCGCGCTCGGGGAGCGGGGATGCCCTCGCGGCGGCGATCATGGGCCTCGGCCTCGGCGCCGCGGCGGTGCTGTTCGCCGGCACGCTCGACGCCCACGGCGACGCCTGGTGGCCGGGGCTCGTCGGCGGCATCGCCGTCGCCGCACTCGCCCAGCGGGCGGTGGGGCCGGTGATCGCCCGCGCCCGCACGCGACTCGCCGATCGCGCGGCGCGCGAGGCGCTCACGATCTACATGGACGCCGCCTCGCTGCTGCTCGCCGTGCTCGTCGCGCTGCTGCACCCGCTCGGCTATGTGGCGGTGGCGCTGCTCGCGTGGTTCGCGTGGCGCGGCAGGGCACGCGGGGACGAACGGTACGCCGGCCTGCGCGTGCTGCGCCGCTGAGCCTCCGTGGCAGCCCCGCCGCCGAAGCTCGTCCTCTGCGTAATCGACGCGATGGCGCCGCAGATGCTCACGCGGGCGATCGAGGAGGGGGTCGCCCCGACGCTCGAGCTGCTCGTGCGCCGCGGGACCTACATAGATGACTGCGTCGCCGCGTTTCCCTCGGTCACCCCCGTCTGCGCGGCGTCGATCGTCACCGGCACGGGGCAGGACAAGCACCTGATCCCAGCGATGAACTGGTACCACCGCGAGGAGCGCCGCTATGTCGAGTACGGGTCGAGCTTCCGCGCCGCGCAGCGCTTCGGCATCGCCCGCCAGCTCACCGACACGGTCTACAACATGAACCGCGCCCACCTCTCGCCGAACACGCTCGACCGTGTTCGAGTCGCTCGACGACGCGGGCGTGCGCACGGCGGGCACGACGTACCTGATGTATCGCGGGCGCCATCGCCACGAGCCGCAGCGCGACACGGCGCTCGCGCGCGTGCTCGCGACGCTCATGCGCCACCCGGTGATGGGCCCCCGCGAGCTCTTCTACGCCGACATCTTCGCCTCGCGGCGCACGGGCTGCCGCTCGGCGCTGGGCATGCCCGGCCTGCGCGATCGCCACTCCGGCTGCGTCTCCGCGTACATGGTGGAGAACGACCTCTTCGACTTCCTGCTGCTGTCGCTGCCCGACAACGACTGGCACTCGCACAAGCGCGGACCGGAGGGGCAGATCGAGTCGCTCGCCCTGGCGGACGTGCAGCTCGCGCGGGTGATGGACGCGGGCGGCGGACCCGAGGAGTTCCTCGAGCAGCACGCGATGATCGTGATGGCGGATCACTCGCAGGCGCCGGTGCGCAGCACGATCGCCCTGCAGGACGACCTCGACGAGCTCGGCGTCCTGGGACCGGGGCGCAACTCCGAGGGCGAGCCGCCGCGGGTCGCGGTGTGCCCCTCCCAGCGCGCGGCGATGGTGTACGCGCTGCACGAGTCCGAGCGCGACGCGATGCGCGCGTCGGTGGTGGCGATCGCGCTCGAGATCGAGGGCATCGACCTGGCGATCTGGCTCGAGCGCGACGCGCACGAAGCCACCCGCGAGGCGGTCATCGCGAGCTCCTCGCACGGCGAGCTGCGCTTCTGCCCGGGCGGGCCGCTCGTGGATGTGCGCGGGGAGCGGTGGAGCGTCGACGGCGCCCTCGGCGCGATCGGCGCCCGCGTCGAGGACGGCCGTCTGCTGAGCCCCGACTACCCGGATGCCCTCTCACGCGCCTGGTCGGCGCTGGCGTGCGCCAACTCGGGTGAGGTGCTGCTGTCGGCGGCGCCCGGCTACGAGTTCATCGACTGGGGACGCCAGGCACACGTGGGGGGCGGCAGCCACGGCTCGCTGCATGCGTGCGACTCGCTCGGCGCGCTCATCCTCACCGGCGTCGAGCCGCCCGAGCCCGAGCCGGAGCAGTGGGCGATACGGGACGTCGCCGCGCTCGTGCGCGGGCACTTCGGCGTGGACGCCTGAGGATGCGGCGCGGACAGGCTCGCGGCGGATGCCACTGTGGCGATGCAACCTGGGTCGGCCTCGCGGCGTCGCGTTCGCGCCTCGCCTGCCGCTCGAGACGCGCCCCGCCGATGCGGCGCCCCGACGTGGCTCTCTCCCGACGAAGCTGTCGGCGGCCGGGCAGAGCGCCGAAGCGCCGCAGGTCGCCGCTCGACGCACAGGGCGACACCTCGCGCGCGTGGCAGCGGTTCGACGAAGCAGCGGCAGAATGTCGATCGAAGCCGCCGGCCGGCCGCGGGCGGCGGCGCATGGCAGGCACCGCTCGCTGATCTCAAACAGCAAAGAACAAGGCACCGAACCCGCAGATCGGGATCGACTCGACATGGTGACGCCATCGCCGTGTGGCTGAGCATCGACGGGGCCGAATACTCGATCCAGGCCGCCGCAGCGCCGAGCCCAGCGGCGCCTGGAGCGCGCCCGTGACGCTCGAGAAGCTGGGGCCGATGCCGTCCTTCCGATCCGCGCCCGGACCTCGCCGTGAACTCCCACGGCGACGCGATTGCGGTCTGGCTACGACACGAAGGCCCCGAAACTCGATCGCCGAATCCGCAGTCAAACCTGCCGGCGGCGCCTTCGAGGCCGCTGCAGTGATCAGCAAAGAACCGGCGACATGCACCCCGCCGAAGTTGGCATCGACGCCGCGGGCGACGCGACCGCCGCTTGGGAACAGGTGGCCGCGGCCGAAATCGCGAGTCGCCACTTCCGCCAGGCCCGCCGGCGGCAAATGGCAGACGCCGTTCGCCCGTGTCGCCGACCGGCGGCGCCGCCGCGAACGAACCGCGCCTGGCTGAGAACGCGCGCGGCGACGCGGTTGCCATCTGGGAACACTTCTACTCGGCGAAGAGATCATCGAAGCGCAACGAGGTCGGGCCCCGAGCGGCACTTGGGGCGAAAGCCGTGCCGCTGAGCAAGGAGGAAACCGGTAAGGGTGAACCCGGGCTCCAGCAAGTCGCGCTCGACGGCCACGGCGACGCTGTCGCCATGTGGTCGCGCTATGACCACAGCGAACCAGGACACCGTCGAAGCGGCCGCAGGCCAGATAGCCACCGCGACGTGGCAGCCGCCGGTGCTCATCTCCGGCAAAGGCAAAAACTGCCGAAGAGAGCCCGCAGGTCGGCGGTCGACGAAAACGGCGACGCCGTCGTCGTCTGGGAACGCTGGAACGGTACCAACGAAATCGCCGAAGCCGTTGTCCGGCAACGCGTCGAGCGGCACCTGGGGACTCCGCGGTGCCGCTCTCGGCCTCCGGCCAGAAGCACGCGAAGCAGCAGGTCGCGCTCGACGCGCAGGGTGACGCTGCCGCGGTGTGGCGCCGCAACGACGGGAAAGCCTCCTACATCGCTGAAGCCGCCGGCTATGACGCGGCGGGGCCCCTGCTGAACACGCTCGTGCTGCCGAGCGCCGGCAGTCGTCGGTCAGCCGCTCTGCCTTCTCGGTCTCTGCCGTTGGATGTCTGGTCTGCGCTCGGGCGCGTCGCGTGGAGCTTCGGCGACGGCAGCGGCGCAGTCCGGCGCGAGCGTCGACGCACACCTACAGCGCCCAGGGACTTACACGGTCACGGTCACGGCGACGCGACGCGCTCGGCAATGCATCGAGCGCGACACGCGCCTGTCTCGATCGCGCCGCCGCCGGCCCCCGCGCAGCCCCGCCGCCGCCATCCAGCGCGCCGCGCGATCACGGGCGCGCTCAGCCACACACGTTTCCGCGTCTCGAAACGTCCACCGCGATCTCCGCCAAGGCGCGGCCGCCGCGGGCACCGACTTCGCACTTCACGCTCTCAGCGAGTCCGCGAAGGTCCAGGTTGCCTTCAAACACTCGGTCGCCGGCCTGCGCAGCGGCAAGACGCTGCGTGGCGCCCACCGCGAAGCTGCAGGCGCCTGCACGCCAGGCACTGCGCGCGCGCCTCAGAGCGTCGGAACGCTGCACCCGCGCGCACGAGCCGCCACGGAGCGACCGGCTCGACTTCAGCGGCCGCATCGGCAGCCAAGCCACTGCCCGCGGCGGCTACCACGCGCTGCTCACCGCGAGCGCGGGCGGGCTGAGCTCCTCGCCGGTCACGCTGGCACTGACGTGCTGCGCTAGCCGTCTCGCCCGCGACGCCCCGCGATACGCTCGCGTGGTGCCCGACGCGCAGCCACCTCGCGCCCGCCCTCGGTGCGCCCGGTCCTCGTGCGCCGCGCCCGCGACGGCCGCGCCGGGGTCCACGACTACACCCGCGTCCGGCTCGGTGGGCTCGAGCTCGCTGCTCGGGCCGCCGCTCCCGGGACACGCCACGCTCACCGGGCGTGCCACCACCACCACGGTGACCACCACCTCGGAATCCCCGATACCCGTGGCGGCTTCGAACGTGCCCCCCGCCGGGCCGCGCCTGTCCTCGACCAGGTCCTCGCGATCGCCGCCCGCCTGCCGAAGATGCGCGAGCTCCAGCGCGAATACCGCGGCTCATACAGCGGCGCCTACCTCAAGCCGGCGTTCCGCTGGCAGGTGAGCTACTTCACGCGCGACGGCAAGAAGGAGATCGGGCAGGTCGCGATCGACGACATGTCCGGCCGCGTGCTCGAACAGTGGACCGGCTTCCAGGTGGCGTGGTCGATGGCGCGCGGCTACCCCGGCGCGTTCGGGCGCCACGTCAACGCCCTCTACATCTGGCTCCCGCTGTGCGTCCTGTTCTTCCTGCCGTTCTTCGACTTCCGCCGGC
The DNA here is from genome assembly GCA_963796305.1 of uncultured Solirubrobacteraceae bacterium. GTDB lineage: Bacteria > Actinomycetota > Thermoleophilia > Solirubrobacterales > Solirubrobacteraceae > Palsa-744. The sequence continues at coordinate 25,310 of CAWCKZ010000005.1, read as the reverse complement.
CGCTGTCGCTGCTGCACCTCGACCTGCTGGTGCTCCTCTCCTTCTCGGTGTCGCTCGCGTTCTTCAACCACGCCGAGATCTACAAATCGGTGCCGCTCGCCTACCCGCCGCTGCTCTACCTGCTCGCACGCATGCTCGCGCTGCTGCGCCGCCGCGGCCGCGCCGGCGCGGCCCCTGCGGCTGCTCGTGCCCGCCTCGTGGCTCGCGATCGCGGTGGTGTTCCTGCTCGGCTTCCGCGTCGCGCTCAACGTCACCGACGGCAACGTCATCGACGTCGGCTACGCAGGCGTGATCGGCGCAGAGCGGATCACCGCGGACCGCCCGCTGTACGGCTCCTACCCGAAAGACAACGAACACGGCGACACGTACGGGCCCGTCAACTACGAGGCGTACGTGCCCTTCCAGCAGATCTTCGGCTGGAGCGGCACCTGGGACGACCTCCCAGCCGCCCATGCGGCGGCGGTCTTCTTCGACCTCGCCGCCGCCGCCCTCATGTTCCTGCTCGGCAGACGCCTGCGCGGCCCCACGCTCGGCATCGCGCTCGCCTACGCGTGGGTGTCCTACCCGTTCACGCTGTACGCGCTCGAGAGCAACGCCAACGACACGCTCGTCGCGGTGCTGGTGCTCGCCGCGCTGCTCGCCGCCTCATACCGCTCGCGCCTGGCGACGGCCGCGAGCGGCGCGTTCGCCGCCCTCGCCGGCCTTTCCAAGTTCGCGCCGCTCGCCCTCGCCCCGGTGCTCGCCACCCACGGCCTGCGCGACGAGGAAGGCCGCTGGCGTGGTCGCGCGGAGGTGGCGCGGGGGCTCGCCATCTTCTGCCTCGCGTTCGCCGCCTTCGCCGCGCTCGCGATCGTGCCCGCCCTGCGCCACGACTCGCTGCACACGATCTACGAGCGCACGATCGCCTACCAGGCGGACCGCGGCTCGCCCTTCTCGGTGTGGGGCCTGTACGGCGGCCTGAAGGGCGTCGAGGTGGGGGTGGAGGCGCTCGTGGCGGTGCTCGCCGTCGCTGCTCGCGCTGGTGCCGCGGCGCGGCGACCTCGTCGGCCTCGCGGCGGCGTGCGGAGCGGTGCTGATCGCCGAGCAGCTCGGCATCGAACACTGGTTCTACCTGTACATCCCGTGGTTCTTCCCGCTGGTGATGCTCGCGCTGCTCGGGCGCTTCAGCGGCCCTGCACGGCCTGTGCCGGACGCGGCATCATCACCTGCTCGATCGAGTCTGCCCGCAGCGGTCGCGAGCAGCTGATCAGCACGCCCATCAGCCACGGGTCCTCCTCGGAGGTCTCGAAGCGGACCGGCATCTGCGTGAGCAGCGACTCGATCGCCTGCTCGCGCTTGACGCCGATCACCCCGCCCCGCGGGCCGGTCATGCCGACGTCGGTGATGTACGCCGTGCCACCGGGAAGCACGCGCGCGTCGGCGGTGGGGACGTGTGTGTGCGTGCCCACGACGGCGGTGACGCGACCGTCGAGGTGCCAGCCCAGCGCGACCTTCTCGGACGTCGCCTCGGCGTGCACGTCGACGAGGACGTGATCGACCTGGCCGAGGCCCGACAGCGCCGCCTCGACCTCGGTGAACATCGAGCGCCCCGCGCGCAGGTAGAGATTGCCGCTGAGGTTCACGACGCCAAGGCGCACGCCGTCGTGCTCGACGACGCTGCTGCCGCGGCCCGGCTGGCTGCGCAGGAAGTTCGCGGGGCGCACGATTCGCTCGTGCGTTTCCAGGTACGGGTAGATCTCACGGCGGTGGTAGGTGTGGTTGCCGAGCGTGATCGCGTCGACACCCGCGGCGAACATCTGATCGGCGTTGCGGGGCGTGATGCCGAGCCCGCCCGCCGCGTTCTCGCCGTTCACGACGACGAACGTCGGGTCGTGGCGCTCGCGCAGGAGCGGGAGGCAGTCGAGCAGGGTGTTGCGCCCGATGCCCGCCGACGACGTCTCCGACGAACAGGATCCGCACCGCGCGCGCGCCCGCGCGCCCGTCTTCGCTGCCGGCGGCTGCCTCGCCGGGCACCTCGGGGGCCGCCTCGGACTCAGCCATACTCTGGCGATGGCGGGAGGGAGGTGAGCAGCGTCCACGAGAACGCCCCGCAAGCAGCGCCCCCCACCGAGGAGGAGGTCGAGCTGAGCGCCCCCATGCCGTCGGAGGCGCCGACGGAGGAGCGCACGGCCGACGGGTGTCGAGGCCGGGGCGGAGGGCGCGGGGGCGAGCGGGTCGGCCCGCAGCGCCGAGGCGCCCGCCGCGCCGCCGCGCGCGGTCATCCCGCGGTGGGTGCAGCTCGTGATCCTGCCGATCGCGATCCTCGCTCTGTACGTGCTCGCCAAAGCCGCGGGGAAAGTGCTCGTGATCTTCATCGTCGCGGCGCTGATCGCCCTCATCCTCAACCCGGCCGTGTCGTTCCTTCAGCGCCGCCGGCTTCCCCGTGGGCTGGCGGTGCTTGCCGTGTACCTCGCATTCTTCCTGATCGTCGTCGGGATCGGCTTCCTGCTCGCCAACCCTATCTCCGACCAGGTGCAGGCCTTCAGCAAAAACGTCCCGCACCTGATCGAACAGGCGAACAAGTCGCTCGCCGAATTCCAGAGCTGGCTGAACGAAAAGGGCGTGCACGTGGAAGTCATCAAACAGGGCCACACCGCGCTGCAGACGCTCGGCGAAAAGGTGGTCAAAGGCTCGAGCTCGCTCGTGTCCTTCGGAGGCAGCCTGCTCACAGAAGCGGTCACCGCCGCGTTCGATCTGATCCTCGTGTTCGTCCTCTCCGTGTACATGCTGCTGTACGGCGAGGCGCATCGGCCGCCTGATCCGCCGCCACATGCCCGAGGGCGACGGGACGCCCGCCGACGACTATCCGACGCTCGTGCAGCACGCGGTGGCGCGATATGTGTTCGGGCAGCTGCTCTTCAGCTTCGTGATGGGCGCCACCGCGACGCTCGCGCTCTACATCTTCGGCGTGCTCGGGATCTTCCCCGACGGCGAGAAGTACGCGGTGCTGTTCGGGATCTTCTACGGCGTGATGGAGCTGATCCCGTACGTCGGCCCGATCATCGGCGCCCTGCCCGCGGTGCTCGTGGCGCTCTTCAGCGATCCCGTGTCGGCGCTGTGGGTGACGCTGCTGTTCGTCGGGCTGCAGCAGCTCGAGGGCCACATCGTCGCGCCTCAGATCTTCGGCCACACGCTGCGCATCAACCCGCTGCTCGTGATCTTCGCGCTGCTCCTCGGCCTGCAGGTGCACGGGGTCATCGGGGCGCTGATCGCGCTCCCGATCCTCGCCGTGCTGCGCGAGACGGTCGTCTACCTGAATCGCCACGTCGAGCTCGAGTCCTGGAGCGAGTCCGGGCGCGGCCTGTTGTGAGCGCGGCGCTCACCGTGAGCGCGGTCGGCAAGCGCTTCGGACACCTGCAGGCGCTCGAGGACGTGAGCTTCTCCGCCGAGGCGGGCGAGATGATCGCCGTGATCGGCCCCAACGGCGCGGGCAAGACGACGCTGCTCTCGATCATCGCCGGGGCGCAGCGGCCCTCGGCGGGCAGCGTCGATCCCGGTCCCCGCGACGTCGGCTGGGCGCCGCAGCAGCCGGCGCTGTACACGCGGCTGTCGGTCGCGGAGAACCTCGAGCTGTTCGCTCGCCTGGAGAAGGTCGACGATCCCGGGCAGGCGGTCGAGCGGATGCTCGCCCAGACGGACCTCGCCGCGCGCGCAGACGAGCGCGTGGGCCGCCTGTCGGGCGGAAACCGCCAGCGCGTGAACGTCGCGCTCGGGCTGATCGCCGAGCCGCCCGTGCTCGCCCTCGACGAGCCCTCGGCCTCGCTCGACCCCGCTCAGCGCGAGCGGCTGTGGGAGTTCATCCGGGGCCTCGCCGCGGCGGGCACGACCGTGCTGTTCTCGACGCACAACGTGGCCGAGGCGGAGCGCTACGCGAGCCGGGCGGTCGTGCTGGCGGACGGGCGGCTGCTGTTCGACGGCGCTCCCGAGGAGATCGTGCGCGAGGCGGGCGTGCGAGGGCGGCGACTTCGAGCACGCCTTCGTGGCCTTCCTGCGCGCACGCGCGCCGCGAGGCGGAGGCACGGCCTTGAGATGGCTGCTGCGAAAGGATCTCCTGATCCTCGGCCGCTCGCGCCTGCTGCTCGCGGTGCTGATCCTCTACCCCGTCGCGATCGCGCTGCTGATCGGCTTCGCGATCTCGCGCAGCCCCGCCAAGCCGCGGGTGGCGATCGTCGACGAAACCCCGGCGGGCGAGACCGTGCAGGTGGGCAGCCAGCGCGTCAGCGTGAGCCGCTACGCCCAGGAGCTCTTCAACCAGGTGCAGCCCGTCCGCGCCGAGCTCGCGCCAGGAGGCGATCGAAAAGGTCAAATCGGGGGAGGTGATCGCGGCGGTCGTGATCCCGCCGGACATCGCCGCGAAGATCTCCTCGGTCCAGCAGGCGGGCGTGGAAGTGCTCTACAACGGCGACGCGCTCGAGCAGTCGCTCGTGCAGTCGTCGATCAACTCGGCGATCGCGCAGGCGAACGCCGGCTTCTCCGAACAGATCCAGCAGGCCGCCGCGCGCGCCCTCAGCGCGATCCTCGAAGGCGGCAACCTCTCGGTCCTCGGCGCGCCGCCCGACCTGATCGGCCTGAACCGCATCCCGCCGACGCTGCGGGGCATCATCGCCCGCCAGCCCCCGGGCCACGCGCGCAGCGAACTCGAACGGATCAACCGCTTCGCCGAGTTCGCCGCGCAGAACCTCGCGCTCAGCAAGAACGTGCTCTCCACCGTCGGCCGGCCGATCGCGGTGAAGAGCTCCGTCCTGCACGGCCGGCGCACGCCGCTCAACACGTTCGCCGTCGTCGTCGCGGTGACCGTCTCGCTGATGTTCCTGTGCGTCCTGCTCGCGGCTGGGGGCGTCGCGCTCGAGCGCGAAGAGCACGCGCTCGCGCGCCTCGTGCGCGGCCTCGTCTCGCGCGAGGAGCTGCTCGCCGAGAAGGGCCTGCTCGCCGCGGCGTGCGCGTTCGTTGTCGCCTTCGCGCTGCTCGCGGGCGTGAGCGCCTTCGTGGCGCTCGACTGGAGCCGCGCGGGCCAGTGGGTGCTCGCGCTCGCCTTCGGCGCGATCGCCTTCGGCGCGCTGGGCGTGGCGATCGGCGCGCTCGCGCGCGAGGTGCGCGCCGCGTCGCTGCTCGCCTTCCTGCTCTCGCTGCCGCTCGCGCTGCTCGCGCTCGTCCCGCGCGGCGCCGTCGCGGGCGGCTTCTACCACGCGATCGGGGCGATCTCGTTCGTGTTCCCCTTCAAGGCCTCGCTGCAGGCGCTCGACGCCGCCGTCAACGGCGCCTCACCGGCGATCGGTCTCTCGCTGCTCCATCTGGCTGGGCTCACGCTCCTGTTCGGCGCGCTCGCGCGCATCGGGCTGCGGCGCGCCGAATAGCTCTAACCTGAGGGGCGATGGGCTTTCCGAAGACGCGGATGCGCAGGCTGCGCGCGAGCGCGGGGCTGCGCGGGCTGGTGCGCGAGACCGATCTCCGCGCAGGCCAGCTCGTGCTGCCGATGTTCGTCGCCGAGGCGGGCGTGGGAGGCGCGGGCGGGCGCGAGCCGATCGCGACGATGCCCGGCGTCGAGCGGCTGTCGCTCGCCGCTGCCGTCGAGGAGGCGCGCGAGGTGGCGGGCATGGGCATCGCCGCCGTGATGCTGTTCGGCATCCCCGCCGAGAAGGACGAGCAGGGCTCGGGGGCGTGGGACGAGGAGGGCGTCGTGCAGCTCGCCACGCGGGCGATCAAGCAGGCCGTCCCCGAGCTGCTCGTCGTGACCGATGTGTGCCTGTGCGAGTACACCTCCCACGGGCACTGCGGGCTGCTCCGCGACGACGGAGTCGGTCGACAACGACGCCTCGCTCGAGCTGCTCGCACGCACCGCCGTCAGCCATGCCCGCGCGGGCGCCGACATCGTCGCGCCGTCGGACATGATGGACGGCCGCGTGGGCGCCATCCGAGAGGAGCTCGACGGCGACGGGCACGCCGAGACGCCGATCATCGCCTACTCGGCGAAGTTCGCCTCGGCGTTCTACGGGCCGTTCCGCGACGCCGCCGACTCGGCGCCGGCGTTCGGCGACCGGCGCGGGTACCAGATGGACCCCGCGAACGGGCGCGAGGCGGTGCGCGAGGCGATGCTCGACGTGCGAGGAGGGCGCCGACATGGTGATGGTGAAGCCGGCGCTCGCCTACGGCGACCTGATCAGCGCCGTGAAGAGCGCGACCGGGCTGCCGCTCGCGGCGTACAACGTGAGCGGCGAGTACGCGATGGTGAAGGCCGCCGCCGCCACCGGCGCGCTCGACGAGCGCGCCACGGTGCTGGAGATCCTCACCTCGCTGCGGCGCGCGGGCGCCGACGTGATCATCACCTACCACGCGAAGGACGCCGCGAAGTGGCTGGCAGCGCAGAGCTGAGCGGCGGAGGCGCCGACGCGAGCGGGCGGCGGCCGCGGTGCCGAAGTTGCGCAGCCGCCGCGACGGCGCCGCTGCGCCGCTCGACGACGTCGACCGCCGCCTGCTCAACCTGATGCAGGGCAGCTTCCCGATCGCCGAGCGCCCCTACCTGCCACGTCGCGCAGCTCGCCGGCCTCGACCGAGGCCGAGGTGATGAGCCGCGTGCAGCGCCTGCTCGACGTGCGCATCATCCGCCAGGTCACGCCGATCTTCGACACCCGCGCCCTCGGCTACTCCTCGATGCTGGTCGCCGCGAAGGTCGATCCCGAGTACCCGCACCGCGCCGCGCAGGTGATCAACGAGCACCCGGGCGTGTCGCACAACTACCTGCGCAACCACGAGTTCAACCTGTGGTTCACGATCGCCACCGAGCCCGACTCGGCGCTCGGGCTCGACGGCACGCTCGAGGTGCTCGCGCGCGCGGCGGGCGCGGAGTCGGTGCGCCAGCTGCCCACGCTGCAGATGTTCAAGATCCGCATGGACCTCGAGATGGAGGGCGACACCGACGCCCTCGCGAGCGCCGCCGAGGCGAAGCCCGCCGGTGGAGCTCGAGCCGCAGCCCTACGACGAGCTCGACATCGCCGTGATCCGCGCGCTGCAGGGCGACATGCCGGTGGTCGAGGAGCCCTACGCGCCCGCGGCGGCCGCGGTCGGCTTCAGCGAGCGAGCGCCTGCTCGACCACCTGTCGGGCATGCAGGAGCGCGGGCTGCTGCGGCGCGTGGCTGCGATCCTCTACCACCGCCGCGCGGGCTTCTCGGCGAACGGCATGGGCGTCTGGCGCGTCCCCGAGGAGGACGTCCTCGAGATCGGCTGCCGGATGGCAGCGTTCCGCGGCATCTCCCACTGCTACCAGCGCCCGACCTACCCCGACTGGCCCTACTCGGTCTTCACGATGGCGCACGGGCGCTCCAAGGAGGAGTGCGACGCCGTGCTCGACGCGATCGCCGAGCACACGGGGATCCACGAGCGCGCGACGCTGTACTCCTCGACCGAGTTCAAGAAGATCCGGCTCCTGTACTTCACCGACGACTTCAAGGACTGGGAGCGGGCTCACGCCTGAGCGCTAGGCGCGCGCGGCCGCGGGCGGGCGCGCGCGACCTGTGAGAATGAGCGGGCGCTCATGGAGTCCGTCACCGACACGCGATCGGCCGAGCTCTACCGGCGCGCCCTCGCAGGCGATCCCGGGCGGCGTGAACTCGCCGGTGCGCGCGATGCGGGCGATCGGCCGCGACCCGATCTTCATCGCCCGCGGCGAGGGCGCGGAGCTCGTCGACGTGGACGGCAACCGCTACGTCGACTACGTCTGCTCGTGGGGCCCGCTGATCCACGGACACGCGCACCCGCGGATCGTGTCAGGCGGTCGCCGAGGCGGCCGGGCGGGGGACGAGCTTCGGCGCGCCCACCGAGGGCGAGGTGGAGCTCGCGCTCGAGGTCGTCGCGGCGCATGCCCTGGCGTGGAGATGGTGCGGATGACCTCCTCGGGCACCGAGGCGACGATGACGGCGCTGCGGATCGCCCGCGCGGCGACCGGCCGCGAGCGCGTGCTGAAGTTCGCCGGGCGCCTACCACGGCCATCTCGACGGCCTCCTCGCCGAGGCCGGCTCGGGCCTCGCGACGCAGGCCCTGCCCGCGAGCCCCGGCGTGCCCGCGAGCGCGACGGCGGCCACGGTGGTTGTCCCCTGGAACGACCCGGATGCGCTCGTCGCGGCGACCGAGCAGCACGAGCTCGCCGCGATCATCGCCGAGCCGCTCCCGGCGAACATGGGCCTCGTCCCGCCCCGCGAGGGCTTCCTCGAGCTGCTGCGCGAGCGCGCGGAGCCAGACGGGCGCGCTGCTCGTCCTCGACGAGGTCATCAGCGGCTTTCGCGTTGCCCGCGGCGGCGCCCAGGAGCTCGCCGGCGTGAGCGCCGACCTCACGATCATGGGCAAGGTGCTCGGCGGTGGCCTGCCCGCCGCGGCGGTGGGCGGGCGCGCCGAGCTGATGCGCATGCTCGCGCCCGCCGGCGAGGTGTACCAGGCGGGGACCCTCTCCGGGCAACCCGCTCGCGGTCGCCGCCGGGCTCGCGACGCTCGCGATGCTCGACGAGCAGGCGTATGCGCGCCTGCGCGAGACCACCGCAGCGCCTGGCCGAGGGCCTGCGCGCGGCGGCGGGCGGATATCCGGTGCAGGTGGCGAGCGCGACCGGCCTGCTCACGGTGTTCTTCTCCGGGCGCCCGGTCGGCGAGCTTCGAGGATGCGCGCGCGTGCGACACCGCCGCATACGGCGCCTGGTGCCGCGAGCTGCTCGCGCGCGGCGTCTACCCGCCCGCCTCGCAGTTCGAGGCCTGGTTCCCCTCGCTCGCCCACGACGACGGGGTCGTGCAGCGCACGCTCGAGGCCGCGGAGGCGGCGTTCGCCGCCCTCCCCGAGCCCGGGGGCGGATAATGCCCGCGCGTGCACTCGGCCAGCGAGGAGGCGAGGGGGACGAGCGGACGGCGGACGGCGCGATGAGCGCCGCGCTCGAGCGCCTGCGCGCGCTGCTGCGCGCCGAGGGCGGGCTGATCGCCACGCTGCTCGCCCCTGCGAGGCGCGGAGCGTCGAGAACGGGGACGCGGCCGCGAGCCCCGCGGCGATCGCCGCGCGCGGGCCCGCGGGCGGCAGGCCGCCGCGAGGAGTACGAGCTGCTGATCGAGGCCATCTACGAGGGCTACCTCCTGCACTACGGCGCGCCGCGCGTGGTGCGGGCGCCCGAGGCCGATCTGGGCCTCCTCGCCGGCGACCAGCTCTATGCGATCGGGCTCGAGCGGCTCGTCTCGCTCGGCGACACGCACGCTGTCGCGGAGCTCGCCGACACGATCACGCTGAGCGCGCTCGCGCACGGCGCGGGCGAGCCCAAGCTCGCGCAGGCGGTGTGGGCGGCGGGTGCGCGCGCGGTGGGATGGGGCCCCAGCGAAGAGCACCGCCGGGCGAAGGATCTGCTGCTGGAAGGGGCCCCCGAGGCGATCGAGGCGATGCGCACAAGCGCCGCCGCCGGCGCCGGACACGCCCTGAATCTCGCCTCGATATTGTTTGTCGCCCGTGGCCGACAAGCACGCCCAGCAGAAGCCGAAGTACACGCTCGAACGAAACATCCCAGGCGCGTTCGAGGGCGAGACGGTCACCCGCAGGAGGTTCATGGCGGGCGGCGCCAACGCCGCCGGCATCGTCGCCGCGAGCGCATTCCTGCTCCCCTCGCTCGGCTTCGCTGTGGGGCCGATCTTCAAAAGCACGCCCCATCGCTGGGAAACGGTCGGCACGCTCGACTACTTCAACGACCTCAACTACACGCCCGTCGTCCTCACGGTCGCCCCCGGGCATCGGCGAGGCGGGCAAGACGACCGTCTACGTCCGCAAGTTCAACCCCGCGATCGACACCGACCGCTATGACCGCAGCACCCAGTTCATCGCGCATCTCCAGCCGCTGCGCCCACCTCGGCTGCCCCGTGCGCTGGGTGGACGCCGCGGAGCGCTTCATCTGCCCCTGCCACGGCGGCGTCTACGACCTCCTCGGGCGCCCCGTCGGAGGGCCCCCGGTGCGCCCGCTCGACCGCTTCTACACGCGCGTGAACGGCAACCAGCTCGAAGTCGGCCCGCGCTTCAGCGTGAACAGCGAACTGCGGCGCTTCTCCCCGCGCGACCCCGGAGAGCCGCTCGACGGCATCGGCCAGTACCTCTACCCCTCGCGCCCGGGCGCCCAGAACTCTGATCGCCGTACGGAGCGATCCCGAGCATGCCCAAACTGCCAGCACCCCCGATCCCCTCGGCGCTCCAGACGCCGCCGCCGCGCCCGCACGAGGAGCCGCCCCCCGGTCCGGTAGAAGGCTCCAAGCACGGCGGCGTCGCGCTCGTCGACTGGGTGGACGAGCGCACCTGCGCTCAGCGGCGCGGCTCGCTGGCTGATGTTCCGCAAGGTGCCGAAGGGCACGAACTGGTTCTACACGCTCGGCTCCGCCACGCTGTTCGCGTTCCTCTCGCAGGCCGTCACGGGCGTGTTCCTGGCGATGTACTACCGGCCGGATCCCGCCGGCGGCGCCTACGAATCGATCAGGTACATCACCAACGACGTGTGGCTCGGCCAGTTCGTGCGCGGGATGCACAAGTGGGGGTCGAGCGTGATGGTGATCCTCGTGTTCCTGCACATGGGCCGCACGTTCTTCTGGGGCGCCTACAAGTACCCCCGCGAGCTCAACTGGGTGATCGGCGTCGTGCTGCTGATCCTGACGATGACGATGTCCTTCACCGGCTACCTGCTGCCGTTCGACCAGCGCGCCTACTGGGCGACGATCGTGGGCGTCAACATCAACGGCACGGGACCGCTGCTCGGCCCTTATCTCAGTGACTTCCTCCGCGGGGGCTCTGAATTCGGTGCGACGACGCTGTCGCGCTTCTATGCCATCCACATGCTGCTCGTGCCCGGCGCGATCATCGCGATGATCGGCGCGCACCTGTACCTCGTGACGAAGCTCGGCACCACCGCGCCGCCGTGGCAGAAAGCCGAGAAGCCCGCCGAGCTGCGCGAGGCGGAGGTCTGATCGGATGAGCAGCGCCCACGCACGCCGGGCCGCCGCCGGGGGCCGGCGATGAACCAGCGCGAGAAGGAGCAGTACCTCCGCGAATACTCGATCCTGAAGGCGCAGGGCAAGCCGTTCTTCCCCTACGCGGTCGCCAAGGACGCGGCGATGGCGTGCGTGGTGATGGCGGTCATCATCACGCTGTCGCTCGTGCTCGGCGCGGAGCTCGGCTCCAAGGCGAACCCCACGACCACCACCTACGTGCCGCGGCCCGAGTGGTACTTCTTCTTCCTCTTCGAGGTGCTGCGCGTCGTCAAGCCCTCCAGCCTCACCCCGCTGGCGACGATCGGCGTGCCGACGATCTGCATGATCCTGCTGTTCCTGCTGCCGTTCTACGACCGCGGGCCCGAGCGCCGTCCCGAGCGCCGCCCGATCGCCACCGTGACGGGCATCGCGGTGATCGCCGCGATGGCGTTCCTGACGTACAAGGGCGCCACCGCCGGCTCGCCGACGGTCATCGAAATGGAAACCCCCGCCAACGTCAAGCAGGCGGGCGGCCAGACGCTCGCCCAGTACGAAGAAGGCAAGCTCGTCGTCGCACAGTCGGGCTGCCTGGCGTGTCACAAGATGGGCGAGAACGGCAACTCCGGCCCCGGCCCGCCGCTCACGCACGTCGGCTCGCGGCTTCCCGGCGGGGGGATCGCGCGGACGCTCGTGAACCCGACGGCGCCGATGCCGAACTTCAGGAACCTGCCGCCGAAGAAGTTCGCGGCGGTCGTGCACTTCCTCGAACTGTCGAAGTAGCCGCAACGTGGCCGCTCGCCAGGCAGCCGGCGCACCGAGTGAGGCACGGGCGGGCAGGCTCGAGGACGTGCAGGTGCGGGCCATGTTCGACCGCATCGCGGGCGTCTACGACCTGATGAACACCGCGATGACGGCGGGGCTCCACCACCGCTGGCGCGCCCGCGCAGCCGATCTCGCGCACCTCGAGGCGGGCGATCGCGCGCTCGACGTGGCGACCGGCACGGGCGACCTCGCGCTCGAGCTCGCTCGCCGCGTGGGCCCCGCGGGGGAGGTGGTGGGCAGCGACTTCTCCGAGGGCATGCTCGACCGTGCGCGGGCGAAGGTGGCCGCTTTGGCGCAGGACGCCTGCACGCCGCGCTTCGAGTGGGCGGACGCGCTCGCGCTGCCCTACGGCGACGACGCCTTCGACGCCGCCACCGTCGGATTCGGAGCGCGCAACTTCGACGATCTCGGGCGCGGCCTGCAGGAGATGGTGCGCGTCGTGCGCCCCGGCGGCCGGGTTGTGGTGCTCGAGATCACCACACCCCAGCGCCCGCCCCTCTCGCTCTTCTACGGGGTGTGGTTCGACCGCGTCGTTCCGGCGCTCGGGCAGCTCGCCGGCGCCCTGTCGGATCGCCCGAACGGGCAGGCCGCCTCGCTCGGTGCGCCGGCGCCGAGCGTCGCCGACGCGTACACGTACCTGCCGAGCTCGGTCCGCCGCTTCCCCGGCCCGCGCTCGCTCGCCGCCGCGCTCGCCGACGCCGGCCTCGTCGAGGTGGGCTACCTGCTCACCGCAGGGGGGATCGTGGCGATCCACCACGGCACCGTGCCCGAAGGGGATGCGTCGTGAGCACGATCGGCGGCCTCGCGCGGGGGCACTCGGTGCGCGACGTCGATGGGCTCGACGCCGTCATGCGTCACGGCGGCGCCGGCCTGCGCCGGCTGATGGGTCGCACCGAGCGCCACCTCGAGCGGGTCACCGCCGAGGCGGGGGCGCCGCTCGCCTCGCATGCCAACGCGACGATCGTGGCGGGCGGCAAGCGCCTGCGCCCGCTGCTCGTGCTGCTCGCCGCCGAGTCCGCCGGGGGCCCGCCGCCCTCGCGGGCGGGCGAGGAGCAGCTCGTGCGCGCCGCGGTGGCGGTCGAGCTCGTGCACTCCGCCACGCTCGTCCACGACGACCTGATCGACGGTGCCCAGCTGCGCCGCGGGCATCCCACGGTCGCCGCGGTGGCGGGGCGCGAGGTGGCGGTCGCCACCGGCGATCTGCTCTTCTCGCGGGCGTTCGCTGAGCTTGCCCGCAACGACGACTCCGAGCAGCTGAGCGCGCTCTCCGAGGCGAGCTCGGCGCTCGCGGCGGGCGAGCTGCTTCAGCGCGAGGACGCCTACGCGCGCGCACGTCGCGGTGAAGCGCTATCTGCGCCGCTGCGAGCTGAAGACAGCCGCGCTGTTCGAAGCGGCCTGCCGTCTCGGGGCCCTCGACCGCGGCGGGGCGCTCGCCGCGGCTGGCCGCCGGCCTGGGCGTCTTCGCGCGGCGCATCGGTCTCGCCTTCCAGATGCTCGACGACGTCCTCGACGTGTCCGGCCCCGTCGAGCGGACGGGCAAGTCGCGTGGCACCGACCTGCTCGACGGCACGGTGACGCTGCCGCTGATCCTCGCGCGCGAACGTGACCCGGAGCTCGCCCGCTTCGAGCTCGCCTCCCTGCGGGGACCCCGACCAGGCGGAGGAGCTGTGCGAGCGGATCGCCGCCACCGGGGCGCTCGACGAGGCGCGCGAGCGGGCGCTCGCCGTCGTCGCCGACGCCAAGGCGTCGCTTCCGGAGATCCTGCCCGACGGGCGCTCGGAGCTGCTGGAGCTCGTCGCCGACGCGGTCGTCGAGCGCTACCGCTGAGCTGCGGCGGGGTCGACACTCACGGGCGGACGGGCCTCGCCGAGAAGCAGGGCCACCACGTGATGCTCAGACACACGGCCGGGCGACATGCGCAGTCGCCGGCGGACGCTCAGAAGTCGCTCGGGCAGATCAGGTCGGCGTCGAGCGCACGCACGAAGAACTCGACTTCCTCTGACATGTTCGCGTGCGTCATGCGCCGCAGATCGCCGAGCAGGGCGCTCGAGCCGCGGTCGAGCTCATCGTCGAGGCGTTCCACCGAGGACTGGTCGAACACGCCCTCGCGGCGCGACTCGCACTCCGGGCAGCGCAGCACGATCCGCCAGTGACGGGGACCCTCCTCCGACCAGTCGAGCGGGTAGACGAGCTCGCCCGCGCAGTGGAAGCAGACGTGGAGATGGTCGGGCGCGCTGCCCTCCTCGACGGGTCCGCGCTTCTCGCCATAGGCGACCTCTGCGCGCTCGCCGCGAGGCTCCTCCGCCTCGGGGAGGATGTTGGGGTCGTTATCGGGGCTCATCGCCGGCACTGCTTCACCATCGACGCGCATCCCGGTCGGCTTTAGCCCCGCCCGAGGCCCTCTGGCCTCGCGTTTGGGGAGGGTTTTCCAGGCATGCGCAGGACTCTGGCGGGCTGCCCACCGCTGGCTCCCGGCACGTCCCGCAGGGCTCGTCCGCTAGGTTCAGTGGCCCATGGCGAGCGCGATTCGCACGATCGGCCACGAGGACCGGCTGAGCCTCGTCGACCACCTCGACGAGCTGCGCACGCGCCTGATCGTCAGCGGTGTGGTGCTCGCGGTGGCGTTCGGCTTCTGCCTGTGGCAGAACCACACGCTGCTGCACATCATCAACGCGCCGCTGAAGAAGCAGACTCAGAAACAGGTCGCCAAAGGAGAGGGCACGGTGGGCCAGGCGGTGCTCGCCCAGCAGGGGGTCCTGAAGGTGGCGCGCGACACCCGGGCGGCGCTCGCGGTGCTCTCGCGCCAGGGCAGCGGGCTCTCGCCGCAGGCCCGTGCCCAGATCGTCCCGCTGATGGCGGCGCTATCGGCGGACGTGAAGAACATCCCGCGCAACCCGCAGGGCGACAACCCCGTGACGCTGGGAGTCGGCGAGCCATTCACCACCACGCTGATGGTCTCGCTGATCTTCGCGCTCGTGATCTCGCTGCCGGTGATCCTGTACGAGCTCTACGGCTTCGTCGTGCCGGCGCTCACGCCGGTCGAGCGAAAAGCGGCGCGCCCGCTGCTGCTCGCTGTCCCGTTCCTGTTCGTGTGCGGGGTGCTGTTCGGCTACTACGTCGTGCTTCCCGCCGCCGTGCGCTTCTTCGTCAACTTCAACGCGGGCGAGTTCAACGTGCTCGTGCAGGCGAGCCAGTACTACCGCTTCTCCGCGACGATCCTGCTCGCGATGGGCCTCGTCTTCCAGGTCCCCGTCGTGATCGTCGGCGCCACGCGCCTCGGCCTGGTGACGCCGAAGCAGCTTCGCCACAACCGCCGCTACGCGATCGTGGCGTGTGCGGCGATCGCCGCGTTCCTGCCCGGCGACGCGATCACGCTGGTGCTCGAGACGCTACCGCTCTACATCCTCTACGAGGCGAGTATCCTGTTGGCTACGTTCGTGAGGCCCGCTGACGCTGACCTGCGCGATGGCACCAGCACCAGCACCAGCAGCGAGCAGGTAGGGGCCCCCGCGGAACAGCCGGCCGAGCCTGGCGAGCAGGCAGAGCCGACGGTGCAGGAAATGATCGACCACGTAGACCCAAGCCTGTAGACGATGCTGTTCGACCTCAGAGGCCGAGGCCGGCGCCGAACCGTGCGCGTGATCTACACCGGCCTGGCGGTGCTGATGGGCGCCGGGCTGGTCCTGTTCGGCATCGGCACGGGCTTCGGCGGCGGCGGGTTCCTGAACGCGGCCAGCCAGAACGAAGGCTCCGGCGGCGCGAGCTACGCCGACCAGATCAAGAAATACCGCAAGCAGACCCAGCAGCAGCCGCAGAACATCGCCGCGTGGGCGGCGCTGACGAAGGCGCAGCTGCACGAAGCGGGAGGCGAAGCCTACGTCACGACGGCGGGCACGCCTACCGCGAAGGGGCGCGAACTGTACAAGGAAGCCGCGCAGTCGTGGGAACGCTACATCGCGCTCAACCCTCCGAAGCCGGACCCGGAAGTCGCCCAGCAGATGGTGAGGATCTACGACCAGGAAGGCCTCAACGAACCCGCGAAGGCCGTCACCGTCCTGCAGCTGGTGGTCAGCGAGCGCCCGAACAGCGCGGCCCTGTACGCGGCGCTGGCGGTGAACGCCTACCGCGCCCACAACGTCCGCATCGGTGACCTCGCCACCGCCAAGGCGGTCGCCCTCGCTCCCAACGAACAGCGCACGCGCCTGCGCAACGAACTCGCCGAAGCGAAGAAGAACCCCTCGGGCGAACAGACCTTCACGACCACCACCAACGGCAAAACGGTCGTAGTCAAGAAAGCCGCCAACGGCACCTACACCGGTAAGGCACTGCCGACGAAGACGTCGAGCACCGGCACGAGCACCGCGAAGAAATAGCTCGGTAGAATCGCAAGGCAGCCGGCCGGCGGCCGGCTGCGCTCTCGGGCCGTTAGCTCAACCGGCAGAGCAGGGGCCTCTTAAGCCCAAGGTTGCAGGTTCGATTCCTGCACGGCCCATTCCCCACGCGCAACTTGCTCAGGCGTTGGCCCGCTTGGCGGCGCGACGGCGCGCGTAGAGCTTCTCGCGGATCGTCATCGCGCCGGGATGGCCGTCGCCGGGCCAGGGAGTCAGCAACATCAGCAGCCGGGCCTTCGTGGATGCGCGCACCTCGTGACGCTCGCCCGAGAGAGCTCGACGAGCAGCCCGGCGCCACCGCTAGCCCGCTCGTCGGCGGACGTCGAAATCTCGATCTCGCCATCGAGCACAATCAGCCACGCTCGCTCGTGAACCTCGTGATCCGAGAGGCTCTCGCCGGCCGCGAGGGCCAGCACGATCGCCCTCGCCGCATCGCTCGAGGAGAGGATCTCCGGCAGTCGCGGCTTGAGATCAAGCCCATTCAGGTCCCAGCTCTGCACGAAGACTCCTTCCGATCGGAGAGCCCGCGATTCCGCGGCTCGGCCTAGCAGACTAGACGCAATCCGCGCTCCGGCTCACGACGGATTGACGTGCGGTGGTGTCTCGGGTGGCGAGCCTCGGCGACGTGCTCGATGCGCCGCGAGTCCCTGCTTTCCGGCGTTCGCGTACTGCGTTGCCGTTGGGCCCTCCCAGACGAAGCGCTCACGTCTACGCAACCAGCGGGAAGTCCTCTCGTAGTTGCACGGTCGGACGATTCCTGCACGGCCCATCACTCCCCGACGCCGCGTCCGCCGCCGGCGCGCCACGCGGGTGGCGCTCAGGCGCCGCGCTCGGACGTCGCAGCCTGCACGGCCCATCCGATCCCACCGATCAGCATCGGTGTATTTCCCCCCGCGAATGTGGTCTACCCGCGATGACGCGGAGGCGCTCCCGCCTTAGGGTCGCGCCGTAATGGGAGACCACCTCACGGCACTCGACGCAACGTTCCTCGAGCTCGAGCAGGCCGACGAGAGCGCCCACATGCACATCGGCGGGTCCTCGTCTTCGACGCCTCCGAGCGGCGGCGCGCCGTCGCTGGAGGAGCTCTGCGCGCACCTCGGCGGACGGCTCGCACAGCCTGCCGCGCTACTGCCAGCGGCTCTCACAGCCCCACACCGGCGGCCTATCGTGGCCGGAGTGGCGCGACCGATCCGGCGTTCGAGCTCCCGCGCCACATCACGGCGCGCCGCGCTGCCCGCCCCGGGCGGGGAGCGCGAGCTCGCCGACTGGGCCGCGGGCTTCTTCTCGCAGCGGCTCGACCGCCACCGCCCGCTGTGGGAGATGGTGATCGTCGAGGGCCTGCAGGACGGCCGCTGGGCGCTGGCGACCAAGACCCACCACTGCATGGTCGACGGCGTCGGCTCGATGGACGTCGGGCACCTGATCCTCGACGCTCGAGCCAGCCGCCCGCGCGCTGCGGCGGGCGGTTCGCCGCGGCGCACGCGCGGCGCTGCAGGAGGCCGCCGCCGAGACGCACGGACCGGCGCGCAGCGCAGCGCCAGCCCCGAACCCGAGCCCGGAGCGCTCGCGCGGCTCGCGCGTGCATGGGCCGGTCTGCTGCCCGTCGAGTCGCTCAGCGCAGCCGCGCAGATGGGCGTCCACGGCGCGCTTCATCCCCGCGAGGCGCTGTCCTCAACGCGCGCTCGGCCGTGGAGATGATCATCAAGGAGGAGCTCAACGCAGCGCCGCACACGAGCCTCAACGAGCCGATCGGCACCCAGCGCCGCTTCGAGGTCGGTGCGCGTGCCGCTGGAGGACCTGCGCGAGATCCGGACCGCGTTCGGGGGCACCGTCAACGACGTGATCCTCGCCGTCGTCGCGGGCGGGCTGCGCGAGCTGCTCCTCTCGCGCGGCGAGCCCCCGCCCGCCAGGGCCTGCGCGCGATGGTGCCGATGAACGTGCGCACGGCCGCCGAGCACCTCGCGCTCGGCAACCGCGTCTCCTCGCTGTTCGTCGAGTTGCCGGTCGCGGAGCCCGACGCCGAGCGGCGCCACCGCGAGACGTTCGCCCGCTCGAGCCGCGCTGAAGTCCGGCGGCAGACAGGCCGCGGGCACGACCGCGGTGCTCGACCTCGCCGGGCTCGCGCCGCCGATCCTGCACTCGACGATCGCGCAGTCCCTCTACGCCAAACGCCTCTTCAACCTCACGATCACGAACGTTCCCGGGCCGCAGCAGACGCTCTACGCGTTCGGCTCGCCGCCTCGCGGAGATCCACCCGCTCGTCCCGCTCGCCGCCGAGCACGCCATCGGCGTGGCGATGCTGAGCTATGACGGCGAGGTGTGCTTCGGCTGGTGGCGACCCCGACGCGGTACCCGACCTCGAGGTGATGCTCGCGGGCATGCGCGAGAGCGCGGGAGCGCTGCTCGCCTGCGCGCACACCGCCTTCGCCTGATTGCAGGGAGTCAGGGCGCACGAACGTCGCGTCGCGGAAGGGCGGCGCGGCGCTCACGAAGCACGCGTATGGTCGGGGCCCTACCGGTGGTATAAAGACCCATCTGGAAGAGCCCGCTCGGCGGGCGATCACAGGGGGTGGGACGTGTACGGAGTGCCGGAGTGCCGATGGGCTCGCTCGGGCGCCGCCTGCTGCTGGCTGCAGGCGCGGTGCTCGTCGTCGGGCTGTGGGGGTTCGTGCAGGCGGCGAGCGGGACGCAACTGGTGATCCCGCAAGGCGACCAGGCCAAAGTCACGAATGTGAAATGGGCCGGGTGCAACGGCTTGGAACTCTGGTATGAAGCCAGCGGGGTCGCGCACCAACTCGAATCCTTCCCGGGCGGGTGTGGCGAAGCCTCCGGTGCCGACGCGACGATCGGGCCCTACGGGGGCCAACAGTCTCTGCTGCTGATTCTCGAAGACCGCACATGCGGCTTCGCATTCTTCTCCGACGGGAGTGAAGGTAGCGAAGGCCACGTGAAAATAACCGGGACGACTCCCTATCTCGTCAAGCTCCGCGACGGCGGCGGGTTCTGCGAATACGAACCCGGGGAACCGATCCCACCGAGCGAAGGTGCCAACCTCGAAGCGACCGTGACGATGGAACCCGCGTCCGTCGGCCCGCCTGAATTCGGACGTTGCAAGAAAGTCCCTGGCAAAGTCGGCAAACTCTCCGACCGTGGTTGCACTCACGCGGCCGGCTCGCCGAGCGAAAGCAAATTCGAATGGTTCCCGGGGCCGGGGCCGAACAACAAATTCACCGCCAAGGGAGGCGCCAGCACGCTGTTCGAAACAGTCAATGGCTACTCGTCTGGCTGCAAATCGGTGGCGGCCAGCGGCGAATACTCGCCGGGCGCGAACCACAAACACCTGACGGCCAGTCTCGTGTTCACGGGCTGCACGGTCATCAGCAGCAAAGAAGGCGTGATCAACGGCGCCTCCTGCGCCAGCCGCGGCTCGGTGGCCGGCGAAGTCGTCACCGAACCGCTCGACGGCGAAGTCGGCTGGCTGAACAAAGCAAAAAACGAAACGGCGCTGGCCTTCCGCGCGGCTTCCGGCAGTGGCGGCATCACCGGGCTGGTGGACTGCGGTCCCTACACCTTCCGGGTGATCACGGGTGGCGCCGGCATGCTCGTGATCACGAGGAACGACGTGATGGACAAGAAGGAACCGCTGACATTCCAGCAGGCGGCGGGGTTCAGCTGCCCGGGGTCTGGCATCTCGGCGAACCGAACGAAGAGGGAGCTGGTCTCAACCTCTTGGGTCCAGAACTGCCTCAGGAGTCCGGCAGCGCGTTCCCGCTGACGCTCAAGAACGAAGAAAAGATCGAGGTGAACACGGTCCTGTAGCGCTCGCGATCCGCCGGAGCGGGTGTCGGGGCGCGCCTACGCGCACGCTGCCTTCGCCTGACGTGACGCGCTCGCGGAGCTAGGCGCGGGCGGCAGACGGCCGCAGGCGCATCGCGCGGCGCACGCGGTCGGGCAGGTACCAGTTCCAGCGTGCCGAGCAGCTTCATCGCGGCGGGCACGAGCAGCGCGCGCACGATCGTGGCGTCGAGGAAGATCGCGACCGTCGAGGCCGAGACCGAACTCCTGCAGCCCGACGAACGCTCCCGGTCATGAACCCGGAGAAGGCCGCGATCATGATCACCGCGGCGGCGGTGATGATGCGCCCGGTGTGCTCGAGCCCGTAGGCGACGGCGCGCTCGTTGTCGTGCGTGCGGTCCCACTCCTCGCGCATGCGCGAGAGCAGGAACACCTCGTAGTCCATCGAGATCCCGAAGATCGTCGCGAACAGGAAGATCGGGATCCAGGCTTCGATCTGGGCGAGCTGTGGAAGCCGAGGCCCGCCCCAGCCGTGCTGGAAGACGAGCACCAGCACGCCGTAGGCGGCGCTCACCGAGAGCAGGTTCAGCAGCACCGCCTTCAGCGGCAGCACCACCGAGCGGAACGCGCGCAGCAGCACGAAGTAGGTGATGACGAGCACCGCCAGCGACCAGCCAAGGGAACGCGCCGTAGGCCTTGGCGACGAAGTCGACCCCGAACGCGGGCGCGCCGGTCAGCAGGACGACGTCCGAGCGCGGGAAGCCGCGCCGCCGGGATGTAGGTGCGCGGATCGTGTGCACGAGGTCTTTCGCCTCGAACGTGCCCGCGTCGGTGTGGCCGGCGGCCCGGATCTGCAGCGCCTGCGCCGACGGGGTCGATGCATGTTCGGCCTGCCTGGCGATCGCCGCCGTAGACGAGCGCGGGCGCCTGGATCGTGGCGGCCTGCGATCCGCGGGTCCGCCGCGCAGCTCGCCGACGAGGCGCAGCTCGGCGGCGACGGTCGCGGGCGAGCGCGCGCCGCCCGGGCGCCCGGTGTCGACGACGATCTGGTGCGGCGCGAGCGCGCCCGGGCCGATGCGTCGCCTCGAGCAGGTAGAGCCCGTCGGTGGCCTCGCGTGCCGTGCGGCGTGCTGCGGTTGTCGCCGCCGGTCACGTGCAGCGCAGCGCCGGGACGCGAGCGCGAGCATGCAGCGCCCGGCGCCGACCAGGAAGAAGACCGGGTGGCGCATGATCGACCGCGCCAGGCGCGACCACATCCCCCGGCGCTCCGCTGGCGCGGCGTTCGAGCACGCTGCTTGCGGCACGACGCGCATCCTGTTGACGCCGTCCCGAGCACGGACAGGAGCGCCGGCAGCAGCGTCGCCGAGGCGGCGATCGAGACGAGCGGGATCAGCACTGCGCCGGCGCCCATCGAGCGCATGAACGGCAGCGGCATGAACAGCAGCAGCGCCAGGCCGATCGCGACCGTGAGGCCCGAGAACAGCGTCGCGCGCCCGGCGGTCGCCATCGTCGTCTCCAGCGCAATCCGCGGGTCGTCGCCGCGCGTCGAGCTGCTCGCGGTAGCGGAAGACGACGAGCATCGAGTAGTCGATCGCGATCGCCAGCCCGATCAGGGTGACGATGTTGGTGACGTATGTGATAAAGGTTCAAATATGACTATAAAGTCGCTACCTTTTAGATAGCTTTTAGTTTCACTTTGTGAGATAATATAATGAAATATTAAAATAGATTTGTTTCTAGGGGTTGACTCATAATGTTCAGCATATCTGTAAATTGCCCCCTCTTTACGAAGTAGAGAGGGGGATTAAGGGGGTGAGTATCAAAAGTCAAAATGACAAGATGTGTACAAAGATTAAATTGTTTAAGGGGAAGGTTTGGGCGGGGTTATAAAAACATTAAAAACTGATCATCAAGCTACCCATATAATGAGCCGGAATATTTTCTCATTTTGTAACATATGTTACAATTTCCTTCGTTTTAATGTTTCTACTTTGTAATAGAAAATTATCAAAAAGAATAATATGAAAAGAGATATTTTAAATATTAATGAAGATCTGTGTAACGGCTGCGGACAGTGTGTGCCTAACTGTCACGAAGGTGCACTGCAGGTGATCGATGGCAAGGTAAGGCTGGTAAGCGAATTTATGTGTGACGGACTGGTGCATGTATAGGATATTGCCCTGAAGGGGCAATTACTATTGAGACCAGGGAAGCTGAACCTTATAATGAAACCCTTGTTCTGGAAGAGCTTATTCATGCTGATGTTCATGAACATGCAGGAGGTGGATGCCCCGGATCGAGAACTATGGTTATTGAAAAACCGTTCAGTCAGAATGACAACGGTTTGTACAGTGATCAGTCTTCAGAACTCCGGCAGTGGCCAGTTCAAATGCACCTGGTAAATCCAAATGCACCGTATTTCAGGAATGCAGATCTTTTAATTGCAGCTGATTGTGTAGCATTCTCAATGGGTACTTTTCACGCTAAACATTTAAAGGGGTCCTTTCAATAGCCTGTCCAAAGCTTGACCAGGGAACCAGTATTTACATTGATAAACTGACTGCCATGATTGACCTGACTAAGGTAAATACAATAACTGTAATGATGATGGAAGTGCCATGCTGCGGGGGTCTTTTGGAAATGGTAAGAACTGCACTCGGGAGATGCTCCAGAAAAGTACCCGTAAAAAGGATGATCGTCGGGATCAATAGGAGAAATACTTGAGGACGACTGGCTCTGAAAATGAAAGTTGAGAACCTGAAAAATGATTTTTTGGAAAACTCTATGTTCTGGGATTCAAATATTTAGAGAATATATTTAAAGTTTGAAAATAAAGTTTCTTCAATCTATAATATTTTGTTATTTATATATTCTATTAATAGAATATTATATAAACCGAATATTCCTGTTATTAAAATTATTGATAATTAATATGTTAGGCAAAGTAAAAAAATGATAATTAGCATAGAATTATTTATTTAGATTGATTCTTAAGAGGGAATTTAGTACTTTTGAACCTCTGGTATATTGATCCAAAAGATTAATTTTTAACCTGATCAAAACCTCTCTGTATGGTGCCTAAATCTTCTACTCCCGATTCTCCTCGTCTAATTATTTTCTTGGATTTGATATTGGGTCTGTCTCTCTTAACACGGTAATAATTGATGAAAACAATAACATACTGGAGGAGTATTATGATTATGTACACGGACGGCCGTTTAATGTTCTCAAAGAGAGATTATCAACTGTCCTTGACAAGCATCCTTCGGCTACAATAAAAGGGATTGCAGTTACAGGTACCGGAGGAAAACTTGCAACAAGCCTTATTGGAGGAGTTTTTGTCAACGAAATAATTGCACAGGCAACATCCACAGGAATATTATATCCGGAAGCAAGAACCGTCATTGAAATCGGCGGTGAAGATTCCAAACTCATCATTCTTGAGAAAAACCCTGAAAATGGACACTCCAGGCTTGTCGATTTTGAAATGAACAGCATTTGCGCTGCAGGAACAGGATCATTTCTTGACCAGCAGGCCAGAAGAATAGGCGTTCCGATCGAGAACGAATTTGGCTTAATGGCACTAAAATCGGTTGATCCTCCCAGGATAGCCGGCCGCTGCAGTGTTTTTGCTAAAAGTGACATGATCCATCACCAGCAGATAGCCACACCGCTTCACGATATAGTAGCAGGTCTATGTTTTGCCTTAGCCCGGAACTTTCGAAGCAATGTTGCCAGAAGTAAAGAGATTAAAAAACCTGTGGTTTTCTCCGGTGGTGTCGCAGCAACACTGGTATGATACGGGCTTTCAAGGAAACACTCAACCTGATTGATGGTGAACTCATTATACCTTCTCATCATTCTGCAATGGGAGCTATAGGCGCTGTCTACTACAGCCGTGCTAATAAGCTCAATATGAACCATTTCGCGGGAATCTCCAGACTTGAGGAATATCTTAATGGCACAGCAACCAAATTTGCCAGCCTGCCTCCTCTTAAGGAATCTCTTGCAGAATATAGTAAGGCCGTTCATTTCGTCAGAAACGGTAACGGGAGAGTTGGTGTATACCTTGGACTTTATATAGGATCTCTCAGTACCAATGTTGTATTAATAGATGAAGAGCACAATGTCGTTTCAAGACGTTATCTGCCAACAGCCGGTAAGCCTCTTGAAGCAATCAGAAAAGGGCTGACTGAAATATATGATGAGGTTGGTGAAGATGTAATAGTTCTTGGGGCAGGATCTACCGGTTCGGGACGGTATCTCACAGGCGACTTTATTGGTGCCGATAATATCGTAAATGAAATTACAGCTCAGGCAACCGCTGCAATTGACTATGATCCGACAGTTGACACTATATTTGAGATCGGGGACAGGATTCGAAATACATCAGCATCGAGAATGGTGTTGTTGTCGATTTTGAGATGAATAAGGTATGCGCAGCAGGAACCGGTTCATTTCTTGAGGAACAGGCGGAAAAACTTAACATCAATATTGTTGAAGAGTTTGGTTGCATGGCATTGAAATCTGAATGTCCGGTAAAATTGGGTGACCGTTGCACCGTCTTTATGGAATCGGATCTGAATTCATTTATGCAGAAGGGAGCAAGGAATGAAAACCTGGTCGGGGGCCTGCATATTCAATTGTCTACAATTATCTTCAGAAGGTAGTAGGCGACAGAAGGATAGGAAATAAAATATTCTTCCAGGGGGGCGTGACCAATAACAAGGCAGTAGTAGCTGCATTCGAACAGGTTGTTGGAAAGAGTATTATCATACCTCCGCATTTTGATGTTACCGGGGCAATCGGTGCGGCTATACTTGCCAAAAGATCCATGACAAAAGGTCAGAAAACAAAATTTAAAGGCTTCGGAGTTCGAAATGCGTCGTATAAAGTAAGCAGATTTGTTTGTCAGGGTTGTACTAATCACTGTGAAATAAGCCGTGTGAAAATAGAGGGCGAAAAAAAGTCACTTTACTATGGGGGACGCTGTGAAAAATACGAGACCGACGACAGGAAAAAGCTGAACAATAATATCCCGAATCTTTTCACAAAAAGGACTGAGATGCTATTGGATGGGTTTGTGGAAAAAGAATCATGGAAATCAACCTCGATAGGAATTCCCAGGGCACTCATGGTATTCTATCAACAGTTTCCATTCTGGCGGACCTTTTTTGAAGAACTTGGGTTTACAGTGGTCATTTCAAAAGAATCGGATAAATCTCTTGTAACAAAGTCCCTCGAGACGATAACCACCGAAACATGCCTCCCGGTCGAACTGATGCATGGTCATGTAATTG